>JBAXVC010000002.1:0-229392 GCA_037129315.1 Chitinophagia bacterium | reverse complement strand
CATACTTTAAAAACACAGACCGAGGATTTATGTGTTAAACTATATACCCCTACTTCAAAAGTAGATGGTGCTATATTAAATGCAGGCGCATTATTGCAAAATGTAATTTCAACATTGCGTGACGCCCGCAATAAAAATCAGATCAAGCCTAAGGACGCTATTGAACTTCATATTCAAACTTCCAATAACGCGCCGTATCAAACCATAGAAAAAATATTGGCGAAACAAATTAACGCCTCTGCTATTCAATATACGACTAGTGCCATCGGAGCATCTATTGTAGTGGCTTTAGAAAAAGATAAATTTTATATTGTATCTGATCAAGCAATCGATACCGCTAGTTTAAAAGAAAACTTATTAAAGGATTTGGCACACCAGCAAGGATTTTTAATGAGTGTAGGCAAGAAACTAGACAATGAAAAATTTGTTCAAAATGCGAAGCCGGAAGTGTTAGCGATTGAACAAAAAAAGAAAGCAGATGCATTGGCTCGTATTCAAACCATTGAAGAAAGCTTGGCGCAATTAGGGTAATTTTTTGAACCTATCTCCATGAGTGAAATTTTAATTACAAAGGCTGCGCTCTCCGATTTAAATTTTATTAGATCTGTATCGGAGCGCACTTGGCCAAGTACTTATGGTCATATTATTTCTCAGGCGCAAATTGATTTCATGTTAGACTGGATGTATAGCGATGACTCCTTAGCCACTCAAATGAACAAAGGCTGTGCATTTTATATTGCTAGTATTCAAAATGAAAAAGGCGAATGGGAACAAGTAGGATTTTGTTCTGTAAGCGCTGAAAAAGAAGAAGCAGAAAGCTCAAAAGCACATAAGCTCAATAAATTATATGTACTTCCAGATGCTCAGGGGACAGGTGCTGGCAAAGCCTTACTAAATAAATCAATTGAAGTAGCAAAAAAAGCAGGATCCACTTCCCTATTTTTACAAGTCAATAAATTGAACAACGCTTACACTTTTTATTTAAAAAAAGGCTTTATTAAAGAGCGAGATTTTAAATTCGATATTGGCAATGGCTTTTACATGGACGACTATGTGATGCGATTGCATTTTTAAATTTTCGATATCACCACCCCTTCTAAACTTACTTGGGGATCGCTTGGATTAATTAAAATATCAATTTTATTTTTCCATTTTTTATTCATCAAATCTTGAATAAACCAAATGCCATTAAACTTACCCGCATTAGTTAATTTAACTTTATCTCCGAATGAAAATAATTCTTTCAAGTCCCTGCTAATAGCAATAACACGATGCCTAATTGGATTTAAACTGTCTAATTTAAGTCCGCTTGCAGTAATGAGTGGACTACTATCTGTTTCATTAGTCGCCGTTTTGTAAGTGGTTAAGGAAACTAAATTGATTGATTTAATTGAAAAAGGATATTTGTTCACCAATATTTTAGGTTCCCTACCTGGATGGGAAATAAAATAACCAACAATAATTATAACAATACAAATGGCTAATCCAATTCCAAGATGCTGCTTATATTTCATTCGGCATAAATTGAGTGGGTTAGAAAAATTATACTATTAAATGGGTTTGTTTGACTACGCCCATGATAAAAACGCTTTGTACCTGACTTATATTGTCGGCCTGACTTAATTTATTGACGTGAAAATTGTAATAACTGTTCATATCCTCGGTGACAATTTTCAACATGAAGTCAAATTCACCCGAAATACTATAACATTCCACCACATCTGGTAACTCGTTAATCAACTTAATAAACTGCCCTCCCGACTTCTTACTGTGTTGATTTAGAGATACATAGCAAATAACCATCAACCCCTTTTTTACCTTGGCCCCGTCAATTAAAGTTGCGTATTGCTTTATGACCCCATTACTTTCAAGCCTTTTGATTCGTTCATGTACTGGTGTGGTACTTAAATGAATTTGATCCGCTATCTCTTTAACAGTGATCCTAGCATTGTCTTGCAATAGCCTTAAAATGGATAAATCCTTCTCGTCTAAGGGGATGCTTTGTTGAGATACAGCCGAATCTACTATGGGAGCCCTATTTTTCATGTTATTTTAGCATAAATCATCATAAAAATAGATAATAATAGCTGAATATCCTAAAAATATCAAATATTTTATTATTTTATCCTATTTACTACCTTTGCCCTCTAAACAAAAAATATATGTCTAACCTAGAAAACATCGATTTTAGCCTACCTTATAAAGTAGCCGATATCACATTAGCAGATTGGGGTCGTAAAGAAATTCGTTTAGCCGAAGCTGAAATGCCAGGTTTAATGAGTATCCGTGCCGAATATGGACCTAGCCAACCTTTAAAAGGTGCACGCATTGCGGGTTGTTTACATATGACCATTCAAACTGCTGTCTTAATTGAAACATTAACTGCTTTAGGAGCTGAAGTAAAATGGAGCTCTTGTAATATATTTTCAACACAAGACCAAGCCGCTGCCGCTATTGCTGCAACTGGTGTGGGTGTTTTTGCTTGGAAAGGACAAACTATTGAAGAAGGCGATTGGTGTATTGAACAAACTTTATTCTTTGGTGGTGCTGACCGTCCTTTGAATATGATTTTAGATGATGGTGGTGATTTAACTAATATGGTCTTAGATAAATATCCTCAATTTGTTGAAGGCATTAAAGGATTAAGTGAAGAGACAACAACTGGTGTTCACCGTTTATATGAGCGTATGGCGAAAGGAACTTTACCTATGCCTGCCATCAATGTAAATGATTCTGTTACAAAATCTAAATTTGATAATAAATACGGTTGTCAAGAATCATTAGTAGATGCGATTCGTCGTGCTACCGATGTAATGATGGCTGGTAAAGTTGCTGTGGTTGGTTCTTATGGAGACGTAGGAAAAGGTTCAGCAGGTTCATTACGCGGTGCAGGTTGTCGCGTTATTGTTACTGAGATTGATCCTATCTGTGCTTTACAAGCAGCAATGGATGGCTTTGAAGTGAAAAAGATGGAGAACGCAGTAAAAGAAGCAGACATCATTGTTACCGCATCTGGTTGTCGTGATTTGATTAACGAAAAACATTTCAGATCAATGAAAGACAAAGCGATTGTTTGTAATATTGGTCACTTTGATATTGAAATTGATATGGCTTGGTTAAATAAAAACTATGGTCATACAAAAGACACCATTAAACCTCAAGTTGATTTATATAATATTGAAGGTAAAGATGTTATTATTTTAGCAGAAGGCCGTTTAGTGAACTTAGGTTGTGCTACTGGTCACCCTAGCTTTGTAATGAGTAACTCTTTTTCAAATCAAACATTAGCACAAATTGAATTATGGACCAACCATAAAAACTACGAGAACAAAGTGTATGTGTTACCTAAACATTTAGATGAAAAGGTAGCAAGGTTACACTTAGCTAAAGTAGGTGCTGAATTAGATGAATTAACTACTGAACAAGCTGCTTATTTAGGGATACCTAAAGCAGGTCCGTTCAAATCTGATGCATACAGATACTAATTAGAAAAACACACTAGATTCCTATATAGTTTCTAGAACTAATTCAAAATTCCCCTAGGCCGTCCCCGTTTTTCGAGGGCGGCCTTTTTTTTAGACCTAGTTTTTGTATCTTTAAACTGCTAACTTAATATTAGTAGCATCCCTATTTTTATACTAAAAATTGCATATGAAACGAATTTTACTTTCTGTATTACTAATTGCGCTACTATCAAATTTAAAAGCTCAGATATCCATCATTCCAGAACCTTTTGAAATGAGCACTGGAATAGGCAACTATACATTACCAAAGACCATTGTCATTAATGCACCGATTGCTGCGAATAGTTTAGGAGAACTGATTGCTACTAAACTAAAAACCGTTACAGGTAATCAAATTAATTTTGCTTCTAATAAATCATGCATAGATATTCAAATTATCAACGAACCTAGCTTAGGAAAAGAAGGCTATCATTTAATTGTAAATGAAAAAGGAATTCAAATGAAGGCCAATACCAATGCAGGATTATTTTATGCGTGGCAGTCCTTATTGCAAATCATGCCCACTGCTGTTTTTGCAAATACGGTTCAAAATAATACGAGTTGGAAAATACCCTTTGTTACTATTACAGATAAACCAAGATTTGGATGGAGAGGATTAATGTTAGATGTGAGTAGGCATTTTTTCACCAAGGCAGAAGTGAAACAATACATCGACAATATGGTTTTATACAAGTACAATGTATTGCATCTTCACTTAACAGACGATCAAGGCTGGAGAATTGAAATTAAATCTTTGCCTAAACTAACACAAGTAGGTGCCTGGAGAGTAGATCGTAAAGGTAAATGGGGCAACATCACCACACCAGCATTAGATGAACCAAAAACTTATGGAGGATTTTACACACAGGAAGATATAAAGGAATTAGTCGCCTACGCTAAATCAAAATTTGTTGAAATATTGCCAGAGATTGATATTCCTGGACATAGTCTTTCCTTTTTATCAGCTTACCCATTAAGCACTACTCCAAGCTATAATTATCAAGTGAATGCAGGAACAGAATTTATGGATTGGACTGGTTTGAATGGACATGCTACAGCTATGATTGATAACGCTTTGAACCCCGCAAATGAAACTGTATATAATTACCTTGACAAAATTTTTACAGAAGTAGCAGCTTTATTCCCTTTTGAGTACATCCACATGGGTGGTGATGAAAATGCAAAAAATAATTGGGAAAAAAGTAGTGAAGTGCAAGGCTTGATGAAAAGAGAAAACTTAAAAGACCAACATGAAGTACAAAGTTATTTTGTAAAACGAGTTGAAAAAATAATCAACTCAAAAGGAAAAAAGTTAATGGGATGGGATGAAATATTAGAAGGTGGTTTGCCAGGCAATGCTGCTGTCATGAGCTGGAGAGGCATGCAAGGAGGTATTGATGCTGCAACTCAAAAACATCAAGTAGTGATGACACCCAACGACTTTGTTTATATCGACTTTTATCAAGGCGAAGCCACCGCCGAAGGAAAAGTATACAGAGGATTAAGAATGAAAAAAACTTACGAGTTTGAACCATTACCTCAGGGCATCGACCCCTCTTATATATTAGGAGGCCAAGCCAACCTGTGGACGGAACAGGTATTAAATTTGAGAAGTGCCCAGTATTTAACTTGGCCTAGATCCATGTCTGTTGCTGAAACACTTTGGTCACCAAAGGAAAAAAAGAATTGGAAAACATTTTCAGATAAAGTAGAAAAGCAATTCGACATTTTAGATGCTTTAAATATTAAATATGCAAAAAGTATCTACGACCCAATTGTCACCACGGTTTCAAATACAAGAGGGGAACTTATTGCAAGCATGGAAGGCGAAGTTGATAATTTGAAGTTTTATTATACCATTGACGAGTCGCTACCTGATCAATTTAGTGACGAATACAAAGCACCCTTTGTGTTACCTTCCGATGTTACCATTCTTAGAATCATCAGCTACCGAAATGGCAAGCCTATTGGCAAAATGCTTAATATCCCGATCGAATCGCTTCAAAAACGAGCGGTGAAAGTGCTATAAGGAGTTTAAATAAATATAAAGAATAGATAAGCCCTGTTACTTTGTTAACGGGGCTTATTGTTATATATATTTAGTAAATTTGGATAGGATATATCAACTACATGAGGGCAACTATTTTATCTATATTTTTATTATTGCTTTTACAAAGCAATGTATTTGCTCAAACAAAACCTGCAGATAGTGTATTGAGTGGATTTTTTAAAACACCTATTGTACTTAAGTTAATAAAAAGCATGACTGGCAATGCTGTATCTATGATTGATACAAATAGAGAAGTGATTGCTAACAATATCGAGTTATTATCAAAATACAGTGGCAAAGAAATTAATTCCATTATTATTGAACAACATAATTTTTCAACAAATATCAACCTGCCATTAATTAATCAAAAGGATTATTTTACAATGGCAGCCAATCAATTACATACTAATTCTAATGATGATGCCATCAGACGGAACTTATTTTTCAAACCAGCTGAAGTGCTCAATCCCATCATCATTGCATACAATGAAAAATGGCTAAGGGATCTACCCTTTCTGCAAGATGCCAGAATTATAGTGAACCCTTTAAAATACGATACCAATAAAATTGATCTTGTCATTGTCACTAAGGACATCTTTCCTTTTGGTGCAACACTTAATTTAAAAAACGAGAATGCATATGAGGCGTCTATCAGTAACCAAAATTTACTTGGAACTGGAAGTTCCCTTCAAATAAATCACAATTTTGACAAAACAAGATCACCCAATCCAGGTTGGGGTTACGATGTGCAGCTGCGAAATCTTTTTGGAAGTTTTATTAATGTCAATGGCGGTATTAATGATTTTACAAACAATATAGTAGATGGGGCCTCGTCGGCTTTGAAACAATATATTTCGGGCGAGCTCCCTTTGTTACACCCATATAGTAATTGGACAGGGGGATTTGAACTTATTGAAATTAAAAACAAAAACGCCTTCCCTGACAATTGGAATGATAGTCTATTTAATAGTACAATGAATTATCACTTTGACAAGATTGATTTCTGGCTGGGTTATCAATTATTTTTTAAAGGGGCGAGTAAAAACATGAATAGTAATCGCCATATTATTCAAGTAAGGCATGTAGATAATAATTTTATTGCACGCCCTCTTGATTATCTAAATCAATTTGATAAAAATTATCAAAATATAACAGCCAATTTTGCTTCTTATACCATTTTTAATCAAAAAATTATTAGAACAAGGTATTTATTTGGGTTTGGAAGAAATGAAGATTTACCTATTGGTCAATCAATGAGCTTTACAATGGGGCAATATTTAAAAGAATCTGAAAAACTGACATACGCAGGCGTACAATTGGAGAAATATAAATTAGGACCTACTGGCGCATACACTCATTTAAATGTGAATATGGGCAGTAGTTATTTTAATAGTCAACTACAGGACATTCGTTTATTTTCAAGTATAGAACTCATTAGTAAATTAAATTTCCTTGAAAATGGATTAGGGTACCGAAAAATTTTCAATCTCAGTTTTGCACAAACATTAAAAAATAAATATAACGAAGCTTTACTTATTTATAGTAATTACGGTATCCCTCAATTAAATAAGGAACATATAAATGGCGGCACGCGCATATCAGGCAACTGGGAAAATGTCTGGTACGCTTCTAAATCCATTTACGGGTTTAAATCCTCCCCTTTTTTGTTTGTCAATATGACTTATATGCGGTCATTAGATGAGTCAATCAAAGAAGGTAGTATTTACACTGCATTAGGGGGCGGTACTAGAATTCGAAATGAAAACTTAATTTTTGGAACCATTGAAATGAAATGTTATTATTTACCTCGCACTGACCAGCAATTAAACAGATGGAATTTCAGTATCATTACCAATCTCAGATTCAAATACAACTCAAGCATCATTAATAAGCCAGATTTTGTTGCTATTAATTAGCATAATAATTTAGCCCCATTCAACTTTTCATAATTAATTTTGTTATAGTAATTATGGTACAAGCATATAATTTTTTAGCAAGCTGGCAGTTATTCCCTGAGAAAAGTGAATTCGAATACCAGTTGGTACCCAAATCAGGTAATTACAAAATTGAGAGCACTCAAAATGCCCACGCGCTTAGCTTTAGCCATAATTGGGTGAATATAGAAAATGAGGCTTTTTATGCACAATACACGGTCAATCCTAATGGAACACCTCAACCCTTTGAAAATGATTTACTAGGCGACCAAGTAATTGCAGAAATCAATAATGCTTCTTGCCTAACAGTTCAATTTAGTAAAGACGATAATGAAGTATTAAAAGTAGTTCATGAAATATTGGCCAATGGATTTTTAAAAGTAACCCACTATGGATTTAAACAAAATGGCGACCCCTTTAAAAATATTGAAATTTATCATAAGCAACTCAGCGTATTACCTTATGCTTCTTCTGCAGGAAGCGTGGCCATTAGACCCACTAAAGAAGGCGTTATTAAACACAAGGCTTTATCTGCTATGGAAGATCAAACCAATATGCAGTTAAATCAAATCAAAGAACAAATTGAATTATTAGCAAGGCAGGCACAGGAAATAAGAAAAAGAAAGGAACTGAGTTTAATGATTTATGAATCTAAAATAAGTTTTAAGCCTCAAATAGGTCAAACCTATCATGTATATGAAAAAACGGATGGCACACATGTCCTTTCATTAGTAGCCCCTAGCGAATGGGGTGGCGGATCGGGGCCCTTTGCTGGATTTATTGCTACAGTAAAACTACTTGCTGATCATACATGGGTTGAAGTATGAAATTAATACCCATACTTTTTTAAAATTGCATCTACTCTTATTTCAACTTCTAAGTCTTTAACCACAGCGGGTGCATGATGCTTTTTAATGGTGGCATCTAGTATCAACGGCCCTTTACTACCCCAATGCTTATTATTTATATAGCTGTCTACCCCTTCAATATCTTTAGCTGGATTGGTTCTTGTAAAAGTGGCCCAAATAAAATTATTAAAATCTTGTGCCATCCAAGAAGCATCTTCAGTAATAATCAACATTGCTACCCCTTCTTTTTCTAATAAGTTTTCACCAGCCCCTTTTAATTTTTCTTGCAAAAAAACAATTGAAACGCTATTGGCATTTAGTGCAATGACCCCTGGCATTATTAATTGTGCATGGGCATTTAAATCACTTATAAGTGCAGGAATTTTAGTTGCAAGTGTTCTGCGTTGTTCACCGTAAGCAGCTAAAACCAATTTGGACCCGCTATTTAAACCATCACCTGAATAATCTAATGTATCTATTGTAGTATTGGTATAAAAATGTAAGTCGTTCGCGTAGTCCATCCTTGACAACATGTATTGTAAAAACTCAGGAACTTGGTGCACATCTAAAGCAGGATTCAATGGATCATTTCTTTTTTGTGATTTTTTTTCTTCGGCCGTAATCCAAACAAATTTCGCCAAACTTAATTGTCCTGTTCCTAATATATGATTTGCAATGGTTAATATTTCGGCGGGTTTTTTATTTTCTAAGTAGGGCGTATATCTTTCACTTCCGATGGCTAATAATAATGGGTGCACTCCTGCTGCATCTACTGCATGCACTTCCTTTAATCCAGGAATTTCATTGGAAACAGCGGCGCCTGTTATTTTATGAATCAGTTGACCAAAACTAGTATCTTCTTGTGGAGGTCGCCCTACCACAGTGAATGCCCATATGGCATTCTTTCGTGCATATACTTTGTGCACTTTCATTACTGGAAAAGGATGTTGTAAACTATAATATCCAAGATGATCACCAAATGGACCTTCTGGTTTATTATGGCCTGGCACTACTTCACCTGTGATGACAAAATCGGCATCGGTACTAATAAAAAAATCATCTATATAAGTATAACCAAATCTTTTACCTGCTAATACCCCCGCAAAATTAATTTCACTCATACCTTCTGGAAGAGGCATGACTGCTGCTACTGAATGTGCAGGTGGTCCTCCTACAAAGCAACTCACTTTTAATGGAACTCCTTTTTTATTTGCTTTGGTTTGATGCACACCAATGCCACGATGTAATTGATAATGCAATCCAATCTCCTTATTTAATTCATATTCATTCCCATTTAATTGAATACGATACATTCCTACATTAGATTTTGCAATACCAGGTTGATCCGCATCTTCGGTATACACTTGTGGCAATGTTACAAATGCACCTCCATCCATTGGCCAATGTTGAATCAAAGGAAGATCACTAATGTTGATTTCTTCAAATAAAACGGGCTTACTATTCGGATTTTTTTTAGGCAATGCATTAATAGCTGCGGGTAAAGCTGATAATGAATTAAGTGGATGTTGTATCGCAGCCAAAGGATTAATCTTCATTTCAATTAACTGCTTTACGGCAGGCAATGTGTTTCTAAAAATAAATTCACTGCGTTCTAATGTTCCAAAAATATTGGAAGCAGCCCTGAATTTGGACCCCTTCACTTTTTCAAATAAAATAGCAGGTCCTTTTTGTTCAAATATGCGTAAATGAATAGCAGCCATTTCCAAATGGGGATCTACCTCCTCTTTGATACGCAATAGCTGTCCTGTGCGCTCTAAATCCAATAAACATGCTTCCAAACTAGAATATGACATTCTCTTATATTTGAGTTACAAAAATAACTTAAATTCGCCTATGACTCGTTTAAGTGTAAACATAAATAAGATCGCCACCCTTAGAAATAGTCGAGGTGGAGATAACCCTAATTTGGTTCAAGTAGCCAAGGATTGTGAGCGATTTGGCGCAAATGGTATTACCGTACACCCCAGGCCGGATGAAAGACATATTCGCTACCAAGATGTTTATGATTTAACTAAGATTGTCACTACAGAATTCAACATAGAAGGCAATCCCAAAGAAGCCAAATTTGTGGCACTTGTATTAGCAACAAAACCCCATCAGGTAACCTTAGTACCCGATACATTAGGACAATTAACAAGCGACCATGGCTGGGATACCATTACCGAACAAGAATATTTAAAACAAACCATTGCAGTTTTTAAAAATGCTAGCATTAGAGTATCCATTTTTGTAGACCCTGTTGAAAGCATCATACAAGCTGCGGCAACAACAGGCACCGATCGTATTGAATTGTATACTGAATCCTATGCAAAACAGTTTTTATCGGGAAATAAAGAACTGGCTATTGCTCCCTATATTGCAGCGGCGAGCACAGCCCACCAATTAGGTCTAGGGATCAATGCAGGACATGATTTAGATCGATTTAATTTACCCTATTTAATTCAACAGATTCCTTATCTTGATGAAGTAAGTATTGGTCATGCCTTAATTAGTGATTCATTATATTTAGGTTTGGAAAATACCATTCAATTATACCAAAGAGCCTTATCCATTTAAAATATTTATACAAAAAAAATAAAATTCATGAGATCTAATTTATTCCTCTTTTTTATATTCAGCATCTTTCTATCTCCGCAATTAAAAGCGCAACAAAAAGTGGGACCTACCCCAAGTAAGGAGCAATTAGCTTGGCATGAAAAAGAATTTTATTTATTTATTCATTTTGGTCCCAACACCTTTACAAATTTAGAATGGGGGCATGGAAGTGAAGATCCTAATGTATTTAATCCCACCGCCATTGATTGTAACCAATGGGCAAGAATTGCTAAAGCTGCCGGAGCTAAGGGTATTATATTAACTGCAAAACATCATGATGGGTTTAGTTTGTGGCCAAGTAAATTCAGCAAGCACACTGTAAGAGAAAGTAAATGGATGAACGGGAAAGGTGATGTAGTAAAAATGTTGTCTGAGGCTTGTAAAAAAGCAGGCATCGATATGGGCGTCTATATTTCACCATGGGACAGAAATCATCCTGATTATGGAACACCTAAGTATAATGAGATTTATATCCAAACCATGAAGGAACTCTTAACTGGTTATGGCAAATTTTTTGAATTATGGTGGGACGGCGCCAATGGCGAGGGCCCTAATGGTAAAAAGCAAGTATATGATTTTAAAAGATTCCAAGATTCTGCACTATCCTATCAACCACAATTAGTCATCTTCAGTGATATTGGACCACATGTTCGTTGGATTGGAAATGAGCAAGGCGTTATTAATGAAACCAACTGGAATACTTTAGATACGGTTGGTTTTCAAAGAGGAGCAGGTGGCCCACCCACCGATTCTTTGAATCGCGGTAATATCAATGGATCTGCTTGGATTCCAGGTGAGGCAGATGTATCCATTCGCAATGGTTGGTTTTATCATGAAGAAGAAGACAAAACTGTTAAATCGGGAAAAGCTTTATTTGATTTGTATTTAAAAAATGTAGGTCGTGGTGGTAATTTTTTATTAAATGTTCCTCCTAATAGACAAGGATTGTTTTCACCAGTAGATTCGGCTGCTTTAATGGATTTTAAAAAAATAAAAGACGCTGCCTTTAAAAATAATTTATTTAGTAAAGCTGTAATAAAAAATAAACCAAACGAAATTGAAATTTGTTTGGCTCAATCCGCTACTTTCAATACCATACAATTGCAAGAGCAAATTAAATTTGGTCAAAGAGTCATTAGCTTTGAAATAGAAGCAGGCGATAGCGAACAAAATTTAAAAAAGATTGCATCAAGTACAACGATTGGTCGTAAAAAAATTATTCAGTTCCCTACTGTCACCGCAAAATGTATAAAAATTAAAATTACCGCTACCAAAGCAACTCCTATCATGGGTGCCGTAGCTGGTTTTTTAATAAATAATTAATAATTCGCAGTTTAAATTTAACTTGCATCAAATTTCAGTTATGTCAACAAACGCATTAGTTGGTATTATAATGGGAAGCGATAGTGATTTACCTATCATGCAGGCCGCTGCAGAATCATTAAAAACATTTAATATTCCCTTTGAATTAACTGTAGTTTCTGCACACCGTACTCCTGATCGTATGGTGGAATATGCTAAAACTGCCCGTGATAGAGGATTAAAAGTGATTATAGCTGGCGCCGGCGGTGCAGCACACTTACCAGGTATGGTGGCAGCTTTAAGTAGCTTACCAGTCATTGGCGTACCCATTAAATCAACCAACTCAGCTGAGGGCTGGGATTCTATATTATCTATTTTACAAATGCCAGGTGGTGTTCCTGTTGCTACAGTCGCTTTAAATGGTGCTAAAAATGCAGGTTTATTAGCTGCTCAAATTTTAGGTAGTTCCGATATCAAAATTGGCCAAGCCATGGACGCCTACAAATTAAATATGGAAGCGGAAGTGATGGAGAAGGTCGAAAAATTGAAAGAAAATTGGGACAACGAATTTGATCAAAAATAATTAGTCCTTTGTGATGGTAATAATTTTAAAACCATGTTCCATACCATTGGAATGGGTTAAAATTGATTCCACCCAATCCCATCCATAATCTCCTACCCAATCAGAAAAGTTTTCTACTCTTTCTTGCAAACTTTGATTAGGGAATAATTCAGATTTTAGATGCTGAATGCGAGCGATAGAAGTATGTTGCTTCCGCTTTTCAGCACGAATCATTTTCTTTTCAAGCAAGGTCAATTTTTTTTGAGCTTGTACTGCTAAATTAAGGGCATGATCGCCTAATGATGGATCAATTTTAATAACATCTTGTTGAATCGAATGATATAATTGCGTCAATGAAGCAATATGGTCGGTTAAAGCTAAATTTTCAACAGCTTGTTTTTTAATAAAGGCTAATTCTAAATCCATAGTGGATTTAAATAGTTCTGACATTTCAAACTGAAGCGATGTCCAATGCTGGCATTGCTTTTCTTTTATAAATAAAAACGAATTTCGTAAAACTAGAACTGGGTAATGGACATTACCCTTCTCAAATACATTTTTTAATTCCATCCAATACGCCAACTCTCCTCCGCCACCAATAAACACAACACTTGGTATGATTGATTCTTGATAAAGACCCCTTAAAATCACATTGGGGCTAAACCTATCCGGATAAGTATGTAACTCATTGATGATGTCGGTTTGTGAAAATTGAATATCGGTATCCACCACCACAAATTGATCTCCTTTTTTTTCGATTCTATTTCTAGTATTTTCTTTTAAATAAAATAAATTAAGTGGGCGACCATCAGATTGTACATGATATGATTTAGACAAGCTTGCAATGGTGTTTTGTATTGCAGCATGTGAAAATTGGGTGGTTAATTCCTTTTCCATCACCCCTGTAAATATTTTTTTTAATGCTGCATCATCTGGTTGCACCAACAACAAACCATATTTTCCAAAAAATAAATGTACCAGATGTAAAGTAGCTTCATTAATGGTCGCTCCTTTTTTATAAGATGCTTTTAATACATCCAATGCCCATTTACCTTCTTGCTTTACACTCCAATACCCTTCTAAGTTTTGCAATAATTGTAAAAGAGGGTCGTCTACTTTCATACGGCCAATGGCCCCTGTTTGTTTTGTATTCCATTGATGCGCAGCTCCGTCAATGGAATAAGCACCTACTTCATTTAAATCTGCATCTTCGGAACCCATATAATATACGGGTACAAAATTTTGCTCAGGAAATTGTTTTTTTAATTCACTAGCTAATTTAATAGTATGAATAATCTTATAAAAAAAGTATAAAGGCCCAGTGAATAAATTAGGCTGGTGTGCTGTAGTCACTGCAAAAGTATTTTCATCTTTAAGCAATATGATATTCGCAAGCACTGCATCATTGGCCAATTGAATAGATGCATCTATATTCACCCCAAATTTCTCATACTGATTTTGTAATACTTGCACAAGTATCTTGCGATTGGCGGCTGAAAAATTTCGTTGAGCGATGGCTTTTTTCACACCCTCCATATTAGGCGTATAGGCCACATATTGTTGTGCTGTTCCTTTTGATTCAATATAATCATTCACCAATGCCGAAAATAAACCAGTGGCACGATAAGGTATGGAAGTAGCATTGTATTTCATTAATGATTGAATCTTTCTGGTTGATAAAAACTGATGTCAATACTGGTTGGTTTTTCATCGATGATTTCGGCTACTAATTTCCCAGTACCCGCACCTAAACTTAAACCAATCATAGAATGACCCGTTGCAATGACCAAGTTACTCCATTTTTTTGTACGACCTAAATAAGGTAATCCATCGGCAGAACATGGTCGATATCCATACCAAACTTGTTCCCAACTTGGTGTTGGAATATCAAATTCAGGGAAAAATTGTTTGACTGCTTTTAATACCCCTATCACTCTATTCATTTGCGGCGGCGCCTTTGTGGTAGTAATTTCCATGGTGCCTCCAAATCGCATTTTATTGCCATCCATTGGAGTAAGGGCTACGCGTCCTTCGACAAGTACCGAAGGGTAGTCTGTTTGAAAAGGGGAATTTTCTAAAGTAACCGAATATCCTCTTCCAGGCATCAATGGCATTTTAATACCTAATTTTTGCACCAATTCCCTGCTCCAGGAACCTGTTGCCAAAACCACTGCGTCTGATGTGTATTTATTTTTATTGGTGATCACTGCATTCAATTTGCCATGACTTGTTTCAAAATCAGTTACTTCCTCATTCAAACAAAATTGCACACCCTTGGTTTTTAAATCTTCAATTAATTGTTTCATTAATTTGTTGGGATACAAATGTGCGTCACATTTAAAATGAATAGCACCTAATGCATCCAATTTATGACGAGGCTCTAATGCAAACAATTCGGCTTGACTTAATAACTTAGTATCTGTTAGTCCTATTTCATGTGCGCGTTGCACTAAGTGATGTGAATGCTCGGCTACTTTTTCGGTTTGAAATATCTCCAACAATCCATTATGCTCATAGGCAAATTTAAATGCTGGGAGCTTTGCCCATTGTTCATACCAATGTTGACTTAGTAATGCATAATCTTTTAAAGGAATGGCTGCTTTTTCAACATTTTCTGTTGTTGCCATTTGCATAAATTTTAAACCCCATTGCATTAAACTAATACTTAATCGAGGCTTTACATAAAAAGGGCTTTGAGGATTCAACATCCATTTTAATCCTTGCTTCACAATACCGGGAGTCGCTAATGGAACAAAATGACTTGGACATACATAACCTGCATTTCCATAGGAACAATTATTGCTGATATCTGTTTGATCAATGATAGTAACTTGATGCCCTGCTTCTTGTAAAAAATAGGCACTGCTTAATCCAATCACCCCTCCTCCTAATACAACTACTTTCATAAAATAGATTAAAGCACGAATTTCGTTAAAAATGCGTTCACTTAGTACATAAATGGGGCAGAATTATTTGAAGTTGCTCAAGTGCTATACTACCTGAAAACCACCTGCATAGGGGTCATCGATTGGATCTATGGAAATGGTATTAAAGCCTATAATTTTAGCCCAGCCTTCAATTGAAGGAATGATGGCTTCTCTATCACCTATTTGTGTTGTTTTTTCCACTTTACCTATAAATACAGATCCAATGATACTTTCATGTAAAAATGCTTCCCCCTCCATTAATTTCCCCTTGGCATGCCAATGGGCAAGACGGGCCGAAGTACCCGTTCCACATGGGGAACGATCGATGGCTTTGTCACCATAAAAAACGGCGTTACGTGCCGTATTTTTTTCATTCAACACTTTCCCAGTCCATAAAATATGTGAGCAGGAATTAATCGTAGGATCCAATGGATGAACAAATTTATTTTGCTCGTTAATGCGTTGACGTAAAACACCACTCCAAGCAATAAGTTGCCCCGCTGTATAATTTTCAATACCTGTAAAATTTTTCTGCACTTCTACAATGGCATAATAATTTCCGCCATAACAAACATCGATATTCAATTCTCCTAAATCAGGACAGTCTACTTTAATATTGGTTGCGGCTACAAAGGAGGGGACATTGGTTAGCTTAACCGAACTCACTTTTTTTCCTTTCATTGTATATTCAATTAGCACTAATCCCGCTGGCGCTTCCATTCTAATTTTACCTGGCACTTTGGGTTGCACTAAACCTGCTTCAATGGCAACTGTAATGGTACCAATAGTTCCATGGCCACACATGGGCAAACAACCACTGGTTTCAATAAATAAAACGGCAATATCATTTTCAGGATCATGTGGTGGATATAAAATACTTCCACTCATCATATCATGACCTCTTGGTTCAAACATGAGTCCCTTTCGGATCCAATCAAATTCTTTTAAAAAATGTTGTCTCTTCTCACTCATCGTATTTCCTTCCAATGCAGGGCCTCCACTCACCACCACCCTTACTGGATTACCACAGGTATGTGCATCTATACATTTAAAAACAGAACCTCCTAAAGTATAGTTGCCAAAATTTTCTGAACTAATAGGTTTTATTGCTGCCATAGATTAAAATTATGCATTTACATCCGACTTTGTTAATTCACCATTAATAGATCTCCAAACGCCTTGTTCATTTTTATTTTGCAAAAAGATAGGTAATAAATGATTGGGCCAATTTTGAAATGAAATAGGACGCAACCATCTTCTTACTGCTTTTACTCCCACTGCAGTAAATCGGCTATCGGTACTAGCAGGATAAGGACCGCCATGTACCATGCTGTCGCATACTTCAACACCAGTAGGTACTCCATTTAATAAAATACGGCCTGCTATATTTATGGAAAGCGCTAATAAGTTTGCATTTTTTTCAAAGTCTAAATCTGTTCCCATAATGGTTGTGCTAATTTGACCTTGTATACTTTTCCATACTTGAATAAGCTGTTCTGTATCCTCACATTGAACAAGGATTGAATAAGGTCCAAAAACCTCCTCGGCTAAATTAGGATTGGATAAAAATGCAGTCCCGTCTACAGTAGTTAAAACTGGGAATGCACTGCTTTCGGTAGGCTTGTTGTCTGTTAAACAAGTAACCCCTGTTTGCTCAAGTGCATAATTGCTATTTTTAAAATAAGCAGACTGAATTCCTTCATGTAACATTGGAGCAATACCCACTGTTTTTATTTCATTAGCTAATTGCGTTGAGAATAAAGTAAGTGCTGCCGATTTAACCCCAATTAAAATTCCAGGATTTGTACAAAATTGTCCCATTCCCAATGTAATAGATCCCGCATAATTTTTTGCAATGCTTTCTGAATTATTAACTAATGTATCTTCTAACAATATTACTGGATTAACACTTCCCATTTCTGCAAAAACAGGAATTGGATTTTTTCGTGTGCTCGCATAATCATACAAAGCTCTTCCTCCTATTCGAGAACCGGTGAATCCTACTGCTGCAATATGTTCATCCTGTACCAACGCTTTCCCGGCACTAAAATCAGTATCTGTAACATGTTGAAAAGTATGTTCAGGAATTTGATTTGTTTCAATAGCTTTTTGAATCGCAGTAGCAACAAGTGTTGAAGTTTGAAGATGCGCTGGATGTGCTTTTACAATCACAGGACAACCAGCAGCAAGCGCACTGGCCGTATCGCCACCTGCTGTTGAATAAGCAAATGGGAAATTACTAGCCCCAAATACCACAACAGGACCAATAGGATGTAACATTTGACGAATATCGGGCTTAGGTGGTGTTTTATCTGGAATGGCTGTATCAATGCTTGCTTCAAGATAGTCCCCTTTACGCAACATGCTTGCAAACATCCTCAACTGAAAACAAGTGCGACCTCGCTCTCCTTGTAAACGTGGCATAGGAAGATGCGTTTCTTTGTTTGCTGTATCTAATAATTCATCTCCTAAAGCTTCAATGTTATTGGCGATCGTATCTAAAAATTGAGCCCGCGTTTCAGTTGATAATTTAGAATACTTTTCAAAAGCAATGGAAGCATTCAATGTGGTAGTGGTCATATTTTTCATAAAATAAAATAATTCAAATCGAAAAAATAAAAATGGCTATACCTTTTTTACAAATAGGATATAGCCATATTAAAATAGGGTGTCATTATAAACTTAAGTATTCAGGAAGCGTGGGTCTATTTTTTAATCCAGTATCAATAATAGATTCAATTTTTTTACGCTCCTCCCCTTCCAATACCAACCTTGGGCGACGCACGGTTTCAGAACCGATACCTGCTTTCGCTTCAGCAAACTTAATATACTGAACTAATTTTGCATGAATATCTAATTCAAGTAGTGGCATAAACCAACGATAAATAGCAATGGCTTCTTGTATGCGACCCGCTTTCGCTAATTTAAATACGGCAACTGTTTCAGCAGGGAATGCACAAACCAATCCTGCAACCCATCCATCAGCACCTAGTAATATTTCCTCTAATGCTAAGGTATCCACTCCACATAAAATACTAAAACGATCTCCAAAAGCATTTCTTAATCTTGTTACATTGGTCACATCTCTTGTAGATTCTTTGATGGATTGTATATTAGGTACAGATACTAAATCGGCAAACATTTCAATGGTAACATCAATTTTATAATCCACGGGATTATTATAAATCATAATTGGCAAATCGGTGCTTGCTGCTATATCTTTAAAATACTGAACCGTTTCGCGATGATCGGACTTATAACGCATCGGAGGCAATAACATTAATCCTTGTGCCCCCCAAATTTTTGCATTTTTAGCTAACTCAATGGCGACATTGGTACTTCCTTCGGCAATATTAATTACAACAGGCACTTTGCCTTTTACATATGCCACAGTTTCTTTAACTAAAATTTCCTTTTCTTCATTGGTTAATACGCTTGCTTCTCCTAAAGTACCGCCTAAAATAATACCATTAACACCTGCATCTAATTGCGCTTGAATGTTTTTTCTAAACAAGTCAAGATCTAAAGTATCATCTGATTTGAACTTAGTCGTCACTGCCGGGAAAACTCCTTTCCATTGAATCGCCATACAATTGAATTTATAAAGTTTATAATTATACTACTAATGTACAAAAATCACTCGAATTACCCTACCAATTCACCCTCTAAATCATAGTCGTATGCCTTGGTAATTTTAACCATAACAAAATCCCCAATAACCAGTTTTTGAGTCGTATTTATAACTACTTCATTATCTACCTCTACACTGTCAAATTCACTACGACCTAAATATCTTCCTGCTTCCTTTTTATCTACTAGTACCTTTAACACTAACCCTTCTTTTTCTTGATTTTTAGTCAAACTAATTTCTTGTTGCACTTCCATAATTTCTTCGGCACGGCGTTGTTTTTCGGCCGCAGGCACATCGTCAATCAAATCATGGGCTGATGTATTTTCTTCATGGCTATAGGTGAATATACCCACTCGATCAAATTGATGCTCTATTAAAAATTGCTTCAATTCCTCAATATCTTCTAAAGTTTCTCCTGGGAAACCTGCAATCAAAGTAGTTCGAATGGCAATACCCGGCACTCGTTTTCTAATTTCTTTTATCAATACACCCATTTCCTCACGCGTAATATTTCGTTTCATAGCAGCCAACATATTATTACTTGCGTGTTGTAAAGGAATATCAATGTATTTACAAATATTATCACGTTCACGCATGACATCTAATATTTCCAATGGGAATTTAGATGGATAGGCATAATGTAATCGAATCCACTCCAAACCTTTAACATCTGCTAATGCATTCAATAATTTTGGCAGAGCACGTTCCTTATATATATCCAATCCATAATAAGTTAGCTCCTGCGCAATTAGCATTACCTCCCTCACTCCTTTTTTCACTAAACCCTCTGCCTCGGCTACCAACTGTTCAATCGTTTTGCTCACATGCTGCCCACGCATTAATGGAATCGCACAAAAAGAACAAGTTCGATTACAACCCTCACTAATTTTTAAATAAGCATAATGTGATGGCGTACTTAATAATCGCTCCCCTAATAATTCAGCTTTATAATCCGCATTCAATTGGTTTAACATTAAAGGTAATTCCATGGTACCAAACCAAGCGTCCACTTCGGGGATTTCTAAAGCCAAGTCATTTCGGTATCTTTCACTCAAACATCCAGTCACATATACTTTATCCAACTTCCCTTTTTTCTTTAAAGCCACTTGCTCCAATATGGTGTTTACACTTTCCTCTTTGGCTTTATCAATAAAGCCGCAAGTGTTAACCACTACAATATTATGATCTAATTTTTTATTCTCATGTACCACGTCAATTTGGTTCGCCAATAATTGACCACTCAGCATTTCGCTATCCACTAAATTTTTACTACAACCTAATGTAATAATGTTAACCTTATTTTGTGTTAATGTTTTTGCCTTCATGCTATATTATTTGTGGCTTTGTTATTTATTAACTTCGTTGGTGAAATGAAATGTAATATCGGGATTGTTCGTAATCTCTGTATTTAAAAACCATTCGCTTTGCGCTAAATAGACAGGAGATTCATCCTTATCCATGGCTGCATTTTGTTGCTTAAATCTTAAAAAATCATTTAATTTGTTTTGATCTTTTGAAGTAAGCCAGCATGCTTTATAAAATGGAAGGGTTCTAAACTCACAGGCCGCTCCATATTCTTGCAATAATCGATATTGAATTACTTCAAATTGTAAATCACCCACACAACCTATGATTTTTTTATTACCTCCAAATTGGGTAAACAATTGTGCTACACCCTCATCTGTCAATTGAGTAATCCCCTTTTCCAATTGTTTTGTTTTCATGGGATCCTTATTCACCAATTCCTTGAAAATTTCTGGAGAGAAAGTAGGAATTCCAATGAAGTAAAATTTTTCTCCTTCGGTTAAGGTATCCCCAATTTTAAAATTTCCTGTATCAAACAAGCCCACCACATCTCCAGGATAGGCGTCATCAATGATATCTTTACTGCGTGCCAAAAAAGTATAAGGATTGGTAAATCGAACGTCTTTATCTAATCGCACATGTTTATAATATTTATTCCTTTCAAAACGACCACTACATACCCTCATAAAAGCAATTCTATCGCGGTGCTTGGGATCCAAGTTGGCATGAATTTTAAAAATAAAACCGCTGAATTTATCCTCTCCTGCTTTTACTTCACGAATATTAGTTTCTCTGTCTCTTGGAATGGGTGCAATTTGAATAAAAGTGTCTAGCATTTCTTTCACTCCAAAATTATTAACTGCCGATCCAAAAAATACGGGTGCAATTTTACCTTCTAAATAATCAGTTGCATTCAAAGCCCCATACACGCCATCAATTAATTCCACATCCTCTCTCAAAACAGCTGCATCCCTGTCTCCAATTTTTTCTTGCAATACATCGCTTGATAAATCTTGAATGGCGACGATATCTTCCTCCTCCGCTTTTGTACTAGCCGCAAACAACCTTAAATTTTTATCGTGCAAATTGTATACCCCTTTAAACTCCTTACCACTATTAATAGGCCAGGTCATAGGGTGTAATGATATTTTTAATTCATTTTCGATTTCCTCTAATAAATCAAATCGGTTTTTACCATCCCGATCCATTTTATTAATAAATACAATCACGGGCGTTGCACGCATTCGGCATACTTCCATTAATCGCCTGGTTTGTGGCTCTACTCCATTCACACTATCAATTACTAAAATAACACTATCCACAGCGGTTAATGTGCGATAAGTGTCTTCGGCAAAATCCTTGTGCCCTGGTGTATCCAATAAATTAATTAAGATGTTTTGATATTCAAAAGACATCACCGAAGTCGCTACCGAAATTCCTCTTTGTCTTTCAATTTCCATAAAGTCACTGGTGGCGTGTTTTTTTATCTTATTGCTTTTAACCGCACCCGCTGTTTGTATCGCGCCTCCAAACAACAATAACTTTTCGGTCAATGTTGTTTTACCAGCATCCGGGTGAGATATAATTGCAAATGTTTTGCGCCTGTTAATTTCTTTGTCGTACTTCATGCTCTATTTTATATCGAATGTTTTAATTTTTTTATTGTCCTAATTACTAAAAATGGCTCGCATTCAAATAGTTTGAATTACGAGCCATTCGGTATATTAATTCGTCTAGTTAGATATCAATTGCTTCGCCATAAGCCGCTGCCGCTGCTTCTTTTAAACCTTCACTCATCGTTGGATGCGGATGTATTGCGTTTAATATTTCATGGGCGGTGGTTTCTAATTTACGAGCGACCACTGCTTCTGCAATCATCTCCGTTACATTGGTACCAATCATATGGCATCCCAAAAATTCACCATATTTAGCATCAAATATTACTTTTACAAATCCTTCAGTTGCACCTGCAGCACTTGCTTTACCACTTGCCATAAAAGGGAACTTGCCAATCTTTAATTCATATCCTGCTTCCTTTGCTGCCTTTTCGGTATAACCCACACTCGCAATTTCAGGTGTGCAATAAGTACAACCTGGTACATTGTTGTAATCAATTCCTTCAGGTAAATGAGCATGCTTTTTTTCTTGGTAAGCAATGTGTTCAGCTGCATTAATTCCTTCCTTTGCAGCCACATGCGCTAATGCTTGACCAGGAGAACAATCTCCAATGGCATAAATACTTGCTACACTCGTTTGTTGAAATTTATCAACTATAATACGGCCTTTATCTGCCTTGATTCCATTTTGCTCTAATCCAATATTTTCAATATTAGATACCACTCCTACTGCACTTAAAACAATTTCAGCTTCCAATGTAATAAAGGAACCATCTTGTTGCTTCACTTTCGCTTTCACTAAACTGCCTGTGGTATCCACCGACTCCACCGAAGCATTGGTCATGATATCGATGCCTTGTCTTCTATATTGTTTTTCTAATTCTTTTGAGATATCCTCATCTTCAACAGGAACAATTCTTGGTAAAAATTCAACGATGGTTACTTTTGTTCCCATGCTATTATACACATAAGCAAACTCAACTCCTATTGCACCACTACCAACAATAATCATACTTTTTGGTTGGGTAGGTAAGACCATTGCTTCGCGATAACCAATTACTTTTTTTCCATCTTGTTTTAAATTAGGTAATTCACGGCTTCGTCCTCCTGTTGCAATGATGATATATTTAGTTTCAACTATTTGAGTTTTTCCGTCGGCATCTTTTACTTCTACTTTTCCCTTGGTCATGACTTTGCCATATCCCATGATCACATCAATCTTATTTTTTTTCATTAAAAACTGAACGCCCTTACTCATTTTATCGGCAACACCTCTGCTTCGCTTGATGACTGCTCCAAAATCATGATTCACACCTGTAGTGGTGATTCCATAATTGGCGCTGTGTTTTACATACTCATATACCTGTGCACTTTTTAATAAAGCTTTAGTAGGAATACATCCCCAGTTTAAGCAAACGCCGCCTAGACTCTCCTTTTCAACGATAGCCACTTTTAATCCTAATTGAGAAGCACGAATGGCTGCAGGATAACCCCCTGGACCACTACCAATAACGATAACATCGTATGCCATTGTATATCTAATTTAGTTGATTTAACGAGGGGCAAAAATACCCCCAAAATGGCAAATGAAAAAAACTATTCAAAGAAAACCCGAACCATCTGGAAAAACCATTTATTATCGTTGGGCCTTTGCTTATTATGTTGATTCTCATCGTATTTGCTTAAACCAAACAAACCGGCCATATTGCCCCCTCTAACCGCAATTTCTAAATAGCCTGCCGAATTGAACCAAGCCATTTTATCGGCAACTGGAACATCCCCATAATTCTTACTCAACACTTCAATAGTTTCGTTCCTTGTAAACACAATTTTAAAAGGCCTTCCTTTTGCGTGCAAATCAAATTCTTCCTTGCGAATATTCACTACCACATTTTCAAATTGGTCGATAAATAAAATTTGACCTTCCATCCAATTGGGTCCAATGGTGGGTTGCATAGGATAGATTTCCAAAATTTCAGTTGTAGGTTCCCCTGCGTCGGCTAAATTTCCAGAAGCAAAAAAGTATGCAACGGCTTCCACAATGCGTTCTGATATTTGAATAAAAGTAGGCGCCCCTTTACAATTTATTTTAACGATATCAGCAGGTTTTAACCCTAACATCATAGTTAAAAAACCATTATCGGGTACAATAAAAAAATGACCATTGTAATGTGCAAATAAAACATGGTCCTGCGGATGTTGGAAAAAATTGACCATCACTATATGCACCGTTCCTTTAGGATAATACTTGGCGGCATTATTAAAAATATAAGCCCCTTGTTGGTAATTCTTTGAAGATAAAAAATGGGTGATATCTGAAATGCTACAACCTGGGATAGTAGACAAAATTTGCCCCTTAACAGCGCCAATAATAAAATCCTCTTGGCCAATATCAGATGTTAAAGTTATAACGGGCATATCTTATTTGTAACGAATATTTAAGCAGTATATTTTAAAATGATGGTTATTAATTTACTACGAATTCAAATTAACCTCTTGCTACTTTACTAATTTCCCATCCTTAAAGAAAAAATCATGCACTAATTTGTCCGCCCAAGCAGGAAAAAATTTATTCATAAATACAGTTCGCTTGCCCGTAAAAGTTAATACAAGAGAACGCTTCCTTTTTTGAATTGCAGTAATAATATGGGTAGCACATTCGGCCGAACTCATCATAACTCCTTCATCCATAGGTGATTCTCCTTGAGCATTTGCATTTTTATCCAAAGCTGCATTTCGGATATTGGAAGTGGTGAACCCTGGGCAAACCCACATCACATGAGTGCCTGAACCATACAATTCGGTCTTTAAAGCTTCCAACCATCCATTTAAGGCATATTTAGATGCCGAATAACCACTCCGACCTGGCAAACCACGATAACCTGCAATACTAGAAACCCCTACAATAACTCCTTTATTTTGCTCAATAAACGGCAAAGCTTTTTTGGTGCAATAAACGGTACCCCAAAAATTGATGTCCATTACAGACTTTAAAGTATCTATAGAAGTTTCTTTAACCAAGGCGCGCATAGATATGCCTGCGTTGTTAATTAAGATATCGATACTACCCCATTGCGCCACTACGCTCGCGATAAAAGATTCACATTCGTCTTGTTTGCTCACATCGACGGTAAAAACGATTAAATTTGGGGAATTGAATTCTTGTGAAAGTTGATCTAATTTTGATTTAGTACGACCACAGGTAGCTACTTTAGCACCTAATGCCAAAAACTGTTGTACTAAAGCTTTTCCAATACCATCAGATCCACCAGTAATAACGACTATTTTATCTTTAAAATCGGCCATCAGTTTGAGTTTACACAAATGTACTTCTTATTTGAAGATGAAGCATTTAGATGGGATTTCATTGGGGAAAATAAATACCCCCTTTTATTTGGATAGTTTTTATTAATGCTTATTTTTGCACTCCTCTAAAAAAGGCAATTAGAATTGGTAGCTCAGTTGGTAGAGCAATACACTTTTAATGTATGGGCCCTGGGTTCGAGTCCCAGCCAGTTCACAAAGCTTGTCACGAAAGTGACAGGCTTTTTTGTTTCGAGGACGTGTCGAAAGCTCGCTTTCGTAAACGGACGAGAAGCAAAAAAGGCAACGAAACGCGAAGCGGTTCGTTGAAAAGCTTTGGGTAAGGACACCATTTAGGAATGTCGGCGGAATGAAGTGGAGCCGACAATCCCATTGGATGAGGGAAGTCGTTCGAGCAAAGCGAGAACGAAAATCCCATATTTACCTTTTTGGATGAGGGAAGTCGTTCGAGCAAAGCGAGAACGAAAATCCCATTAACTTGTCCATCCTTATTGACAGTCATTTATATTTATTAAACTTTTTCATGTTTTAAATGTTATAATCAGTATGAAAATATTTTACATCTTATCGGCTTTAGCCATTATTATTATTGCATTTCAATCGTTTAGAAGTTTTTCAGCGTCAAGCATTGAAACCCAAAAGTATAGGGTGGTTAAAAAGGAGGAGGGCTTTGAAATACGATTTTACCCCAAAGCCACCTTTGCTACTATTCGTTCTACTGGAACTAACTATAAACAAGTAGCTAGCAGTGGATTTAGAAAGTTAGCAGGTTATATTTTTGGCGGTAATGACCAAAATAAAAGTATTGCTATGACCGCACCCGTGAGAATGGAGATGAGCGAAAAAGGCTCGGCTATGAGTTTTGTGATGCCAGAGAAATACGACATGGCCTCTTTACCTAAACCAAAAGATGCTACTGTAGAAATTAAACAATCCTCAGAAGTATATGCTGCAGTCATTGCCTTCGGGGGGTATGCAAATGATGAAAAAATTAATGATTATACAAATAAATTAGTTGCCTTACTTCAGAAAAAGAATATTAAAATAATAGGCGGCTTTAATTTCTTAGGCTATAATGCACCTTATGAATTTATTGGGCGTAAAAACGAAATCTCGATTCCAATTGAATGGAAAGAATAATTAATTTAAAAAGTTGATGGGTACCTATTTAGCCCTAGCCCCAATACAAATCAAAAAATACTCCCCCGATTTCTCAGGGGAGTATATCAATTGGAGGGAAGTATACTATTCTTAAAATGTGTAACCTAGCCCAAAAGTTAAAGCACTATTTTTAATAGTAGTGCCATTTCCAAAAAGTGAATTATTGCCATCAGATGCATTATTAGTCAAACCGATGCCATATCTAATACTTGCTTGTATATTTTTGGTGAAATGATATCCACCACCAAATAAAAATTGAAAATCAGTTGAATTAAAAGTTTTTTTAACATCCTCACCCATCGCATTAGCACTCATTATAAATCCAATTTGTGGTCCTGCTTCTAAATTAATTTTTTTAGCGATTGAATATCTTAAAAGTACTGGAATAGCGAAATAATTAGAACTAAGTTCTTCACCTTCTAGCTTAAAACCCATTCCCTGATATAAAAATTCGGGCTGAATGGATAAACTTTCAGTTAGCGGATGATTTAAAAAAGCCCCAACCACAAATGATGTTTTACTTGAAGTAGGAAGTGTACTTCCAGATTCTGCAAGAACAATTTTAACAGAAGCTATATTCAAACCTCCTTTGATTCCATAAGTGGTTTGAGCATTTGAAGTAAAAAAGGATGCGACTAAAACACTCAATACAATAATTTTTTTCATAAGAATAATTTTAATATTAATTAAAAATGTTATTATTTATCTTTTTTAATTTCTGTGCTACCTGAACCAATACATTGCCAATTTCCGTTTCTTTCCATAAAAGTATCAGCCCATCCATATTGCCTAGTAAAGGGTTTGCCATCTTTATCATTCCCCTTTTCTATATGCGACCCTATTACTGTAGCAACATTAGTACCATAAAAATGAACAACCATTGGGCCATTATTAATACTAGTAATTGTTTCTTTTGAAACTACTTGTTTATTAATAGCTGCTGCTTTATTCTCCACTTTACCATTATCACCTAATTGGTAAAAATCTTCGGCAATAATTTTTGTTTTGTACGCAACCCCATGGTCTTTATCCATCCCAGAATTATTCCAAGCCGCTTCGATTGCTTTTAATTTTTCAGCAATTTCAGCCTTATTTTGTTGAGCATTTGCAACAATAATCAAAAGCAACATGCTAATAGACAATACGATTTTTTTCATTATTTTTTATTTTGTAACAGTATCAACTGTTTGAATTTGGTAAATGTGGAAATTAATTAGACGCTCAGGAATTACAAAAGATAAATTGCTTTAAAATTGCAACAGATTATATTTTTGCTTTTAAAAGGTAAGTGAAAATAATTAGAAAAAAATAAAATTTTTATGCACAAATTTTAATTCGCTTTAAAATATAAAGCTAACTAGCTATTTATGAGTTGTTTATGAAATTCAATGTTATGCCTCTATTTGTGAAATATTTTATTTACCGCTTCCTTTAATACTTTAGCCCATAACTCATATCCTGGTTCAATTAAATGAATACCATCCCCGGAGCAAAATCGGGTATCCAAATCGCCATTCTCTTTTATAAAATACTTAGTCAAGGGTAAATAAATGATTTGATGGGTTGCTTCCTTTTTAATAATAGAATGAACTACTTCATATTTTAAACGATTACTAGATTCAGGTTTAAGTCCTGTAGGTAAGGGTCCAATTAAAATAATTTTTGTTTGAGGCATATGCAATTTCATCCATTGTAATATTAATTTAATTCCTGATGCAGTTTCCTCACCCGAATCCTCATTAAAATTATTTACTCCAATTGTAAGTACAATCACTTTAGGCTTAGCAGCCGCATATGCTCCATGTTGTAACCTCCATAATACATGTTGTGTTCTATCACCAGAAATTCCAGCACTTACCCATTGATATCCTTTGAATGCACTATCAAAAAATATTTTTCCAGGTTTATAAGTTACAGAAGGTCTTTCTCCTCCAATTCCTTGTGTGATTGAATTACCTAAGAAAATAATGTCGAGTTTTTTATTAGATATAATGAGTTGATTGATCTCGTCATTTTGCACCCACCAATCTGTTCCTTCCTTCCATCCAGCGGCCGAACGATACTCTGCTGATGGGGTTGCTATAGTGGCAAAATGAGTGTTGTATCCTGTACTTTTTAATATAAAATCAACAATGGGCGTTGGATTTTCTAAACTATGTGGATGATGCCCTACTCCGGGTTTATGTATGACAGTTATAGAACCTCCCGCCTTTTTAACTTTAATCTCAAATGGATTTGTGTTTTCCTCCACAGGTACCACTTCATCTGCATCACCAACTACATGCAATATAGGAAAACCTTCTTTTGCAATACTATCTGCATGATCAATTGGATGATCATGAAATTGATTGGCTTGCTCTTCGGTCAATTGATAATCATTTTTGAAAATAGTCCAATCCTCTTTACTTCCAGGACCTTTCCCTTTTCCACCAGGCCAACTTTTTAAATCCAATACAGGAGCATCTGCATATACCGCTGCTACTTTATTTGGATTATGGTATGCCCAATTGTAAACATATACTCCACCTCTACTCATACCCTCTAACACTACTTTTTTTGATAAGCCCATCTGTTGCATATAGGCGTAAAATTGATCCCATAATAAAACAGCTTCCTTATTCCCATATAATTCAGCTACATCGCAATAAACAATATGAAAACCCCTCTCTAATAATGCAATATCTGTTTGTGGCTCATGCCCCCAAAATCTTGCTCTCCAAACCCAAGGGGATCCTTTCACTACTTTTTTTGGTCTCACTATCTTAGCGTTACGATTATTAAATGCAAAATCGATGCATTCATACCCATAAAAGGAACTAAGTTTTGTTGATTGTTTTACATTTAAAAACACAGATGCCTGCTTGACTTCATTTAAAGTAATAAGCTCATACAACCTTTTTGAAATGAGAGTAGCCCCCAATGAAGAAGGGTGTAACTTATCTAAAAACAAATCTGATTTATCTATAAATAATGAATGTAAATCCAACACTTCTACCCCTGTTTCGTATGCCATTTTTTGAATACGAGGAAGAATTTGCTGTTGATTGACTTGTTTAAAAATTGAATTACTATCTACTAAAAAAGATGGCAAAGGCAATAACAAAATGACACGAGGATGGGAAGACAAATTAGTATAAGACTTAATTAATTGCGTATAGTCTTTTTCAAAATTGTCATAAAAAGACTTATTGATATTTTGCTTATAAATTTCCACCTCCTGTGGGTTAATATTACCAATATCAATGATCACAATATCGGGCTTACTATTTATACTATTTTTATATTCAGCTGTATTGATATAGGGCAAATTACCCTTTGCTAGCAAAGTGACTCCAATAGAACCAAAATTGCTTACATTATAAGATACCCCAAGTAAAGATTGTAATTGTTGAGGGAAATTATTTTTTTCTCTATTCACTACTCCTACACCATAAGTAATGCTATTGCCTATACAAGCAATTTTAATGGGCTGTTGACCAAAAATAGTATTTAAGAAAAGTATATTTAAAATAAAAAAAGAAAAGACTACTTTAATTTTCAAAATATGTTTATTTAAAAAATACATATTACTCAATACTATTATAATACTAAAGTCTGAATGGCATGTGGTAAAATAGAAACGACCGCTGCATTTTTACCAATACATAAATTATAAGTTAGCTTATTACCTGTTTGATTCATAACCACAACAATAACTGATCCATTGGTATTTTTAAAGGATGTTGTTAATAATGGACTACGACTTGAAGCACTTTGAATCCTTTTTGCACCTGGTCGAATAAATTTTGAAAAGTGCCCGATATAATAGTAAGAATTTGTAAACATTAATGTCCCTGTTTTTAAATTGGCATGCATTGGTGCGAAACAATAATTGCCAGCATGATTGGGCCCTCCCATATCATCTAATAAAATATTCCAGTCTGTCCAACCTACCGAACCATTATTAAAATCATTAATCATGTTTTTCCCATATAATTCGCCTAAACTCCAATTGTTAATCTTATTTAATTTAAAACTTTCAGCACAACCTTCAGTAAATAATAAATTTTTGGTTGGATATTCTTTATTTACAATACCAACATTTTCAAACATCTGCGTACCTCCACTCCAATTTTCATACCAGTGGAAACCCATGCCCCAAGCATATTTAGCAGCTATAGGATCATCAAAAATAACATTCGCCCTTTGCACCATTAAATCACGATTATGATCCCAAACTATAATCTTTTTATTCCCTAACCCTTGCTTAGCCATGGTCGGCCCTAAATAATTTTTTAAAAAATCTCGTTCTTCTTCGGCTGTGAAAATACAGGACTCCCATCTTTGAGTTGCCATAGGTTCGTTTTGAACCGAGATACCCCAAATAGGAATACCTTCTTTTTCATAAGCTTTTACAAACTTGGTATAATAATTTGCCCAGCTTTGTGAATATTTTGAAATTAATTTTCCACCATGCAACATCTCCTTATTCGTTTTCATAAAGGAAGGTGGACTCCATGGACTAGCATATAATAATAATTTACCGCCAGCAGCAGCGATGGCCTGTTTAATAAAAGGTATGCGATATGCTCTATCATGATTAATATTAAAACTTGTTAAAGCACTATCCCCTTCATTCACATAGGTATAGCTACCGGAACTAAAATCACAACTATGAATATTGGTTCGCGCAATACTATACCCAATGCCATTTTCAACATTAAAATAAGCTTGCAAAAACTGTTCCTGTGTTTTTTTAGGAAGTTGGGCAAAGGTTTCAGCACTTGCATCAGTGAGCGCAGCACCTACCCCTAAAAAAGTCTGAAATGTTTTATTAGGATCTACAAAAATACTTATTTCACTTTCAACGGGTTGTGCTAATGCATGAAATGTAACCTGATCTGTTAAACTAATTCTATAAGCACTACTATCTGCAGTAGTATATACTTTCACAACTTTATTACTTATAGAAAAATTTGATTTTTTTACACTCGCCACTGGCTGCGAAAAAATATTAACCGATATCAATAATAAAATGACAAATACTCCAGTTTTCATACTCTTTATTATACTATTAAAAAAATTAATTCCCTTTACCATCTAATATGATCGGCGTTTTTCCACCTCCACCCATGATTATTACTTTCGAATTAGGTGAATTCATCAAACTCTTCATTGCTTGAATTTGCTCATACTGTAATTGTTTATCCCCTAATCCTGAACTTATAATTTTTTGATAATCCGCAATACCTTGCGCTTCTACTCTTTTTCGCTCCGCTTCTTGTTTTTCTTTTTGCAAAACGAATTGCATTTTTTGAGCGTCTTGCTCCGCTTTAATTTTTTCTTCAATAGATGCTTTTACTGTAGCTGGCAATGTTATGTTTCTTACTAATAATTGCTCTAACACAAATCCTCTTTCTTTTAAGTTAGCCTCAATTGTTTTAAAAATTCTTGTTTGAAATTCATCTCTTTTTATAGAATATAAATCGACAGCTGTGTAATACACCGCATTATCTCTAATTTTTGTTCTTGTGATAGGTCTCACAATCACATTTTTAAAGTCATACCCAATTTGTCTTACAATATTAGGCGCTTGTCCTGATTGCACTCGGTATAATACTGTTAAATCAATGACAACTTCCAAACCATCTGCAGTTAAAACACGAATGGCATCATCTCCAGCTTGGTCTCCTTCATTGTGTACACCACTCATGGTATAATTTTGCGTTCGCACATCAATAGTATTTACAGTTACTAATGGATTAACCATATTTAGTCCACTATACAAAATATCATCCTGCACTTTTCCAAATAATGATTTCACACCAATTTCACCTGCATCAATTTGTTTTATACTAGATGACAAAAATCCTAGTACCACAATAACCAATCCTACAGATCTAACTGCACCACTATGTTGCGAGATAGGTAAATTCAAATTTTTGACAGCACCAGCGGCAAAAAATATGACTAGTCCTAAAATAATTAAAAACATAAAAAAGATATTTAAATGAATATATAAGCGATACTTATTTCGTCTAATTAGACTACCCTAAATATACACATTTTAAATTGTATGATACTTATTAGTATTTTAAACTTACAAGCATTATTTAATGTCGAAAATTTTGAATAAATTAGCATAATAATTAGCCTCTTTATGAAAAAAATAACCTTATTTCTTATCCTTATTTCTATTAGCTACGCGAATTTATTATGGGGACAAGCAAAACCAGAATGGAATGCCCTTTTTACTAAGATTAATCAGGAAGTCTTAACACATTCTAACGCTTATAACTCCCTAAAAATAGCATCTAATACCATCGGATATCGGTTAACAGGTTCGGTAAATGGGCAAAAAGCAGAAACCTACACTTTTAATTTACTTAAATCATATGGTTTCACGAATCTCAAGTTTCAACCTTTTGAAGTAGAGAGTTGGAGTAGAGGTAATATTTTAGTGAAGATAGGTTCGGACATTAATAAATTAAAACCTATAAAATCAGTAGCCTTAGCCTATTCGCCTGTAAAAGTAAATGTAACCTTAGAAATAGTAGACATGGGAAATGGCGTAGAGGAAGATTATATAGCGAATCCTGAAAAGGTAGTTGGGAAAATGGCACTTGTTTATTTAGGTATACTTCCTGGCTCTAAACCAGGCACTCCAGGATTACATCGTTCAGAGAAAACAGCTATTGCCACCAAATATGGTGCAAAAGGAATTATTGTCATTAACACACCCCCTAACGGCGTATTATTGACAGGAACAGCATCTGTCACAGGTAAATTAATTCCCATCCCTGCTATATGTATAGGAAAAGAAGATGGCATGTTATTAAAGGATCAACTTAAAACAGAAAAAGTATGGAGCCATGTTGATATGACAAATTTTTCGGGAATGATTAAAGCAAGAAATATCGTTGCTACATTAAAAGGATCCAGTATTCCTAATGAAAAAATTGTGATTGGTGGTCATTTAGATAGCTGGGATTTAGCTACAGGAGCTATTGATAATGGGATTGGCTCTTTTTCAGTATTAGATATGGCACGCACTTTTGCTAGTTTAAAATTAAAACCTGCCCGCAGCATTGAATTTATATTATTCATGGGAGAAGAACAAGGTCTACTAGGATCCAAAGCATATGTAGCCGCTGCTATTCAAGATAAGAGTATTGAACAAATTAGATACATGTTAAATTTTGATATGACCAATGATCCAAAAGGTTTCTCAACTAGTTCGGAAGAAAGCAGATTATTATTTCAAAGTATTGGAGCAATCGCAAATAAAATTGACACTAATTTCAAAAATACTTTTTCAGTAGGTGCTGGTTTGCACAGTGATCATCAACCCTTCATGCTGCACGGAATACCCAATGGTGGTGCGGCTGGTGGAGGTTTGCCAAAAGGAGCTTCACCCTGTTATCATGCCGATTGTGATGTATTTGATTTAGTGAATGAAAAAGAATTGCAAAATACAGTAAGATATGGTGCTATGTTATTATACGGTATTGCTGACGCCAATGAAATAAAAGCAAAACATTTAACTGACGAGGAAACAAAACAATTTTTATTGAAGAATAATTTGAAAGAACCCTTGCAAATTGCAGGTGAATGGCGTTGGAAAGATTAATACAAATAGTATAAAATTTTTAAAAATGAATACCACTCCTACAAACAACTTACAAAAAGTTAAAATTATTTGGGCTAGTATTGAAAACTTATTATTTATTGGATTTGCTGCTACTATTTTGTATGTTACTGTTCATTCATTTATTGAAGGAAGCTGGAAAAGCTTTATTGGCATGGGTTATTTGGATAATTTATCCAGCCCCATTCAGAAAAAAATATACTACCAATCAGTTATGGCATTGCTTTCCATCTTAACTACCTTTTTCTTATTAGTTGAAATGATTCGATTATTTATACAAATGAACCCTTTTAAAAATGGGAAACAAAAATTAAACCAATTAAAAAATAGCTTAGTTGGGAAATCATTTTTCGGTTCCCTAAGCCTTATTTTTGATCGCATTCGCAACACTTCTTTTATCAAGGAATTTTTTAGAAGATATAAATCTAATTTTTTAGCCCGCGTTTTTAATGAATATATATCCAAATTGATTATCATTTTTGTTTACATTGAAATGATGCCTTTTTTTGAAAAATTTGCTTTGTTCACCATTCAAAAAACATGGTATGGTTGGTTATATGCTTATTTAATGTGGGAACTCTCCTATTGGATTTGGCATTTTGCAGCACATCGAGTTAGATTATTTTGGTGCTTGCATTCTCCACATCATGCCCCAGCTGAAATGAATTTAACCGTGGCATGGGTACATTTTTTTGCTGAAGGTTATTACACGGCTGCTATTCAAGTTCCTATTTTAATGATTTTAGGAGTCAGACCCGAAATGGTGGCTATTATTTTAGTGATCGATGGTACTTGGGGCACTTTTATTCATGCAGGGGAAGATGCTTTTAAAAACGGAAGGTTAGGTTTTCTTGAAAAGATTTTTATCACTCCATCTCACCACCGCGTACATCATGCAAAAAATCCATTATATATGGATACCAATTTTTGTGTTTTATTGCCTTTTTGGGATTGGTTATTTGGGACATTGCAAAATGAAAAAAAAGAAGTAAAAATTGAATACGGTATTACAAGAAAAATGGAAGTAACTAATTTTATTGACTTTTATTTTGGCGAATGTATTGCCTTATACCAGGATCTAAAAAATACTAATGGTTTAAAAAATAAAATAGCTTTAGCATTCATGCCTCCCGGCTGGGCACCCGAAAGCACCGAAAATACTGCAGTTTCCATGCGTAAAGCATTTTTAAAGGGGCAAGAAGCACTTGGAAAAACGAGTAAGGACTATTTACTAGAAAAATGGAATCCCAAAAGTGCTTAGTATAGAAAACAGAGTGTTATAGAGCAAAAAACTTCAAAAATAGTGGCGTTATTTATGATATCTATCAGTGATTTTTTGTAACTTTAAGAGCATTCAAATGCTTATAAAACATGCTCGATCCAGCCTCCGTAGGCAATGCAGACAAATTAATAAATAAAGACATTAGATTCGAAGCCTTATTCAACTCCGCTTCTATTGGCATTATTGTAGTGGATGCGCATGGTATCATTGTCATGGCAAATGAGTTTGCAAATAATCAGTTTTTATATACAAACAATAGTATGGTAGGGGAAGTGCTTGAAAAACTCATCCCTACCCGATATCATCATAAACATACTGGCTATCGAAATAATTACCTTGACAAACCGAACGCGCGTGGTATGGGTTTAGGCATGACATTATCTGCCTTACGAAAAGATGGAAGTGAATTTCCTGTTGAAATCAGTTTAGGCCACTTTAATACCAATGGCACTCAATATGCCATTGCCTATATAGTTGACATAACCAAAAGACAAGAAAATGAAGCAAAAATCATAAAACAACAAGCGGAGATGGAAGTGGTGAACGAGGAAATGAAAAAATTAAACATCAACCTTGAAAGTACAGTACAACAAAGAACAAACGAATTACAAAATACATTATTTGAATTAGAAGCCTCAAAAGAAGATCTTACTAAGTCATTAGAAAAAGAAAAGGAAGTGAATGATCTTAAATCTCGCTTTGTTTCAATGGCTTCTCATGAATTCCGAACGCCACTTAGCACCGTTTTATCTTCGATTTCATTACTGGCTAAATATACTTCCACAGAAGACCAACCTAAAAGAGACAAGCATATAGATCGTATTAAGTCGTCGGTTAAAGTATTAACTGATATTTTAAACGAGTTTTTATCATTAGGGAAAATAGAAGAAGGTAAAGTGGATACAAAAGCAGAAATATTTGATATTGCCGAATTCATTCATAATTTAATCAGCGAAATGAATGTTTTGCTTAAGCCTGGTCAGGAAATAGAATACTTACACGAAGGCCCCAATAACACATATACCGACAGCCATTTACTCAAACATGTTTTAATCAATTTACTCTCCAACGCAATCAAATTTTCACCAGAAAATTCGAATATTAAAATCGAAAGTAAAGTGGATCAAGAAAATACAAGAATTAAAATTATCGATAGCGGAATAGGGATTCCTATGGCCGATCAAATTCATCTATTTGAAAGATTTTTCAGAGCAACCAATGTTACGAATATACAAGGCACGGGCCTCGGCCTTCATATCGTAGGAAGGTATATCGAAATTTTAGCGGGAACCATCTCCTACCAAAGCACACTCGAAAAAGGTAGTACTTTCACTATCGAACTGCCAACTAAAATAAAAAATGATTTTGAATAAATTAATATAACCTATGGAAAAGATTTTACTCATCGAAGACAACGAGGCACTAAGAGATAATACTGCCGAAATTTTAAGTCTTGCCAATTACGAAGTAAGTACTGCTGAAAATGGAAAAATAGGCGTCGAAATGGCAATGGCCAACCCACCCGATTTAATTGTTTGCGATATCATGATGCCCGTTTTAGATGGGTATGGTGTATTTCAAATTATTAGTAAAAATTTAGAATTACAACATATCCCTTTTATATTTTTAAGTGCGAAAAGCGAACGAAATGATTTAAGAAAAGGAATGGAGATGGGTGCCGATGATTATATTACAAAACCCTTTTCAGATTCGGAATTAATTAATGCGATAAGAGCTAGATTAGAAAAAATTAAACTTTTGCGCGCACAAGGTGGAAAAGGCATTGAAAATTGGTACCAAATTATATCAGATTTAGGTAATAAAGACGAAATGCATGTAGCATTAGAAAGTCATGATATTATTCAATATAAAAAGAAGCAGATCATATACGCCGAAGGCCAACATCCTAATAAACTATACTATATTCAAACTGGAAAAGTTAAAATATATAAAACAAGTGATGGAGGAAAAGAGTTAATTATAGGTTTATTATCTGCTGGAGATTTTTTTGGTCATATTCCCTTGATCGAAAATTCGGTTTACGAAGAATTTGCAGAAACGATGGAAGAATCTACTATTCGAGTAATACCTAGAAAGGAATTTGAACATTTAATTACACAACACCAAGAAATTGCACTCAAGGTAATTAAACTGCTTGCTAATAATATCGCTGAGAAAGAACAACAATTAGTGGCCCTCGCCTATCATAGTCTAAGAAAGCGTGTAGCAGACGCCTTATTAACCTTAAAGAAAAAATACGCAAATAAGGAAGATAGTGGCAATTTTTCAATCTCTATTTCAAGAGAAGATTTAGCCAATATTGCGGGCACTGCCACCGAAAGTTTAATTAGAACTTTGAGTGATTTTAAAACCGAGAAATTGATTGAAATAAAAGATGGAAAAATTACTATTTTAGAAGAAAAGAAATTGACTAATTTATTTAATTAAACCAAGGCTGAAATTGTTTCAAATTTCGCATTGGTCATTTGTGACCAATTTTTAAATTCATTTTCCAAATAGGAAATTTGTATCTTGAATTTTTCTAAAGATTTATGATAAATTGTGTCTGCAAAAATAATACTCGATTTTTTTAAAGTGATCGCTTTTTTTAATGCTATGATGTCCTTTCTTAAAAGTTGAATGGCCGTCTCCCTATTTAAAATTTGTTGATGTATTTCTTCTGCCCAATCAATATAATTATTGAGTACCGCTTTATCTAATAATATACTCAACCTTCTCTTCATAGCAGATTGCTCCTCCTGGATAATATCCAATATTTTTAATAACACAGTAATTTGTTGATATAATAATTCCTTATTCATATTTTTTAATTATGACATGTAATTTTATCTACACCAATTCCTAAATGAGGACTTACATAAGGAATACCTAAGTTCATCCCCCTTAATATCAATAACAAACCCATACTAAAAATAAATATTGGTAATAAGCGCTGCAATTTTCTTCTAAATACAAATCCAAAATACTGCCCTCCAATCGCTACTATTATCAAAGCTGGTATGGTACCTAATCCAAAAAAAGCCATAATGAGCCCACCCCTCAATACATTTTGTGTTGCTAATGCAGAAGTCAATGCTAGATAAACCATGCCACAAGGAAGGATCCCATTTAATATGCCAATCAAATAGTAAGATGCATTATTTTTTTGTTTAAATAAGTCAGCTAATTTTTTAACAATGGGTGTATATAAAAAATTAAAAAATACTTTTCCTCCTGTTTTTTTTGATTTTATAATAAATACATAAACCACATACAAAACCATAATACTCCCCATTACTATAGATAAATTTTCTTGTACACCATATAGGGGTAAATGACTTCCAAATAAACCTAATAGCACACCCAAGATGAAATAACTACTTATTTTCCCAAAATGATATAAAAAAAGCGCCCCCCACTTTTGCATATTTGTTTTATTGGATAATGGCAATGCCATTACTAAAGGGCCACACATTCCTATGCAATGAATACTCCCTAGTAATCCCATTAAAAATCCAATTTCAAATAAGTGACTCAATTCCATTTTATAATACTAATTTTTTCTCAAAATAATAATGAACCCCTTTATTTTCGACAGTCAACTTTAAAGTATAATTACCTTTCATACTATTTAATATATCAATATCAAAAGAACCGTTGGAAAAAATAACTTCTTTTATAAAATCTCTTTTTTCATCAGCAATACAATACAACTGTACTTCACCCTTGGTCAAACTAGTTTGTAATAGTTTTGGCAATAATACATGTAGGGCCTTACCATTATTGGACACTTCAAATTCACCTTCCAAAGCATTTGCCTTTTGTGTGGCATCAATTACTTTTTGGTATTTTAGCTCCGCTCCATAATAATCAGTTTGTACTAAATCAAATTTTTGTTGTGACGACTTATAGGCTAATATCAAAATGCCGCATACAAATAATAAATACACCATTAAAATTCGATAACCCCAATTCATTTTCATACATTTTAATTTTAAATAGAAGGCCCTAAAAATAATGCGGTCAATACATCCATCTGCTTATCTTGTTGATACAATCCTATCTTAACTTTAGTTTTTCTTGACTTTATTTGGTCATTTTTAAGTACTATAAAAAAGCTTGTTTGGAAATAAGATTCTTTGGGCACTTCTATAGGACTCACTAATTTTATTTCACCTTCTATGTTTTCTAATTTTATGTTGAGATGAATATTATGTCTGGTCTTATTAACTAATTTTATATTATATAGGTTACTCGTCTTATTTTGATCCAATAATTGATAGGTTTGGCCAGGTGTTCTTAAAATTCGAGCTGCAATGTCGGCTCTCGTAATTAATAAAATAGCTAAAAATGACAACAGTAAGGTTAAAACAATCGTATATAGTTTTAACCTCCAACTATATACCATTTTTTGCTTATTGGCTATGCCATTTTCAGAAGCATACCTAATTAATCCTTTGGGCTTATTAATATGATCCATTATTTCATCACAAGCATCAATACAAGCAGTGCAATTGACACATTCTAATTGTGTACCATTTCTAATGTCAATTCCTGTTGGACAAACTCTGACACAGGCATGACAATTAACACAATCCCCTTTATCGCTAGTCAGATCCGACATCTTACCTCTTGGCTCCCCTCTCACATAATCATAAGCTACTAAAATGGAATTGCGATCAAGCAATACCCCTTGCAATCGGCCATAAGGACAAACAATAATACAAGCCTGCTCTCTAAACCAATAGTAAACAAAGAAAAACACCAAGGTAAAAATGACCAAAGCACTAAAAGTACCAAAGTGAACAAAGATGCCTTCTTTCACCAATACCCCTACCTCGTCAATCCCAATAATGTATCCTAAAAAAAAATTGGCTATTAAAAATGATAATAAAAAAAACACTACAATTTTACTACCCCTTTTGAATAATTTTTCAGAATTCCATGGCATCGCTTTCAACTTTTTTTGCTGGTTGGCATCCCCGTCAATAAAGTATTCTATTTTTCTAAACACCATTTCCATGAATATGGTTTGAGGACATGCCCAACCACACCAAATTCTTCCAAAAGCGACCGTAAATAAAATGACAAAAACAATAAAGGTTAAAAAACCAATTGCGAAAATAAAAAAATCCTGTGGCCAAAATATTTTTCCAAATAGAATAAACTTACGCTCTAATACATTGAATAAAAAAACAGGCTCCCCACCTACTTTTAAAAATGGTAAAGTAAAAAATAAAACTAAATACAAATAACTAAACAAAGACCTGGTTTGATACATTTTACCAGATGGCTGTTGAGGAATCACATAATTTCGATTGCCTTCTTTACTTATCGTTCCAACAGAATCCCTAAATGTTTGATCTAACAAATCTTTTTTATAGTTCGCTATGCTTTCGGAATCGTTATTATTTGGTTTTATCATTTTGTTTTTTTACAGAAGCGCTATCTAATCTGTCATCTGCCTCTTTATATAAATCTCCTTGTGGATCTTTGGGATGTGGCGGATGCGTACCTTTTAAAGTTCTTATAAAGCTTGCCAACTCCTCTATTTGTATCGGCGAAAAAGTGGTTTTCCAAGATTGCATACCCTTATCCGGATATCCATATTTAATTGTTTTAAAAATATCTTTGAGATTCCCACCATGTATCCAATATTCATCGGTTAAATTGGGGCCTACCAAACCTTGACCACCATCAAGATGGCATGGAACACATGTTTTAGTAAATAAAACTTTACCTGCAGCTACGCCAGCCGAATCTAATTGAACGACTGTATTTTCATCTACGTTTTCCTTAGAAGATGCTAAATATGCATCGGTTTGTTGTTTGGCTGAAGTCATTTCGGCATTGTACTCCTCAGTTGGATTCATTCCAGTATGCCAAACTTCAAATTTTAGTAAATAAAAAACGGCCACTACGATTGTGATATAAAAACCATACTTCCACCATGGTGGCAAAGCATTATCCAATTCCTTAATGCCATCATAATTATGATCTAATAATAAATCTGCTTCCTTTTCTAATGGAACCGCTTTAGTAAAAATTTGCTTATCTAATTTGTGCCATGTCCTTACTAACCATGAATCCGTCACAAGTTTACCATCAACAACTAACTTTTTAGAGGGATGGATAGATTTAAAAATATTCCTAATAAATAAAACCAATAATAAAACCACCAATAATTCCAATAAAATAACCGAAGTCATGGTCCAAAATGTATTAAAGGATAAGCCCCCATAAAAACTGGTCACACTGGCTTTAGTTGCGGTATCAGTTATATTGGGGGTTGCAGTTTGAGCCATTAAATTTTTTGAAAACAAGGACCCCATCACCACAACAAAAATCATCATCACTTTACTGCCCGACTTGGACAACTCCACTGCTTTTGTTGACACCATCATTAATACCTTAGCCAATATCCACACAACTAACACTAATAAAATTGCCACTGTAATCATAAGCCAAAGCAAATAATTGGTAGCAGTTTCAGGCTTAGTTAACAAGCTAGTTGTTTGTGCAAATGTTGTAACCGAAATTAAACTAGTCAATAACAAAAGGAAAGTATTTTTATTTTTTAACATAAGAAATGTTTTAGGATTTATTTATTATTGCTCTAATGGCAAATTTTTAATTTTGTCCACCTGCTTATTATCTAGCACTTTTACATACCACAAAACAGCAATGAAAAAAGCAACAAATACTAACAATGAAAAAATTGGATAGATATTTTGATCCTGCATCGTTTCGGTATATTTTTTTATAAAGCTGTACATAGTATTAATTTTTGTTTATTATTTTTTTGTTATGTCAGTGCCTAATCTTTGCAAGTAGGCAATTAATGCAATGATTTCCTTGTTGGGTGCAACTTTTATTCCATCTTTCTTTAAGTTGTCTGAAATGCCTTGGGCTTGCGTCATTAAATCTTGATTAGCCTTGTGTGCATAATCAGCAGCATAAGGAACCCCTAGCGTGCGCATCGCATTAATTTTTAATGGTGTAGATGCGGTATCTAAATTAGCATCTATTAAAAAGGAATAGGAAGGCATCACGGAACCTGTAGAAATGGCATTAGGTTCTTCAAGATGATTATAATGCCATGTATTTGATTTCTTCAAATTTCCTGCTCCTTCACGAGCTAAATCTGGACCTGTTCTTTTACTACCCCACTGAAATGGATGATCATAAACAAACTCACCCGCTTTACTGTACTCACCATATCGCTCTGTTTCACTTCGGAATGGGCGAATCATTTGTGAGTGACAAGTATAACATCCTTCTCTAGTATAAATATCACGACCTTGTAACTCTAATGGCGTATATGGTTTCACACTTGATATGGTAGGGATATTTGATTTCACTAAAAAGGTAGGCACCAATTCCACTAAGCCCCCTATCAAAATAACGACTAAGGATAAAAGTAAAAATGGTGTTGGTTTTCGTTCAATCCAACGATGCCAATGTTCTCCCGCATGTTTGGTATATGTTTTTTCAAGTGCAGGTGCTTGTGCATCTTCATTTGCTAGTAAATTTCCTTTGCTGATCGTTTTGAAAAAATTAACCATACCTACAATAGCGCCTGTCAAATAAAGTGCTCCCCCAAGCGCCCTCATTGCATAAAATGGCGCCATGTAGGTTACGGTTTCTAAAAATTGATATTTTAATTGTCCACTTTCGGTGAATTGTTTCCACATAGAAACTTGTTGCCATCCAGCCCAATACATTGGAATAGCATAAAATAAAATTCCCAATGTGGCCAACCAAAAATGAATATTAGCTAATTTTTTTGAATACAATTCTGTTCTATAAATTCTAGGAATCAACCAATAAAGAATACCAAATGTGAGCATCCCATTCCAACCCAACCCTCCAATATGTACATGCGCTATAATCCAATCCGAAAAATGCGCTACCGCATTTATACTTTTCAAAGACAACATAGGTCCTTCAAAAGTAGCCATCCCATATGCAGTTACCGCTACTACCATAAATTTTAAAATCACATCTTCCCTTACCTTATCCCAAGCTCCTCGCAAGGTTAATAAACCATTAATCATTCCACCCCAACTTGGAAATATTAACATGAAACTAAACACAATGCCTAAACTTTGTGCCCAATTAGGTAATGCAGTATATAACAAATGATGTGGACCTGCCCAGATATATAAAAATATTAAAGCCCAAAAATGAATGATCGATAATTTATAAGAGAACACTGGACGGTTAGCCGCTTTTGGAAGGAAATAATACATTAAACCTAAAAACGGTGTCGTTAAGAAAAAGGCCACCGCATTATGACCATACCACCACTGAACCAACGCATCTTGAACGCCTGCATACCAACTGTAACTTTTAAATAAGGTAACAGGTAATTCAAATGAATTCACCAAGTGCAAAACTGCTACTGTTACAAAAGTGGCGATATAAAACCATACTGCTACATACAAATGTCGTTCCCTTCGCTTAATGATGGTTGCAAACATATTAAATCCAAAGACAACCCAAATTAAAGTAATGGCAATATCAATGGGCCATTCTAATTCTGCATATTCTTTAGCAGTTGAAATACCTAAAGGCAGAGTTATAGCCGCCGCAACAATAATCAATTGCCATCCCCAAAAATGTATTTTACTTAACACATCACTAAACATTCTGGCCTTTAATAAACGCTGCAAGGAATAGTATACTCCCATAAACATCGCATTTCCGACAAATGCAAAGATGACCGCATTAGTATGCAGAGGTCGAATACGACCAAAATTAAAATACGGCTGCAAATTTAATACAGTGGGAAAAACCAACTGCAAGGCAATCCATAATCCTACTGTCATTCCTACAACACCCCAAATGATAGTGGCAATGGCAAAATTCCTTACCGTCTTATTATCATACTGAAAACTTTCTACTTGCATAAGGTTAAATTGAATGGTTAATGATATTATTTGTTATATAAATTGGATCCTACTTTATTTTTTTGCGACCACTTTAACCTCGTCCTCAAAAAGGATTCGAACAGAGGGCGTATAATCGTCTTCCATTTGCCCAGTTTTTACCGACCAAATAAAGGCCAATAAAAAACCGCCGGCAACCAATACACTTACGATGATTAAAATAACGATGACCCCCATTACGACTAATTTGAAACAAATCTATAGGGAAAGTCCATTTTTCCTAATGACATAGGTCAAATTGAGAACTGATATATATCAGTTTTTGGACCTAATCTTAGCTGAAAATAAAAAAGAAAGCAATGCAGATAAGGCTACAATACTGATTGAACTAATGGGCATCAATATGGCAGCCACCATCGGTGATAGTTGTGCTCTTGTAGCAAAATACATACCAATGATGTTATAACAGATAGATAAAATGAAAATCAGAATGATAATTTGTTTCGCTTTTTTTGAATATTCAATTAACGCACTTAATTGATGCATTTCACCCCCCTCTAAGATGGCATCACTTGCTGGGGTAAATAGATGAGATTGATCTGTAACTGCAATGCCAACATTACTTTTTTGCAAAGCCCCCGCATCATTTAAACCATCCCCCACCATCATTACACGATGTCCTTGACTTTGCAGCATTTGAATATAATTTAATTTGTCTTCGGGACTTTGCTCAAACTTCATTGGAATATCGGTTCCTAATAATTTTAATAAGTTATTTTTTTCGGTGGGATGATCCCCGCTTAATAAATGTATTTGATACCCCTTATTTTTTAAACTTGCTACCAAATTGGACATGCCCGCTCTATAAGTGTGCATAATTTTAAATACCCCTTTAAAATCGCCATTGATAGCCAAGCAAACCACCGAACCAACATAATCGTCCTTCCTTTTTATACCATGCGATGATAAAAAGGAAGTGGAACCTATTAATATCTCGAATGCACCACAATGCGCTTTCGTACCTTTACCTAAAATATTTTCAATTTGATTAACTTCTACCACACCCTCCACTTTAGTCAAAAAAAATTGAGCGATCATTTGACTTAGTGAATGCAAGGATTCCTTTGTGACTGATTTAATGGCCAACATTTCGGTTGTATTCAATTCCGATCCTTCATACTCCAATTGGGTCGCTTCTTGTTGGGTAAGGGTTCCTGTTTTATCAAATACAATGGTATCAATTTTATGGATGGCTTCAATAACGGATGCATTTTTGCAATACAATTTTTGTTTACCTAGCCACCTTAACACATTCCCATAAGTAAAAGTGACGGTTAACAATAAAGAGCATGGGCATGCTACAATTAAAACTGCAGTCACCGCAGGTAAAATTTTATGTGTATCATGTAAACTCCAATACAAGCCACTCGTTATTGCAATAGCAAATAAGATAATTGTAAAATATTGACTCCAAGGGTGTACAAAGGATTTTTCCGTATTTTTTTCGGATTTTAATAATGGGCTATTCCACAACTCAGTAATATAACTTTGCCCCACTGGTTTCACTACTTCCATATGAATAGCTCGGCCTTTTTGAATTCCTCCTGCATAAAGCATTGCGCCTTGCTTTATTTCGATTGGCGCATTTTCACCTGATATAAAACTATAATCAACAATAGCCGATTGAGAAATTAAGATCCCATCTGCAGGAATCATTTCATCACACTTAATAAGCACCTGTTCCCCTTTTTGCAGTTCTGATAATGGTTTATTAAATTCTTGTCCTGATTGTAAAACAGTAACTCCTAATGGAAAAAATGAAGTGTAATCTCGATCAAATGCAAATGAATCATAAGATTTATCTTGAAACCATCTTCCAACTAACATAAAAAAAACAATACCACTCATACTGTCTAAATATCCTGCTCCAGTTTGAGTTAGAATTTCATACACACTACGACTAAAGGTAACTAAAATCGCAAGCGCAATGGGCGCGTCGATATTTAACCATCTTTGCCTTAACCCAGTATAAGCTGAAATAAAAAATCCACTTGCGCTATATAATAATACAGGAAGCGACAATAATAAATTCAAGTAAATAAAAAAAGGTTGCAGGTTCCCTAATTCTAAAGCATCATTTGATAAGTATTCCGGAAAACTTAGCATCATAATATTACTAAAACAAAAACCTGCTATACCAATTTTAAAAAGTTGCTTTTTGTTTACCTTCTTTTTTTTCAACCAATCATTTCCACCCAAATGAATTACTGGCTCATAGCCAACAAAGGAAAGTAACTGAACCAATTCCTTTAAAGTAATTAAGTCTGGATTGTAAACTATTTTGATTTCCTTTTTTTCAAAATGAGTTTGAGATTGTATAATTCCAGCATTAATTTTATGTAAGTTTTCCAATAACCAAACACAACTCACACAATGAATTTGTGGTAAATAAAATACCACATGCGCTTGTCCCTCTAATTTAAACTGGATCAGCTGATCTTGTATCGCCTGATTGTCGAGATAATTATACTTTTCTGAAACAAAATGACCTTTTGCAGCAATGCCTGGCATGTCAGATAAATCATAGTACTGGCAAAGTCCATTTTCATCCAATAATTGAAATACCATTTTACAGCCTTCACAACAAAATAACTTTTCGTCAATTTTAATGTTAGCGTCACATTCCGCCCCGCAATGGTAACAAGATGATTTCGGCATAGAAAGCAAAGATGCCTTCTATCTTAAAATGTTAAAATGAGCCGAGTCATATAAAAACATGATAAACATCATAAATGGCGCTACTCCTATTCAATCATCAACGCAAATTGAGGATCTAGTCTGTTGACCACTTCTTGATAGCCTTGCTTATACCATCTCATTCTGGCTAATAAAGCAATAAGATGATTTTGCATTATTTTTTTTGAGGCCATTTCTTTTTTTAGCAAGTTAGCATGTCGCGTATTGGCGAATTGAATAAAAGCATTCCAAGTAGCTTCATTTTGATACTGCATTATTAGTTCTTGCCCATTTTTTAGGGCTTGCATTTGTGGTAAATGTGAAAGATAAAATTGCAATACAAATTCATTAAGTAAATTATTTTGCCATAATAAATGGGTAGAAGTGTCCATTAAAATATCATGCGTCACCACCCACTTATTGGGATAAATGCCACCGCCTCCGTATACCAAATTTCCCTTAGGGGTTTTAAAGGAGTTTCCTTTGAAATTAGAATCTTGCATTCCCATCGCATCTTCGTGTAATCTTTTTATGTAAGCATCTTCATAGGCTTCCTTACCTTGCAAATAAGGTCTTTGAATATTTCGTCCAAGTGGTGTGTAATATTTCGCAGTCGTTAAACGCAAAGCACCCCCATTAGATAATTTAAATTGTTGTTGTACCAACCCTTTTCCAAAGGACCTTGTCCCAACAATAGTGGCCCTATCCCAATCCTGCAATGCTCCAGCCAATACTTCACTCGCCGATGCCGAAGATTCATTCATTAAAATAATTAATTTCCCTTGCTCAAATAATCCTTCGCGTTTACTATAATAATCTGTTCTGGCAGAATGGGCTCCTTGCGTATAAACAATTAGTTTATTTCCACTTAATAGTTCATCAGCAATGGCCACTGCTTCGCCCATTAAACCACCTCCGTTATTTCTTAAATCCAATACCAATAACTTCATTCCTTTTTGTAACAAAGGCTCTAATGCTTGCATGAAAGCTTCGTAAGTTCTATCCGTAAATTTATTTAATTTAATATAGCCTAGTGTGTCATTGATCATGTAAAAAGCATCAATAGGAGAAATAGCAATATTGGCCCTTGTAATTTTTAAATCCACTACATGATTATTTCGCAGCACCGCTAAATTTAATGGGGTCTCAGCAGGCCCTTTTACTTTTTGTCTCACTTCCTCTGCCTGCAATTTTCCTCCTGATAAAACTATGGAATCATTGGCTTTTAATAAGATATCCCCTAAATGAACTCCGGCCTTTTCAGCGGGCCCTTCCTTTAAAACATAAGTGACAAAAAAGCTATCCCTAAATTGTTGAAATTCGATACCTATACCTTTTAAATTTGCAGCCAACTGATCATTTACATCCACCAAGTCGGCGGGGGGAATATAGACTGAATGAGGATCCAATTGACCTAAATAAAAATCGGCCACCTTAATGCTGGCACTATCATTTGTTAAAGAATCCACATATTTTGAATTCACTAATTCCATGATTTCATGAATAGGATCCTGGTTTTTTGATAAAAAATCACCTACCGACAAATTTCCTTTTACAAAAACCCCAATTACAATACCTATAATAATCATTAAGGCGTATGAAATGGGCTTTAACCAATTTGTATTATTGTTCTGTTGCATGCACTTTTTATTGAATGCGAAATTACATTATTTAATGTTTAAAATTGGCCTTAATATACTTAGGTATCCACTAAATTGGTTAATTTTACTTCCAACAGAAGGATATGAATAACTATATTATTGCAGATAGCGGTGCCACTAAATGTCAATGGACGATTGTTCAAAAGAACAAGCGACAATCCGTTAGCACGATGGGCATTAGTCCCTATTTTTTGTCTACCGAAAATATAGCAGCCCTTCTTGAAAAAGCTTTTTCAAAAAAAGTCAAAACTGACAAGATTAATGCGATTTATTTTTATGGTACTGGTCTTAGCAATCCCGACAATGTAAAAAGTTTAAAAAAAGCGCTTCGCTTGGTTTTCAAAAATGCAAAATTTGATATTCAAACCGATTTAGTGGCGGCAGCAAGAGCCACTTGCCAAACCGAAAAAGGAATCGCTTGTATATTAGGCACTGGTTCCAACACAGGTTATTATAATGGAAAAAAAATAGTGAAAAATAGTCCAGGCCTAGGCTATGTTTTAGGGGACGAAGGCAGTGGGGCTTATCTTGGAAAAAAAGTATTACAATATTTTTTATACCAAACTTTTGATGAAGAGCTGATGATTTGCTTTTCAAAAAAATATAATTTAGATCGTTCTCAAATTTTAAATAAAATTTATCGTGAGCCCTTACCTAATCGATACCTTGCTTCCTTTGCTGTTTTTTTAAGCGAACACCGTGGTCATTATATGATTGAAAATATTATCGAGGACGGATTAAATGACTTCTTTTACACCCACTTGAATAAATTAAATGAATCATGGTTGTACCCTATTCATTTTACAGGAAGCGTCGCTTATGCATTTAGAGATGTTATTAAACAACTCGCATTGGTGTATGAAATGGAATTAGGCAAAATTACCAAATCACCTATGGAAGGACTGGTGGCCTATCATAAAAATAACCCATAGCCGAGCTGTTTATGCATGATGTTGAACCCTATTTTCAATGGAGGCATTTATATATAGCCGACGAGGATCCTAAATCCATTTTTTTTGGGCAAACTTATAGCGAGTTTGAATTTTCACAAACCGTTTACAACTATTATATTCATCCGCAATGGGATGTTATTGGAAGTAAAACCTTGTACCTCAAAATCCTATTTGTAGATTATGAAACCAAGTTTGCCATTATTGAATTAATGGGAGAATGGAATGATGCCATCGAGAATGATATCATGCAATTAAAACGCGAATTGCTTGACAGCATGATGGAGGAAGGTATTATTAAATTTATTTTAATTGGGGAACATGTTTATAATTTTCACAATGGGGATCGGGATTACTATGAAGAATGGTATGAAGAATTATCAGAGGAAGAAGGATGGGCAGTATTAGTGAATTTACACCCCGCAGCACAATATGATTTTTTGCAAAAAAAACTAAATCGGTACATTGAATTAATGGAAATTACTGCTTGGCGCACTTATAAACCCGAAGATTTTTTTCAATTAATTGATGATAAATTAAGTCAACGACTCACTTTATAATACAAGTTTCATTAATAAACCAAGTCCTCATAAGCGCCTTGCAATTCATTATAGGCATGATTGTCTTTTGCTAATTTTGCTGCCGCCATTCCCTTCTCATACCATAAGATGGCAGCGGGTTTGTCATTGAGCTTTTCCAAACATTTAGCTAAGTGATAATAAGATCCAATATAGTCAGGTGCCTCCTCAAGGATCGCCAAAAATAAATCCCTTGCTTTAATATCCTCCCCTATTTTAAGGTATTCCAATGCCAAAGCATGTCGTAAAAAAGCATCATTGGGTTGTTGAATTAAAAATTCAATTATTTTTTCAATCCGATTCATCTTAACTAATTTTTACTGCATGTATGGTTAAAAACTATCTTATATTTGCATTAGTTGCATAAACAACCAAAAATTAAAAGATAGACAATGAACATTTTAGTTTGTATCAGTAAAACACCCGACACCACTGCTAAAATTGCGTTCACCGAAGGTAATACAAAGTTTGATGAAAATGGAGTACAGTGGATCATCAACCCTTATGACGAATGGTATTCATTAGTAAGGGCGATTGAAATAAAAGAAAAAGATCCTAGTACCCAAATACATTTAATTACAGTGGGCGGTGTTGAAGTAGAACCTATTCTTAGAAAAGCATTGGCTTTGGGTGGAGATGAAGCCATTCGCGTTCATTTAAATAGTAATGATTCCTACGAGATTGCAGAACAAATTGCCTTTGTAGTTAAACAAGGATCCTATGATTTAATTTTAACAGGAAAGGAAACCATCGATTATAACAGTTCCTGTATAGGCTCTATGTTATCCGCTTTGTTAGACCTGCCTTTTGTTTCATTAGCCAATCATTTAGAACTTAACGGAAACACAGCCACCCTCATTAGAGAAATTGAAGGGGGCGAAGAAACCAATGAAGTCCAGCTTCCAATGGTGGTGAGTTGTCAAAAAGGAATGGCCGAACAAAGAATTCCTAACATGCGTGGCATTATGGCGGCAAGAACAAAGCCATTAAAAATAGTGGAGCCTACCCCTACTTCACCATTGACTCAGATTAAAGAATTTAATTTACCTCCTGCTAAAACAGGAGTAAAATTAATCGCTAGTGACCAAATGGATGAGCTAGTTAGATTGTTAAAAGAAGAAGCAAAAGTTATTTAATACCCGCCTTTCCAAAAAATTATATTTTATGGTACTGATATATATTGACCAAGCCGACAATCAAATTAAAAAAGCAACACTGGAAGCCATTAGCTATGGTGCTGCTATAGCAAAACTTTTAAATTGCAGTGCCGAAGCGTTGATGCTTGGAACAGCTGAAGATGATTTAACTGAATTAGGAAAACAAGGTGCCCAAAAAGTGCATCAGTTAAAAAATGAAAGTTTAAATACTTTCGATGCTAAAGTCCATTCCAATTTAATCGCTGCTGCTGCAAAAAGCCTTGGTGCTACTGTGGTTGTATTTGCACATAATATTAATGGTAAAGCCCTCGCTCCTGCTGTAGCAGTAAAATTATCTGCTGGCATTGTAACAGGTGCTTGTCGTTTACCTGATTTGCAAAATGGATTTGAAGTAACTAAAACTGTTTTTTCAGGCAAGGCATTTGCTTCCATTAAAATCGAAAGCCCCATTAAAGTAATTGCAATTAATCAAAATAGTTTTGGAGTACATCCTTATGACAATACCGCACTCGTTCAACCCATTGATTTACCCATTCCGCCGGCGTCAATTAAAGTAACCAACATTAACAAAGTAAAAGGAGAAATTCCTTTAACCGAAGCAAGTCTTGTGGTGAGTGGTGGTCGCGGATTAAGAGGGCCTGAAAATTGGGGTATTTTATTGGACCTTGCCAAAGCACTTGGCGCTGCAACGGCCTGTAGCCGACCCGTTTCCGATTCAGACTGGAGACCACATCATGAGCATGTAGGTCAAACAGGCATCCAAATTGCGCCAGATTTATATATCGCCATTGGAATTTCGGGTGCGATTCAGCATTTAGCTGGTGTCAATCGAAGTAAAACCATTGTAGTTATTAATAAGGATCCCGAAGCACCCTTTTTCAAAGCCGCAGATTATGGTGTAGTGGGTGATGCTTTTGAAGTGGTCCCCGCATTGACTGCTGCCATTTTAAAAATGAAGCACAACCAATAATATAATTATTTAACTTTAGGGGGTCAAAACTAGTATGCAAAAAATTGAATTAGAAATAGTAGCCCTCTCCCACAGCATCACACAATCTAACTCTTATGCAGTTATTTTAGGTGAAGTAAATGGGTTACGCCGACTACCCATTGTGATTGGTGGTTTTGAAGCACAAGCAATTGCAGTCGCTTTAGAAAACATGCATCCTTCCCGTCCTTTGACGCATGATTTAATGAAAAATTTTATGACTGCTTTTGGCATACAATTACAGGAAGTATATATATGTGATTTGCAAGAAGGCATTTTTTATTCAAAACTAGTTTGCTTCACTGCCAATGATACTATTGAAATAGATAGTCGTACTAGTGATGCCATTGCATTGGCGGTTCGATTTGGTTGCCCCATTTATGTGTATTCCAACATTTTAGAGCAAGCGGGATTGGCGAATGAAAGTGCAGATAAATCAATGCTCTCCACTACAATGGATGAGCCTACCCCTATTAATGACTTATCTAACTTGTCGCTTATCGAATTGAATCATTTATTAAAAGAGGTTTTAGAACAGGAAGATTATATACGCGCAATTGATATTCGTGATGAAATCAATAAAAAAAATGCGCAAAAGAAATCATAAATAATGATTCAATACCCCCATTCCAAAATAAATTTGGGTTTATCTATCCTAGCGAAAAGACAAGATGGCTTTCATGATATAGATACGGTATTTTATCCAGTGAATTTAAAAGATATTGTTGAAATAACCGCTTCCAGCAAGGATGATAGCGAACCCATTCATTTTTCGCATTCCGGATTAAATATTCCAGGAGATACTTCAAATAATCTTTGTGTCAAAGCCTATCATTTATTAAAAGCCGATTTTCATCATCTCCCTGCAGTTCAAATGCACTTACATAAAATGATTCCGATGGGCGCCGGTTTAGGCGGTGGCTCTAGTGATGGTACTGCTGTTTTACAAATTTTAAATTCTTTATTTCATCTTCAATTAAATAAAACGCAACTTATTCAATACGCTGAAAAACTAGGAAGCGATTGTCCATTTTTTTTATTTGATCAACCTTGTCAAGCGCAAGGGAAAGGTGAAATTCTTAATCCCATTGCAATTGATTTATCTGCCTACACCCTTGTTTTAATTCATCCTCAAATTCATATACCCACTCCTTGGGCTTTTCAACAAATCACCCCTTGTAAAAAAGAAAAAGAGATTGCTACCATCATCCAACAACCATTGGCCACTTGGAAACAGGAATTAATCAATGATTTTGAAGCGCCAGTGATGAAAGCACACCCAATGATTGGATCCTTAAAAGATGAATTATACGCTCAAGGGGCATTATATGCAAGTATGACAGGTTCGGGAAGTTCCCTTTTTGGGATTTTTCCCAAAGGCTTTACATGGGCATTGACCCCTTTAACTCAGCAACTTCGTTTAGATACATTTTAAGTGGAGTCGGGTCCAATTGAGCATTTAAAATATTTCAAAAAACTCAAATGCGAACAGTTGTTATTTGATTCAATTTAATATAAACCTTGTTTTTCTATAAGATTTCAAATGGTGTGTAAATTTCTTGCAAATCTGCTATAAAAAATCCTCATTATTTCGTAATTTTCCACGAATCACCTACCTAGTAGAATTATCCTTTAATTAATTGGTTGGAAATGACGAAAAATGAAAACTTAGGATTATACAATCCTGCTTATGAACACGACGCTTGTGGTATAGGATTTGTTGCCCATATCAAAGGTATTAAGTCCCATCAAAATGTGGGAGACGCCCTTACTATTTTAGAAAACATGGAACATCGCGGCGCATGCGGATGTGAAATTAATACAGGGGATGGCGCGGGTATTATGATACAAATACCTCATGAATTTTTCTTTGATGAATTATTACACAAAGGCATTCATCTTCCCGACTTAAATGAATATGGTGTTGGATTTATATTTTTCCCAACGGAAAAAGGAATCAAAGAAGAATGTAAAGAAATTTTTGCTCGTGCTGCCGAAAAGTTAGGCATTGAAATTATTGGCTATAGGGCGGTGCCTGTTGTAAAAGATACCATTGGCCCTTCTGCATTATCAGTAGAACCCATCATGGAACAAGTTTTTGTAAAAAAACCAGACCATATTTCCGACCCAGAAGATTTTGAACGTAAATTATTTATATTAAAAAATTACGCGTCACATACTATTAATAACTCTATCAAAAAAGAAGCTATTGGATTTTATATGTCTTCTTTATCGCAAAGAGTGATTGTTTACAAAGGCCAATTAACAAGTCAACAAGTAAGGGAATATTTTCCGGATTTAAGCGATAAGCGTGTCGTGTCTGCATTTGGATTAGTACATTCTCGTTTTGCTACCAATACCTTCCCTTCATGGAAATTGGCGCAACCTTTTAGATACATTGCACATAATGGTGAGATTAATACCTTACAAGGCAATTTAAATTGGTTAAGATCCAATGAAAATAGTTTCTTCTCTCCTTATTTTACAAAGGAGGAATTAGATATGATTTTACCTGTTGTAACAGCAGGGCAATCTGATTCAGCTTGCTTGGATAATGTGATTGAATTACTTACTTTATCAGGTCGTTCTTTACCACATGTGATGATGATGTTAATTCCTGAAGCATGGGATGGCAATGAATTAATGGACCCTATTAAAAAAGCATTCTACGAATTTCATGCAGCTATTATGGAACCATGGGATGGTCCCGCTTCCATTTCATTTACAGATGGAAAAATAATTGGTGCCACATTAGACCGAAATGGATTAAGGCCATCAAGGTATTGTGTTACTAATGACGACCGAGTGATTATGGCATCTGAAACAGGTGCATTACCTATAGACCCGGCCACCATTATTGAAAAAGGTAGATTACAACCTGGTAAAATGTTTGTAGTCGACATGGAAGCTGGAAAAATTATTAGCGATAATGATTTAAAACAAACCATTTGTGCACAACAGCCTTATGCGGATTGGTTAAATAAATATAAAATTCGTTTAGAAGAATTACCCGAGCCCCGCATTCAATTTACACATTTAGAACACGATCAAATTTTCAAATATCAAAAGGCATTTGGATACAGCAAGGAAGATTTAGAAAATATCATTACACCCATGGCCATTGATGGCAAGGAACCAATTGGATCCATGGGAACAGATACCCCTTTAGCAGTTTTAAGTGATCAGCCGCAACATATTTCAAGTTACTTTAAACAATTATTTGCTCAGGTAACCAACCCCCCAATTGATCCTATTCGCGAAAGGATGGTAATGTCCTTAGCTAATTTTGTGGGTAGTCAAGGAAACTTGTTAACCGAAGATCCAATGGCCAGCCATTGTGTTGCATTGAAGCATCCCATTTTGTCCAACCACGAATTAGAAAAAATAAGGAGTATTGATACTGGTGTTTTTCAAGCTAAAACATTACAATGTTATTTTAGGGCCGACGGAAAAGAAGGTTCTTTAAAAAGAGGATTGGATCGATTATGTCGTTATGCAGTTGATGCTGTAGAAGACGGTTTTGAAGTACTCGTTTTAACAGATCGAGCTATCGATTCTGAACACGCCGCGATTCCTACTTTATTAGCATGCTCAAGTGTACACCATCACTTAATCAGAAAAGGACTCAGAGGTAAAGTAGGCATCATTGTTGAAGCAGGGGATGTTTGGGAAGTGCACCATTATGCATGTTTAATAGGTTTTGGCGCCACTGCTATTAACCCTTATATGGCATTGTCTACCATCAGGGATATGAAATTATTTGACAAAATAAAATCTGAATACGACGCAGAAAAATTAAAGAAGAATTATATCAAAGCCGTGAATGAAGGTTTGTACAAAGTGTTTTCTAAAATGGGTATCTCCACTTTGCAATCATATCAAGGCGCGCAAATTTTTGAAATTATTGGAATTAATAAGGAAGTAGTCAACAAGCATTTTACAGGCGCTACTTCTCGAATCAATGGCATGGGATTAGATGAAATAGCGAAAGAAATTTTAGCGAAGCATGATTTAGCTTTTGCTAAAAAATCATCCCCAGTTGACCGATTGGCTGAAGGGGGCGTATACCAATGGAAACGCCGTGGAGAATTTCATTTATTCAATCCACAAACCATTCATTTATTACAGCATTCCACTAAAATGAATGATTATCCTAGTTTTAAAAAGTATTCGAAATTAGTAAACGATCAAACTGAAAAAGCTTGCACATTAAGAAGCTTATTTAATTTTAAACCTACTCGACCTTCTATCTCTATTGACGAAGTAGAACCAGCAAGCGCTATCTACAAAAGATTTGCAACAGGTGCGATGTCTTTTGGTTCCATATCATGGGAAGCACATACGACACTTGCTATTGCAATGAACCGATTAGGTGGAAAAAGTAATACAGGGGAAGGTGGTGAAGATGAAATTCGTTATCAAAAATTACCGAATGGGGATTCTATGCGTAGTGCAATTAAACAAGTTGCTAGTGCACGATTTGGTGTCACTAGTTATTATTTGTCGGAAGCAGATGAACTACAAATTAAAATGGCACAAGGTGCAAAGCCAGGAGAAGGCGGACAATTACCTGGTGATAAAGTGGATGATTGGATTGGTAAAACAAGGCATGCGACTCCGGGCGTAGGATTAATTTCCCCTCCACCCCATCATGATATTTATTCCATTGAAGATTTATCTCAACTCATATTTGATTTAAAAAATGCCAATCGTGCTGCCAGAATTAATGTAAAATTAGTTTCAAAAGCTGGTGTTGGTACCATTGCTGCAGGGGTTACTAAAGCAAAAGCCGATGTTGTTTTAATAGCTGGCTTTGATGGAGGTACTGGCGCTTCGCCATTAAGTTCTATAAAACATGCTGGATTACCTTGGGAATTAGGTTTGGCAGAAACACATCAAACCTTAGTAAAAAATAAACTTCGTAGTCGAGTAGTCGTTCAAGCCGATGGCCAAATGAAAACTGGTCGCGATATTGCTATTGCTACTTTATTAGGCGCCGAAGAATGGGGCGTGGCTACAGCCGCTTTAATTGTGGAAGGATGTATTATGATGCGCAAATGTCATATGAATACATGTCCAGTGGGCGTTGCAACACAGGATCCTGAATTACGCAAAAGATTTACGGGAGATCCCGATCATGTGGTTCGTTTTTTTGAATTCATAACCGAAGAACTTCGTGAAATCATGGCGGAATTGGGCTACCGAACTATTAATGAAATGGTGGGACAAGTTGATGCATTAACCATGCGCGAAAATATCAATCATTGGAAATACAAAAACTTAGATTTAAGTGATGTACTATATAAAGAGCCTGCTGAACCTGGTGTTGGTTTATACCAAACCGAGGCTCAGGACCATTTGTTAGCTGATGTATTGGATTGGAAATTATTAGCTGCTGCCCAACCCGCTATTTTAGAAAGGAAAAAAGTAGTTGCTAATTTCCCAATTAAAAATACCGATCGTACCACAGGTACCATTGTTTCCAATGAAATTACTAAAGTATATAAAGCAGAAGGTTTACCAGAGGATACCATTCATTTTACATTTAAAGGAACTGCTGGACAAAGCTTTGGTGCTTTCAATACCAAAGGAGTTACATTAGAATTAGAAGGAGACGCCAATGATTATTTTGGGAAAGGGCTTAGTGGTGCACAATTAATAGTATACCCTGATAAAAAAGCAACTTTTATTCCAGAAGAAAATATCATTATTGGGAATGTAGCATTGTATGGCGCTACTAGTGGTATTGCATTTATAAGAGGTAAAGCTGGAGAGCGATTTGCTGTTCGAAATTCTGGCGCAAGCGTAGTAGTAGAAGGCGTGGGAGACCATGGCTGCGAATACATGACAGGAGGCACCGCCGTAATCTTAGGAGCAACAGGACGCAACTTCGCAGCAGGTATGAGCGGTGGTATTGCATATATATATGATGTTCAAAATAATTTTGAATCCATGTGCAATAAAGAAATGGTGGATTTAGATCCAGTGCAAGGGGAAGATGCGCAAAAATTGAAAAACTTAATTCAACAACATTTTGACAAAACAAAAAGTTCAGTAGCTAAATTTATATTAGCTGACTTTGATCATCAATTGAAACACTTTATCAAAGTATTCCCTCGTGATTACAAAAAAGCTTTGCAATTACAAAAGGAAAAAATGATCGCAGCAAAATAAAGTATATGGGCAAACCAACAGGATTTAAAGAATTTACAAGGGAACTTCCTTCCAAATTAACTGTAACGGAAAGGAAACAAAACTATAAAGAGTTTGTGTCATTGTTTCCCGAAAAAAAATTAAACGAGCAGTCTGCAAGATGTATGAATTGCGGGGTTCCCTTTTGTCATAACGGATGTCCTTTAGGAAACATTATTCCTGAATTTAATGACGCAGTATATCGACAAGAATGGAAAGAGGCATACGAAATTTTAATTTCTACTAACAATTTTCCAGAATTTACTGGCCGTATTTGTCCTGCTCCATGCGAAAGCGCTTGTGTATTAGGCATCAATCAGCCAGCTGTAACAATTGAGGAAATAGAAAAACATATTATTGAAATTGCATTTGAAAAAGGATTTGTTCATCCTCGTAAACCCAATGTAAGGACGGGTAAAAAAGTAGCAGTTATTGGATCAGGCCCTGCTGGATTGGCTACGGCTGCACAATTAAATTATGCAGGTCACGAAGTCACTGTATTTGAGCGTGATCCTAAACCAGGAGGCTTATTGCGTTTTGGTATCCCTGATTTTAAATTAGATAAAACTGTTGTTGAACGAAGAATTGCTGTTTTAGAACAAGAAGGAATCCAATTTATCTGCAACGCCAATGTAGGTGTTAACATTAGGGTCAATGATATTATGCGTGATTACCATGCCGTTGTATTAGCGGGAGGTTCTACCATTCCAAGAGACTTAAATATTCCAGGGCGTGATTTGAAGGGAGTCCATTTTGCCATGGAATTTTTAAAGCAACAAAATAAAAGAGTGAGTGAAATTACTATTGAAGAAAATGAAATCAATGCGAACAAAAAAAATGTAGTAGTTATTGGCGGTGGTGATACAGGCAGTGATTGCGTTGGCACATCAAATAGACAACAAGCCAAATCGATCACTCAATTTGAATTATTACCCAAGCCCCCTGAATCTAGGGCTGAATATATGCCATGGCCTACCTATCCTATGATATTAAAAACGACCACTTCACATGAAGAAGGGGCAGATAGAATTTGGGGGGTTGCTACCAAAGCCTTTATTGGTGATGAAAAAGGGAATTTAAAAGCTTTACAAATTGTGGACCTTGAATGGACAAATAGCCCTGATGGCCGACCTTCCAAATTCACGGAAAAGGAAGGTAGTATAAGAGAGCTTCCTTGCGAATTGGCTTTCCTTGCCATGGGTTTCTTACATCCTGACCCTACCGGTATCTTAGATGAATTAGATATTGAGCTAGATGAGCGAGGAAATGTAAAAGCAACTGAACAAGCTTATAAAACAAATGTGGCCAAAGTTTTCACAGCTGGTGATATGCGTCGTGGGCAATCCTTAGTCGTTTGGGCTATAAGTGAAGGCCGTGAATGTGCCCGACAAGTAGATATTTTCCTAACTGGTTCTACCCTTCTAGCCTCAAAAGATGCTAGTTTGTTTGTGCAGTCAATCTAAATATTTCCAAAATACTTTTAAAAAAGGGACTGAAATTCATAATTTCAGTCCCTTTTTTAATTTTACACTTGGGAATAACTCACTTTTTTTCCACAACGGATTTTTTATTCTATCTAGCTTTTTAAGCTGCAAATCAATACAGCATTGAATATTAGCCGTATTTTTTGCTTTTTTTATTCATATTATATTTATTTATATGTTTATATATAAAGTATTTTAATATTGTTTTTTATTACTTTTACTATATAAACATCATATATAATTAATAATAATATAAAACAACCAACATGAAAAACCAAATTGTACAAAAATTTGCCCCTTTCGTCATTCTATTTATCGTTGCTGTTTTAGCTCTGTTCGTTCCTCAATTACCCAGCTTTGTGGGTGAATACAGCGCAGCCGATATCGCATGGATTTTAGTTGCTACCGCTTTAGTGTTTATTATGACACCAGGACTTGCCTTTTTTTATGGAGGTATGGTGCATCGTAAAAACATCATCTCTACCATGATCAAAAGTATTGTATCCGCAGGTATTGTATCTGTGATTTGGGTAAGCTTTGGTTATAGTCTAAGTTTTGGTGAAAGTATTAATGGCGTTATTGGTAATCCGATGACCCATTTATTTTTTAAAGGAGTTGTAAATGGTGCTCCTACTTTACAAGGTGGATCAGCAATGACCATTCCTCTTTTACTATTTGCATTGTTTCAATTAATGTTTGCAATTATCACTCCAGGATTAGTAGTAGGTGCAGTTGCAGAAAGAATTAAATTCACTGCTTACATTTTATTTATTGTATTATTTATCATATTTGTATACGCACCTTTAGCACATTGGTCTTGGCATCCACAAGGATTTTTATTCAAAATGGGTGCATTGGATTTTGCTGGAGGTACTGTGGTTCATATAAGCGCAGGTTGTGCAGCATTAGCAGGCGCTATTGTTTTAAAATCTCGTCGCTCTAAATTAGAACAACAAGAAATTCCACCTGCTAATATTCCTTATGTTCTAATTGGTACTGGTTTACTTTGGTTTGGTTGGTTTGGATTTAATGCAGGATCTGCATTAGGCGCCAACTCACTTGCCATCAACGCATTTGCTACTACTAATACTGCAGCAGCAGCGGCAGGTTTGGCTTGGATGTTTTTTGATGTACTTAAAGGGAAAAAACCATCTGTACTTGGATTTTGTATCGGTGCTGTAGTTGGATTAGTAGCAATTACGCCCGCTGCTGGATTTGTAGGAATACCTCAAAGTATTTTTATTGGGATGGTAGCCGCTATTATTTCAAATGTAGCGAGTCATGCATTTAAATTATCTAGAGTGGATGACACTTTGGATGTATTTCCTTGTCATGGTATTGGTGGTATGGTTGGTATGTTGATGACGGGCATCTTTGCATCAAAAGCGGTAAATGCAGCAGGTAATGATGGCTTATTTTATGGCAACCCCACATTTTTCCTTGTTCAATTAAAAGCAATGTTGATTGTGGTTGCTTATAGTTTCACCGTTTCTTATATCATATTCAAATTTATCAATATCATCATGCCTTTACGTGTAACTGAAGAAGATGAAGAATTAGGATTGGACGCATCACAACACGATGAAAAATACGGAAGAAACCCACTTAAATCATAAAAAAAACAGGTACAGCGGTGATAAGCTTCTGAGAAAAGCGCATCGGCTGTACCTATCTTTAAAACACTACTACAATGATAAAAAAAATATCGTTATTGGCCATTTTGTTGCCATTCTTTATTTCCAGTTATGCACAATCAGATTCAACCGCCCCTAAATATTCGGTGACCACCTCGGGATCAATTGATGCTTATTTCCGAAACAGCTTTTCTACTCCTTCTGGAGTCACTAATAATCTTACCAGCTTTACAAATACACAACAAAAATTAGCCCTAGGTATGGCTTCCTTTAAGGTGGATCAAAGTTTTGGGAAATGGGCAGCTACGGTGGACCTAGGCTATGGTAAACGTGCCGAGGAATTTTCCTATAATGACAATGGATTGTTGGCAAATATTAAACAAGCATTTATCTCTTACAACCTTAGCAATCAATTAAAAATTAGTGCTGGTAAATGGGCTACGCATGTAGGTTATGAGTTGCTTGATGCCCCATTAAATAGAAACTATAGCATGTCATATGGTTTTTCTTATGGTCCATTTTTTCATACAGGGGTTAAAGCAGAATATGCTATTACTGGTAAAACAAGTATAATGATTGGTATTGCTAATCCTACAGATTATGTTAATGCTACCTCAAGTTCAAAAGTAATAATTGCACAATTGAGCACTAAGTTATTTGAGGATAAAACAACTATTTACGCAAACTACCAAGGTGGTAATACTGGAGGAAGTAATAGCTTTTCACAATTTGATATTGTTATCAACAATGCACTATCTAGCCAATGGGCGTTGAATTATGACGGAACTATTTATAGTGCAAAAAACGAACAAACAACTAGTTGGAAAAGTAATGCGATATACATCAACTATGACCCCATAAGCAATATTGGATTCACACTAAGATCAGAAATTTTTGATGATAAAAACGCATTATCTGCAGGCGCATTTGGAACTTCTATCTTTGCAAATACCCTTTCCATCAATTATAAGATTAAAAAATTGACACTTATCCCAGAACTCCGATTAGATAATGCAAAAAATAATATATTCTTTAATAGTGATAATTTAGCCATTGGCCATAATGCCAGCTTTATATTAGCCGCTGTTTACAAATTTTAGTTTTTATTGGTTTTAAGCAAGCAATCGTACGGCCCGAATTTCTATTCGGGCCTTTTTTATTATATTAGTGGCATATATGAAAAAAGCCAGAAGAGGGATTCAACTTATTTACTGCGTTTATGCCCTTATTATCTTTGCCTTATTAACCATTTTATCGGTCATTGCGATGGCTTTCGTTTTGCCTTTTGGAAGAGCCAAATTAAGCGACCGGATATATAAAATATGCAGATATTGGTCAAAATTATTGTATTTATTTTTAGGCGTTCGTCACAGTGAAATATATGAATCAACGCATGATTTTAATCAAGCCCATATTTTTGTAGGAAACCATAATTCTTATATGGACATTCCGCCTGTCGTAAGATTAAAACACCAGCCCATTAAACCACTTGCCAAATTTGAATCTTCCAAAATTCCCATCTTTGGCTGGATTTATAGGGAAGCTGTCATTATGGTAGATAGAACAAGTCCGGAAAATAGAGCTCAAAGCTTACGAAATTTGAAGGCCGCCTTATTAAATAAAACCTCTATTTTTATTTTTCCTGAAGGCACCTTCAGTATGACCGACCAACAGCCTCTTAAATCTTTTTTTAATGGGGCATTTAAATTAGCTATCGAAATGAAAATTCCAATTCAACCCGTTCTTTTTGTTGATGCAGTGGAAAGAATGCACTTTGATAGCATTTTTACCTTAACACCCGGAATTAGCAGGGTTGTTTATTTGGAAACGATCCAAGTGGACCAATATAATATGGATCAAGTAGAGGAATTAAAACAAAGAGTTTACGATGCCATGGATAAAGGACTAAGAAGATATAGAAACTATCCACCCGCATAGCGTATTTTTGTAATCGCCATTATGTACGCAGAAATTATCATACCCTTATCCCTTCCCAAAAACTACACTTGGAGTATTCCTGAAGAAATGCAATCTGAGGTACTCATTGGTATGCGTGTGGAAGTAATGTTAGGCGCTAATAAAAGATATGCTGGGATTATAAAAAAATTAAGCGAACAAAAACCCGATGGTTTTAATCCAAAGCCCATTGTGGCCATTTTAGATGAAGCACCAATTGTATTTGATCATCAATTAAAATTGTGGGAATGGATGGCCGAATATTATATGTGCTCAGAAGGTGAAGTTATGCAAGCCGCTATACCTAGTCATTTGAAAATTTCAAGTGAAAGTATTTTCATATTACTTGAAGATGCCTCTATTGATATTAAAAATTTATCAGATTCGGAATATATTATTTCCGAGGCCTTAGAAATTAAAAAACAATTAAGTTTAATTGAAATTCAAAAGCTTTTGAATAAAAAATCAGTTTATCCAGTAATGAACAAATTGATTCAAAAGGGAATTTGTATGGTGCAAGAAACTATGAAGGATAAATTCAGTTCTAAGATGGAAACCTTCATTTCCCTTCACCCTACTTATCAAAATGAATTGGCTTTAGAAAAATTATTAAATGAATGGACTAAAGCACCTAAGCAACTTGATTTATTGTTGGCATTTTTACATTATAAAAAAACCGAGGGCGCTGTTAAACAAAAGTCAATTTTAGATAAAGCGAACAGCTCGCATGCTCAATTAAAGGCCCTCATTGACAAAGGAGTTTTAATTGCAGAAAAGAAAAAAACAGACCGATTAGCTGTCGATTTAACGAAAGGTAATACGCAATTGCATTCACTTACAGAGCAACAAAGAATAACGCTCCAAGACATTCAGAACCAATTAGTAAAACAAAATGTATGTCTATTACATGGAGTGACAGGGAGTGGAAAAACTCAAATATATGTCAACCTTATTCATGATATCATAAAGCAAAATAAACAAGCTTTATACATGCTGCCCGAGATTGCTTTAACAGCACAAATGATTCGAAGATTAAAACAATATTTTGGTGGATCTGTTGCCATTTATCATTCAAAATTTAATCCAAATGAACGCGTCGAAATTTGGAATAAAGTTAAGTCAGGTGAAATTAAAATTGTACTAGGCGCTCGTTCTGCTTTGTTTTTGCCTTATAAAAACTTGTCCCTAATTGTGATTGACGAAGAACATGATGCCTCCTATAAACAACAAGATCCTGCTCCTAGATACCAGGCCCGCGATACTGCCATCTACTACGCTAGTCAAATTAATGCAAAAGTAATTTTAGGTTCAGCCACACCTTCGGTAGAAACTTTTTATAATGCAGAACATAAAAAATTTGGATACACTTATTTAAATGAACGTTTCAGTCAAGCTGCTCTTCCCAAAATTGAATTAGTTGACACAAAAAAACAATCTGCACAGCAAACCATTTTAACGCCTACATTATTAGCAGAAATTAGAAAAACAATTGAAAATAAAAAACAAGTTATCTTGTTTCAAAACAGAAGAGGCTATGCCCCTTATTTTATATGTGACACTTGTGGCTGGATACCACATTGCAAACATTGTGATGTCACCCTCACTTATCATAAAGCAAAGAATATACTATCTTGTCATTACTGCGGTACCGGATACCCTATTGTAAACACTTGTGAAGCTTGTGGCAAAACTAGTTTTAAGCAAAAAAGTTTTGGGACAGAACAAATTGAAGAAAAATTGACTCAATCCCTTCCGGGAGTGCATATTGCTCGAATGGATTTTGACAATGTAAAAGGGAAAATCGAACACGATCATTTAATTCAACAATTTGAACAAAAGCAAATTGATATTTTAGTAGGGACTCAAATGGTGGTGAAAGGATTAGATTTTGAAAATGTAGATTTGGTGGGCATCGTAGATGCCGACAGTTTACTCAACTTTAATCATTATAGAGTCAATGAAAGGGCATTCCAAATGATGGAACAGGTAAGCGGTAGGGCGGGTCGAAAAAACGACAATGGAAAAGTAATCATGCAAGTGAGTCAAACCCAACATCCTATTGTTCAGTATGTAAAAGCACACGACTACTTTGCTTTTTATCAATTTGAAATTCAAAATAGAAAACATTTCGCCTATCCTCCCTTTAGCAGATTAATGAGCATTCTTTTTAAACATACTGAAAATAATATTGCAGAAGAAGCCTCGCTTCACTTTTTTCAATCCTTAGGCTCTGCGATTCAAAAAACAGTACTAGGTCCCGCTCAACCTAATGTTAATCGTGTTCGAAATAAATATATCTGGGAGTTGTCTGTAAAAATTTCAAAACAACCACAGCAACTGAAATTAGCAAAGCAACAGCTACTTCATTTTATTCGATTAATACAAGTGCACCCACGCTATAAATCGGTTCAAATTGTTATTGACATTGATCCTAACTAAGCCTCTTCAAAATAACCCTATATAAAAAAGGATCCCCTCGATTGCTCGAGGGGATCCTTTTTTATATCTTAGTAAATTAAATGCTAGTTGTAAACAGCAGTTAATTCAGATCTTCTATTTTGTGCTCTACCTACTTTTGTTTTATTATCAGCAATAGGTTGTGCAAATGCATATCCGCCAGTAGTGATACGGTTTGAATTTATACCATTTTTAACCAAATATTTAGCTACCACTTTTGCTCTATTGATTGACAATTTAGTGTTTAATTTTTCAGCACCAGTATTATCAGTATGACCGCCAATTGCGATATTCACATTTGGATATTTATTTAAAGCTGCAACAACTGTACTTAAACCTGCTAATTGCTTTTTAGATAAATTATATTTGCCAGTTGCAAACTTCAAATTTGCAGCAGCTTGAGTTAAAATAGGTTGAACATCTGGACAGCCATGATTTGCACTTATTCCAGCTTCAGTAGGACAAGCATCAATTTCATCATTTACACCATCTTTATCAGTGTCTGGGATTGGACATCCATTGTAACGGGCTAATCCTGGCACTGTAGGGCATTTGTCTTGCTCATCGTTGATACCATCTTTATCTGTGTCTGGGATTGGACATCCATTGTATTTAGCTAATCCTGCTACTGTAGGACATTTGTCTTGCTCATCGTTGATACCATCTTTATCTGTATCTGGAATTGGACATCCATTGTAACGTGCCAAACCTGCTACAGTTGGACATTTGTCATTTTCATCGATAACTCCATCATTATCTGTATCAGCTGGTGGAGGTGGAGGAGGTAAAACAACAGGTTTTTTATCCTTCAATTTTAAAGGGAATGAATAACTAATGGCATGATTTAAATGCGGAGTTGAAATATGAGACATTTCTAATCTATACGTACTATTGATATTAATAAATGAACCATGGTTCGCTTTAATTTGTAAGCCAACTCCAAATGGTGCATACGCCATATAATTTGACATAAAATTACCTACTCCAACACCTGCAGTAACATAAGGTACTACAGCGTATTCGTCTGGTAATAACTTAAAGTTTAAATTGGCATCAATTGCTGTATATAATTTTTCTTTTACTAAGCCATGAGATGATGGCCAAGCTGTTTTAAGTCCTAATGTTGAATCATAGGGATAAGCCAATGAAGCTATATCGAAATTGATCATCAAATCAACTTTACTTGTAATTCCTTTTAAATATTGAACACCAATACTTTTGTTTAATTTTCCGAAACTTGCCCAAGACTTATTATTGTATACACCACCAAGTGTGTTTACTTGAATGTTCTTTGCAGTTGAAAAATCAAAAGCAGATACTCTAAATGCAAGTGCTGGTTTTTTCACATTGTCATCTGTTTGTGCAAAAAGAGAACTTGCAAATGTTAAGAGGACTAGAGAAAATAGTATTTTTTTCATGGTATTAAATAGTTAATATTTCCACAAATTTAGTCCTAAAAGCCGAAATATTGAAATAATTTATAGATAGTGTAATTCTTAGCCTTTTGGCGTTATTTTCGAATACCCAATGGCTTCAATTGTCACTTTTACGATCCCTTTTGTATTGAGAATCAATTTTTTAGCTGCGGCTTGACTTAAGTCGATGACCCTGCCTTTTTTTAGCATATTGGGATGCATTCTGTCATTAATTCGCACTACAACATAAGCGCCATTTCGTAAATTGGTTACTCTTACCAATGTATTCAACTTGAATAAATTACAGGCGGCTGACAATTTTATGTTTTTGAAAATTTCACCTGTGGCTGTTAAAGTGCCATTAAGATTGGTACTATAAAAACTAGCAATCCCAGTAATTCGATTTATTTCAATTTTAATTCGAGAATGTGAAATGGAATTTTTATAGCGCTTTATATTAACACTATCCAGAAAATTGGCATTTGTTAAAGTATTGGGATAAATTTCTTGTGCCCTCAAACTGATAGGCAAAGCCACACAAACCAAAAATCCTAAGATGGATAAAAATCGCATTAGATTATGATAATGTGATTACTTCTACCACCGAATCGATATTTAGTGATCCGTAAATATGTGGGAATAGTTCATTGATATCGTGCGCTAATTCAAATAAAACAGGTCTTTGAACTTTTGCTTTTTCAATCTTTAATTTAACAAGCCCTTTTTGACCTTCGTAAAATCGGTCTAAGACACCAGAAATTTGTCGTTCAATCGAGCAATGGATAAAACCATCCTGCTCATAATTCATTGGGAGGTATTCATTTTTTAATTTCGCTTCCTCCCACTCTTTTAGAGTAGTAACATGATATATGTATTCACTTTCCATAAAAATTAGTTTTTAATGACTCTTGGAATTTTTTGATCAATTAACATTAAATCAGCAAGTACAATAGCAGTAACCGCTTCCAAGACAACCGGTACTCTAAGTGCAATGCATAAATCGTGTCTTCCTTTTACAGAAAAATTTTCGAGCTCATTGGTTTCCCAATTGAGTGTTATTTGCTCCTTTGGTGTAGAAGAGGTAGGTTTTACCGCAATTCTAAACACAAGATCATTTCCGTTGGTGTACCCGCCAACTACCCCACCGGCATGATTGGTTTTTGTTTTTCCGCTGGCATCTAAGATGGCATCATTGTGTTCCACTCCATACATTGTAGCCGCAGCAAATCCAGTTCCAAATTCAATACCTCTGATGGCTGGTATAGCAAATACTGCATGACTTAATAAAGATTCAACTGAATTAAAAAAATGTTCACCCAATCCTATCGGAAGTCCCTTCACCACACATTCTACAATACCTCCGACGCTGTCTTTATTTTCAATGGCTTTTTGAAGGCCTTTCTCTAAATCCTTTTCTCCTCCAATGCTAACAATATGAGCCGCCACTTGAATTGTACTTAATAATTTTTTTGCGACTACTCCTGCGCCAACTAAAGCTGCAGTGAGTCTACCACTAAAATGTCCACCGCCTCTGTAATCCTCAAATCCGCCAAACTTATGATGTGCTGTAAAATCAGCATGTCCTGGACGTGGCACTGATCTTTGTTTTTCATAGTCTCCACTCCTCGTATTGTTATTTTCAAATAACATCATGATCGGTGCACCTGTTGTGATGTCATTAAATAATCCTGCCTTGAAAATAGGAATATCATCCTCCTGTCTTGGAGTGGTTCCTTTTTGTTTTCCGCCCTTACGACGCTCCATATCTTCTGTAAAATCAGCTGCACTTAATGGCAATCCTGCAGGACAACCATCAATAGTAATTCCTACACATGCCCCATGTGATTCTCCAAATATTTGCACCGAAAATAAAGTTCCAAATTTGTTCATGTCTTAAATTCAATATTACAAGGTAAGAAATTTATTGTATATGTACTTTTGCTCCTAATTGCTGAAGATCCTCAAAGAAAAGGGTATAGGACTTATTGATCGCTTCCGCCTCCGTAATTTCAATGGGACCATTGGCGCAAAGTGCAGCTACCGCGCAAGCCATTGCAATTCTATGATCGTGTTGTGAGAATACCGTACAAGCTTTAATAGATGCTCCACCATGTATTTTCATCAGATCCCCTTCCAAATCAATCCGAATTCCCATTTTAGCAAACTCTGTTTGTAGAGTAAACCCCCGATCACTTTCTTTATGAGCCAAACGATTGACTCCTTTAATTTCCGTGATCCCTTTACACACGGATGCTAAAGCGACCAAAGGAGGAAATAAGTCGGGACAATCTGTTGCATCAAATTGAAAAGCTTCTAATGTTGCACTCGGTCCTATTTTAATTTCATCTTCTTTAATTTCAATGTTGGCATTTGCATTTTTTAATGCCTCGAGTACTTGTTTATCTGCTTGTGTTGAATTCAACTGCAACCCTTTTACAATAATGGGTCCTGCAATGGCACCCGCTACTAATAAAAAAGCAGCGCCACTCCAATCCCCTTCGACCGTATATTCAATGGTATTTTTTAATGGAGCATGAGGTAAAAAATGAAAACTTTTATAATCCTTATGCGTAACATCCCATCCAAAAGAATTTAGTACTGCTAATGTTAAATCGATATAAGGCTTACTTTTTAAATCCAAAACATTAATTTCAAAATCTTGCGCATCACTGGCAGCATATGCCATTAATAACCCAGTTAAAAACTGAGAACTTAATGACCCATCTACTGTGATGGTCGCAGGTTGCAATGGCCCTTGAATTTGAATGGGTAAAAATCCTTGGTTCGAATTTATTTGTATACCTAATGCAGGAAAAATTTCATCAAAAAAATGCATCGGCCTTTTGACCAAACTTCCTTTACCATTAATCAGGATCGGCTGATTGGATAAAGCCGCAATTGGAGTAAACATTCTGATACCTAATCCACTTTCCCCACAATTCATTTCAGGTCCTATTGGATGCACCCCAGATGATTGAATATAAAGACTGTCTTGATTTTTTTGAATAACAGCACCTAGTTTTTGTATTACTTCCATAGCTGCTAAGTCGTCATTTGAATGACCAGGATTATGAATCACAGTTTCACCCACATGCAATAGTGCAGCTGCACAAGCCCTTTGCATACTGCTTTTACTTGCAGGAGCCAATTGTACTCCTTTTAAATGTGATGGATATACCGTTACACGCATCTTAAGAATATAACTTTATTAATTTTTCTAATGATTTCATAGGTATTGTTTCATAAATGGCCTGCCCTACTTTTTTTAATAATACATACTGCATACCCGCCATTGCTTTTTTCTTATCCTTTTGCATTATTTGCATGGCTTGCTCAATATTAAAATGCATATTAGTAGGCAAACCGTATTGCTTTAAGGTTGCAACTAATAATCCTGTATCATTAAAACCTTGTAACACTTGTGATATTTTTGCAGCATACACCATTCCAATGCTAATAGCATGACCATGCAATAAAGCATGTTCATTTTCGATTGCATGACCTATCGTATGTCCAAAATTCAGCAACTTACGATCTCCTTTTTCAAACTCGTCTTTTTGAACCACTTTCATTTTTATTTGCACATTTTTTTGGATCAGTGCAGATAATTCTTTTTTATTTTTTTGATAAAATGCTAAATCGCGACTAGCTAATTCCTTCATCATTTTAGCATCTTTGATGGCAGCGTGTTTGATAATTTCAGCAAACCCATTTTCCCATTGATGAGAAGGAAGGGTTTGTAAAAAATCAAGGTCGTATAATAAAAAAGAAGGTTGTCTAATTAAGCCAACCATATTTTTATATACCCCCACATCAATGCCATTTTTACCGCCAATACTTGCATCCACCATGGCTAAAATAGTGGTAGGCACAAAACCCACTTGTACCCCGCGCATATAGATACCTGCTACATAGCCAACCATATCGGTCACAACGCCACCGCCAACACCAATTAATATGGCTTCGCGGGTTGCACCTAAATTAAGAAGTGCTTCCACTATAAAGTCAACTGTGGCTTGTTGTTTATGCTCTTCGCCCGAAGGGAATACAATGGTTTTTTTACCTTTGAATTTATTTTGGTGTAAAGCATATACATTTTCATCGGTAATGTAAAAGGCATTGACTTTATTGAATAATTTATCAATAGCACTAAATTTGCCATCTAATATAAATGACACTGTACTTGTAGACAATTTGACTTTCCAGTTTTTCATTTTATTTATTTTTAGTCTTGTCAAAAAAAGCTTAGTTGTTCATTACTTTATTTTGATGCTGTATACTTTCCATATGAACTGCATCCATATACTTTGTAATAAAATCCTCGCTTAATCCTACTTTATTTCCTTTACCTACAGCACGTTCTAAAATTTCATTCCAACGATTGGTTTGTAAGATGGTGATGTCATTGTTCTTTTTATATTCTCCAATTTTTTCAGCCACTTTCATACGGGTAGATAATACTTGTAATAACTCGTCATCCAATTGATTGATTTGTTGACGTAATTTTTCCAATGCAGCATGGTATTCAGCCGATGCAACATCTTCTTTTCTCCAACGAATGGCATCTAACATATCTTTTAATACCTCAGGTGTAATTTGTTGCTTAGCATCACTCCAAGCATTATCAGGATCAATATGTGATTCGATGATCAAACCATCAAAATCTAAGTCCATTGCTTGTTGTGCTACTTCTTGTAAAATATCACGACGACCACAAATATGTGAAGGATCATTAATCATTGGGATACCTGGATAACGGCGCTTCATTTCGATAGCTAAGTGCCACATAGGTGCATTTCTGAATTCCGTGTTTCCATAAGAACTAAAACCACGGTGAATTAAACCTAATTCTTCGATACCTGCTTTTGCGATACGCTCCATACCACCAATCCATAATTCTAAATCTGGATTAATAGGATTCTTAATAAGAACAGGTACTTTCACTCCTTTTAATGAGTCTGCAATTTCTTGCACACTAAAAGGGTTTACTGTAGTACGTGCACCTACCCAAAGTACATCTACTCCAAAATGTAAAGCATCTTCCACTTGTTTTGCAGTCGCTACTTCAACAGCTACAGGCAAACCTGTTTCTTTTTTAGCTTGTTGCATCCAAGGTAAACCCTTAGTACCTATCCCTTCAAAACTTCCAGGACGAGTTCTTGGTTTCCAGATACCTGCACGCATGATATCTACTTTACCAGTCGCGGCTAAACGAATAGCCGTTTGCATGACTTGCTCCTCTGTTTCAGCACTACAAGGTCCTGAAATAATCAAAGGTGATTTTTTTAATAAAATGTTTACTTTTTGTTGTTGCTCTGTTAAGTCTCCCATTATTATTGAATTTTAAATTTAAATACTATTGTTTATAAAATTATTTTAAAAAAATTATCCTGCATTTTTACTGAATCCTTTTGGACCACCACTATCTGCATCATTCATTCTAATACGACGCCCTTTATAGTTTTTACCATCAACAGCGTTAATCATTTGTTTTGCAGCACCTGATTCAATTTCTACCCAGCTGTTCATATCACGCATATCTATTTTTCCTAAAGCTTCTTTTCTTAAGTCGCTCATATCTAAAATAAATTGCAAAAAGCTTGCTTTGTAAAAACCATCCTTAGTACCTAAGTTCACAAATAAACGAGTATAGCCAGATGCGCCTCTTTCCGCACCACGACTTCCGCGATCCGAACTACTGCGCTCCATACCACGATCATTGGTTCTAGCGCGGCCACGATCTGCACCGCCAAATTCTTGACGACCTCTGTCGCGATTGCGATCCTGTTGTTGCATGGGTTCACGACGGCCTTTATCAGCAGCTCTTATGTTTAAGTCCTGTGCATTTTCATAATAACTTAAAAAGCGATTAAATTCCAAAGCAGCGACGCGCTTCAAAATTTCTTCCTTACTCATATCGGCAAATTTTTCGGCCAACATGGGTACATAAGTTTCATAATCACCATGGCTTACATCTGTAGACATTAACTTGTCCATCACATGAAAAAATTGTTTTCTACAAACATCCTTTCCACTAGGGATATCTAATTTATGAAAAGTACACTTATTCATATTTTCAATCTGACGCAAACGATAAGATTCACGAGCATGAACAATAGAGATACATATACCCTGACTTCCTGCACGGCCAGTACGACCACTACGATGGGTATAAACTTCTACATCATCTGGTAATTCAAAGTTGATCACATGCGTTATTCCTTTTACATCAATTCCACGAGCAGCCACATCGGTTGCAATTAACAATTGCAAACTTTTATCTCTGAATTGACCCATTACCCTATCTCTTTGTTGTTGTGTTAAATCACCATGTATGGCATCAATATCATAACCTTCTCTTGTTAATCGTTGTGCTACATCTTGCGCGTCTGCCTTTGTACGAGTAAAGATGATACCATAAATACCTGGATTAAAATCGATGATTCTTTTTAAAGTCTCATAACGATGTTGTGCAGAAGTTAAATAGTATTGGTGATCAATACTTTTATTAGTTGCATTTACTTTACCGATAGTTACTTCTACTGGTTCTTTCATGTAACGCTTGCTTACTTTTCTAATTTCAGCTGGCATGGTCGCACTAAACAACCAAATACTTTCTCTATTGGGTGTATTTTTTAAGATAAACTCAATGTCGTCTTGGAATCCCATGTTTAACATTTCATCGGCTTCATCCAATACCACATATTCAATTTTTTCTAGGTTAATCGCTTTGCGCTCGATCAAGTCAATCAATCGACCTGGAGTTGCTACGATAATTTGTACGCCTCTTTTTAAATCTTTAATTTGTAAACCAATAGAGGTACCTCCGTATACAGCTAATACTTGTACACCTGGAAGATGCTTTTTAAATAAATTTAATTCGCTTACAATTTGCATACACAATTCCCTTGTAGGGCAAACTACTAATGCTTGTGGGAATTTATCTGCTGTTTTAATTAACTGCAATAAGGGCAAGCCAAAGGCAGCAGTTTTACCAGTTCCGGTTTGTGCTAAACCAATAAAATCCTTGGTTCCACTAATCAATACTGGAATAGAACGTTCCTGAATTTCTGTAGCATGTGTATAGCCTAATTCTGTTACCGCTTTTACTAATTGATCATTGATGCCGATTTCTGTAAAAGTCTTTTTCGACTTTGACGCTTCTATCAATTCATTTGTATCATTCATCTCTTCTTTCTTCTTCATTTTATATATTTTTTGTAAAGTCTCCTTTAAAGAGCCTTACTTTTTTTTAATTATTTTAAAATCCTTTTTATCTTATTCGCATTTTGAATCAACTCCAATAAGTAATCTGGATTTTCTTTTTCCAAACTTGCTTTAAATTTTCTAAGTTGACTAATATGCTCATTAAGCACATCTAATACATTTTCTTTGTTTTGCATAAAGATGGGAACCCACATTTCAGCATTGGACTTTGCCAAACGCACTGTGCTTTCAAAACCACCACTTGCTAACTCAAAAATAGCATCCGATTCTTTTTCCTTCTCTAACACGGTATTGGCCAGTGCAAATGAAGTTATATGCGATATATGGCTCACGTAAGCCACATGGATATCGTGCTTTATGGCATCCATGTATAATATATGCATCCCTAACTGCTCATACAATTGCTCAATACAAAGTAAAGCGTCTGGATCAATTTGTGTTTTATTACAAATGACGGTTGCTTTATCTATAAATGCATCTGATTGTGCAGCTGCTGGACCACTAAATTCCGTACCCCACATTGGGTGTGTTGGAACAAACCTTCCTTTATTGGAATGCGTATTCGCGACATTGACAATACTTTCCTTAGTAGACCCTAAATCAAACACAACTTGTTTGTTCACTAAATTTAAAATAGTCGGCAACAATTTTTCAGCAACATTCACTGGCGTTGCAAGTGCAATGATATCAGATGCGGCGATAGCGTCTTCTAAAGACATCACTTCATCAACAATACCCAATTGCAAAGCTTGCTTTTGGTGATCAATGTTTTGATCCACTCCAATTACATTGGATACAATGCCTTTCTTTTTTAAAGACAATGCAAGCGAACCACCCATTAAACCAATACCAATTACTGCTAAACGCATGCTTCTATTTTTTTAATTGCTTCACTAAACTTTTCTAATGAACCACACAAACTTACTCGGATATAATTGTTACCTGCAGAACCAAATATTCCTCCAGGTGTGATAAAAACATTCGCTTCATATAATACTTTATCACTTAACGCATACCCATCTTTGTAAGTAGTTGGAATTTTTGCCCATACAAACATTCCCACTTGTTGTTTTGAATAAACACATTTTAAAACATCTAATAATTCGAATACTTTTTCACGTCGTGCTGTATATATTTTATTCACGGAGTCATACCAACTTTGATCCAAGCTTAATGCCTTGGCCGCTGCTAATTGAACAGGCAAAAACATGCCACTGTCCATGTTGGATTTAAACCTAAGTATTTCATTGATTCGGTCCTCGGCTGCTATGAGCATGCCCACTCTCCATCCTGCCATATTTTGACTTTTACTCAGAGAGTTTAATTCGATCACTACCTCTTTTGCCCCTTCAATAGACAATAAACTTTCGGGTTTATCATTTAAAATAAAGGCATAAGGGTTGTCATGACAAATCAATATTTGATGCTTCCTTCCAAAGGCTACTAATTTTTCAAACAATTCCTTAGTAGGACTTTGACCTGTTGGCATATGCGGATAATTAACCCACATCAACTTGACTTTTGATAAATCTGATTTTTCTAAATTTTCAAAGTCAGGTGCCCAACTGTTTTCTGCAGTTAATGCATAATAAAGCGGAGTGCCGCCCGCTAATTTAACTGCACTTGTGTACGTCGGATAACCAGGATTAGGGATTAACGCCTGATCGCCTTCGTTTAAATAGGTCATACATATATGCATGATCCCTTCCTTGCTTCCAAGTAAAGGAAGTACTTCAGTTGCAGGATTTATATCTCCTACATTAAAATACTTCTTATACCATTTCGCTACGGCTTCCCTTAAAATGGGAGAACCTTTATAAGATTGATAGGCATGGACATTGTCCTTACTAGCCTCTTCTTGCAATACTTTGATCACATCTGGATGTGGAGGCAAATCGGGACTTCCTATGCCTAAATTAATTATCCCCTTACCCGCTTTATTGAGTTCGTCAATTTCGCGCAGTTTGGATGAAAAATAATATTCTCCAATACCCTCTAATCTATGTGCTACTTTCAAATCCATATTATCCTTTAACTACTTTACCTTTTTTATACATACCAAATATTTTCAAACTATTCGTAAGGGATTTTATTTCCTCCAATACTTTTTCCATTTGTTTGTTGTTCTCAAATTCCAAATCAGCATAAAAACCATATTTAAATGTGCTTCCAGGAATTGGCATGCTTTGCAACTTGCTCAAGTTTACTTTTCCTTGTGCAATTTTAGCCAACACTTTGGAAAGGATACCCCTAGAATGATCTGTTTGAAAATAGATAGACCCTTTATTCGCATCCGCTACTTTAATTTTAGCTGCCATAGGCGCCATTACTAAAAAACGGGTGATATTATTTTTTAAGGTATGTATATCTGGAGAAATCACATTCAAATCATACAACTGCGCAGCTAATTTACTAGCAATGGCAGCGACATGCTTGTTCTTGTGTTGGTGTACTAATTTTGCACTTAATGCAGTATCCTCTGATTCAACTAATTTCCAATTGTATTTTTCTAGATAATCCAAGCATTGTAAAATAGCCATCGGGTGACTATGTACTTCTTTAATATCTTCAAGCTTAACACCTGGATAGGTTAATAAATTTTGACTGATGGATAAATACACTTCGCCTATCACTTGAAGTTTACTTTTTTGCAGTAAATTATAGTTAGGTAAGATGCTTCCAGCAATTGAATTTTCGATGGCCATCACTGCACCATCCGAAAGTTTGATATCAGCTCCAACTTTTACAACTTCTCTAAAAGTATCGCAAGTAATCACCTGTACATTTTTCCCAAAAAAATGCATGGCTGCCACTTGGTGGAAGCTCCCTTCGTATCCTTGTATCGTCACCTTTTTATTCATCCTTGATTAATCCTATTCGTTTTTATGTTTCTCCTGCTTCCCCTTAGGGATAAAAAAAATCCCGACTGGTGGGCCGGGATTGTATATTTAGTTATTTCGTTTAAGCTTTTACAAATACTACCCGGCTACTTTGGTTAAAGTAGAAATAAAAGAAAAAGTAAAACCAGTTGTTAATATTTGCTTTCATCGGTACAAAGTTAATCAAAATAGACTAATTGACAAAATAGTTTGGCTTAAATTCATCCAAAACTAACAAATATTTGTTTTATAACTCTTTCATTAGCAATCGGCTAGCATGATTTACCTCAAAATTATTATATGGAGATAACGAGCAACTTAAGCATGATGTAGATCAAAAAAAATGAGCCCCCCCGTAGAAACGAGGCGGCTCTTACGATTGCTTGCCTATGAAATTCTTCTGATAACTGTCAATTGGCAATAAAGGGCTCTAATAAACCCACCAACAGTTCAATTATTTTTTAGCTTTTGCAGGAGCAGCAGTTGCAGCTTTAGTAGTGTCAACAGTTACAGCTTTTGTAGTGTCAACAGTTACAGCTTTTGCTGTATCTACAGTTGCAGCAGCAGTATCAGTTTTTGCTTCAGTTGAAGCGCCACCACAAGCAGTTAATGCAGCGATAGCTACGATTGCGAATACTTTTTTCATAAAATTTTGTTTAAAATTAATTAATTAATACTCTTAATACCAAAAGGTTAAAAAGGTAACCTCCCCTCCTTAAAAATTAATAAAAGAACTCAATTTGGGTTACTTTTGCCCCAAATAAGTATTAATATCTTGAAAGCTGAATTAAATGAACAAGCCCTCTTAAAGGGGTTAGCCCAAAATGACTCCAAAGCAGTGGAAACCCTGTACAAAAGTCATTTTGCTATGATTCAGCATTTTGTGGAAAATAACAACGGAAGTTTTGATGACGCAAGGGATATTTTTCAAGAGGCCATGATTGCCTTATATGAAAAAGTACAATTGGATTCATTTGTGCTCACTTGTCAAATTAAAACCTACCTCTTTTCCATATGTAAGCATTTATGGCTAAAACGATTACATCAAATGGGGAAATATAGTAGCCCATTAAATGCCCATGAGGAAAGTATTTCGGTAGAAACAGACATGGGGATGTTTGAAAAAAAAGAGGCCGCTTTTGCAATCATGGATCGGGCCTTAAATAGTTTAGGCGAGCCTTGTAAAAGTTTATTAGAGGGGTATTATATAAATAAAAAAGGAATGCAGGAACTGGCAAATCAGTTTGGATATACCAATGCTGATAATACCAAGAACCAAAAATATAAATGTTTGATGCGCCTTAAGAAACTTTTTTTTGCGCAATATAATATAGGAGATTAATTATGGAAGACATACAATTATTAGAAACCATTGAAAGATACCTGTCAGGCGAAATGTCCTCAGAGGAGATGATTCAATTTGAATTAACTAGAAAAAATATTTCTGAGATTGATCAAATGGTGGTAGAACATAAATTGTTCTTACACCAAATGGAAGCTTATGCGCAACGCAAAAATGTACAACAAACTTCACAACATACTTTTAATCATTTATTAGCAGAAGGGGAATGGAGCCCATTGGAACTTGAATTACCTAGATATAAAGTAATCCAGCTTTGGACGAAATACAAAAAGACCATTGCCATTGCCGCTTCCTTTGGTGGATTTTTTGCCATCTTCACTTCCTTAATCGTTATGTATCTTTCTCCAAGCTTAAATGGAACTCAATTATTGCAATTAAGTAAGGCGGTAGAAGTGATTAAAAAAAATCAACAAGTACAAGGCCACTTATTAAATGAAGTAAAATCAAAAGTGCCAGAAAATGCTAAACTAATTAGCGGTGGATCTGGTTTTTTAATTGATACAAAAGGTTTTATTATAACCAATGCGCATGTATTAAAAGGAGATGGCGCTATTGTCATTGATAGTAAAGGGCAGGAACTCAATGCAACCATCATTTATAGTGACATCAACAATGATTTAGCTTTATTGAAAATCGAAGACAAAGATTACATACAACCTAAAAGCATTCCTTATGCTATTCGTCATAAAATTTCAGATTTAGGTGAAGAGATTTTTACTTTGGGTTTTCCTAGAAACGACAATGATATTGTTTATGGTAAAGGATATTTAAGTGCACAAACAGGATATGAAGGAGATAGTAATTCCTACCAGATTCAAATAAGCGCTAATCCAGGCTATTCTGGCGCACCCATATTTAATAGTAATGGAGAATTGATTGGCGTTATTAGTACAAGACAAAAATTAACGGAAGGTGTTGCATTTGCAGTTAAATCAACTAAGATATTTGAAGTGATTGATGAGCTAAAGAAAGATAAAAAAACAAAAAACTTGAATCTTAAGCTTTCAAAATATACAAGTTTAAACAGCGCTGGTCGAAAAGCGCAACTTGAGCAGTTGAAAAAATATATGTTCAGTATTCGTTCTTTTAACTAATTACCATAGCTGAGTTGGATAAACCTTTTCGGATACCAGTTCATCTATACAAGCTTTTACACCTGGTGCATCTTCCTTATAAGTAACTCCAAACCATTTTGCATTAGTAGGGATCACTTTTACTTTCCCTAAATTTAATTCAGTAAAACGACCTGCAACTACTGGTATAAAAAATTCAGACTTAAGTTCCTGTCCCTGCTTATCTAAAAATATTGCAAATTCTCGCTCGCATAAATTAATAAATCCAGGAGCAAAGCACATAAAATTCATACTCACTCTTGTGTCTTCTTTCAATGGTGTTTCTACTCCATTTTCCTCAAATACAATTTGACCATTCGTAGTTCTATAAATTTTAGTGCACTCATTAATTTTAGTCAAATAATTTTCATTATCTAAAGTACAAACACCTCTACTCACAGTGCCATTATCACTTAAAGTATTGGATAACTCATATCCTAAAATACAATAGGTTTGTTCGTTACAAGTTGTCGTTAAAAAATCATAAGCCTGTTGAAATGCTGCAGCTCCATAATAATCATCAGCATTGATCACTGCAAAAGGTTCATTAACAATCCCCTTTGTACATAATACGGCGTGCGCTGTACCCCAAGGCTTTGTCCTTTCAGCCGGAACCGTATATTGTTCAGTGAATTTATCCAAAGATTGATACACATATTCGGTTTGAATTTTCCCTTTTAATTTTGGCTCAAAAATATTTTTAAAGGGTTCCGCAAATTCTTCTCTAATGATAAATACGACTTTCCCAAAACCAGCCCGAATGGCGTCGTAAATAGAATACTCGATAATGGTTTCGCCATGAGGACCAAAACCTTCAATTTGCTTCATACTTCCATACCTACTTGCCATTCCCGCCGCCAAAATCACCAATGTGGGTGCACTCATGTTTAATAATTTTTAGTTGTAATTTTACCTATTGGGGGAAAGTACGAGCAAAAATAACTGATTTTAATTAAATGAGAAAGTTTGAACGAAAACATTACAATACAATCAATTCCAAGTTTTAAAAGGGACTTTATTAAAGTCGATATATTAAGATTAGATGAATTACATCCAGTAGTGAGTGGCAATAAATGGTTTAAGCTTAGGTATTATATACAAGAGGCAAAACAACAAAAAGCCAATACCATTGCAAGCTTTGGTGGGCCCTATTCCAATCACCTAGTCGCACTTGCCTTTGCAGCCAAACAAAATGGTTTTAAAAGCATAGGTTATGTTAGATCTAATGCCAATGAGGCTATTACACCAACACTTTCCGAAGCGATTGAATATGGAATGGAATTAAAATTTTTAGGCAGAAACAAATTTTCATTATTAAAAAATAAATTACTTCAATCTAAAAGCGATGCATTGCATGGTGTTTATTATATTGACGAAGGGGGGTATGGTCGCATAGGTGCAAAAGGAGCTGCCACCATATTAGAGAATAAAAAAACAAATACTTATAGCCATATTATATGTGCAGTGGGCACTGGGACGATGATGGCAGGTTTAATCAATGCAAGTCAACCCCATCAACAAATCATTGGTATCCCAATTTTAAAAAACGAAAACAGCATTCAAGAGGAGATTAAGGCATTATTGCTTTGCGAAGAAAAATCATTTACCATATTGCCTGGTTTTCATTTAGGTGGTTATGCAAAAACAAATCAAACACAATTTGATTTTATGAATCAACTTTGGATTAAAGACCTTATTCCAACCGATATCGTTTATACGAGTAAATTATTAATGGCAGTGGAACAATTAATTAATGAAAATTACTTTGAAAAGAATGCCCAAATTCTTGTCATTCACAGTGGTGGCTTACAAGGCAATAGGTCCTTACCTTTGGACACTTTGATTTTTTAATACTTTATTGGCTTAGGACAACAACTCGCAATCAAATACTTTTTCAAAATGAAATTTGATTTTCTGTTTGACTTCTTCGTAGTCTACTTTTTTTCCTAATTCTTTTTCCAAGGATGTCACTGCTTTTCCTTGAATACCACATGGAACGATATATTCGAAATGAGATAAATCGGTATTTACATTTAATGCAAATCCATGCATCGTAATCCACCTACTACATTTAATACCCATGGCACAAATTTTTCGAGCCATGAAGGGATCATCGGGTGATATCCAAACACCAGTCTCCCCTGCACTTCGTTCCCCATGAATACCATACTCAGCCAACACTTGAATAATGACCTCCTCTAAGCTACGGAGGTACCAACCTAAATCAGTTTTAAATTTATCCAAATCTAAAATAGGATAGCCCACCACTTGTTGTAGTCCATGATAAGTAATATCACCTCCTCTATTAATGTGATAAAATTCAATACCTAAATTTTCTAATTGTTGCTCTGACACCAAAATATGCTCAGGTTTACCACTTTTACCTAATGTAAACACAGGAGGATGCTCTACTAAAATAAAACGATGTTCGGTCTCTGATTGATCTGCAGGTAGGTTTTGGGTCCTATGAATGGATTTAATTTGGGTGTTTTTTAATAATAACGCCTCCTGATAATCCCAGGTAGGTTTATAGGATTTTAGCCCTAAATCTTCAAAAAACACTTGTTGACGCATAATACAAAGTTACAAACTAAGCCGCAATATCCTACTTTTGCATCATGTCAGAAGAAATTGAATTATCAGGTGAGGAACAAAATGAATCGCTATACGAAAAATCGGTCTTTACAATTGATAAAGGTCAGGAACCCACTCGTATTGACAAATGGCTTCAAAGTCGAATCGAAGGCATCACAAGAAATAAAATACAAAACGGTATTGATGGTGGCTTTTTAACCGTCAATGGTAAAGTAGTTAAAAGCAATTATAAAACCCGCCCAGGAGACGAAGTGGTCTACATGAGTTTTATCAATCCGGATTACACCGAATTGAAACCTGAGGCGATGGATTTAGATATTGTGTATGAGGATGATTATGTTATGGTCATCAACAAGCCATCCAATATGGTAGTGCATCCAGGAATTGGAAACTATACGGGCACTTTACTTAATGGCGTCGCCCACCATTTATTATCTTTGAATCCTACACTTAGTGAGGATGTATTACCTCGCTTTGGATTAGTGCACCGCATTGATAAAAATACAACTGGACTTATTGTACTTGCAAAGACACCCGAAGCGGCTTCTCATTTAGCAAAGCAATTTTTTAACCATACAGTTGAACGAAAATATGTAGCCTTGGTTTGGGGAGATATCGAGCAAGAGACGGGAACCATTGAAGCGCATATTGCACGACATAAGCAAAATAGAAAAATGTTTGACGCCTACCCTGAAGGAGAAATTGGTAAACATGCCATTACTCATTATAAGGTCATGGAAAGATTAAACTATGTAAGCTTGGTTTCTTGCATTTTAGAAACAGGCAGGACCCATCAAATTAGAGTACACATGAAACATATCGGCCATACTTTATTTAATGATTGGGAGTATGGTGGAGATAAAATTTTAAAAGGCACTATTTATACAAAGTACAAACAGTTTGTTGAGAACTGTTTTGAAATTTGTCCAAGATGTGCCTTGCATGCAGCGACACTAGGATTTATTCACCCATTCACCAATGAAAAAATGGTATTCGAAAGCAACCTGCCTAATGATATGCAGGGCGTAATCGAAAAATGGCGCAACTATAAAGCTTCCGCTCACCAATAGTCCTTATTTTTTTATCCAAACATTGTTTGTAGGATTAAAATCAGGTAACACTTTATCAGGATCATAGGTAACTGATTCAATTGCTTCGGTGCTTGAAATTTTAAATGTCCATGAAATATTTCGTTCCCATATTTCAACGGGTAATTTAATTCGACTTACATTACCTGAAACTGTTTTAATTTCTAAAATAACAGGCATCACCATTTTTTCTAAATTATCTAAAGTAATCAGCGCCCCTTTTGAATAATTGGTACTGTCGACATAAGTAACCTTACGTACAGCGACATCTAATTTCCAATTATTGACAAACCACCCTCTCCAAAACCATTGCAAACTTTCTCCTGCTACATTTTCAATCGTATGGAAAAAATCATCGGGTGTAGGATGTTTAAATGCCCATCTGTTGATATACGTTTTAAAAGCACGATCAAATCGATCCTTTCCAAGTATTTGCTCGCGGAGTAATACTAATCCTGCAGAAGGCTTACTATAAGAAAGTGTTCCATTATTCATTTCCTTATAATTATCAACATAACTAAGCATCGGCTCTAGTCCATCTCTTGTAAATAAAGCACCAATGCGATGCATGTCCTGTGGCTGACCCGAACGATACTCGCCATGATTAAAATCCTGAGTGGATAAAGTATTTATAAAAGTATTAAAACCCTCATCCATCCAACCATATTGCCTTTCATTAGAGCCTACAATCATAGGAAACCAAGTATGCCCAAATTCATGGTCATTCACTCCCATCAAGCCTCCACGCTTTGCACGCGCACCACAAAATACAATACCTGGATATTCCATTCCACCGGGTGTACCTGCAACACAAGTAGCTCCTGGATAAGGAAATTCATACCATTTAGATGAATTAAATTCAATGGATTTTTTTACATATTCCGTAGATCTTCCCCAAGCGCTGTCACCATTACTTTCAATTGGATAAGCTGAAATGGCCACCGATTTTTTACCAGAAGGAAGATTCATTTTTGCTGCGTCAATAATAAAGGAAGCTGAAGCAGCCCATGCAGCATCACGTGCATTTTTAATTTTAAAATGCCATGTTAATTCATTTTTCCCAGCAGGTCTTGAATGAATATCGGTCACCTCTTCTGCTGTGCGTATTACAACTGTTTTATCTGAAGCACTTGCCAAAGCCCACCTCTTTATTTGTTCAGGAGTATACACTTCATTTGGATTTAATAATTCTCCCGAGCTTACTACAATAATTTTAGCACCCGCAGTAATCGATAAATCAAAATCGCCATACTCTAAATAAAATTCGCCTGGCCCTGTATATGGAAGCGTGTTCCAACCAACAATGTCATCCAAAACACAAACCCTTGGATACCATTGTGCCACTGTAAATATTTTTCCGTTCTTAGTTTGCATGATACCCATTCTATCTGAACCATAATCAGGTGATATAAAAGCGTATTCAATTTTCAATTTCAATTGACCCCCATTGGCAGCCACTTCCTTTGGAAGTAACACTTGCATACGAGTGTCCTCAATCACAAAAGGCACATCGGTAGTTGTTGATGCAGATGTACCGCTTACTATCTTAACAGATTTGATTTTATAACCGGCATCAAAATCTTGACCTCTTCCCCCATTACGACTTCCTACATAAGGCATGATTGACGATCCACGTGAATCTTGTTTAAATAAATTTTGATCTAATTGCATCCAAATGAAATTTAATTTCGAAGGACTGTTATTAGTATAAGTTAATATTTCAGTGCCCGAAATTTCATTGGTTACATCATTCAACTTTACCGCTAATTGATAGTCGGCTCTGTTTTGCCAATACTTTGGACCTGGCTCACCGGTTGCGGCTCTGTATTCATTACCATTTTTTGTATAAAAGAAAGGAGCAAATGCATCATGATAATTATATTTTGATTGGGGCGCAGTGGTTTGTGCCAATAAAAATTGCGTGTTCATAAGGAATAAAAAAACAATAAAAAAGGCTCGTAACATTTTCATAGTTATAGTTTGAATAAACAATTTAATTAAAAAAACAATCAGTAAAGTAGGAATTGTGATGAGATTAAAAAAAATGTCCCCCCTAGTAATAGGGAGGACATTTTGATAGGTCTATAAAACCAATCAACTAGTTTTTCTTATTAAGTGCGCTTTGCATAGGAGACAAACCGATGGATTGTCCACGACCAAATCCTTTTGATTTGAATAAGGTGAATTTAGAAGGAGCAGACACATTAGGCCATCTATTATTAGTTTCATCAATATCCGCTGTTTCACGCATTGGATCTAATTGAATAGACACCGCTTGTTTATTTGTCAAAAATACCCTTGTAACCTTGTTTTCATTTTTTCTCCAAATTTGCGCTGACAATCTTTGTACTTCTTTAGTGCCATCTGCAAATGTAAATTCTACAATGATCGGCATCACCAATCCGCCTTTATTTAAGAAAGTGATTTCATATAAGTTAACATCAGCATACTTTGCTTTCTCTTCCGCTGTCAAAGCTTCAGGAGCTGGAAAGTTCATTGCAGGTTGTTTGGTAACTGAATCATAAGGCTCGATACCTCTATCGTATCTCCAATAAAAATCACGAAGTGTGGTATCTGAATCAGTTAAAAATACAATTGACTTGTCGGCTCTGTTTCTAACTTTTGAAAGGTCATCAAAAGCAGGAATGGAAGGCTTATCTAATCCTCTTGGGCCTCCGCCCATTCCACCGCCACGACCACCACCACCTGCACGCATCATCATTGCACCAGCGCCAGCAGCAGGTAATGCAGCATTTGCATCATATACCGCATGCTTCACTGTATCAATGGCAATATCTACTGGATCAATACCGTAAAACCAACCTCTCCAATACCAATCTAAATCAATGGCACTTGCATCTTCCATAGTTCTAAACAAATCAGCAGGTGTTGGATGTTTAAACGCCCATCGACGCGCATACTCCTTAAATGAATAATCAAATAATTCACGACCCATTACTGTTTCTCTTAAAATATTTAAAGCAGTTGCTGGTTTTGTATAAGCATTAGGTCCAAATTGAATAATATTTTCACTATTGGTCATAATGGGCTCTAATTGGTCTTTTGGCAAACGCATATAATCCGCAATCGTCCAGGCTGGCCCACCTCTTGTAGGAAATTTATTATCGTACAATTCCTCAGTCAAATATTCAACAAAAGAATTAAGTCCCTCATCCATCCAAGACCATTGACGTTCATCACTATTGATGATCATTGGGAAAAAGTTATGACCTACTTCATGTATAATTACACCTAACATACCATTTTTAGCAGACTCTGTATAGCTACCATCTTTTTCTGTACGGCCATAATTAAAACATATCATAGGATATTCCATTCCATTGGATGCTTCAATACTTTGTGCCACAGGATAAGGATAGGCAACACTAAATTTAGAATAACTCTTAATCGTATGCGCTACTGCTTTGGTTGAAAACTTACGATACAAACCGTATGCTTCCTTTCCATAAGCACTCATGCACATTACTTTTTTTCCTTCTACATTGGCAGCCATTGCATCCCATATAAATTTACGGCTACTTCCAAATGCAAAGTCACGCACATTATTTGCAGCAAATACCCAAGTTTTACTTGTTGTTGCTTTATTTTTTTCAGCAGCTTTTGCTTCATCTAATGTCACCACTTCTACAGGCTCAGTTGAGGTTTGCGCCTTTGTCCATCTAGCTAACTGCGCAGCAGAAAGAACTGCTGGATAATTTTGTCCTTGACCTGTCGCCATTACGACATGATCACCAGGTACAGTGATGGCTACATTATAATTACCAAAAACTAAAGCGAATTCACCACGACCTGTGAACTGATGATTTTGCCATCCTTGGAAATCAGAATAAACACATAAACGAGGATACCATTGTGTCATTGTAAATAAATAGTTGCCATCCTCTGGGAAATATTCAAAACCCCCACGACCTGCAACAGTCATACGATCTGTGATTTTATAAGTCCAGCTTAATTTAAATGTAAACTTTTGACCAGGCTTTAATGGAGTGGGTACTTCAATACGCATCATAGTACCATTAATAGTATATTTTAATTTTGTGCCCAAAGCATCTGTTAAAGAAGAAATGATATGACCTAATCCGTTATCAGATTTTGCTTCAATTAATTTATCTATTGTAGCAGGACTTACTGCACGACTTAATCTAGATTCTTCAGGGAAGCCTCCGTTGTTGATAGTGCTGTGTTCGTTTTCGTCCAATTGCAACCATAAATAAGTTAGCACATCAGGTGAGTTATTAAAATAAGTAACCGTTTCGGAACCTGTTAATAATAATTTTTTTTCATCCAAGTTGGCTTTGATGTCATAATCAGCTCTTTGTTGCCAATACTTTGTTCCTGGCGCACCACTGGCTGTTCGATACTCATTAGGAGTAGCTAAAATAGTTCCAAGTTGCTCAAACTTATTTCCGTGATTGGAAGTAGGATTGTTATGAATGTCTTGAGCCATAACAAAACTTAGACTTGATAAAAAAACAAGACTAAAGAAAACTAATTTTTTGATTTGCATATAATCAATTTGATTTTAAAAAAGGAAGATTCTATCCAATACCATATTTAAAGCGAATCCAATTGTTAATATAGATCCTATTCGGAGATATAATTTTCGGTCAACCTTAAAATGGGATACGAATATAAATGAAAAAAGTAAAATAATGCTAACAATCAATAGCTGACCTAGCTCTAAACCCAAATTAAAGGAAAAAAGAGGCCCAATAATACTTTCCTCCTTCCCTAGTAGGCTTTTAAGGTAATTGCTAAACCCTAAACCATGAATTAGGCCAAAAAACAAGGCTAAATAGTAAATTATGGGGTATTTTGATTGAAAAGTGAAGCCCTTGACAAGGAAATTAGAGGCCGCTGTAATTAGGATTGTAATTGGAATAAGTACCTCAATGATTTGAACTGGGAAGTGCACCCATTCTAATGTACTCAGGGCCAGCGTTATAGAATGGCCAATCGTAAAAGAAGTCACCAAGATCAATACTTTTTTCCAATCTAATAACATATACCTAATGACTAGTGCTAAAATAAATAATATATGATCAGAACCATTAATATCAATAATATGCCTAAATCCTAAATGCATATAAATTAGCATATCATTCATAAAATCAAAATTTTGAATTGTTAAATTAATCAAGACCTTTGCAATATACAAATAAACAATATGGCCTGGATTGGATGGAATACCTTTTTTACAGCATTCGTTGCTTTAGTTCACCCCTTTTTCGTGTCTGTCATTGACATTAATCATAATGAAAAAGAAGCCACCCTCGAAATTAGTGTTCGCACTTTCACCAACGACCTTGAAAAAATGATTGCCGCTGATACTAAAACCACGATTGATTTATCACAAGCAAGTCAAAAAAATAAAGCAGATGCTTTAATATCCGCCTATTTAAGTAAGCGACTTAGCTTAACTACCAATGGAAATAAATGCAATTTGGAATATGTTGGATTTGAAATTCAAAAAGAAAGCACTTGGACTTATTTTGAAGTAAAAAATTGCAAGCAATTAAATCAACTCAATATTTTTTGCGAAGTACTGTTTGGCATCAACAACCAACAAATTAATATTTTACATGTAAAAGAAAAAGGCGTTCGAAAAAGTTACGAGCTCATATATCCAAAAAATGTAGCTCAGTTTAATTTTTAATTTTCCACTAAGCAACAAGAGTGGGCTCCCACTTTTTATAGATTTTTGCAAAAATCCATCCCAGTAATATTCCAATTACCGCACCCGCTATAACATCAATTGGATAATGCACGCCTACATATACCTGTGCATAAGAAATAATTCCAGCCCATACTAAAAATAAAAAACGAAACTTTTTAAATAAGGGTTGTAAAGTCATAAAAATAAACATCGCAATTCCAAAATGATTTGCTGCATGGGAGGAAGTAAAACTAAATGAAGTCAAACAATGATCCACCAATAGATTTACTTTATCTAACACTTTTGGATCAGCGCATGGCCTTAAACGATGTATGAAGGGTTTAAAAAAATTACTACTTACCTGATCAGTTAATGCAATATTCACAATAGCTAATAATAGCCATTTCCATGCCCGAGTTCCCATTTTTTTAAACAAAAAGAATAAAAAAACAATATAAAATGGAATCCAATTATCTGAAGTCCTAAACCAAAGAAGGCACTTATCTAATACTCCGTTGGTCCATTGCCCATTGATCCGAAAAAAAAGAGATTGATCCTTATCTAATAGCCATTCCAATAAATTTTGCATCATGGCATAAAGATACAAGAATGCAAAAAAATAAAGTAAATTTGCATAAGTTAATTTAACAAGTAATTTCATATAAATGGCACTGATTAAAAGCATTTCTGGTTTTAGAGGCACCATTGGTGGAAAGCCAAATGATAATCTAACTCCTATTGATATCGTTAAATTTGCCTCTGCCTATGGCAGTTGGCTTATGAGTCAATCAACAGGGCGCATTAAAGTGGTGCTAGGTAGAGATGGCAGAATGAGTGGCCCCATGGTTGAAACACTTGTTGAACAAAGCCTTTTATCTCTTGGTATTGATGTGGTTCACTTAGGATTAAGTACCACTCCTACTGTTGAGATGGCAGTTGTTTTTGAAAAAGCCAATGGTGGAATTATCATTACCGCAAGTCATAATCCCAAAGAGTGGAATGCCTTAAAACTATTAAATCATAAAGGTGAATTTGTGAGTGCTGAAGAAGGTAAAACAATATTAAACATAGCTGCAAAGGAAGATTTTAATTATGCTGATATTGACCATATGGGTCATCTTATAAGCGATAATGCAAGTTTAGAAAATCACATAAATGCCATTATTAATTATCCATTAGTAGATATCCAAGCTATAAAAGAAGCGGATTTTTATGTGGTTGTAGATGCAATCAATAGTTCGGGCGCTTTTACGGTACCCGCTTTATTAAATGCAATAGGCGTTACCAAGATGAATGTGTTAAATGCAGATATGCATGGGAATTTTGAACATAACCCCGAGCCCTTAAAAGAAAATTTAACCCAACTTTGCACTAATGTAATCAATGCTAAAGCCCATTTAGGAATTGCAGTGGATCCCGATGTGGACCGTTTATGTTTTGTGAGTGAGGATGGGGAATTGTTTGGAGAAGAATATACTTTAGTAGCGATAGCGGATTATATTTTACAACACAAAAAAGGTGCAACAGTAAGTAATCTTTCTTCCACTAGGGCATTAAAAGATGTAACTGAAAATAGAGGTGGTACTTATTTTGCTAGTGCCGTAGGTGAAGTGAATGTGGTTAATAAAATGAAGCAGGAAAATGCAGTGATTGGTGGTGAAGGCAATGGTGGTGTTATTGTTCCAGATTTACATTATGGTAGAGATGCCTTAATTGGAATCGCTTTATTTTTAACACATTTAGCAAAGTCAAAAATATCCGCTTCGGCTTTAAAAGCAAGTTATCCTGCCTACTTCATGAGTAAAAAGAAAATGGAATTGAATGCGAATATCTCATTAGAAAATATCTTTGCACATTTAGAAAAGCATTTTTCAAACTACCCTATTAACCGAGTAGATGGGATGAAAATAGACTTTGAAAGTGAATGGGTACATTTAAGATCTAGTAATACCGAGCCTATTATTCGTATTTATACCGAAGCTCCCACACAAAAGGAAGCAGATCAATTAGCTGATAAAATTATTTCAATTATTCAAGCCATTCTGTAACTTCGATTTGTATGGAAAGAATCTATTTTGATAATGCTGCTACTACACCCATTGACCCAATGGTATTAGAAAGCATGTTGCCTTTTTTTAAAGAACAATTTGGCAACCCTTCCTCCATATATAGTTATGGTCGCGAAACGCGCATGGCAATTGAGCAAGCTCGAAAAACAGTAGCTTCCATTTTGGGCGCTAAACCTGCTGAAATATTTTTCACTAGTGGCGGTACCGAAAGTAGTAATACCGTTTTACACGCTGCAGTGACTGATCTTGGTTGCACTCATATCATTAGCTCTCCTATCGAACATCATGCCACTTTGCACACTGTCGAATATTTAGCCAAAGCCCATCAAATTAAATTGTCTTATGTTTCCATTTTACCCAATGGACATATTGACAATTCACATCTCGAGGTTTTATTAAAAGAAAATACAGGCAAAACCATTGTAAGTATCATGCATGCTAATAATGAAATTGGTAATTGCATCAACCTAGAAACGGTAGGTGCCATTTGTAAAAAATACAACGCCTACTTCCACAGTGATACAGTACAAACTGTGGGACATTTTCCATTTGATTTAAAAAAGACTTCTGTCGATTTTATCACAGGAGCCGGTCATAAATTTCATGGCCCTAAAGGAGTTGGCATACTCTATATCAACGAAAATATTAAAATACACCCCTTTTTACATGGAGGAGCGCAGGAAAGAAATATGCGCGCAGGGACTGAAAATGTATATGGCATCGTAGGACTTGCTAAAGCCTTAACATTGGCGCACGAAAACCACGAAGCAGATAAAACTTATATACAAGGATTAAAAAAACACATGTATGAATCCTTGAATACACATATCCCTAGAGTTAGTTTTAATGGCGATACCTTTGGCGAAAGTTTATACACTTTACTAAGTGTCAATTTTCCTAAAAATTCAAAAACAGAAATGCTTTTGTTTAATTTAGACATTCAAAATATTTGTGCTAGCGGGGGCAGCGCCTGTTCAAGTGGCGCACAACAAGGCTCACATGTCATAGCCGCATTAAAAAAGGGTTCAGATATTGTGACCGTTCGTTTTTCATTTTCAAAATACAATACAAAACAAGAAATAGACAAAGTTGTTCAAGTCTTAACTTCTTTATTATAAAGCTGTAATATATAAGACATTAAAAAACTATTTTTTATTTCTTAATGGCTGAAAAATCCTTATCCATTTTATTGACTGCATCTATTAACTGAGAGCAGGTTAAAATATCTTGCACAAATGCTATCTGCTTACTTGCTAAAGTATGTGGTTTACTTTGATATGCAAATTCGGCATTTTGCAAAAATTGATCATCGCTCATAGGCTCGCCTAATGCCTTATAATAAGCTACTTCCTGCTTTAAATCTTTTAATAATGAAGTGGTTACTTTTTTAGCCAAATTTAATTCTCCAGATGCATAACATGCTTGCAAAAATAAATAAGAGAAATAATTATGTTGATTACCTCTATTGGAAGTCATACCATAAGGGAAACTTTTTTCATTGGTTTCTGCATCAAATTTTCTGAGCAATTTTTGTGCACTATCTCTTTTACCTTCTGCCACTAATGCTTGAGCTACTTGAGCAAATGCCAATCTTAATGAATTTAAATGGCGTCTATTTTCTTCATCAAAATAGACACTAGGATTTTTAGCATTTCCAAAAGCAAATTTAGTCATCATGTTTTTATATGCTATGTCAGCATCAATTCCTTGATTTAAAACTGGAACCAATTGATAAGACAACCCTGTTTGACGAACATATTTATCTAAACCCAACTCCTTTAATTCTTGTGTAGAAGTAAAGCAAATGGGCCTTTTGAATTGAGATGTAGAAATGATAGCATACATGGCCAACTCATTTTTTAATAAGTATTGTCTGTTAGGATTAAAATCAATAAGCAAATTGTCTACGATGGTATCGGTTGCCTTAGCGATTCCTGAAGCTAATGCATTGGCTTTATTGACTGGCACTTTGAATTTATGCGTTGGGAAAATATTGACTGGCCCATCTTGCGTTGAAGCCATATATTTTCCAGTAGGATCGCCGATGACATATCTAAAAACAGAATCTAAGTTATGGTACCTTGTTTCACCAAATTCAGGTAGCGCATTATAATATGCCACATTTAACTTATTACCAGATACTTGTTCTTCAGAAAATATAACATCAAATTTATCACTTTGATTCACCTTGTACCTCAACTCCTTCATATACCAATCGGAACCCAATAAACTATTCACCACAACACGCACATCTGGACGAATCCCTTCTACTTCTTGTGCATACCATAATGGATAAGTATCATTGTCTCCAAATGAAAATAGTATCGCATTAGGAGGGCAACTTTCTAAATAGTCACGGGCCAAATCACGAGGTAAAGTTTTTTGACTACGATCATGGTCATCCCATTCCTGTTGTGCCATTAAAGCAGGTACTGCTAAAAAACAAACGACGGTGGCTAAAATACTAGCCGTTTTTTGATTCACCGCTTTAGATAGCCAAGTAATCACTTGCAATACACCTAATCCTATCCAAATAGCATATACATAAAAGGATCCCACATATGCATAATCTCGTTCACGAGGCTGTAAACTTACTTGATTAAGATAAAGCACAATGGCGACTCCTGTAAAAAAGAAAAGTAAACCAGTAACGATAAAATCTTTTTTATTTTGTTGGTATTGAAAGATTAATCCAATCAATCCTAAAAGAAAAGGTAAAAAGAATAAATTATTGTGTGCTTTATTATTATTTTTTATTGTGTCTGGTAATTTAGATTGATCGCCAAAAAATAAATTATCAATCACAGAAATTCCAGTACTAAAATTACCATCTCTTACATTACCAAATCCTTGTAAATCATTTTGCTTGCCTGCAAAATTCCACAAGAAATAACGCAAATACATAAACCCAAATTGATAATTGGTAAAGTATTTGATATTATCACGCAAGGTTGGGGGCTCCCCATCCACTACCCCTGCAAATGCTCTATAACTATCCATTTGACCTCTATCATTTTCGCCATCCCACATTCTTGGGAATAAATGCGCAGAGGGTGCTGAAGTCCAATCTCTCTTATAGTTTTTACCTGCTAAATCATATTGTTTAGGGGCTTTCACATATTGATCCCCATTTTCAACATTGTCAACTTTGTCAACATAATCTGGACCAAATAAAATAGGCCAATCGCCATATTGCTCTCTACCTAAATAGCCTACCAATGTAACAGGGTTATCGACATTGTACATATCCACTGAAGGATCTGCATTGGATCGAATCATTGTAGTTACATAAGTAGTATACCCTAATAACATAAATATCATAGACCATACTCCCAACTTTAAAAAATAAAGTCCTTTTTTATTTGCATAAAAAATACCGAAGCCTAAAATGGCAGCTAATAATATAAAGAAGAAAATGAACCCACTAAAAAAGGGTAACCCTAATGAATTCACAAAATTAACATCAAACGCTCCAGCCCATTTAACAGTATACTGAATAAGGACCACTTGTATAAATCCAGTGATCACTACACCTACTAAAAAAGCAATGAACCCACCCATTAAAGTTGGCTTATATTGTCTAAAGTAATAGACCATCACTATCGCAGGAATTGTTAAAATATTTAATAAGTGAACTCCGATAGATAAGCCCATCATGTAAAAAATAAAAATTATCCACTTATCCGCTCCTGGCTGATCGGCCTTATGCTCCCATTTTAAAATGGCCCAAAAAACCAATGCTGTGAAAAAAGAACTCAATGCATAAACCTCACCTTCTACTGCACTATACCAAAATGAATCACTAAAAGTATAGGCTAAAGCACCCACAATACCGGCACCCATAATTGCAATAATTTGATAGCCTACTGGTTCAGCACCAGTTTGCTTTGTAACAATTCGTTTCGCAAAATGAGTAATGGTCCAAAATAAAAATAAAATGGTAAAGCCACTGGCTAAAGCACTCATAGTATTCACCGCCTTTGCAGCAGTGAGTGGATTGTCTCCAAACAAAATAATAAATACCCTACCTAATAAAACAAACATAGGCGCCCCTGGTGGATGTGGAATTTGTAACTTATAAGCACTGCTGATAAATTCACCGCAATCCCAAAAGCTACCTGAAGCTTCCGCTGTCATCACATAAACGGTACAAGCGATTAAAGTAACCACCCAACCCGTCCAATTATTAATTTTTTTGAAGTCCATTTTTGACCATTTTAGTAGTTGCAAACTTAATTGAATCTAGCCAAAATGGGAAATTAATAGCCGCTTTAAGTATATTTTAAGATTTTAAGGTTCCCTCAAGGTTTTTTATCTTTGTTGTCCATGAGCCAACCCACCAGTGTCGCTTTTCATACCCTAGGCTGTAAACTGAACTTTTCAGAAACTTCTACCCTTTCAAGACAATTGGAGCAGGGAGGATTTGAAAAGAAGGAATTTACTGACAAAGCAGATGTATATGTGATTAACACCTGTTCTGTCACTGAAAATGCCGATAAAGAATGTCGTCAATTAGTGCGTCGCATACAAAGACGCTCCCCAGAAAGCTTTGTGGTGATAACAGGTTGTTATGCGCAATTAAAGCCCAATGAGATTGCATTGATTCCAGGGGTTGACTTAGTGTTAGGTGCAGCTGAAAAATTCAATTTGATCCAACACCTTGCCAATTTAACTAAGGGAGATGCTACCAAAATATGTAGTTGCGATATTGATACTGTATCTGATTTTCATTCCTCCTTTTCGGTCAATGACCGTACCCGTACTTTTTTAAAAGTGCAGGATGGCTGTGATTATAGTTGTACTTTTTGTACCATCCCCTTAGCTCGAGGAAAAAGTCGTAGTGATCGTATAGAAAATGTAGTGGCCCAAGCACAAGGCTTAGCAGAAAAGGGAGTAAAAGAAATTGTTTTAACTGGAATTAATTTAGGCGACTTTGGAAAAGGACAAGTAGGCGGAAAAAAACATGAAGAATCCTTTTTTGATTTAGTCAAAGCATTGGATGTACAAACTACGATTCCAAGATATCGCATCTCTTCTATCGAACCCAATTTATTGACCAACGAAATTATTGAATGGGTTGCGAAGAGTGATCAGTTCATGCCTCATTTTCATATTCCATTACAAAGTGGGTCAGATGCTGTTTTAAAATTAATGCAACGCAGGTATACTCGCGATGTATATTTAGATCGAGTCAACTTGATTAAAAAAATTATGCCCCACGCTTGTATTGGCGTAGATGTGATTGTTGGTTCCCCTGGAGAAACAGAAGATTATTTTAAAGAAAGTATGGATTTTATTCACGCTCTTGATATTTCCTATTTACATGTATTTACTTATTCTGAACGAGCGGCTACAAAAGCATTAACCATTAAACCAGTCGTACCTATTTCTGTAAGACAGGAGCGCAATAAAATATTAAGAAATTTGTCCTATCAAAAACTACAATATTTTACTGCCCAACATGTAGGATCCACTAGGAAAGTTTTATTTGAATCACCCAAGGCAGCAAAAGATGAAAATGAACTACTCATGCTAGAAGGATATACAGATAACTATATTCGAGTAGAAACCCCTTATAGACCAGAATGGAGTAACCAATTAATGGATTGGACTTTGGCTTAATAGTGAATTAGTGCAGCGAAACTTCCTCTACTTTGAATTCTACAATCATCATCATATTGATACTTTGCAATTGAACAAAAACTGTTTTTTTGCTTGATCGAATGACTTCCCCCTTTTGACCCATAAATAAACCTTGATTGATAGACACTTTGGTTTGTGGAGGTAGGTTGGTTAAATTGACCACTTGAATAGCCGTATTGGCTAGCCCTAAATATTTTCGAATTACTTCAATTTCATTGTCTCTAATAATGGCTGGCTTTTTCTCAAAATATAAAAAATTAACCACTCCTATAATACCTAGCACTTTAGAATGCTCTGATTTATTTATTTTAACAAAGACATAGGATCTGAATAATGGCTCTTCAATAATTTTTTTTCGATCCGACCATTGTCTTTCCTTTTTTTGAACAGGGCACCAACTTTCAATGCCATTTTTTAATAATAGCCCATCTACTTTTTTCTCCCACTTCGACTTTGTATATATGACATGCCACTTTTTAACACTTGCAGATTCATCCACTTTCATAGTTCAAATTTAATTAGTTCCCTTTTTTAGCAACCCAATTTTGTGGGAAAAATTCAGCTAATAATTTACTTGCTTCATTCACTTGCGCATCCTTTGCCACCATTTTAAGCCAAGCTTGATAACGATCTTGTTTTGTTTTATCAGGATTATTATAGAATTTGTCATAATCAGCTTTGAGTGAAGTCACTTGCATAGAATCCTTTAATTTAATTCTATTATCGTTGATGCGCATGTTAAGTTGAATTTGTTTTCTATAAGTAACATACTTATCTAATTTTAAATTCACAGGTCGGTCCATTTGCGTAGATACCCATTGAAGCGTTTTTTTAAATTCTGCAATAGCTGTATCCTTTGCAATTTTTTCATTTGCCTTAGCGGCAATGGTTGCGATAGCTGCATTATTTGGCCAAACTTGAAATTTAGCCCTTTCCATTTCATCCCATGGTAAAGCAGCTTCATTGTCTTTTTCTCTGTATTTTAAAAACTCATACTCATCAGGGAATATCACATCTGGCACCACTCCTTTTTTTTGTGTAGAACTTCCAGTAACCCTATAAAATTTTTGGAATGTTAATTTAACAGCACCATATTCTGTTAGTATTCCCATATCGTCCAATGGCTTACCAAAAGCAACATTGCGTTGTACCGTTCCTTTGCCATAAGTCGAAGTGCTTCCCATGATGATCCCTCTTTTGTAATCCTGAATAGCACCTGCAAAAATTTCACTTGCAGAAGCGCTAAATTCATTGACCATCACCACCAATGGACCATTATAAATAGTACCTGGCACTTCATCCGCTAAAATTTGTGAACGCCCTTCCTTGTTTCTAATTTGAACGATGGGGCCTTGGTCAATAAAAAGACCAGCCATTTGAACCACTTCATACAAGGACCCTCCGCCATTATATCTAATATCAATAGCAATGCCTTTTACTTTTTCCGCTTTTAACTTTTCAACTTCTTTTGCTACATCTCTTGCACATCTTGCGCCTTCCTCTCTATCAAAATCGGCATAAAAATCAGGAAGCAATATGTATCCATATTTATCATTCCCTTTTTGAATAATGGCGCTTCGAGCAAAACCTTCATCCAAAATAATTTTTTCACGCTTTAAAGAAACCACTTTAGTAGAACCATCAGGCTTGCGAATGGTTAATCGAACTTCAGTACCTAAATTTCCTCTTATCAATTTTACTGCATCTGTTGTTTCATATCCAGTCACATCTACAGGCTCCTCCAAACCCTGACCTACTTTAGTTATCACATCATTCACCACTAACTGACCCGACTTCCAAGCCGCGCCTCCTGGTTGAATGCTGGCAATTTTAATGCCATTGTCATCCTGTGTCAATTGAGCTCCAATACCATAAAAAGTACCACTCATTTGTTCCGTAAAAGAACGCTTTTCAACTGGTGCAAAATAATCAGTATGCGGATCCATCAATCCAGTGATGATATTCAAAAAAGTTTCAAATCTTTTTTCCTTATCAAAAGTTTTCTCTAATCTTTCAAATCTTTTTGCATATTCTTTTTTTATAGATCCTCGCGCTTCCCTTTCGAGGGTTGAATCTGCTTTTACGACGAACTTTTCCTTGGTTTTATTTTTTTCTCTTTCTTCTACTAAATTGGCATATCGATCTAATGATTTATATTTTAAAATTTGGTACCAATTTTTATACCTTTCTGCTTCATTAATCGGCGCTTTTTTATTTTCAACATCTAACAATACTGAATCATCAATGTTAAAATCAAAAGGAGTTTGAACAATGGTTTCAAAAATTTTACGTGCTTCCACTAATCTTTTTTCATAAATCGCACTCACCGAAGGTTCAAACAAAATATCTGCTCCGTGAATTTCTTCATCTAACTTATTCTCGTAAATTTGAAGTGCCTGAATGTCTGTATTTAAAAAAATATTTTTTTCAGGATCTAATGCTTTTAAATATCCTTTGAAAACATCACGCGAAAATTCATCGTCAATTTTACGAGGGCTATAATGTTCGGTTTCTAATAAATGTCCAATAGTGGATAGTAATTTTCTGTGTCTCACTTCGGGCAATTCGCCATTTTGCTTATCGAATGTTTTAAACGCAAATAAAACAACGCCCAATAAAATTACAATAGTGAATACCTTCCACTTATTTTGTCGTAAATATGTCATAATGTTTCGCATGTATATTTTCAAAAATAGCGCAAAATGAGTTTGAATGTGCTTAAATAGGATAAAGACCTTGTTTTTATGATAAAATTATAAAAACACTAAAACTAATTTTATTCGTCCTTAAAATTACCTTATTTTTGCTCCCCTAAATGGAGGGCGTAGCTCAGTAGGTTAGAGCGACACTTTGTGGCAGTGTAGGTCGTGGGTTCGAGACCCATCGTTCTCCCCCCTTTAAATCCTATCCATTACGCAAAAGCGTGATCTGGATAGGATTTTTGATTAAAAAAGCTTGTATGCAAACAATTTTGATCGCCTTTATGTCAGGCCTCTTCGGCTGGATTTTGATCTGGTTATTGGCAAAAAGTCTTTTAAATCCTACCAATCCCCTATCCTTTCTAGGATTTAAATGGGAACCCGCAATACATACTTTCATCAGCCATTTTCCATTTGAATCCTTTGCTCCAACACCAAATGAAGATGCATACCATGCCATCTTGCCCTTAATTGATGAAAAATTAGACCACTTCTTTGATAAAACCATCAAGGAAAAATTACCTATGATTTCTATGTTTATTGGGGATAAAACAGTGGTTCAACTCAAAGCTGTTTTTTTAGAAGAATTGGCGAGTCTATTCCCGCAAATTATTCAGCAATTTTCTGAAAATGCAAAAAAGGAAATGACCCGAACGCTTGCTTCAAAATTAATCTTGGTATTAAAGCCCATCGTAATGAAATCGATTAAACCACTACAATGGATGGCTTTTGTAATAGGTTTCATTTGGGGTTTGATGACTGTCTATTTAATAAACCATATTTAGTCATAAAACGCCAACACCTATCTATTATAATTGCCGTTCATACTAAGTTGATACCTTCCTTAGATTAATAGCTTGATATTTGCACTTACAACTAAACTTACTTACTCATTATTCGTCCAATACATATGAAAAACATAATAATCATTGCTTTCCTTTTCTTATTTATTCAAGTACCCAGCTTTTCGCAAAAACCTACTGTAGTTGCTCCAAAAGCAGGTGCAGGTAATATGAATATGGGTAGATATTATGGGAAAGTAGTTGATGCTAATAAAAAGGGCATCGACGGAGCTACACTTCAAATTAAAGGGAACAAATTTGATACAGTTACAAAAAAAACAATCGAAAGTATTTTAGGTACGCAACTAAGTGCCGCAAATGGAGATTTTAGTTTTGAAAACTTACCAGTCATGGGTAATTTAAAATTAACAATTACGAACATTGGGTATAAGAAAATGGAAAAGACCCTCAACTTTAATATCAAAATGGGTCCAGGTCAAAATATGCAAGAATTAATGGCTGCAGTGGATAAAGATTTAGGCAATATCAAACTAGAAGAATCAGCTACTGATTTGCAAAGTGTAACAGTGACAAGTACAGCCCGTCCACAATTTGAAATGGGTATTGATCGTAAAATTTTCAATGTTGACAAAAATATAATGAGCTCAGGACAAACTGCGGTGGAAGTAATGAAAAGTATTCCTAATTTAAATGTCGATATTGATGGTAATGTGACTTTACGAAATGCAACACCTACTTTACTGATTGACAATCGACCCACTACATTAACAATGGATCAAATTCCAGCTGATATTATAGACAGAGTTGAAATCATCACCAACCCATCTGCTAAATATGATGCATCAGGTGGCAATGCAGGAATTTTAAATATCGTTTTAAAGAAAAATAAAAAGAATGGTTATAATGGAGGCATAAAAACGGGGGTAGACATGCGTGGGAAATTTAGTGGAGGCGGCGATTTAAATGTAAGAGATAATAAATTAAATTTTTCTGTAAGTGCAAATATGAATGGTCGGAAGTCTGTGAATACAAACACGACAGTTAGAGATATTTTAGGTGGCCCCATCCCGACCCAAGTAACCACCATCAATAACAGCAATGGTAATGGTTCATTTAACTTTTATCGAGCAGGTATGGACTATTTACCAGACAATCGAAATACATTTTCATTATATGGTAATTTAATGCAAGGAGTTATGGGTTCTTCTGGGAACCAATCAATTGATAGTGTAAAATCAGGGGTACACACACAAGCTCCTTATCAATTAACGAATAGTAATAATTTTGATTTCTTAAACAAGGGTGCACAAATTAGTTTTAAACATTTATTTGCCGAGAAGGGACATGAATTAACTTCTGATTTTAATTACAATGAAAGCAATAGCAATAGCTGGTCAAACATTAATTCATCTTTCTTAAATCAAAAAAGTAACGGAGTTGGCAATAGCAAAAACTACACTACAAATCTTGATTATGCACGCGAAATTACAGATGATATGAAATTTGAAGCAGGCATGCGATACAATTTTAGAGACGAATTCAATAGTCGTGATCAATTTAGAAATGATATATTTATAGGAAGTATCAGTAATAGATATAAATACGGCGAAAGTATTATGGCTGAATACATTAATCTAAGTGGTAAAAAAGACAGGCTCAGTTACCAATTAGGTTTAAGGGCCGAAAGCAGAACATTTACAGTGGACGTTCAAAACCACGCTGGAATGGATTCTTTAAATTTTAAAACTTCATTGCCCATTTCATTATTCCCTAGTGCATTCGTGACTTATAAATTGAATGATAAAAATGACATTCAAATCAATTATTCAAAACGAATTAATGCCCCTAACTTTTTTCAATTACAACCCTTTCCTGATTATAGTGACCCTTTAAATATTACAGTTGGGAACCCTGGCTTGAAACCACAATTTACACACTCCATTGAATTGAATTATAATAATGCTTATAAAAAAGGATCCAACTTATTAGCAAGTGTATATTACAAATACAGTACCGATTTAATTACTAATTATATTTATAGAGCAATTAATCCTACCACCAATGACAGTGCTTATTATAGTTCCTATATTAACGCCAATACAGCCGTTACTTATGGCTTAGAGTTAAGTAATAAAACAACCATTACTAAATGGTGGGATATGAATTTGAGTTTTAACTTATTCAACTCGTCTATTCAAGCTACGATACCTGGCCAAAATGTGAATAATAACTTAACTAGTTGGTTCAGTAAAATGAATAATACTTTCAAATTGCCTAAAGGCTACTCTTTTCAATTTAGTGGTCAGTACCAAGCTAAGACTATTTTACCTCCAGGTGGCGGAAGCTCGTCAGGAGGTGGAAGAGGCGGCGGAATGGGCGGCGGCGGCGGATTTGGAGGCCCACAATCAACAGCGCAAGGTTATAACTTTGCTTACTATGACTTTGATATGGCTTTGAAAAAAGATTGGACCTTATCGGGTGGCCGTACCGCTAGTTTATCATTAAGCGTGAGTGATGTGTTTAAAACTAGAGTGAATAAAACATATTCCGAAAGTCAATACTTTATTCAAAATCTAACTCGTATTAGGGACCAACAATTTTTCAGACTCAATTTCTCATACCGATTTGGAAAGTTTGATCTTAACTTACTTAAACGAAAAAATAATAAATCAGAAGACGGTGGGGCAATGGATCAAATGCAACAATAAAAAATAAATTCGAATTTATTTTTGGGTTTTCCCTTGTAGCATAGGTACAAATGAAAAAGCATCAAAGGCCTCTTTCTTAATTGAACCATCTCTCTTTTTAGTTAGCCTTAGCATTCGCTGTGTAGAATCGGATTCATCCAATGGGATGATCATTTTCCCACTCGTTTTTAATTGCGCCCATAATTTTTCAGGGATCTTTGGAGCAGCAGCTGTAATTAAAATTTTATCAAAGGGTGCTAAAATTGGTAAGCCCTCAAATCCATCTCCAAAAAAAAACTGCACTTGTGGATAGATTTCTTTAAAAATATATTTAGCCGTCTTTTCAAATAATTGCTTTTGTCGCTCAATCGTAAAAACCTGAGCACCCATCGCAGCTAATACGGTCGTTTGATACATACTTCCTGTGCCAATTTCGAGTACCTTATCCCCTTTTTTAATTTGCAATAATTGAGTTTGATAAGCCACGGTATAGGGCTGTGAAATAGTTTGATCTGCAGCAATTGGAAATGCACGATCCTCGTATGCAATTTTGTCAAATGCGGAATCTAAAAAAAAATGGCGAGGAATTTTTCCAATCGCTAATAATACATTTTCATCTGTAATACCTTTCTCTCTCAAAAGTAGCACTAATTTTTCTCTCAATCCTTTATGTAGATAGGCATCAACCAATGGCTCTAATTTTTTCATTCGTTTTGATTAATTTAACTGCATATCTTTTATGATATCAATTATCTTATCTTGTAATAGCTGATATTGAGCATCAAAGGAAGCTTTGTCCTTTAATACAGTGTTTACACTAAAATAAAATTTGATTTTAGGCTCGGTGCCAGAAGGTCGAGCGGATATTTTACTTCCATCTGCCGTAATAAATTGCAAAACATTACTCTTAGGTAAATCTAATTTCCAAGTACTCCCTGTTTGTAAATTTTTTCCAATTTGTAATTCGTAATCTAAAATAGTTGTTACTAAAGCGCCATTAATAATAGCAGGCGGGCTTTGCCTATACCCTTCCATCATGGCTTTAATTTCTTGTTGCCCATTCATTCCTTTTTTGGTAATGCTTATTAAATTTTCATAATAAAAACCATATTGAATATATAATTCAATCATTTTATCAAACAAGGTTTTGCCATTACTTTTTTCATAAGCAGCCATCTCGCATAATAGGGCCACGGCACTAATTGCGTCCTTGTCTCTAATCTGATCTCCAATCATCAATCCGAAACTTTCCTCTCCTCCAATAATATAATTTTCTTTGCCTTCTTTTTCTTTCACTAATTCAGCAATCCACTTAAATCCTGTCAATACATTATAACAGTTTACTTCATTGATTTTGGCCACTTGATTGATCATTTCAGTGGTAACGATGGTCGTGACCACCATGTCATTGGGTTTGGCAATCCCCTTTGATCTTCGGGCTTCCATCATATATGCAAAAGCTAATACTGCTGTTTGATTTCCATTCATTAAAACCCATTCACCTTTATGATTCTTAACACCCACACCTACTCTATCCGCATCTGGATCGGTTCCTAATAAAATATCGGCATCTAATGCTTTGGCTTTTGCTAATCCAATACTCATAGTTTCACTTTCTTCAGGATTAGGATAAATGACTGTAGGAAAATTGCCATCTGGATTGGATTGCTCTTCCACTACATGCACATTTGTAAATCCAAATTCGGCCAACACTTTTGGAACTAAAGTAATTCCAGTTCCATGTATGGGTGTATATACAATTTTTAAATCATGCTGTTTTGCAATCATTTCTGGATAAACACTTAAAGAGCTCAGCATTTTGATATAGGCATGATCCATGTCTGAGCCTAATAAATGAATACGATCCGATCCTCCTGACCATTTTACATCATCTACGCTTTGTATGGATTCCACTTCGGTGATTACATTTTTATCATGTGGGGGTACCAATTGACCCCCATCATTCCAATATGCTTTATAGCCATTGTACTCTTTTGGATTATGAGATGCAGTACATACCACCCCTGCTTTGCATTGTAATTGCCTAATTGCAAAACTTAATTCAGGTGTAGGTCTTAATGCTTCAAATAAATACACTTGAATACCATTTGCAGCAAATACTTGTGCAGTGGTTTCTGCAAAAAAACGAGCGTTGTTTCTGCTATCGTGACCAATGGCTACTGAAATACTTTCGCCTGGATATGTTTTAAGTAAATAATTCGAAAATCCTTGTGTCGCCATTCCAATGGTATATTTATTAATACGATTGGTTCCAACTCCCATAATTCCTCTTAATCCACCTGTCCCAAATTCCAAATTTCTATAAAACGAATCCTGTAATTCTTCTTTATTATTGTTTTGTAATGCAAGAATAGCTTTTTTGGTAGCATCATCATAATTGCCAGTTAACCAGTGTTGCACATTCAATTCTATGGTTTGACTCATATATCCTCGTTTAATAGCAATTTTAAGCAATAATTGCAAATCCACCAATTCGCAATGACTGATTATTAATATTAATGTATAAATTTGATTTTTTCAAGTATGAAACTTACTCCCTTACTTTATTTTACTGCATTTTTGATCTCCATTTCATCTTGGGGGCAAATGCAAGACTCTAGTTTCAACCCTAATTCAAAATACACCAATAAGGATTCCTATTTTAAAAAAAAAGTGCGCATTGTCAGCTCACTTCAAACCCTAAGCTATGGTGGATCGTTGATAGCATTAAATAAAATTTGGTATGACGGTTACCCTCGGAGCTCATTTCATTTTTATAATGATGCAGGAGAATGGTTAGATATGGATAAAGCTGGTCATAGTTTTACAGCATATACTTTAAGTAGAATGAGTTACGCCTCTTGGCAATGGGCTGGTGTAAAGGGTCAAAAGGCCATTTTATTAGCTGGCCTTACTGGCATGGGATATCAAACCATCATTGAAACCTTGGATGGATTTTCAAGTCAATGGGGTTGGAGTTGGCCAGATATTGGAAGTAATACGGCTGGAATTGGATTATGGATGGGGCAAGAGTTGCTGTGGAAAAAGCAAAAAATCAAACTAAAATTTAGTACCCATTATATCAAATATGCTGACCCGCAATTGGAAGAAAGAAATAATCAGCTATTTGGCAGTGTTTGGAGCGAAAGGTTAGTGAAGGACTATAATGCACAAACTTATTGGCTAAGTGCCAACCTTCATGACTTTAATGAAAACCTCCCAGTACCTAAATGGCTAAGTATTGCCGCAGGGATGGGTGCAGAAAATATGTTTGGCGGTTACGGAAATAATTGGCCCAGTGCTCAAGGTGAAATTTTCCGAAATGACATAAAAAGGTATCGGCAATGGTATTTATCGCTTGATATAGATTTTGAAAAAATACCCACGCATAAAAAATGGGTAAAATCATTGTTTTTTGTATTGAACGCAATAAAATTCCCTGCTCCCACCCTCGTATTGTCTAATGGAAAGTGGAGTGGCCAATGGTTATACTTCTAATTTAGGTGCTATTTAATTCAGTTTCGTACGATTACTTTATAAAATGGGTTAAATTTGCTTATCCCTTAAAGATAAAACGCATGATGGGCTTTTTCTCTGAAATCATTTTTAGCTTGCTGACCTTATTGGCATTTGGCTTATTTGTACAAAAAATAAGCAGGATTCGTAGTTCTATATTATTAGGAAAAGCTACTTTTTTAAATGATGCCCCTCTTCAAAGATGGAAAAATGTTTTTCTTTTAGCATTAGGTCAAAAAAAAATGTTTCGAAATCCGATCGTGGCCCTGCTTCATCTCATTGTTTATATTGGATTCATTATCATCAATATCGAATTAATTGAAATCATACTGGATGGCCTATTGGGCACTCATCGTATTTTAGCGCAACCCTTAGGAAATTACTACAAACAATTCATTAATTGTTTTGAAATTTTAGCATTCTTAGTAATCATTGCTTGTATTATATTTTTAGTTCGTCGAAATATTTTAAAAATAAAAAGATTCATAAGTAAGGACTTAAATGGCTGGCCAAGTTCGGATGCCAATTATATTTTAATTGCAGAAATTATATTAATGAGTTTGTTTTTACTCATGAATGCCACCGACACAAGTTATCAATTTACTATTTCAAGTAAAATTAGCCCATGGTTACTTTATACTGAACCAACCTTATACCTGATCGAAAAGTCAGCATGGTGGCTGCATATTATAGGTATCTATGCTTTCATGAACTATCTGCCTTATTCAAAGCACTTACATATTATATTAGCTTTTCCTAATGCTTATTATGCACCACTCATTCCAAAAGGAATCATGCACAATATGCCCGCTATACAAAATGAGGTATTGTATGCAATGCAACCCGAATTAGCACCAACCGATGCATTAGCACCTGAAAGTTTTGGAGCCAAAGAAGCCACAGAATTAAGTTGGAAAAATTTAATGGATGCCTATAGCTGCTCTGAATGTGGAAGATGTTCAACAGCTTGCCCGGCTACAAGTACAGGTAAATTATTAAGTCCTCGTAAAATAATGATGGCGACCCGTGATCGGATTGAATCAATTTCAAAAAATATCCAACAAAACAAACAGTTTATTCCAGATGGTAAAACATTATTACATGATTATATAAGTGTGGAGGAATTAAGAGCATGCACTACATGCAATGCCTGTGTAGAAGAATGCCCTATCAGTATTTCTCCTTTGGATATCATTATGGAATTAAGAAGATCATTGGTCATGGAGCAAAGTAATGCACCTCAAGAATGGAATGGCATGTTTAGTAATATAGAAAATAATTTTGCACCCTGGAAATTTGCTCCCGATGATCGGGATGCTTGGACAAAACAGGTATAAAAATAAATATATGAAGGTATTGACAATGGACGAAATGGCTGCAAATGGAGAGCAACCTGAGATATTATTTTGGGTGGGTTGTGCAGGTAGTTTTGATCAACGCGCTCAAAAAATCACAAAGGCTTTTGCTACTATATTAGATAAGGCAGGAATTCGTTACGCTATATTAGGAAAGGAAGAATCTTGCACAGGCGATCCTGCAAGGCGAGCTGGTAATGAATTTATGTTTCAAATGATGGCTTATCAGAATATCCAAGTTTTGAATGGCTATCAAATAAAAAAAATTGTCACTACATGCCCACATTGTTTTAATACCTTAAAAAATGAATACCCTGCATTGGGTGGAAATTATGACGTCATACATCATACCCAATTTTTAGAAGAATTGATCTCCTCAGGAAAAATAAAAATACTAGACAGTAATGAATGGAAAGGAAAATCAATTACTTACCATGATAGTTGTTATTTAGGTAGGGCCAATGAAATATACGAAGCCCCTCGAAAAGTATTAGAAAGCTTAGATATGGAATTACGCGAAATGAAAAGATGTAAATCCAAAGGCTTATGTTGTGGCGCAGGTGGCGCTCAAATGTTTAAGGAAGAAGAAAAAGGAGATAAAAGAATTAATACAGAAAGAGCTGATGAAGCCATTGAAACAAAATCGGATTTTGTTGCAAGTGCCTGTCCTTTTTGTAATACCATGTTAACCGATGGCATTAAAAATAGAGATGAGGATATGAATACCTCTGTTTTAGACATTGCCGAAATCATAGAAAAAGCCATTCAATAAATTAATCATAATGACAGTTCACTTACCTAATATACTACCCGCAAATTTTCATCCACAATCAAAAGTATGGATATATCAATCCAACAGATTGTTTTCTATGGTGGAAATTTTTGAAATCGAAACCATTTTAGAAGATTTTACTGATATCTGGAAAAGTCATGGCGCTCAAGTAAAAGGATTTGCGACTATTTTATATGGTCAGTTTATCATACTCATGGCGGATGAATCACAAACCGGCGTCGGTGGTTGTAGCACAGACAGCTCGGTGCATATCATTAAAGAAATTGAAAAACGATTTAATTTACAAATGTTTAATCGTGAACTATTAGCATTTTGGGTGAAAGATAAAGTTCAAACCATCCCTATTGCACAAGTGGCTTATGCGATTGAAAATGGATTGTTAGAAAAAGACAGCTTATATTTTAATAATTTAGTAGCAACCAAAGCAGACATGGAAGCAAATTGGCTTCAGCCCATTTCACAAAGCTGGCTGGGCAAAAAATACATAAAATAAATCGAATGAGTGCCATAAAAGTATATGCGATTCCTAATTGTAACACAGTTAAAAAAGCATTAGATTGGTTAAAAGCAAATAAAGTGGGATATGAATTTCACGACTACAAAAAATTAGGCGTTACGGTTGGCACTTTAACCAATTGGAGTAAACAAGTAGGATGGGAAGCCTTACTCAATAAAAAAGGGGCTACTTGGCGACAATTATCTCCTGAACTACAATCTAAAATCACCAACCAAAAAGCCGCCATCGCTTTAATGATCGAAAAAACCTCCATCATAAAAAGACCTTTGATTGAAAGCAATGATAAAGTGATTGCTCTAGGTTTCGATGAAGCTGAATATAAAAAAGCCTTGAAGTGATTCAAGGCTTTTTAGAAAGAAAGCTAAAATTTTTATTTTAAATTCTGAATTAGAAAATTTCTTAATTCCTCTCCTCTTAAATCCTTTCCAATTATTTTTCCAGTTGGATCTATAATGAAACTAGCAGGAATACTCTGAATGCCAAACTGTTGGGCAACAGCATTGTTCCAATATTTCAGATCGCTCACATGCGTCCATGTTAAACCATCTTTTTGGATGGCATCCAGCCACTTAGCTTTATCCTGATCTAAGCTGACACTTAAAATGGTAAAGTTTTTATTTTTAAACTCATTATAAGCTTTCACAACATTTGGATTTTCGGCGCGACAAGGACCACACCAACTTGCCCAAAAATCAACTAATACATATTTCCCTTTAAAAGATGATAAGCTAACAGGATTCCCATTCACATCATTTTGCTTGAATTCTGGCATATTTGATCCGATAGCACCAAAACCAATTGATTGCAATGTTTTACCTAGTATTTCAGCAAAAGGGCCTTTTTTAGCATCCCCTTGTAATTGATCAAAATAAGTACCTAGTTTTTCCTTCACAGCTGGAAAAATATTAGCATATTGAAATAAGAAAAAAGTAGTTACAGGGGACTGAGCATACTTTTTACTCATCACTTCATATGTTACCACTAAATCTTTTGATTGAACTTCCGCAAGTTGCGTAAGTGAATCTTTTGTTTTAGTATTTTTTTCAGATTGTATAGCTGTTAAAATTTTAAAATATCCTTCCATTTTAGGATTTAACACTTTCATATAGGACATATAAATAGCATGGCTTGCAGAACCTTCATAAACAATATTGTTAGGCAACGTAATATCTCCTGTAATCTTGAGTGCATCGTTACTTATAAATAAAGGAAGTTTAGCAGTCATTTTACTAAAACTAATAATAAAAAAAGAAGTAATGGGCGTTGTTCCTTTTAAAGTAAATTTCCCTTTAATCACTTTATCAGTAGACACTTCCTTGTTTGCCATGCCATCTAATAAAGTCACTAACGTGCTATCAGGTATATTTTTCAAATCGCCTTTGATTAAGATACTTTTTTGTGCCATTAAGTGGTTGCATGCAAAAAGAACAATTACAGCAAGAATAAATTTCTTCATTTTATTTTTTTTAAATTTCAGTTGGTAAAGATAGGCAATTTAGTTTTTATGCCTTTGTTTTAAAATTTCACTAACATCACTAAGTTGATATCCCTTTGCTTGAAGTAGTATAAGGTAATGAAATAATAAATCCGCTGACTCATTTAAAAACAAATCATGATTACTATCCTTTGCCTCTATGACTAATTCAACTGCTTCCTCCCCTACTTTTTGAGCAATTTTATTGATTCCCTTTTCAAATAAACTTGCCACATAGGAAGAAGCTGGATCTGCATTTTTTCGTTCTGCAATTATGGATTCAAGTTGGGGTAAAAAGGACCTTGCATCCTCATCGCCCCAACAAGTAGCAGTTCCATTATGACAAACTGGACCAGATGGATTCGCTTGAACTAGCAAAGTATCTTGATCACAATCTACTTCCATACTTATATAATGAAGGTAATGGCCGCTTTCTTCCCCCTTGGTCCATAATCTATTTTTGGTTCGACTAAAAAAGGTTACTTTTTTTTCTGACACAGTTAGATCTATTGCAGCCTGATTCATAAAACCTAACATTAATACTGTTTTGGTTTGTGCATCTTGAATGATTGCAGGCACGAGTCCATCTGCATATTTTGTAAAATTGATATTCATAATTAAAATTAAATAAAGTTTATAATCTAATGGGTATTCCTTTTTCGTGTAGATAATTTTTTAAAGTAGGTATCGCTAATTCCTTATAGTGAAATATACTTGCAGCTAAGGCAGCATCTGCCTTTCCATTGGTAAATACATCATAAAAATGAGTTTCATTCCCACCGCCTCCTGATGCAATAATGGGCACCGACAAACTTTCTGATAAGGTAGCTGTAATATCTAAAGCAAACCCTTTTTTGGTGCCATCATGATTCATAGAAGTTAATAAAATTTCACCCACACCTAAGTCTACTGCCTTCTTTGCCCATTCTGTCGTTAAGGTATCAGTTTTTTGACGACCTCCATTTAAATATACATACCATTGGCCATCTGACTCGCATTTGGTATCAATGGCTAATACCACACATTGACTACCAAAATTTTTTGCAAAACTTTGTATGATGTTAGGGTTTAAAAAAGCTGCTGTATTAATTGAAATTTTATCTGCACCATTTTGTAATAATATACTTACATCCTCCTCTGTTTTTATACCTCCACCTACAGTAAATGGAATATTGATACGGTGTGCAATTTTATTAACCAATTCACTTAGGGTTTTGCGCTTTTCAATAGTAGCCGTAATGTCTAAAAAAACCAATTCATCAGCACCTTGACTTGCATACAATGCCCCTAATTCAATGGGGTCGCCCGCATCGCGCAATTGCTCAAAGTTGACCCCCTTTACCGTTCGGCCGTCTTTAATATCTAAACAAGGTATTATTCGTTTGGTTAACATAGTTTAATTTAATCGCTAATTAAAATTAGCTAATTCCGAAATGGTTATTTTATTTTCATAGATCGCTTTCCCTACAATAGCGGCAGTACAACCTATCTCTTCAAGCTCAATTAAATCATCTAAACAGCTCACGCCCCCACTTGCAATTAAATGTAATGAAGGGAATTGTTCTAATATCTTTTTATAAAGCGCTATAGAAGGGCCTTGTAGTTTGCCATCCTTTTGTATATCGGTACAAAATATTTGTGTTACTCCCTTATTCATATATAATTTAACAAAATCAAATACAGTGATGTTTGTTTTTTCTAGCCAACCGCCAATGGCAATTTTCTCCTCATTTACATCTGCGCCCAACATAAAAATGGGTGCGCCAAATCGAGCGATCCATTCTTGAAATAAATCAGGGCTTTTGACAGCTAAACTTCCAATTGTTGCAAAAGTAGCTCCTGCATCCATCACTGTTTTTAAAGTTGGTTCGGTTTTAATCCCTCCTCCGAAATCAATTTTTAATTTTGTTCCATTGGCAATTTTTTCTAATACTTTCCAATTGACTACCTGTCCAGCTTTCGCTCCATCTAAATCCACTAAATGCAAGCGCATTAATCCAATTCCCTCAAAAGCCTTTGCCACTTCCAATGGATCTTCATTGTAAATTTTTTTTTGCGTATAGTCTCCTTCTGTTAATCGGACACATTTACCATCAATAATATCTATGGCTGGAATAATTTGCATTGTTGGGTTGTAATATTAAATTGTGATAAAGTTTTTTAAAATTTGTTCGCCGATAATGGCCGACTTTTCAGGATGAAATTGTACTCCATAAAAATTATCCTTTTGTAATGCAGCACTATAGGGCTGGATATAATCAGTAGTTGCAATGGTATGAGTACCTATTGTTGCATAATAGCCATGTACAAAATAGGCATAACTATCTTCTGGCACCCCAGTGAATAAACTCGTTTTTAAATGATGTATATTATTCCATCCCATTTGGGGTACTTTTATTTTTGGATCCAAACTTGAAAATAGTTGTACTTGTTCATCAAAAATGCCCATACAGGGGGTATTATTTTCACAGGAATGCTTGCACATTAATTGCATCCCCAAGCATATACCTAAAACAGGTTGTTTTAATTCACTAATAAGTGTATCTAGTTTTCGCTCTTTTAAATATTGCATTGCAGTACTGGCTTCCCCTACTCCTGGGAATATAACTTTATCGGCAGTTTGAATCAAATCTGCATGATCAGTAACAATGGCCGACACTCCTATTCGCTCCAATGCATAAAGTACAGATTGAATATTGCCCGCGTTGTATTGTATGATAACTATTCTCATTCTATTTTAATTACCTAATACTTCATTTAAAAATTGCTTTGTGCATTGCTCAATGTCACCCCCTTTTAATAATGCACTAATATAAGCCGACCCAATAATGGCACCATTGGTATATACATTAACAGCGTCAAAGCTTTCTTTGTCTTTGATTCCAAATCCTACCAAAATAGGGTTCTTTAAACCCATCGAGGTGATACGTTGTAAATATTGTGCTACTTTAGAAAAATCTTTGTCCTTACCAGTAGTAGCAGAAGAACTTACTGCATATAAAAATCCAGTGCTTAAACTATCAAGTTTTCTAAGTCTTGTTTCGGGCGTTTCGGGTGTTACTAAAAAGATAAAATCCAACCCATTCTCCGAAATAATTTTTCCATACCCATTTTCAAATTCATACAAAGGCAAATCAGGTAAAATGAGTCCATCAATACCAACTTGTTTTGCTTTTTTACAAAATGCCTCAAACCCATATTGTAAAATCGGATTCATATACCCCATCAACACCACAGGTAAATGAATGGTATTGCGCATGCTGCTTAGTTGTTCAAACAAAACTTCTATCGTCATCCCATTATTTAATGCCATTTGGCTGCTAGACTGAATAACTTCGCCATCCGCCAAAGGATCACTATAAGGCATGCCTAATTCTATAATATTGGCCCCATTGCTTTGTAAACTTTCCATAACGGGCAGTGTGCTATTTAAATTTGGATAGCCCGCAGTGCAATACACATTTAAAACCCGCTTTGATTGCTTTTGGAATAATATTTCTAACCTTGACATAATTGTAATGCTTTAATCTTTAATGTATTTCATGTAGGTATCTAAATCCTTATCGCCTCTTCCACTTAAACATACCACCACCACATCCGTTGGTTTTAAATTCAACTTTGGCAAAACCGAAAAAGCGTGTGCGGTTTCTAATGCAGGAATAATTCCTTCCGTTTTTGAAATATGAAAAGCAGAAGCCAAAGCCTCCTCATCGGTGGCACTTAAAAAAGTACCTCTTTTGCTTTCATATAAATAAGCATGTAAGGGTCCAATTCCAGGATAATCCAAACCAGCAGAAATGCTATGTGGTTCTACCACTTGACCATCCTTTGTTTGCATCACTATACTTTTACTACCATGCAAAATGCCATGCGTACCTAATTGTGTTGTTGCCGCACTTAAACCTGAATGTACTCCATGCCCTGCTGCTTCTACAGCAATTAATGCAACAGTGGCCTCATTTAAAAAATGATAAAAAGCGCCCGCTGCATTACTACCGCCACCCACACAAGCCACCACATGTGTTGGAAGTTCATTGCCTGTTTTTTGTTTTAATTGAGTTTTAATTTCTTCACTAATCACACTTTGAAAACGAGCCACCATATCCGGATAAGGATGCGGCCCAACTACACTACCAATAATATAATGTGTTTCATTAGGTTCATTGATCCATGCGCGAATGGCTTCGTTTGTGGCATCTTTTAAAGTTTTACTTCCGCTTTTTGCAGGCACTACTTTTGCACCTAACATTTTCATTCTAGCTACATTAGGAGCTTGTCTTTCAATATCTTTTTCACCCATGTACACGACACATTCCATCCCTTTTAAAGCACAAACTGTTGCAGTAGCAACACCATGTTGTCCTGCCCCAGTTTCTGCAATAATTTTAGTTTTTCCTAATCTTTGTGCTAAAATAATTTGACCAATGGTATTATTAATTTTATGAGCGCCGGTATGACACAAATCCTCTCGCTTTAAATAAATGGTAGCTCCTATTTCCTTGCTCAACCTTTCAGCTAAAAAAAGAGGCGTAGGTCTTCCTACATAATCTTTTAATAAAGCAGCAACTTCTGCCTTGAAAGATGGATCCTGCATAATTTTTAAATACTGAGATTGTAATGTTGCCACATTCTCATAAAGCATCTCAGGAATAAAGGCGCCTCCAAATTCACCATAGTAACCTTCTGCACTTGGTGTTTGGTAATCATTTTGTGTGTTAAATATGGACATCTATAAAAGTTTTAATCATTTCTAAATTTTTAATCCCAGGTGTTGTTTCAAATTGGCTATTAATATCTATCGCCCTCAAATCCTTTCCTGCTTTTGTTTTTTGCATTACTTCAATACCTTGAACATCATGGGGGCCAATTCCTCCACTTAAAAAATAAGGCTTTTGAATTGCAGTATTTTTTATTAACTCCCAATTAAAATGTTGTCCAGTACCCCCATACAAAGCACTATCTGTATCAAACAAATAATAGGAAGCCGCTTGCTCAAATGCTGTAAAATCAGGTACTACATTTCCTACTCTGAAAACCTTTATCACAGGAACTACTTTTTCAATGAGTTTGCAATACTCAATATCTTCTTCCCCATGCAACTGGACCAAATCCAATTTTGCCTTTTCTACTATCTCCAATACTTTTACTGCTGTTTCATTAACAAATACGCCCACTTTTTTGGAATGAGTTGGTTTAAAATTTGCAAGATCATCAAAGTTTAAGGAGCTTAATATATACCTTTTTGATGAAGGGTAAAATATAAAGCCAATATAGTCCACACCCATACTGTCTAATGCATTAGCTTGTTCAATTTGGGTAATGCCACACACTTTATAATGCATTGCTATTCGTTTTAATTTGTGATACAAATAATTCAAAAGCTGCTGCAGGATTATCCTGTTTCATAAAATACTCCCCCATTAAAAATCCATCAAACCCTTCTTTTTTTAATAATTCAAAAGTAGCTATATCATAAATGCCGCTTTCGGCAATACTTAATTTATTTTTTGGCAATTGACTCCTTAATTGTAATGAATGTTCAATATTTACTTCGAAAGATTTTAAACTACGATTGTTAATACCCACAAAATCAACCTCATCACAGATATATTCTAATTCAGATGCATCATGTAATTCTAATAGCACTTCCATACCTAATTCCTTAGCTGTACCGGCTAATAATTCTGTTTCAGCAGGTGTTAAACATGAAGCAATTAATAAAATTACTGATGCACCATAGGCTTTGGCTTCAATCACTTGAAATTCATCAATAATAAATTCCTTTCTTAACACGGGTGTAGTATGTTGAACGGCGATTGACAAATCGGCTAAGCTACCTCCAAAAAAGGGCTGGTCGGTTAAAACGGAAATACCTGAAGCGCCAAAATTGGAATAAGCCTTGGTGACTTCATGCACTTGTGCTGTATTATTAATAATGCCTTTGGACGGAGATTGTCGCTTAAATTCGGCAATGATGCCCGTTTTATTTTTATCTAGTATATTCGATTTTAAAGAATAGGCTTTTTTACCAAACAATGGCATAGCCTCAAGTTGCGCAATACTTACTTCTTGTTTGCGAAGGGCTACTTCACCTAATTTTTGTGCTACTATTTTTGCTAAAATATTTTGGCTCATTGTAGACTTATTAATTTTTGTAAACACTGATTCGCCGCGCCTGATTCCAAACTAGTCACTGCTGCCTGAAAAGCAGCATCATAATTTTGATACTTCCCAGTCACATGTAATGCCATTGCGGCATTGGCTAATACCACCGCATTTTGAGACCAGCTGCCTTTGCCTTCTATTATAGTTTTAAAAATAGCAGCTGCTTCTTGCACTGTAGTACCTCCATGCAATTCGGAAGCAAACACTTTTTTCTTTCCTAATTCATAAGGTGTTTTAATGGACTCTCCTTTATTCGTAATTATTTTGGTATCCGTTGTCAATGAAATTTCATCATATCCATCCAAACTATGAATTAAAGTAAATTCCTTATCTAATAATTGTAATACATAATTATAAATTCTTGCCATTTCTAAATTATAAACGCCAATTAATTGAAATTTAGGTTGTGCAGGATTCACAATGGGGCCAAGCATATTGAAGAAAGTGCGCACTCCTATATTTCTTCTCATGGGACCTACTGCTTTCAAAGCTGGGTGAAACAAGGGTGCATGTAAAAAACAAATCCCTGCCTCATTTACTTCCTTCGACAAAGCTGCTTCTTTGTTTTTAAATGTATATCCAAGTTGTTCCATCACATTGGAAGCACCACTCACACTCGAAGCGCCATAATTTCCATGTTTCACTACAGGCTGTCCTGCACCAGCTACTATAAAACAAGCTAATGTTGAAATATTAAAAGTATCCTTGCCATCTCCCCCCGTTCCTACAATGTCAATCGCATTATCAACACCTAAATTCACTTTCACTGCTAAGGACAATAAAGCATCTCTAAATCCCAATAATTCATCAATGGTTATACTTCGCATTAAATACACCGTAATAAAAGAGGTGATCTCATGCTCATTGTATTTTTCATTTGAAATATCAAGCAATACTTCCATCGCCTGAGTCCTTGTTAAGGTTTTATGTTCAAATAAATATTGTAATATTTTTTTCATCTTGGTTTGATATTCGATTTTAAATCATTTTAGCAATTCCTATTGGATTATATTTTTAACCAATTGCCGATAATTTTTCCGCCCTCTGGAGTGAGAACACTTTCGGGATGATACTGTACTCCCTTTACATCATATTGCTTATGCTCTAATGACATGATGTATCCATTTTCATCTATTGAAGTAATCGTTAATTCAGATGGAAAATTAATTTCATCCACTACCCAGCTGTGATAACGCCCTACATTAAACGTGGAAGGCAATCCTTCAAATAAAGATGATGGATTTGTTAAGGTGACTGGGGTTGCAATACCATGATACACTTTTGCTAAATTCGTCAATTTCCCGCCAAATGATTCACCAATAGCTTGCTGCCCTAAACACACACCCAAAATGGATTTACTGGCTGCATATTCTTTAATCAAGTCTAATAACAAACCTGACTCCGATGGCAAACCTGGGCCAGGAGAAAGTAATATTTTATCATATCCCTTCACTTGCTCTAAAGCAATTTCATCATTACGATACACTTCGACCATTGAGCTAGGTGCTATTTCCTTAATCAACTGAACTAAGTTATAAGTAAAGGAATCGTAATTATCAAAAACTAATATTTTCATTTTTTATTTTTTGTAGTAATGCAACATTTTATGCATGAATTTTTTCAGCCATCAATATGGCTGTCTTTAATGCATTTAATTTATTATTCACTTCCTGTAATTCATTTTCTGGTACGCTCGCAGCAACCACTCCAGCGCCTGCTTGATAAGTGAGGGTGTTTTGTTGACTTAAAAAAGTACGAATCATAATGGCTTGATTACAGCTACCATCAAAACCAACAAAACCAATACAACCTCCATAATAAGAGCGTTTAGTAGGTTCCATTGAATCAATCAATTGCATGGCCTTAAATTTAGGAGCACCACTTAAGGTTCCTGCTGGAAAAGTTTTTGAAACCAACTGAAAAGGATTGGCATTTTTTGCAACCGTACCTTCTACTTCACTCACTAAATGTATCACATGACTATAATAATGTACTTGGCGATATTGTTTAACACGGACTTCGCTACAAACCCTACTTAAATCATTTCGAGCTAAATCAACCAACATCACATGTTCGGCGTTTTCTTTAGGATCATCCAGTAATTTTTGTGTCATTATTGCATCAACTGCCTCATCTCCACTTCGTTTAAAAGTACCTGCAATAGGATGTACGACTGCTTTCCCTTTTTTAATAATTATTTGCGCCTCAGGAGATGACCCCATTAATTTATAATCACCATAATCAAAAAAGAATAAATAAGGAGAAGGATTAATATTTCTTAAAGTGCGATATACATTGAATTCATCGCCTTGAAAAGATTGCTGAAAACGCCTGCTCAATACAATTTGAAACACGTCCCCTCTCATACAATGCTTGATACCTTGTTCTACTACTTTTTTAAACTCCTCATCGGTCTGATTCACCGTTTCGGTTCCTTTTATAAAAAAGGGATATTGAGGTACGTCTTTACTTTTGATATAAGACAATAGTGCCTCATATTCCGAATCCACTCCAGCTAATTTATTTTCACAAATAAATATTTCATCTTTAAAGTGATTAAATGCAATAACATACTGATATAATCTATATCGCATTAAGGGAATAATGTTTTCTTCCTTTTTAAACTCAATGGTATCAAAAAAAGGAATGGCGTCATAAGTTGTATACCCATATAAACCTTGTCCAAAGGAAGCCTCCTTAATATTGGTACTTTGCATTTCATATTGTTGCATATAAGACCAAATACGATCGGGTGCATCGTGTACATTTTTGATGGTCTCTTTTTCTGGCTCCTGATTGGGATACTTAAATTCAATTTGATTCAAAGATGAAATTTCGATACCTCCAATCGCATTCACACCAATAAAGGAATAGCTATTTTCGGCAGCATGCGAATCGGTGCTTTCTAGTAATATAGTGTCACGAAAACGATCTCTTAACCTTAAGTAAATACCTACAGGTGTAAAAGTATCGGCCAACATTTTAGTGACCTCAGTTTGAATCATAACCTTTTTCATATTCCCCCTTTCATTTATTAAAAAAATAAACCCCAACATTGCTGTTAGGGTTCATGTATCATTTGACAATATAGTTATGTCACTACAGTACCCCAACGGAGTTTGTATGCCACCACCAAATATTGTTTGTTTTTATCATCGTATCGCAAATTTAAGACAATGAAATTATAAATCCAAATAAAGGCCAGATAACCTATCAGTTGTTAGTCCAAAACCTATAAAACCCCTTTTGTACTTGGCAATTGGTCATTATTAGGATTGCGGTGCACTGCCATTTTGATGGCCTTCGCGAAAGCTTTAAAAATGGCCTCTATTTTATGGTGTTCATTTTCTCCCTTACAACTAATATTAAGATTGGCTTTGGCAGCATCGCTGAATGATTTGAAAAAATGGAAGAACATTTCAGTAGGCATTTCCCCTACCTTCTCTCTCGTAAAATTGGCGTCCCAAACCAACCAATTACGACCCCCAAAATCAATCAATACTTTGGCCTCGGCCTCATCCATTGGTAAAGCATAACCATATCTTTCCATTCCTCTTTTATCTGACAACCCTTTTGCAAAAGCCTCACCTAACGCGATACCCACATCTTCAATGGTGTGGTGTTCGTCAATATGTAAATCACCTTCGCACTGAATGTCTAAATCAATTGATCCATGTCTCGCAATTTGTTCTAGCATATGATCAAAAAAACCAAGACCAGTATGAATATGAGCATGGCCCCTTCCATCCATATTGAGGGCGATTTTAATTTTTGTCTCTTTGGTATTGCGTTCGTGTTTTACCAGTCGCAATCCTAATTTAAGAAATGAATAAATACCAGACCAACTATTGGTTTCAAATACAATGGTACTTCTAAGTTCCTTTTCTTGATCCTCTGTTAATGAATGAAGATCTGATTTTAAATAAATGGCTTTGCAACCCATATTTTTAGCAAGCGCAATATCACTCCACCTGTCTCCAATGACAAAAGAGTTGGCAATATCAAATGATTCATTGTTTAATAAATGTTGGACAAGTCCAGTACCCGGCTTCCTAGTGGGTGCATTGTCTTTAGCAAAACTAGTATCGATTTTTATTTCATCAAATACAAACCCTTCTGCTGCTAATGTTCTCAACATTAATTGTTGTAAGGGTTCAAATTGTTCTGTTGGATAAGATGAGGTTCCTAAACCGTCTTGATTGGTGACCATTACTTTATAGTAACCTAATTCAGTTGCAATTTTGTGCAAATTAGTGATGACCCCAGGAACAAAACTCGTTTTTTCAATATGATCAATTTGAAAATCTGTTTTAGGTTCTTCTAAAATAACGCCATCTCGATCAATGAATAAAATAGGTCGCATGATTATTGAGTTTATTTCGAAATTTTTTTTTGATTGCCTTTATTGGCATTTTTTACTTGTACTATTGTTACTATAGATGCTTTATTACTCCAACTATTTCTGATATAACTTAAAACATCTGCTATTGCAACGTCCGATAAATCAGGATTAGGTGTCATGTCATTACTATAATAATTGCCATCTAATTCTATCTTTTCGTTAAATCCATTTTTTATAATCTTAACTAGCCTACCAATATCATTTCCAACCACATTGGTGGAGCCATCCAAAGGTGCATTCATATTGGGCACCCCACCCCCATCTGCTTGGTGACAAACCAAGCATCTAGTTTCATAAATCTTTTTTCCATTGATGACATTTTGTGCTTGAATGCTTTGTGATAAACCAAATAACAACATGCATATCAAAAAAATGCCCTTCCCTTTATATTGCACCATTTTAAATTACTTATTTATTATAACTAATTTTAAAAATAGCGCCTTTCGTATCATCACTTACATAGATTGATCCATCAGGCCCTTGTGCCAAACCACATGGTCTTGCTTTTGCTTTATTGGTACTTGTCACTTTTGCGCCATCAATGGTTCCAGCAAAACCATTCGCAAAAATTTCCCATTCGCCTGTTGCCTTTCCATTTTTAAATGGAACAAATGCGACAAAAAATCCTTCCTGAGGTAAGGGAGCTCTATTCCATGAGCCATGAAAAGTAATAAATGCTCCATTTTTATATTTTGCAGGGAATTGGTTTCCTGTATAAAATAATACAGCCATGGGTGCCATATGGGCTGGGAAGGCAACTGCAGGATTTATAAAATTACTAGCTCCTTCTTTTTGTCCATCTCCACCATATTCTGGTGATACAATTTTTTTATGTTGACTAGGATCATAATAAATATAAGGCCAGCCTGCATTGTCTCCTTCATTGATTTCATAAAATGTTTCTGCAGGTAATTCTGCATTTTGAGCATCGGTATACAAACTTGGGAAAAAAGTATTTAACTGGTCGCGACCATGTTGTGAAACATATAATTTATTCGTTTGCGTATTCCAATCTAGCCCTACTACATTTCTTAATCCAGTTGCATATCGAATACCATCTCCATAAGTCTGATTCTCCTTATTACCATCAAATTTCCAAATGCCCCCTGCGGAATCCAAAATTGGACATGGCATCTTACCTTTTGAACCAGGTGTTCTGTCTTGTTCTTGACAAGCATTAGAGTAAGCACCGATGTTTACATATATATGATTCGCTTTATCAAAAGTAATTGACTTTGATTCATGTTGACGACGATTAATAAGACCACTCACTACTGTCACTGGACTAAGTGGATTCAATACCTCATCATTATTGTTTAATTCATATTTAAAAATGGCTTCATTTGAACTAGCATACAAATTATTTCCATTTAAATAAATACCAGTACCTCCATAATTAGCCAAGCCAGTTATTTTATCTGCAACACCATCCTTATTAGCATCTTCTAATCGAACAATAGATTGACCTTGTTTATTAGCACGATTTAATTTTGCAAAAACAACTCCGTTTTTTGTTATAGCAATATGCCTTGCACCACCAATATTTTCAGCAAATAAATTTGCTTTAAAACCGGCAGGTAAAGTTAATCCAGCATTATCTTGTGCATTTGCAAATATTCCAATGCAAAACAAAAATAGAAATAAGAAATAAATTATTTTCTTCATGTGTTATTGTTTGTTATAATTAAAATTGATTGAATATGTAATTTAATAAATTAATAGAATATCTAGTCATTTGCGAATGTCAATTCGATCCATTTCGCCATAGCATCCACTAATTGTGTATTTTCTTGTTCTGTTCCTACCGTTATTCTTAAACTATCTGAACAATTTTCAAGACTGGACCTATCTCGAACTACAATTCCTTGTGTCAATAAGTATCGATACAATTGACTGGCTTGTGGGATTTTAACCAATAAAAAATTGGTGTCAGAAGGGTATACTTTTTCAACATGGGGAATCCCTTGTATCACTTCGGCTAACGCAATACGCATGTCTACTAAATGTTGGATCATATCGTTTACTTGTCCTACTTCATCAAGTGCAACTAATGCCAATTCCTGCGTTACTATATTTATATTATAAGGTGCTTTTACTTTATTCATGTATGCCACAATCGATTCACTAGCAAAACACATGCCCAAACGCAAACCGGCTAATCCCCATGCTTTACTCAATGTTTGCAACACAATTAAATTTGGATAGTCAATTAATGAGGAGGTAAAAGATTTTTGTTTTGAAAAATTAATATAGGCTTCATCCACTACCACCAATCCATTGAAATGATTTAAAATAGTTTCAATATCAATTCGATCTAATGAGTTTCCAGTAGGATTATTAGGAGAGCAGATCCAAATGATTTTTGTATGATCATCAACCAACTGTTCTATATGTGCCACATTTAATTGATAATCGGGAAGTAAGGGTGCTGATTTGATCTCGATATTATTAATATTCGCATTTACTTCATACATGGGATAAGTGGGAGGGCAGATGATTATATTATCCTGACCTGGCACACAAAATGTCCTAAACAATATATCGATACATTCATCACTCCCATTTCCTAAAAATATTTTAGACGCCGGAATTTGTTTTATGTAAGCGATTTTTTCTTTTACTTGTTTTTGATAAGGATCTGGATAGCGATTATACCATTTTGTCAATGGAGATCCTAAGCTGTTTTCATTCGCATCTAATAAAACACTGGCTTCACCTGTATATTCATCTTTAGCCGATGAATACGCTTTTAAAGTTTCAATATTTGGACGAACTATTTTTTTGATATCAAACTGCATGGTCTAGATTTTAGATTTAATCCAATTTAATCGAACTGAAACAGCATTGCTATGCGCCCTTAACCCTTCCGCATCTGCCATTTCAATAACAGTAGGTGCAATATTCATCAATCCCCTTTCTGTTAATTGCTGAAAGGTAATTTTTTTTACAAAACTATCCATACTTACACCACTATATGCTTTGGCAAAACCATTGGTTGGTAAAGTATGATTGGTGCCACTTGCATAATCACCCACCGATTCAGGCGAATAATTGCCAATAAATACCGAACCTGCATTCACTATTTTTTCAGCAACCTGCGCTGCATTATCAACAGCTAAAATTAAATGCTCAGGTGCATATTCATTAATCAATGCAATAGCATCCTCTTGTTGTGATAATATGATGGCTTTTGAATGACTAAGCGCTTGTATCGCTAAATCTTTTCTTGGTAAACCAATTAATTGCGTATCCAATTCTTTTTGAATCTCGGTCACCATTGCTAAAGAATTAGCAACTAATAATACTTGACTATCTGCACCATGTTCGGCCTGTGATAATAAATCAGCAGCAACAAAAGAAGGCACTGCATTTTCATCTGCCAAAACGCAAACCTCACTAGGACCTGCTGGCATGTCGATGGCAACTCCCATTTGTTGTACCATTTGTTTTGCGGCCGTAACATATTGATTACCTGGACCAAATATTTTATTGACTTTAGGAACCGATGCTGTACCCAAAGCCATAGCAGCAATAGCTTGCACACCTCCGATGGAATAAATGGCTGTAACACCCACCAAGGAAGCGGCATACAAAATAGCCGGATGAATTTCGCCTTGCTCATTGGGAGGCGTGCACAAAATGATCTCCTTACACCCCGCCATTTTTGCTGGAATACCCAACATTAAAACAGTCGAAAATAATGGAGCAGTGCCGCCAGGAATATAGATGCCTACTTTTTCAATACCAATAGATTTTCTCCAACACCAAACACCAGGCATTGTTTCGATGCGTTCTACTTTTTGAATTTGATTTTCATGAAATACTTCAATGTTCACCTTAGCCAACTGAATGGCGGTTTTTAAACTCGCAGTTAATTCCTTTTCAGCTGCCGCAATTTTTTTGGCACTTACTTTAGTTTGACTGATGGCTACTTTGTCAAATTCTAAAGTATACGACTTGATCGCCTCATCGCCTTTTAAAGCTATTTGCTCCATAATCGCTTTCACCTTTTGCTGCAAATGTGATGCGTCAATAACGGGCCGCTCTAATAGTACGGGCCAATCTTTTTGAATAGGCTCCTTGATTACTTTCATCATTATAAAATCATTTTTTCGATAGGTACAACTAATATGCCTTCAGCTCCTGCTAATTTTAATTTTTCAATGATATCCCAAAAATCAGATTCTGCAATAACACTATGAACGCTGCTCCAGCCTGGTGTTGCTAATGCCACTACCGTCGGACTTTTCATGCCTGGTAATAGAGCAACAATTTTTTCTAAATTTTCATTAGGAGCATTTAATAAAACATATTTATTATTCTTTGCTTTTTTAACCGACTCGATCCTAAACAATAATTTATTTAAAATGGCCGCCGATTCCTCATTTAAACCTAGACGCTTTATTAAAACTGCTTGAGAATTTAAAATGGTATCGGCTTCCTTTAATCCATTCATAAATAAGGTAGAACCGCTACTAACTAAGTCACATATAACATCCGCTAAACCAATGCCAGGTGCAATTTCCACACTTCCACTAATTTCATGAATCTCAGCTTGAATATTATGTTCATCTAAATATTGTTGCACCAAAACAGGATAACTTGTTGCTATTTTTTTTCCAGACAAATAACTAGGCCCTGTGAATGTTTCGTTTTTGTTGACAGCAAAACTTAATCTGCATTTGCCGAAACCTAATTTATAGGATACTTCTACCTTTTTTGCTTTTTCATACACCACATTTTCACCCACAAATCCAATATCTGCGACTCCATCTTCTACATATTGAGGAATATCGTCATCTCTTAAAAAAAACAACTCCAATGGGAAATTGGTCGCTACTGCTTTTAATTTATTTACTCCATTTTCAATGTCAATACCACATTCCTTTAACATTCTAATGGAATCCTCATGTAATCGTCCCGATTTTTGAATCGCTAATTTTAATCGCATCATAAATTTGAATTATAGTCATTAAAAAAGGGCCTACTCGTGAGTAAGCCCTTTGTATAAATATTAAAACATACCTACACCCTTAGCTTACCTATTGGTTAGAAAATGATGATGTGTATGGTTATTTAAGTTCATAGGGCGAAATTACAACCCTTTTATATAATACCCAACAAAAAAGTGAATTAAAATGCTTTAATGTCAGTAAATTAGCTGTTCAACGCTACTAAAAAACACCTAATATACCTACAGAATGCGATTAAGCCCTACTACTTTGATTCTGATTGCAATTACTCCTTTCTTCTTTTCGCAAAATGCAAATGGCCACTCCATTTCTACTATTTCTAACCCTTTACTTATTGACACGGTCAAAAAATTAGTTTGGTCAGATGAATTTGATATCCCTGGATTACCCAATAAATCAAAATGGGCTTATGACATTGGAACTGGAAATAATGGCTGGGGAAATAATGAACTTGAATATTATACCAATGATTCTTTATCCAATGCAAAAGTAAGTGGTGGTTATTTAATCTTAACTGCGCTCCATCAAAAATTAGGTGGCCGACAATATACTTCGGCTAGATTAGTGACTCGAGGCAAAGCAAGTTGGACCTATGGTCGTATTGTAGTGCGTGCAAAAATTCCAAAAGGAGTAGGCATATGGCCTGCCATTTGGATGTTAGGAAATAATATTGATAACAAAGCTATTGGTTGGCCACTTTGTGGGGAGATAGATATAATGGAACATACCGGAACTAGGCCTGGAAAAGTTCAAGTATCTGTTCATACAAAAAGTAATAATTGGATTTTAGGAACTCAAAAAACCGCTTCAATTGATATCCCAGATTATGGGGATGCTTTTCATAATTACCAACTAGATTGGGATAAAAATAAAATGACCATTTCCATTGATGGCAAAGACTTGTTAACTTTTAATAATGATAGTAAAGGTAAACCCAGTTGGCCCTTTGATGATCCCATCTATTTACTTTTAAATATTGCTGTGGGTGGCAATTACTCAGGATTCACCATAGACGAAAAAGCGCTTCCCGCACAAATGGTCATTGATTTTGTACGCGTATATCAATAATTAATGTTGCTCAAACCAAACAGGGGAAGCCTCCTCTGTCTCTGCATTATAATTGATAAATAATTCATCCCCTATTTCGATATCTTTTAGCGTAATAATAGAAATGGTTTGATCCTCCTCGTTCATATCATACATACAGTTTGGATGCACTGCATGATTATAAATGGATACATATCCTAATGCGACTGCTGCTAATTTTTGATCCTCACCCCATTCAAATATATAATCATACAAAAGGGTTTGTTCCACTTTCTGCCGATCCTCCTTACTTAATACAATGACGGGCGCTATTTCAATAGTCGTATTTATTGAGATGCGTTCTGTTGCAAATACACCTCGCCCTCTTTTGGGAGAGGGTGCTATGGTTATAATAGGTAGAATCATGACATAAATATAATATATCCTTTATAATTTTTCGTAACTTGCATGCATGTTGGATGAATTAAAAGAAGAAATCAATTTATCGGATCTTTTCTTGGAAATAATTTCCAAAGAGGATACACATCTACTAAAAGAATTTTTAGATGAGCAAAACATCAGTGATGTTGTTGAATTGGTGAATGAATTTCCCCAACAGGAGGCTACTATTATCGATAATATGACCGTGCATCGTGCGGTAAGTGTTTTTAAGATTCTCGATATCAACCAACAAAAAGACATCATTAAGGAATTGCCCGCTCGTAAAACAGCTAAAATTTTAAATGAACTTCCTCCAGATGACCGTACCGACTTTTTAGAAGAATTACCCAAAGCGGCCATCCGTGATTTAATTAAATTACTAGACCCAGAAGAAAGAAAAATAACTTTGTCCTTATTGGGTTATCCGGAGGATAGCGTAGGTCGTTTGATGACTCCCGACTATGTATATGTTTATCCTCAATATACTGTAGCGCAAGTCATTGAAACTATTCGTAAGTATGGTAAAAATTCGGAAACCATTGATGTCATATATATTATTGATGAAAAAGGGGGACTCATTGATGACATAAGAATTAGAGATTTATTATTAGCCAAACCTGAAGATATTGTGTCTGATATTATTGATGGCCGTTTTGTAGCACTCAATGTATATGATGATCAGGAGCACGCTAGTCAGGTTTTTAAAATGAATAACCGAACCGCTATTCCTGTCGTAGATGACAACGATGTATTATTAGGAATTGTAACCATTGATGATATCTTATGGGTAACCAATGAGGAGTTTAGCGAGGATATGCAAAAAATGGGAGGTACGGAAGCATTAAACGAACCTTATTTAGATATTTCTATTTTTAAATTATTTAAAAAAAGAATTACATGGTTGGTGGTTTTATTTATTGGTGAATTATTTACCGCAACCGCCATGGGGTATTTTGAAGATGAATTAGCCAAAGTATTAGTATTAGCTAGTTTTATTCCATTAATATTATCTACTGGTGGTAATTCTGGCTCCCAATCATCCACTTTGATCATACAAGCCATGTCCGTGGGTGAAATTACCATTGCAGATTGGTGGAAAATATTAAGAAGAGAAATTATAAGCGGAACTTTATTAGGCGCATTACTTGGCGTACTTGGATTTTTCAGAGTAACAGCATGGCATATGATTGTTCCTGGATTTTACGGCGCCCATTGGCTATTGATCGCTACTACTATTGGTTTCACTATTTTAGGAGTTGTTATTTGGGGAACCATTACAGGTTCTATGTTACCCATTGTATTAAAAAGATTAGGTGCTGACCCTGCTGTTTCTTCAGCGCCATTTGTTGCTACTTTAGTGGATGTAACCGCAATACTTATTTATTTTAGTTTAGCTTATTTATTCTTACAAGGAACTTTACTTTAATTGCGCCTCTAATTTTTGCTTCAGTTCAACTTCCCATTCTTCTTTTAAAATACTCAGAACAATACTATCCCGCCTTGTTCCATTGGGCATGGGTAAATGATTTCTTAATACCCCTTCAACAGTGCATCCTATTTTTTTCATAGCAGCAATACTTCTTTTATTATTATTGTCTGCCCTCAACTCTACCCTCTTTAGTCCAATTTGATCAAAAGCAAATTGCAAAAGCAAAAATTTACAATGTTGATTTAATCCAGATCCCCATACTTTTTGACTATACCAAGTATAGCCCAACTGTGTTGTTCCATTTGCCAATTGTATGTCATAAAATCGGGTAGACCCCACATAGCTTTGTGTTAATTTATCAAATACAATAAATGGATAGGCTGTTTGCTGACTTCTAGCATGGAGGGCATCCTGAATGTATTTTTCTAGATCTATTTTGTTTTGAATCGCCACCAATGAGAATTTCCATAACGCTGGTTCCTCTAGCACATATTTTTCTAAAAAGGTTATATCTGCAAGCGCTAAAGGCCTCAACAATACACGTTCATTTTCTAAAATGGTGTCCTTCGTAAGTTCAAAATTTTTTAATGCACTCATTCACTTGATTATAAATGCTAAATTCGTTTAAAATATTGTTTAAATAATAAAAGGTTATGGAAATTGATGAAATACTAGACTACGCATTACAACTTCCTGATTCAGAAGAAAGTACTCCCTTTGGGCCAGATACGATTGTAGTAAAAACGAATGGAAAAATATTTATTGTCCTTAATTTAAGGTCCGAACCCATTTCAGTCAACTATAAAGCAGACCCAGAGCAAATCATTATACAAAAAGAAGACTACCCCCAATTTATTTTACCGGGATACCATATGAATAAAATACATTGGAATACCCTGATCATTAATAGGCAGATTCCTGCCAAAATAGTTAAAGACTTTATTAAAACATCCCATTTTTTAGTAAGTAAGAAAACAAAGAAAAAAACGCCTAAATCAACCAAAAAGTCCAACTAAGTCGGCATTTTATCAAAAGCGGTCCCTATTTATGGATAGAGAACATTTTTCTTTATCTTTAAATCAGCATCGCTTATGAAACAGACCCATAAAAATAAGTTCCCTAGAAAAAAATTAGTCCTTGTAATAAGTTCAATGATATTGATTTGTTTATTACAAATTTCATTGAATGGATATGCAGCATCCAACGAACCCAGCACAGCAAATGGTTTATTTTGGCTTTGGCGTTTTTTGGGCCGACTACACCCTGTTGCAGTTCATTTTCCAGTTGCTTTACTTTTGTTTGCCGCGATACTCGAAATTTTCACTTTCAAAAATTTTAATTCCAACCTAAGACCTGGTATTAAAATCATTTTAGCAGCGGGTGCCATCGCTGCGCTCCTTTCCACCATCATGGGTTTACTACTTTCAAAAGAAGGGGGATACGAAAAAGAATTAGCCAATTTACATCAATGGACAGGCATCGCTACTGCTGCCATTGGAAGCATTGCATTTATTTTATTACACTATATATTGATGCAGGATAAAAAAAATCTGATTTCATTTTATCGCAGCTTATTATTTATTAGTGCCATTGGTGTAGCTGCTGCAGGACATTTTGGAGCTTCGCTTACCCATGGGAAAGATTATCTTTCTGCTACACTTCCATGGAGTAAAGATTATGATGCAAGTACAAAAGCAAATTTTGATATCAGTGCCTTCAAAAATGATACTACAAAATTAACGAAGCAACAAGCCATAGAATTAAATGTACAAGTAAGAGCCATCTTAGCACACAATTGCTATAAGTGTCATGGTCCCGAAAAAATTAAAGGAGACCTTCGTTTGGATCGACGCGATATGATATTTAAAGGGGGCGAAAACGGAGCCGTTGTCATTCCTGGCAATCCAACAGGTAGTGATTTATTTCGCCGCATCAGCCTTCCGTCTACTCATAAGGATGCCATGCCTTCCAAAGGAAAAAAACTTTCAGATGGTGATATAGCAATCATCCAATTTTGGATACAAAAAGGTGCCCCTTGGCCCGACAGTTCTGAAAAAAGTATTTTTAGACTTGCTCCTTTAGCACCAAGAGATCCTGCACTACCTGTAGCTACAGAAAAATTATCCAATCCCATTGACTTATGGACCAATCAATATTTTATAAAAAATAAAATAAACTGGCCAGCTGTCATTGATGATAAAACTTTTTTAAGAAGGGTTAGCTTGGACCTTATTGGACTCCTTCCTAGTCCTGAAGAACTTGAAAAATTCACCTCAGATAAGCGCGCCAATAAAAGAGCTATCTGGATTCGTCAACTTTTAAATCGACAAGACGATTACAGTAGTCATTGGCTTAGCTTTTGGAATGATGCATTAAGAAATGATTATACCGGTACTGGCTATATTACTGGAGGTCGTTTTAATATCACAGATTGGCTATATAAATCATTAAGATCCAATAAACATTACGATCAATTTGTAAAAGAATTAATCAGCCCTACAGATGCTTCCAAAGGATTTATAGAAGGCATCAAATGGCGTGGTGTAGTGAATGCAAGTCAACGCACCGAAATGCAGGCCGCTCAAAATGTTTCTCAAATATTTTTAGGATTAAATTTAAAATGTACTTCCTGTCATAATAGTTTTATTAGTGATTGGAAATTGACTGACGCATATGCCTTTGCTAATATTTTTTCAGATACTTCACTTGAAATAAATCGTTGTGACAAGCCCACTGGTAAATTCACAGGTGCGAGAATGCTTTGGAAGGAATTAGGCGCCATTGATAGTAGTGCTAAACGAAATGTAAAGCTAGCACAACTAGCTACAAATTTGGTACAACCCAATAATGGAAGATTTTACCGTACCATCGTAAACCGCATCTGGGCGCAGCTAATGGGTCGTGGATTAATTGAACCCGTTGACGTGATGGACAATGAACCTTGGAGTCAGGATCTTTTAGACTGGACCGCTTCAAATTTTCAAAAAAATAATTCAGATATCAAGGAGCTTCTTTATTTAATCACCAGTTCTAATACATATCAACTCCCTTCTGTCGGATTAAAAGATGCCAGCAAAATTGTTTCACAGCAATTTCAATTTAGCGGTATGTTGCGTAAAAGAATGTCTGCCGAACAATTTTCTGATGTAGCCAGCACAATCATTGCGCCTTTATTTGTTGATTCCTTGTTAATGTATCGACCCGAATATACTAAGGGACCCCTTCGTCCAATATGGGTGCGTGCCGCATTGGTTGCAAATAATCCATTTTTGATTTCATTAGGCAGACCCACTCGTGAAACCGTTTCCACAAGTAGAGAATCACAATCTAATCTTTTACAAGCACTCGAATTGACCAACGGAGATCGTTTTAACGCCATGATAAAAAAGGGAGCGGTCGCTTGGAAAAAACAATATGTGAGCAGCGATAAAATTATTAAAGAAATTTATTCAAGAGCATTAGGTAGAGAGGCACAAGCATCAGAATATACCATCGCTAAAAAAATATTAGGAGCACAACCTACAACCGATGCAATTCAAGATTTGTTTTGGATTATATTATTGTTACCCGAATTTCAAATCATTTATTAATTCATTTGATCATAAATATATAGATATGAATCATCATTGGAATCGAAGAGAATTTTTAAAAGGCAGCAGCACTGCTGCCATCGCAGCACTTGCAGCAGGGGCACCCTTAGCAGGCTTTTTGGCTTCATGTAATACATCTAAAATTAAAGCCACTGCCGATACTGTCATTTTACTTTGGATGGGAGGCGGCATGGCGCATACCGATACTTTTGATCCTAAAAAGTTTACCCCCTTTACAAAAGGTATGATGGCCAATGATGTATTAAGTACTTTTAAATCTGTTCCTACTATATTAGACGATGTCTATTTTTCAGAAGGACTAGAATCAATTGGCAAGGTCATGGACAAAGGAACTGTCATCAGATCCTATGTAGCGGGCGACATGGGTCATATTTTGCATTCACGCCATCAATACCATTGGCATACTTGTTATAAACCACCCCAATCAGTTGCTGCTCCACATATTGGTTCTTGGATATCCAATCAATTAGGTCCTGTTAATTCGGTGATACCTGCCTTTATAGATATTGGTCAAAGATTTTCATTAGGCGAGGGGGAAGAATTAAAAGCATTTCATACCGCTGGATTTTTAGGAAATGAATTTGGGCCTTTTTTAATTCCAGATCCAAGCGCTGGACTCGAAAGTGTAAAGCCACCAGTTGGCATGACCATTAATAGATTTGAAAAAAGAAATCAATTGTACAATGAATTAATGAGTAAAAGTCCCATTGGTGAAATGGGAAGTGATTATCAAAAAGAATCCATGAGAAGATCCATGGAACAAGCTTATATATTATTAAAGTCGCCCGAAGCAGCTGCATTTGATTTGAGCAAAGAACCAAAAGAAAGCTATGACATTTATAATACAGGCAAATTTGGACTAGGCTGTTTAATGGCGCGCCGATTAACCGAAAAAGGAGCTCGATTTATTAGTGTGACTACCGAATACGAACCATTTAAAAATTGGGATACCCACGACAACGGACATACAAGATTAGTGGATATGAAAAAACAAATTGATGGCCCTATCGCACAATTAATAAAAGACTTAGATCGCTCAGGACATCTAGATCGAACCTTAGTGATATTAGCAAGTGAATTTAGTAGAGATATGATGGTGGAAGGCCGCCCAGAACTTAAAGTGCAAGAACAAGTTAATCAACCCGATATTATTCAGGAATTAAAAAATTATGGAATGCACCGCCATTTCACAGATGGTTGTTCTATGCTGATGTTTGGAGGTGGAATTAAAAAAGGAAATGTATATGGGAAAACAGCGGATGAACGCCCTTGCAAAACGGTAGACAAACCAATCCGAATTGAACAGATACATCAAACCATTTATCATGCATTAGGCATACCACAGGATACCCATTATGTGATTGAAAAAAGACCATTTTATACCACACCCGATGGACTTGGTAAAGCAGAGATGGATTTATTTTCATAGTCACTTTAAAGCACTTGGAAGGCCTTCAAAATTAAATAGTGTACCTTGCAGCCCATGACGAGTAAAAATTTTAAGTCCTTACATCTTATTGAGCCTCTATTATTAGCATTATACGAGGAAGGATACACGACCCCGACACCTATACAAGCACAATCTATTCCCATTGTTTTAGAAGGAAAGGATTTATTAGGCTGCGCCCAAACGGGTACAGGAAAAACAGCCGCTTTTACTTTACCTATTTTACAATTATTACTTCAAAATGCAGGCAACGAAAAGCGAAAAAAAATAAGGTCATTAATTGTAACACCTACTCGTGAATTAGCCATCCAAATAGCCGAAAGTTTTAATGCTTATGGAAGACACACTCCATTAAATTGCACTGTCATTTTTGGAGGTGTTGCACAAGGACCTCAAGTCACTGCACTTCGAAATGGAGTGGATGTAGTCATTGCAACACCAGGTAGATTATTAGATTTAATGAATCAAGGACATATTAGCTTAAGAGATGTAGAAATTTTTGTACTAGATGAAGCCGATCGAATGTTGGATATGGGATTCGTCAATGATGTAAAAAAATTATTAGCAGTACTGCCTAAAAAAAGACAATCCTTGTTTTTTTCAGCAACCATGCCACCCGAAATTGTCACTTTAGCAAGTACTATTTTATTTCATCCACAAAAAGTGACGGTCACTCCTGTTTCATCTACCGTGGAAATTATTGAGCAATCGGTTTACTTTGTAGATAAGAATAATAAAAACGCTTTATTAATTGATGTACTTAAAAATCCAGCAATTAAAACTGCATTGGTTTTTACACGAACCAAACATGGCGCAGACAAAGTGGTGAACCTTCTTTTAAAATATAATATAAAAGCAGAAGCCATCCATGGCAATAAATCTCAAAATGCAAGACAAAGAGCATTGAGTAATTTTAAAGAACAAAGTACTAGAATATTAGTTGCCACTGATATTGCGGCTAGAGGTATTGATGTTGACAATTTAGCATTCGTTATCAATTTTGAAATTCCAAATATTGCAGAAACCTATGTGCACCGAATTGGCCGAACAGGCCGTGCTGGCGCCAATGGAACTGCCATTTCGTTTTGCGATGCGGAAGAAAAAGCATTCTTGAAAGACATTGAAAAGTTAATCGCTAAGCCTATTCCGGTGATAGACAATCATCCCTACCCTTTAATGAACCACAATCCAGTAAAGACGGTTCAACAACAAGGACGAGGCAACTCGGGTCATGCTCGTTCCAATTCACGCGGTAATGCACCTCAAAAAAACAGATTCAGTAGATCAAAGCCAAGGTATTAGATTTCCCTACTTTGTAAAAACATGTTTTTTCAATAATTGACTTATATTTAATGTTAAATTAAATTATGAAAGTCATTTTAGCACTTCTGTTTGTGATCATTACTCCCCGTTTGTTAGCGCAGGATAAGTCGATTCAAAAAACAGATATTATTAGCACTTCTAAAATTTTTGATCTTCAATTTTCACCAAAGGAAATTGACACTTTATTTAGTGATGTGAAAGATAATTTATTGAATTATAAGGCCATGCACCAATTGTCCTTAAATAATAGTGTTCCATTGAGCTTATGGCAAACGGCTATTTTACCTAACATGCCATTGAATAAAAAACAAAATTCTATTCAATGGAAATCCGTTGTTACCGAATTACCAAAAAATAACAATGACTTAGCTTTTTATAGTATTGAACAACTAGCTTATTTGATTCAACATAAAAAAATAAGCTCGCTAAAGCTGACTCAATTTTTTATTGAACGATTAAAAAAATGGGGGGATACTTTACAATGTGTGATTAGTTTACAAGAAGATATTGCTTATCAACAAGCAAAAACAGCAGACGAAGAAATTGCAGCAGGAAAATATCGTGGATTATTACATGGCATTCCCTATGGTTTAAAAGATTTATTTGCCATTAAAGGCACCAAAACCACATGGGGTGCCGCTCCTTATAAAAATCAAGTGATTGACGAAGATGCATTTGTTTATTTGCAACTAAAAAAAGCAGGGGCTGTATTGGTGGCAAAATTTACATTAGGTGCTTTAGCAATGGGAGATTATTGGTATGGAGGACGCACCAAAAATCCTTGGAATTTAGACTATGGTTCATCGGGATCCTCTGCTGGATCAGCATCTGCAACCGTTGCGGGTTTGGTCCCTTTTGCAATTGGTACAGAAACTTGGGGTAGTATCGTATCCCCTTCTACTACCTGTGGTGCAACTGGACTAAGGCCCACTTTTGGAAGTGTAAGCCGAAGTGGTGCGATGGCTTTAAGTTATAGTTTGGATAAGGTAGGACCCATATGTAGATCTGCAGCGGATGCTGCGATTGTTTTCAATTATATACATGGAACTGATGGAAAAGATTTATCGGCAGTCAATTTGCCATTTAATTACACGCCTCAAAAATCAATCAAACAATTAAAAATTGCATACGCGAAAAATTACTTTGATAAAATAAAAGATACTTCAAGAAATGATTGGAAGGCTTTGGAGGCATTTAAAAAAATGGGTGTTCAATTAATCCCTGTAAACTTCCCAGACAGTGGTGTTTATCAATTCAACATCATGGATGTGGTGATTGGTGTTGAATGTGCTGCACAATTTGATGATATGACAAGAAACAATATAGATGATGAATTAACGAGACAAACTAAAAACGATTGGCCAAACCAATTTAGAACAGCTCGATTTATACCTGCTGTTGAATACGTCAATGCGCAACGCCACCGATTCTTACTTATGCAAAAAGTGAATGACGTCATTCAACAATATGATGCCATCATATGTCCATCAAGAGGTGACGGAAATCAATCCGCCATTACAAACCTAACAGGACATCCTGTAGTATGTGTTCCTACTGGATTTGATAAAAAATTCAATCTGCCTACTGGAATTAGTTTTGTAGGAAAGTTGTTTGACGAAGCTACACTATTAAATATTGCAGATGCTTTTCAAAAAGCCACTCCTTGGGATGAACTGCACCCAAATAAATTTAAGTAAGAAATAAAAAACGACTAAAAATTAAATAAATTCAAGCCAACACCTAATTGCCATTGCCTTGTTTTCCAGCTATCTTGATTTTTTAAATCGTCAAGAAGTTGTTGTGTAGAACCAATATTATTAAGGCCAATAGCATACCTGCCATAAATAAAGAATCCACCTAAATCTAATTTTGCTCCACCCACCATAGAAAATTCTCCCGAAGAAAAAGCAACCCTCGCATTTTCAATACCATCTTTTTTCTGATCCAATAAAACAGAATACTGAGGGCCTGCTTGAAATGTAAAACTTTTGACAGGATGAAACTGTAAAAGCAATGGGATACTTAAATAATTTAAGTGATAGGTTTCTGGCTTAAAGCTAGGGTGTGCTATTAAATCGGCCGCGGATGGGCTTGCTTCCAATTTGGTTTGTGATAGTATCGCATCTACTGCAATACTAAATTTGCTATTAATACCAATATAGGTTGTGACCCCAGCATGATAAGAAGCTGAATTATGGTCTACGGATACATTATCTACCGTTGAAAAATTTTGCCCAATTTTGAGACCTAGTCCAAATTTTTGTTGTCCAAAAACTTGAACACTCATTAAGACTAATAAAATGAATAGATTTTTTTTCATGAGAGATGTAATTTGGTTACTTCTATCTACTACAACGAAAAAATTACAGGTTTGTTACATTGGTAATAGAATTCAAAATTACACCAATTCTATCAAAGTAATTTCGGGCATGATACCTACCCTGCCAGGATAGCCTAAAAACCCAAAACCTCGATTGACATATAATTGTTGTTCTGCATTTTGATAGATACCCGCCCACTGTTTATATACCCATTGCACTGGGCTCCATTTAAAATAAGGATTTTCGAGACCAAATTGCATACCATGAGTGTGGCCAGACAAGGTTAAGTTGATATGTGGGTATTTGATTTGTACTTCAGCTTCCCAATGGCTAGGATCATGACTCATTAAAATAATAATATCCTCTTCCTTTACTCCAAACATGGCTTTATCTAATTTCCCATATTTAGGAAACCTTGCTTTTGCGCCCCAATTTTCAATACCCACTAATTGTATATGTGCTCCTTGTTTTTCAATTTTTGTATTTTCATTCATCATTAATTTCCATCCTAAGTTGGCATGAACCTGCTTTAAATCCTGCAAGTTTTGTTGTTTGGCTTCAGGACTCGGCCATTGAACATAATCACCATAATCGTGATTACCTAAAGTGCTAAATACACCATGAGGTGCAGTAATTTGTCCAAATACATCCATCCAGTCAGTCATTTCAGTTGCTTTATCATTCACTAAATCTCCAGTGAATAAAACAAGATCTGCCTTTTGTGCTTGAATTAATTTTACACCTTTCAGTACTGCTTCTTTGTCTCTTAAACTTCCACTATGTATATCACTAATGTGAATGATTTTAAACCCCTTAAAAACAGGATCTAGCCCTTTCAAAGCAATTTTTTTTCGGATCAATTTATAATTGTATTTATTGCCAAATCCATAAAGTAGAGATAAAAACAAGGTAGAAGATAATCCCACTCCTAACCAACTTAAAAAAGTAGAACGGGGTATTCCTTTTTCCGTTTTCATAAATTGAGCTCCAGTTGCAGAAACAATTTGACCAACTGTCCAAAAAGCGCCTCGACGTAGATCGTCTACTAAGAAAAAAATGGCCAATGTAATGAGGGCTAAAACCCATCCAATACCTACTGAAAAAATATATTGTCTAAAATAAGGATTAGAAACAAAAGGGAATAATAAAAACCCTCCTAAGCTAATGATACACAAAGCCCAATATAGGACACTTAGCACATTTTTTGTGGTACCCGAATGTCCCTGTGTTAGGTTACGCAGTACATGGTAAATGTAAAAATCGATTAGAAGTAATACCGATAAAAGGACGAAAATAAAAATAGGGTTCCTCATAGTGTTAATTAGTGGGTAAAATTAGGGCCAAACCATTCATTTATAACATATTTAATCCCAAATTGTTACCATTTATCCCTTATTTTTGAATGAAAATAAGGATACCTATTTTATGGCTCGAATCATTGGAATTGCGAATCAAAAAGGAGGGGTGGGTAAAACGACCTCAGCCATTAATATTGCAGCTAGTTTAGCCGTTTTAGAATATAAAACGTTGCTGATTGATGCTGACCCACAGGCAAATAGTACTACTGGGGTAGGCTTTGATTTGCATAATATCACGACCAGTTTATACGATAGCATGATTAACAATGTGCCTTTAAAAGACGTCGTGTTAAAAACTGAAATCCCCCACCTTGATTTGATCCCTTCCCATATAGATTTAGTAGGAGCTGAAATTGAATTAGTCAATTTACCCAATCGAGAAAATGTATTAAAAGGATTAATCAATGACATTCGTGACCAATATGACTTTATCATTATAGACTGCTTACCCTCTTTAGGATTAATTACTGTCAATGCTTTAGTAGCTGCTGATAGTGTCATTGTCCCAGTTCAGTGTGAGTTTTTTGCATTGGAAGGATTAGGCAAATTATTAAACACCATCAAGATTGTACAAAGCAGATTAAATCCCGAATTGCAAATCGAAGGTATCTTAATGACGATGTACGATGGCCGCTTAAGATTAAGCAATCAAGTGGTGAGTGAAGTTCGAAAACATTTTGATGAAATGGTATTCTCAACCATCATCCATCGTAACACAAGATTAAGTGAAGCACCTAGTGTTGGCAAGCCTGTTATTTTATATGACGCAGAGAGTAAAGGGACCGTAAATTATTTAAACTTAGCCAAGGAAATATTACAAAAAAACGGCATGACCAATATGAGTAATGCCGAGCGTATAATTGATTAATTATGAGCAAGAGTATCAACAATAAAGATTTAATTGGAAAAGGGCTACGCTCTTTATTGCAAAACATGGATGCAGATTATAAAAATCCTGCTGGCCAAATACCTGCAGCCGCCATGGAAAAGGCAGTTGCAAGTAATCGTATTTTACTTACTAATATCCAAGCCAATCCTAAAAATCCAAGAAAGGATTTTGACATGACTGCTTTACAGGAATTAGCAAAGTCTATTCAAATACACGATCTTATTCAACCCATCACAGTTGCGCAACTAGCGAATGGGAAATATCAATTGATTGCAGGCGAGCGTCGCTTTCGCGCTGCAAAAATGGCCGGTATTTTAGATTTACCGGCATACATCAGACATGGTAATGACAAGGAATTATTGGAACTTGCCTTGCTTGAAAATTTACAAAGGGTCGATTTAAATGAAATAGAAATTGCATTAAGCTATCAACGCATGATGCATGAATTAAATTACACACAGGAGCAAGTGGCAGATCGAATGGGAAAAGATAGATCTACCGTGTCTAATTATATTCGTTTATTAGAATTACCTCCTAATATTCAAGCCGTCCTTCGTAATGGTACTTTAAGTATTAGCTTGGCGAAACTTTTAATTGGAAAGGAAGTGGACCAACAACTTTTTTTATTAAAGGAAATAATAGAAAAAGGGTTGACGGTTCGCCAAACCGAAGATTTGATTAAGAAGATGAATCAAGCGGGAAAAATTACAACCGGACAAAATACAGGAACCAAGAGTAACTTATCTCCCGTTTATAAAAAATTAGAAGATAAGTTAAGCAGTCATTTATCCAGCAAAGTACAATTACAACATCAAAAAAATGGCAGTGGCAAAATCACTGTAGAATATGCTGACTTGAACGGCTTAAACAAAATATTAGAAGCAATGCAATTAAGCATTAGCTAGACTCACTTTTTTTAACAAGGAATTTATTTAGGATGCGGCTACTCTTATTTTTCACACTGCTTTTAATCCTACAGCAAAATGCTTGGAGTCAGGACAGCACTCGCGTGGTAAAAAAAGACAGCACATTTTCATTACAAAAACATATACCCAGCACTGCTACCAAAAGATCAGCACTCATTCCTGGTTGGGGACAAGCATACAATAAACAATATTGGAAAATTCCATTAGTATACGGGATCATTTCAATTCCTACTATCACTTATATTTACAACAATGATATGTATTCCAAAACTAAGTTTGCTTATGAAGCAAGATTCAAGGAAGCTTCGGGTGATGCATCGGATGTTGAAAAAATAGATCCTGTATTAAAAAACTTAAGTGCTTCATCACTTCAAAGTTATCGAAATATGTTTCGCAAGAGTAGAGATTACTCCATGATGTGGTTTGTTTTAACTTGGGGTATTAATGTGATTGACGCCACAGTTTCAGGGCATTTAAAGGAATTTGATATTACAAATGATTTGAGTTTAAAAATTCAACCCACTTATTTACCTCAATTTAACCAAGCTGGTTTATCCTTACAGTTTCATCTTAAAAATTCGCAGTCAAGATAAAATATATTTTATGAAAATCGCATTAATTGGATACGGGAAAATGGGAAAAGCTATTGAATCCATTGCTTTGAGCAAAGGGCATGAAATAGTTTTAAAAATAGATATTCAAAATAACCATGAATTTACACAACAGACATTACAATTGGCTGATGTTGCTATTGAATTCACTGGACCCCACAGCGCTTATGAAAATATTAAAAAATGTATTGAATGGGGCATTCCTGTTGTAAGTGGATCTACTGGCTGGTTAGACAAGTGGGAGGAAATAAAAAAATTATGTGACACGAATAAGGGCACCCTTATTTATTCAAGCAATTATAGCATTGGGGTTAATTTGTTTTTTGAATTAAACAAACAACTCGCAAAACTAATGGAGCCCTATAATGATTATGATGTTTCTATGACCGAGATTCACCATACTGAAAAAAAAGACGCCCCCAGCGGAACTGCAATTTCATTGGCTGAACAAATACTTGCCAGCCTGGGTAGGAAAAATAAATGGGTGAATGCTGCTTCAAATAGTAGTTCCGATTTAGTGATTCAATCCGAAAGAATAGATCCAGCGCCTGGAACACATAGTGTTAAATACAGCTCTCCGATTGACGATATTGAAATTATCCATACGGCCCATACACGTATTGGTTTTGCAAGTGGCGCTGTTTTAGCCGCTGAATTTGCATATCAAAAAAAGGGTACCTTTACGATGAAGGATGTTTTAGGACTTTAACCATTGAAATAAAATTTCAATGTAAACGAAAACCTATTCAACATAATGATATCTAAAAAAACACAATACGCATTACAGGCACTTTCCTATATGGTGGAAACGAAATCCGACAGCCCAATACTTATTGCAGAGATAGCAGTTCAAAAAAATATTCCACTTAAATTTTTAGAAAGTATTTTATTAGAACTTAGAAAGGCTGGATTTTTAGAAAGTAAAAAAGGAAAAAATGGGGGTTACTTTTTCGCGATCCCTCCTGCTAAAATAAAACTATCAAGCATCTTTAGAATCATTGAAGGTCCTATTGCTCTCTTGCCTTGCGTGAGTTTGAATTTTTATCAAAAGTGTGACGACTGTAATGAAAAAAAATGCGGGCTCAATAAAGTAATGATCGAAGTTAGAGATAATACCTTGGCCATATTAGATAAAAGAACAGTGGCCGACTTGGATTATAAAAAGGGCAAATGATAAACATGAAAAAAATATTTTTCATTATCCTCATTGGGGTAAGCGCATCAATCCATGCTCAAAGTTTAATTGGAGGAAAAAATATTATTAAAACCAACTTATCTAGCGACGCCTTAAATAATTATAATATCACTTTTGAACGCAGTCTTTCCCAATTCATGTCTGTATCCTTAAGTTATCGACGAATGGAAAAGCAACAAGTCCCGCTTAAGTCATTAGTGAAACAATTTATTGATAATCCTGCCATAGATTTAGATAAAATACAAGTGGGCAATTCAGCAATTACAGCGGAAGCCCGATTTTATTTAGGCCTTTCAAAAATGGCGGGTTTTTATTTATCGCCTTATACAAGATCAGCTACTTTTGACTTAACCATTCCAATCGACTATACTTACACACCTGCTTCACCTCTTCCTAATGTCATCATGCCCTCTATTCCTATGCACGCGCAATTAGATGGCACGATTAGATCCACTAGCTATGGTATTTACACAGGTATGCAATTCCAATTATTAACAAAAATTGTCTTAGATTTTTGGATTATAGGAGGTCATTATGGGAGCTCCAATGGAAAATTAATTTTTATGGCCCCTAATGGGACACCCGCCTTAGCCATTGATGCTTTAAAAAAGACAATTGACCAAACCAAAGCCAACCCTTTTAAATTAACCACCACCACTACCCCTAATGGTGTTATTACCGATACCGAAGGCCCTTGGGCAGGGATTCGAGGTTTAGGAATCACTGTTGGACTTCGATTTTAAGGGCGACTGATTAGCGCTTACTAGATTGTGTAAATCACTTACCTTTGGACCTTTAAATAGCACTCCTATGATGCCAAAATTTTTACAAGATTTATTTAAAGCGCAAAGCTATGATCCTAACAACTTTTTTTTAATTGCAGGCCCTTGCGTAGTTGAAAATGAAGAAATTGTTATGGAGATTGGTGAAAAGCTGTCTACCCTTTGCAAAAATTTAGGTATTCCTTATGTATTTAAAGCTAGCTATCGAAAAGCAAATAGAACAAGTGCCAATTCTTTTACTGGCATTGGAGATGATACAGGAATGGAGCTCATTCAAAAAGTGGGTATTACTTATAAGGTACCGACTACATCTGATATTCATGCACATGAAGAAGCAGCCATTGCTGCAAAGTATATTGATATTTTACAAATTCCTGCTTTTTTATGTCGTCAAACCGATTTATTAATCGCAGCTGCTCAAACTGATAAAATTGTTAATGTAAAAAAAGGACAATTTTTAAGTGGTGCGTCTATGAAATTTGCAGTTGATAAAATTAAATTGGCAGGTAATGATAAAATCATGTTGACCGAAAGAGGTAATACTTTTGGATACCAAGATTTAGTTGTGGATTATCGAAACATCCCAGCGATGGCAGAAAATGGATTTCCTGTCATTATGGATTGTACTCATTCACTTCAACAGCCTAATCAAACGACTGGTATAACAGGAGGAAATCCACTTTTAATTGAAACGATTGCAAAAGCAGCAATTGCAACTGGCGCTGATGGTTTATTTATTGAAACACATCCCAACCCATCTCAAGCAAAAAGTGATGGCGCCAACATGTTACCATTAGATAAAATAGCACCTTTACTTGAAAAATTAGTGAAGCTAAGAAAAGCAGTTATCTAAAATTCGTCTGGTACTTAAGATTAATAATATTTCATTGGATTTCGTTTCCCAAGATGAATGTATTTTTTGATACTTCTCCAAAATGCCAATATCATATAAAGTATAACTGGCGACCCAAATGTGAGAAAGGAAATATAAATAAACCACATTCTTATTTTAGAGGAAGCAATGCCTAATCGCTCTCCTATTGCGGTACAAACTCCAAAAGCTTGCAATTCTAAAAAATCTCTCATTTTATGGATCATGTCGGTGGATAATTCTACCTGCAATCTAGATAAAAAACTGGATTTTGGCTTACCTTTGCCACAAATTTTAACTCCAAAAACAAGTACTATGGCTTTTGATATTGAAATGATTAAAAAACTGTATGCTGAAATGCCTGCAAAAGTGGATGCGGCTCGAAAATTATTAGCTCGTCCCTTAACCTTATCAGAGAAGATTTTATTTTCTCATTTACATAGCGATCAAAAAATAGCCAACTTTGAAAGAGGAGGATCTTATGTCGATTTTGGACCAGATAGAGTTGCAATGCAAGATGCTACCGCTCAAATGGCATTATTGCAATTTATGCAAGCGGGTCGTCCCAAAGTGGCCGTACCAAGTACGGTTCATTGCGACCATTTAATTTCGGCAAAAATAGAAGCCAAACAAGATTTACAAGTAGCCACTGCAGATAGCAAGGAAGTGTATGATTTTTTAGCATCCGTTTCTAATAAATATGGATTGGGCTTTTGGAAACCCGGTGCAGGTATTATTCACCAAGTCGTCTTAGAAAACTACGCTTTCCCTGGCGGGCTTATGATTGGAACCGATTCTCATACAGTGAATGCGGGTGGTTTAGGTATGATTGCGATTGGAGTAGGTGGTGCAGATGCTTGTGATGTGATGGCAGGTTTACCATGGGAATTAAAATGGCCAAAATTGATTGGTATTAAATTAACTGGAAAGTTAAATGGTTGGACTGCTCCTAAAGATGTGATTTTAAAAGTGGCTGGTATCCTAACTGTAAAAGGTGGAACCGGTGCTATTGTTGAATATTTTGGAGAAGGCGCTACGAATATGAGTTGCACAGGTAAAGGAACGATTTGTAATATGGGTGCCGAAATTGGTGCTACTACATCTACTTTTGGTTATGATGCAAGTATGAGCCGCTATTTACAATCCACGGGTCGTGCAGATGTAGCTAGTTTAGCAGATACAGTGGCATCCTACTTAACTGCTGACCCAGAAGTTTACGCAGCACCCGAAAAATATTTTGATGAAGTCATTCATATCGACTTGAATACATTAGAGCCTCATTTAAACGGTCCATTCACCCCCGATTTAGCAACACCAATTTCAAAAATGAAAGAAGTGGCTGCAGCCAATGGTTGGCCAACTAAAATTGAAGTGGGCTTGATTGGTAGTTGTACCAATTCTTCTTATGAAGATATTAGTCGTGCTGTAAGTTTAGCAAAACAAGTTTCTGAAAAAGGATTAACCATGAAATCAGAATACTTAATCACACCAGGTTCTGAACAAGTAAGATACACTATTGAAAGAGATGGTTTCTTAGCAGTGTTTAGTCAAATTGGTGCGAAAGTATTTGCGAATGCTTGTGGACCATGTATTGGAATGTGGGAAAGAGTGGGCGCAGAGAAAAAAGAAAAAAATACAATTGTACATTCATTTAATAGGAACTTTGCAAAACGCGCCGATGGCAATCCTAATACTTTTGCGTTTGTAGGTTCTCCAGAATTAATAACGGCATTAGCGATTGCGGGTGATTTAAATTTTAATCCATTAACGGATACCCTTACGAATAACAAAGGAGAACAAGTTAAATTAGATGCCCCTACTGGTCATGAATTACCTCCACTAGGATTTAGCGTAGAAGATGCAGGATACCAAGCGCCTGCTGAAGATGGATCTCATGTGAGTGTTCTTGTGGATCCAGTTTCAAAAAGATTACAACTACTAGATCCATTTACTGCATGGGAAGGAACCGATTTAAAATCATTAAGACTTTTAATTAAAGCTAAAGGAAAATGTACCACCGACCATATTTCAATGGCAGGCCCTTGGTTAAAATTCCGTGGGCATTTAGATAATATCTCCAATAATTTATTAATTGGCGCAGTGAACTTCTTCAATGATAAAACTGATAATGTAAAAAGCCAATTGAATGGCCAATACGATACTGTTCCAAATACGCAAAGAGCTTACAAAGCTGCAGGTGTGGGTACAATTGTAGTTGGTGATGAAAATTATGGTGAAGGAAGCTCAAGAGAACATGCGGCAATGGAACCTAGACATTTAGGCGTTCGTGTTGTATTGACAAAATCATTTGCTCGAATTCATGAAACCAATCTTAAAAAACAAGGCATGTTGGCCTTAACTTTTGCAGATAAAAATGATTACGATAAGATTCAGGAAGATGACGCCATTGATGTATTAGGATTAACCCATTTTGCACCAGATCAGCCATTGACATTGGTGTTAACACATAAGGATGGCAGTACAGATTCTATAAAAGCCAACCATACTTATAACCAACAACAAATTGAATGGTTTAAAGCGGGCGGGGCCCTTAACATCATTAGAAAGCAAGTAGGTAAATAATAAAAGCTTTCCAAAATACTTAAAACCCTTCTCGTTCCAACGGGAAGGGTTTTTTATTTATCTTTAGAATATGATAAATACAGCATTGGTATCTTATGGCATGAGTGGCAGATTGTTTCATGCCCCCTTTATTGAAACTAATCCAAATTTTAATTTGGCGGGAAGCTGGGAGCGAAGTCAAAAAAATATTCAAGCAAGGTATCCACATTCAAAATCATTCAACTCTTATGAGGAAATATTGAATGACCCTACTATTGATTTAATTGTGGTGAATAGTCCTAATGATTCTCATTTTGAATATACCCGACGCGCTTTATTAGCAGGTAAACATGTTGTAACTGAAAAAGCATTTACGACAACAGTGAAAGAAGCAGAGGAACTAGATGCATTAGCACAAAAATTAAATTTAAAATTAGCAGTATATCAAAATCGTCGATACGATGCCGACTTTTTAACCATTCAGAAATTAATTAAGGAAGGAAGTATTGGCCATTTTTTAGATATTCAAATTTCATTTGAACGATATCGAACCACTATAAGTCCTAAAGCACACAAAGAAAATCCAACTCCAGGGGCAGGACTTTTATTTGACTTAGGCCCTCATTTAGTAGATCAAGCATTGTTATTATCAGGTATGCCTACTCATTTATTTGCAGATTTAAGGGTCATAAGAAATGCATCTTTAGTAGATGATTATTTTACTATGATTTTATACTACCCTACCCACCGCATTTTATTAACCAGCGGTATGGTGTTTATGCAACAGTTACCTGCTTATAAAATTTATGGTTCAAAAGGATGTTTTATTAAATACCGAGCCGACATTCAAGAGGAAGACTTAATTGCAGAAAAACTACCAGTTGGTCCACATTGGGGAATCGAGCCCGAACATAAATGGGGCACACTTAGCACAGATACCGATGGTAACATTAGCACACAAATCATACCAAGTTTAGCTGGCAATTATGGTCAATTTTATACATTGATGGCGGATGCTATTCATAACAACGCTCCGGTACCTACTTCAGCAAAACATGGCGCTGATATCATTAAAGTATTGGAAGCTGCACGCAAAAGCAACACTCAAAAGTCTATTGTTGAATTATAGTATTAGGCTCAATTCAAAAATTGTATTACATTTTTTTAGCGTCTTCTAAAAATTTCGCTAAACCAATATCTGTTAAAGGATGTTTTAATAATCCCAAGATAGAATCCAAAGGACAAGTACAAACATCAGCACCTGCTTCGGCTGCTTTTACAATATGTAAAGCATTACGAATAGAAGCAGCTAAAATTTGTGTATTGAAACCTTGCATATCATAGATATGTCTAATTTGACTAATTAATTGCATCCCATCCCAACTGCTATCATCAATTCTTCCGATGAAGGGAGAAACATAAGTAGCTCCTGCTTTAGCAGCTAAAATTGCTTGGCCTGCAGAAAATACTAAAGTACAATTAGTACGAATACCATTATCTGTGAACCATTTAATCGCTTTGATACCATCTTTAATCATTGGCACTTTCACCACAATATTGGGATGAATAGCAGCTAATTTTTTACCTTCTTCTACCATCGTAGCAAAATCGGTAGATAATACTTCGGCGCTAATATCGCCTTCCACTAATTCGCAAATAGCTTTATAGTGAGCAGCAATAGCGGCTTCCCCTTTTACACCCACCTGTGCCATCAAAGAAGGATTAGTAGTCACCCCGTCAAGGATACCTAAATCATTGGCTTCCTTAATTTGAGCTAAATTACCTGTGTCAATAAAAAATTTCATACGCTTGTTTATTAGTGGTTTTACCCAATGTTAAAAAGTGGCAGGCTACTCACATCACACCGCTCAACCGCCTATCCTTGCTGTATTCCTACCCTGGGGAAGTTCAGCAGGAGCTGGTCGTGTAAGACCTGCCGGTGCAAATGTAGCACAATTGAATTGATTAAAAAAGTAGGCTTAGAATAGCTCAATATTGATTAGAAAACACAGTACTAAACCCGATTAAATGATCATGACGAGCGCCTGGTGGCTTGTAATAAACAAAAATGGAATAGGCATTTTCTGTTTCCCAGTGATCCCCTTCTGTTTCATTAAAATCCTGTAATGGGTCGGGGTCTGTATGATTTCTTAAGATATAAGAATAAGTATAATAACCCTGTTTCAATAGCAATGATTTTTGATAAATACCTAATTTGGGATTAAAATTCATTTCAGATGATGCATCTAATTTATTGTTAGTGAGTGCTCCATTTAAATACAAATGTTGCCCTACTAAGGGCACTTGATTAGGCGGTATATAAGTGAACATGACGGTTGCATAATCATTTTGATAATCGCTTTCTAATGATTCCGTATTCGTGATTAAAAAATTTCCATTTAAATCTTTGAATTTAAAATAAGGTGTCGCTGTCCTAGACAGATCTGGTTTCACATGCACGATGGTGCCAGTTGAAGTAGATTCAAATTGAGATACTCGATCAGATTTTAATCGTAAACTTTGCAAATCAAGCCACCTTGCTTCCTTTCCAGAGGGAAAAATTAAATCCCGCTCACTATTGTATTCCAAAATTGGCCCTCTTATAAAATTGGGGACCGGTGCGCTTAGCCCATCATTGTACCTATAGTTTTGTACCACCTGTACTTTTAATTGATCTGGTAGAAAATAAGAAAGTTTTTTTGTATCAATACTCAATTGAACTTTTTGATGCGTTTTCGAAATATTGCCATCAAAAGGTTCCTGAATAGCTGACATGATGGACACTTGATCCTCCGTTACAAAAAAGCGTTGTGTAAAAACAAGTTGATTTGGATTTGCATCCTTATATACTTTCATGATATAATTACCAGATTGGGTAGGTCGGCAACTGCTGTTAGGGAAAGTAAATTTATAGTGATAGTAAGATTGAATTGCAATGGAAGAGATAGAGAAATCTGTAATTCGATTTTGATTAAAGCCTTGTAAATAATCAAAGGGGCTTAAATTAGCAGGTGACCAGTCCTCATTCATGAGCTCCACCGAATAGTAGTAATTTTGGTGTTGGGCCTTTAGATCGTCAAAGCTGATTTCAAGCGCATTCATTTGAACCAAGGATATCACTGGTAAAGCTTGTGAGTTACCCACTGGATGAATAAGTATCGTCCTTATATTGCTATCGTATATTTTATCAGGATTTATTTTAGAACTGGCTGTTGCCCCTATGCCTATTGTTAAAGCTAATAAAACAAGCCACCTCTTATACATATCATTATATTTTATCCAACACGAATCTAGCCCTTTATTCATTATTTTTAAGCAGAAAAAACTAGATTTGATAAAAATTACCCCATTGTCAACGGCCTTTCAAATTGCAAAAAAAATTAGTTTTCAGCAAAAAAAAAGCTATACAAGTATTATTGTAAAACTTTCTATCATTGCAACTGCCATAAGTGTGGCTGCCATCATCTTAACCTTATCCATGGTGAACGGTTTTCAAGAGCATATTTCAAATAAAGTTTTTTCATTTTGGGGACATATTAGAATTGAATCGGTAAGCGGGGAACCATTAGTTCAAAATGATACAGTCATTAGCCGACTTATCCAATCAAGCCAAAATCAAATTAAATCCATCCAGCCTTTTATAGCTCAATCAACTGTGCTTTCATTTCAACAAGAAATTGAAGGTGTCGTAGCAAAAGGATTGTCTGCAAACGTTCCAATTCCATTTTTAGTAAAGGGTCATCAATTGACAAAATCGAAAGATAGTTTGATGAAGGAAATTGTTTTGTCGGACGCTATTGCAAAAAAATTAAATATCCAACTTAATGAGTATGTAAAATTATATTTCTTAAACAGCTCGAGTGTACAGCAGCGAAAATTTAAAGTAGTGGGTTTATACCATACTGGAATTCAAGATTATGACCAACAATTTGTCATGATAGATATTAAATCATTACAACAATTACGAAATAATTTTTCAAATGTAGAGGGCTACACCGTCACATTAAATGACGCTAGGAATATTGATAATCAAAAAGATAAAATTCAAGCGCAATTGCCTCATAATTGGGTTTCGACCACCGTTCCAAATTACTATCCACAAATATTTGATTGGATTGGTGTACAAACGACTAATCGAAATGTAGCCATTACCATCATGCTGCTGATTGCTATTGTTAACTTAATTACTTGTTTATTTATTTTAATGCTCGAAAGAATTCCAATGATTGGAACTTTAACGGCAATTGGTGCTAGCAATGGATTTATCAGACAAGTGTTTATTTACCAAGCCAGTATTATTTGTTGGTCAGGCGTGATACTAGGAGCAGTTATTGGTATCGGATTATCCTTACTACAACAACATTTTGGTTGGATACAATTAGATGAAACTGCTTATTTTGTAAAAACACTCCCCATAAAAATGGTACCCATTCAAATTATGAGTATCCTTTTAGGAACAGTGATAATAAGTTATATCTCCTTTTTAATTCCTACTTTATGGATAAAAAGAATTTCTCCAGCAGCTGCGATCCGATTTGATTAGGACTTCCAGCTTGATAATAAAATACCCGCTGCTACTGCTGCGTTTAAAGATTCGGCTTCACCGAAATGAGGTATGGTAATTGGATGGCTAATATAGGGCAACAAAAGCGGCCTAATCCCTTTTGATTCATTCCCAATAATTAAGAAAGAGGGTGCTTGTATTTTATTAGCGGCATAAGGCTTTCCATCTAACACTGCTCCATAAACCGGTAATTTAGTAGACGCTAATACGGATTCTAGATGATAGGATGCTACTTGAACTCTTAAAAAGCTACCCATACTACTTTGAATTACTTTAGGATTGTATAAACCAGCTGTATCATCTGACACAATGATTTGATGCACTCCAAACCAATCCGCAGTTCTTATGATGGTCCCCAAATTTCCTGGATCCTGAATCCCATCCAAAACGAGGGTCAACGCCTTATCAAACTGAATTGACTTTTGTTGTTCCTTTTTCTTCACTAAAGCCAGGACCTGATTAGCGGTTTTAAATTGACTGATTCTTGCTAGTACAATCTCATCCACTTGCTCCACCGGCAACATGATGGTTTTCTGCGATGCTAGCCAATCAGCAGTTGCATAAATTTTTTCAATGGTCCAGTCGCTTTCTAACACTTCCTTCATCAACTTGGGACCTTCCACGATAAATACAGATTCTTGGTCCCAATGTTTTTTATGGGCAAAAGATTGAATATATTTGAGCTCACTATTATTCATCTGTATTATGTTTTTTCTGAGGATTAAAAATATTAGTTTCTTTTCAAGATTTTATCTTGTTCCCCTTTTATTTTTATTAAATGCCTGTACAGATGTAAAAAAAGCATTGGTGCATGACTACCCAAAGCAATTAGCTTTTGTTTATGATAATAAAATCATCATAAAGGGAGCCGACAACAAGGCCTTGCAACAATCTTTAAACAATGAACTTAATAACTATTGGGACGACAGCCTAAAGGTAAAACGAATTAGGCAGTTTGGCGTTTTTAATACGGTCATACAACCCATCGCCTATCAGCCAGACCGCCTACCTAGGTCCATCCAATACATGCAATCCTTTTTAGCCAGCAAAGGATATCATCAAACAGTATTAAGTCCTCAAGTCAAAATAGATACCGTAGGAGATGAGTGGAGAGCATATATCACTATGCTTGTGCAATTGAATAAAAAAACCCTATTAGACACGATAACCTACCAACTGAATAATAAAAAGTTACAAGAAATTGCCATAAAAAATATAAATCAATCTTATTTAAAAAAAGGACAGCCATTTTCGAATGACAATATCAATAACGAACTGGACCGATTGGTTGCCTTATTTAGATCGGAAGGTTTTTATTATTTCACAAAGGAAAAAATATTTGCAGAAGTGGATACAATTGATCAAAAATTAATGCAATTAAACTTAGACCCACTTGCTCAAATTAATCAGGTAACCACAGCAACAATGACGAATGGCCAAAATCCAAGTTGGAAAGTAAGTATTCAACTCAGAAACAGTGCAGCGCCTATTACCAAACAATACCCTATTGGTCAACAAATATTTTATAGTGATTTAAAGTTATCCGATAATCCAGATAGCGTTTTATCCAACCCGCCTCCGCATCATGAAGACAGGGGGGAATTTGTACATTCCTTTACACAATCTAAATTTAAGTCAAGTTTATTTGAACATCAACCCTTCATTAAAAAGGGCAACTTGTTTAATGAAAATTTATATTACAAAACCTTAAACAATTACAGTAGCCTAGGTGCTTGGCAACAGGTAGATGGTCGCACCACGATTAAAAATGATAGTATTTATTTACATTATTTTTTAGTGCCCGCATTGCGACACAGCTTTAGCTTTGATATTGAAGGGAGTAAAAATACATCACAATTAAGTGCAGGTAACTTATTAGGGCTTTCAACCAATTTTACATTTAGAGATAAAAATGTGGCAAAAAAATCAATCCCCTCTATTACTAATTTAAGAATGGGAATTGAATTAAATGTGGGTAATACAAATGAAAATTTAACACAAACCTTATTATGGAATGTGGGACATACTTACAGCTTCCCCTCTTTAATCATTCCATTTTCTTCTTCTAAGAATAAGCCGTCCAATAATGCAAGAACTAATTTTTCATTAAATAGTGCCTATATTGATCGACTCAACTATTATCAATTAAAATCGTTTACGACAAGTTGGGGGTATGAATGGAAAAAAAATAAAGGAGGCAGAGAAAGTACTTGGTCTTACAAACCTTTAAATGTTGAATTTTATCAAATTAATAAATTTTCAAAATTAGATAGTCTATTATTATTGAATCCATTTCTGAGATCTTCTTTTAATGAAGGAAATGTCATCAGTCAAACTTTAAATTATATCAATACAGGGAGTTCATTTAGTCATCCTCATCAAAATACCTATTTCCGAATTGGCATCGAAGAAGCAGGAGGTTTAATGGGACTCACTTCATTAAAAAATAATATTTACCGTTATTTTAAAGTAGAAGCAGAGTATCGGGAATTATATAAATATGATTATACTGAACTTGCATGGAGAGTGATGGGCGGCTGGGGAAACAATTATAGTGATAATGCATCACTCAATGGAAGGCTTCCGTTTTTCAAACAATTTACAGCAGGTGGTCCTTACAGTATGCGTGCATGGGGACTTCGCCAACTAGGATTAGGCAGTTCCAATTTTTATGATACCAGTGCAAAAAGTCAAAACTTTGATCGATTTGGTGATTTACAATTAGAAGCCAATTTGGAATACAGATTTCCTTTATTTCAATGGGGCAGTTATAAAGTGGGCTCCGCCTTATTTACAGATATGGGGAATATTTGGAATGCAAGAGATACAAAACAAGACCCCAATGCAGGATTTAGGCTTGATAGATTATACCAAGACTTAGCCATTGGAATGGGAACTGGATTGCGTTTTGATTTTAATTACTTTATAGTGCGTATTGATTATGCTATGAAGATAAAAGATCCTACTCGATTAAATAATCAGGGCTGGCTTGATTTTAATAATATGAAATGGTCTGAGATAAAACAAAATGGCAGCAAAGTAAATAACTATGCCTGGCAGTTTGGAATTGGACTTCCATTTTAATACTTCCCTAAATTAAATACATTTCATTGGAATCGTCATTTGCAAGTAGGGTATCAATTTCCATTTTTAAATCCTCCCATTGAATGGCATCTTCTATTTTGAAATCACCAATTTTGGTGCGTCTTAAATGACTCATGTAAGCCCCTACTCCTAAGGCTTCTCCAAAATCTTTTACTAAGCTTCTAATATAAGTACCCGTAGAACAAACTACTTTAAATTCAATATGAGGTAAATTGACTCGAGTGATTTCAAAACTTTGAATATTTACTTTTCTGGGATCTACTTTCACTTCAATTCCTTTTCGTGCAGATTCATATAAACGCACCCCTTCTTTTTTAATTGCAGAATGCTGTGGAGGCATTTGTAAAATTTCACCAACAAAGGGATATGTGGCGCTCATAATTTGATCCTCTGTCAAATGATCAATTGATTTAAAATTTTCTGGTTCAGTTTCTAAATCATAGGAAGCAGTGGTCGCACCTAAAACCAATGTGCCGATGTATTCCTTATCCAAGCCTTGGTACTCATTAATTTGCTTTGTGAATTTCCCAGTACATACAATTAATAATCCAGTAGCTAAGGGATCTAAAGTGCCGGCATGCCCCACTTTTTTTACCCTTATCATGTACCGAATTTTGTTCACAATATCAAATGAAGTCCATTGCAATGGCTTATCAATCAATAGTACTTTTCCATCAAGGTAAGAGGATAAGACGGCGGGGATGGGTTTTTGTCGCATTAGATGATCACTTAAAACTTAGTAAGCCCTTGCGAACAAAACGCGTTGAATGGATGCATTACCTGTTAAAATACATTTCCCATCTTCTAAAGGATTATCTAAAGGGATACAACGTATAGTTGCCTTGGTTAATTCTTTTATTTTTTCTTCCGTCTCTGGTGTGCCATCCCAATGTGCTAAAATAAATCCTGTTTTAGTATCTAATACATTGACAAATTCATCCCAAGTATCAACTTTGGTAATGTGTTCGTCTCTGTATTTTTTTGCACGATTCAATAAATTAGATTGAATTTCTAACAACAAGGCACTCACTGTTTCGGTTAAACCATCCATGGATACAGAAGATTTTTCTTTGGTATCGCGACGCGCCAATTCGACTTGATTGTTTTCCAAATCCCTTGGGCCTACTGCAATACGAATGGGCACCCCTTTTAATTCATACTCTGCAAATTTCCATCCTGGTCTATTGTGATCTGTATTATCATACTTCACTCGAATGCCCGCTGCTTTAAATGATGCTACAATACCACTTACTTTTTCATCCAAAATTGCTTTTTGTTCATCGCCTTTAAAAATAGGAACAATCACTACTTGAATAGGAGCTAAACGAGGAGGCATTACCAATCCTTCATCATCACTATGCGTCATCACCAATCCACCAATTAAGCGGGTACTCACCCCCCAACTTGTGGCCCAAACATAATCCATGGTATTGTTCTTATCGCTAAACTTTACTTCAAATGCTTTTGCAAAATTTTGTCCTAAAAAATGAGAAGTACCTGCTTGCAATGCTTTTCCATCTTGCATCAAAGCCTCAATACAATAAGTGTCTTCGGCTCCAGCAAATCGTTCACTTGCTGTTTTTACTCCTTTAATTACAGGCATGGCCATCCAATTTTCAGCAAAGTCGGCATATACATCTAACATTTGAACTGTTTCTGCAATTGCTTCCTGCTTAGTGGCATGTGCCGTATGTCCTTCCTGCCATAAAAATTCGGCAGTTCGTAAAAACAACCTTGTACGCATTTCCCATCTTACCACATTCGCCCATTGATTCACTAATATTGGTAAATCTCTATAAGATTGAATCCAAGTTTTATAAGTATTCCAAATGATGGCTTCGCTAGTTGGTCGTACAATTAACTCTTCTTCTAATTTAGCATCAGGATCGACCATTAATTTTCCTTTATTATTGGGATCCGTCTTTAATCGGTAATGTGTTACAATGGCGCATTCTTTTGCAAATCCTTCTGCATTTTTTTCTTCCGCTTCAAATAAAGACTTTGGCACAAATAGAGGGAAATAGGCATTTTGGTGACCTGTATCCTTAAACATCTTGTCTAAAGACGCTTGCATATTTTCCCATAAGGCATATCCATATGGCTTTATGACCATACAACCCCTAACGGCGCTATAATCTGCTAACTCGCCCTTTAAAACAAGGTCATTATACCATTGTGAATAATCCTGTGCTCTTGTGCTTAATTCCTTTGCCATTTCTTAAAAAAATATTAACAATTTAAATAAAAACAAATGATGTACGAAAAACGCTCTATATTTCAAACTTCACTACCTTTATACTAGCAAATGTATGCTAAATCAAGGGCATATAAAAACCAAAAACAACGCAAAATGAATACAAAAAATACAAACCCCCTATTCCATCTATTTGCCATTGGCATGATGGCGATTAGTTTTTTTGTAACAGGTTGTACTAGTTTACAACAAACCACTGCAATCGCAAGCGATGATTTATATTTTACGCCTAATAAACCTAGCGAAGAAATAGTCGCACAATCAAATCAAGATGATTATCAAGATTATCAAAATTATCAGGACGATCGATATTTAAGATTAAAAGTAGCCAATAGAAATAGATGGAGTGGTATTGATGATTGGGGATATTGGAATGACCCTCGCTATAATAATTCATTTTATCCTTCTTATATGGGATGGAATAGTTGGTATACTGGATATTATGGATCCTCTTGGTATAGTCCATTTGGTCCTTCCTATACTATGGGCTGGGGCGGCTATTATCCTTATAATTCTTTTGGATATGGCTTTGGTTTTAATGATTTTGGTTATGGAGGATTTGGTGGTTACGGAGGTTTTGGCAGTTTTGGCTACGGTGGTTTTGGCTTTGGCGGATGGAATCCTTACTACACTGGTTATTGGAACCCATATGGAAGCTATTATCAATATGGAGGTATCTACGGAGGTGGTTATGGTGGAGGTATGATCGTGAACAATTATGATAAACGCGTACCAGTGCAACCCAACCGAACCAACTTAAACCCTTATATGAAAAATGCGGGTCAATTTAAAAGATTGGGCGATGTAAGAGAAAATTCAAATGCAAGTTTAAATAATTCAAACGGCAGCAGACCAAGTGTTCGTCCAAATTTATTATCAAGCTATGGCAATGTGAATAGTAATAGCGCTAATAACAATGTGGGTAGCCCTTTTGCAAGAGGCAATAATAATAGCAATACAGCAGCCCCTAGCAACTTTGGAAGCTTAGTAAAAAGAGCCATTATTAGTGCAAATGTAAGAAGCAACAATAGCAATGATTATTCAAATAGGAATAACTCAAATACAAATCAAAGCAGTACCCCTTACCGAAACGCTGCTAGCCCTGTATATACGGCGCCAGTAAGTAGTGGAAGTAGTTCAGGTGGTGGTTCATCAAGCGGCGGCGGATTTATTGGAGGCGGTCGAACTAAATCTGGTGGTCAATAATCATTAAAAAAAGGCAAGTGGATTTAAATTATTATTATGAAAAAAATATTATTTGTTGTTTTATTAGGATCTAGCTTAAGTGCATTTGCACAAGACCCTGAAGATATTTTAAGATTATCTTGGTTTGCACCCAATGGGACACCTCGCAGTAATGCATTAGGTGGAGCCATGGGATCATTAGGAGGCGACATGTCATCGAGTCATATTAATCCAGCAGGTTTGGGATTTTATAAATCAAGTGAATTATTATTCACTACAAAATTTTCAAACAAATCAAATAGTATTGATTATTTTAATTCAAATTCAACTATTTCAGATCGTAAATTTAATTTTGGAAATATAGGAATCGTTTTAGCCGACGGGCAGAAAAAAAATAATTGGACCAGTACTGCTTTTTCTATTTCTTATACTCAGATTGCAGACTACAATAATCATTATAGTTTTGGTGGAAAAAACACCTACAGTAGTTTTTCCGAAAAATTTGCAGACCAATTATATGATAGCGAATCAAGTTTAACAGATGCACAACAAAATTTCATTTACGGTAGTTCGCTTGCAATCCATTCTAAAATAGTCAACCCTATTTATGATGCCAATGGGAATATCACTGATTATAGAACCGCCATTCCAATTGGAGCTATCAATCAAAACAGTGATGTAGTCACCAGTGGCGGCTATAATGAATTAGCAATTGGCTGGGGCGGCAATATTGAAGACAAGCTTTACCTAGGGGCTAGTTTAACAATGCCTATGATTAATTTTAGCAAATCAAATTATTTTGGAGAAAAAGGGTATTTTGATTTTTACGAGAATTCTAGTTCCAAAGGATTTGGATTGGGTGCAAAATTTGGTATCATTTATAAAGCAGAACCTTATTTACGCTTTGGATTTACCTATCATACACCACAATTACTAAGTTTTAGGGATGCCATCAATGCCGAAATGGTCAGCAATGAATTTCCAAATGGATTAAGCTCATTTGACTTAATGGATAAGTACAGAAATGTCAGTTACCCATTGAGTTACGATTATACAATGACTTCGCCATCAAAAGCAATTGTTAGTACAAGTTATTTTTTCGCCAATCCAAGTAAGCCAACACAACCACTTGGTTTTATTAGTGCTGACTTAGAATGGATTAATTATGCAGGTACTCGATTTTATTCCAATGACAATAACCAAGATGTAGTTGCTTATTACAATAACCTTAATGCTGTTGTTAAAAATACTTATAAAAATAATATCAATATAAAAATTGGTTCTGAGATAAAATTAAATGGTAATTGGATGGCTAGAGCTGGAACTGCCTATTACGGCTCTCCTTATCATGATGAAAGTTTAAAAGCTTCTTATTGGGTATTAAGTGGTGGAATAGGATACCGAACCGAAAAACATTTTATTGACTTTACCATCATGAATACCTTGATGAAAGACGCTATTTTCCCTTATCGTTTATCAGAAAAAAATAGCTACTACGCTGCTTTTACAGGAAATCAACTTCTATTTAATATTGGATATGGTATTAGATTTTAATACCCCTATAAAAAGATAAACTTCATAAAAAAAGACATCCATCAATTTGATGGATGTCTTTTTTTTGTATATACTAAAGTGCTTTAATAGAATACTATTTCAAATCGCTCGTTTTTAAACCCTGATTCATTTTTATGTCACTATATTTTACATTTATTTTCATTGGACCCAAATCAATAATCAACTCTGATGCTAATTGAATTCCGTTCACTAATTGATACCCATTGTAAAATTCTTGCTGGGTAACTGTTCCACGGCCTGGCACTTCTTCTGATTTAGATGTTTTAACTAATAAATAGCTAGTAGCATCATAAAAACGGTGGGATACTTTTTTAGAAGGCGTGGTCAATTCTACATCAATCGCATCCTTACCATCCACTTTTTCGATACCCACTATTTTTAGGCCATATGACTTAGATAAATATAATTGTTCAGGTGTGATCGTTGCATCTTCATCTAATCCTTCCTTCAACTCATCAGTGATAGGAATTTGCTGTCCTTGTTGACTTACTGAATATTTACCATCCACTACCATTTGTTTCATTAAAGCCATTGTACCCATAGACATACTAGCGGAAACATTTCCAGGTAAAATTAAAGTTTTATTCATTGTTAAGGATTGTCCTTGGATACTTGCAGTGCCTGTCATTTGAATATCTGTCACTTTAGACAAAGCTTCCTTGCCTCCAACTGCATCAATTACTTTTTGCAACAAAATCGCAGGAGTTAAACTTGCATCAGTTTTAACTTCAGTAGGAGCTGCTACTTTATTTCCTTCCAAATCATAATAACTAATGGGGCCGTATTTTTCCAATCCTTTTGCAATTTGCTTTGCATTTCCCACAATAATAATATGCATTTTAGAAGGATTCAAAAACAATTTAGCTGCTGTTTGTACCTTTTGTGCATCTACCGAAGCTAAATTGGTTAAATATTTTTGATAGTAGTCAGCAGGCAAATGAAACTGAGCTACTTTCAAAGCAAAATTGGCAATGGTAGCAGGATTTTCTAATGACCGAGCGAATCCGCCTGATAAATAATTTTTCATTCGACTTAATTCAGTATCTCCGACTTTCTCATTACGCATGATATTGATTTCGCGCAATAATTCTTGCACAGAGCTATCGGTTTTGTCGTTTCTTACTGAAGCATCTGCTTGAAAAAATCCAATTTGTCTACTTGGAGTTAAGGATGAATAAGCGCCATAAGTAAAAGCATGCTTTTCGCGAAGGTTGGAAAATAAACGTCCTGAAAATCCACCCCCTAAAATATTATTCATAACAGAACCTGAAATTGCATTCTCAGAACCAGGATAAAGATCCACAGTGGAAGCAATGGTTACCACACTTTGAACACTTGCTGGACGATCCACTATCGCCACATAGGTACTATTGGGTAAATTAGGTTTTGGAAAATTTTGAATAACTGTTGTGCCTTTTGCCCAAGCACCAAAACTTTTTTCCGCCAAACTTTTCGCATAAGCAGGTTCAATATCACCTACAAATACTAAATAAGCCGCATTAGGTTTCCAATAAGTGCTTAAAAAGGATTTAACATCGTTAATACTAATATTATTGACAGTTTTAGTGGTCATCATTTCACCATAAGGGTGTGAGGCGCCATACACTAATTTTTTTACTACATTACCAGAGATGGCATTTGCATCATCTTTACTTGACTCGATACCAGACAAAGTTTGTTTACGAATTTTTTCCAATTCATTGGTAGCAAGTGCAGGATGTAAAACGACTTCGGCCAATAAGGACATCAATGCAGGAAAATTGGTCTTAAGAGAACTTATCGAAGCGGAACCACTACCAGTAGACATACCGCCCCCTAAAAATTCGATGGCTTCGTCTAGTTCGGCCTTGGTTTTAGAAACAGTACCTCTTTTTAATAATTGACCTGCTATTTCAGCAACACCCGCCTTGTCCCCTTCGGCAAAACCATCATAATCAAAAGCAAGTGTTGCACTCACCTGAGGTAGTTTTGTATTTTTTACAACAAAAATTTGTAAGCCATTCGCTAATGTATATTTAACGGGGGTTCCCACTTGAATGAGAGGCGCTTTCCCCGGCACAGGTGCTTTTGTTCGATCAATAGATTGTGCCATTCCAAATAATGGCATGATCATTAAAGTAAAGTATATCAGTTTTTTCATAAAATTATTTTTTAGTTGGTGCTAAATGAATATCACCATTACTTTGTTGTTGGTTTTTCTTTGGGTACATAATAAAGTACTACTCGATTGTCTTTATTTAAATATTTTTTAGCCACATTCAATACATCTTGTCTTGTCACCTTATTGTATTTATCTAATTCAGTGTTGATTAAATTGGCGTCACCAAAATAAACTTCATTGTTAGCTAAACTTTCGGCGATACCTGCCATGGTTGCATTTCCTGTAACCAACTGAGTAGTGATTTGATTTTTAACTTTTTGAAATTCACGTTCCCCAACCATATTATTTTTTAAATCACTAATTACGCTGTCCATACTTAATTCTAGTGCCTCAATTTTCACACCCATATTCGCTATGGCTAAAGTGATAAACAAACCTTCATCTTCGTTAAAAAAAGGTGCAGATTGTGCAGCCACTGCTTGTTGTTTTTTATCTACCAAAGTTTTTGTCATCCTTGAAGATTCGCCTCCTGATAAAATGGTAGAAAGAACATTGAATGCATAATATTCATCCCCGCCTTGCTTAGGTGCACGATAGGCTTGAAATACGCCTGGCAATTGAATATTGTCCTGAATCACATCTCTTACTTCTCCACCTAAAGCCGGCTCCTTAATGGTAGGACGAGGTATAGGGTTTTCTCCTTTTTTAATAGGTCCAAAATAAGCAGCAATTTTATTTTTAAGATCTGCTTTATTAAAATCACCTGCGATAGATAAAACGCAGTTATTCGGAACATAAAATGTTTTATAAAAATGGATAAACTCCTCCAATTTAGCAGCATTTAAATGTTCCATACTTCCAATAGGTGCCCATTGATATGGATGCACTTTAAATGAACGCTTTAATACTTCTGTTAAAAAAGATCCGTAGGGACGATTGTCCATTCTTTGTCTTTTTTCTTCTTTCACTACTTCGCGTTGTGTATTTACACCAATTTGCTCAATCTTAGCATGCATCATACGCTCACTTTCTAACCATAAACCTAAATCCACTTGATTAGAAGGTAACAATTCATAATAAAAGGTACGATCCTGTGAAGTATTTGCATTTAAAGCACCGCCTGCATTGGTAATGTATTTATCAAATTCTCCTCTTTTGATATTTTCAGATCCTTCAAATAATAAATGTTCAAAAAAATGTGCGAAGCCTGTTCGAGCGGTATCCTCATTTTTTGAACCCACATGATACAAAGTAGTAACTGCTACTACTGGAGCAGAATGATCTTCGTGTAAAATTACTTTTAGGCCATTGGGTAAAGTATACTTTTCAAATTGAATAGCATGCGTTTGAGCTTGTGCTATTGAAATTGAAAAAACACTTACCATCGCCATTAAAATTCTTAGTCGCATGATTATATTTTTGATGATTAAAATGAAATGAAACGAGTTCTAGATTATAAAATTAAAGCTACTAAATAAATAAACAATTAAGAAATAGGACTTTTACATCGTCGGTCCAACCACGATTTGAGAGGCATTCATTTGATCAGCCTCATACCAGTTAATATCGGGATCTTTTTTGAACCAAGTCATCTGCCTTTTAGCATAATGCCTGGTATTTTGTTGAATTTGCTCTTTGACTTTTTGTATGTTTATTTTACCTTCAAAATAGGGTAACCACTCACTATAACCCACTGTCTGTAATGCGTTTAAGTGCGAATGGGGAATTAAATTTCTCACTTCCGATTCTAAATCATTTTCGACCATCTTCAGAACCCGCTCATTAATGCGCTCATATAATAATTCCCTAGGCATTTGCATACCTATTTTTATTATTTTAAAAGGGCGAACTACTTTATTTTTATTTTGGAAATTAACAATTGAAGTCCCGGTTCCTAAAAACACTTCCAATGCGCGCATTAATCTTTGTGGATTTTTTTGTTCCCCCTTTTCCCAATATAGCGGATCCTTCACAGACAATTCCTTTTGTAACCACCTTAATCCTAATTTTTCATATTGTTGGATGATCTCATTTCTTATCTCTGGATTAATTGCAGGAATCAAATCCAATCCTTCACAAAATACTTTAATATACAAGCCTGTACCACCTACCACGACCAAGGAATTATATTTTTCTAAAAGTTGGGCGGTTTTTTCTAAAGCATAATTTTCAAAAATGGTAGCATTCATTTCTTCTTGAATAGAATGACTCGCAATAAAATGATGGGGCACTTTAGACAATTCATCTACAGATGGACGCGCAACACCAATATTTAATTCCTTAAAACACTGCCTTGCGTCAGCTGAAAGTATTTGTGTATTTAATTTTTTTGCTAATTCAATGGCAAAAGATGTTTTGCCAACTGCTGTAGGACCTACAATAATATATACCGTTTGAGACAACAGAAATAAATTTAATAATTAGTTAGTAGGCATCTCCGTCAAAAAATTCAGATTCTTTTGAACTATCCTCTGTCGTATCATCTGTATCTGCATCCTCATCCTGATCATCATCTCCTTCGGCCACTTCACCTTCTGTCCCTTCTTCACCCTCTTCCCCAAACCCATCCTGCGCTTCGGCTAAATCATACTTTTCTTCAATATCTGCAAAGGTTTTACCTAATAAACCTTTTGTTCCATATTGCATAGGACCCACTCCTTCCACTCTGGATACTAAAGGATACTCTAAAGTCATATCCGCATCTGCATTTTTTATCACTTGAATTAATTCAATTAAAAAAGTCCAAGACTTTACAAAATCATATAAAAAAATAAAATGCTGATTCGTATCAATAATTTCAGTACCTACCAAGGTTTCATCCATTAACAAAGGAGGTGCTTTGTATTCCTTTTCATAGACTGCCTTTGAAATTTCACGACCCCTTTGCCATGTATCATTGCTTCTAAAAAAAGTAGCATCGTGTTTTTGATCAAACTCAAATGCTTTTAAAATAATTTGGAATAAGTCAGCAAAATTTTGGGTATGTTTTACAAGGACATCACGATAGATCGCATCATCTTCCTCCCAATAAACCCTAAATTTCAAAACTGCCATATTGGTTTTTTTTAGAACTGCTAAAATACTATTTATTAGCTTGACTTAACCGAATTTAATCCACAAAATCCTTATTATTTAAAAGGAGTTAAGCCAATTTTAGCGGCTTCCTGAATCATGTATGCATATGCCGAATCGTAGTCATTTGTAATAACCCCATCCAAGATCGCTTCTCTAATAGCGTCTTTTATGACACCCACTTCACGAGAAGGTGTAATATGGAATAATTCCATAATCATTTCGCCTGAAATGGGGGGCTGCCAATTTCTTACTTTATCTTTTTCTTCTACTTCTACTAATCTTTGTTTCACATATTCAAAACCTTGTAAATAGCGTTTCACTTTTACTTGATTTTTACTCGTAATATCTGCCGAACACAAAATCATTAAATAATCAATATCATCCCCTGCCTCAAATAACAAACGCCTCACTGCACTGTCCGTAACTATTTCTTTTGTTAATGAAATTGGACGCAAATGCAAAGCCACTAACTTTTGCACCATTTTCATGTGCTCGTTTAATGGTAGTTTTAATTGCGTAAATATTTTAGGAACCATCCTTGCACCTACCACTTCATGACCATGAAAGGTCCATCCAAATCCTTTTTCAAATTTTTTAGTTTTAGGTTTTGCAATATCGTGTAAAACCGCCGCCCATCTCAACCAAATGTCATTGGAATTCGCAGCCACATTATCCAAAACTTGTAGTGTATGAGAAAAATTATCCTTATGTCCAATTCCGTCCAAAGTTTCAGCACCTTCCAACTGTAAAAATGTAGGAAAAATATATTGTAACAAGCCTGCCTCTTTTAATAAATACCAACCTTTAGAAGGAACCGGTGTCATCATTATTTTTTGCAGCTCGTCAGTAATACGTTCCTGCGATACAATGCGAATGCGCTCTGCCATTTTTTGAATGGCTGAAAATGTTTCAGGAGTAATTGTAAAATTCAACTGTGTGGCAAAACGAATGGCACGCATCATTCTTAATGGGTCATCATCAAAAGTTTGTTCGGGCGCTAAAGGTGTTTTTAAAATTTTAGCAGCAATGTCGTCCATGCCATTAAAAGGATCTACTAATTGACCAAAATGAGTATCGCTTAAATCAATTGCTAATGCATTAATGGTAAAATCTCTTCTATTTTGATCGTCTTCGATGGTGCCTGCACTGACACTTGGCTTTCGGCTGTCCCTAGCATAGCTTTCCTTTCGCGCACCAACAAATTCTACTTCTACTTCAGGAAATTTTATTTGAGCAGTACCAAAAGTTTTAAAAATAGAAACTGGTGGTGTAGGATGAAATTGCTTCGCAACTTCATTTGCTAACTGCATACCATCCCCTAAACAAACGATATCAATATCCTTGGTAGGCCGATTTAATATTTTATCACGAACAAAGCCACCCACTGCAAAAGCAGGTGTATTTAAAGAGGCGGCCGCTTTGGCCACCACCTTTAATAGGGCTAATTCTTTATCGGTGAATTGAATAGACATGGGTGTAAAAGTACTAATGTTGTTGCACTTGTAACAAAGGTGCAATTAATTGATCCATTTTAATGGTTTTGGCACAATCAAAATGTTTTAAAGGACATTGTTTTTTCCCATGTATCCCACAAGGTCTGCAAACAAGGGCTTGACTCGTTTCAACAATAAAAGATTTGGTAGATAAAGGTCCAAATCCAAAAATGGGCAAAGTAGAGCAATAGATAGCAGTAACAAGTGCATTAACGGCAGAGGCAAAATGTAAGGGTGCAGAATCATTTACATAATTCATCACTGCTTTTTTTTGCAATGCTGCAGATGCTAAAAAACTTAACCGTCCTGCCACATTCACAACGGTTTTATGGGTCACTTTTTTTAAAATTTCATCACATAATAATTTATCTCCAGGACCACCAATTAAATAAATAACGCCATTAAATGGAATTTCATTAATAAGTGTCGCCCAACTTTCCAATGGAAATTGTTTTGTAAACCAGACAGAAGCGGGTGCCATACATATATAAGGCGATTGTTGATATCCTACAACCGCAGCTTCGTCGGAAGCAGATGGATATAATACTGGCTTTATTACTGGCGTGTTTAAAAGCATATTTACCAATTGATGATTGCGATCAATCTCGTGTAAATCAGAACCAGTAAAATGATGCGCAATTCGATGTGTAAATAAAAAAGAGAAAGGATTTTTATCAAAACCTATTTTAAATTTGGCATTGGATAATGCGGTCAAAGCCCCAGTAGCAGCAAATCTTTGCACATTAATAATCGCATCATATCGACTTGCTCGTATTTTAAATAAAAGTCGAAGCCAATTTTGATATTTGTTACTTTTTTTTACCCAAACCAGCACTTGATTTAAAAATGGGTGTTTTAAAAATAAAGATTCATTTCCCTGTCTTACTAAAATATCAATAGATGCCAATGGGTATTCTACATGTAAATTTTCCAACAAGGACGTAGCTAATACGACATCCCCAATGAAAGCAGTTTGAATGACTAATATTTTTTTCATCTGTTGCATTGAATAAAATTTAAGCACGGATAATGATGAGTTGTCCATCTTCATCCCATTTAACAATTGCAGATGGTTGTTTTATTTCTGTATCCTCTTGGTTATATTCAACTACATAATCCACCCCTTCGATAATGTCTAATGAAATATCACTAAAACACAATGGCGTAGGATAACCTGAAATATTTGCGGAGGTACTTACAATTGGCTTCCCAAATTGTTTGATTAAACTTTTGCAAAAGGGATCCTTACAAATACGAATGGCGATGGAACCATCTGCACCCAATAAATTAGCCGGTAAATTTTTCCCCTTCGGATAAATGACAGTCGTGGGTTTATGAATTCCTTTTATGTAATCAAATATTTGCAAGGAATGATCCTGTACATAATTTAATAAATCTATTTCTTGTTCCATTAAAACGATCATCGCTTTACTTTCTACTCTATTTTTTAATGCAAAAATTTTGTCAATCGCCTTTGCATTGGTCGCATCACAACCGATGCCCCAAACCGTATCAGTAGGGTATAAAATCAGACCTCCTTGTTGAAGGGTGGTCAGACAAGCATTGATATCAGCATGATGAAGAAACATACTGCAAATTAAACAATACCTGTAAATAAATGGATATTCATTAATGTGTAAAACAAACTTATTAAATTAGGGAAGTAGCTTGTATTTTTGTCAAAATTTGATACAAATGGAAATAAAAGACAGCATATTAGCAGCATGGAATGATCGTGCATTATTAAAAGAAGAAAAGTATAGCAATGCAGTAAAACATGTGATTGAAGAAGTAGATAAAGGTCGATTAAGAGTTGCCGAACCACAAGAGTCAGGATGGGTGGTGAATGAGTGGGTAAAACAAGCTATTTTAATGTACTTCGCTATACAACCTATGCAAACCTGGGAATTAGCCCCTTTTGAATTTCACGATAAAATGTTATTGAAATCAAATTATGCAGCATTGGGTGTAAGGGCCGTTCCGCATGCAGTAGCAAGATATGGTGCTTATTTAGCAAAGAATGTTGTTTTAATGCCAAGCTATGTTAATATCGGTGCTTTTGTTGACGAAGGCACCATGGTGGATACCTGGGCTACAGTAGGAAGCTGCGCTCAAATTGGGAAAGGTGTTCACTTAAGTGGTGGCGTAGGAATTGGAGGCGTATTAGAGCCTTTACAAGCCAGCCCTGTTATCATTGAAGATGGATGTTTTATTGGAAGCAGATGCATTGTTGTGGAAGGCGTTCATTTAGAAAAAGAAGTGGTTTTGGGTGCTAATGTGGTATTAACCCAAAGCACAAAAATTATAGATGTGAGTGGTGCAACTCCTATTGAATACAAAGGTCGTGTACCAGCAAGAAGTGTTGTTATACCAGGCTCCTATCGTAAAACCTTCCCAGCAGGTGATTATCAAGTGAGTTGTGCACTTATTATAGGACAACGCAAACCAAGCACCGACTTAAAGACCAGCTTGAATGATGCTTTGCGAGACTTTAATGTAGCTGTCTAAATAGGTATTGTGGTTTAAAAAATTTGGGGTGACCAGAACGAATCCCAACCACCCCGATTATCCTTCCCCCAAAGGATAAAAAATTTAATATTCAATATTTTATTAATATATAATTTCGTTTTTATTCCCTATACAAATATGTTTATTAATCTAAAACAATTCACGTAATTAGTTAAACATTTTGTGGAATAATTTTTATTTGACATATAATATTATAAAACAAGTTATTATATATTAATAAGTTATTTAATTTAATAAAAAGGATAAGAAAATAACTTATTTAAGCTTTTTTACTACATTTAGTAAATGAAATACATAAAAAGTATTGCGATAAGCTTAGTGATTTTAGCCACAATTGAGGCAAAGGCACAATTAAATTATGCATCGCCTTCCCTAAAAAAATATGAAATTGCCCTCTTAGACATTCTTAGTAAGGATAGCATCCATCCTTTAAGTATTCAATTAGATGGGGATATTTTTAAATTTGGAGTACCTACAATGAATAACTCCAACATTGCCCTTATTAAAAATAAAAAGGACATCTATATCCAAATTTTGGGGTCTGGGAGATTATATCAAGTACAAAAAAATCCAAAATTTCAATATCAACTACTACGATTAGATTCTACTTTTTTCAATGGAGCCAATTTTAATGCGCTTAGCTTTTTTCTAAATGACACTTTATTTCAATATGGTGGAAATGGCCACTGGAATATAAGAGGCTTTATTACCTATTTTAGCCCCAAAACCCATGAATGGGAATTATATAATTCCAATAGAACCATCACTGCTTTTTTGGGCTTGAACCATAATTTACTATTTAGAGTGGACCATCAAAATAATCAATTGTATTTATCTAATGCGCTTGAACAATATCAGTTTCCTCTAACTTTCACTATCAAAAGTATTGATAGCACTTATAGGTTTGATAATAAAACACAGCAGTGGCATACTTTGGGTTATACCAATCCTAATTTGATGTTCATGATTAATACAATCAATTTCCAATATTACGAAATGGGTGATTTTATAATTATGCAAAAAGATCTTGATTTTCATTGGCTCCATTTTTCTAAAAATCAATTTGGAACCCTAAATGAAAAAAGAAATAATGAAATTAAAGAGATCTGGCTAAGTTTATACTCGAACAATTCTAAATATAACAGTATTCAATTTTGCCTAGGTAATACCATTTACTTTATTAGGATAGATGAGTCAAACAACCTTACATACAAGCAATTTGATTTAACAAGCAAGGATTTTAATTATAACAAGATCTCCCCTATTTATTTTATAGTAAATCCATACCTAGATGCTGTGATAAAACACATGACTGAAATAGTTTATCTTGCTATCGGACTAATACTTCTTTTCATTTTAAACAATATAATAAAGAAAAGAAAAAAGAAAAAAGAAATTTCTACCGAAGTAGCGCAAATTTTAAATCTTCATTTTTTTCAAACCTTAAGCAATATTGAAAAGGAATTATTAGATGTTTTATATGAAAAAAATCTGAAGGGAGAAATGATGACTACCCAAATGATTAATAAAATTATAGGTGTGCAACAAAAAGACATCATGACTCAAAATAAAAACAGAAGTGACCACTTTTTAAAAATTAATCAAAAATTTAAATTTGCCACCCAAAAGGAATTACCCTTAATTATAAAAACAAGAGACTCCATTGATAAAAGGCAATATAATTATGGATTACAGGAGGACTACATCGTTGAATTAAGGGACATCATGAAGCATTAATGCATTTTAAACCACCAACAAACTACATCCTCTTCGGTCACTGGCGTCCACCCTGCCTAGTACCTGAAAACGGCCCTCTGCATCAATTTCCCCTAAGTCCTGAGTGGCAATAAAGGAGCAGCTATACAAGTTTGCTAAATCAATGATATGAAGGATGCCTCGACCTTCGGGTTTTAAATCTGTCGGATCATCTTCGTCACTGACCAATACTTTCATCCAAGGAGGGCAAGAAAACAATCCATTCCCATGTGAATAGGCTTGACTCAACAATTCGGTCATGCCATATTCTGAATGAATCTTATCTACTCCAAACCCTTTTCCTAATATGTCATGCAATTCCATTTTTGTCAATTCTACCTTTCGTCCTTTCATACCTCCAGTTTCAACGACAATGGTATGGTTTAGTTTTTGTGGATAGCCCGCTACAAAATCAATTAAAGCAAAACTGACTCCTATCAACCATACTTTTTGCTTTTGCTGTTCCATATTTTTTAATACCTTATCCAAGGAATCAAAATCATCCAAATAAAACCCACTATTAGGATGATTTGATTTTTGAATAAGTTGATCCACCATATATACCAAAGAGGAATGTTTGCGTTCTAAATATGAAGGCAATAATCCAATTATACAATATTGCGAAGGGTCACCGTAAAATAAATTAAAACAGTTTAAAAAGCTTTGCTCATAAATCAAAGTGTCATTTACCCAATGCTTACTCACCACATCTTGGGTAGTGCCACTACTTTCAAATAAGGTGGCTGGCTTTTCACCAATAAAAACATCATGTGTTTTAAAAAATGAAATGGGTAAAAAAGGAATGGCTTGAACTGAATTAGGATTAGGCTGTTGTGTATGCAACAATTTAACCCATTCATGATATACTGTATTGTTTTGCACCTGCCAGTCAAATACCTTTTTAGAAGTACTTAAAAATTGATCCTTAGGAAGGTTCCATAAGTCATTAATATCAATTGGTAATGTAGGCAAAGTGATTCATTTAGTCATTGCAAAAGTATTAATAATCTTGTCATAAAAGTCGGGCGATAAGGCCTTGAAAAGAATATCGTAATTAGTAGTATCTTGCAAGGGTTAATTTTAAACAAACCTTATGGCAAAGTCTACTACAAAAAAGAGCCCGCTGAATTCAAAAAAAGAGTTAATCAACAGCAGTTCCTACTCCTTTTTAAAAACCTATATTAACAATCCATCTCCTGTTGGTTTTGAAACCAGTGGCCAAAGAATTTGGTTAGATTATTTAAAACAATATGTAGACACTACTTATACCGACCCTTATGGCACAGCAGTGGGTGTGATTAATCCTGAAGCCCCGTTTAAAGTGGTCATTGAAGCACATGCAGATGAAATTAGTTGGTTTGTCAATTATATCAATGAGCAAGGACTTATCCATTTAAAAAGAAACGGAGGTGTTGACCACCAAATTGCTCCTTCAATGCGCGTTTGGATTCATGGAAAAAAAGGACCCGTTAAAGCCGTATTTGGATGGCCTGCTATTCATACTAGATTGAGTAACCCAGAACAAAAGGAACCTCAACCCAAGGTTGAAAATTTGACTTTAGATTGTGGTGCCAGATCAAAAAAAGAAGTAGAAGCTTTAGGAATTCATATTGGTGCTGTTGTTACTTATGAAGAAGGATTTGATGAATTAGCACATGATTTTATCATTGGTCGTGCTTTTGATAATAGAGTGGGTGGATTTATGATTGCTGAAGTAGCTCGTTTGCTAAAAGTAAATAAAAAGAAGCTGCCCTTTGGATTGTATATCGTGAATGCAGTACAAGAAGAAATTGGTTTACGCGGAGCAGAAATGATTGCGCGTCGCATTAAACCCAATATTGCAATCATTACCGATGTAACACATGATACCCACACCCCTATGATCAATAAGGCCATCGAAGGGGATATTCAATGCGGCAAAGGTCCATCCCTTGCTTATGCACCAGCAATACATAATAAATTGCTAGCCATTGTAGAAGCGACTGCAAAATCCAAAAAAATACCTGTTCAATTTAGAACTTTAAGTAGAAGTACAGGAACAGATACGGACAGCTTTGCCTACGCTAATGATGGTTGCCCTTCGGTCTTAATTTCAATTCCATTAAGATATATGCATACCACTGTCGAAATGATTCATAAAAAAGACATCGTTGATACCATTCAATTAATGTATGAAACTTTATTAGCATTAACGCCTAAGACCAATTTAAGCTACCTATAATGTCAAGTTCCCCAATTAAAATTGCTGTCATTGATATGTATGATGGTACCACTAATTTGGGAATGGATTGTATTGAAAATATTTTAAAAAGTTGGAGTTCCTTAAACAATATTCCCATTGACTATGAAATTTTTGCACTCAGAAATGAGTGCCGAATTCCTAATCATACATTTGATATTTATTTATCAAGTGGCGGTCCCGGTTCGCCGAATGATTCAGAAGGGGAAAAATGGGACAAATTATATACTACTTGGCTTCAAGAAATGCTGGATTTAAACAAACCTGTTTTATTAATTTGTCATAGTTTTCAAATGGCTTGTCGACATTTTAACTTAGGTAAGGTATGCTTACGCAAATCAAAACAGTTAGGCGTATTGCCTGTTCATCCTTTAGTGGAAGATCCCCTATTCAATAATTTAAATGACCCTTTTTATGCTTTAGATAGCAGGGTATATCAAATTGTGGAGCCGAATGACGAAAACATAGCATTATTAGGTGCTCAAATTATAGCCCTCGAAAAACACAGACCCCATGTTCCACTTGAGAGAGCAATTATGGCAATAAAATTTAGCGATAAAATGTATGGTGTACAATTTCATCCAGAAGGTGAAACCAATTTGTTACTTCAATTTTTTATGGAGGATCAAATAAAAAAAACAATCATCGAAGAGTTTGGAATTGAAAAATGGGAGGTCATTATCAATAAATTAAACGACCCAAATAAAGTGACTAAGACCTACGAGAATTTTATTCCCAATTTTTTAAAAAGGGCTATTGAAATGGATCTTGATTAATTTAAAAAAATGATTGCCAGTTACCGAAAAAAATTTAATAACGACTTTGCCGAAGTAAAGTACCAGCAATATTTAAAATATTTAGATGATGCTTATCCTAATGCACTTGATTTCAGAGTCGCTGAAACCCCAGTTTTCATTAATGAAACATTTAAAAAACAACTTCTCGAAGTAGGTGACTACATTAGCGATCAAATTTTGAAGGTCAATTTCAAAACCAATACCAATACTGCATTAAACAATCAGGCAAAAACCCCAAATGAACCTAATTTGCCCGAATGCTTAGTGATGGACTTTGCCCTTTCTTATAATGAACAAAATGAAATAGTTCCTGCATTAATTGAATTACAAGGTTTTCCTTCCTTATTTGCATTTGAAGTATTTCAGGATGAAGCCATAAGAAATTGCTATGTCATTGATGAAAAGATTACCCCATATTTAAACGGATACGATAAAGCAAAATATATAAGCCACTTAACTAAAATTATTAAGGGTAAAAAAAACGAACATACTGTATTACTTGAAATACAACCACATCAACAAAAAACCAGAGTTGATTTTTATTGCACTGAACATTATTTAGATATTCCCATAGTATGTATCACTGAATTATTTCAAAAAGGGAGTCAATTATTTTACCATAGAAATGGTTTGGATATTAAAATTGATCGAATCTACAATCGAATCGTTTCGGATGAATTACAAAAACAATCTGAAATCATTCAAGAAAAGGGAAAAATTTTACAGCAGGAATTGCAAATAACTTGGGTGAACCATCCCCATCATTTTTTTAGAATCAGCAAATATTTACTCCCCTTTTTAAATCATACATTTATTCCTAAAACTGAATTTCTTTCTCAAATAAAAAGTATCCCATCTGATCTTCAAAATTATGTACTAAAACCTTTATTCTCTTTTGCTGGGCAAGGGGTCATTATTGACATTCAGCCTGATGATATTGAAGGTATCAATGATCCTGAAAATTGGATTATCCAAAATAAAGTGCATTACGCTGAATGTATTGAAACACCGACAGGGCCCGCTAAGGCAGAAATACGACTTTTTTATTTTTGGGATGAACTAAATCAAAAATACATTGCTACACTTAACTTGGCTAGGTTAAGTAAGGGTAAAATGATCGGTGTTCAATACAATAATAATGCCAATTGGGTGGGTGGTAGTTTGGCTTACTTTGTATCAGAATAATATTAATTTAAACCCTTAATTTTGTATTCTATCTTTGACTTTTTACACACCACACATAAAAAAATAAATGCAAAGCACTCTTTCTAAAAACAATAATTACGCATTCGCTATTTTTATAATAATACTCTTAATGATAAGTAGCAAATCATTAAAAGCACAGGATGCCAATGAAATTCAAGTATATGGTTCTGCAACTACGCCTAAATATACTACTATGATTGAATTACATAATAATTATACATTTAAAGGGCCTAACAATAGTGATTATCACCCATTTTTACAAACGCTTGAAATAACAACAGGCATCACTGAAAATTTTGAATTTGGATTTTATATTTTCACTTATGAAAATAATGGTAAAACAAAATATACAGGAAGTAATATTCGGCCAAGGATTAAAGCACCAGATAATTGGAATTGGCCCATTGGAGTTAGCTTATCTTCCGAAATTGGATTCGCTATTGACCCCGTTTCGGATGCCAAAGAATGGGGTGCTGAAATTAGGCCCATCTTTGACAAAACCATTGACAAACATTATGTTTCATTCAATCCTAACTTAGGGGTCTCTTTTACCAATAAAGAATGTTTATTTGAACCCAATTTTAAATATGCCTATTCCACTTCCACTAAAGCCAATTTGGGTTTTGAATATTTTGGAAACACTGGAAAAATATTTAATTCCTACAAATTACCTAATCAAGAACACCAATTGTTTTTAGTAGTAGATTTGTTCTTACACCCGTTATATGAATTTAATTTTGGTATTGGAAAAGGATTAACCGAAAGTAGTAATGGCTTAACAGCTAAGTGTTATATTGGAAGACGCATCAATTGGAAACACAAATAAGACATCTAATTAATAAAATTCCACCAAATCCCTACTCTAAACCACAAACTGTTGGTAGGATAATTTTGAGCTGAAAAATTATAGGAAGGTCCCAATTTTTCACTAGTAGGAATAAGTGTATTTAAATTTTCTAATCTTATATAAGCCTTGAATCGCTTAATCATAAAATGTAAAAAAGCATTGGCAGTAGGCCTATTGCGTAACATAAAATCATTTTGAGTATAAAACTGACCTGTTAAAGGCATATACATATCGGCCTTGTATTCGGTATGATAAATTAATTCCAATCCGGTGGATAGGTTTAAATTTTTATAGAAATTGCCCTCAAATGCGATTCTTTGTCTAGTCAAAATCAAGGGCACATGAATCGGACTTGCCTGATCTACTATTTGAACATTCCATTGATTATACCAATTCCAATGTGTTGATAATTTGACTTTATTTTCTGCTTGGATTCTGATATAGTTAATCACATTCGAATAAGTTGCCGCTTGATATCCACTTGAAAAATAATTATAATTATTAATCAGTTGATAGTTCACTTGCATCAGCCAATCAGATTTAAAGTTACCAATGACACCCATAAAATCTAGGGTATTTTCTTTTTTAATGCCTGGCAATCCTATTATAGGGAATTGCGTGAGACCTAATAAATTCGCTGAAGGTGTTCGATTGTAATTTTGAAATGCCAATTTCATGTAATTGCCTTTTGAATTTAAAATCCTTGACAAATACACTTTTGCTTCATAATCACCCGCATGATACCCGTTTAAAAAAAGTTTACCCGAAGCCAACATATCCCATAATTGATTTCTGGTTTTATTTTTATACATTCCAAAGCCATATAAATCATAATTGCTCCACCCAGCTTGATTAGCAAAAGTTGCGGCATAGCTATTGTAACCAGTACCTAATTGCAAAAATTGATTACTATTATTTTTTTGAGGATAACTGATTAAACTAAATTCATCAGTAAGCACTTTCCAATTATCCTGAAAGCTTAGTTCATTTTTTATTGGTCGACTATAGTTAAAGTAATTATAATAGCGCGTTGAATCTGGGCTTTCGTCTTTAAATAAATATTGACTTGTTCTCAATTTTAATTCATTTTGGAATCGAAGTCTAGGATAAAACATATAAGTGGTCACTGTATCTTTTACAATTGAATCCTTTTGACCCAAATCATAAGATTGTTTTAATAAAAAAGTATTATCACTGTAAGTACTACCCGTTGAAACATTAGTATTAAATGGATTTTTAAAAGTTAATCCCTTCGCCCCTAGTCTAGTATCCAATTCATAAGGATTATTTAAGGAGAGACTATCTAATAATGCACCTTTAATTAATCCCCCATTTTCAGATGAAGCGGCGGTATTTGTGATCATCACCAAATAGGATTCATAGCGCTTGCGCTTGGACTGAAAATGTGCCGTGATGCGCATATTATTAAAATTAGCGCTTTGATTTTTTACATTGCCAGGTGAATTACTGAATCGGTAATCAAATGATATATTGAGTTGTTGTTTTTTATTTTGAGTATGCTTTACTTCAATCAATTGCTCTCCTTTACCTCCAAGCAAATATCCTAATTCGGTATAAGGACGTGTAGTTTGATAAAAAGGAGTTTGCTCAAGTGTATAATTATAGGTATCATATGCATGAAAACCTGCATCAAATCCGGCATTGTTAATAGGTTGCGCAAAATAAGACTTCCCTGCAGCACCTAAATTACCTAAATTATAATAAGTATAAGGTAAAGGATAATGCTTAAAAAAGTCATTAATCGTTGTATCTAATTTTTGAATGTCGTTGCTATTATAGCGTCTATAAAAAATGGTAATCGAATCCGCATTTTTATCTCGTAATTGTAAAGAATCCTTTGGCTTTGTGCCACCCGCGCCTGCTCCAGAAAAACCACTTCTTCCACCCATCATCGAATTCATATTGCCTAATGGGGTTTGAGCCAATGCATTAAATTGAATGCAAAGCATTAGGATAATTAAAAAAAAGTTGCGTTGACTTAATGACATGAAAAAATAATATTAAGCAATCTGTTTTACTAATTCACTAATGATGAGCGTAAGTTTAGGCTCGGCGGCATTGGCGGCTTCCAATACTTCCTGATGTGTAATGGTATTATTGTCTTCACGAATTCCTAAATCAGTCACCACACTTATTGCAAATACTTGCATCCCACAATGTACTGCAGCAATATTTTCCTGAACGGTACTCATACCCACTACATCGCCACCCACCGCTTTAATTAATTTATATTCGGCCCTTGTTTCAAATGTAGGTCCTGTAACTCCTACATATACACCTTCATGTATTTTTATTTTATGAACAGCTGCTATAGATTTGGCTTTATCAATAAAATGTTGTGCATAAGGTTCACTCATATCTGGAAAGCGCGTTCCTAAAGCTGATTCATTTTTGCCAATTAACGGATTGATTGAAAATAAACTGATATGATCCTTAATGATCATCAAATCGCCTACTTCATAAGCAGGGTTTACACCACCGGCTGCATTAGATAATATTAAATGAACAACCCCTAATAATTTTAATACACGAACTGGGTAAGCAACTTGTTCTGGAGAATATCCTTCATAAAAATGAAATCGACCTTCCATTACCCATACTTTAACACCATTCAATGTGCCTAATATGAGTCTGCCTTTATGCCCTTCAACGGTACTTACTGGAAAATGAGGGATTTGGGTGTATTGAATTTCAAACTCCACTTGAATTTGGGTCGCTAAATTTCCTAAGCCACTACCTAATATAATAGCCGTTTGAGCAGTCCCCTTAATTTTTGATTGTATAAATGAGGCAGTCTCCTGTAGTTGTGTCATTAATGGCGTCATAAAGCTCCTGTTATATTAGGCACAAATATAACAACAGTCGCCCATTATATGTCAATATTCTACGCCTTTGAGCGAGTGGGGTCATGTTTTAATACCCAATAGGCAATGAGGGCACTGCAAAGCATTAATACAGCGCCTAATAAAAAGGAAGCGCCTGGAAAATAAAGATGAGCAGGGTTATTTTTAACAGAAAAATAAGAAGTTAATCCAATCATCACAGGTGGTCCTATAATAGAAGTTAAACTGTTTAATCCTGTAAGCGACCCTTGCAATTCGCCTTGTTCATTTTTAGGTACATGCGCCGAAATAAGGGCTTGCAAAGCAGGACCAGAAATACCACCTAAACAATAGGGAATTAAAAATACAAACATCATCCATCCCTGAGTTGCAAATGCAAACAGCGTTAATCCTACTGCGTATAAAGCAATTCCCAAATAGACACTTTTTTCATTGCCTAATTTTGGATTCACGACCCTTATTAGCAAACCTTGCACTAGCCCTACTAAAAGGCCCACAATACCCAATGAAATACCAATGGTTTTAGGCGTCCATCCAAACTTAGTAATATTTGCAAAGCTCCAATTGCTCTGCACAGCATGTGCAGCGAGATAAATAAAAATTAAAGAAATAATTAAACCAATTACTGCAGGATATCTTTTTAAATTCATCAAAGAACCTATTGGATTCGCTCTCTTCCAATCAAATGCACGGCGATGTTCTTGATCCAATGATTCAGGCAAAACAAAATAGCCATACAAAGCGTTAATTAATGCCAATCCAGCAGAAACTAAAAAAGGAATACGTGTCCCCAACTCACCTAATAAACCACCTAACATGGGGCCAATAATAAAACCAATTCCAAAAGCTGCACCAATCATCCCAAAATTTTGTGCTCTATTTTTTTCATCACTTATATCCGCCATATACGCTGCTGCTGTGGTGAAACTAGCACCAGTGATGCCTGAAATAGTTCGTCCAACAAATAGCCATCCAATGCTTGGAGCGAATGCTAAAAAAATATAATCTAACCCAAATCCTAATAAGGAAAATAACAAAACAGGTCGACGACCATAATGATCGCTTAAACTTCCTAATACGGGAGCAAAAATAAATTGCATACCAGCATACAACAAAGTCATTGCTATCGCATATTTAGAAATAGAACTGATGTCGGTTCGATCTGCTACATGCAATAAATGTTGTAATAATTGAGGGAACACAGGAATTATAATCCCAAATCCAATGACGTCAATTAAGATGGTTATGAAAATAAAACCAACAGCCGCTTTTCTTGTATTAGCCATATTATTTGCAAAAGGTGTAAATGATTTTGCCTATCAAATATACAAGTACTACACTATATATCAAAAACTGCCTTCGTTGCGGAATACCACTACCCCGTCAAAGATGTCGATCAACACTTTTTTAGACTTATCAATTTCCCCACTCAATATTTTCTTACTAAATTCATTGACCACCATTTTTTGAATCAATCGTTTTAAAGGCCTTGCACCTAGCTGCATATCAAACCCCTGGTCTGATAAATAGTCAACTAGATAATCTGTAAACTCAACTTGCATTCCGTCTTCAGCTACTAAAGATTTCAAATTGTTCAATTGTATTTTAACAATGGCTGCCATTTGCTTTTGCAATAAGGGAGAAAACATAATAATCTCATCCACTCTATTTAAAAATTCGGGTCGAATGGTTTGTTTTAAAAGTGCCATCACTTCTATTTTTGATTGCGCTGTTTTTACCTCAACATTTTTATCATTGACATCTTCAAAAGCCTCTTGTATTAAATGACTACCTATATTACTTGTCATTATAATGATGGTATTTTTAAAATTCACAGTCCTTCCTTTGTTATCAGTTAAATGTCCATCATCTAATACTTGTAATAAAATATTCCAAACATCTGGATGCGCTTTCTCAATTTCATCTAGCAAAACAACACTATAAGGTTTTCGTCTTACCGATTCTGTTAATTGTCCTCCTTCGTCATAACCAACATATCCTGGAGGCGCCCCTACTAATCTAGATACAGAATGCTTTTCCTGATACTCACTCATATCAATCCTTGTCATCATAGCATCATCATCAAATAAATAATTTGCTAACGCTTTTGCTAATTCTGTTTTTCCTACTCCTGTTGTCCCTAAAAATATAAAAGATCCAATAGGCTTTTTAGGGTCTTGCAAACCTGCTCTACTTCTGCGAATCGCATCTGATACTGCACTAATGGCTTCCTCTTGACCCACTACTCTATTATGCAATTCTTCCTCTAAATGCAATAATTTATCGCGATCCGATTGCAACATTTTACTCACTGGAATACCTGTAGCCTTGGCTACATTTTCGGCAATGTCTTCGGCATCCACTTCTTCCTTCATTAATCTTTTTCCATGTTCGCCCATTTCAACCAATTGCTTACTCCATTCCAATAAATTATTTTCTTGCTCCTTTACTTTACCATATCTAATTTCTGCCACTTTGCCGTAATCACCATTTCGTTCAGCCACCTCCGCCTCTTGTTTTAATTTTTCGATAGCCGATTTTGATGTTTGCACTTTATCAACCAATTCCTTCTCTTCGGACCACTTGGCTTTTAAAGTATCTTGTTGCACTGTTAAATTACTAATATCAATATTGAGCGCCTTTAATTGCTCAGGATTATTTTCCCTTTTAATGGCTTCTCTTTCAATTTCAAGTTGGCGAATTTGTCTAATTAAAGTATCTAATTCCTCCGGCATTGAATTCATTTCTAATCTTAATTTAGCTGCGCTTTCATCAATCAAATCAATAGCCTTGTCTGGTAAAAAACGATCTGTAATATACCTAGTAGATAATTCCACTGCTGCAATGATGGCTTCATCTTTAATACGCACATGGTGATGCGTTTCATATCTTTCCTTTAATCCTCTCAAAATTGAAATGGCATCTTCTTTACTAGGTTCATCAATCATTACTTTTTGAAAACGACGCTCTAAGGCTTTATCCTTTTCAAAAAACTTTTGATATTCATTTAAGGTAGTCGCACCAATTGCTCTAAGTTCACCTCTAGCTAACGCAGGTTTTAATATATTAGCAGCATCCATAGCGCCTTCTCCACCACCGGCTCCGACAAGTGTATGTATTTCATCTATAAATAAAATAATTTCACCGTCACTATCTGCTACTTCTTTCACTACACCTTTTAATCTTTCTTCAAACTCTCCTTTATATTTTGCACCTGCAATTAATTGACCCATATCTAAAGCAAAAATAATTTTACTTTTTAAATTATCTGGTACATCGCCATTCATAATTCGCATCGCCAATCCTTCGGCAATGGCAGTTTTACCTACACCGGGCTCCCCCACTAAAATGGGATTGTTTTTGCTTCGTCTTGAAAGAATATGAAGGGTTCTTCGGATTTCTTCATCTCTGCCAATCACTGGATCTAATTTTCCTTTATGTGCTAAGTCATTTAAATTTTTTGCATATTTTGATAAGGATTGAAATGAATTTTCCTGTGTTGCCGATTGCACTTTTTCTCCCTTCCTTAATTCTTTAATCGCTGTTGTCAATCCTTTTTCAGTAAGCCCTGCATCTTTTAAAATTTTTGAAGCTGTATCACTCACTTGTAAAATGGCAATCAATAAATGTTCAACCGTAACAAATTCATCCCCAAAAGTTTTAAGCGCACTATTGGCTTTTAATAAAACACTATTTAAGTCTCTACTAAGATTAGTCGCAGGCTCACCGCTTGATTGCTTTGGTAAAGCAGGCAAGGCCGCATCCACTTTTTGCATGACCAATAATGGGTTTAAATTATTTTTCTTTAACAAAAATTCGGTAGAGCTATCTTTATCCAATAAGATAGATTTGAGTAAATGAAGCGTCTCAATAGAAGCGTCCTTATTGTTATACGCCAATTGTTGAGCTGCTTGAATTGCTTCCTGCGCCTTGATGGTGTATTGACTTAAGTTCATAATTTTCAATTTTGTTGTATACTCTAAAATGCTCAAATATGCATCCATGGTTTAAAAGCAGTAATTATGTCTTATTTCACTGATAAAAACGGAACTAAAGTCAGCTACAACAAGGATTTTCTGCTAATTTTACATGAAATACAGCAAAGCAATGAAACATATAAAAAAGCCTTCATTAATGAGAACTATATATGAGCATAAAAGTGAACCCCTAGCAGAGACAAGAGTATTTTACAAAAGGGTTCTAACTAACTTTTTATGGACAATGATGATCTTAACTATTTGCTTGTTAATTGGCATCATTGGATATCAAAAATTAGGCCCTATGAGTTGGGTAGATGCTTTACATAATGCGTCCATGATTTTAGGAGGCATGGGCCCAGTGGTGACTATAGAAACTTTTTGGGGTAAAATATTTTCCTCCTTTTATGCTTTATTTAGCGGAATTGTTTTTATTACCAATATTGGTGTTTTGATTGCCCCAATTGCACATCGATTTTTTCATAAAATGAATTTGGAAGATTGACCCATTTTGCAAATACCTTATTAATTAAATCACTAGCAAAACAATTTGGTTTTGACTATTGTGGTATTGCAGCTGCTAAAGAATTAACAGAAGATGCACGCCGTCTTGAAAATTGGTTATCGAAGGGTTATCAAGGCGAAATGCACTACATGGAAAATCATTTTGACCTTAGAGTAGACCCCCGAAAATTAGTTCCAGGCGCCAAATCGGTGATTACTTTTTTAAAAAATTATTACCCCGCTTCGCAGGATCAAGATGCGATCAATACGAGTGATCTTAAAATTGCTAAGTATGCTTTGGGCGATGATTACCATATTGTCATCCGAACACAATTACAAAATATATTAGAGGAGATGCGTTCTAAATTGGGACAAATTGAAGGAAGGGGATTTGTGGATTCTGCGCCTGTTCTTGAACGCAGCTGGGCCCATTTATCAGGTGCTGGCTGGATTGGCAAAAATGGTAATTTAATTCAGCCCAAAGCCGGTTCTTATTTTTTCATTGCCACTTTAATTGTGGATATTGAATTGGACTATGATGCGCCCTTTACCAAAGATTACTGTGGCAGTTGTACAAAATGTATTGACGCATGTCCTACAGAAGCCATTTTACCCAACAAAACCATTCAAGGCAATCATTGTATCAGTTATTATACCATCGAGTTAAAACAAAATGATATTAAAAGTAACAAACCCTATAAAGATTGGGCCTTTGGCTGTGATATTTGTCAGGAGGTTTGTCCATGGAATCGATTTAGCAAAGAACACAATGAATCCCATTTTAAACCCTTGACTGGTTTATTGCAAATGAATACCGATCAATGGTTGCAGATGGAAGAGGAAACTTTTAAAGCAAGGTTTAAAAATTCGCCCTTATTAAGAACTAAATTAAAAGGAATGAAACGAAATATTAATTTTTTATTAGAACAAAGATTGATTGATGGCAGTTTGTAAATTTTGCAACTCCATCTCCATTTTACTTCCTAATAATTTTTCATTTAATAAGGTTTGAAATTTCTCCCAAGGATACCATTTCACCTTTTGCTCAAAAGTCCAATGAATCACATAATTCCCTTTTTCTAAGGCAAACCATTCTATTTTAACTTGATAAGGAGCTTGTCCAGTAGCCACCCAATGATAAGTTACTGATGTATCAGTTTGACTCTCAAGGTGTATAATTTGTGTTCCTATATAGGCAGTATCATGCTGTAATTTTACTTCATTTTGTTTCCAATCACTCATCCATAAATTCCAATGGTTTAAATGAGCAGTATAGTAAGCAATTTTATCTGGGCTTGTTTTTATTTCGATGGCCCTTGAAACCATTACAGTAGAAGGGAATAGCAATGAAATCATGGTCACCAAAATACTAAGCAGCAAAGCACTAATCAATACTAATTTAATGATACGCATTTATTCCCATTTAAATATTTTATAAGCCAATGCATAGACCACTACAATCCATACCAATAAAATGGATATGTCGGCCCAAGAGTCAATTAAATTGGCCCCTTCAAAGGAAATATTACGCATCGCATTATTAAAATGCGTTAAAGGTAAAATATTACAAAAAGGTTGTAACCAAGTTGGGAAATTATCAATTGAAAAAAAAGTGCCCGCTAACAAAAATTGAGGAAGTGTAATTAAGTTAGCAAAAGGAGGAATAGTACTTTCTGTTTTAGCAACCCCACTAACAATAAAGCCAAAACCCATAAATAAGATAAGCGCAATAAAACTTAATCCCATGATGCTTGCAAAAGTGACCCAGCCATGCACTAAAGTAAACTTGAAAGCGAAATGTCCAATCCCTATGATGATGATGGCTGTAATCAATTGAAATATAACCCTACTCAATGCTTCCCCTAAAATAATATACAATCTTCGAATAGGTGTTGCATAAAATCTTTTCAATACCAATTGCTGTCTTAAATTAAAAAACAAAAAAGCAACGCCAAAAACACCGGCACTTAATAAGGAAAATCCTAATTGTCCTGGCAACACAAAATCAATGGTCCGATAAATACGACCTGGTACTTTTTTAACTGTATTATTAACCACAGCAATACTAGGAGTGCCTGCAAATCGTTGTTCATTAATTTTAGAGATAACCGAATTTAAAATAGATTTGACCAATTGAATATTTTGCGGATTGGCTGCTTCGGAACTTACCAGGTTAACAGAATACGGTAAGTTTGGATTTCCAGTCGCTTTTATATTAATTAATGCGGTGATGCGCCCTTTTGAAAGTTCACTTTGAATTTTAGCAGGATCCCCTGGGACAAATCTAAAACCCGATATATTTTTAATGGCAAGGTAGATGGGATTAGTGGTATCACTCCCTTTTTCCATGGCTACATTCACATTAATATTACCGCCACTACTTAAAAATCCAAATACCAGGATAAATATTAAGGGAAATGCAATACTAAATATCACTGCCGATGGGCTCCTAAAAGTAGAACGCAAACTTGCTTTTGTAATAGCAAGCATTGCTCTCAATTGACTGTATTGCGACATATATTATCTATGATTTACTTCAAAGATAGGCAATCGTGTTTGTGGCTGACCCATCATTTGCTTAATTGATTTCATTTGTTGTAAAACCTCCCATTGATCCAATCCTATTTCCTGCTGAATGGCCTTAGTTTTTACTTCATTTTTATAACCATCAATAAAGTCTTCGATAAAGGACTTTGTCTCAGGATAGGTTTTAATACTGTACCCTTTTAACTTTGCCATTTTAGATGCTGCCTGAAGCGCATCATTTAAAGTACCAATTTTATCAACCAATCCAACTTTAATAGCATCTGCACCTGTCCATACACGGCCTTGTGCTATTGAATCAATGTATTGCATACTTTTTTGACGGCCCATTGCCACCCTTGATTTAAAATGATCATAAACACTATCCACCCCGGCTTGCATCATTTTTTGTTCAGGAATCGTCAAAGCCCTTGTTGCACTAGGAGCATCCGCATAAGTACCTGTTTTAACTCTGTCAAAAGTAATACCTAATTTATTTTTTAAAAATTGAGATGCATTAGGAATGACCGAAAAAACGCCTATAGAACCTGTAATGGTATTGGCATCTGCAAAAATTGAATCAGCGCCACAAGCAATATAATATCCGCCAGAGGCTGCCACATTACCCATACTTACAATCACTGGTTTTTCTTTTTTAAGCAAATCTAATTCTCTCCAAATAATATCACTTGCCAATGCACTACCGCCTGGTGAATTTACCCTTAATACCACTGCATCAATTGACTTATCCTGTCTCAATTTTTGAATGAGAATTCTAAAATCATCACTAGCGATAGAACCTCTTTCTCCTTTCCCCATTACCACATCGCCATCTGCAAATAGTAATGCAATTTTACCTCCCCCCGTACCTCTGAGTGCAACATTAGCTGCATATTCATTAATAGAAACAAAAGATATTTTTTCATTATCTGCAAGATGTAATTTTTTATTGATCACTTTTTTAAACTGATCATCATATAGCAATCCATCCACCAATTTATAATGTAATGCATCCTGAGCTGATTGAATTTTACCTTCATTAGCAAGGGCCCTGATGGAGTCTCCATTTAAATGTCTCATTTCGGCGGCACCATGTATAAAATTTGAATAAATTGAATTCAACCAAACTCCTGTTTGAAGACGATTGGCATCTGACATTTGAGTATATCTAAAGGGCTCAGTGGCACTTTTAAATTTACCTGCATAAAAAACTTGTGGTTGTATTTCAAGCTTATCAATTAATCCTTTTAAGAACATGGTTTCATAATTAAATCCAGACCATTCTAATCCACCTTGCGGATGCGTATAAATTTGATCCGCTACATTACCCAACATATACCCTTTTTGAGAAATTGTTTCAGCATAAGCGACAATAAACTTTTTTGATTTTTTAAAATCGATGAATGCTTTTCTCATTTCCTCTGAAGCAGCATAACCATTTGGATTTTGCGCACATTTAATATAGATCCCTTTGATTGAAGAATCTTTTTTTGCATAATTTATCAAACCAATCAATTCAGACAAGCTAGGCTGTTTGCCATTTTTTTTATTTATCAATTCGCTGAATGGATCACTTTTACTTTGCTCTAAAAATGTTTCAGATGCATCAATCACCAATACCGAATTTGAAGCCACTGATACTTTTTCATCTGAAGAAAAAGCCGCGGCAATCCCCACTAAAATAAAAAATCCAACAAGGGTAAAAACAAATAATGCCAAAAGCGCAGCAAAAAATGATTTAAAAAAACTTTTCATATCAGGATATAATTAAATTAAACCAAAATGCCCAAAATAGTCGGAGATAAAATAGTTTAACGCTGTAAAATTATGGATATTTGAGCTACTTTTATAATCCTTCTATGAACAAAGTATACCTATTGATAGGCGGTAATTTAGGCGACCGATTGGTAAATATGCTAAATGCCATAAGCCACATTGAAAATCGATGCGGAAGGATTCTCGAAAAGTCATCTATATACGAAACTGAAGCATGGGGATTTACAGACCAACCTCATTTTTACAATCAAGCACTATTATTAGAAACCAATTTAGATGCCCAAAATTTAATGCAACAATTCATAGAAATTGAATTGGCTTTAGGCCGAAAAAGAGAGATCCCATTAGGCCCTCGTTCTGTTGATATTGATATTATTTATTTTAATGAAGATGTGATCTCACTTGCTAATCTTAACATTCCTCACCCTCGAATGGCGCAACGCAATTTTGTACTTGCGCCCTTGAATGAAATTGCACCCCAATTTATACACCCTATTTTAAAGTTGTCCAATGCCCAGTTGTTAATAGATAGCGAGGATAAGTCTCATGTGAATAAAAAAAACAATGATTAAGCATTACGCTTGTTATATTTGAAAGGAAGAACATAGGAAATTATGAAGCATCATTTCATTGCAGTTGAAGGAAATATAGGAGCGGGTAAAACCACTTTGTCACAATTGTTATCACAACATTTTGATGCCAAATTAATGTTAGAGGAATTTGCTGAAAATCCCTTTTTGACAAAATTTTACGAAAATCCAAAACAATACGCTTTCCCACTTGAATTATTTTTTTTAGCAGAGCGATTTAAACAACAACAAGAATTAATAAAAAATACCGACTTATTTCAATCTGTCACTATTTCGGATTATTTATTTACTAAATGTTTGCTTTTCGCTAAAGTAAATTTACCTGAAGAGGAATTTAGATTATATCAAAAAATGTTTGATGTATTTTATCAGCAACTCACCCCTCCTGATATTTTAATTTATTTACATGCCCCAGTAAGTAAATTACAGTCCAATATTAAAAAAAGGAATCGAAAGTTTGAACAAGCCATCCCCGATGAATACTTATTCAAACTACAAGAAACCTATACTAGTTACATAAAACAACATAATGTAAAGACCATTTTCGTTGACGCCAGCAATGCTGATTTTTTATATAACGAAGCTCATTTTAATATGATCATTGAAGCGCTTGATAAAGACTTAGCAGATGGGCAGCATTTTATTAATTTACCTTAATGCCTAATATGGAAAATCCATTTCCTAACAAACACGACCCATTAGGCGCCTTGCGTATTCATGAATTTAGAAATTTAATGATTGGCCGATTTTTATTTATCATGGGATTAAGGATGATGGGGACTTTAGTAGGTTGGTGGATTTATGAATTAACCAATGAGCCCTTTGCTATTGGTTTAATTGGATTATCTGAAGTGATTCCTGCAGTTTCATTGGCCTTATATGCAGGACATGTTATTGATATAAGTGAAAAGCGAAAACTTTTATTGAGGGGCGTTTTGCTTTATTGGATATGTGCCCTTATTTTGCTTTTTTTATCCATGAATATAGGGCCAGCTAAATTAAGCTCACTTCAAATCGCTATTGTAATTTATTTTATTGTTTTTTGCACTGGCATTATCCGATCTTTTACTGGGCCTAGCTTTGGTACTATTGTTGGAGGTATTGTACCCAAAACATTATTACAAAATGCGACCACCTGGAGTCAGGGCATCTGGTTGAGCGCATCGGTTTTAGGACACGCTATCGTAGGATTTATCATTGCAGGATTCGGCCATACAGGTTCTCTCATTGTAGTAGTAAGTTTAGTAGGGATTGGTTACGGGTTTATGGCAATGATAAAACCAAAGCCCCCACATGCAGATGTGAGTGATCAAAAAACTTTAGAAAGTGTAAAAGAAGGTATTCGATTTGTGGTAAAATCAAAGGAAGTATTTGGTGCATTGTCTTTGGATTTATTTGCAGTATTATTTGGAGGTGCAGTTGCCATGATACCTGTATTTGCAAAAGATATTTTAAAAGCAGGCCCTATTGGTTTTGGATGGTTGAATGCCGCATCAGATATGGGTGCGATTATTATTATTATTATTATTACATTTTTCCCTGCCAATCGAGGTCAAGGAAAAAAATTATTATTAGCAGTTGCAGGATTTGGAGTTTGTATCATTGTATTTGCATTATCAAAAATATTTTGGATTTCCTTTACTATGCTCCTATTAAGTGGAATACTTGATGGGTTTAGTATGATTGTAAGGGGAACCATTGTTCAATTAAAAACCCCCGATCATATGCGGGGTCGAGTCATGAGCGTAAACTCCATGTTTGTGAACAGCAGTAACGAGTTAGGTCAATTTGAAAGTGGTGTTGCAGCAAAAGCGATGGGCGTGATTCCTTCCGTTGTGTTTGGCGGTGCCATGACTTTATTAGTAGTGGGCATTACTTGGTTTAAAGCCCCTTCATTAAAAAAGATGGAATATTAAACAAGGAAAATTTATTTAGCTAATAACCCCTTCATTACGGAATGCACTGCAGGACAAAATTCTGCATTTTTCATAGTTACAAGAATGCGCTTATAAAATACGTCCTCGTCTGTATAGGGGAATCTTTGGCAATCGGAAGGACGATGATCATAAATACTGCAAGCATTATCCTGTCCTAAAAATGGACATGGTTTTTGTTTTAAAACATAATCTCCGTCCTTATCCATCGATAAATAAGTGTCAATAAATTCCATCTCCTTAAGTCTTAAATACTTGCTGATTCTTTTAATATCGGGCATCTTAAAGCGAGGCGAATAATTTTTGCAACAACGAGCACAATCTAAACAGTTTACTTTTTCAAAAGCAGCCTCATGCAAGTCAGGCAATTGCTTCATGATTTTTCGTTTATCTTCCTTTTTTAAAAAATATTCAAGTTTTTTAAGCAATTCAGGCGCAGGAGCCTCAAATAATTGTTCAGTAGATTTGTCCATAGATTGCCCCAAAAGTAAACCATTTATCATTCATCCACAAGCTTTCCCCATCCATTGAATCCTCCATATGAAGCAGGGGTTTATGTAGTATCTTTGAGGCAATTTTTTAAACTACCCTATTTATGTTGCAACTAGACACCAACGGAGCGGAATTTATCAAAAGACATATTGGCCCAAATAGTGAGGATACCCAAACTATGCTGTCCACTATTGGCATCAAATCCATAGACGAACTTATTAATAAAACAGTCCCTGATATTATTCGTTCAAAAAAACCAATGCAAATTCCTCCAGGTTTAAGTGAATTTGACATGTTGCAATCCTTAAAAAAGATAGGAGAAAAAAATATCATCGCTTCCAATTTAATTGGACAAGGTTATTATGGTACCATCACCCCTAGTGTGATTTTAAGAAATATTTTCGAAAACCCAGGTTGGTATACTCAGTATACTCCTTATCAAGCTGAAATTGCACAAGGTCGTTTAGAAAGTTTATTGAACTTTCAAACTATGGTAACTGATTTAACGGGGATGGCAATAGCTAACGCTTCTTTATTAGACGAAGCCACGGCTGCAGCCGAAGCGATGGCAATGATTTTTAATCATGTCAACAAATCAGAAAGCACAACACAACCTAAATTATTTGTTGACCAATCCATCTTTACTCAAACAAAAGATGTTTTAACCACAAGAGCACAACCTATTGGTATTGAATTGATAGAAGGTGATTACCAAACATGTAAAATTGATAATAGCTATTTTGGTGCAATCATACAATACCCTAATTGTAAGGGTAGCATTGAAGATTATCAACAATTTATTGAAACCGTTCATCAAGCAGGGGGAATGGTCATTATCATTGCAGATATATTAGCCCTAACATTATTAAAAAGTCCAGGTGAATTAAATGCAGATGTTGCAGTTGGAAATACACAAAGATTCGGTGTACCTATGGGATTCGGTGGGCCACATGCTGCTTATTTTGCTACAAAAGATGAATTTAAAAGAGGCATGCCTGGAAGATTAATTGGCGTGAGTGTAGACGCACAAGGCAATAGAGCGTTGCGCATGGCATTACAAACGCGCGAACAACATATTAAAAGAGAAAAAGCGACTTCAAATATTTGTACTGCACAAGCTTTATTAGCCAATATGGCGGTAATGTATGCCGTATATCACGGGCCAGTTGGATTGAAAAAAATTGCAACCAGCTTGCATGCACTAACACAACATTTAGATCAGCAATTGCAATCCATAGGCATACAACAAGTAAACTCATTTTATTTTGACACCCTTCATGTAACGAATATAGAAGTTGCACAGTTGAAAAAATTAGCAACCGAGGTTGAAATTAATATGCACTATATAAATAGTAATTCAGTGAGTATTACTTTGGATGAAACAACATCTGAAGTACAGGTTCAAAATATAGTTCAACTATTTGAGAAATTAACAGGGAAAAAAGCGACTGCTTTAAATGCAGGTGTGAAAAATGAAAACATTCCTGCCCCATTAATTAGAACTTCGGCTTATTTACAACATCCTGTCTTTAATATCCATCATAGTGAAACACAAATGATGCGATATATTAAACAACTAGAAAATAAGGACCTTGCTTTAAATACAAGTATGATTAGCCTAGGCAGTTGTACTATGAAATTAAATGCAGCAACCGAAATGATTCCAGTAAGTTGGCCCGCATTTAGTAGCATGCATCCATTTGCGCCGCAACACCAAACATTAGGCTATCAGGAAATAGCTAAGGAATTAAGTCACTATTTATGCGAAACCACCGGTTTTACAGCTTGTAGTTTACAACCCAATAGTGGTGCACAAGGAGAATATGCAGGATTATTAACCATCCGTACTTATCACCAACATCATCAACAAGCACATCGCAATATTGTATTGATTCCGATAAGCGCTCATGGCACCAACCCTGCAAGTGCGGTCATGGTTGGTTTTAAAGTAGTTGTTGTCGCTTGTGATCCTGCAGGAAATATAGATATGAATGACTTGAAGGAAAAAGCATTATTGCATAAAGATAATTTAGGCGCCTTAATGGTTACTTATCCATCTACTCATGGTGTATTTGAAGAAACCATTATTGAAATTTGTGATTTAATTCATGAATTAGGTGGATTGGTTTATATGGATGGCGCAAACATGAATGCCCAAGTGGGTCTCACTAGTCCAGGAAATATTGGAGCAGATGTATGTCACCTTAATTTGCACAAAACATTTGCGATTCCACATGGTGGCGGCGGTCCTGGCATGGGCCCTATTTGTGTGAATGATAAATTAGCTGCATTCTTACCAGGTCATAGTTTTAATGGTGATGGCAAAAACGCGGTGAGTGCAGCACCATTAGGATCAGCAAGTATTTTATTAATCAGTTACGCGTACATAAAATTGTTAGGAGCTTCAGGTTTACAATTAGCCACTGCCTATGCAATTTTAAATGCGAACTATATGAAATCAAGATTGGAAAAATTTTATCCAATTTTATATACAGGAAAAAATGGCACTTGTGCGCATGAGTTCATCATCGACTTACGTCCTTTTAAAACAAGTGCAGGTATTGAAGCAGAAGATGTAGCAAAACGATTAATTGATTTTGGTTTCCATGCACCAACTGTAAGCTTCCCGGTGGCAGGTACCATTATGATTGAACCTACTGAAAGTGAAGACAAAGCAGAATTAGATCGTTTTTGTGATGCACTTATCGCAATATATGAAGAAATTAAATCTATTGAAAAAGGAGAGCTAGATAAAACAGATAATCCTTTGAAAAATGCCCCACATACTCAAAAAGTAATTTGCGCAGACGAATGGAATCATAAATATACTCGTCAGCAAGCAGCATTCCCATTATACTTTGTTCAACAATCTAAGTTTTGGCCAACAGTTGCGAGGGTAAACAACACGCATGGTGATCGCAATTTGATTTGCACCTGCGAACCAGTTGCTTCCTATGCTTAAACTTATATTGGAATTACATTAGTTTAAAATAATGCAAAAAGCCTTCCTCTCTTTTAAAAGAGGAAGGCTTTTTTTATGCAGTTGTTGCAGTATCAGCAATCGTAGCAGAAAGTGTATTATTATTCAACATGAATTCATATAATGAAATTATTTTTTCTTTGTCTTTTATAACATATTGCATTTTCTCGAGATCCTCTTCTAATATTTTTAATTTCCCATTTTCCATTATATACCTAGATGAAAACTGATTCAGCTGAGACTCGTCTGCAGGATCCCCCATCATTTCCTCCTTGATCATTTGACCCTCTCCTATCAATACCCATAAAATATTAAGATCCTGGTAATGTTCATGAATTTTAATTAAAATGTCAGAACCTACCGAGCCTAGGTTCCGAAGTTGTTTTGAAAAATAGCCGTTTGACAAGTGAATTTTTTTTTCAAAGGCATGAGGACTGATGTTTCTAAATTTTAGATACATGGCAATGCGTTCAATGGGTTTCATAATAGTTTCAGTTTAATGATGGATTGTTTGAAAATTTTTAATCAAACTTTTTCAAAACCAAATTAATATTATAAAACAGGAAAAGCCCTTGCCGTAGGCCTCAAATATTTGAAAACCAAAAAAATGAGGCCTAGGCCCTATGGCTAATATGAAAAAATTAGGAGGAAATTCTATTGTTTCTCATTCAAAGTAAGCCACCTTAATTCCGCAGCTTCCAATGTTTGATTTAAAGCACCTAATTCTTCAATTAATTGTATGATGGCATTATAGTCTAAGCTAGCGTCATTTAATTTTTCGGATAACAATACTTTTTTACTTTCCATTTCAGGAATAGATTTATTAAGGGTATCCAATTCATGCTTTTCTTTAAAAGTCATTTTCTCAATCCCTTTTTTATTATTCACGGCAACCGGCTCTTGCACGATCACTGTTTCTTTTTTAGGAATAGCAAACTCCTTGGGTGTCGTAATATCCGAACTGACAGAAGCTAAATTTTGTTTCGATTTTTCTAGTATTCTATATTGAGTATAATTACCAGGGTAATCACGAATCACCCCATTTCCTTCAAAAATGAATAAATGGTCCACCAACTTGTCCATAAAATACCTATCGTGCGAAACTAATAAAACGCAACCTGCAAAATCTATCAAAAATTGCTCTAGCACTGCTAAAGTGGGCAAGTCTAAATCATTAGTGGGCTCATCTAAAATTAAAAAATTAGGATTCTTAAATAAAATGGTGAGCAATTGCAACCTCTTTTTTTCACCACCACTCAAAGCACTTAAATAAGTGTATTGCTTATCGGGTGTAAATAAAAATAATTCTAAAAATTGTGCCGCATTTAAGGAGCCCCCGCTTGCCAATGGAAAATTTTCGGCAAAGGTTTTTAAATACTCAATCACACGCATGTCTTTTTTATACGTAAGCCCTTCCTGTGAAAAATGACCAAAGACAATGGTATCTCCCACATTAATTTTACCACTATCGGGAAGGGTTATGCCTTGTAATATTTGTAAAAAAGTAGATTTACCCACTCCATTTTTTCCTACGACACCAATGCGCTCTCCTTTACTAAAAGTATAGTCAAAGCCTTTTAATACCACTGTATCTCCGTATGATTTATATACTTTTTTTGCTTCAATGATTTTTCCCCCTAATCGGGTCATCTTCATATCTAATTGCAAATTGGTCTCTTCAATTTTTTGTTTTGCTCTCGCCTCCACCTCATAAAAATTATCCTGCCTACTTTTACTTTTTGTAGTTCTTGCCTTTGGTTGCTTGCGCATCCACTCTAGTTCCTTTCGAAATGTATTTTTTGCTTTATCAATACTTGCAAGTTCCGAATCGATTCGTGCTGCTTTTTTTTCTAAATAATTTTCGTAATCTCCTTTATAACTATATAAATTTTCACGCTCCAATTCCCAAATTTCATCGGTAACAGACTCTAAAAAGTATCGATCATGCGACACCAACAATAAAGTCACTTTTTCTTGTAACAAATAATTTTCTAACCATTCAATCATATTTAAATCCAAATGATTGGTAGGCTCATCCATCAATAATAAAACATGCTTTGGTTCAAATCCAATTTGAATTAAAGTTTTCGCCAAAGAAACACGTTTGCGTTGCCCCCCACTTAATTTAGAAACAGGCTGTTCTAAATGATGAATATTTAATTGAGTTAGTATGGTTTTTACTTTTGACTCAAAATCCCAAGCGCTGCATTCTTCCATTTCTACAATGGCATTCATAATCAATTCATCATTTTCACTCTCCATGGCCATTTCATAATTACTAATGGCTTTCATGACAGGATGCTCCTGATTAAATAAATTTTGTGTGACAGTTGCCGTCTCTATAAACTGAGGGTCCTGCTCAAACATAACCAAATGCACATCTTTGTGAATTTTAGCCGTACCTGAATCTGGCACTTCTCCTTTGCTTGCTAAGATGCGTAAAAGCGTTGTTTTACCCACCCCGTTTCTAGCAATAAGCGCAATACGATCCCCTTCATTGATATTGAAATTAATTCCTTTAAAAAGCGGTTGAATACCATAACTTTTTGTCAAATTTTCTACTGAAACATAATTCATGGCGCAAAGATAAGCGGGGACGAGGAGTATGACACTTTTTAGCTAGGCTTTAGCTAAAAAATAGGGTAAAAACATGGGAAGATTGTACTTTTGCCTTCGTTATCGTATAAAAGTAAAAAAATGAAGCAATTTGAGGTTCCAATAGGCTATCGAAGTTCCTTGATTTCAGCTATTAAACAAAAGCGAAAAGAGGAAGACCCTCTCAAAAAGGATACCCAACCCACTTTGCTTGATTTAGGCAACTTAAAGATTTATTTAGCCCGTCATTTTGGTTTTTGCTATGGCGTTGAAAACGCTATCGAAATTGCGTACAAAACCATCGAGGAAAATAAAGGGAAGCGCATTTATTTATTAAGTGAGATGATACATAATCCGCAAGTCAATCAAGACCTGCTTCAAAAAGGAGTTCAATTTTTACAAGACACACAAGGCAATGAATTAATTCCCCTTTCACAATTGACTAAAGAAGATATTGTCATTATCCCTGCTTTTGGAACCACCATCGAAATGGAAAATAAGATGAACAGTATGGGAATAAATGTGCAGCAATATAATACCACCTGTCCCTTTGTTGAAAAGGTTTGGAATCGAGGTGATCAAATTGCAAAAAAAGGATACAGTATTATCATACATGGAAAACCAATGCACGAGGAAACCCGTGCTACTTTTTCACATGCTGCTGTCAACGCACCTTCCGTGATTGTGAATGATATGGAAGATACACAAGTCCTTATTAAAATCATGACAGGCCTTTTGCCCTATACTGATTTTGAAAAATATTTTGGCGATAAATGTAGTAAAGGATTCGACCCCAAAAAGGATCTAATAAAAATTGGAGTAATCAATCAAACCACACAATTAGCAACGGATACGCAAGCGATCTCAGACGAATTAAAGAATACAATGATTGCTCAATATGGAATAGCTCAATTACAAGAACACTTTGCAGACACGCGCGATACTTTATGTTACGCAACAAATGACAATCAATCAGCAGTAAATGGTTTATTAGAAATATCGGGCGATTTAGCGATTGTGATGGGTGGGAAAAACAGTAGTAATAGTTCACACTTAGTAGAATTATGCGAAAATAAATTACCTACTTATTTTATTGATAGCGCAGACAATTTAATGAGCGCCAATTCAATCAAACAAACTAACTGGAGAAATAAACAAGTAAGTATAGTAAGCAATTACCTTCCATTAAATAAACCAACTACTATATTGATGACAAGTGGTGCAAGTTGTCCAGACACCGTAGTGGAAGCAACGATTCAAAAATTAGCATCTTACTATCATGCCGAATCAGCCTTAGAAAAAATAATTTTAGCTCAATAGGTCTTTTACCCATGACAATGCAAGATTTAATTGCTCGTCTCTTGTCATATTAGAATTATCCAAAACCTTGGCATCCGATGCTTGTCTTAATGGACTATGTTCACGAGTGGTATCCATCAAATCACGATGTTCTAAATTTTCGGCAATTTCCTCCTTTGTAATGGAAGCATTGGTAGCACTCAATTCTAAAAATCTTCTTTGCACACGAATGGCAGGATCTGCAGTGACAAATATTTTCAATTCCGCTTTAGGAAATACCACTGTACCAATATCACGACCATCCATTACAATTCCTTTATCTTTTCCCATCACATGTTGTTGCGCTACAGCAAATGTGCGCACTTCACTAATAGCGGCTACTTCACTTACTTTTTGACTTACCCTCATCTCTCTTATTTCAGCTTCCACATTTTCGTCATTTAAATACATATCGCTTTTTTGGGAAGTTGCATTGTATTTGAAATATAATTTTATTTGAGTCAATGCATTCAATACACTTAGTGTATCATTAAAATCAATTTTATGTCTAAGTAAATACAATGCAATGGCGCGATACATAGCCCCGGTATCAATAAACACATAAGCCAATTGAGCAGCAAGCGCTTTAGCCAAGGTACTCTTACCACAGGACGAATATCCATCTACTGCTATTATAATTTGTTTACTACTCATTAAGCAACATTAATAGTTTGCGTTTTAGGTAAATTTGCATTTCGAATTGCAATCTGACGAACTGCTTGCGAAACCACCAACCGTAATGCTTCCTTTGAAACCTCATCCTTACCTACCATGGCAGGCACTCCTTCGTCGCCCCCTTCTCTAATAGACTGCACCAAAGGAATTTGACCAAGAAATGGTAAATCATATTCACTTGCTAAATTTTGTCCTCCTTCTTTCCCAAATAAATAATATTTATTATTCGGCAATTCTGCAGGTGTGAAATAAGCCATATTTTCAACGAGTCCAATGATTGGTACTTTAATATTTGCTTGACCAAACATTGCAATTGCCTTTTTGGCATCCGCCAAGGCCACTGTTTGTGGCGTAGTTACAATCACAACACCTGTTACTGGAACAGTTTGCATAATCGTTAAATGAATATCCCCAGTGCCAGGAGGCATGTCAATCACTAAATAATCTAACTCGCCCCAATCCACATCTGTAATAAATTGTCTAATAGCACTACTTGCCATGGGGCCTCTCCATACTACTGCATCTTTTTCATCTACTAATAAACCAATACTCATTAATCGAATACCAAATTTCTCCAATGGCAAGATGATTCCTTTTCCATCTTCGTCTTTCATTAATGGACGTTGACCTCTAACACCAAACATAATTGGAACACTTGGTCCATAAATATCAGCATCCATCAATCCCACTTTTGCTCCTCCTTCTGCCAAGGCCAATGCTAAATTAGCAGACACGGTACTTTTTCCAACACCCCCTTTCCCGCTCACAACAGCAATGATATTTTTAACTTTGGATAAAACAGTTTTTTCATCCTGCCTTAAGCTTGTCGTATTAGATGTAAAACTCACCATCACTTTTGCTTCCTTATTCACTAATAATTTGATGGCATTTTCGCAAGCATTTTTCATCAAATCCTTCATTGGACAAGCCGGGGTTGTTAAAACAATTGTAAACCGCACTTCATTCCCGTCTACCACTAAATCCTTTATCATATTCAATGTCACTAAATCCTTACCTAAATCGGGTTCTTGCACATTACTCAATGCATTCAATATAGATTCAACTGTCATTTTGAAAGTTTTTGTTAAAAAAATAGCACCGTGCAAAGTTAAGTCTCAATAGGCTTATTTTGTAGTTTTAATCATAGGATTATCCATTATTATTTAAAAACAACCTAATTCTTTCATTAAAATTGGCGCGGTTTTTAAAGGATTGACCCTTAATTTTGCACCACATGCGACATAGTATACTTTTTTTATTGCTAATTGGTTTTGCACTATCCAGCACACAGGCTTTTGGACAAACCACCACCCCTGATATTTATCGAGATTCGGTTGTACAATTATATGGCGTTATTATGACTGCTGATAGTTTAAAGGCTGTTCCTTTTGCTAGCGTCGTGGTAAACAAAAAAGGAAGAGGGACCATCACCAATAATGACGGGGTTTTTTCAATTGCAGTAAACAAAGGAGAAAGTATTACTTTTTCTTGTGTTGGATTTAAAAACAGAACCATTTTAATTCCTGAAAATTTAGAAGGCAACCAATACAGTGTCATTCAATTAATGGTCAATGATACCAATTTTTTACCTGCCACTATTTTAAAAGCGCGTCCCACAAGAGCGCAATTTGAACGCGATTTTGTGAATGCAAGAATAGATGACGACTTATACGAAACAGCCAGAAAGAATACAAGTGCTAGTCAAAAGAGGATTATTTTATCTAGTTTGCCGTTTGATGGCAAGGAAGCAGTTGGTGCTTCATTAAATCAGCAAGCTTCAAAATATTATTATTCAGGACAATTACCTCCAATGAATATTTTGAATCCGGCTGCTTGGAAAAGTTTTATCAATGCATGGAAAAGGGGTGATTACAAATCAAGAAAAAAATAGTACATGAAAAGTATTGCAGTCATTGGCGCAGGTACCATGGGAAATGGGATTGCTCATGTATTTGCACAAAAAGGTTTCATCGTACATTTAATTGATACCCAATCTTTAGCTTTAGAAAAAGCAATCGCCACGATTGAAAAAAATATAGACAGGCAAATTACCAAGGGCATCATTGCTGCCGAATCTAAATCATCCACCCTTTCAAATATTTCTACCTACACCGAAATGGCTTTAGGCATTGGCAATGCCGATTTAATTATTGAAGCCGCTACCGAAAATAGTGAAGTAAAAAAAAGCATCTTTTCAAAAATGGATCAGTTAGCCAAGCCAGGCTGTATATTAGCAACTAATACTTCATCAATTTCCATTACCGAATTAGCACATGTCACTAAAAGGCCGGAACAGGTTATAGGAATGCACTTTATGAATCCTGTTCCTGTGATGAAGTTGGTAGAAATTATAAATAGTAATTTAACCAACCCAAAAGTAACTCAAGCCATTGTTGACTTAACCAAACAACTTGATAAAATTCCTTGCGTGGTTCAGGATTTTCCTGGATTTATTGCCAATCGAATTTTAATGCCAATGATTAACGAAGCCATTATTGCTTTATCTGAAGGCGTAAGTGATGCGGCCACCATTGACCAAATTATGAAATTAGGTATGGCCCATCCAATGGGACCATTACAACTAGCAGATTACATTGGTCTTGATGTTTGTAAAAATATTTTAGAGATCATGGAGGCAGGATTTAATAATTCAAAATACGCACCCGCTGCTTTATTGGTACAAAAAGTAGCGGAAGGAAAATTAGGCTTAAAAACAGGAGCAGGTTTTTATACTTATTAAACAAGGGCAGTTGAGTAATGCAATCCTTGGATATCATTTAATTTATGGAGCACTTCCTCCAATCTGCTTTTGGGAATACCCACTTTTAATGAAACAAATAATTGAGCTGATTGAGTAACGACAGAACAATTGTATTGTTTCACCACCATCATTACTTCATTCATTTGATGGTAATCAAAATTTATTTCATAAGTCAGCTCCACCGCTTTTTGAATCAAAGGAGCTAATTGCAAGGCTAAAGAAGTGGCTGTTTTATAAGCATTGATTAATCCAGGAACACCCAACAATGTGCCTCCAAAGTAACGCACCACCACCACCAATATATTGGTCAAGCCCTTGCTATCTATTTGACCCAAAATTGGCCTTCCTGCCGAACCCGCTGGTTCTCCATCATCATTGACTCTAAAGTCTGCGCCATCTACCCCCAATCGATAAGCAAAACAATGATGCACTGCTTTTGGATGTTCTTTTTTTAAAAGTGCTATTAATTTTTTACAAGCCTCCCTATTTTGTGCTGGATAAGAATAGGCCATAAATTTGCTGCCCCTGTCTTTAAATTCAGCCATAGCCGATTGCTCAATGGTATAATAATGAAAAGCGTCCATGGTAAAATAGGAAATGAATTTATTTAAACAAAGCTAGTTCATAATGCCTAATCATTAGTAACATTGCAGTATGAGTTTACATGAAATCAAGCAATTTTTAAAATTGCAATTAGCTGAAAAAATGGATGCCGTTGAATTGAATAGCTTATTGTCCCTATTATTGGAACATGTCACTGGGTGGAATCAAGTACAACAAGTACTTCATAAAAATGAATCATTAACTGAATCACAATTAGATCAATTAAAAAATGCAGCCAAGGAATTAGCAGCCGACAAACCTATCCAATATATTTTAGGTAAAGCCTGGTTTATGGGTAAGGAATATTTTGTAAATGAAAATGTATTAATCCCTCGTCCCGAAACAGAAGAATTAGTTGATTGGATTAGCGAATACGCACATATTATCAATAAACCATTACAGCTTTTAGATATTGGAACAGGATCTGGTTGTATCGCCATTTCATTAAAGTTAGAATTACCCAATTGTAACATCAGTGGGTTAGATGTGAGTAGCCCTGCATTAGAAGTTGCCAAAAAAAATGCAACTTATTTAAATGCAGCTATTGAATGGGTAGAACAAGATATTTTAATGTCCGCTTCCTTACCCGCTTCATATGATATCATTGTAAGCAATCCACCTTATATACCTTTTAATGAAAAAGCAAATATGCAAGCGCAAGTGAAAAATTTTGAACCTGCTATTGCTTTATTTGTTACCAATGAAGACCCCCTTATCTTTTACAGAATCATTGCCAGATTAGGTAAACAATTTCTCAACCCCAATGGTCAATTATTTTTTGAAATGCATTATGATCAAGGAAAAGCAATTGTTGCTTTATTTGACGAAATGGGTTACCATGCAGAATTACGTCAGGATATGTTTGGTAAAGACAGAATGATTAGGGCTAGTTTGAAACCTAGGTAATTTGAAAGTCAAGCATGATTTAATGAGAAGGATCAACAGCAATAACGGGCGTAGCACCTAATTGCTTGATAATCTGCATCACTCTTATGGTCATTCCTAAGCTTGCTACACTATCCCCATTAATCACCACAGATGGCTTCTCGGTTTCCTTAGCTAAGATTAGTTTCAATTGATTAGACAATGAATCCAATTGAACAGGAGCGGATCCAAGAAATAATTTTTGCTCCTTATCGATAGTCACCACCACCGTTTGTTTCGCTTTAGTATCAGTAGCTGATTTAGGATTAGATACTTTAATCACATTAGGGTTTGCCAATGTAGAGACAATCAAGAAAAATAATAATAAAATAAATAAGATATCATTTAAAGCGCCAGTATGCACTTCGGGAGAATGTCTTAATCTTGGTTTTAAATTCATAAGTAAATAGATTAAGAATGAGTAGGCTCTTGTAAAATATCTAAAAAGTCAGCACTCGCCACTTCCATTTTATTTGCAGTTTTATCAATTTGAGTTGATAAATAATTATGGCCAACATAAGCGATTAATCCAATAATTAAACCTGTAGCAGAAGTAATCATTTTAGTATAGATGCCCCCAGCAATAGTATTTAAAGTATACTCCCCTGTTGAAGCAATACCATAAAATAATTGTACCATACCAATGATGGTTCCTAAAAATCCAAACATGGGGGCGATGCCTGCAATCAATGATAAAATATTCAAATTGCGTTCCATGGAGTACATCTCTAATTTTCCAACATTTTCCATACTTTTTTCAATAGCATCTAAGGGCTTACCAACTCTCATGATTCCCTTTTCAATCATTTTGGCAACAGGATTGTCTGTATTTTTTGCTAATGCTTTTGCAGCGGCCAAATTTCCTGAAATAATATTATCACGAATTATCAACATGAATTTAGGATCAATGGTACCTGATTTTTTTATAGCGATGGCGCGCTCAAAAAAAACATAGATAGCAATTACTAATAAAATATACAATGGATACATAATATACCCCCCTTTTTGCAATAAGCTTAATAAGGATATTTTATTTTCAGCAACTTGTAACAAAAACAACATGGCGTTAAATTTATAATTTAAAGTTAAAAGGTTTTACTTAAAAAAAGGGCGATGTGAATAACATTTAAAATGTTAAAATATTTCCACCAAATGCACAAGCACTTCTATCGCCTTATGCATATCTGCAACCCCAATCCACTCATGCTTGCTATGTATGGCTTGCATGCCTGTAAATATATTAGGTGCAGGCAAACCTAAAAAACTTAATCTACTGCCGTCCGTACCCCCTCTAATCGGTTCCACAATTGGCGTGACGCCTGCCATTTTATATGCCATTAAAGCTTTTTCAACTAAAATAGGGTGCAGGTCAATCACTTCTTTCATATTTCTATATTGCTCCTTTATTTTAAAGTGGATCGTTGCTTTTGAAAAATCAGGATTTTGCAACAATACTTTTTCAGCAATCTCTTTTAATTGTTGAGTATGCTCTTTTAACTTGAATGTTGCATGATCTCGAATTAAAAATTCAATACTCGCTTTTTCTGCTCCTCCTGAAATATGATGTGGATGTATAAAACCCTGTTTCCCTTCGGTATGTTCAGGACTCCAACTATCTTTTGGCAAAGCCGCAATAATTTCACCGGCTATCTTAATAGCATTTTGCATAACCCCTTTTGCAGCACCTGGATGTGCAATTACCCCTTGAATATCTATGGTTAAATTATCCGCGCTAAAAGTCTCCATTTCAAAACAGCCCAATTCACCACCATCTAAAGTATAAGCATAATCAGCTCCTAATTTTTTTAAATCTAAAAAATCGGTACCCCTACCCACTTCTTCATCTGGTGTAAACAATAATTTTAAAGTGCCATGTTGTATTTCGGGATGAGTGATTAAGTAATGAGCCAATTCAATAATAATAGCCACTCCTGCTTTATCATCTGCTCCTAATAAAGTAGTGCCTGAAGCCGAAATAATATCCTTTCCAATAAAATTTTTCAAATACGGATAAGCCTCAGTGGAGATGATTTGCGTAGGATCATCTGGAAGTACTAATGGTTGGCCATTATAATTTTTATGTAAGATGGGCTTCACACCTGTGCCACTGCAATCGGGCGCTGTATCTACATGTGCACAAAAACACAATACTGGTTTTGATTCGTTTGAATTTGAAAAAATCGTAGCCATCACATACCCATGTTCATCCATTTCTACATGCTGTATTCCCATCTCCCTTAATTCCTCAACTAATAATCGAGATAAATTTTTTTGTTTGTCAGTGGACGGAAAACTACTGCTTTCGGGATCACTTTGCGTATCTATTTGAACATAACGCATAAATCTTTGTGCAACTTGTAATTGATCAAATGCCATAATTAATAAAATAGCTTTGGTTTATTTAAGCTAAAGAATGCTTGAAGTTAATTTGATTTAGTCAATAAAAAAAGGCTTCCTTTTACACCCAAAAGATGAAAAGGAAGCCTACTTAATTATTCAATATGCTACTATGGCATAATTATTTTAGAGGGCGTATCAATACTTACTAATTCTAAATCAAAAGTTAAGTCCTGACCTGCTAATGAATGATTGGCATCCAAGACCACTACTTCCTCTTTTACTTCCACCACCATTACTTGAAATTGTTGACCTTGACCATTATTCATAGTCAATGCCATTCCAATGGCTGGATTTAAATCGGCAGGAAATTGTGATTTAGGAAATTCTACAATCATTTCGGGTTGCTTTGCACCATACGCTTCCATGAATGGAATATGAATCGTTTTTTTCTCTCCTACTGTCATTCCTAGTACACCGCTATCAAAACCTGGAATAACCATCCCTTTTCCCACTTCGAATTCTAAAGGGGCTCTACCTGTTGAGGAATCAAATGTTTCACCACTAGTTAATGTACCGTGATAATGCACTTGAATGGTATCCCCATTTTTTACTTGTTGCATATTGTTTTATTTTTAATAAAGCACCTAGGGTGCAAAGCGCAAAAGTACATAATTATGACAGATAAACTAACTTTGCCCCATGGACAAAAAACCTAGGATTGTTTTTATGGGTACGCCCGCCTTTGCGGTCGCTTCATTAAGTGCTTTATTAGAAGCTAAAATGAATGTGGTAGGCGTTGTTACGGCACCTGATAAGCCAGCTGGTCGTGGCATGCAGCTACAACAAAGTGCGGTAAAACAGTTTGCTGTGGCAAATGATTTACCCATTTTACAACCCGACAAATTAAAATCACCTAGCTTTTTTGAAGCTTTAAGCCAATGGAAACCCGATATTCAAGTGGTGGTGGCTTTTAGAATGTTACCAGAAACGATTTGGTCATTACCAGCTATGGGTACTTTAAATGTACATGGATCCTTACTTCCTCAATACCGTGGCGCCGCACCCATTAATTGGGCCTTAATCAACGGCGAAAAGGAAACAGGGGTCACTACCTTTCAATTACAACATGCAATAGATACAGGTGCGATATTATTACAACAACGAATTCCTATTTCACCCAATATGAATGCGGGTGAATTGCATGATACTATGATGATTGTAGGTGCTCAATTATTAATAAAAACTTTAGAAGGCTTATTCAGCAACTCCTTAAAAAGCATCCCGCAACAAGAATCCATCGCCATTCAACATGCACCAAAAATTTTTACTAAAGATTGTGAAATTAACTGGGAAGCCCCTGTTGAAAAAGTACATAATCTAGTTCGTGGCTTAGCCCCCTTTCCTGGCGCTATAACAAAAATAGAAGGGAAGTTGGTGAAATTATTTAACACCCATATTAATAAGGAACAGCCAAAAGAGACGCCAGGTAGTTTTATCACCGATGGAAAAACATACGCTCAAATCGCATGTATTGATGGCTATCTCATCCTGGAAGATATTCAATGGGAAGGAAAAAAACGAATGCCCATTATAGATTTTTTAAGAGGCTATAGAAAACCTTCCTAAAAAGATAATTGATATTATTTCAAAGCAGCATTTAATTCATCAAGGGTAACAATACCTTGATGTCTCCATGTTTCTTTTCCATTTTTATAAACAATAAAAGTAGGAAGCCCTTCAGAATGTAAAGCCCTCATCACTTCAATATCATTGCCTCCATCCACGGCTAAAAAATAATAAGGGGTTGAAGGTTGCTTTTTTAAATCAGCTAAAATAGGTAACATTTTTCGACAAGGGGGGCACCAATCGGCACCAATATCAACTAACACTTTCTTATTGGATGAAATTGTTTTTTGAAAATCATTCATATTCATTTGAACTTTATCACCGGAACCTTCTACTGGGAAACCATTCATTTTCCAATTACTCATTCCTCCTTCCAAATTAATTACCTTATACCCTTTTTGAGTTAAATAAGTTTGAGCAGCAGCGCTGCGTCCTCCTGCTTGACAATACACATAAACAGGTTGATTTTTATCGAGATGTTGCGTTCTGTCTGCAAATTCATTTTTATCAATCCAATTAGCTTGTAATGCATGTTGAATATGGCCTCCGTTGAATTCACCTGCTGTTCTTACATCCAATATTTGTATCCCTTTGACAGTAATGGCTTGTTTAAAATATGGCGCACTTAAAGTGGAGGGTGCAGTAGCAGTTTGTTCTTGGCTGTTAGTATTAGCTTGACCACAGCTTACCAAAAAAAATCCCAATAAAATTAGGGATGAAAAAAATTTACATTTCATGAAATGAATTTAATAAGTAACCGTAATTTGAAAAGTTTTATTGGTGATACCTAAAATTGCAGCTGCTGCATCACTTAATCGATATTGAATTGAATTACTTACTTCAGGAAGTGCATTAATCACTTTAGCACAAATTGTTTTTAAATCGGAGGTGGTTATTCGAACAATGGTTCCAATTGGAATTTCATTAGTCAGTATATAAAATTTTTTATCCTGCCAACCACTGATACTTTTAAAAACTGAAGCAGTTCCATCTAAAGTTTGAAATGAGGCTGATTTTTTTTGATCCGAAAATAAAGAAGCAAAATAACCTTCTTCCGTTTTTGAACCATTTACATTTACTATTTGATCATTCACGATGGCATGATGCACACTGTCATTCAACCTTGCTTTTTCCTTATTTAAAGAAATGATTTGCAAAGTATTTTGACGAACTGTATCTACTTTTTTAATACTCGCGTATTTAGCGTGATGTTTAGTTTTAGGTTTATGTTTCGCCTTCCCTTTTTGATGTGCCTTTTTTTTAATACCCACTTTAGAATGTGGCCCTTTTTTATGGCTAGCAGCTATTGCCCCTTTTTTCACTGATTGTTTTTGGAGAGGTGCAAGGGTATTCCCTGGCACAAAAGCACCGAAGACGAACAAGCACATTAATATCCAAATTTTAAACATGCTACAAAGGTACAAAAATCAAGTGCAAAGAAAAGGGTAAAATTTATTATTAAAATAAATTATAATTTGTAACTACTAGTAATTCAATATCCTCCATTCATTAGGATAGTAATTATTTACTCGATTGGGCAATAATTTTGCCCAGCCCAACCTATGATTTTGATAAGTGATCAAGTTCCAACCAGCAGATCCCTCTAATTGCAAACTAGCCCGTCTTAAGTAATTTAAAGCAGTTTCTAAATTGACTTCTAAGGTTTTATATGGCAGTTGGGACCAGTAACTCATGGCTAAAGTGTGCGCAGGTATAAAATCCTTCCCTTTTATTTCACCTAAAGCCAAGCCCACTTTTTTGATATACAAATGACTCAATAAAGATAAAATGAGGGACTCAAATAAAATAGGAATGGCGATGATGGTATTTTGATGCATGATGTATTTATAAGGCAAGGGCGGTTCAAAAAAAGAACTCAGGATATTTAACTCATTTTTTGACAGCGGTGTTAATTTAAAAGAATCTTGCCCAATATCATTTTGAGCAATTCCTTCTTTTTTAAATACTGTAATAAAAAACCCTTCTCCTTTCACTTTATCAGGATAAAATCGGAATCCTTGTGCACTTTTTTCAGGTCTATTGCAAGCAACAATATTCCACTCACTAGGAATTGGAAGCGACACATTCACTATGCCAGGAAGTTGCGCAATGATATCCATGATTTTTTCATCCTCGTTTAATGAATAAGAACAAGTAGAATACAATAAATAACCACCCTCCTTTAAAGTATCTATTGTTTCCTCCACAATGCGTTGTTGCCTTGAACTACAATGTGCTACATTATCTAAACTCCATTCGTTAATAGCAGAAGGATCTTTACGAAACAACCCACTACCACTACAAGGTGCATCAATGACAACTAAATCAAAAAATAAAGGAAGGGCTTTAAAATGAGCAGGATCGTTTTGAGTAACCACCATATTATCGGCTCCCCATTTAGTCATATTTTCAACTAAAATAGCATTACGACTTTTAATAGTTTCATTGGCTACCACTAAACCATCTTTAAAATAATTTGCAAGTAACGTGCTTTTACCACCAGGCGCTGCACATAAATCAAGTACGACAGCATTGGTTGGAATATTTATTTGCTCTAAAATATATTGAATAAACATACTACTGGCTTCCTGCACATAATAAGTGCCTGCATGCCATAAAGGATCCAACACAAACATTGGACGTTGATTTAAATAAAATCCTTGCGTACACCAAGGCACTTGCGCTGCTTCGTCTAAAAAAGGAGGTTTCGGACCCACTGGCTTCAATTGATTCCACCTTAAGGATGTAATTTGTTCCCCTTTTTCATGCACTGCTACAAAAGAGGCTTTATTAAAACCCGGCAAGCCTTCTAATGAATCTAAAAATGGTGTAGGTAACAAATTGATTTATTTAATTATTAATATCGAATGGTGAAATGTTCCTTTTGTTTGTTTTCTTTTCTAAAAAAAACAATGCCGATATGAAATAAATTTATGGTTAAGGTCACAGCGTCATTTTTTTTAATTTCATCCCAGGCTAACTCCATCTCAGCACTCCAATAAATATCATCAAATATTAAAATAGAATGCTCATTCACTTTTTCTAATAAAAGATTAAAATATTGCATGGTAGGAATATATCTATGATTGCCGTCAATGTATACCATGCCAACAGATGAAATGGAATTTAAATAGCTAGGGAGGTTGGCTAAAAAATCGCCTTCTTTTATGATTACATTATTTAAATTCAATTGATTAAAAGTAGCCATAGCTTCTTGAGCGATACTAGGCGCCCCTTCCATTGTGACTAACTGATTGTCTGGAATGGACATAGCTAAATAACTTGAAGTAATGCCTAAAGAAGTCCCCATTTCTAAAATATGACTAGGCTTAAAGTAAACGCCCATTCGATATAATAGCTGACTGATTTTTTTTTGCTTGAGTGCGTTTTTTGCAATTTCGCCTATGGCCCTTTTTTTATTTACGGATTGCCTTGAACCTGCACCTAAATCAATAATATCTATGACCGATTTATTTATTTTTAACTGCACTCTTCTATTTTCGATAGCATCCACATTACTAGGCGTATTATTTTTATTCAATACTTGTGTAACAAACTGATATACAAAAGGGGAATGAATGCCGTGGCCCTTTCCGTTAGAAGCAGTGAAAGAATATCGTATATATTTTAAGGAAAGCTCAACGGTTGAATACATATTTTATTTTCTTTGCCAACATTCAATATCAAATGAAAAAGGGTGTTTCTCATCGGCATTATAAAAAGTAGTTTCTGTTTTCTCCCAATCATTAGGCAAGGCAGGAAAATAAGCATCACCGTCAATGGTAGTATGTACCCTAGTTAATAAAACGGTTTGCGCCAATGGCAGTGTGAGTTCATAAATTTGACCACCTCCAATAACCATCAATTGTTTGTAATCTTTTTGTTCTGCTATTGCGATGGCTTCATCAACAGAGTGCACAATGGTTGCCCCATTAGTAACAATGTCTTTTTGGTGGCTTAATATTAAATTCAACCTGCCATTAAGAATTTTATTTCCTAAAGATTCAAATGTTTTACGCCCCATTAAAATAGGTAAGCCCCATGTCGTATTTTTGAAAAATCGCATATCCTTAGGTAAGTGCCAAAGCAATTGATTGTCTTTCCCAATCACATTATTATCAGACGCTGCAACCACTAAAGTAATATTCATATTGCTTCTTTTAATTTTTAAACGGCTACAGGCGCTTTTATGGAAGGATGCGCTTCATAGTTTTCCAAAGTAAAATCGCTATACTCAAAAGAGAAAATATCTTTTACATTAGGATTAATGGTCATAGTAGGCAACGCAAAAGGAGTTCTTGACAATTGTAAATTAGCTTGCTCTACATGATTATTATACAAGTGTACATCACCAAAACTATGTACAAAATCGCCATACTGTAATCCACATACTTGTGCAATCATCATCGTAAGTAATGCATATGAAGCAATATTAAAAGGTACACCTAAAAAAACATCCGCACTGCGCTGATACAATTGGCAACTTAATTTTCCATCTGCTACATAAAATTGAAACATATTATGGCAAGGCATCAATGCCATTTTAGATAAATCACCCACATTCCATGCACTCACTATTAATCTTCTACTATCTGGTGTAGTTTTGATTTGATGAATTAATTCTGTGATTTGATCTACCACAACGCCATTTGCACCTTCCCAACTACGCCATTGTTTTCCATACACAGGACCTAAGTCACCATTTTCATTCGCCCACTCATCCCAAATACGAACACCATTGTCTTTTAAGTATTTGATATTTGTATCTCCTTTTAAAAACCACAACAGTTCGTAAATAATACTCTTAAGATGTAATTTTTTTGTGGTCACTAAGGGAAATCCTTTTGACAAATCAAAACGAAGCTGATATCCAAAACAGCTTTTTGTTCCTGTACCTGTTCGGTCGGTTTTAGGAGTCCCTTCTTTAATAATGTGTTGTAATAAAGTCAGATATTGTTGCATAGTGCAATTTACAACCAATACCCTTTATCTAGAAATCATTTTTTAGCCTTGCGCCTTGACAATTCCTTACGAATCAGCAGCAATTCGCGATTGGTTTGACCATTGACACTTGAATTTTCCTGTGCCCTGCGCATTAAATAAGGGATGACTTCCTGAATAGGACCAAAAGGCAGGTATTTACTCACATTATAGTTTTCTAAAGCCATATTAAAACTGATATGATCGCTCATGCCAAAAAGTTGTGAAAAATGAACCCTCCCATCATTATTAGGCAAGCCCAATTCGGTCATTTTTTGTGCAGTAATTAAATTACTCTGTTCATTATGAGAAGCCAAAATCAAGGAAATAGTTTCTTTATGTTCAAGACAAAAAATTGCAGCTGCATCAAAGTCGAGATCTGTTGCCTCCTTATTGATATGAATAGGTGAATGATAATTCATTGCAATAGCACGCTCTCTTTCTTTTTCCATATAAGCCCCGCGAACTAATTTGGCACCTAATAAAAAATTTCCTTCTACTGCAAGCTTATAAGATAGTTTTAAAAAGTGTAATCTGTCTTCACGATATAATTGATAAGTATTGTATACCACTACCTTCCCCTTATTATACACTCCCATTAATTCAAATGCCAAACGATCAATAGGATCTTGAATCCAAGTTTCTTCTGCATCTAATAAAATACCCACTCCCTTTTCATTTGCAATATCGCAAATGGCGAACATTCTTTCTCTAACCCTTTCCCACTCTGCAGTTTGGCTTTCGCTATCATGAATGCCACTGCGTAATCGAGGGGCTTCATTCAAGGTTTCTAATAAATTTAAACTTGCCAACCCAGTTAATTTAACACTCACATAAGGAACATTTTTTTGTGTTGCGGCAAATTCAACAGCTTCTATTATTTTATCGGCAACCTTATCAAAATTTTCTTCTCCTTCCTTTGCTTCCACACCATAATCCAAAATCACTTGTACACCATAAGCACCCAATTGCTTGGTAACCCTAGCAGAGTCTTCCAAAGTTTCACCACCCACAAATTGTTTAAAAATAGTACTGCGTATTAATCCATTAATAGGCAAACCCGACTTCATTAAAAATGGAGTTACACTTGTTGCAAGTGATACCACCAATGGATTTTGAATAACAGTAAATAAAAAACGGGCTTTTCGTAAATCAGCATTTGACTTATATGCAAATGCATTTTGGGTATTATCTAAGGAGAGGTTCATACTAACATTCATTCGTACCACAAATATCGTTAGTAAAGCTTATATCACAAAACAATAAGCGGGCTAAATTGCTTGATGATTAAAAGGTTGTAAAACCAATTCGCTTACCACTCCTGAACTTGGTTGTTGACATAAGAACCAGATGGCTTTAGCAGCTTCTTCCGCTTGAATCATCTTTTCTCTTTGAACCCTTAAATTTATATTATCCCAGAATGGAGAATCTACCCCACCCAAATAAACTTGTGTAATTCTAATTTCAGTTCTCTTTAATTCCTCCCTGATGGACTGCATCATACCCACCAATGCATATTTACTAGCGCAATAAGCAGCAGCGCCAGACATAGGTATCTTTCCTAAAATTCCGGGAATATTAATAATAAGTCCTTTTTTAGTTTCTACCATTTTAGGTAAAACAGCTTTGACTATTTCAAAAGTGCTCAACACATTTATTTGATAAGATAATTGCATATCTGACACTTGCAAGTCATCAATTGGTTTAATGATACCAATGCCGGCTGCATTAATAAAAATTTCAAATGAAAGGGATTTAACTTTTTCAGCAAATAAATGCACCGAATTGGGATCAGCCAATTCCACTTGCAAAATTTGAGTACTTGATATCCCATGCGCATTTGATAAATCCTGCAACTTGTTTAACTGGCGCCCAGCTATCCACACATTGGCACCACTTGCATTTAATAATTTTACCAAATGAGCGCCAATACCTCCTGTCGCTCCCAATACAAGCACTTTTTTATTATTTAATAGATCCATCATTCATACATTTTTTAAAATAACAACATAGGATTCAAATTGTTTAAATAAACAATGTAATTTTATACGAACGCCATAATTGAAAGCATGAAAATTATTGAGACCTATATATATCAGTTTAAAATTCCGATGATTCCTTTTACCATCGCGACCGGGACCATGCATGAAGCCCAAAATATGCTAATTAAAATAACAACAGATGAGGGTATTATTGGATATGGAGAATGTTCGGCCTTTCCTATGATTGTAGGAGAGACTCTTTTAAGTTGTTATCATTTAGCAAAAGATTTTGCTGCTTTTTGGAAGGATAAAAACCCCTTGGAGATTACTGAAAGATTAGCAGAACTGAATTTAATCATCGCTGGAAATTATACTGCAAAAAGTGCATTTGACATGGCATTATATGACATTGCCGCCAAAGCAGCCCATCAACCATTGTATGTTTACTTAGGGGGACAACAAAAATCCATCGAATCCGATTTAACAATTGGCATTGATACCCCTCAAAAAATGGCAGAACAAGCAATTGATTTTGTACAAAAAGGAGTGCGCATCATTAAAGTAAAATTAGGCAAACACCCTGTTGAAGATATAGAGCGAATCAAACAAATCAGAGCAGCCATTGGGAATAATATTACCCTACGCATTGACGCTAATCAAGGCTGGTCATCTACAGATGCATTACCCATTTTAAATGCACTATCCAAATACGATATTGAATTTTGCGAACAACCCATGCGCAAATACGACGATGATTTATTACCTGCTCTTTGCAAAGCAAGTCCTATTCAAATTATGGCAGACGAATCGGTGTTCACCCATCATGATGCACGAAAACTAATTGCAAATAAGGCATGCCATTCTATCAACATTAAATTTTCAAAAAGCGGGGGCATCCAAGAAGCCATTAAAATTCATGATATCGCAAAAGCAAATCATATCCCTTGTATGATGGGAGGTATGCTTGAAAGCAGATTAGCCCTTAGTGCGCAAATGCACTTTGCCATGGCCATGGATAATATTAAATATTATGATATGGACACTTGTTTATTAGGACATTTAGCAGATCCAATCATTGGGGGTGTACAATTTAATGGCATGCATTTAAGCATCAACGATGCACCTGGCATTGGTGCCGATATAGATCCTGCTTACCTAGAAAAATTAGAAAGCTGTATTGTATAAGTAAAATGCGATACAAGTGTGTATCTTTAACTTACAATTCAAAAATATGAAAGCGCGCAAAGCAATAGATTCATTTACTACAATGAACGAATTAGTATTACCCAATGACACAAATACGTTTGGCGATTTAATGGGAGGCAAGCTCATGTATTGGATGGATATTGCCGCTTATTTATCTGCTGCCAAACATTGTAATTCAGCTTGTATGACCGCATCTGTGGATAATCTAAGTTTCAAAACACCAATTAAATTAGGGAATGTAATTTGCATTGAAGCGATTGTCACTCGAGCATTTACAACCTCTATGGAGATCCATTTAAAAGTATGGAATCAAAATATGATTAATCAATCAAAGGAATTAAGCAATGAAGCTTTTTTTACTTTTGTTGCATTGGACGAAAATAAACAACCCAAAGAAGTACCCGCTGTCATTGCTGAAACAGAGGAGCAGAAAAAATATTTTGATGGCGCATTACGCCGTCGTCAATTACGTTTAATTTTAGGAGGCAAGATGAAACCAGATGATGCCACTGAATTAAAAGCCTTGTTTATCAAGGATTAATTCGAAAAAGTTTTCTTAATTATTTATCTACTGCTTATTTGCTAACGAGCGGAGTCAAGTGATGCTTGCCTTTTAACATGTATTCCTTGCTTTGTTCAATGCCATCCATGATTTGCTCCAAAATATGTTCCACTGAATTAGTATAATCAATAACTAAAGGTTCTTTAAATCGAATACTTAAAGGGGTGCCTACTTTTTTAAATTTTAATCCTTTTTTATTAAAGGCTCTCCAAAAACCATTAATCACAACGGGCACTACAATAGGATGATTATTTTTAATGATATGTGCCGTTCCTTTTCTTCCTGGTGCAAAAGGCTTGGTCGTACCTTGAGGAAAAGTAATCACCCAACTTTTGGCTAGTGCTTTGTCAATTTTTTGCGTATCCACTTCATCACGACTACGAGTTACATCTTGTCCTTCGGCGCGCCAAGTTCGCTTAATGGTTAAAGCACCACCTAGTTTAAATAATTTTGTCAGCCAATTGCTATTCATCGTTTCTTCGGCAGCAACAAAAAATAAATTAGTGAATGGATTCAGCAAATAATAGGGCAAGCCCAACTTATTAAACTTACGCCATTTCACAGCGCAAAAAATATGGACAAAAGCAATCACATCTGCAAAATAGGTTTGATGATTGCTTACAAAAAGTACATTTTTATTTGGCAAATTTTCCAAATTCTCGGTTCCTTCTATTTTCAACTTATTAAATAAGACCAACCCTGGATAGGTAAACAGTCCGACTATTCCATATACAAAGGATTTGAATAAACGAATATGTTTTAAGCGATCTAGCAATGTCATGCCCCTCTCAATTTGTTACAAATGCAATATACTACTTAAAATTTTATTCGTATTTCAGTGTTTAGCCAACAAATTGTATCTTTAACCAATGAAGAAATCAGGCGTAATTTTTGATATAGATGGCTTATTGATAAACAGTGAGCCACTTTGGAATAAAGCGGCAAGTGAAATTTTTAGGCAATATGGAATTTTATTAACCGAACAACAATATGCTTTCACTACTGGCCTTAGGTCAAAGGAATTTGTAGCGCATTGGTTGTCTGAAAATAAAGTCCCTTCCTCCGAATACGATCGAGCCGAACAACGCATTATAGATTTAGCATTGAGCTTAATTGACAAGGAAGCAAATGTAATGCCGGGTGTAGAACATATCATTCAATTTTTTTGTCAAAAGGAATTCAAAATTGGACTCGCTACATCATCCCCTGTCGCTTTGATTGAATTAGTAAAAGAAAAATTAGGACTAAGAAAGATCATTCAAGCCAGTTGTTCTGCGCAACATTTACCTTATGCAAAACCACATCCTCAAGTATATTTGGATTGTGCAGCAGCATTACATATTTCACCATTGGCTTGTATTTGTTTTGAGGACTCAGTATATGGTATGCTTGCAGCCAAGGCAGCAAGGATGACCTGCGTAGTGGTTCCAAGTGCCGAACATTCAAAACTGCCTCATTGGGGTGTTGCTGATTTAAAACTAAGTTCCTTGCAAAATTTTGGGGCATTGCACTTTAACATGCTAGATACTGAATAGGCAATTCATTCATAGGTTTTAAAAAAATAATGCGCAAGTGGTGAAATTCAAATTAAATTGCAGACCTAAATGGAATTAGCCAAAAAAATAATTGGAGCCGAACTTGAATTGTTTGAAAAGCACTTCAAAGAAGCTGTAAAAAGCAGGGTCTCCTTATTAGACCGCATCATGCAATATATAGTGAAGCGGAAAGGAAAGCAAATGCGCCCCATGTTTGTATTATTATCTGCAAAACTACATGGCGAAATTAACGACAGCTCTTATCGTGCAGCATCCTTAGTTGAATTATTGCATACAGCAACACTTGTTCATGACGATGTGGTAGATGAATCTTTAGAACGAAGAGGTTTTTTTTCAATCAATGCCTTATGGAAAAATAAAATAGCCGTATTGGTGGGAGATTATCTATTATCAAAGGGATTGTTATTATCATTAGAAAATAAAGATTTCGCTATCCTTACTATTTTATCCAATGCAGTAAAAAACATGAGTGAAGGTGAGCTTTTACAAATTGAAAAAACTAGAAATTTAAATTTTGACGAATCCATCTATTACGAAATCATTAATGGTAAAACAGCCAGCCTTTTAGCATCCAGCTGTGCAGCAGGAGCCTCTTCGGTTACGAATGATGATTTGATTATTGAGCAAATGCGTGCATTTGGAGACAATGTAGGAATGGCCTTCCAAATCAAAGACGATTTATTTGATTACGGCGAAGCCAAAGTGGGAAAACCGACCGGAAATGATATCAAGGAAAAAAAGCTGACCTTACCTTTAATACATATTTTACAAAAAGTATCTCCTAGTTTGAGAAAGCAAATTATCAATATTGTAAAAAACAATAATAACGATAAAGCAAAAGTAAAATTTGTGATTGATCATGTACAAACTTATGGAGGCATTGAATATGCCACACAAAAGATGATCGAATATCGTGACAAAGCCATCACCATATTACACTCCTTCCCTAATAGTCCTACGAGGGATGCCTTAGAAGAATTAGTGCGCTATACAACCGATCGACAATTCTAATGGAAAAAAGATGGAATATACTCAAAGCAGATAGTGCAAAAGTTCAAGCATTACAAGCTACTTTAAAAATTCATCCCTTACTTTGCGAACTATTGGTTCAAAGAGGCATTCAAGATTATGATGCTTCAAAACATTTTTTCAGACCAAGCCTTGATCATTTACATGATCCTTGGATAATGAAAGATATGCGCAAGGCAGTGGATCGTATTCAACTTGCTGTGAATGAGAAGCAAAAGATTTTAGTGTTTGGAGATTACGATGTCGATGGAACCACTTCGGTCGCTACCTTATTCCAATTTTTAAAAAATATTTCACCTTACATTGATTACTATATTCCCCATCGATACAGAGAAGGATATGGCATATCTAAAATAGGAATTGATTTTGCAAAAGAATCCAATATTGATTTAATTATATCCGTGGATTGTGGTATTAAATCCATTGAGCTCATTGAATATGCAAAAAATTTAGGTATTGAATTTATTATTTGTGATCACCATTTACCAGATACTATTTTACCTCCTGCAATTGCAATATTAAATCCAAAACAAGTGGATTGCCCTTATCCTTATAAGGAATTATGTGGATGTGGCGTGGTGTTTAAATTAATTACTGCATTAGCAGAAACCTATCAACTACCTGCCGAATCTTATTTACAATATTTAGACTTAGTCGCCACCGCTATTGCTGCAGATATTGTGCCGCTTACCGACGAAAATAGGACCATGGCCTTTTTTGGTTTACAAAAAGTGAACGAGTCCCCTTGCTTTGGCCTATTAGCATTAATGGAATTAGCCAAACAAACACCTCCTCTAAAAATTAGTAATCTAGTTTTTGCAGTTGCGCCTCGTATCAATGCGGCAGGCCGAATGGATGATGCAAAAAAAGCAGTACAATTATTTGTTGAGAAAGATTATTCGAGCGCACTCGCCATAGGATCCTTATTACAACAAGATAATTTAGATAGACGCGAAGCGGATACCAGCATTTCAGAAGAAGCATTGATCCAAATTGAAATGGACCCACTTCATCTTACCAAAAAATCATCGGTCGTTTTTCAACCGCATTGGCATAAAGGAGTGGTAGGAATTGTTGCAAGCAGGCTGATTGAAAAACATTATAAACCCACTATTGTATTAACTCAAAGTGGCGATGTCATCACCGGAAGTGCAAGAAGTGTTATTGGATTTAATTTATATGAAGCCTTACATGCTTGTAGAGCACATTTGATTGGATATGGTGGACACTTTGCTGCAGCGGGCATGACCATGGCGGTTGACCAATTAGAGGCCTTTAAAATTGCATTTGAAAACGCAGTAGCCGAGCGCATCACCCCAGAACAATTGACGCCTGAAATTGTCATCAATGCGATTCTGCCTTTGGACCAAATCAATATGAGCTTTTTTCAAATCATAAGTCAAATGGAACCCTATGGTCCCGACAATGCAAGACCTTTATTTTTAGCGCAAGGTGTTTACGATGCTGGATATACAAAATTAGTCAAGGATGCACATATCAGTTTTCATATCAAGCAAGGACAAAATAGTTTAAAAGGAATTGGATACAATATGCCGCAACATATTGAATTAGTAAAATCAGGAAAACCATTTGACATCGTATTTCAATTACAATTAAATGAGTGGCAAGGAAATCAAACGGTACAATTACAAGTACTTGACATTAAAGCCAACATTGCATAAATAGCTGCCGTTTTACTAACCCAGCTTTTTATAAAAAAGCCCCCTAAATTTTAGGAGGCTTTTTTTATTATATCAATGAGACTAAAAATATTATTTTAATAAATCAACACTTCGATTAATAAAGTTAGTCAACTCGGCACCTTTTAATAAACCTTGAGACAATAATGCAAGGTCAGCTAAATTACGAGCTTGTTTTTGCTGCTTGTCAACATCTGGCTCCTTAAGTAAGGTCTGAAAAATAGGATGATTACCATTGATGGTTAAATGAACTTCATCTGGCATCTGTGCATAAAATGCAGTCATTCCGCCACCACCCATACCAGCCATATCTTTCATACGACGCATAAACTCCGGACGCGTTGCAACAATGGGAGCCGCTTCATTACTCAAACCTTTTACCTCCACTGTTAAAGTGATTTCAGGCACTTGAAATTCAAATAATTTTTTAGCTTGTTCTACTTCGGCAGTCGATAAAATAGAATCTACATTTTCTTGTTTGTCAATTAAATTATCTACCACATCTGCATCCACGCGAACAAACTGAATACCTTCCCATTTCATTTCTACATTGTTAATAAATGCAGCATCCACCATGGTTTCTAATTTAACTACTTTATACCCCTTACCTACCGCCGCCTGAATAAAAGCATCTTGACCAACAGGATTGGTAGTGTATAATAATACTTGCTTACCCTCTTTATTTTTTTGAGTTGCTTCAGTGGCTTTTTTATATTCATCTAAAGTATAAAAAGTACCTGCTGCTGCAGCGTCTTCCATGATTAAAAACTTGTTGGCCTTGTCTAAAAACTTATCGTCAGTAATCATGCCATATTTAACAAACAAGCCTAAACTTTCCCACTTGTCTTCAAATGATTTTCTTTCACTGTTAAATATCTCCTCTAATTTATCAGCAACCTTTTTAGTAATGTGTGCATTAATTTTTTTCACATTAGGATCCCCTTGCAAATAACTACGACTCACATTTAAAGGAATATCTGGACTGTCAATCACCCCATGTAATAACATTAAAAATTCAGGAACAATATCCTTCACTTCATCGGTTACAAAAACTTGATTACAGTATAATTGAATTTTATCCTTTTGAATTTCAAAGCTTTGTTTGATTTTAGGGAAATAAAGCACCCCAGTTAGGTTAAAAGGATAATCTACATTTAAATGAATCCAAAATAAAGGTGTTTCACCAAATGGATATAATTCCTTGTAAAAGTTTTCATAATCCTCCTTGGTTAATTCCGAAGGTTTACGAATCCAAATAGGATTGGTATTATTGATAGATTTTTCAACTTCAGCTTTTGCTGCTTTTCCGTCTTCAACTTCTCCTCCTGCTTCAGATGTTTTCGCATCTTCTTTTGCATTTGCATCCTTAAAATAAATAGCGACCGGTAAAAATTTACAGAAACGCTCTAAAATAGATTTCACACGATGTGGATCTAAAAACTCAGCACTTTCTTCATTAATGTGTAATACTATTTTAGTACCACGAGTACTGTAATCCACTTCATATAATTCATATTCAGTACTACCATCACAACTCCAAAACACACCCGGAGTATCGGTATGACTTTTACTATAAATGTCTACTTTCTCACTCACCATAAATGAGCTATAAAATCCTAAACCAAAATGCCCAATGATACTAGCATCTTTGTACTTATTTACAAATTCCTCGGCACCACTAAAAGCCACTTGGTTAATATACTTATCTACTTCCTCTGAAGACATTCCAATACCATTGTCAATAATAGACAAGGTTTTTTCCTTGGCATCTAAAACCACATCCACCCTAAGGTCCCCAATGGCCCCTTTTACTTCCCCCTTGCCGCTCAAAGTTTTTAATTTTTGAGATGCATCCACAGCGTTACTGACTAGCTCACGCAAAAATATTTCGTGGTCGCTGTATAGGAATTTTTTAATAATCGGAAAGATGTTCTCGGTTTGTACCCTTATTTGACCTTTTTGCATACAATGATTGTTTAGTGGTAGTATAGCAAAGTGGATACCAAAAAGCAAATGCTGACAGACTGTCTACACCTGCTCCTATTGAGGTAAATTTTGCAGCCAAGCAGCGCCAGTACAGCGCTTACTTTTTAACAAAATGTCACTTGTGTCACGAATCAGCAGTTGCTTTTCGCTGTTGTATACCGAATATATTCCAATCACCGACCCATTACCTGAAGGAGTAGCTACACCTGCAAAGTCTGCATATCCACTGGTCCTTAAATAAATAGTGCCTCCGGTACAAAATTTCAATGACCTGCTAGCCCCAATTTTATTTTTATAATCGGCATAGGTTTGCCCCGTATCGGTTGCTGAAAACTCGACACTACTTAATCGAATAAGTCTGCCTTGCAAAGTATCAGACAATGTTTTATAATTCACATCCAATGGCACGGCTTTAAAATTATCACGAAGAATACTAATATGCTTTTCAAATAAAGGCACAGGCAAACCCGAAGTAAGCAATGTCCCATTAGTGGTATCTATACTTGCTACCAATTGTTGCATTTTTCGATAGTCCGTTAAAAATAAATTTTTAAGACGAACACGAACAATTGCTCCTAAAGGATAATTCTGATATAAATTAGTGCCATCTAATAATAAAACAATACCTCCAGTACTATCTTGTATGATGATGGACTTATAAATATTGTCATGTTCGTCATTTCCAACGACCACCCCCTCGATCATCAAAGACTTTGTTAACGACTCCACTCTATTTAACACATGTAACTTTCTTAGATCTTTAATGCTCATTAAAGTATCCGTGGTCAATGCTGTCACTTGAATTGCGTAAGCATTTTTTTTTAAGCAAGCAGTAAGCATCAGTAAAAATGCAAAAGAATAAAAAATCAGTTTGAAGCGAATTTGAATTTTCATAATGAATGGTATAATTGAATAAATAGTATTGTCGATAATTTCTTTGATTTAATAAATTTGAAATTGAATACCTAATGCAAAAGCAGTGCCTTGATCATATAAATATTTCAAAGGAAATTTTTGAACAGATAGCCCTTGATAATCAAACCTAGATTGCTCAAAAGCTACAATCGGAATTAATGTGTTGAATACATTTTTAATGTTTGCATTCAATTTGATTTGCTGCGTGTGATTTTTAAAACGCAGTTGATATTGTTTATTGATAAATACATTTAATACCCACTGATCAGGTAAATAAGTTTCAGATTGTATTGTATTCCAAATAAGTAAATTGTCAATTTTATTTTTTAATACAAAGGATCGTCGAAAATAATTATAGACAATGGATCGCTTCATCGAAAAAACAGCAGTCATTCCCAAATTGATGGCGTAACTTGGCTGCCATTGTAAGGATAATGCATGCACAAATTGTGGACGATTTGACACAGGTAAATCCTTAAGTTGCAAAACACCCGACTCCACTTGATATAAGTCATTTGCAAGCTTAATCTCATATAAGGGATTGTTTGCAATATAAAAATGGCCAAAACTACTTATAGCAGATAATTGCCATTGCCCCCACAAATCGGAAGTGATGCCTAATTCGATACCTTTTCGAATGGTTTGCATTTGACCTAGCATGCCATAAACAAATGCATAAAAATGATCATGATAAAAAAGTGTTTTTTCTGACTCATTATGATTCAATTGCCAAAATGCAGTCACATTTATTTTACTACTCACCGTTCGGTAAAACAATGAAAAGTCAAATCCTTTTTGAAGTTCAGGCAAAATAAAACTTGATGTAAAAGCATGCAGGCCCGGATCTAAATAAATAGCTGAAGTGCTTGGGGCATTGGTTTGATAATAGAAAATGCTATTGGCATAAAAACGACCTGAAAACTTATATAAAAATTGAGACTTCACTCCATATGAAGGGAAAGCTAAATTAGGAGATGCCCCAAGCGAATTACTTGGGAATAAACCATTTTGAGTAAATCCAACCCGCCTAAAATAATTATCTTCTCCTCTCATTGAAATACTAAACTCAATATGTGCAGTTTGCTTTTTGAGTTGTCCCCATGCTTGCAATTCAGAATTTTCTAATTGATAATCGCTCCCCCACTTTTCTCCTTCTACAATTTTTTGATCGGGTTTTCTTATTTCATTTTGAAAATTATCCACTGAGCCATTATCATCTACCCATCCATTGTAATTATAAAAAAAAGCGCCTCCTAATAAATTATCTAGCACATTATAATATCGCATCATATCCTTTGACAGATGAAAACCTATCTGACCCCACCATTCATTCGGAAATTGATATTGATATTTGATGGCCATTTTAAGCAAACTCACTTGCGCAACCTGTGTATTGATAATATAAAAGGAACGATGCAAGGCATTTGATTGATTAATAGAAGCTAAGTGATCAAAATTAACTTGCAATGCTTGGGGATTTTCTTGGAACCATTGTGTAAGTTGTTGCTTTAAAATACTGTCCTTACTATAACTTGGTAAAAACTTATAATAATCCGGCCTAGGATCAATGGTTTTAGTCCAATCCATTTGTGATCTTTTTTGATTCCCCATAGCAATTCCAAATTGTATTTGTAGCATTGCTTTGTCTGCCCATTTTTTTTCATACCTGAAATAGGCAATAGGCACATTACTTTGTTTCGCATTAGGATAAAAGGCATTCCCTTTGTACCAACCCCAACTTGGATTATAATTGCGTTGAGAAGACAATGTAAAAGCTTCCTGAACAGAAGGTGAAATTTTTCCCTGTGCAGCTTGATCCCACCAAAAAGTTAAACCGATGGATTGCTGAAATCTTAACTGCTTATCAATGCTTAGTAATATTCCTTTGATATTTTTAAATCCAATTGGTAAAATACCAATAGGCGCTTGCTGAAAAATTAGATTAAAATGATAAGACCATTTATGTTGCATGGGCCCACTTTTGTATTGTAGAAATCCTTCGTTAATAAAAGCGCTATTTGAAAAACGAGTCCCTATAATGAATGATTTTTTTAAACCAAAAGATTGAGTGGTTACAAAATGAACGGTGCCATTGTCTCCAAACCCCTGTTTGGAAAATGCATTATCGTATACTCTATCCTGCGTTTGTAATGATTTGTATAAGCTCGCGTATGAATAAAATGGATCCCAGCCGGCTAATTTGCTTTGCCACTGAATTCCATCGATATAAGTGCTTCTATTTGATTTTTGACCACGAGGTACCCAATTAAAAACAAATCCATTCCACTGGGATATGGAATATATAGGTAAAGGATTAGAGCTTAATAAAGTAGGGACCCAGTCCTCCCTAAACTCTTTTAGGAATTCCATGTTTTGATTCACATGATCTTCTTCCACTTGCCCTAAAGCCGTGTTGAAAAAAAATAATAGCAAGATTAATAGCGAAAAGGCTTCCGATCTTTTTTTCATTTTATAGAATATGAATGAAGCCACAATATGTTGAAAGAGAAGTATAAAATAATTTCGGCAAATACGCTGTGTTGAAATAAAATAAAACGATATGATTATACCATCAATAATCACTTTATGAAAAAAGAAAAAATAGCAATACTATTATTATTTGTTTTTTATTTATGCACCATAACCCAATTCACATATGCGCAATCAGTGATTGTCGGCTTTTATAATTTTGAAAATTTTTACGACACCATTGATCAAAAAAATGTGGCAGATGAAGATTTTTTACCACAAAGCGCGAAAAGATACAATAGCCAACTGTATCAAATTAAGTCGGCGCATATTGCATCTGTTTTATATGGGATGGGGGAAATTGAAAATGCAAATGGACTTGCCTTATTAGGTATAGCAGAAGTTGAAAATAAAACTGTCTTAAAACAATTAGCCGAAGAGCCCTTGATAAAAAAATACCATTATCAATTTATCCATTTTGATTCGAAGGACATAAGAGGAATTGATGTTGCTTTAATGTACCATCCCAATCACTTCAAACCATACCAATATCGAACCTATAGTTTAACCGATTCTTTCCATTTTACAGAATATGCTACAAGAGATATTTTGTATGTAAAAGGAATATTGGATAAAACCTGGGTGCATATTTTAGTAAACCACTGGCCTAGCCGAAGAGGTGGCGAACGCATATCAGGTGATAAAAGAAGATGGGCTGCCACTGTTTGTAAAAGAATCATAGATAGTATTGAATTGAGGGACCCATTATCTAAAATCATTGTCATGGGAGATTTTAATGACAATCCAAACAATAGGAGCATAAGACAACTAAAATTGGCAAACCCATTTTTACCTTTATTTAAGAAGGGCTTAGGTAGTTTGGCTTATAGAGATAGTTGGAATTTATTTGATCAAATCTTACTCAATAACCAATGGAAACCTTGTCCAGATGCCCCTTCCTTAACCCCCAGTCGGTTAAAATGGCCCTATTATAGAATTCAAAATAAAGCCCTTTTGGCCCCCGAGGCAAATGAATCAGATTTAAAGTATTATAAATCAATGATTTATAGAAATTTAGCCCTCACCGAACAGGAAGGTAAATACCAGGGCTACCCCAAAAGAACCTGGCAAGGCGACCAGTTTGCTGGTGGTTATAGTGATCATTACCCAGTCGTCATAATTTTTAAGGCAAAAAATGCCGAAAACCCTTTAAAATAGCCTACCTTCGCCCTCCCAAATCTGTTTTGGCAGATTCATCCCGCCTAGCGAGATGTCCACTGGGAAAAACCAATTATTTAACCAATAAATTCAAGTAATGAACAATTACGAATTAATGGTGATTTTTACACCGGTTTTATCTGAAGAAGATTTTAAATCTGCTCAGAAAAAATACCAAGACTTCATCAAAGAAAATGGTGGGTCTACAGTAGCCTCCAATCCTTGGGGTTTAAAATCACTTGCTTATCCTATCGATAAGAAAACTACTGGTATCTACTGGATACTAGAATTCACAGCGCCAGCTACAGTGAATGAAAAATTGAAAATTCAATTTTTACGTGACGAACAAATTATGCGTCACATGATTACCAAACTTGACAAGTACGCAGTTGAGTATAACCACATTAAGAGAAACGGCGGTTTCCCTGTTCACAAAGCAGTTGAGGCTTAATTAAATTTTTACCACATGGCAAAGAATGAAATCAAATACCTTACCGCGATTAAGCAGGAAAAACCAAAGAAGAAATTCTGTCGTTTTAAAAAATATGGTATTAAATATGTCGACTACAAAGACATCGATTTTTTAAAGAAATTCTTAAACGAACAAGGTAAAATGTTACCTCGTCGATTAAGCGGTAACTCATTAAAGTACCAACGCAAGGTGGCTGACGCTGTTAAGAAGTCGCGCCAAATGGCATTGTTACCTTATGTAACCGATTTATTCAAATAGTAGAAAAAAATATTAGTAAACCATCCCTAATCTCGCGATCTCAAATAAAATAGATCAAGGCGAGTGACAGCAATAAAAATGCTGGGCTCTTGGGAACTAAAAAAAATGTATGCAAGTTATATTAATTAAAGATGTTGACAATTTAGGAGGCAAGGACGAAATAGCTAATGTAAAAAATGGTTATGCTCGTAATTTCCTTTTCCCAACTAAACAAGCTGTTGAAGCTAGTAGTTCAAATTTGAAACAATTAGAAGAGCGTTTAAAAGCAAAAGCGAAGAAAGAAGCTGCTATGTTAGCGGAGATTACAAAAGTAATTTCTGTATTAACATCAAGCCCTATCAAGTTGACTGCTAAAACAGGAACTTCAAACAAAATATTTGGTACTATTACCTCATTACAAGTAACGCGTGCGATTCGTGAACAAAAAGGATACGAAATCGACAGAAGACGCATTACCTTACCTGAGGAAATCAAAGAATTAGGAAGCTACAAAGCAACTATTGACTTTGGTAATGGTCAAAATACTGAAATCGATATCGAAATTGGAGCTGAGGCCTAATCGCCACCAACCAGTTTCCCCTCCAAAAAGGGCCTCTTTTTAGGAGCAAAAAAGCCTTCCCGAGCAATTGGGAAGGCTTTTTTAGGTCTAATTATGCCCAAAAGTGGATAAATTCTTTGAAAATAGAGGCCAAAAGATGTATTTGTATTAAATAGTCCTATCTTTGATGTCTCCAATTCTAGAAATAATTTTTAGCGTTGGTATTAGATCACTTAATTTAAAAGAACATGAACATTTATGTTGGAAATCTTAGCTGGAATATGACTAGCGAAGATCTTGAGAACTTGTTTACTCCGTTTGGAGCAGTAGCAAGTGCAAAAATTGTAACAGACAAATTTAACAACAACAGAAGCAAAGGCTTCGGTTTTGTTGAAATGGCTAACGACGACGAAGCTCGTGCAGCTATCAGTCAACTTCACGACACTGAAATGTTGGGTCGTAACATCGTAGTTAACGAGTCAACTCCACGTCCTGAAGGCGAAAGAACCTTCAAGAAAAAGCCTTATGGCGCTGGTGGTGGCGGTGGTGGATTCAATCGCGGTGGCTCAGGCGGCGGCGGTGGATACAACCGTGATCGCGGTGGTAACGGCGGTGGTAATGGTGGTGGTGAATACAACAGATATTAATCAACCTCGTTGCAATACAATCCCGTTCCGAATTATCGGAACGGGATTTTTTTTGCCCGCTATTTTGTAATCAGTTGAATGTTATTGGTTATTTTAGTACATGGAAAAAAGCTACTGGGAAAAAATTGCACCCCTGTACGAGACAGAAATTTTTGATGTCTTACAAAACGACAAATCTAAAAAGATTGTCAAAGCAATTGAACAGTTCTCGAGTCAAAAAAAATCAATCATTGATATTGGTTGCGCAGTAGGTAAGTGGATACCTGTGCTATCACCTATCTTCAAGCAAGTTATGGCGATAGATATCTCTGCAAAAAATTTAATAATCGCTGAAAAAAAATACCCCCAGTATAAAAATGTTCAATACAAGCGCATCGATATGTCGGCGAAGACCATTTCTTCTCCTTCCTATGATGCAGCTATTTGTATCAATGCCATATTAACGGAGTCCTTAAAAAAACGAGACCTATTTTTTAAGCACATGAGTAAGTTAGTAAAAAAGGGCGGCGACTTAGTATTGGTAGTTCCTTCCTTGGAATCAAAATTGTTCAGTCATATCATCGCCAATAAGTGGAATGTAGATGATGCTAAAAATGATGTGCCTCCTACTGGAAAGAGAGCAATAAGTCAAATACGATTTATTAAAGATGGTGTTACTGATATTGACGACGTGCCCACTAAACACTTTTTAAAAGAAGAATTAGAATTATTATTAAGCTTAAGTGGTTTTGAAGTTGAAAGAATTGAAAAGATTAAATACAAATGGTCTACCGAATTTCACAAACCTCCAACTTGGTTAAAAGAACCGCAGCCCTGGGATTGGATGGTGAAAGCAAAAAAGAAATAATCCTTCTATAAAATGATCTTTAAGTCAACATGTATTTGTTGACTTTTTTTATTCCTTAATGTGAGGGATAATTCATTGTAGTAGGGGCAAAAAAAATCCCCAACAAATAAATGTTGAGGATCTCTAATTAATAAGGCAGCTACCTACTCTCCCAGGAAAACCCAAGTACCATCGGCCATGGGGG
>JBAXVC010000019.1:0-31475 GCA_037129315.1 Chitinophagia bacterium | reverse complement strand
ACCGCATCTAAAATATCTGTTTTCTCACGCACTTCAGCAGGTAATTCACTCATCTCTGCAATTCCCCCTGCATTATCTGCAATAGGACCAAATGCATCAATAGCTAATTGCATTGCTGTTGTTGCCATCATACCAGCTGCAGCAATTGCAACACCGTATAAACCTGCACAATAAGAAGCGCCAAAAATTCCTGAAGCTAAAACAAGAATTGGCATAAAAGTAGACTCCATACCAATCGCTAAACCACCAATAATATTGGTCGCATGTCCAGTACTAGATTGTTTGATAATACTCATTACTGGGCGTTTACCCATCGCTGTATAATATTCAGTAATAATACTCATTAAAGTACCTACTACTAAACCTACAGCTATTGAACCAATGACTCCGTTTCTTGTAAATTCAATACCGCGTAAAGACATGGTTTCTGGAAGAATATTCATTACTAAAAAATAACAAGCAATGGCTGTTAAAATCATAGAACCATAGTTACCCATGTTCAACGCTTTTTGAACCGTTGCTGTATTTAAACCAGCGTTTTCACTTATTCTAACAAATAAAGTACCAATTATAGAAATTAATATACCTACACCTGCAATCATCATTGGTAATAAGATAGGAGATAAACCACCAAAGGCATCCACTAATCTTCCACCACCCACTGCAGTTACTTCTTGGCCTAAAACCATTGTAGCTAAAACAGTGGCGACATAAGAACCAAATAAGTCGGCACCCATACCAGCTACGTCACCTACATTATCACCTACATTATCTGCAATCGTTGCCGGATTACGAGGATCATCCTCAGGGATACCCGCTTCTACTTTACCTACTAAATCGGCACCTACATCGGCAGCTTTAGTGTAAATACCGCCACCAACACGGGCAAATAAGGCTATAGATTCAGCTCCTAATGAGAAGCCTGTTAATACTTCGATAGTTCGTAGCATTTCAGAAGGATCACCATTAACATAAAAAAGATGTTTCAACACAATGAATAAGCCTCCTAAACCTAAAACCGCTAAACCAGAAACCCCTAATCCCATTACTGATCCACCGGTAAATGATACTTTTAAAGCTTTTGAAAGGCTTGTTTTAGCTGCTTGTGCAGTTCGCACATTCGCTTTTGTAGCTACTTTCATTCCGATATATCCTGCAGTGGCACTAAATACAGCACCAATCACAAATGAAACAGCAATGCTCCAGTGACTTTCAGCGTTTTTAGTGGCCATAAAACCTAATAATAAGGCTACAATTACTACAAAATATCCTAGAATTTTCCACTCGGCTTTTAAGAAAGCCATGGCACCCTCAGCAATATAAGTGCTGATTTCTTTCATACGGTCGTTACCAGCATCTTGCTTTGATACCCAATTGAATTTCAATAAGGTATACAATAACCCTACTATACCCATTGCAGGTACAGCGTAAAATAAACAATCATTCATACATTCTTTCATAAGAAATTAATATTCTATAGTTAAAATTAAGGGGATGCAAAAATAGGGCAGAAAATTCAAAAAATGGCAAAAAATACAAGTTTACTCTACTAAACTGGTCGTATCCTCCTGACCTGTAAAAATAGAGGCCAATTGCTTGCCTTTGTATATTGATCTATTATAACGATTACCCAAAATGATAATTGTAGCCGATTCCTTAATAAGCCTAGTAAAAACAGTATTATTACCATGCCACCAACCATTATGATAAATTAATTTTTCTTCATTTGGTTTTGCCAAAATGCGCCATCCTAAACCATAATTATGATAGTATTTTTTAGTGGGACTTTGAGGCTCATAAGCCATATTCAAAGTGGACAATTTCAAATATTTTCCTTCAGTTAATGCTTTATCCCATAAAAACATATCTCTAGCGGTACTGTATACATTTTTATCTCCATAAATGCAATCATATTTTTCTAAAGCATAAGGGACCATTCGAGCATTATAGGAGGGTGTATATTGATCAATCTTTTTTGCATCAAAAATATAAGTGTTATCCATTTTCAATGGTTTGAAAATATTTTCCTTCATATAAGTTGGGAAATCTTTGCCCGTAATTTTTTCAATGACCAAAGCCAACAACACATAATTTGTATTACAGTATTTAAATACTTTGTCTGGACTTGCTTGTGGTAAAGGTTTTCGAGACACCATAAAATCTAAAACATCCTGATTATTATACAATCCTGATTTAAAAGGCACTTCGTTTTTGATTAATCTTAGTTGTCTTACCCATCTGCCTCGTTTATTTTTTACTTTGATAGATGTATATTTTTTAGTCTCCATAAAGTAAGTATAATCGGCTAGTCCACTACGATGAGATAGTAATTGCTCGATGGTTACTTGAGGATAAGGAAATGCATTTAAATATTTTGATACGGGTGCTTTTAAATCCAATTTATCTAGTTCCCATAATTTTAAAGCTGCCATAGCTGTAAAAGTTTTGGAAATAGAAGCCAAATGAATAGGGGTCTCAGGTTGTATTAAAGTTTTATTGCTGTAATTGGAAAAACCTTTATAATCTTCAAATAAAATTTGACCATTCTTGGCCACTAGAATTTGACCACTAAAACCCTTGTTACCAAGTAAACTCTCATATTTAGCTTTCACTTCGGCCATTAATCTGTCCTTGTCCTCTAATTTCAAAGGTTGATAAGTAAAAGGGATATATCCAATTTGATTGGGACCTTGACTTGTCCCACAGGAGCAACTTAAAAGGAAAATGCCTAAAATCAAGGAAAATCTCACAATCATCTGTTAGTTTTTATAAAAGGTACTGAGGGTTAAATATCTACAAAATAACGCTAGAATCACTTAATTTATTGTTAATGAATACGAAACAGTTATTTTTTTTAACTTTGCAACATGAGTACAATTGACACAACCAGTTACCCCAAAGCCAAAATCAAGGTTTTATTTTTAGAAAATATTAGCGATAAAGCCGTTCAATATTTTAAAGACCAAGGGTATACTGATGTCAAAAAACTTTCTGGGGCTTTAAGTGAAGAGGAACTCATCAAAGCGATAAAGGATGTACACATTTTAGGAATTAGATCTAAAACATTTATTTCAAAAAAAGTTTTAGAAAATGCAAAAAAATTACAAGCTATTGGCTGTTTTTGTATTGGAATTAATCAAGTCGATTTAAAAGCATGTAAACAAAAAGGAATTGCCGTATTTAATGCACCATACAGTAACACGCGTAGTGTAGCTGAACTAGTCATTGGAGCTTCTATTATGTTAATTCGTAAAATTATAGATAAAAATACGGCAGCACATCAAGGCATTTGGAATAAGGATGCCAAAGGAAGTTTTGAATTAAGAGGAAAAACAATGGGTTTAATTGGATATGGAAATATTGGCACGCAAACAAGTATCATGGCAGAAGCTATGGGAATGAAAGTGAAATTTTATGATGTTGAGACTAAGCTTCCTTTAGGTAATGCACAAGCCGTAAAATCATTAAAGGATTTAGTAAGTGGTAGTGATATAATTTCAGTGCATGTTCCAGAAACAAGTCAAACAAAAAATTTAATCAGCGCTGAACTTATAAAGCAATTTAAACAAGGTGCCATACTTATTAATTATGCCAGGGGAGAAGTGGTAGATTTAGATGCGCTAACCAAAGCCATTAAAAATAAAGCCATAGCAGGCGCTGCTATTGACGTATATCCTATTGAGCCTGAAAAAAATGGAGACCGTTTTGAAACCCCATTACAAGGTTTACCCAATGTAATTTTAACACCGCATATTGGTGGAAGTACCGAGGAGGCGCAAGAAAATATTGGAGAAGATGTAAGTATTAAATTATATCAATATTTAGAAAGAGGAGTTTCCAATGGTTCTCATACTATTCCTTCTATTAGTTTACCTCCAGTAGATGGCGCACATCGTATTTTACATATTCACAATAATGTACCAGGTGTGTTAAGTGCAATTAATACGGTGATGTCAAAAAATAAAATCAATATCGTAGGTCAATATCTAAAAACAAACGAAGATATTGGTTATGTTGTTTTAGATGTTGATTCTAAATTATCAAAAAAAGCGATTGATTTATTGAAGGAAGTTAAACATACCATTCGCGCACGTATGTTGTTTTAACAAAGATCAATTGCTGCCACTTAAATAATCGACAACATTTTAGATATTTCTTCTTGATCTACTCCAATGTATTGTAAATTCTCATTCATCGACCAAACATTGTAATGCATATTGGACGGAAAGTTTTTTCGAGCAGAACTATGTATTTCAAACACTCCCGTTGCTTCCATAATTTGTTTAATATTATTTGAACGAACACCACTTCCAGGCATAATTATAATTCGACCATTGGCTTTATCTACCAAGTCCTTAATCAAGGGTAAGGCATCGCATACATTAGGTACTTGTCCGCTTGTTAAAATTCGGCTGCATCCTGATTCAATGATATCTTCTAAAGCATTAAATGGATGATTGCATCGATCAAAGGCTCGATGAAAAGTGACCTGCATTGGTTTTGCTAAATGAACCAATTCTGTGGTTCTGATTTTATCTATGGAGCCATCTGCATTTAACAAACCAATCACCACGCCTTTGTATCCTAATTCTTTTGCTAATAATACATCCTTCTTCATGATTTCAAACTCATGATCGGTATATAAAAAGTCACCGCCTCTTGGTCGAATAATAGGGAAGATGGGAACTAATTGTTTTGTAGACATTAAAACCAAAGTTCCATAGGATGGAGTAGTGCCACCTTCACTTGGATTTTCACATAATTCAATTCGATCCGCTCCAGCTTGAATAGCATACATCGCAGATTCAACAGAAAAAACAGCAATTTCAAGTAAAGTTTTTGACATAGCACAAAAATAAACAAATACGATTTAATCTAATGAGGATGATTCGTGTAATTTATTACCCTCATTATTATGCACTGCGTAATTAAATCCTTTATGTAAAGAGTAAGCGCCAAATTCACCTTTTTTATTGATGGCAATAAAACAAATCTGAATATCTTTTGCTTTTTCCTTTTTAATACGATTAATGCGTTCAACAATTATTTTACAAGCTTCGGTGGGAGATTTACCTTGTCTCATTTGTTCAACCACAGCACTTGATCCGGCAACACGAATCACATCTTCACCTTGTCCAGTTGCGACTACTGCACCCACTTCATTATCAACATATAAACCCGCGCCAATAACAGGAGAATCACCAACACGTCCACGCATTTTAAATCCTGCGCCACTTGTTGTGCATGAACCGCTTAAGTTACCAAAACTATCTAAAGCAATCATTCCAATAGTATCATGATTCCATTCACCAGTAGCTAATCGGTGTGGTGCCATTTTACTAGCGTCTAGTTGACTGACTGCATTTTTTCGTTCTATATTAATAATAGGTTTATACTCGGATTTTTTTAGCCAATTTTTATAAGCGTTTTTTGCATCTTTAGATAATTCACCCGATTCTAATTTAAATCCTTGTTCTAAAGCAAATTGTTGAGCACCTTCACCCACTAACATCACATGTGGTGTTTTTTCCATTACTTTTCGTGCTACCGATATAGGGTGTTTGATGCGTTCTAAAAATGCAACACTTCCGCAATTAAATTCATGATCCATGATTGAAGCATCTAAAGTAACAAAGCCATCACGATCAGGATTTGCTCCTAATCCCACACAGCAATTCATTTCGTCCTCAGTCACCATGACCCCTTTTTCAACAGCATCTAAAGCCTTTCCACCCGCACCTAAAATAGTCCATGCACCTGCATTCGCTGCGATGCCTGCATCCCAAGTTGAAACCACTAATGGTCCTTTGACATTTTGTGGAGGAACAAACGCTGCTAATGTAAAAGTTGAAATTCCTAAACCTCCTAAATTGATAAATTTGCGACGATCCATTTTAATCTCTATTATGTGTTAAATAATGACGACAAGATACAAAGATTGCCGTTATTTATGTACTTTTAAAATACTTTAACATATGCAGGAAATTTTTGAAAAATATGGTTGGGATGTCATTCGCTATGATACCATTCAACAAGGGTTAATCAATAGAACTTATTCTGTTTATACGACCCAAGGGGAATTTATTGTACAATCCATTAACCACAATGTATTTAAGAATCCTTGGGCCATAGATCAAAACATCAAAACCATCGGGGCTTTTATACAACAAACCGATCCCAGTTATTTATATACTCATTTAGTTCCAACTTTACAGGATAATACTTTAATAGAGTGGGGTAGTGGGTTTTATAGAGCTTTTCATAAAATTAAAGGATACGCCTTAAGTGTTTTAGATAATAAAAAACAGGTAGAAGAAGCGGCCCAGCAATTTGCAAAATTTACATATGTTTTAAAGGATTTTGACTGCAATCAATTAAAGGATACTTTACCTCAGTTTCACGATTTAAATTTAAGATATCAGCAATTTTTACAAGCATTACAAATTGGAGACTCTCACCGAATCCAATCGAGTAAAAATGAAATTGACTTTTTACTTGCGCACAAAAATTATGTTGAATCTTACAATCAATTTATTCAACATAAAGAGGTTAAAAAAAGAGTAACGCACCACGATACAAAAATCAGTAATGTTTTATTTGATATTATTCATGATGAAGAAAAAGCCATTTGTGTAATTGATCTAGATACTACTATGGCTGGTTATTTTATCAGTGATATTGGAGACATGTGTCGAACCTGTTTATGTGCTGTATCTGAAGAAGAAAAAGATTTAAATAAAGTTAAGGTAGATGCCGAAAAATGGCAATCCCTTAAACGAGGCTATTTGCTTTATATGCAGGATTCACTTTCTCCATTCGAAATGGACCATCTATTTTTTGGAGGACAGTTTATGATTTATATGCAAGCACTTCGATTTTTAACTGACCATTTGAATAAGGATGTTTATTATGGTGCTTCCTATGAAGGTCAAAACTATGTGCGCACCCTGAATCAAATTAGACTATTGGAAGAATACAATACACTGTCATAAGCACATTATTTTAATACCCTTTATAAAAAAGGAGAAATTTGCATTTCTCCTTTTTTTGATCTTATCTTAAAAAATATCATTCATTCCAAAATCTGGTTTTCTATTTTTCCATTTACCTCTCGTAAAGTCTGGAATCACTTGCATCTGTCCATTTTCAGCAATTGATTTTTCAGAAAGGGGAGTGATGGCATACCAGGTGGCTAAATCATAAACATCAAGAGGGAAGGGAACATTGCGTTTAATACACTCTACAAATGCATTTTCAACAAAAAAGTCCATTCCACCATGACCTGCACCTGCTGCTTGACTCTCATATTTCTTCCATAACGGATGATCATATTTCTTTAAATAAGGTTCTGGATTTTCCCATTGATGTGGTTTAGCAGAAACGCCTTCTATATATATATGTCCAGCATCTAATTGACCTCCACTAAAATCCTGCCATAAACCTTCGGTGCCTTGTACTCTAAAACCTAAATTATAAGGACGAGGTGAATTGGTGTCATGGGTTAATATAATAGTCTCCCCATTATGGGTTTGAATCTGGGTTGTAACAATGTCTCCTAATTTCCATTTTAATTTCGCATTAGGGTGATTTTCACCACCTTTAGGATGATTAACTATATATTTATGTAAGCCTCTTGCCTTTGTTGCTACCGATGATAATCTAGTTAATAGATTGCCTCTATTGGCATCTATCATCATGGCAACTGGCCCCAAACCATGTGTAGGGTATAATTCACCGTTTCTATATAAAGAATGGTTGGTACGCCATTTAGCTTCACTATATGCTTTGGCCCCAAACTCAATACCATCATTATATCCATTTTGGCCATCATTGAACTTAACAGATCTTAAATCATGCTCATAACCACCTTGTAAGTGTAATAATTCACCGAAAATGCCTTTTTTTACCATGTTATATACAGCTAAAACATCACGTCTATAACATACATTTTCTAAACACATGACTGGTACACCTGATTGCTCACTTGCATTTACAATATCCCAACAATCGGTCAATTTGATAGCACCGCACACTTCAACACCAGGAATTACCTTATGTTTAATAGCTTCTAAAGCCTGTTTAATATGCCATTCCCATGGAGTTGCGATGATAACTGCATCAATATCAGCACGTTTTAGAAGATTGATATAGTCATCATTGCCTTTATTGAACTCAGCAGCAGCTGGGCGACCTGCTTTTTGTAATATACGTTGGGCACTGGCCATCATCTTTGGATCTGGGTCAGCAAAAGATACAATTATCGTGTCCTTGCGCTCACAAAGCATTTCTAGATGACTTTGACCTCGAAAACCGGTACCAATGATTCCTATACGAACCTTATCCTTAACGACATTAGATTGCGCTTTGATAAATTGAGGACTAAGTCCAATAGCCATAGTTGATAAACTAGCATCTTGAACAAATTTCCGACGACTGACAGATTTTGACATTTAGTACAATTTTGAATTAAAAAATGGTGTCTTATAAATAACAATTTAACTAGAAAAATTTAGATAACCATATTGTTCGATTATAATTATGAATCACTTTAAAAATTACTAATCATAAACTATTAAGGGAACCCTTTACCAAAGGAAATATAGACCATTGAGAAAAACCTAAATTGACTCTATATCCGCTCTATACATACATTACTATCTATTTTAGACCCAATTAATTGCTTATAATTAACATTATGTTAAATAGTATTAATTGAAGTAGAAAGGTTCACTAACCCATTTTATAGATCAAAGCTGTCTTTGTCGGTTTCAATATGATTCTAATTAGCTATCTATCAAAGTATCGATTCTTGATACATTTTGTTTGTAGCTTTATATTTGAAAATTACTTTCTTTATTAAATAAACGATCTATTATGAAAAAGGCATTAATATACCCCAGGTTAATTACTCTGTTTTTTTTCGTAATCATCCTACAATTGGTATCCCATGCCCAGGATTGCAAAGTTTTAGATCCCAACCTTTTGGGTGTCTATACCGGAGATTGTAAAAATGGCAAGGCCGAAGGTCAAGGTAAATCAGTGGGCTTACACAGTTATGAAGGTGAATTTAAGGTGGGTCTACCCGATGGTGAAGGAATTTACACAGATGAGAAAGGAAACGTTTATAAAGGACAATTCAAAAAAGGTAAACGTGAAGGTTATGGCGAATACATTATAAAAAACGAAATAAAGAACGAAATGGACAGTGTATTAACTGGATATTGGAAAAAGAATATTTACGTGGGCTTATACGAAACCCCCTATAAAGTAGTTTCTAAAACTTCGATGGTGAATACCATTAATATCAATACCCAAGCTCCAAAAACCTTTCCTACAATCGAGGTTTCAATTGAAAGTTTTATAGGTGGTGTTATTGATGTACATGGTGAAAATCCTAAACCAACATTAACAGGGGTTGTTTTTAGTAAAGGAACTTACCACCTGATGGACGAAATGACCTCACAGCAAAAAAAGAATGTATATATTTTTAACAACGTCATCTACCCTGCTACTGTTTCTTTTAGGTTTGGTACAGAAGAAGTGATAATAGATTTTTATGAAGTAAAAAATTATAAAGTAGCTGTTGTACTTAGAAATTAAATATTAATAAATTCGAAAATAAAAAAGCCTTCTCTAATATCGGAAGGCTTTTTTATTATAATAGGATTATACTTTATTGAAACTTCTCATGTAATTTATCGTAGAGATTATATTTAGCCTCAAACTCATCATAGGCTTTTTGATCCTTACCTCTAGCCCTATCTCTTTTGTAGCTATATAATGTTGCCAAAAAATCAACCGTTTTTGACATTACACTCTTTTCAGTTTTGGTATATTTATCTTTGTCTTTTAAATTATTATATGATTTTTCAATCCATTCAATTGCTGCATTTACTTTATCTAAAATAGGCATATCTAAAGCCGTATTCAATTTTTTAACTGAATCAACTTGCAATTTAAATTTGGCATCTTCTATTAATTTCTTTTTAGGATCTTTAGATGCTGCAGGTCTATTGGTATTTAAAGTTTGCAATGATCTAATATTTTCGGCATATTTATCATCTAAAACTGAAAACTGATTATAATAACTTATCCCTACATTAAATGCAGCTGCAAAGTTATTGGGATTCATAGTATATGTTTTTTTGTATGCCTCTTGTGCTTTTAATAAGTAATCATCTGATTTTTCAACAGTGATACCTTCGATATTTTTTCCAGCCATAAACATATCTCCAAACATCTGGCAAGCCAATTCCGTCATCGTATTATCTGCAATCATTTCATTATAAGCGGCTATCTTTTCATCCATGCTATAATGTTTTTCAATATAATCAGACTTATATTCTAACCAATTTTCAGTAGGGTAAGCATTTTTAGAAACTTTATAATAAGTATCAAAGTTATTTTTATCTTTTGCATCTATGTATTGAATTAATAAAAATCTATACACATCTAGCAATTCCTTACTTTGAATTTTAGCATCCACTAGTCTTTTATAATACTTTGTACTTGATTCCTTATTTCCTGCATTTTGATGCGCGTATCCAGCATACATTAAGGATGTGGTATCAAATTTTTGTTTTGTATTTGTGGACATTCCTTTTGTGAAAATGAGATCACTGTAACTTACTGCAGTATCAAAATTAGAAGCTGAATTTTTCCAGTCTTTTCTTTCAAATGCAGCTACCCCCTCTTTAAAAGATTTATAAAATATATCAATAAATGGTTGTTGTCCATATTCTTTAGAAACTTTAAGACTTGTATCTAATAAAATATATTGGTCCACAGCAGTATGCATAATATGAAATGCATTTGGAAATTTTTTTGTCAATGAACTATCTCTAGTAATCTCCCAATTAATCACTGCTTTTGCATAGATTCCTTCGATTGTATTTTCAAGTGCTGGTTTTTTGGAAACCACCCTTTCATATTCTGTTTTAGCTGCTTCGATCTTTTTTAGAAAAAGGATTTCTTGAACTTTTTTAAAGTCTTGGGCGAAAGACACTTGAGAAAGTATCAATAAGCTTAACAATCCGATAATTTTTTTCATAGTTTTTGTTTTTGAAAGATGGTCGTTTATTGTTTTACATTTTAGACGTCTGGTGTAATTTCTGGTGTAACATCATTTGATGCTTCACTTTCACCTTCTACGATGTCTGTGCTTGGTTCATCTTGTTCTTCAATTTTTGAAGTGGCTGCAATTTCATCTCCCTCATCTAATTTAATCAATTTAACACCTTGTGTCGCCCTACCTGCTTCTCTGATTTCAGTGATGCTGGTACGAATGGTTACACCCGATTTACAAGTGATGATGAGATCTTCTTTTTCTAAAACATCCATTAATCCAACCAAACTTCCTGTCTTTTCGGTAACATTAATGGTTTTCACCCCCTTACCACCACGATTGGTGATACGATAATCATCGATAGCAGTTCGTTTACCATAACCTTGTTGGCTTACTACCAAAATAGTACGGTTTTTATCTTCTCTATTCACACAAACCAATCCAACCACTTCGTCTGTATCATTATCTACTTCAATTCCTGCTACACCAATAGCACCACGACCAGTTGGGCGCACTTTTTCCTCAGGGAAACGAATAGCCCTACCCGATTTCACTGCCATCATTATTTCGTTATTCCCATCGGTTAAACGAGCAGCTAATAATTCATCTCCTTCATTAATTGTAATGGCATTAACCCCACTTACTCTTGGACGACTAAATTCCTCTAAGCATGTTTTTTTAATAATACCTCGCTTTGTACACAATACGATATAATGACTATTGACATAATCCTTATCATCTAATTTACGTACTTCGATGATAGCTTTTACTTTATCATCCTGCGGTATCTGAATTAAGTTTTGAACGGCTCTGCCTTTACTTGTTTTTTCTCCTTCTGGAATCTCATAAACTCTTAACCAAAAACATCTTCCTTTTTCTGTAAAGAACAACATAGTATCATGAGTAGAGGCTATAAATAAATGCTCAACATAATCCTCTTCTCTTGTTTTAGAACCTATGGCACCACGACCACCTCTTTTTTGTTGACGATATTCGGAAACAGAAGTACGTTTAATATATCCTAAATGAGAAATGGTAATCACGACATCTTCTTCTTCAATTAAATCTTCCAACTTCATTTCGTCGGCTAAATATTGAATTTCAGATTTACGTTCGTCTCCAAATTTCTCTTTAACTTCTAATAATTCTGTTTTAATTAATTCATAACGTAAATGTTCACTACCTAACAATTCTTTTAAAGAAGCAATCAATTTCATTAAACCATCAAACTCTTCTTTAATTTTTTCGCGCTCCATTCCAGTTAATCTTTGTAATCTTAACTCTAGAATAGCTTTTGCTTGTACTTCTGATATACCCCAACCTGCAGTCATTAATGCTTCCTTTGCTGCTTCAGGGTTAGCTGAATTTCTGATTAATCTGATAACTTCATCTAAATGATCTAAGGCGATTAAATAACCTTCTAAAATATGAGCACGATCCTCAGCCTTTTTTAATTCAAATTTGGCACGACGAATGACTACTTCCATTCTAAACTCTACAAACTCACTAATCAAATCCCTTAAATTTAAAATTTTAGGGCGGCCTTTACTTAAAGCAACATTATTGATACCATAACTTGTTTGAAGCTCAGTAAATTTAAATAATTGATTAATGATAACTTGCGCTACAGCATCTTTTCGTAATTCAATTACGATTCTAGTTCCTTCGCGTTTATTACTTTCATTGTTTACATGTGTAATACCATCAATGGTTTTATCCACCACTAATTGACCAATTCTATCTGTTAAAGTATCACGATTTACTTGGTATGGAATTTCATTAATGACAATTAATTCACGGCCATTGGCTTTTGTTTCAATATTACATTTTCCACGTAATACCACACGACCTCTTCCTGTCATTAATCCTTGCTTCACCCCTTCCATGCCATAAATGATGCCCCCAGTTGGAAAATCGGGCGCTTTTACAAATTGCATTAATTCCTCTATTGTGATGTCTCTATTTTCAATATAAGCGATACAACCATCTACTACCTCATTTAAATTATGGGGCAACATATTTGTAGCCATACCAACTGCAATACCAGATGATCCATTCACCAATAACTGAGGTATTCTTGTTGGTAAAACAGAAGGTTCCTGTAAACTATCATCAAAATTTAATTGAAAATCAACAGTATCTTTTTCAAGATCATCCAACATGGCTTCCGAAATTCTTTGTAAACGAGCTTCTGTATAACGCATAGCAGCAGGAGGATCTCCATCTTGGTTACCAAAGTTACCCTGTCCATCTACTAACTTATAGCGCATTGTCCACTCTTGTGCCATACGAACCAAAGTGTCATAAATAGCAGTATCTCCATGGGGATGAAATTTTCCCATCACTTCCCCAACGATACGAGCAGATTTTTTATAGGCTTTGTTGCTATTATTTCCAAGCTCATGCATGGCGAAAAGAACCCGACGATGTACTGGCTTAAAACCATCTCTCACATCAGGTAAAGCCCTACCAACAATAACAGACATAGAATAATCTATGTAAGATGTTTTCATTTGTTCCTCAATGTTGACCCTAACTACGCGATCATTATCTTGAGTCGATTCTAAACCTAAATTATCTTCCATATTTTTTATGCTTTCTTGACATCAAAATTGTATGGCTAAAACAGCCTAATTGATGTATTACGAAGATAACTTTTCGAGGCCTTTTTTTTTGATTTTAAGGGGGCTATTTTTGTTTCATTTATCCACAGTTGTGGGTAATAAATCAGGTTAAAAAGGAGGCAGTAATAGGTAACTATTTTGGCCTTATTTGGCCTCGTTCGTGTTCATATCCCATTCATAATCCAATTGGCGTTTATCCAAATTGGCAGCCACCACTTTGATGGTTATTTTATCACCCATATTAAATTTACGACCAGACCTTAATCCCACCAATGCATAGTCTGATTCTACTAATCTGAAATCATCGTATTTTGACAAGGTTGTCACACTTACTAAACCCTCGCATTTGTGTGCCACCGTTTCAACCCAAAAACCAAATGCAGAAACGCCACTGATAATACCTTCAAAACTTTGACCAAGATAGGATCGCATAAATTCCACTTGTTTGTATTTATTAGAGGCTCTTTCAGATTCCATCGCTGCTCTTTCTCTTTCACTGCAATGAACACATTTTTCCTCCAAACCTTCATCATTCATGGGTTGTCCATTTAAAACAGAAGCTACAATCCGATGCACTAAAATGTCTGGATATCGACGAATTGGTGAAGTAAAATGACAATAATTATCAAACCCTAATCCGTAATGACCAATATTTTTTGAAGTATAAACCGCTTTTGCCATGGTACGAATTCCTAATTGCTCCATGACATGCTGTTCAGGCTTCCCTTTAGAGGCTAACATTAACTCATTAAAACTATGCGCGATATGTTCTGGAGTATCAATATTGAAAGCATAACCGTGCTTTTTTGCAAAAATTACAAAGGGCGCTAATTTATCCTCATTGGGTTGATCGTGTATGCGGAATGGAAATGGAATAGGTTCTTTTTTTATTTTGATCTTATCCATTTTCTCTGCAATAAGCTGATTCGCTTTTAACATCAATTCCTCAATCAGTTGGTGTGATTCCTTACTTTCTTTAATTGTAATTCCAGTTGGTTTACCTTTTTCATCCAGCGTAAATCTCACTTCCTGTGATGAAAAATTAATGGCACCATTGTCAAATCTTTTTTGTCTCAATTTTTGAGTGAAATCCAACAACCATAAAATTTCGTTGGAATGATCTCCTATTTTAGTATCAATGATTTCTTGAACTTGCTCATAGGTAAAACGACGATCCGAATAGATAATGGTTTTACCAAACCAGGTTTGTACAATTTGACCTTGCTGATCCACTTCAAATGTGGCAGAAAATGTTAGTTTTTCTTCATGTGGTCTTAGAGAACATAATTCATTTGAAATGCGTTCAGGCAACATGGGATAAACTCTGTCAGGCAGATAGACCGATGTAGCACGTTCATATGCTTCTTGATCAACAGCTGTATTAGGTTGCACAAAATGGCTTACATCCGCTATGTGTACACCAATTTCAATATTTTTATTGGGAAGTACCTGATATGAAATAGCATCATCAAAATCCTTGGCATCAAAAGGATCAATGGTAAAGGTTAATATTTTTCGATAATCCTTTCTTTTAGCAATTTCAGCTTCTGAAATGCGATCAGATAATGATCTAGCAAAAGCCAATGTTTCTTCACTAAATTCTAAAGCAAAACCAGCTTCAGCCACAATCGATTTCATGGCTAAATCATTTTCTTGCTCAGGTGTAAATACACTAATTACTTCACCCTCTGGTTTTCGACTTGCTTTATCCCAGCTAGTTAATTGTACCATCACCCTATCCTTGTCTTTAGCTCCTTTTAATTTATTGATTGGTATGTATATATCCGGCATGGGATGAATACTATTTGGAATAAAAAAGGCATGCTTATTAGTGACTTGCATGGTTCCTGCAAAAGAAACTTGTTTTCGCTTAGTGACTTCTATTATTTTTCCTTCTTTTTTTCCTGTGCCTTGTCTAATTTTTGTGATTTTAACTAAAACTTGATCGCCTTTTAATGCGGTATTAAAATCGGTAGGGAATACCAATATATCATGCTCTAAACCAGACACCATTACAAAACCCATTCCAGATTTAGCAATGTCTAAAGTTCCTTTATAACTCGTGGTTATATTCGTATTTTTCGTTGTAGGTTTCCCCTTTTTTGTTGTTTTTTTCTTAGTTCCCATTGTTGTTTTTATAAAATTGTGCAACATTTTTAATCACCAGTTCATCAAATTTCGCCTGCTCTCCAAATAAAAAATGGGGCTTTATAGGTAAAACATATAATGGAATGTCGTGTAGTTCTTCGGTATACTTCACCAATCTTACTGCATCTTTTTCTGTGGTTAAAATTAATTTGCTTTTTGAATTAATTTGATTGAATTTTTCTTTGATCTCATTTAAATCCTCAATAGAGAATATGTGATGATCGCTATAACTTAATTGATAATAGGTATGTGTGTTTTCGTGTATATAATTTTTTAATGGAAGTGGATTAGCGATACCACAAACCAAAAGGACTTCATCTCGCATGGTTAAAATCCATTGATCAGTTGGATTGTAAATATGGTAAGGCGTATCGTAGGCAATAGAAGTGAAAAATAAATGTTGTGTTGGTTCTGGATTTAACTTTTCAATAATTTCTTCCCTTTCCAATTCAGTTAATTGAGCAGGACATTTTGTGATGATAATAATATTAGCTCTTTTTGCTGATTTTCGCTCGTCCCTTAAATCGCCAGTAGGAATAAAAAAATCATCACAATATAAATTATCATATTCGGTGAGTAAAATATTATAATCTGCCCTAATTTCTCGATGTTGAAAAGCATCATCTAAAATAATAAGTTCTACATTAGGTACATCTTGAATTAATTGTGGAATGGCTTCAATACGTCTCTCACCTACGGATACGGATACATTCGGATACTTAATATGAAATTGCATAGGCTCGTCACCAATTTCAAGTGCCGAAGTAGATGCATTGGCTAATGCATAGCCCTGCGTTTTTCTTTTATATCCCCTACTTAAGGTAGCCACTTTATAATCATCGGATAAGATAGACAATAAATATTCTACCATGGGTGATTTACCTGTCCCACCCAATGAAAGATTTCCAACACAAATCATAGGAACATTAAATTGTACCGACTTTAAATATTGCTTGGAATACAATGCATTGCGAATGGATACCATCCAACCGTATACAACCGCAAAGGGCAAAAGTAAAACTCTAAAAGATTTTAAAAAAAGGTTATTAAAATTCATAACTATTCCAAGGCGTAATGCAATGGGTTAAAGGTACATCAAATTCATGGGTATCTTGAATATTTGGGATAGGGTCAAAATAAGAAATGCCTATTCGTTTATGTGGATGATTGCAATTTTCAAAATACTTATCATAATACCCTTTGCCAAAACCCACCCTATGACCAAGCAAATCAAAGCCTAATAAAGGTACCAAAAAGGTATCAATTTGATCATGGGCAATTTGCTTTTCAGCAATTGGTTCAGTGATACCCCACTCATTGGTAGTTGTATCCACTGAGGCTGTAAAAAAATCCATGGTACCTGAATTTCTGTTCACCACTGGATAAGTAATTATAAGATCAGGGATGATATAGTTTAAGTACTTTGCTAACAAAAGTGAATTGGGCTCATTGTGTTTTTCGATAGGATAATAATTTCCAATACAGTGGATATGAGACCAATCTAATTTTTGTAATTGTATTAAAATTAAATCATCCCATTTGACACAGTCAGACGCCGACAATTTTTGTCTTTTTTGCAATAATAAATTTCTAGCGTCTACTTTTAACATAGCTTAAATTACGAAAAATAAATGAATGCTAAACACATTCAAAAAAACTGAAAACAGTGGTACCATAATTACGCTGAAAGGAGAACCCCTCAAATTGGTTGTAATCATTGCGAGGAGTATGTTCTAGTATAAAATAGCCATTGGGCGCAATAAGTTTTCGTTGTACAATAATTTTAGGCAGCTCATCAATGGTGTTTAATGCATAAGGTGGGCCAGCAAAAATGACATCATAAGTTTGAGTACAAGAAGCTAAAAATTGAAAAACATCCATTCTATTTAATTGAACATTTTCCATTTTCAATAAATCCACATTTTTTTTGATGAATTCCAACATCGTTGGATCCTTTTCCACAATCGTCAATTCTGCTGCGCCTCTTGAAGCCAATTCATAACTAATACAACCAGTACCTCCAAATAAGTCGAGGGTTTTGATTCCATCCAGCTGAACTCTATTTTGTAAAATATTAAATAACCCTTCTTTGGCGATATCAGTGGTGGGCCTTGTATGAGGCATATTCTGTGGTGGATGTATTCGTCGACCACCATATTGTCCTGAAATAATTCTCATTAAAAAATAAAATAAGGGGCGTAAGTATGATTAGGAAATTCCTTATTTAAAGTATCTCCAATTCCACCATGGGGTGCTAATAAAATATTGGTATTCGCAAAATATTGTTCTAAGGTTTTTATCCAATGAACTTGCTCTGGGTCAAATCCAGCAATGGTTAATGAAAAAGTATTAGGAACAATACCTGCATTAGCACAGGTATTTAATAAGGTATAAGTATTTTGATCTGGTCCTCCCACTTTAAAATAATTAATTAATTTAAGTTCTCCTTGTTGATGAATCACTATACAAAAATTAGTGTCAAACATAAATACACCAACACCATCTTGGCTTTGATTGTGAATTAAAAATTCAGTGTAATGATGCCATTTCCCAGTTGGAAAAGACCTATTTAATAAAGTATTGAGTGCGTCAGGAATACTAAAAACCAAAACTTTATCATCACTAAGTGGTGTCACCCTAACTTCTTCCTCCAATGAAATACCGTGTAAAAGTGCTAATTCATTTTTGTACATCAAGGTGTCATCAATGCTGTATTTTTTTGTAATAACAAAGCTGGAATTATTTAAAACAAAGTAGATATTTTTATAAGTATTCTGAATTGATTTTGAATTATTTTGCAAATAAGCGACGAGTTGATTCCAGCCTTGATTTTCTGGGTCATTTACAAAATATTCAAAGGAAACATATTGGTTAGATATCTCATTTTTTACGGAAAAAGCAATAGAATGATCGTCCACTATAAGGTATAAATTCTCCACCTTATTATTAGCAGTACTTTCTAATACACCGTAAATACCAATTTTTTTCTTTGCCATAATACAATTCTTATGCAATATTATAAAAAAAGGGGCAGTTCGTTGTAAAAACTAATTGTAGATTTGCCCAATATGAGTGTAAACAATGCTACCCCATCCTTACAAGTGACTGTTTCAAGTAAACAGATTTTAGCCATTTCTTTGCCCATTGCGCTTGCCATTTTAGTTCCTCAGTTTAATTTTATCATTAATAATATTTTTTTAGGGGCTTTAAGTTCAAAAGCACTGGCCATTGGCGGTATAACAGGTGTTTACTATCTCATTTTTGGTGTCATGGGTCAAGGATTAAATAATGGCTTACAGGCCCTCATTTCTCGACGAGCTGGTGAAAACAGAATCGATGAGATTGGTGTCATCTTCTCTCAAGGTGTTTATTTATGTATTTTTTTATCCATACTCGGCATTTCATTTACCTATTTCGTTGCACCCTCCCTCTTTCATGCCCTTTTACAAGATACAGAAAGAGCTAATTTGGTCATCCATTTTTTAAAAGTTCGAATATGGGGGCTTCCCTTTTTATTTATTTATCAAATGCGTAACGCATTATTGGTGGGTACCAATCAAAGTAAATTTTTAATCATTGGCACTGCAACTGAAGCGATAGTCAATATCTTTTTTGATTATAGTTTAATATTTGGGCATTTTGGTTTTGCTGCTATGGGATTAATGGGTGCCTCTTATGCTTCCATCATAGCTGAAGCATTAGGATTATGGGTTATTTATTTAGTAATTCATTATCAAAAAATGGGAGTTCGTTTTTCATTATTTAAAGATTGGACATTTAAGATGGATTATATCAAATTAATATTAGTTCAGTCCTCGCCCATTATGGTACAGTATATGATTAGTATTATTAGCTGGGAATTCTTTTATATATTAATTGAGCATCGAGGCGAACAAGCATTGGCTGTGTCTAATTCCATGCGTAATATTTTTGGTTTTTTTGGAAGCTTTACTTGGGCATTTTCTGCTACCACCAACACCATGGTAAGTAATATTATTGGGCAAGGAATGAAAGATAAAGTGATTCCATTAATACATAAAATAGTGAGATGGAGTTTTGGATTTGCATTATGTGTTTTTACTTTATTAAATGTTTTTGCGCATCCCTTTTTATCTATTTACGGACAGGGTGAAGATTTTATACAGGCAGGTATACCAGTATTAAGAGTGGTTTCCTTTGCTTTATTGATTATGTCCATTGCTACCATTTGGTTGAATGCTGTTACAGGAACTGGTCAGTCTAAAATCAATTTAGCTATTGAATTTGTAGCTATTATAATTTATTTGATCTATGCTTACTTAACGATTCAGCATTTTCAACTCCCCATTTACATTGGATGGATGTGTGAAATTATCTATTGGCTGAGTTTATTAATTCCTTCCTTCATTTATATTAAATCAATGAGATGGGAAAATAAAACCATCTAAAAATTAATTTTAGATAATGTAATTATTTATTTCTTGATTTTTCAATGAATACAGATACAGACCCTTCAAATTCAGGAATGGGTAAATGTAATTTTGAAATTCTTATACTTACTTTATTGGCTATAGCATGTTCTAATAATATATCATCTGCCATTTTACCGATTAGGGTTTCTAATAAAGGAGTTGGAATGGCCATCCATTTTTTAAGAAGCGAATACACGGCAACATAATCAATGGTTTGCTCTAATTTATCAATGATAGCTACAGGCGGTGTAAAGTCAACATCTACATCCACAATATAGGTATTCCCAAGTTTTTTTTCTTCGGCATATAAGCCATGGTATCCAACGAAAACTATTTTATTTAAACTAATGCGCATTGAATTGTTATGTGACATTAAGATATGATTAATGACCTTTTGCGGTTAAATATCTTTCAGCATCTAAAGCAGCCATACATCCACTACCCGCTGCTGTCACCGCTTGACGATAATTTTTATCTTGAACATCACCTGATGCAAAAACCCCTGGTACATTTGTTTTAGTAGTCCCTGGCTCAGTGATAATGTAACCAGTTTCATCCATGGTAATATAATCTTTAAAAATATCGCTATTTGGTTTGTGACCAATGGCGACAAAAAAGGCACTAACAGGAATTTCGGTTAATTCGTTTGTTTTTGTGTTTTTTACACGCACTGCTTGTACCGTTTTCTCTCCTAAAATTTCATCGGTTTCTGTATTGAAATACACTTTAATATTTGGCGTATTCAAAACTCTATCTTGCATTACTTTACTTGCACGCATTTGCTCTTTACGAACAATCATATGAACGGTGGTACACATTTTAGATAAATAATGTGCTTCTTCTGCTGCGGTATCTCCTGCTCCAATTATAGCTACTTCCTTACCTTTAAAAAAGAAACCATCACAAACAGCACAAGCACTCACTCCAAAACCATTTAATCTTTCTTCACTTGGTATACCCAACCACTTCGCACTTGCTCCAGTAGATATGATAACAGCATCGGCCTCAATTAATTTTTCATCATCAATCCATACTTTTTTTACATCCCCACTAAAATCAACCTTAGTCGCTAAACCATAACGAATATCTGTTCCCATGCGAGCGGCTTGCTTTTCAAAATTCACCATCATATCTGGTCCTTGAATGCCGTCTGGGAAACCAGGATAATTTTCTACTTCGGTGGTAATGGTTAATTGACCACCAGGTTGAATACCTTGGTATAATAAAGGTTTCATATTCGCCCTTGCTGCATATATAGCAGCGGTATAACCTGCAGGGCCCGATCCTATAATTAAGATGCTTACTTTTTCTGTTTCCATAACCAGTTTTTAAACTTTTCTTCTACTTTCTAATTGTCTATTGTAAAAAAAAGCCCCGTCTAATCGTCAGATTGAAGGGGCTTTGTAATCTATTTTATTATTAGCCCAAATAAGCCTTAAGTGCATTACTATATCTCGCTTTTTGTAAACGTTTTATAGCACGCTCTTTAATTTGTCTTATTCTTTCTTTTGTTAAATCGTATTTGATACCAATTTGTTCAATGGTAACACCATTCTCGCCATCTAAACCAAAATATGCATTAACTATCTCTGCCTCCCTAGGACTCAATGACTTAAGTACACGACGAATTTCCTCTCTCAAGGAATCTTTCATCACATCCTCGTCAGTTTCATCGCCCCCTTTTAATAAATCACCCATGGCCACATCTTCAGCTTCATGCACTGGTGCATCTAATGAAGTATGGCGCGTATTAGATTGGAAGATATTGTTGATTTCAGTTTCGGACATCTCTAATATGCCAGCTAATTCCTCGGTTGATGGCTCACGCTCATGTTCTTGCTCAAAAGCCATATAGGCTTTGTTCGCTTTATTATAAGTACCGATTTTATTTTGTGGTAAACGCACCAAACGACCTTGTTCGGCCAAAGCTTGCAATATGGATTGACGAATCCACCATACAGCATAAGAGATAAATTTAAATCCTTTTGTTTCATCAAACCTTTGAGCTGCTTTGATCAACCCTAAGTTTCCTTCATTGATTAAATCAGATAAAGACAAACCTTGGTGTTGGTATTGTTTTGCAACGGATACCACAAAACGCAAGTTGGCTTGCACTAATTTATCCAAGGCTCTTTGATCACCCATTTTAATGCGTTGCGCTAAGGTGGTCTCCTCTTCTGGGTTAATCATAGAGATTTTCGAAATCTCTTGTAAGTACTTTTCAACCGCTTGTGAATCTCTGTTGGTAATCTGTGTTGCAATTTTCAGCTGCCTCATGCAAAGAATTTATTTAAATGTATAACGATGTAATACCTAAAAAAGTGTGTCCAACAATAAGTTAATATACGAAATAATAACAAATGTCAGTCGGCAAAGGTACGATTTTGCGATTAATTAAGCAAATATTGATAGAAAGGGATTTATGCACATAAATTAGGTTAAAATGTCCCCATTTTCTAAAAATTTAGGAATAATCCCCAACTGGGATTTATCTTCGTCCTATGATTGATTTTAGATCCGATACAGTGACCCTACCTACTAAAGGCATGTTGGCCTATATGCAACAAGCCCCCATTGGAGATGATGTATTTGGGGAAGATCCAAGTATTAATGCTTTGGAAGCAAAAACAGCTGCTCTTTTTGGTATGAAAGCTGGGTTATTTTGTCCAAGTGGAACCATGACCAATCAAATAGCAATAAAAACACATACACAATCGGGAGACGAAGTGATTTGTGATGAATTATCCCATATTTATCAATATGAAGGAGGTGGCATTGCATCCAATTCTGGTTGTTCGGTTAAACTATTACAAGGAAACAGGGGTCGTATTACTGCTCAACAAGTTTTAGCAGCTATCAACCCCGATGATGTCCATAAACCCATTTCGAAGCTAGTAAGTTTGGAAAATACAAGCAACCGAGGCGGAGGTGCATGTTATGATTTACTAGAAATAGCAGCTATACAAAATGTGACAAAAGCACATGGCTTATCCCTACATTTAGATGGGGCCAGATTGTTCAATGCCATTGTTCATAAAAAAGAAGATCCTACACAATATGGAAAACTGTTTGATTCTATTTCACTTTGTTTAAGCAAAGGATTAGGCGCTCCAGTGGGAAGTGTTTTAGTAGGCAGCATTCCATTTATAAAAAAAGCGCGTCGTTGGCGTAAAGTATTTGGTGGTGGTATGAGACAAGCAGGTTCATTAGCAGCAGCAGGCATATATGCTTTAGACCATCATGTACAAAGATTAACTGAGGATCATACAAAAGCTTTATTAATTAAAGATGCTTTATTAAAGAAAGATTTTGTCGAAGAAGTGTTCGAAGTAGAAACTAATATTGTGATTGCTAAAATTCAAGGAAAATACAATGCTACTAGTTTAGCAGCGGAACTAAAACAAAAAGGAATTTTAGTGATTGCCATGTCCCCTACTTTAGTTCGATTTGTTTTGCACTTAGATATTAATGAAAAAATGACCCATCAAACTATCGAAACCATTGGTGCTTTGTAAAGTTATGGTGGTGGGGTTTGAAAAGAATAAATAACAATAGAAAAGAATAATAAAATAGAATTATGTTAGAAAGAATTAATCCGACATCTACGCAGGCCTGGTTTGTTTTAAAAAAACATTTTGAAGAAGAGATGAATCGCAAACACATGAAAGATTTGTTTGTAACCGATCCTACCCGATTTGAGCAATATTCCATTACTGTTTCCGATATTTTATTTGATTACTCAAAAAATATTGTAACTGATAAAACCCTACAATTGCTATTTCAATTAGCAAAAGAATGTGGATTACAAAATGCGATTGCAGCACAATTTGATGGAAAGGCAATAAATGAAACTGAAAATAGATCAGTGCTTCATACCGCATTACGAAATTTTAGCGGAAGTCCTGTATTCGTGGATGAAAAGGATGTCATGCCTGAAATTATTCGCGTGCAAAAGCAAATGAAAACATTTTGTAACAACATACATCATGGGGAACATGTAGGATACACAGGGAAAAAAATCACCACCATTGTAAACATTGGAATTGGTGGAAGTGATCTAGGCCCAGTGATGGTGACTGAAGCATTAAAACCATATTGGGTAAAAGGGATTCAAGTTTATTTTGTAAGTAATGTGGATGGTACACATATAGCAGAAACTTTAAAAAGGGTCAATGCCGAAGAAACCCTCTTTTTAATTGCTTCTAAAACATTCACGACACAGGAAACCATGACCAATGCACATACAGCTAGATCTTGGTTTTTAGAAAACGCAAAAGATGAAAAGCATATTGCAACTCATTTTGTTGCATTAAGTACCAACGAAAAAGCAGTGAATGCATTCGGAATTAGCAGTAAAAATATGTTTGAATTTTGGGATTGGGTGGGTGGAAGATATTCATTATGGAGCGCCATCGGATTATCAATAGCATTAACTATAGGATATGATAATTTTGAAGGATTATTAAAAGGTGCACATGAAGCAGATTTGCATTTTAAAAATGCTGCTCCTGAAAAAAATATGCCAGTGATTATGGCCTTATTAGGAATTTGGTATACCAATTTCTTTGGAGCACAAAGTGAAGCCATCTTACCTTACGATCAATACATGCACCGATTTGCAGCCTATTTTCAACAAGGTAATATGGAAAGTAATGGTAAATTTATTGATCGCAATGGCACGGCAGTCAACTATACAACAGGTCCTGTTATTTGGGGTGAGCCAGGCACCAATGGTCAACATGCTTTTTATCAATTAATTCATCAAGGTACTTTAGTAATACCTTGCGATTTTATAGCTCCAGCCATTAGCCACAATCCTATTGGCGATCACCATGATAAATTATTAAGCAACTATTTTGCGCAAACCGAAGCTTTGTTGAATGGCAAAACAAATGCAGAAGTATTAGCTGAATTAACACAAAGCAAAAAATCACCTAAAGAGATTGAAACTTTAGCTCCTTTTAAAGTGTTTGCTGGCAATAAACCTACCAATTCTATTTTAGTTAAAAAAATAACCCCAGCTACCCTAGGCTTTTTAATTGCCACCTATGAACATAAAATATTTACACAAGGAGTGATTTGGAATATTTTTAGTTATGACCAATGGGGTGTTGAATTAGGAAAACAGTTAGCTAATAAAATATTACCTGAGTTAACACAAGCTGAAAAAGTGGTAAACCACGACAGTTCTACTAATGGTTTAATGAACCAATATAAGGATTGGAAAAAACAAGCCTAATGCAAGTACCTATATTGATAAGGAATATTGAATTAAAAGACAACGAGGAAATTGCGAAAGTAATACGAGCTGCATTAAAAGAATTTGGCGCCAACAAACCTGGTACGGTTTATTTTGATCCTACAACAGATCATTTATTTGAATTATTTCAAATGCCTGGTTCCATTTATTTTGTAGCGGAAGAAAATGGAATCGTAATAGGCGGTGCAGGCATCTATCCTACTATTGGCTTACCTCATAAAACCTGCGAGTTGGTAAAATTATATTTAAATAAAAATGCCCGAGGTACAGGATTAGGAAAAAAATTATTATTAAAATCTATGAATTGGGCCAAAAACAATGGGTATGAACAAGTGTACCTTGAATCCATGCCCGAACTTTCCAAAGCAGTTTCTATTTATGAAAATGTAGGTTTTGAAAGAATCAACCATTCACTTGGCAATAGCGGACATGACGGTTGTGATATATGGATGATCAAAAAATTATAGATCTATACAATTACCATTTGTCTACTTCCTCGCCACTTAAATTATCCCCTTGACTTGCTGGAGTATCTTTGGCTTCTAAAGGAACTTTCTCAGTGATCACGATATGTTCGTTTTCATCACTTAATTCCTCTTTAGGTTGCTCCATCGCTTGTACTATTTCACCAACTGTATCTTTTTCAATTTGGGCTACTGGAGGTGCTGTAAATCTTGGTCTTTCCTCTTGTCCGTTCGCGCCATCCTCTTCATGGTTAAACGCATCAAAATCAAAATTGGGCATTAATTCTGTTTTAACAAAATCCATGGCCTCGGTTACAGCTTTAATAAATTTATTAAAGTCCTCTTTGTAAATAAATACTTTATGGCGATCGTAGCCATTATTATCGAACCGCTTTCTGCTTTCTGTAATCGTTAAAAAGTAATCATTGGCACGTGTCGCCCTTACATCAAAAAAGTAAGTACGTCTTTTTCCGGCCCTAATACGAGTACTGTATACACTTTCTATTTGTCGATCATTATTGCCTTCGAATTGCTCTTGTTCCATAAATACATTTAATTATTACTAAAAATATAAAATGTTATTGAAAATTAAAAATTTTAAGCCTTTTAATCAAGAGGCGTATTTTGGGCCTGTTGTGCCTTATATAATTCAGCATAAAGGCCATTTTTAACTAACAAACTATCGTGTGTTCCCATTTCTGCAATCTTACCCTCGTCTAAATATATAATAAGATCAAAATGAAAGTGAAAAAATATTCGATGGGTAATAATAAGGGTTGTCTTGTCTTTAATAAATGTTTCAAAATTAGCGAGAATAGTTTGTTCCGTTTGGGCATCTACTGCACTTAAACAATCATCTAATATAAAAATGGCCGGATTTTTTATTAAAGAACGAGCAATAGCTATTCTTTGCTTTTGACCTCCACTTAAAGTAGTGCCTCGCTCCCCTATCAAAGTATCAAATTGCTTTGGTAAATTATTTATTTCATTTAAAACATGGGCAGCTTTGGTTGCTTTTAATAATTCATCTTTTGAAGGCAAATCACTTAACCCAAATTGAATATTGTTTTCAACTGAATCACTGAATAAAAAAACATCTTGTTGTACATATCCAATATCATTTCTTAATTGTTTTAATTGGATATCATTTAATGCGATTCCATCAATAGTGATTTTCCCTTTTGTGGGTTCATACATTCTTGTTAATAATTGAGCAATAGATGTTTTACCAGCACCTGTCTTTCCCAAAATCAACACTTTTTGTCCTGCTTTAATATGTAAATTAAAATCAGTTAGAGCATGTACTCCTGAGTGCGGAAATACTAATCCAACATGATCAAAAATTATATCTCCTTTTATTTCAAGAGGTGTTACTTTAATATTATTTACAATACTTGGCTTAATCGATAAAAATTCGTTGAGTCTTTTTTGAGAAGCAGCAGCGCGCTGAATCATACTAGCCGTCCAACCTATTGCACTTACAGGAAAAGTTAGCATATTAATATATATCACAAACTCAATGACAGTAGCTACTTTAGAAGGATCCGCTAAAGCCTGCAATCCACCCAAGTAAATCGTCATTAAAGTACTTAATCCTATCATTAAAGCCATCGTCGGAGTGTAAAATGCTTCAACTTTTGCTAAGCTCACTGCATTTTGACGATATAATTCACTGTTTTTTTTAAAAAAGCCTAGCATGGCTTTTTCTTGTACAAATGATTTGATGACTCTAATACCCGAATAAGATTCTTGCGCGTTCGTTGTTAAATCAGATAATTGGCCTTGTATCTGTTCACTCTTTTTATTTATTACACTATTCACCACATAAATAGTGATGGCTAAAATTGGAAGTGGTGCCAAAACATATAAACTCAGAATAACATCTTTAGAAAACATATTGTATAAACAAAAACCAATTAAAGACACCAAATTGATTAAATACATTAAGGAAGGTCCTGTATACATACGTACCCTACTTACATCCTCGGTAATACGACTCATTAAATCGCCCGTACTATGTGTTTTATAAAATTCGGTATCTAGTTTTTGATAATGCGCATACACTTGATTTTTTTGATCAAATTCAATATGCCTGCTCATCACGATAATCGTTTGCCGCATAAAAAACATGAAAATGCCCCTAATGATGGCTAATATCAAAATGGTTAAACTGCAAAAAGTAATGAGTCCAGCAAAACTTAAACTAAAAAAGCTGCTTAATTGATCGATACCAGATACGATGTAATCATTATGGATATTAGTAGCTGGTTTTGCACCTGGCAGTTTAGCTTGAACCAACCCAACCACATAACCAGTAATTTGAGGGGCTAAAACAGCCAAATAATTGGTAGCAATGACTAATAAGATGCCCATGAAAAACCGCACCCTATACTTCCAAAAAAACACATTTAATGCTGATAATTCTTTCACTTACTCCTTTTTTGTAAAGATACATGGTAGTCAATATATTAGACCAATTGTTTACCCCTTTAAAATACAAGTATTTTTGCAAAATTGGGTTTCCCTTCCTACATTTGCCGCGGAGAGTTGGCAGAGCGGTCGATTGCGGCAGTCTTGAAAACTGTTGACTGTAACAGGTCCTGGGGTTCGAATCCCTAACTCTCCGCAGAATATCAAAAAAAGGGGCTTTTAGCCCCTTTTTTTATGACCAATTGGTCATAAGCAATAAACCATCCTTTTCATCCATAAATGTATTTTACTGAATTAATAATAGAAAAATAATTATTGATTTATTATCAAAATCTCCTAATCTGCAAAACATCAAATGATACATTTATGAGATTGTAGATTTAAATATATAATCTATAAAAAGAAATAAACAAATAGAGATAATTCTATATATAATTATTTAATAAAAAGTAAATTGTGAATACAAAATTTTTTAAATGATTAGTACAAATGAAATTATAAAGGATGGAATATTAGAAATCATATTTTCTATACCAAAACATCATAATAAGTTTTACACTATATCATGTGAAAATGGATATGAAATAATGAAAGGAAAAATTGCAGGGTTTACACAAAGAACCTGTTTATATATTGGTGAATTTAAAAAAGGAATTTATACAATTAAAATTGATGAACAAGTACCAAAAAAATTCGAAGTGGTTTAAATCTTAAATTTAATTGTAATAGTAGTGCCCTCATTTAATTTACTATCTATTTTCAATTCAGCTTTCATTAGTTTAATTACGTTTCTGATAATTTGATAACCTACTCCATTACCTTTTTTATATTTGGGTAAATTTTCGACTTGATCTTTGCTTTTTCCCGTAATTAAATATTTAGCCATTGACTTGCTCATACCTATTCCAGTATCCTCAATAATAATACAATAATATGCTTTTGATTGTTCAATTGAAATGTTAACATTACCATGTTCAGTCGATTTAACCGAGTTCATAATAATATTATATAGTAGGATTCTTAATGGATCTGGCCAATTTAATATTTCTGTATTTTTAGGAATTTTATTTACTATTCCAATACCCTTACCTACCAAAAAAGGGGTAATAAATTCAATTAAATTATTAACTAATAAGTAAACATTTAATTTTTGACTATTGAATAGATTTGTAGTGTTATCAAATTTAACCCAGTTTAACATATTTGAAGTCAAGTACTCTAATTCTTTACTTGTGGTTGCAATTTGATGTATTGATTTTTTTAAATTAATATCTTGTATTTGACTTTCTAAATTATTTGCAGTCATATGCAAATATTTTAATGGGGTTAAGACATCATGGTTCATTATTGCTAAAACATGCTCTTTAGCTTGATTTCTTTCAGTAAGATATTTATTCAAATTCAATAAGGACTTTGTTTTTAAAGCAACTTCAGATTCTAACTCTTTTTGTCTTTTTTGATAAACAATAGTTTTGATTCGGATATAAAATAATATAATTGTTATAAAGATAATTACATAAAAAACAATCATTAAGGGATGAAGTGATTTAGGGTAATTTACATAAAAAGGGAAATCACTACTAATCCAATAATCGGAATCGGTATTTCTAAATCTTAGAAATAGATTATTTTGACCAAATGATGTTTTATCTAAATGAATCGTAGGGTTTTTTACGGAAATTCTTTTCCATGTTGCATTTAAATCAAACTTATATTCAACAATAACATTTTCTTCTGAAAGCATTCCAGAAATACCTAACTGAAAATCAATGTTTTTTATATCACTAGAAAGACTTTTTTTGAAATTATCTAATGAAACTAGATTGTTATTAATATATAATTTATCAATATAAATACTAGGGTTGATATTATTAGTATCAATTTTATTAAAATAATTAGGATTAAATTGTATTAAACCATCTATACCAGGGAAGGAAAAATCTCCATTAGATAATTTTAAAGCACAAGGTGCACAACCTCCATTCATTTCTAAAACATCAATCCCATCTAATTTCCCAAAGTATTTAAATATAATGTTTCGAGATCCATGATCCCAAAAATTAATAAAAGATTTTTTTGCAAACATAAATAACCCCTTGTTTGAACTTGCCCATATATTATGTTTTTCATCTTCAATAAAACAATGAGTATATTTCATATAACCATTAGGATCTAAGGGTATTTTTTTAAATATATTGTTTTTATACATATATATTCCACTACCATATGTACCAAAAAGAAAATAATTATCTAATTTATATATACTTCTAAAGTTTGCTTTATTTTCATCCCTTAATATTAATCGAAAACTATTATTTGATATATTATATCTATAGATCCCATCAGTCGTAGCAACTAGTAATTTATTGGGATTTTCCACTTTTATATCATGAACAATAAAAGTGGAAGGGGCCCACTTGAATTTTAAAACACTAAACCAATCATGTAAGCTGTCTTTTTTAATTATTCCTTTATTATTTATTGAATAAATTGAATTATTATTTTCGACGAAAACATTTTGATTATCAAAATCATTTTTTGTTTGTTTGATAATAACATTTTTGTTTAAGTCATACTCTATAATACCATCCATATTAGTATAATAAAGTATGTTTTTGCTAGAAATAAATGTGGATGAACCCGATTTTTTTAAAAAAATATTTGGACTTGTTAATTTAGAAGTTCCGAATACGAAACCATCATTTACCTGTATATTCCCATTTTTTAAAAGAACCTGTGCATAAGCACTAGCACTAGAATTAACCATCATATTATTTGGTAGTATTCTATTAAAATAACGAGGACGACAAACAATCACTCCTCTATTATCTGTTCCAATATATATTGTATTTGTTATTTTATCGTATTGTATATACTTATAATATTCATTGTATGGTAAATTTTTAATTAATAATTCAAATATTTCATAAATAGTTTTATTATTAACATAATATTCCCATTTAGAAAATTTTACACTTTTTTCTGTAAAAACATTATTACTTTTATTTTGTTCTTGTTGTTGCATAGGAACCC
>JBAXVC010000018.1:0-33492 GCA_037129315.1 Chitinophagia bacterium | reverse complement strand
AAGTAGGGGTATATAGTTTAACACATAAATCCTCGGTCTGTGTTTTTAAAGTATGGTGAATTTCTTCTGTGATAAATGGCATGAACGGGTGTAGTAATTGTAGTAGTGCATCGTAAAACGCAACTGTTTTTTCATATACGCCTTCATGTATGGGTTGTTCAAAGCCTGGCTTAATCCATTCTAAATACCAACTACAAAAGTCATCCCATATTAATCCGTAAATAGTTTTTAAAGCTTCACTTAATCGGAAGGTTTTAAGCATTTCGTCCACTTCGTTTTGCGTGGTGGTTAATTTAGCTTCAAACCAATCCATTGCAAACTTTGCATCCTCAGGAATAGCGCCATCCTTGTTTTGACGTGCTTCCCACATCTTCAATAATTTAGTGGCATTCCATAATTTATTATTAAAATTTCTTCCTTGCTCTAATGTTGATTCATCAAATAACAAATCATTTCCAGCAGGTGAAGCAATCATAATACCAAAGCGAACAGCATCTGCACCATATTGATCAATCAATCCTAATAAGTCGGGAGAATTGCCCAAGCTCTTGCTCATTTTACGACCTTGTTTATCTCTAACAATGCCTGTGAAATAAACATCTTTAAATGGAATTTTGCCCATGTATTCTTCACCTGCCATAATCATACGAGCAACCCAAAAGAAAATAATTTCTGGGGCAGTCACTAATGTACTTGTTGGGTAGTAGTAATTCACTTCGGCATTATTAGGATTCGATAATCCTTTAAATACTTCAAATGGCCACAGCCAACTACTAAACCAGGTATCCAAACAATCCGCATCCTGTGTTAATTTTTTTCCTTTGGTTTCAGGGTGGTTTGTATTTACTTCTGCTTCATTATGTGCGACATAAAAATTGCCTTCCTCGTCATACCATGCTGGTATTCGATGTCCCCACCAAAGCTGACGACTAATACACCAATCCTTAATGCCTTCCATCCAATGGCGGTATAAGTTTTTAAATTTAGCGGGATGGAAATTAATTTCATCTGACATCACTGCTTCTAGTGCAGGTGCTGCTAATTTTTTCATATCCACCCACCATTGTAAACTTAATCTTGGTTCTACTATCGCATCGGTTCTTTCACTAAAGCCCACTTGATGTGTGTAGTCTTCTATTTTTACTAGATTTCCTGCAGCGTCTAAATCTTTAGTGATTATTTTTCTTACCTCAATTCTATCTTGACCAATATACAAACCTGCAGCTTCAGATAAAGTACCATCATCGTTCATGGTATCTATCACTTCCAAATTATATTTTTGGCCTAACATAAAATCATTCATGTCATGCGCTGGTGTTACTTTTAAGGCGCCTGTACCAAATTCAATTTCAACATAATCATCCGCAATAATTGGGATGCGTCTGTTAATCAAAGGTACAAAAGCAAATTTGCCAACAAGGTGTTTGTATCTATCATCCTTAGGATGCACGCAGATAGCCGAATCTCCTAAAATTGTTTCAGGTCGTACTGTTGCAATAGTGATGTATTCATCTCCAGGAATATCTAACTTATAACGCAGGTGATAAATTTTACCAGCTACTTCCTTATGTATAACTTCTTCATCGCTTAAAGCCGTTTTTGCACGCACATCCCAGTTGATCATTCTTTTCCCGCGATAAATTTTTCCTTTCTTATATAAATCAACAAATACTTTTATAACCGACTCGTAGTAATCAGGGTCCATCGTAAAGGAAGTGCGTTCCCAATCTAAACTGCAACCCATCTTTCTTAATTGTTGCAAAATGATACCGCCATATTTTTCTTTCCATTCCCATGCATATCCTAAAAATTCGTCTCTTGATAAAGATGATTTTGCAATACCTCTTTCTCTTAACATCGCAACCACTTTTGCTTCTGTTGCAATGGAAGCATGATCCGTTCCAGGAACCCAACAAGGATTAAATCCTTGCATGCGCGCACGACGCACTAATATATCTTGGATGGTATTATTTAAACAATGACCCATATGCAATACACCAGTCACATTAGGTGGAGGAATGACGACAGTGTAGGCCTTTTTTTCATTAGGGGTACTATGAAAATAGCCAGTTTCCACCCAATGTTTGTACCATTTGATTTCTACTTCACCCGGTATGTAATTTTTACTCAATTCCATGCTTTGCTTCTTTTCCTATATTGAGCCACAAAAATAAGGAAAAGCTGCTTGCTATAAGTTGCTAAAAAATACGACCTTAGCTTTCTTATGGAATTTGCTGTAGTAGATATAGAAACCACAGGCGGTATGCCCCAATCTCATGGGATTACTGAAATTGCGATAGTGATTCACAATGGGGTAGAAGTGACGGGTAAATATGTGACTTTAATTAACCCAAGGCAAAGAATCCCCCCATTTATTGTTAATATGACTGGAATTAGTGATGCCATGGTGGCCAATGCACCCTTATTTGAGGAAGTGGCATCTGAGATTTATAATTTATTGAATGGGCGCATTTTTGTTGCGCATAATGTAAGTTTTGATTATTCCTTTGTTCATTATCTTTTAGGTAAAGCGGGATTTCAATGGTCGGCACCAAAATTATGTACCATTAAATTAAGTCGCCGTGTTTTCCCTGGATTGGCTAAATATGGTTTAGGTTCTTTGACACGCGATTTAGGTATTCGTATCGAAGGCCGTCACCGTGCTTGGGGTGATGCTGCTGCCACTGCACAAGTTTTAACTATGGCTATTCAAAAAGAAGGTATGACACCTATACATAGTTTATTAGCGAAAAAAGAACCTCGTAAAAAAATAGTGCCACCACCTTCTAATAATCAGCTGTAATTCCTGTATAATTTTGTGGCGTAATCGCTTTCAATTCCTTTTTAACAGATGCTGAAACTTTTAAGCCATCAATAAATTTGTGCATTAATTTTTTATCGATCTTATTATTGCCTCTTGTTAAATCTTTTAAAGCTTCATAAGGATTAGGATAAGATTCGCGGCGTAAAATTGTTTGAATGGCTTCGGCTACCACTGCCCAGTTGTTTTCTAAATCAGCTTGAATTTTTTCCTCATTTAATATTAATTTATTCAACCCTTTTTCAATGGAGTTAAGCGCAATGGCGATATGTCCAACAGGGACGCCAATATTTCTAAGCACAGTTGAATCGGTTAAATCGCGTTGTAAACGACTGATAGGAAGTTTTGCTGAAAGATGCTCTAGTATTGCGTTTGCCATTCCTAAATTACCTTCGGCATTTTCAAAATCAATGGGGTTTACTTTATGTGGCATCGCACTTGATCCAACTTCGCCTTTTTTAGTTTGTTGTTTAAAATAATCCATTGAGATGTAAGTCCATACATCTCGGCTTAAATCAATTAAGATATTATTGAGACGCTTTAATGTATCAAAATGGGCTGCAAGATGATCGTAATGTTCAATTTGAGTGGTGAATTGCATTCTTTGTAATCCCAATACATCTTCTACGAATTCATTTCCTAAGCTTACCCAATTTTTTTTAGGGAATGCAATATGGTGTGCATTAAAGTTACCAGTAGCACCACCCAATTTCGCAGCATAAGGGATGGCAGTAAATAATTCAATTTGATGATGTAATCTTTCTACAAACACCATGATCTCTTTCCCTAAAGTAGTGGGAGAAGCGGCTTGTCCATGTGTGCGGGCCAACAAAGGAATTTTTTTCCATTTTTTAGCAAGCTTGAATAAATTATTTTGCAAATTGATATAAGCAGGGAGTATATTATTTTCCATTGCCTCTTTCCAACTTAATGGAATAGCGGTATTATTAATGTCCTGAGAAGTTAAACCAAAATGAATCCATTCTTTTAAAGCACTTGCCTTGTGCTGATCTAAAACATCTTTTAAAAAGTATTCAACCGCTTTTACATCGTGGTTGGTAGTGGCTTCGATTGTTTTAATTTTTTCAGCATCTGCTTCGCTAAAATTTTCAACAACAGCGAGCAATGATTTTCGTAAGCTGGGTGTAATTTTAAAAAACTTTTTATCGCCTAAAAACAAGAAATAGTGCACTTCTACCAAAACACGGTATTTAATAAGGCCAAATTCAGAAAAATAGGAACTTAAAACGGCTGTTTGCTTGTGATATCGTCCGTCAATAGGTGAAATGGCTGTTAATTTGGACATGGGCAGTTGCTTTAAATCAAGTGGTGACTATGTTAAAAAAAAGGTTTTTCTTTGTGCAAAGTTAATTCAATTGGACAAAAGATGGCGCATAGGGGCGGTAAGTTATTTAAATACCCGTCCATTATTATTAGGTATAGAGCAGGAAGGCTTTAAAAATCGCATTGATTTAATAAAATCTTACCCCGCAAAAATTGCCCTTGATTTAATAGAGGGACGCATAGATATAGGGTTAGTGCCAGTTGCCATCATGCCCTTGCTAGCCCATCCTCAAGTTGTTTCCAAGTATGTTATTGGATCAGAGAGGGAAGTGGCTTCGGTGGCTATATTTAGTCAAGTGCCCATGGATCAAATTGAATGTATTTATCTTGATTATCAAAGCAGAACATCGGTACAATTAGCAAAAGTGTTGTTGTCTCAATTTTGGAAAAAGGAGGTCAAATTTATTGATGCTGAGGAAGGTTATATAGACCATATAAAGGGAGCCACTGCTGGTATTATCATTGGGGATAGAGCTTTGGCCCATTTAGATCAATATGAATTTGTTTATGATTTAGGACTTGCTTGGAAGCAGCACACGGGCTTACCGTTTGTATATGCAGCATGGGTTGCCAATCAGCCCATTCCATTGGAATTCATAACTCTTTTTGACGAAGCCAATGCATATGGTTTAGCTCATTTGCCTGAAGTCATTGCGGGCATACCCCAAAGTGAACAAGTGTATGATTTGCACCAATATTATACTCAAAATATCAGTTACGAATTAACGCCACTAAAGCAAAAGGGTTTAGATGCTTTCTTAAACTTATTATAACAATCCCTATTTTTGAATATGAATTTTTTTGAACACATCGTTACATTAATATCTTACATCAAGCAGCCAGCTAAGCGAAAGTTAATTAAGCTGTCTTCTCTATTTAATCAACAAAATGGTTTGGAGATAGGTGGGCCAAGTAAATTGTTCGATTTTAAAATGGCTTTCCCGATTTATTTATATGCTCAAAATATTGACGGCGTTAATTTTTCAAATACCACCCTTTGGGAAGGGGATATACAACAAGGAAATCAATATCATTATTACAAAAACAAACAGGGTTTTCAATTTATTGCAGACGCCATCGATTTATCTATGATCCATGACGCTAGTTATGATTTTGTATTGTCCTGCCATTCCTTAGAACATGTTGCCAACCCAATCAAAGCTTTAAAAGAATGGAGCCGAGTTATGAAAAACCATGGGCGATTGGTTTTAGTATTACCCAATAAGGAATTTACTTTTGACCATAAACGAACAGTTACTTCCTTAGCACACTTAATTAAAGATTACAACAATCAAACCGAAGAGACCGATAAGACACATTTTGATGAAGTCATTGAATTGCATGATTTGACGATGGATGATTTTGTTGCATCTAAGGAAGAACTCGTAAAACGAACCCAATTAAATATAGAAAATAGGGCAGTACATCATCATGTATTTAACCTTGATCTTATTAAACAAATGTTGGAATATTGCGGGTTTGAGATGATGCATCAGCAAACTTATCCGCCATTTCACTTAGTGAGTGTCGCGCAAAAAAAATAAATTATTTTTTTCTAAAAATAGAGGGCAGTTTTATTTTAAAAAACTGTTGTATGATGTTTAACACTTCTGGAGCAGGGTTGATCCAAATGGCAAGCAAATAAAAGCAAATACCATAAGTAAAGGATTGCAATAAAATATTAATCACAATATTATGGACGATGGGCAATTGGTGCACTAGAAACATTATACTTATACTGAGTGCTAAAAAAATACCATGTTTAAAAGTGTAAGGTTGAAGTTGAAATTTTTTGTACAAAAACAAAAATCGGATCGTATTGTATAAGGTGAGTGCGATTAAATTGGAATAAGCCAAACCTTCTAGACTGTAATTTTTAATCAAATAGTAATTTAATGGGATAGAAAGTACAATATAAAATAGGTTGGTAAAAAAGTCAAATTTCCAATAATTAGATGTGCCAATGATTTGCGCATTCACGCCCGTTGCTAAATCAATTAGCTTGGCGATCCCTAAAATAAATATCAATTTACTGATGGCATCATAGCCTCCCGATTGATTATGGCTCACCCAGTTTAAAAAGGCGACTAGGTTTTCGATATTCAACCAGATAAGTCCAAATAACATCAATCCAATTACTAGTAAGTTTGATACACTTTTGTGATAAATGTGTTTGATGTTAGCGAAATCTTTATCCTTCCATGATTGAGCCAACACTGGGATGCTAATGGCATTTAAACTGCGTTGTGGTATTTCTAAGATAGCAGATACATAGGTAGCAATCGCAAAAATACTTGCGTCGCTCAAGCCTCTCAAGCCCACAATCATAAAAGTGTCATTCGTCTTTGCTAATAAATTAAAAAACTGACCTGCAAAAACAAATAATGCAAAGCTGATCATTTTCCCTTTAAGTCTTCTGGTTACACTGCTGATGGTAAATGCGCGAAAACTTAATTGTTTTGATTGAATTAGATTGATAAATAATAATACTACTGGAACTGCGTAAATAAGACTAAATAAAATAATAAATTGAGAAAGGTTAATCCATTGCAACCCAAATGCAATAATTAAAATAGTAGTTAAAATACGAATCGCAGTTTCACGTAAAAAGTTGGTATAAACTCCTTTCCTTAATCCCCATGCAAAAGCCTCTAACCAATAAAAGAGCAAAAGGAAAAATGTATAGGGGTATACGTAATTAAAATATTGGGCAAGGCTAGGGGACTTTCCTAATTTACGTAAAATGAAATCCTTTTCTTGCCAACCAATTAGGAGTAATAATCCAAACCCCATCATGTTAAGCAAGAGTGTAATAAAAGGGAGCTCATTTTTTTGAGGTCCCAAATACTGATTATAGAAGGGAAAAAATTTATACACTACTGGAAGTGTACCTAAAGTGCAAAAAACTGAGAGCGTTGCTCCAATATCAATCATGGCTCTCACTAAGCCTTGATCATTTTTTGTAAAGAATAAAGGGAATAAAACAAGGAGGTTAATGGCGCCAATCAAAAAGCCCAGCATGATGTAAAATGAAGACTTAACGCCTTGTTTTTGAATAATACCCATATTACAAATATATTCTAAATAAGGGATTGGTTAAAGAACTTTGTAAAAATAAGATTGGTTGCGCATGATAGGCCCAATCAGGCCCCATATACGCAAAACATTGTACCCTAATCCAATAGATTTACTAAGATCGGGCAATGGATTTTGAAAAGTAAATAAATTGTGTACCAAACTTGCCAAAATATAAACTGGCACAGCTACACTATAATTTAAAAGTTGTATAAAAAACCAAGCTAGGCCATATTGTTTTCGAATTCTCACATGATTGCTTAGGATAAATTGCAATCCTTTTTTATCAAATAAGTTGGTGTAGGATTTATCCTTAGATTTTGAATTGGAGCCAATTACTTCCCCAATAATATGTATAATATTGATATCACCATAAATACATAACTGTCCTTGTTTCCCTAATCTACTGCACCATTCTACTTCCTCTGCGTACAAAAAGAAGTCTTCATCCATCAAACCAGCTTTTTCAATCACTTGTTTTTTGACCATTAAAAATGCACCACTTATCCAATCTACTTTTTCTTCGGATTGGGCTACTTCAATACTTGGCTTTTGAACATTAAATAATCCCGCGATCCATTTTAGCAGATCTCCCCAATAAGGAAGGGGAAGCAAGTGATTTAATCCACCCTTCATAAAATGACTTCCTGAAATTTGGGTAGTTAAATTTGGGTGTAGCATTTGAACCCCACAAGCAGCATAGGAGGATGCAGCGAAAAGTTCTAAAGTTTTTTGTAAAGCGTCCTTTAAAATAAGTGTATCAGGATTTAATAATAATAAATTTTCGCCTTTAGCAATTCTTATGCCAGCATTATTTGCCCTTGCAAAACCAGCATTATAAAACATTTCGTGCCATACTACAAAAGGGAATTCTGTAAGAATGGTTTCTTTACTTTGGTCTTTTGAATCATTGTCAACAACTATCCATTCAAAATTTTTATATGAATCAAATTCCATTGCAGATCGCAGGCAATCCACAATAAAATGGGACGATTTATAATTTACTATGATGATAGATAGTTTCAAACTTTATAATTTTCCTTGAAGGTAGTTTTGAATATAAGAAAACGTCATAATTATTTTTGAATACAATCCGTTTTTCAAAGTGTTGCCTGAAAATTTGGATTGAAGATTCGCTATTTTTTGGATACAAAGAGGCCACTCGCTATTTCCAAATTGAGTAAGTTCATGAGCAGAACGTATGCTGCAATTTCGAATAATGCGCCACCATGCATCAAAAACTATAATATTTTTTAGTGAAGATGTACCATATTTTGTTAATAGTATATGTCCTTCTGGAATTTCGACACTTGGTATGTTAATACAATAGTTTGTTACTTGACTTTCACTGACGCCTACATGAATTAAATTTTTAGCGATATAGTGAACTTCTTTTTCTTGTTGTAATACTCTAATATAATATTCTAAATCTACCCTCCATTTCATTCGCTCATCATATTTTTCTAGAATGCTTTTGTGAAATAAGGTAACACTGGGCGGTCCAATTATATTTTCGGATAACAATAGGAGTGGTTGCTTTAATACACTATTAATAGCAGCATTATTATGTTGTATCAAATGAAATTGCTTAGTGGATTCCATAAAATTACGATAAGCCGAATAGATGAATTTAGGGCCTTTGGTTGTAGCCGATACAAAGTGTTGCAAACTATCCTTATTTGTAAACCAGTCATCATCATGAATTAGTTTAATCCATTCACCATTTGCTTTCGAAATTGCCAAATTCCAATTGGCAGGGGTGCCTAAAGAAGGTGTATTTTTAAAATAATTGATTTTAAAAAGGGGAGTAAGTGATTGTATGTAGTTGAATACAGAATCATCATCACTATCATCCGAAATGATGACTTCAAAATGAGTGTAGGTTTGCTCTGCAATAGAATCCAACAAACGGGTTAGAAAAGGCAATCGTTTATAAGCTGGAATACATATAGATATAAAAGGTTGCCCCATGCTTGAAAATTAATTAATAAGATGAAATTAGTAACTTTTTAGCATTTATGTTAAATTCGCATATATTAAGCCTATTACATGCTAAAATTAGCCGGTGTTGTTATACTTTATCATCCAAATGTTGCTAAAACATTGGTGAACATAGCTAGTTATGCCAATCACTTAGATATTCTTTATGTTTATGATAATTCTGAACGGCCCACATTTAAGGGGGCAGATGATTTTGCTCATTTTAATGTTCCTATTGAATATATAGCTACTGGAGTAAATGAGGGTATTTCCATTAGGTTAAATCAGGCAGCGAATAAAGCCATCGAAGCCGGGTTTGATTTTTTATTAACGATGGATCAAGATTCTTCCTTTCATCCTAACGATTTTCAAAAATGGGTGGATCAAATTGAACATGGTCAATTTTTAAATGTGGCTCAGTTCGGTGTCAATTTTCAACCTACAATAACACAAAGTAAGGAGCAACCAGAACAGGTATTATCTCTTATCACTTCTGGAACTATTTTAAATTTATCCTTATTTCGAAAAGTGGGACTGTTTAATGAACTTCTATTTATTGATTTTGTTGACATTGAATTTTCATACCGCGTCATTCAATGTGGTTATAAAAATTTAATGTTTTCAAACATTATCTTGAACCATAAAATTGGTGAATTGATTAATGGGAGATCTTTCAAAACATTTAAGCGCTCTCTTCGCATTATTCATTCACCCATTCGTGTATATTATATAGTGCGTAATGGTTTGTATTTATTGTATAAGTTAAAAAATTTAACGCCTCAGATGAAAAAAGAGGTGGTAAGGAGCATGGGTATTTTAAAGAATGATTTTATATATCACCCACAATTAGCAAGCGTGTATCTGAATGCATTCAAAGGCTTAATGTCCTTCCTTTTGAATAAAATGGGTAAAAAGTAGTTTATCTCTTGCTGCTTAGTCTAAGCATTTCATTTACAAAGATTCCTTTCAATTTTAAGGACTGTAATACTTTATTAATATTAAGTAGTAAATGGAGCTCTAATTTTTCAATGAAAGTTTTCTTTGTGTCATCATATGTAAATGACCAAGCTCCTGTCATTGATGAACTAGGATGGATCATTCTTTTTTTCTCAAACACCACAATGCTATCATAATAATGAATACTATTGGTTGTTTTTGTAATCGCATCTACTTTTAAACTACTTTGCTCGGAGTAATGTGCGTTCAGTTGATCAATAAATGATTTACTATACTCGATAAAAGTATTTTTTCTTTCATGCCCTCCTCCATATATGTTCATATAGGATGTGTGCACATCTTCGCATAAGTAAATGCCGCCATTCGGATTCACATGTTGATATAATTCTTGAAAGGAAACAATTTGTTGATTTTGAGTATGACCACCATCGTCTATTAAAACATCAATGGGTCCAATTTTATCAATAATGGATCTAAGAAATTGAGGGTCTTCCTGTGACCCAATTAATATATGTGTATTTTCTTCTTCTAGGCTTTTACATCTAGGATCAATATCAATTCCCCAAATAGTGGCTTCTTTCCCAAAATATTGTCGCCACATTTGCAAACTTCCTCCTTGATAAACACCAATTTCGACGATTGTAATTTTTTTATTTTTAAATTGGCTAAAGTATCTGTCGTATACATCAAAGTAGTGATCAAATTTATTAATCAATCTTTTTTCATTATGCTCAAAATAGTTTCTTAATTCGTTCATTATTTAATTTTTATATTTTGCAGTTTCGTATTACTATAATAATCCTTTTAATGCGTTAATTCTAAATTGTATAACAGGCCATGATTTACTAGGAGTAAATTGTATTGCATATTTGATTCCTAAAATAAAGGAAGCCCCTAATTTAAAAATGTATTCTACTATTTTGGTATAGTAAGTCGCTTTTGAGATGGCCAATGTTCTAGTTTTTTCACCACGACCAATACCGCTTGCTACACGATACATATATTCCGATGTTAATTTTTTTACTTCAACTATATGATGTACACAAATAGCCGGATCGTAGTATATCGTATGACCAAGTGCAATAATTTTATAAAACAATTCTTTTCCTTCGCCTCCAATTCTTAAAGTGCCTACAACGCCAGGCAAAGCAGTATTAAATCCTCCAATTTGCTCATATATCCCTTTTTGCACAATCATATTTGATTCTATAGGGTACTTGCCATTTGAAAATGCACATGCAGTAGGGGCGTAATCGAAATTACCAACTAAAGAGGATACAAAATGACTCATCCATTTGGGTTCGGCAGGGATGTATTTTGGTATGATGCGTCCACCAAAACCCAAGGCTTCTGGTTTGGTTTGTATATGCTTCATTATATTTTCAACATAATGATTGGTTGCCACTGCATCGTCATCCATAAAACAAAGCCAATCTCCTTTTGCCATCGAGGCACCTTTATTGCGCGCGAAGGAAGCACCTTGCTGTTGCTCACTTGTAAATGTAAATTGTCCGTTAGGGTTTGCTAGTCTCCATTGACTATATACTTCAGAGGTATTATCTGTTGAATTATTATCTATGACCAACACTTCAAACTGCTCAAGGCCTGCACTTTGCTGATACAAACTATCTAATGCGCCACTGATATAGTTGGCACGATTATAACTGCAAATAATAATAGATAGTATCATTTTAATTGTCTTAACTAATAGGGTCTATGAAGTTTTCCTTTTTTTAAACTCTTTAAAACTAATTGCGAACAATAAACCCCATAATAAAATAGAAGCAGTTGCAGAAGCTGTTTGTGCCATTTGTATTGAGCTTGGTTTGAATTCAAATCTAATTTGATGTTTACCACTAGGAACAACTAATGCTCTTAATACGTAATTGGTTTTAATGATTGGTGTTTCTACATCGTCTATATAAGCTTTCCAGCCTAATTTATAATATACTTCACTAAACACAGCTAATTGTTTTTGATTACTATTGGAGCTGTATTGTATAAGATCATTTTTATTTTCAACTAATTGTATAGTTGCAGTACTGTCGTATGCAATGGAACTTAATTCAGTTGATTTGTCTTTTTCTTCGATTAATGCGGTATCCTTTGGATTAAAAGTACCTAAACCACTCATTACTTCAGCGGGTCCTTTTTTAAATTGAATCCCTTTTACAAACCATACATTACCTAATGCTTGAGGGTTAGCAACTGTATCGGTTGCCATATTTCCCGAAATAATATACTTGGTATTCATCATGTTTACGACTGGTAAACATTTAGGAAATTGATACCATTGATTTTCAATTAAATCTTGGTAGATACTTAATTTGGCAGGATTGTATCCGCCTACAGTATGATGATGATAAGCTACCAAAGCGCCTCCATTAAATGCGTTTTGTATGCCCCCTCTAATATCTAATACACGAAATTGCGAATGATCTTTTTTTAGTGCAATATCTATAGGAGATTCAGCAAATGTACTTTCGTTGTCTGCTGCGTCGATATATGTTTCAGGTTTTAGATATTTCACATTTACTTGAAATAAATCAACCATTGCTAAAACGCCAATGCTTGCAAATAAAATGGTCTGATTGAAAGTTTTTTTAAAGTATAGAAAAATAATTAAAAACAAGAATGCAGTAAAAATAAAGGATCTATATAAATCACTTTCAACAAAGCCTTTTCGATCCTCTGCAATCGCATTGGTTAAATCACGAGCGGGTGCTTCAAAAGCAGCTCTTTGATTAGGGTCGGGAATTTGTGCAATTTGGGTTATAAGTTGCTTGTCATTTAAACTTTTAAAATCGTTGTTCAAATAAAATAACATAACACCTGCAACTAATATACCAAGTGCAACAAAACTAATTTTATTTTTCGTAAAAAAATCTTTTAAACTAGATTCGGCAGCAACCCCTTGTATTCCATATAAAGCCATGATACCAATTAACAGGGTAGGAATCACCATGATCATACTAGGCGCTCTGAATTTATTATAAAATGGTAGATGATCCACCATGAAAAAATTAAAACTTTCAAAGTAGGATCCAGCCGATAACATCAGCGAAAAAATAATGGCAGGAATAATCCACCATTTGTGTTCATTTGATTTCACCGCTATTCCTATAAACGCGAATAGGCAAATAACAAATCCCATATAAGGAGGTCCTGCAGTAAAGCCAATACCTCCCCAATAAAATTGTAAAAAAGATTGTAGTTGTTGTCCTATCTGTGGTTGCATTTGTTGCAAAACTTCCATCGCTTTTGATTTGGAAGGATCTACCGTATTCGGATCACTACCACCTCCATAAATATTAGGGAACATTAAAACCAAAGGCTCTGTTTTAAACATACTATAGGACAAAGCATAATCTTTATTTAATCCAGTTTGAGTGGTGTTACTTCCCTTTGTCGTTAAAATGCTTCCACCTCGAATTGATTCCTTACCATATTCATAAGTACTGATTAAAATAGGAGCGTTAACAGCTAATCCTAAAAGTCCAGCAATGAGGGCAGTGCCTAAAGTTTTTAATAAATGGTTGTATTGTTTTTGAATGATCCATTGTACTGCAAAAAATACCGTCATAAAAAATACAATAATCAAACCATAGTAAGTTATTTGTAAGTGATTGGCTTGCACAAATAAGGCAGTTGAAATTCCAGTCAATAAACCACCTAGTAAATACTTTCTTTTAAAAATGAGTAAGATAGAACCAACGAAAAATGGGAGATAAGCGATCGCATGCATTTTTGTAATATGCCCCACTACTATTATAATGGGATTATAAGTAGCAAAGCTGTAACTAAGTGCACCAATGATACCCACAATAGGATGAATACCTAACACGAGTGCTAAAAAATAAAAACAGATACAGGCAAGAAAAAATAAATTGATGGGTTCCGCTAAATTTAAAGTAAGTACCCGATCAAGTAATCCAATAGTGAATCCAAATCCAGGGACACCTGTAATTTGATAGGTAGGCATACCACCAAACATACTATTGGTCCAAAGAGGGTTGTGACCATATTTTTCACCATAGGTTAGGGCATCATGTGCCATGCCTTTCCACTGACTAATATCTGATTGTTGTAAAACCTTTCCTTCCAAGGCAGGTTTACAATAAATAATGGAGACAATTAGAAATATAGCGACTGCAATAAAATGCGTCAAATGGGTCTTGAAAAATGATTTCATTATAGTGGTTTCATTGTATCAACAAACCTACAACTTAATTGGATATTGAAAAAATGACGGGAGCCCAATTTTTCATATCTTCCCATTCGTAAAAAGCGATAATATGCATCGATTTAATCCACTTTTAGCCTTCTTGTCTAAATTGGCCATTATTTGTAATGGGTGTTTTATTTTCTCTTTGATGGCGATGCTTTTACAAGGATTGTCTTTTTCGGCTCCCATCATGAATTTCGTGGCAGTTTTAGGGTTGGAAATGGCACCTATTGTGAGTGTATTATTTGCTGTTGGGGTGTTAATAGCTAAAGTTAAAAAAATCACTTTGACTTTGCCTGTTTGGCAAACAATATTGAACCTTTTGATGTTATTATTTCAGCTTATTTTTATTTTTGTTTAATTCATCACAATATTCGTATACATGATACATGCTATTATAAAAGATAAATCAACTAAATTATTTTTAGGAATCACCGCTTTTTTTGTGGCCAATGCATTAATTGCTGAATGTATTGGAGGTAAAATATTTTCATTGGAAGGGGTGTTGGGAATTGCCCCTGCTAACTTAACCATCTTTGGTGAAAAAGGTTTGTCATTTAATTTAACCTGTGGTGTGTTATTATGGCCATTAGAATTTGTCATCACAGATATTGTCAATGAATATTATGGACCAAAGGCAGTTCGTCGTATTAGTATTACTGCTGTTTCCTTAATTGCATATGCTTTCGTAATGTTTTATTTAGCAATGCATATTGCACCTGCTGCTTTTTGGGTGGGATCTAAAACTGCTGATGGTATTCCAAGTATGCAGGGTGCTTTTGAAGCCATTTTCGGACAAGGGATGTGGATTATTTTGGGAAGCTTGGTTGCTTTTTTAGTAAGTCAGTTTATTGATGTGATTGTTTTTCATAAAATTAAAAAAATGACGGGCGAAAAAATGGTTTGGTTACGCGCTACTGGATCTACTGTGGTTTCCCAACTTGTAGATAGTTTTGTTGTATTGGTTATTGCTTTTAAACTTGGTAACAATTGGAGTTGGTCCTTTGTACTTGCTGTTTGTGTTGTTAATTACATGTATAAGTTTACGATGGCTGTTATATTAACGCCTGTGATTTCAATCGTTGAAAATAGAATCGAAAAATATTTAGGACATGAAATGGCTAATAAGATGAAATTAGCTGCGATGGGGAAGGAGCAAGAAGTATAAATGGTTTATACCGAAAAGCTGTTCTTGAAAATTTGAATCGCTACTTTGTCTATCGGCAGACTCATGGTTTGTTCACTAATGTCTTCAAAATTTACCCATCGGAAAGATTCTGCTTCGCGTTGATTGTCGGCTGTTTGCTCGGGGGTAAAATCAAATACTTTTTCTGAAGTTTTTATGCCATTGGTGTTCTTACAATGAACATGATAATAAATTGAAATAATTTGATCTTTATTATTGAAAGCAGATATCTGAAAAAAATCGGTGGTGTAAATATGGTCCCCTACTGTCACTTCTAATCCTGTTTCTTCCATATATTCTCGCACCAAACATTCACGCGTCCCTTCGCCAATTTCCAATCCACCTCCAGGCAGTTTGGTAAAGTAATTGCCTCTTATAAATTCATCACTCACTAATAATCTGTTTTGAGCATCCATTAGAAATCCATATACTCTTACATTAAACAATGGCATAAATAATTTATTTAAAGGGAGATGCTTCCATTAAATACAAAAGTGCCAGGTCCCATTAGCCAAATATCATCAAATGCATTATCGCCTCTATTATTAAATCGGACTGCTAATTTTCCGCCTAGGGTTTCAATTTGTATGGTTTGTTCTCCCAATTTTTCGATTCCTGTTATAAGTGCAGCAGCAGTAACTCCTGTGCCACAGCTTAAGGTTTCATTTTCAACACCTCTTTCATAAGTGCGAACACTGATAAAACCATCTTGTTGTGCTACAAAATTGACATTAATGCCTTCTTGCTTGAACCTTTCATTGTATCTAATAGATTGTCCTAATCCAACCACATCAACTTGGTTAATATGATCCACCATTTCGATATAATGGGGAGATCCTGTATTTAAAACATAAAAAGTAACATCACCATCAATATTTTTTTCGACAGCATTCACATTGCACATTTTTAAATAAATCCATCCATCCTCGTTGATGGTTGATTCGTGTGGGCCATCAATAGCGGTAAAATGAAAATGTTTTTGTTGAATGCCATTGTCGTATGCGAATTGTGTTAAGCATCTACCTCCATTGCCGCACATAGATCCTTCTAAACCATCGGCATTATAATAAGTCATTGAAAAATCAAACCCTTCAGCCTTACCTAATAACATTAAGCCATCGGCGCCAATGCCTTTTCGACGATCACAAATAAAAGCAATTTGATTCGTTGTTAATAAGACATCCCCTTTTCGGTTGTCAATAACAACAAAATCATTTCCTGTCCCTTGGTATTTTGAAAAATTAATATTCATTTTTAATTATCGGTTAAATTCCTTCAATAATGGCTAAAGATTTTTGAATCATATGATCAACAGCTTTTCCCATATCCTTACTGTATTCTTTTTTGACTCTATTGGCCACAATAACATTGATACTTAAACATTGATGTCCCAATAAACGGCATAAACCATAAATAGCACTTGTCTCCATTTCAAAATTGGCAATATGGTGATTCCCAAATTTAAAGCTTGTCATTTTATTCACCAATTCGGGCATCGCTAATGGCATTCTTAAAATGCGACCTTGCGGGCCATAAAATCCTGGGCAGGTTACAGTAATACCATGACTATAACCTTGTGTGAAATGTTTTAATAAACCTGGACTTGCAGATGCGATATAAGGGAATACTTTTTTGGAATTAATTTGTGTGTGCAATTCAAAGGCAGATAAAATTGCTTTTTCTTCCTCATTGTTTTCCAAATTATAAAAGTGCAATAAATTATCAATCCCTAATCCATGTGTGCCTGCTACTAATTCATCTACTCCTACTTCGCCTTGTAAGGAACCGCAAGTACCCATTCGAATAATAGATACTACTTTTTTTTGTTCATTGATGGTCCTTGTTGAAAAATCGATGTTAACCAAGGCATCAATTTCATTTAATGCGATATCGATATTATCAGGACCAATACCTGTACTTAAAACAGAAATTCTTTTTTTTCCTATGTAGCCCGTATGTGTAATAAACTCCCTATGAGCGCAAACATGTTCAACGTGGTCAAAATATTTACTTACTTCAGATACGCGATCCGGGTCTCCAACCGTAATAATGGTATCGGCTATTTGTTCCGGCCTTACATTAAGGTGGTAAATAGCGCCCCTCTCATTAATAATCATTTCTGAAGCCCCAATCGCATGCATACATTCATTTTAGTACACAAATGTCGTTTAAATCTTAATAGTGGTAAAATTCTTTAATAATTAACTTGTTTGTGTTAATTTCGCCTCCTAGAAAAGGTCCTGTGGCCGAGTGGCTAGGCAGAGCTCTGCAAAAGCTCCCACAGCGGTTCGAATCCGCTCGGGACCTCGATACAAACCCTCCCCAATTTATTGGGGAGGGTTTTTTGCTTTGAAGCTGTGTCGAAAGCTTGCTTTCGTAAACAGATGATAAGCAAAAAACACAACAGAATTGCGAAGCAATTTTGTTTAAAGGGTTTGGGTAAAGAGAGATGCCCATCCGAATTTTTTGTTTCAAACCCTTTATCTACTTTTGCTGTATGAAGTACTCTCAAACTATCGGAATTTTACTTTGCATCGCTTTAATTTATACTACAACCCAACCCTTTGTTATTATAGACAGCCGCCATTGGGTCATCACTGGCTGGGAAACTGCAGGAAGTAGTTTTGGACAATCAGGTAAATTTTTATGTTTCTTTGCATCCTTAGCATTGTTATTTTTTGCTTTACCCTTTATTTGGGCAAAGAGATTCAACATGGTTTTTGCAGCAATGATGTTATCATGGTCTTTTCGTAATTATTTAATCCTATCTACTTGTCAAATGGGAGAGTGCCCACAAAAACAATGGGCATTATATGGCTGTATTATTTTATCGGCTCTTATTTTACTGATGACTTTTTTGCCGAAAATAAAAGTGAATTAAATTTAATTAAACAGATAATCTATTTAAAGCTGTCCCAATAATGGACACTGATTCTAATATTTGTGCTTCATTAATAATTAAAGGAGGTGCAAATCTTATTTTATCACCATGGGTAGGTTTGGCTAATAATCCTAAATCACGCAAGTGAATGCATAATTCTAGTGACACTTCAGGATCAGAATGATTAATCACAATTGCATTTAATAATCCTTTACCTCTTATTAATTTGATGTGCGGTGAATTTAGTTTTGCTAATTCTTTTCTTAAAAGTTGACCCATTTTTTCAGCGTTCTGTACCATGTTTTCAGATTTCAATACTTCCAATGAAGTCATCGCAACAGCACAAGCCAATGGATTGCCACCATAAGTAGATCCGTGTTCGCCTGGTAAAATTTGTAACATGATATCATCATCTGCAAGCACGGCCGAAATAGGTAATGTGCCACCGCTTAATGCTTTACCTAAAATTAAAATATCAGGTCTTATATTTTCGTGATCGCATGCCAACATTTTTCCAGTCCTTGCTAATCCAGTTTGCACTTCATCTGCAATAAATAAAACATTATAATGATTGCATAATTCCCTTACTCCTGTTAAATAACCATCATCAGGTATAACCACTCCGGCTTCTCCTTGTATGGGCTCTACCATAAATGCGGCAACGGTATTATCTTGAAATGCTTTCTCTAAAGCAATTAAATCATTGTAAGGTACTAATCCAAATCCTGGCATATAAGGTCCAAAACCTTTAAAGCTACTTGGATCAGTAGATGCTGAGATGGCAGCCAATGTGCGTCCCCAAAAATTACCTTCAGCAAAAATTATTTTAGCTTGATTTTCGGGAATGCCTTTTACATTGTATCCCCAACGCCTTGCTAATTTAACTGCTGTTTCACCACCTTCCACACCTGTGTTCATCGGCAATACTTTGTCATAACCAAAATAGGAAGTGATGTATTTTTCATACACCCCTAATAAGTTATTGTGAAATGCACGTGAGGTTAAGGTAAGTTTACTTGATTGTTCTTGTAAAGTTTTGATAATGGCAGGATGACAATGACCCTGATTCACTGCCGAGTAGCCGCTTAAATAATCGAAATATTTTTTTCCGTCCACATCATATAAATAAACGCCTTCTCCTTTTTCAATGACCACGGGGATGGGATGATAATTATGAGCGCCATATTGGTATTCGAGTGAAATATACTTTTCAGCAAGTTCGGTTAATGTTGCAATGTGTATCATAAAAATGATATTAAAGAATTATAAAAAAAAGATAATGAAAGAAGGAAAAATGATTTTCCAACAAGGAAGAAAGTAAAAGGGATTAACGGAACCCCAAGGGATGATTTAGAAAATCTAAATTAGCCATTAAAAAAAGTCCTTCATTCATACATGTAATTTAGTTTTTTTAGCTCAAATTCCAAAGTTTTGGTGGTACATTCGCTAAAACAATTTCCTTTGAATCCGAGCGTTTCCATAGTTATTTTGAATTTTAATGGTGTAAAATACCTGCAGGAATTTTTACCTTCCGTTATTGCAACGCAATATGATCATTTGGAAATTGTCGTGGCTGATAATGGATCAACCGATGCGTCATTATCTGTTTTGGAAGCGCAATTCCCAACAGTAAAATTAATCACCCATACAAAGAATGAAGGTTTTGCAGGAGGCTACAACTGGGCATTAAAGCAAGTAGTGAGTGATTATTATGTATTATTAAATTCAGATGTACAAGTTCATCCCAATTGGATTCAACCCATGGTTGATTTATTGCAAAAAGATGCAAGTATTGGTGCATGTCAACCTAAAATATTATCTCAAAAACAACCGACTATTTTTGAATACGCTGGTGCTGCTGGGGGATGGATTGATTTTTTAGGTTATCCTTTTTCAAGAGGACGTGTATTTGATGTTTGTGAAACTGATCATCAACAATATGATAAGGCCGAAGCCATTTTTTGGGCTTCTGGTGCTTGTATGATGATTAGGTCCTCCTTGTTTCATGAATTGAATGGATTTGACGCACATTTTTTTGCGCACCAGGAGGAAATTGATTTATGCTGGAGGATGCAATTAAAAGGATATCAATTGTATGCTTGTCCAAATGCAGTGGTATATCATGTGGGTGCTGGTACTTTGCCAAGAGGGGGGCGAAAGGTGTTTTTAAACTTTAGGAATAATCTAGTCATGTTAGTTAAAAACCTGCCTTTGACTGAACTAGTATGGAAACTGCCCTGTAGGTTTGCTTTGGACGCTATTTCGGCCTACAAAGGCTTATTAAGTGGGGATCCTTCCTTCTTCATGGCAATCATGAAGGCGCACTTTTCATTTATGGCCTTTATTCTGAGTGGGAAGTTAAAACGAACAAAGAATACAAAACCAATGAAATCATTGCAAGGCGTGTATGGTAGTTCATTGGTTTGGCAGTACTTTATAAAAAATAAGCAACATTTTGACAAAATTGTAACGAAACCCGTTCATAATTAAGAACTTGTTGTTATTTTTGCGTCCGTAATTAATCAATATGTCACAAGATTCACAAGAAACAGCATCACAAAAAGATATCGCCACTAATTGGGTGACTTCTTCCAGATTTATTTTTTATGTGTCAGTATTTGCCTTGTTAGCTTTAGTTTTAGGTAATTGTACCAAACTATTCACTAGTGGTTTTAAGAAAACAACACCAGAAGTGAATACAAGCTCTCAATACAAGCCTGAGTATAAGTAGTAAAAAAAATTTGTTTAAGAGTGCTGAATCCTTATTTTTGCACTCCTAAAAATAGTTCTTATACAAGCGAAAGTAGCTCATTTGGTAGAGCACGACCTTGCCAAGGTCGGGGTGGCCGGTTCGAGCCCGGTCTTTCGCTCAAAATCCCGTTCTTCGGAGTGGGATTTTTTTTAAGTCTGATAACAGACGCCTTGGTGGTGGAACTGGTAGACACGCAGGACTTAAAATCCTGTGGGCCGCAACGCCCGTGCGGGTTCGATTCCCGCCTGAGGCACAATCCCTCTCGATACTATTGAGAGGGATTTTTTTTGCTATCTTGCGTTAAGGAATAAAATTGGAATATGAGTCAAGATAATTTATCAAAAAGTTTTTTGGATTTAGTAGAAATCATGGATACACTCCGTGAAAAATGTCCTTGGGATAAAAAGCAAACTATTCATAGTTTGCGCAGTAATACTATTGAAGAATTATATGAATTGGTAGATGCCATTATTGAAGAAGACTGGGATGGAATTAAAGAAGAACTAGGTGATATTTTATTGCATGTATTATTTTATGCTAAAATTGGAACAGAGTTGGGCAAGTTTACTTTGCAAGATTCCATCGAAGCCATTTCAAAAAAATTAATTCATCGACATCCTCATATTTATGCAGATGTAAAAGTGAACAACGATGACGATGTTAAAAGAAATTGGGAACAACTAAAATTAAAGGAAGGCAAAGGAGATAAAACCATATTAAGTGGTGTGCCAAATAGTTTGCCCTCCATGGTTAAAGCATTACGTATTCAAGAAAAAGTAAAGCATGTAGGTTTTGAATGGGAAAATAAAGAACAGGTTTGGGAAAAGGTGGAAGAGGAAATAGCTGAGTTAAAAGCAGAAGTAGCAGCCCAAGATCAACAAAAAATGGAACAAGAATTTGGGGATGTATTATTTAGTATGATTAACTACGCAAGGTATTTAAATATTGATCCTGAATCAGCACTTGAAAAAACGAATAAAAAATTTAAGCGCCGTTTTGAATTAATGGAATCCTATGCAAAGCAGAATGGACTTGATCTGGCTCAAATGTCCTTAGAAGAAAAAGATACCATTTGGAAGAAGATGAAAGAACAAGAGTAGTATAGTCAATAATAAAAGAGGCCCCTCGATTCATCGAGGGGCCTCTTTTTATGTAATCAATTTATTTAGTCATTTAAGTTTAACACAAATGCATAATTTCCAAAATAGCCAGGGTAAATACCAGATAGCTTTACGCTACTGCTATTTATTTTTTTAAGTGCGTCATAAAATTCTTCCGCTGTATTCACCGCTTTATCGTTGACATGTGTAATAACAAATCCTTTTTCAACCCTGCTTTTTCCAAGAATTCCATTTCCTAATTCTTTCACAATAACACCACCTGAAATATCATTTTTTTCGGCAGTTGTTTTGTCGATGGATTCAAGTTTGCCACCTAATTTTTCAGCAGCTTTACTGCTTGTAGCCAAATTAGATTCATCTCCAATTTTTGCTTTTAAAATGGCGTTTAGTGTCAAATCTTTACCATCCCTTTTAATTTGAACTGTAATTTTATCAGTTGGTTTGTATTTAGCAATTTGTTCTTGTAATTCAGGAGAAGTTTTAATAGGGGTGCCATTTAGTTTAGTGATGATGTCTCCTTTTTTCATACCTGCCGCTTTTGCAGCGCCACCTTCTACAACATCTGTCACTAATACTCCTTGAATTTCATTTGTTTTAATATGGAATTCATCATCAATCTTTTTTACTTCTGATTCTGGCAAATCGTCCTTAGGATATGAAATACCTAAGAAGGCTCTTTGAACTGTTCCAAATTTGACAATATCTGTTACTACTTTTTTAACAATATTAACAGGAATCGCATAGGAGTATCCAGCGTAAGATCCAGTAGGAGAGGCAATGGCCGAATTGATACCTACTAATTCACCACTAGTATTCACTAAAGCACCACCACTGTTTCCTTGGTTCACTGCGGCGTCGGTTTGTAAAAATGTTTCTACAGGTTTATCGCTTTGGCGGCCATTGATATTGATGTTTCTATTTTTTGCACTAATGATACCTGCAGTAATGGTCACATCTAAATTCAAAGGATAACCAATAGCAAGCACCCATTGACCTAATTTAATTTCATCGCTGTTTCCATATACGATATAAGGCAATGCTTCTGCATCAATTTTAATCACGGCTAAATCACTACTCGCATCGGTACCAATTACTTTTGCTTTGTAAGATTTTTTATTTGTTAGAGTAACATTAATTTCATCAGCGCCATTTACGACATGGTTATTCGTTACTATATAACCATCTGCAGTTATTAAAACACCGCTACCACTTGCTCTTTGTTCAGGTTGCATTCTTGGTCCACCAAAAAAATCACCAAACATATCATCGTCACCGAAAAAATCAGAAAATGGATTTTTTTGTTTTGGTTGATTCGCATCTACGCGTTTTGCGTTCGTTTTTGTTTTGATATGAACTACTGCTGGCGAAGCTGAACTTGCTGCTGGCGTAAAATCGACAGTAGTCGCAGGAGCGTTACCATTAAAAAAATTGGCATAATTACTAGGTAACTGATTGTTGCTATCAAAAGAAGAGATAGGCTTTAACCATTTGGAATAGCCCCAAATACTTATAACAGTAGTTAAAAAGCTAATGCCAACAATGGTCAACACATTTTTAAAATTAAATTTCATCATGACTTTAAGTTTTATATTTCATTTATAACAAAATGTATACCATTTAAGAACACAAATTAACGACTAGGAAATTTTGTCACAAAATCAAATATACGCTTTAACAAAATATTTACGAAATTGTTCGTGAATTATCTACACTAAAAAACAAGCTGGGGCATAAACTAGTGTGACCTATTAAAGGTTACTCAAAAACTGTAAAGTATCCACCCCGTCAGCATACTGCTCTAATTTAGGTTGCTGAAGGCTTCCAAAAGCCAAGCCTCCTTTACCCACAATACATTGAATTTCATCTGGGTTGATAAAGGGCGGCTTTGAAGGGCTGTAAAATTGATAATGAACTTGGGAAATAGCAGCAAAAGGGGAAGGGTTTTCACTCATCAAAATGGCAGATGTGTCCATGTAAAATTGACGGGTCATCATTAAAAGGGCCAGTTGATAATCGTAATTATGCCTGTATTTATGTTCGTCAATAATATAATTGTACTTTTTTAATGCAGTTAATAAGGGTACAAAATCGTAGCCTTCTGGAACCCAAACCTGAGTTACATTTCGACAGCCCCTGCCAAAATAGAGCATCATGTCATCTGCCAATAAATCTAAATCATTACTAGATTCGTTGCCGTCTAAAATAGCAATGGATGTTTTGTTGGATCGAATGATGTGGGGGTATTTTCCGAAGTATTGTTCAAAATACCTGCTGGTGTTATTACTGCCTGTTGCAATATAGGCATCACAATCTTTTAATTGAGGTTGAATAATAATATAGTCCTTCCAATTGGGCTCTATTTCAATTAAAGTTTGAATTAAATATTCCATTCCCACTGTATCCTTTGCTGCTAGTTTTACTACGGCTGTGTGTCCCGCCACTAGTGTACTTAATAAGTCATGAAAGCCAACAAAGGGAATATTCCCCGCCATGACAATACCCACTTTTTTATGGGTCATTTGGTTGGCTAACTGAGGGTACAAAGCAACCCAATGCGTTAGGGCATCCTTGGATAAAAATTGTGTTGCAATTTGGTGAATGGCTTGATCAATAAAAGCGGGCAAAAACCAAGAATTTTGCTGGTACACATTGGCTTTGGCCTGTATTAAAGCTTTATTTTCCGTGTCTAATAATTGTGATCCAAGTAAAAAAAAACTATTTAATCTTGTTTGTAAATTCATGCTTGTGGTGTATCTTTATGGCTACAAAAGTACATCACTAATTTTTAAAAAAATTTTATGGCAATCAAAATAACCGATGAATGTATCAACTGTGGAGCATGTGAACCAGAATGTCCAAATAATGCAATTTATGAGGGCGGTGTTGAGTGGGCTATGGCCGACGGAACAACAGTAAAAGGAGCTTTTAGTTTAATGGACGGAACTTCGGTAGATGCTGGACAAAGAAATGCACCTATTGCTGCTGATACCTATTATATTACTGCAAATAAGTGTACTGAGTGCCAAGGATTCCACGAGGAACCACAATGCGCATCGGTTTGCCCAGTAGACTGTTGTGTTCCAGACGAGTTATACCAAGAAACAGTGGAAGCTTTGTTAGCTAAAAAAGATAAGCTTCACGCATAATAAATGATATTTAAAAAAAAGGGGATTCATTTCCCCTTTTTTTATGTCTTGTATTTTGTATGTTTGATGTAACAATCATTAAGTAAAGGGAAGTATAAATTATTGTAAATGAAAACAAAGGTAGCATTAGTGACAGGTGGGTTAAGTTCTGAGGCACAAATTAGTTATAAGAGTGCTAAAAATGTTTATGCTGCATTAGATAAAAACATTTACGATGTTTACATGATTGATATACATCCAACAGGATGGTGGTATGAAAATGAAGGCGGAGAGGAAGTGGCAATAGATAAATCAGATTTCAGTATCGTTGAACATGGACAAAAAATAAATTTCGATGTTGCATTAATGTGTATTCATGGTACACCAGGTGAGGATGGAAAAATGCAAGGATATTTTGATTTAATTGGTTTGCCATATACAAGTTGTGATACATCGACAAGTGCATTAACTTTTAATAAAAGATTCACTGTTGCAGTAGCAGGTTTTGGTGGTGTAGGTGTTGCAAAGTCCTTACACTTATTTAATGAGTCACCATTAAGTGATACTGATATTTTAGCTGAACTAAGTTTGCCTGTTTTTGTAAAGCCAAATAATGGAGGAAGTAGTTTAGGCATTAGTAAAGTAAATACGATAAATGAATTAGCACCTGCTTTAGAAAAAGCATTTAAGGAAGACACACAGGTTTTAGTAGAAGAATATATTAGTGGGCGTGAGTTTACCATTGGCGTTTTTAAATCAAAAGGAGTGACGACGGTATTGCCGATCACAGAAATAACAACTGAGAATGAATTTTTTGATTTCGAAGCCAAGTATCAAGGGAAAAGTAAGGAAATTACCCCTGCTTTAATTTCCGATAAAATGAAGGATGAGCTTACTACTGCTGCAAAAAAAGCCTATGCTATATTAAATTGCCGCGGGGTAGTTCGCATCGATTTTATATATAATGAACAACAGCAAAAGCCTTATATGTTAGAAGTGAATACAGTGCCAGGTCAAAGTGATGCAAGTGTGATTCCGCAACAAGTGCGAGCTATGGGCTGGTCCTTAACCGATTTTTATGGTGCCATCATACAAGATACTTTAGCTAAACAATAATACATAACTACTTTGGAAGCAATAGATAAATTATTAAAAAAGCCACTTTGGTATAATATTTTGACAGGAATAGGGGCATTGCTTTTATTACTCATTTTATTTTTCTTTTCACTTGGATGGATAACTGGTTTTGGTAAAACAGAAAAAGTACCTTCTGTAGTTGGATTGGATGTGGCAGCCGCTCAAAAAAATTTAACAGCATTGGGTTTTGATGTTGTATTGCAAGATTCTATTTATGTTGATACTTTAGCACGCAATGCAGTCTTAAGACAGATTCCTGAATCGGATGAGGTTGTAAAAAAGGGGCGTACTGTATTTTTAACTATCAATAGAATTGTAGCCCCCTTAATTGACATGCCTAATTTAGTAGGGTTCTCACTTAAAAGTGCGGAAACTTATTTAAAAGTTTTAGGATTGCGATTGGGAAGCATCAGTGTCGTAGCCGATCGGAATAAGAATGTCATCATAGATCAATTAGTCAATGGGAAGTCGGTACCGCCGGGAACTAAAATTTCATCAGGTACACTCATACATTTTTTAGTGGGGGATGGGGGATCTTCAATTGGTTTTGAAGTGCCTGATTTATTAGGACTTACAGTGGATATGGCAAAAACGAAATTAAGTTCGATGGGTATTCAATTAGGAGTAATAAGTTCAACTGCTGTTATTCAAGACACAGCAAGTGCATTTATTGTTCAACAAAATCCAAATCCATTTACGGGTCAATTGGATTCATTAGGAATGCCTCAAAAAAATATTACTTTTCAAGGAGGATTTATAGATGTTGTGATAGATAAAGTAGCGCCTATCATTAAGAAGGATTCCATAAAGTAATTAAGATATACATACAATCATTATAATTAACTAGATCATGAAAACCATTTCAGTAGAAGAAATCAAACAAAAGTTAGACGCAGGCGAAAAAATTAATTTATTAGATGTGCGCGAGCCACATGAGCATGCTGCATTTAATATTGGAGGACAGTTGCTACCATTAGGATTGGTGCAAGCCTTACAAATTGATGAAATTGAACATTTAAAGGATGAGGTAGTGTATATCTATTGCAGAAGTGGCAATAGGAGTGGACAGGCTTGTATGATGTTAGAACCCTATGGTTTTACAAATGTGTATAATGTGGTGGGCGGTATGCTGGCTTGGCAGGAAAAATTTCCTTCATAATCTTTTTACAATTATCTAAAATATAAATCATGAAAACAAACCTGAAATTAGTTGCTTTTTCAAGTATCTTTTTAATTGGATTGACATTGTCTTCTTGTCAATTTGATAATAAAGAAGCTACTCCAAAAGATGGAGTTGCCGCAAACAACACAGAAATTTTATCTGGAGGTATTAAATTAATTCCAATTACAACTCCAAAAGGAGTATTTAATGTTTGGACAAAGCGTGTAGGCGATAATCCAAAAATTAAGGTATTGTTATTACACGGAGGTCCTGGTGCAACCCATGAATACTTTGAATGTTTTGAATCTTTCTTACCAAAGGAAGGCATTGAATATTATTATTATGATCAATTAGGTTCAGCATATTCTGATAACCCTAATGATTCTAGTTTATGGACTATTGATCAGTTTGTGGAGGAAGTTGAAACAGTTCGTAAGGCATTACATTTAGATTCATCTAATTTTTATTTATTAGGTCATTCTTGGGGCGGAATATTAGCAACAGAATATGCCTTAAAATACCAACAAAATTTAAAAGGGTTGATCATTTCCAATATGATGCCTTCTATTCCTGATTATGTTAAGTATGCAAACGATGTGTTAGGTCCTAAAATGCCAAAAGAAGTGCTTGCAAAAATTCGTGCACTAGAAGCAAAAGGAGAATATACCAATCCTGAATATTTGAATATGGTTCAAGAAAATTATTATCCTGAGCACATTTTAAGATTACCTCCAGCAACTTGGCCAGATCCTGTGAAAAGAGCGTTTGCAAAAATGAATTACCCTCTATACTTAAAAATGCAAGGGCCATCTGAATTTGGTGTAGTTGGAAATGCGGTATTAAAAAATTGGGATCGCAAAGCAGATTTAGCTAAAATTAAAGTACCTACTTTAAGTATTGGTGGAGAGTTTGATACGATGGATCCAAAAGCAATGGAGGCCTTATCTAAGGCAGTGCAACATGGACAATATTTATATTGTTCAAAAGGCTCACATATGTCTATGTATGATGATCAACAAACTTATTTTAATGGATTGATTAAGTTTTTAAAGGATGTTGATACTAAAAAGTAGTTTCTATTGATTAGAATAAAAAAGGGGCCCGAATACGGGCCCCTTTTTTATTTTGGGAAGATTATTTTAAATCAATTTTTAAGCTCACCCAAAAATTGCGACCTGCCATGGGGAAATAGTTATTAGAAGTGCTAACGGTGCCTCCATATAAATAACTATAGGTATATCCGTTTGGTTCGTATAAATGATCAAATATATTAAGTGCATGAACTTGTAGTAAAGCATTCCATTTAGGTTGTTGAATACATTTCCATTCAGCAGAAATATCTTGGGTCCAATATGCTTTCAATATTCTATTTTCGTTTTGTGTGTTGTCGAGATATTGTTTGGAAACATATTTAGTAGTAAAATTAAATTTCCATTGAGTATTAGCTGTAAAACTTAGCAAATGTGATGCAGTAATGCTAGGGGATAAAGTTATATCGGTGTTTTTATGATGAATGGCTTGTTGACCCCCATTATCATAATCGTCAATATATTCGGTAAAGCTTTCAATTTTATTTTGACTAAAAGTAAAATTGCCATAGCTAGTTAATTGGTTATTTAATTTATGACTGGCTTCAATTTCAATACCAATTCGATTGCTTTTAGGCACATTCATTCGCGTATAAGCGCCAATATCATTTATTTTACCAGTAAGTACCAATTGGTCTTTATAATTCATGTAATAAATATTAGCGCCATATTCAAAAGCATTTTCCTTTTTAGTAAATCCGGTTTCCCAATCATATAAAATTTCTTGCTTTGGTTGTTGGGTTGTCCCTGCTTCAAAATCATCTCGATTAGGCTCCTTATGGGCAATGGCGATACTTGAATAATAAATTGTTTTCCCTTTCGTATAAGTGAAGCCTGCTTTAGGATTTAAAAAATCAAAGTTCCTATTAATTTTTAAATCGGTAGTATGATCAAATCCATTCATTTGGTGTGATACATTGCGATACTGCATATCTATAAAACTGTTCCATTGATGATTTATTTGATATTGCCATTTTGCATAAATAGTGGCTTCTTTTTTTACCGCATCATTTGTATAATAATTCATAGAATTCGAAATAGGAATTATATTGGGGTAGGGTAATTTCCCAAAATGCAAACCTTCATATTGGTCCCATCCGCCGCCAATGGTTAGGGTATTTTTATCTTTTTTAAATTCAGCTGATATTATTTGTCCATAGAAATTATTTTGCAACCATCTTTGTCTTATTAAATTTGGATTGATGCTATTCCATGCTGGGTTGGATGGTAATTGGTATTCACCAACATTGACACCTGCTTTGTATTCTTCATAATAACCTTTTCCTCTTGTTAAGAAAACGGCTGTATTAAAACTCCAATAGGGGCTCCATTTTTTATTATAAAATAACTGATAATGTGTTTGAGTATAGTTATCGGATTGGTTATCATAAGGCTCACCCACTTTTTCGGTACCTGCAGGATTGAATGTGCGGTGCGTCAATAACATTTCTTCTGGCACGCCGTACCATGCTTGATAGGTTTTCTCTTTGCCTGAAAAAATATTTAATCTTAAAGAAGATTGATCCCCCAAATAAGTACTACTAACATAAAATGACTTTAAAGCAGTTTTTGCTCTTTCAATATATCCATCACTACTAATATTACTTATTCTGCCATCAATTGTGAATTTGTTTTTAATCAATCCTGAACCTAATTGAAGTGTATTTTTTATAGTATTAAAAGACCCAAATGAATTTTGCAGGGATAAATAAGATTTTGGTTTATAATCGTTCGTTGCTAAATTAATAGTCGCACCAAATGATCCAGCGCCATTGGTGGAAGTACCTACACCTCTTTGAATTTGAATGCTATTCACACTTGAACCAAAGTCGGGTAAATCCACAAAATAGGTACTCATGCTTTCTGCATCGTTGTAGGGAATACCATTTAAAGTGACATTAATCCTAGTGCCATCTGTACCTCTAATTCGGATGCCAGTATATCCAACACCTATACCTGCATCAGAATGCACAATAACAGAAGGTGTATTTTGGATTAAAAAGGGCAAGTCCTGCCCGTTATTTACTTGAGCAATTTGCAAAGCACTAATATTAGTTTTTGCAAAGGGTTGATTGTTGCTTACTCGGATAGATCTTACTTCTAAAGGAGGAAGATTACGGATACTGTCGGTATAGTGTTGCAAATGGCCTGTCTGGGCTTGTATTTGCATACATAGGGTAGATAAAATAAATGTCAATGTTCCCAATAACTTAGTCATAACTAAATTTTAATTTTAAAATTAAATAATGGGAACAGGTATAATAGCTATGAGAAGTGCGCGTGATGCGGTGACCTTCCCTTCGCAGGCATTACCCTGTTCAGGTTCAACGGGTTTTTTCTCAGCTTTTTACAGCACCCCGAGGACAGAGCAAAAATAGGTTGTATAATTCATATAGACAACTGTAACTTTATGGTTGATATTTCGTTTTAAGGAATAAACACACCATTTTATGAAAAAGCTACTTCTTGGTTTTATCTTAATCACTGGCTGTACAGTGAACGCCCAACAAAAAGGAACTATCGTTTACGATGATAATGTAGAGGTTCGTCAAGTACCCAATTTTACAGCAATTAAAGTTTCAAGTGCAATTGATTTATACCTGACACAATCCAATGAAATCAAAGTAGCGGTGAGTGCGTCTAATGATGAAATAAGAGGTCGTGTTATTACCGAAGTGCAAGGTGGTACATTGATTATAAAATTAGAAGAAAATGGAACTTGGTTTAATTGGAAAAAGTGGGGAAATTACAAAATCAAAGCCTATGTGAGTGTGAAAGATATTAATGCAATTATCGCTTCGGGTGCTAGTGATGTCCATATAATAAATCAAATAGAATCTCCTAAAATTAAAATTAAATTATCGGGCGCTTCTGATTTAGATGGAGAATTTTTAACAACTTCATTGGTGTATGATTTATCGGGCGCTTCACATTGTAAAGCAAAAGTACAATCCAATACGATTTCAATTACAACAACAGGTGCATCAGAGATTGAATTAACTGGAAGCGTAGATGATTTGTCAGCAGTGGTTTCAGGAGCAAGTGACGCTAAACTTTATAATTTAGCTGCCAAAGCAGCTATCCTAAATGCATCAGGTGCAAGTAATATTAAAGCATCTGTTTCTGAAATTCTAAAAGTAAATTCAAATGGAGCAAGTAGTATTGATTATAAAGGAAGTCCGAATGTAAAAGAATCTTCGTCTTCAGGGGCTTCAAACATTAGACACCGTGGTCAATAGTTAGTTGTAGATTATAATTTAGTTTTAAAAAAAAGGAAATCTTTATAGATTTCCTTTTTTTAGTTCAGACACAGCATGATCAACCGCTCTAGCAGTTAATGCCATATAAGTTAATGAGGGATTTTGACAAGCGGAAGAAGCCATTGCAGAGCCATCTGTAATAAATACATTTTTTGCATCGTGCATCTGGTTCCATTTATTTAATACCGATGTTTTAGGATCCTTGCCCATACGAGCAGTTCCCATTTCATGAATACAAAATCCTGGAGCAGGCATATTGTCGTAGGTAGAAATATTTTTTATGCCAGCTGCTTCCAACATTTCGGCAGCACTATTTTTCATGTCTACACGCATCTTCATTTCATTGTCCTTAAATTCACAATCAATATCTAAAGTGGGCAAACCCCATTTGTCTTTTTTATTTTTATTTAAAGTCACTTTATTTTCATAATAAGGGAGATGCTCACCCCAAGAACCCCAACCCATTGACCAATTTCCAGGTTCAGTGATACTTTCCTTTAATTCAACACCAATACCATTTGAATCTCCACCTCTTCGAGAAGCACCACCTTGATATCCAAATCCACGAAGATATCCAGCGGAGGATCCGCCATCTAAATTTCTAAAACGAGGAACATAAATACCATTAGGGCGACGACCATAAGTATACTTATCTAAGAAGCCATCAAAATCACCGCCGGCGCCAACGCCATAGTGATGGTCCATTAAATTATGACCAACTTGTTGGCTACTGTTTCCAAATCCATTTGGAAATTCTTCAGAAACTGAATTTAATAAAATATGTGTAGTACCTAATGTGGAAGCATTTAGAAAAACAATTTTTGCAAAATATTCCTCTGTTTTATTTGTGTTTGCATCTAATATTCGAACGCCTTTTGCACGACCTGTTTCTTTATCGTATAAAATTTCGGTCGTAATTGCATCAGGTCTTAATGTTAAGTTGCCAGTAGCTGTGGCTGCAGGAAGGGTAGCAGAGTTGGAACTAAAATAACCTCCAAAGGGACAGCCTTGATGACACTTGTTTCGAAATTGACAAGGGCCGCGAGTTCCAATTTTTGCTGTATGGTTTGCTGATCTTCCAATAATCATAGGTCTTCCCATTTTTGTTTTCAAATTATCCGCTACCATTTTTTCGACACAGTTCATTTCCATGGCAGGTTGAAATTCGCCATCAGGTAAATTAGGAATGCCATCTTTATTACCACTAATGCCAGCAAATTTTTCAACATAACTATACCAAGGAGCCAAGTCATTATATCTAATAGGCCAATCGGTGCCATGACCATCTTTTGCATTTGCTTCAAAATCAAGGTCACTCCAACGATAACTTTGACGACCCCACATTAAGGAACGACCTCCCACATGATTTCCACGAATC
>JBAXVC010000017.1:0-34263 GCA_037129315.1 Chitinophagia bacterium | reverse complement strand
ACGGAACAGGTCGTACTAAAAAAGTATTGGTATTATGTACTCCAGATAAAGAAGCAGCTGCTCGTGAAGCAGGTGCTGATTATGTTGGATTAGATGAGTTTGTAACAAAAATTGAAGGCGGATGGGTAGATGTTGATGTGATCATCGCAACACCAGCTGTTATGCCTAAGATTGGTAAATTGGGTAAAGTATTAGGACCTCGTAACTTAATGCCAAATCCAAAAACAGGAACGGTAACCAATGATGTTGCTGCTGCAGTAAACGAAGTAAAAGGCGGTAAGATCGCTTTCAAAGTTGACAAAGCAGGTATCGTGCATGCTTCAATAGGTCGTGTTTCTTTTTCTGCAGATAAAATTGCAGAAAACAGTTCTGAATTATTGAATGCCATCATCAAATTAAAACCTTCATCTTCAAAAGGTACTTACTTGAAAGGCGTTAGCATGGCTTCAACAATGAGCCCAGGCATTTCGTTGGAAACAAAATCATTAATGAACTAATCCTGGTGATCCGTAAGGAAATGACCCGGGTAACAAAATAAAATTAGTTATGACCAAAGATCAAAAAAATGAAGTGATTGAACTTCTTAAAAGTAAGTTCACTCAATACAATAACTTCTATATCACAGACACAGAATCTTTGAGCGTAGAACAAATTTCTAATTTACGTCGTACTTGTTTTAATAAGCAAGTAGAAATGAAAGTGGCTAAAAACACTTTGATTCGTAAAGCATTAGAAAGTTTGGACAGCGAAAAGTATGCAGGTTTATTTGAATCATTAAATAATGTAACTGCATTAATGTTTTCTGAAAATCCTAAGGATCCAGCTGTGATCATTAGTGCATTCAGAAAAGTGAACAATGGAGATAGACCTACTTTAAAAGCTGCCTTCATCAATGGAGACATCTTTGTAGGAGATAATTCATTAGTTGCTTTAACTAACATTAAAACTAAGAATGAATTAATTGGTGAGGTGATTGGATTATTACAATCTCCAGCGAAGCGTGTCATTGCAGCTTTATTAAACCATGCTGAAAACGGTAGTACCGCTTCTGAAAAAGAAGTTGTCGCTGCAGCAGTGGAAGTAGCAGTAGCAGAAGCCGCAGCACCAGAAGCTGAAGCGCCTGTGGCAGAAGCCCCAGCAGCAGAAGCAGCACCGGAAGCATAAGCTTCCAAATAAAAATTTTAATCACAGTGAGATTTTATTATTTCCTGTTTTTATATTGTTAACATAATTTTTTTAAACCTTCCGCTGGAGCAAAAGCTTTGAAAGCGGAAAAAATTTAAACAACATGGCAGACGTAAAAAAAATAGCCGAACAATTAGTAGGCTTAACAGTAAAAGAAGTTCAAGAGTTAGCAGACGTTTTAAAAGCGGACTACGGTATCGAACCAGCAGCAGCTGCAGCAGTAGCAGTAGCAGGCGGCGGTGGTGCTGAAGCAGCAGCTGAAAAAACAGCTTTTGATGTTATCTTAACATCAGCAGGTGCTAGCAAATTGAACGTAGTTAAAATCGTTAAAGATTTAACAGGTCTTGGCTTGAAAGAAGCTAAAGATTTAGTAGATGGCGCTCCTAAAGCAATCAAAGAAGGCGTTTCTAGAGCAGAAGCTGACGAAGTTGCTGGTAAATTGAAAGAAGCAGGTGCTGAGGTTGAGGTAAAGTAATTTTACACAACTAGGTCCTAAAGATATAAGCCTCCTCGAGTGATCGAGGAGGCTTTCTTATTTGGTAGATTGTTAATGAAACCCTAAGTTTTGTCAAAGAGGGTAGAAAGCCATAAACATATATATAATATTATATATGTTTTATATAATTATTTGTCAAATAAATACAAATTAAAATATATTTAATATGTCATAATTGCTTATTTTGGCATTTTTTCTTAAAAAATCCTCAAAATCAATGCTTTTGGTACAAAATTTGTTTTTAAAAGTCCTCCCCATTCCTTAACTTTGCAATCCTTTATTTTGGGCGTGTAGTCTAGTGTTATTGCAGTTCGGCGACGATTTGTATTAATTCTATTTTACACTTGAGAATAATTCTCCCCGAAAATTATATTTCAATAAAACCTGGTTTATACCGTATGTCTACAACAAACTTGAACAACAGAGTCAACTTTGGTAAAATTAAACACGTTGCCGAAGCACCAGACTTACTTGACATTCAGTTAGAATCTTTCAAAGAATTCTTTCAATTAGAAACAACACCTGATCGCAGAAATGTGGAAGGATTGTTCCGTGTGTTTAAGGAAAATTTTCCTATCACAGATACACGTAACATTTTCGTTTTGGAATTCTTGGATTATTTTATCGATCCGCCACGCTACACTATTGATGAGTGTATGGAACGTGGTTTAACTTACGCTGTGCCTTTAAAAGCAAAATTGCGTTTAAGTTGTAATGATGAAGAGCATGTGGATTTCCAAACCATTGTACAGGATGTATTCTTAGGAAACATTCCTTACATGACACCGCGTGGTACCTTTGTTATCAATGGTGCTGAGCGTGTAGTGGTTTCGCAATTGCATCGTTCACCAGGTGTGTTCTTTGGACAATCAACACATCCTAACGGAACAAAAATATATTCTGCTCGTGTGATTCCTTTCAAAGGCGCATGGATGGAATTTGCAACCGATATTAACAACGTGATGTACGCTTACATCGACCGTAAGAAAAAATTCCCAGTAACTACTTTGTTGCGTTCAATTGGTTTTGAAACGGATAAAGATATCTTGGAATTATTTGGAATGGCCGACGAAGTAAAAGCAGATAAAAAAACTTTAGGTAATCAAATCGGTCGCAAATTAGCAGCTCGTGTTTTAAGAACATGGGTTGAAGATTTCGTTGATGAAGATACTGGTGAAGTAGTTAGTATCGAGCGTAATGAAATTGTTTTAGAGCGTGATACTGTATTAGATCAAGATGCCGTTAATCTTATTATTGAAATGGGTGCGAAAAGCGTATTCATTCAAAAAGAAGACGTAGGTGGCGATTATGCAATTATCTACAATACCTTAAACAAGGATACTTCTAACTCTGAGTTGGAAGCGGTTCAACATATTTACCGTCAATTGCGTGGAGCAGATGCCCCAGACAATGAAACGGCGCGTGGTATCATTGATAAATTATTTTTCTCTGATAAGCGTTATGATTTAGGTGAAGTAGGTCGTTATAAAATCAACAAAAAATTAGGTCATGACTTAGGTTTCCAAAAAAAGGTCTTGACTAAAAATGATATTATTGAGATTGTTAAATATTTAGTTCGTTTAACCAATGGTAAAGCAGAGGTGGACGATATTGATCATTTAAGCAATCGTCGTGTTCGTACAGTTGGAGAACAATTGTATGCTCAGTTCGGAGTAGGTTTAGCGCGTATGGCGCGTACTATTCGTGAGCGTATGAATGTGCGTGATAACGAGGTATTTACTCCTGTTGATTTAATCAATGCGCGTACTTTATCTTCTGTTATTAATTCCTTCTTTGGAACTTCACAATTATCACAATTCTTAGACCAAACCAATCCATTAAGTGAGATCACGCATAAGCGTCGTATCTCCGCATTAGGACCCGGTGGTTTAAGTCGTGAGCGTGCAGGTTTTGAGGTGCGAGATGTACACTATTCTCACTACGGTCGTTTATGTACTATTGAAACACCAGAAGGACCAAACATTGGTTTGATTTCTACTTTGTGTGTACACGCAAAGATTAACGATATGGGTTTCATACAAACACCTTACCGCAAAGTTGACAATGGTAAAGTGAATATGAAGCATTTGAGTTATTTAAGTGCGGAAGAAGAAGAAAACAAAAAAATCGCTCAGTCCAATACGAATTTAACCGAGAAAGGTGAATTTGCTGAAGACAAAGTGGTTTCTCGTGATACGGGTGATTTCCCAATTTTAGATAAAGAAGAAGTAGAATATATGGATGTGGCGCCAAATCAAATTGTTGGTTTGAGTGCATCTTTAATTCCTTTCTTAGAACATGATGATGCCAACCGTGCGTTGATGGGATCAAACATGCAAAGACAAGCGGTTCCTTTAATTCGTCCAGAAGTTCCTATTGTTGGAACAGGTTTGGAAGGAAAGGCAGCGCGTGATGCAAGAATTCAATTGCATTCGGAAGGGGAAGGTGTGATTGAGTTTGTAGATGCAAATGAAATTCATGTTCGTTATAATCGTAATGATGTTGACCGTTTAGTAAGTTTTAATGAAGACTTAATTATATATAAATTAACTAAGTTCATTAAAACCAACCAATCTACTTGTATCAACTTGCGTCCTGCAGTTAAAAAAGGACAAAAAGTGAAAAAAGGAGAATTCTTAACTGAAGGTTATGCTACTAAAGATGGTGAAGTTGCATTAGGAAGAAACTTACAAGTGGCATTCATGCCATGGAAAGGTTACAACTTTGAGGATGCGATTGTAATTAGTGAAAGAGTGGTGCGTGAAGATTTATTTACATCAATACATATTGATGAATATGAATTAGAAGTGCGTGATACTAAATTAGGTGAGGAAGAATTAACTTCTGATATACCAAACGTTTCTGAAGAAGCCACAAAGGATTTAGATGAACATGGTATTATCCGCATTGGTGCTACTGTGAAGGAAGGAGATATTTTAATTGGAAAGATTACACCGAAAGGGGAGTCTGATCCAACACCAGAGGAAAAATTATTGCGTGCCATCTTTGGAGACAAAGCAGGTGATGCGAAAGATGCTTCTTTAAAAGCACCTAATGGAACAGAAGGTGTGGTGATTGATAAAAAATTATTCCAACGCGCTAAAAAAGATAAGAGTGGTAAAGTGCGTGAAAAAGCATTGTTAGATAAAGTTGAAAAAGTACACGAGCAAAACGACGTTACTTTAAAAGAGTTATTAGTTGAAAAATTACAAACTTTATTAAAGGATCAAGTAACACCTGGTGTAGTAAACAACTTTGGTGAAACATTGATTTCTAAAGGAAGTAAGTTTAATACTAAAAATTTATCTCCAATTGATTTCCAAAATGTAAATCCATTAGGTTGGACTGGAGATAAAAAAACGGATGATCTAGTAAATACTTTGTTACATAATTATAGTATTAAGTACAATGAAGAATTAGGTCGTTACAAGCGCGAAAAATTCAATATTTCTATTGGTGATGAATTACCAGCAGGTGTGTTGAAATTAGCTAAAGTTTATTTAGCGGTGAAGCGTAAGTTAAAAGTGGGAGATAAGATGGCGGGTCGTCATGGTAACAAAGGTATCGTAGCTAAAATTGTTCGTGCCGAGGATATGCCATTCATGGAAGATGGTTCACCAGTGGATATCGTATTGAATCCATTAGGGGTACCTTCTCGTATGAACTTAGGTCAAATCTATGAAACCATTCTTGGTTGGACAGGTAAGAAATTAGGAGTGAAATTTGCAACGCCAATCTTTGATGGTGCAAGCACAACTGAAATCGAAGAGCTTTGCGTTAAAGCAAATATTCCTCATAACGGACATACTTATTTATATGATGGAGAAACGGGTGATCGTTTCCACCAAAAAACATCTGTGGGTATTATCTATATGATTAAGTTACACCACATGGTGGATGATAAGATGCACGCTCGTTCTATTGGACCATACAGCTTAATTACACAACAACCATTAGGCGGTAAAGCACAATTTGGTGGACAAAGATTTGGAGAGATGGAGGTTTGGGCATTGGAGGCTTATGGTGCCGCTAACATCTTACAAGAATTGTTGACACTTAAATCGGATGATATCATTGGTAGAGCCAAGACATATGAAGCCATTGTAAAAGGCGAAAATATTCCTAAGGCTGGTATCCCTGAATCATTCAATGTGTTGGTACATGAATTGAGAGGATTAGGATTAGATTTAAAATTTGATTAACACCACATTCTTAAAAATGTCCTAGTGTAAAAGCTGGGACTAAATGAATAAAAAATATGGCATTCAAAAAAGAGAATAGACAAAGACCTGCTTTTTCGCAAATCACTATTAGTTTGGCATCGCCAGATAATATTTTGGAAAGAAGTTTCGGTGAAGTGTTAAAGCCCGAGACTATTAATTATCGTACTTACAAACCAGAAAGAGATGGACTTTTCTGTGAGCGTATCTTTGGTCCAGTAAAGGATTATGAGTGTGCTTGTGGAAAGTATAAGCGTATCCGTTATAAGGGTATCGTTTGTGATCGTTGTGGTGTTGAAGTAACTGAGAAAAAAGTGCGTCGTGAGCGTATGGGTCACATTAAATTAGTGGTACCTGTTGTTCATATTTGGTACTTCAAAAGTTTACCTAACAAAATCGGATACTTATTAGGAATGAGTTCTAAGAAATTAGAAACCATCATTTACTATGAAAGATATGTTGTTATTCAACCAGGTATTAAAGACAACTTAAAAGTGGCTGATTTATTAACTGAGGAAGAGTACCTTGATTTATTAGATACTTTACCAAAGGAAAATCAATACTTACCCGACGACGATCCTCAAAAATTCGTTGCTAAAATGGGTGCCGATGCGGTACACGATTTATTAGGTTTATTAGATTTAGATGAATTAAGTTTCTCTTTACGTAATGCGGCAGCCAACGAAACATCTCAACAACGTAAAGCAGATGCTTTAAAGCGTTTGAGTGTGGTAGAATCTTTCCGTGAAGCACAAACACATATTACCAACCGTCCAGAATGGATGGTGATGAAATATATTCCTGTTATACCTCCTGAATTACGTCCATTGGTGCCATTGGATGGAGGTCGTTTTGCAAGTTCTGACTTAAACGATTTATATCGTCGTGTTATTATTCGTAACAATCGTTTAAAGCGTTTGTTAGAGATTAAAGCACCTGAAGTTATCTTGCGTAATGAAAAGCGTATGTTACAAGAGGCGATCGATTCTTTATTCGATAACTCTCGTAAATCTAATGCTGTTAAAGCAGAGGGTGGCCGTGCGTTAAAATCTTTATCTGATGTTTTAAAAGGTAAGCAAGGTCGTTTCCGTCAAAACTTATTAGGTAAGCGTGTGGATTATTCTGGTCGTTCTGTAATTGTAGTAGGACCTGATTTAAAAATGCATGAGTGCGGATTACCTAAGGATATGGCTGCTGAATTATTTAAGCCATTTATTATTCGTAAGTTAATTGAAAGAGGTATCGTAAAAACAGTGAAGTCGGCTAAGAAATTAGTTGATAAAAAAGAAGCTATTATTTGGGATATCTTAGAAAATATATTGAAAGGACATCCTGTGATGTTAAACCGTGCCCCAACATTGCACCGTTTATCAATACAAGCTTTCCAACCTAAATTAGTTGAAGGAAAGGCAATTCAATTACATCCTTTGGTTACCTCAGCGTTTAACGCGGATTTTGATGGTGACCAAATGGCGGTGCACGTTCCATTAAGCCATGCGGCTATTTTGGAAGCACAATTATTGATGTTGTCTTCACATAATATCTTAAACCCTCAAAATGGTACTCCTATCACCCTTCCTTCTCAGGACATGGTATTAGGATTGTATTATATCACTAAAGGAAAAATCACCAACGAAACTGAAACCATTAAAGGTCAAGGTAAGGCGTTTTATAATTTAGATGAGGTAATCATTGCATATAATGAAAATCAAGTTGATTTACATGCTAATATTAAAGTAAGAACAACAGTGCGTGAAAACGGAGTGTTGTTAATAAAATTAATTGATACCACAGTAGGTCGTGTGTTGTTTAATCAACATGTACCAAAACCTGTTGGTTACATTAATGCTTTATTAACTAAGAAAAGTTTGAGAGAGATCATTGGTGATATTATTAAAATCACTGACGTTCCTACTACTGCTAAATTCTTGGATGACATTAAAACTTTAGGATTTAAAATGGCATTCCGTGGAGGTTTATCCTTTAACGTGAATGACTTAGTTGTTCCTGCAACAAGACAGGCATTATTAGATGGCGCTAAAATTGAAGTAGAAGAAGTTTGGGAAAACTACAACATGGGTTTAATCACCAACAATGAGCGTTACAATCAGGTTATTGATATTTGGAGTAGAGTAGATACACGTATCACTGAAACATTGATTCGTGAAATGGCGATCGATAAGCAAGGATTTAACTCAGTTTATATGATGTTGGATTCAGGTGCGAGAGGTAGTAAAACTCAGGTTAAGCAGTTGGTAGGTATTCGTGGATTGATGGCTAAACCTCGTAAGAGTGGTAGCACAGGATCTGAGGTTATTGAAAACCCAATCTTATCTAACTTTAAAGGTGGATTGAACGTATTGGATTACTTTATCTCAACGCATGGTGCTCGTAAAGGTTTGGCGGATACTGCATTGAAAACTGCGGATGCGGGTTACTTAACTCGTCGTTTAGTGGATGTTTCTCAAGATGTGGTTATCTCTGAAGAAGATTGCGGAACCTTACGTGGTATTGCAACAAGTGCATTAAAAGATAACGAAGATATTATTGAACCATTAGCAGATAGAATTGAAGGTCGTACTTCATTACATGATGTATTCAATCCGTTAACCAATGAATTAATGGTAGCAGCGGGTGAAGAAATTATGATTGATACAGCACGTGCCATCGAAGATGCAGGTATTGAGACAGTTGAAATTCGCTCTGTATTAACTTGCGAATGTAAGCGTGGTGTTTGTGTAAGCTGTTATGGTAGAAACTTAGCAACTGGTTATGTAACTCAAAGAGGTGATGCAGTGGGAATTATTGCTGCACAATCTATTGGTGAGCCAGGTACTCAGTTAACATTACGTACTTTCCACGTGGGTGGTGTTGCGGGATCTTCATCAGTTGAATCTAGCTTAAACGCTAAGTTTGACGGTACTATTCAGTTTGATGGCTTAAGAACAGTTGATACGATTAATAATGATGGTAATAAAGTTAAAGTGGTTATTGGACGAACTGGTGAAGTAAGAATTATGGATGTGAAGAATGATCGTTTAATGATTACGAATAACGTTCCTTATGGTGCTTTGTTAGCTGTTAAAGATGGCGCACAAGTTAAAAAAGGTGATGTTATTTGTACTTGGGATCCATTTAACAATGTCGTTGTTGCTGAACAAAATGGTAAAATTAAATTCGAAAATATTACTGAAGGATTTACCTATCGCGATGAAGCGGATGAGCAAACAGGTCACCGTGAAAAAGTGGTTATTGAATCTAAGGATAAAACAAAAATTCCAACTATTATATTAGAAGGAGGTAAGGATACCAAAAACTATAACTTACCAGTAGGTTCACACATTGTTATTGAAGAAGGTATTGAAGTGAAAGCGGGTCATGTATTAGTTAAAATTCCAAGAGTATTAGGAAAATTAAGAGATATCACTGGAGGTTTACCTCGTGTTACTGAATTATTTGAAGCACGTAATCCAGGTAACCCTGCGATTGTGTGTGAGATTGATGGTATCGTAGCATTTGGTAATATCAAGCGTGGTAACAGAGAGATTATTGTTGAGTCAAAAGATGGTATGGTGAAAAAGTACCTTGTTCCTTTAACGCGTCAAATCTTGGTTCAAGACAGCGATTTCGTTAAGGCAGGTTCTCCTTTATCAGATGGTCAAATTGCTCCTGCAGATATCTTAGCAATCAGAGGTCCTTTTGCAGTACAAGAATATGTAGTGAATGAAATTCAAGAAGTTTACCGTTTACAAGGGGTAAAAATTAATGATAAACACATTGAAGTAATCGTGCGTCAAATGATGAAGAAAGTTGAAATCGTTGATGCCGGTGATACTAAATTCTTAGAGGAGGACTTAGAAGATCGTTATGACTTTATTCAAGAGAACGATCGTATTTATGATAAGAAAGTAGTTACAGATGCAGGCGAAAGTGCACTTTTAAAAGCTGGACAAATTGTAACTGTGCGTGAATTAAGAGAAGAAAATTCAATTTTACGCCGTTCGGATAAAAAAGTGGTTGAAGTGCGTGATGCAAAACCTGCCACTGCTCGACCTGTATTATTAGGTATTACTAAAGCTTCTTTAGGTGTACAAAGCTGGATCTCAGCTGCGTCATTCCAAGAAACAACCAAGGTATTAAGCCAAGCGGCTATCCAAGGTAAAGTGGACTTAATGTTGGGATTGAAAGAGAATGTAATTACAGGACATCTTATCCCTGCTGGTACCGGTCAAAAAGAGTTCGAAAAATTGATCGTTGGAAGCAAAGAAGAATACGAAGTATTGGCCACTACGCGCGAAGCGATGAGCTTTGACGAAGAGGAATAATATTCAAGTATAGATTTTGTTAAAAGGCAGGAAGTAGTCATATTTCCTGCCTTTTTTCATTTTTATCCATCTGATTTTTCTTATTTTTATAGGGTAGGGCGATATGTTATTTGCCGTATATTACATTAAATAAGTAGTTCAATGAAGTCAATCAACTGGGTCGTAAATGGGGTTTTAGCTATTGCAGTTATCATTTTGTATGTGTTGCATTTTAGCAACACGGATACGCCAATCAAATCATCTGCCGCAAATGGAGCGGGAACCAAAGTAGCTTATTTTGAAATTGATTCTATTCAAAATAGTTATTCCTTTTTTAAGGAAGTGAAATCGGCATTACAAGTAAAGGATATGGATAATGCAAAACAATTAGCTGCATTAAAAAATGCGTTTTCTGTAAAGTACCAAGAGCTACAAAAAAATGGACAATTTTTATCCCAAGCCGAAATTGGAAGTAGACAACAGGAATTAGCACAATTAGAAAAAAATTATACCAATAAGGAACAACAATTATCACAAGAATTACAAGAGGAAAGTTTTAGAAAACTACAAGAAGTAAAAAAGAAAATCGAACTTTTTTTGGAAAAGTATAACAAGGATAAAACCTTTTCTTATATTTTCTCGAGTAACCCCGACTTAATGTATTACAAGGATACGGCTTATGACATCACTGCTGATATTATAAAAGGCCTAAATTCAGAGTATAAACCAAAAAATTAATTAAGCTTAAATCCTTCCCGATGCATCGTGAAGGATTTTTTATTTACATACACAATCAAACATTATGTCCAACACCGAAACTTCCGAATTTAAACCAAGATTAAGTGCATTAGATGCTACAATGATTGTTGCGGGTAGTATGATTGGGTCGGGTATATTTATAGTAAGTGCCGATATCACAAGAAATGTGGGGTCTGCGGGCTGGTTATTAGTGGTTTGGTTAATTACAGGCTTTATGACGCTTACCGCTGCATTAAGCTATGGTGAGTTGAGTGCCATGTATCCAAAAGCAGGAGGCCAATATGTCTATTTAAAAGAATCTTATAATTCTTTATTGGGCTTTTTATATGGTTGGAGTTTTTTTTCGGTGATTCAAACAGGTACAATAGCAGCAGTAGGTGTTGCGTTTAGTAAGTTTGCTGGATATTTTTTCCCCTCCTTGGAAATGATTGATGCCAATATGCTTTTTCAAATGGGTATGATTAAAATTTACCCTGCTCAGCTTATCTCTATCGCTATTATTATTTTATTGACTTTTATAAATACAAAAGGAGTGGAGGGAGGGAAAATAATACAAACCACTTTTACTGTTACTAAGTTAGCATCCTTATTTGGATTGATTGGTTTTGGATTTTTATTAGCTTCTAAATCTAGCATTTGGAATGAGAACTGGGAAAATGCATGGGCAATGAAATCCATTGCTACAGATGGAAGTACAACTCCATTATTTGGGGTAGCTATATTAGGAGCTATTGCTGCTTCCATGGTAGGTTCTATTTTTAGTAGTGATGCATGGAATAATGTCACTTTTATAGCAGGAGAAATAAAAAATCCAAAACGAAATATCGGACTCAGTTTATTTTTAGGAACCCTAATTGTAACAGTAATTTATATAGCTGCCAATTTGATGTACTTAAGCGTAATGCCTTTAAATGATATTGCACATGCGCCGGCAGATAGAGTCGCCGTGGCTGCTTCTAAAGTAATTTTTGGAAATATAGGGACCTACGTAATTGCAGTGATGATTATGATTTCCACTTTTGGATGTAATAATGGTTTGATCTTGGCGGGAGCTAGGGTTTATTATACTATGGCCAAAGATGGTTTATTCTTTAAAAAAGCAGGTGTCTTAAATAAAAATGCAGTTCCAGAATGGGCATTATGGGCACAATGTATTGTAGCAAGTTTATTATGTTTAAGTGGGAAGTATGGTGATTTATTGGATATGGTATCTTTCATTGTAGTAATATTTTATGTGCTTACAATAATTGGTATTTTTATTCTTCGTAAAAAACGTCCAGAATTAGAGCGCCCTTATAAAGCTTTTGGATATCCAATTTTACCAGCGATTTATATATTAATGGGTTCTTGCTTTTGTATATTATTAATCATCTATAAGCCTAATTTTACTTGGCCGGGCTTAATTATTACGCTCATTGGTATACCTTTGTATTACATCGCGTTACGCAATAAAAAAACGGATTAAACATGATGGATGAAAAAGCCTATATCGATCTCTTTGAAACCTTTTCCAATACCAAAATTGGAGTGATAGGCGATATTATGCTGGATACTTATTGGTGGGGTAATGTAGATCGTATTTCACCCGAAGCGCCCGTACCTATTGTCTCATTACAAAAAAAGGAAATAAGGGTAGGTGGTGCTGCTAATGTAGCATTGAATTTAAGGGCTTTAGGAGTGCCGACTGCTTTGTTTGCTATCATAGGAAAGGATACCGAAGGGAATGAATTAATGGGCTTGTTAAAAAAAGAAGAAATCAATACCAATTATATTAGTTCAAGTGAAGCTAGGGTAACGACCAATAAAGTGCGTATCATGGGTCGCAATCAACAGATGATGCGATTGGATCATGAACATACGAATGATATTACAACAGTAGAGGAGGATATATTGTTAGCTAATTTTTATGCTTATGTAGATACTGAAAATCCAGCTGTTATAATTATAGAGGATTATAATAAAGGGGTTTTAACACCACGTGTTATTGAGTCTGTAATTTTGTATTGTAATAAAAAAGGAATTCCAACTTCGGTAGATCCTAAACAAAAAAACTTTTTAGCTTATAAAGGCTGTACTATATTCAAGCCTAATTTAAAAGAAGTAAAGGAAGGTTTAAAAATTTCCATAGGTGATGTCAATTTGGATAATTTAAATAAAGTACATACTGCTTTACACCAAAGTCTTCAAAATACCATTTCGTTCATCACTTTATCAGAACATGGAGTGTATTATGCCAACGCAACAGATCATAAATTAATTCCAACTCATATTCGTAATATATCGGATGTAAGTGGTGCGGGAGATACTGTTATTGCAGTTGCCTCATTGGTATATGCTAGTAGCAAAAATATTTCATTGGCTGCTGAGATTGCTAATATTGCTGGAGGTTTGGTTTGTGAGCTTGTTGGTACGGCGCCAATTAATAAAAATGTATTACAATTGGAAGTGGTTAAATTACTTGTTAAGTAATATTGATTTTTAATATTTTATAATTTCTATAATATAATCTGATGTATTCTAAAAAAATAGCCATTATTGTGGCAGGAGGAACAGGGCAAAGAATGGGATCCGTCGTCCCAAAGCAATTTTTAAACATTGAAGGGAAAGCAATTTTATTACACACCATTGATCAATTTGTGAATGCTTTTGAAGATATCGAATTAGTAGTGGTACTTCCAGAAGGTTATATTGAAGAAGGTAAAAAGCTTTTATTAAATAAAATAAAAAATAAGATCCAATTTATAGCTGGAGGGGATACTCGATTTCAGTCTGTAAAAAATGGATTAGCCATGGTGCAACAAAAATCTATTGTATTTGTACATGATGCAGTTAGATGTTTGTTAACGCCCGCTTTAATACAAAGATGTTATCAGCAAGCTGTTGAAAAAGGATCGGCCATTCCAGCAGTAAGCTCAACAGATACGGTACGCATTATGGAAAATGAAGAACACCGTTTATTTGATCGTGAAAAAGTGATGTTAATTCAAACCCCGCAAACTTTTCAATCTGATTTGTTGTTAAAAGCTTTTGAGCAGCCTTATCAATCCCATTTTACAGATGAAGCCAATGTCGTAGAAGCTAGTGGGCAAGCCGTATATTTAGTGGATGGTGAATTTGAAAATATAAAAATTACAAGACCTTTGGATTTAGCTATTGCCACTTATGTACTAACAAAGCGACTTGCTTAATCTTAATTAATCTGTATTTAAATCTTCTCTAGGTGAATCGTCCTGAGCTAATGTTTGACTTACTTTAGAAGTGCTTTTGCTTATTTTTTCTAAAATTTGATGTGCCACTTCCATCGCTAAATAACCATCCATTTCATTCACAATCGGAGTCTCGTCATTCATTATGGAATGTACAAAGCTGCTTAATTCTGCTTTGATAGCATTGCCTTGCTCAATGACAGGGTTGGTAATGGAAATGGTTTTAGTGCCTTGGTGAGTTTCAATATCAAACGAAAAGGCATCTGTATCGCCAGGTTGTTGTAATTTGATGATCTCTGTATTTTTTTCTAAGAAATCAATCCCGATATAAGCGTCTTTTTGGAACAATCTAATTTTACGCATTTTTTTCATACTAATTCTGCTGCTTGTTAAATTAGCAACACAGCCATTATTAAATTCGATGCGCACATTCGCAATATCTGGCGTGTCTGTTAAAACGGCTACACCACTTGCAGAAATATTTTTAACATCACTTTTTACGATACTTAAAATAATATCAATATCGTGTATCATTAAATCTAAAATTACACTTACTTCAGTACCCCTTGGATTAAATTGAGCCAGGCGGTGCACTTCGATAAAAAGCGGATTCAATGCCAAATCTTTTAAAGCGGTATAGGCGGGATTAAATCGTTCAACATGCCCTACTTGTAATTTAACATTGGCTTCCTTCACCATGTTGACAATAGTTTTACCTTCTTCGATCGTATTAGCCATTGGTTTTTCAACAAAAACATTTTTACCCATTTTTATCGCCATTTCACAAACGGGAAAATGTAAATGAGTAGGGGTTACCACATCAATGATATCACAAGCCGCAATGAGTGCTTCCTCATCCATATATCTTTTAAGACCATAAGTTGCTTCAACTTCATGAGCATTTTCATTGTTGGGATCAAAAAATCCAATCAATTGCACTTCGGGAATTTCTCTCCAGTTATTTAAATGGTATTTACCCAAATGACCAACTCCAAACACGCCCACTTTTAGCATAACTTTTAATATTATTGGTGAAGTTACGCTATAAGAGATTGAAATTGAAGGCGTTTAGCGAGTTGTGGAAAATTGGCAGAATGCTGTTAATTGTAGCTAATTCACAGGCAGTTGTGGGAGGGTAAAAGCAATGATTTAAATGTCCTTGAGTTTCAAGTATCTAAAGGTAATCCCTTTATTCACCGGCCATTTCAATTGCTTTTTTAACCGAACCATAAGTATTTAATAGCTGTGTGGCTTTTGCTTTATCTTGTATATTAAGTTCATCCATGATCATCTTTACGCCTCGATCAAATAATTTTTGGTTGGTCAATTGCATATTCACCATTTTATTTCCTTTGATACGGCCCAATTTAATCATCACCGAAGTGGATATCATATTCAACACCATTTTTTGTGCAGTACCACTTTTCATGCGTGTACTTCCTGTCACAAATTCAGGTCCAACCACCACTTCAATAGGGAAATGCGCGTGAGCAGAAATAGGACTATTTGCATTACAACTAATACTACCTGTAGTGATGCCTTCTTGTTGACATTTTTTTAATCCTTCAATGACATAGGGTGTAGTGCCACTTGCAGCAATGCCAACCACCACATCTAAATTGCTCACTTGATAAGCTTGTAAATCCAACCATGCTTGATCCATATTGTCCTCGGCATTCTCAACAGCATGAAACATAGCTTTTTGGCCACCTGCAATGATGCCTACGATCATATCTTCTGAAACGCCAAAGGTAGGAGGGCATTCGCTTGCATCTACTAGGGCTAAGCGACCACTGGTGCCAGCACCTATATAAAAAAGACGACCCCCGTTTTGTAATTTATGTGCAACAGCATCTATGAGTAATTGTATTTGTGGAATTTGTTTTTCCACTTGCTCGGCTACTTTTTTATCTTCTGTATTGATATTTTTTAAAATAGCAGCAGTTCCCATTTTTTCAATGTCATGATATAAGCTCGATTCTTCGGTCGTTCGTTTAAAGTTGCTATACATTATCTGATAAAATATTTAATGCTTTAACAAATTGATCAAGTTCCTCGGTAGTAGTGTATACATTTGGACAAATACGACAGCCAATAACATTAGCGTAATCAATGGCTACAGTGAATATCTTAAATTCTTTCATTAGTCGGGTGGCTAAATCGCTAGGTTTCATTCCTACCACACCCACATTGGCAATTCCGCAACACCTAGTTTGATCTTTGGTGGTATTGATGACAATTTTTGGATTATTTCTTACTTTACTTGTCCAATAATTTTGTAAAAAACGCAATCTAGCCTCTTTGTTTTCAGCACCAATCATTTCATAATAATCGATACTATCATTAATGGTTAAGTCGGTATGAACAGGATGGGTGCCAATATGGTTTAAGCGACCAATTTTATCTAATTGTTTTTCACCATCTGCTAGTAAAGGCCATAAATTTTTTACATTATTTTTATTTATGTATAATATGCCTGCACCTAATGGGGTGCTTAGCCATTTATGTAAAGATGCTGCATAATAATCACAACCTAAATCATCAATTCGATAATTGAAATGAGCAAATGCATGCGCCCCATCAACAATTACTTGCACCCCTTTGGAATGCGCCATGGCACATATTTTCTTAATAGGTAAAATATGTCCAGTAATATTAACCATGTGACTCACCAACATCACTTTTGTTTTGGGCGTAATCACATTTTCATATAAGGCTACAATTTCTTCGTCATTGGCTGGGTGATTTGGTACAGAAACTTTTATATTCACAACGCCGTATCTGTTTTTTACTTGTTCAAACATATCTTGCATCGATCCATAATCTTGAACTGCCATGACGGCTTCATCCCCTTTTTTCCAATCAAATCCACCAATCACCAAGTCCAATGATTCGGTGGCATTTCGGGTAATGATTAATTCCTCAGGCAAGCAACCAGCCACACCAGCCAAACGAGCAGCAATTTTATTTTTATTATCCCATTGAACTGTTCTCATATAATAAGAGCCTTGGTAGTTGACTTCCTTAATATGCTCGATGTATTTATTTAAGATAGGCTGTGGAATAAAATTATAATAGCCATTTTCTAAATTAATATAATCTGGTTTTAAAAGATATTGATTCCGAATTGTAAGCCAAAAGTCTTCATGTTCTGCTAAAACAGGCGCAGGCATACTTGATTTTTGTTTAAATGCTTGCGCTAAACCCGTTAATCCAATTGGAGCAGCAAGGGTGGTTAATAAAACGTCTTTAATAAATTGTCTTTTTTCCATGATAGATTTTTTTGATTTCTTCCCATTTTAAGGATGCTAGCAAACATTATAAACAAAAAAGTGACTAATACAAAAATACGGCTATATCAACAATAATGCTACTCCTTTTACTATATATATGACATTAATATATCATAAAATAGCAGCTATTTTAATTTAGATAAAATCATCTTTCGAATTGTAAGTCAGTCACTTAGGTGCTAATCATGAAAATGATTGCCCTTGCTTAACCATTTATATAATTACTGTTTTTAAATGGAATGTTTTGGTTAAATTAGTTGTATTAAATAATGTAAAATAAAACACATGAAAAAAATAGGAGTAGGCTTATTATTCATCATTTTGTCCCTTCCAATGTGGAGTATTGGGCAAGAAACGGTGGACCAAGCAATGATGCTTAAAATAAGAGAGGAAGGATTGCAAAGATCTAAAATTATGGATATTGCATTTAATTTAACTGATAAAAGTGGTAGTCGTTTAACCAACTCGGAAGGGTATATGCGCGCTGCTAATTATGCTAAAGAAACATTAGGTGGATGGGGATTAGAAAATGCGGTAATTGACCCATGGGGTGAATTTGGAAAGGGATGGGATTTAGAAAAAATGTATTTAGCAATGACAGCACCTTATTATAAACCTTTACTTGCTTGGCCTAAAACTTGGACATCAGGAACCAAGGGTTTAAAAAAAGGAACTTTATTAGTGATTGCGTTAAAAGATTCAGCATCCTTGCAAGCCTATAAGGGTCAATTAAAAGGGAAGTTGATCATCATTGATCAATTGGATGCGTATAAACAAAGCTTTAAAGCAGATGCAACTCGATACACTGATGAAGAGTTACTTAAAATGGCTGCAGCTACTCCACAAGCAGGTGGCGCTCGTCCTCAAACAACAGACACTGCTCAAATGCGCAGAATGCGTGAGCAATTTGCACGCAGCGGCGGTGGTACTGCTATGCGTACAAGTAATTTATTAAAAGCAATGGCCAAGGAAGAAGGTGCTATTGGAATGGTGACTTCTGGTGTTCGTAACCATGATGGAACCATGTTTGCTCAAGGCGGTGGCGCCTATAAAGGAACTGATCCTGAAAACTTTTTAGATATGGTGTTGGGTATTGAAGATTATAATACACTTTTAAGAATTGCTAAATCAGGAACAACAGTTTCAATGGAAGCAGATGTAAAAGCAAAATTTCAAAATAAAGATTTACAAGGTTATAATGTCATTGCTGAAATTCCAGGAACAGATCCTTTGTTAAAGGATGAAGTAGTGATGATTGGAGCTCATTTGGATTCATGGCAATCAGGAACTGGTTCAACAGATAATGCAGCTGGATCATCTGTAATGATGGAAGCAATGCGTATATTAAAAGCTATTGGAGTGCAACCTAAGCGTACTATTCGTATTGGCTTATGGAGTGGAGAGGAGCAAGGTTTATTGGGTTCAAGAGGATATGTGAAAAAAACATTCATGGATGAATCTGGGAAACCAAATACAGCACACCAAAAATTTTCTGCTTATTATAATATAGATAATGGTACTGGAAAAATTAGAGGTATTTATTTACAAGGGAATGCAGATTGTGCAAGTATCTTTTCAAGTTGGTTTACACCCTTTAATGATTTAGGTGCTAACACCATTACTATTAGCAATACAGGAGGAACGGATCATCAATCCTTTGACGGTGTTGGCTTACCTGGTTTTCAATTTATTCAAGATCCAATCGAATACAATACAAAAACACATCATAGCAATATGGATGTATATGATCATTTGATAGAGGATGATTTAAAGCAAATGGCTACTATTATTGCTGCTTTCACTTATAATACAGCGCAAAGAGATGCAAAGTTGCCAAGAAAAGCGAAATAATTAAGATATAGATTTATTAAAAAGTAGTCCTCAGAAATGCGGGCTACTTTTTTTTGCGGTAAAATGTAAATTATTAAAATTAGCAGCTTTTATAAAAACTAGGCGGGTTGGCTTCCAGCATGGCTTCAATTTTTTGTGCTGTAGGAGTGATAGATAAACCTCCTAAATTAGTGCACCTTAACGTATGATGTATTTGATCGCCGACAGCTTTCATTGTATTGATTACTTCATCTAAGGGTATGAGGTGTTCATAATTAGATAAGGCCATATTTGCAGAAGAGATGGCATTCATGGCGGCCATGACGTTGCGACCAAGGCAAGGAGCTTCTACACGATTGCCAATGGGGTCGCAAATAATACCCAAAGAGTTTTGCAATGCAAGTGAAGCGGCTGCAATGGATTGTGCTAAACTACCCCCATTCATTTCTACTAAAGCTGCAGCGGCCATACCGCCACCAGATCCTGTCTCGGCCATACAGCCACCTACTTCGGCAGCAAATGTAGCATGAGCGGCAATAAATACGCCTATTAAACCTGCACTTAACATTGCTTTTATAATTGCATCTTCTTTTAAATGTAATGCATGGGCAGTCCCAAATACTACGCCTGGTAAACCACCACAGGATCCTGCAGTAGGGGCGGCTACAATGACACCCATTGAACTTTTAACTTCCATAATGGAGGTGACATACATGATCGTATTATTCATCACATCGCCATTCAATAAATGGTTGGCGTCTAGGTTCTTTTTAAAATTAGGAGACTGGCTTCCTAAAATTCGATCATCATAATGGGTACCCTTTAATCCAGTTTCAATGGCAGCTCCCATGATATGAATAATCAATTTCATTTTATCCATTACTTCCTGAGCACTAATATTGCCACGCTTACTTTCGTAATCAACAGCTAATTCCCAAAGTGCTTTATTTTTATCTTTATTGTATTCGAGCATTTCATCACATGAAATAAAAGGAACCGATAAATTTTTTCTGGCCATGATAGGTAGAACAGGCTGAACAAATTTTATAGCTGTTACCGAAGGCATTTGCATTATTTCCTTACAAATAAGGTCGGGTAAATTATTTTGAGATTTAATTTCAATAAAAGATATTTCTCTTTGGTGAAAAATAATCTCATCAAAATCAATAGTTGATTTTAAATAGGTGAGTATTGGCTCCGATTGATTACAATAGATGAGAGTTTCATAATAATCACCTGCAATGGAAACTCGATTGCCATCAATATAAATAACTTCAATCATTCCGCCGCCAGTTGAAATAGCAATGACTTCTTTTGATTCTTTTTCGTTAGATAATGTTATTTTATAAGTGTTGGGATGTTTTTCCTCAAGAGTGACAATTTCAATAGAATAATGTATCCCAGCAGTAGATAAATGTTTTTCAGAATCGGGTAAACGCTCATCAAAAGCCTCCCATCCTAAAAATCCACCAAATAAACCCATATCAGAACCTTGACTTTTGTGAGTGGTGGCTAAAGAACCATTTGGATCAAATTCGATTAATATATCTTTTATTTGCCCCTCCATTAAATCACGACAAATTCGTGCAATGCGCAGTGATGCAGCACAATGAGAGCTAGATGGGCCTCTCATTACGGGACCAATCACATCATTAAATATACTAGGAATGTTGGGCATGCATCGTTTATTTTTCTTATATAAATTTACATCATATTCATACATTACAGTACATAATTATTTAAAAACTTGTAACTCGTAAATTGACCAATGGTAGGTTGGGTCAGATCCGGTTTGTGTAATTTTTATAAATTGCGATTCTTGCGTTATAAAGTTGATAGTGGTAATACCTAATTGTCCTTTGCCCGTTGCAATGGGGGTGCTCCATGTTTTGCCATCATTAGAAACACTTACTGCATATTCCTTTGGGCTATCCCAAAGGGCCCAACTGTTTTCAAGCTCAATTTTACTAAATGATTGTTTTGTTTTCATGTCTACTACAAAAAATTGCCCAGGATATTGAAGATGCGTCATATCTCTCCAGCCTGTCCAATGATCATTATCAATTGCATTTTGTGCATTAATTCGAATAGGGATATTGTCCCCACTAAATAAAAAGCTACTGTCTTTTACTGAAGCATAGGCTGTCCAATTTTTTTTATCTAAAGAGGGTTCCAAAATCCTTGGCTTGCTGCTTAATTTAGTGTTATTCATTTTTAATTTGCCTTCGCAACTGATATCCCAGATGCCTGGCATTAATTCAATTAAAATTTGATCCTCATTTTGTATTATTTTAATTACGCCTTTTAATTTAGTACTTAAGTTCTTTTTCCAAACAAGGTTATTATTTATTTTTATTGATTGTATTGTATCAAATTCTTTTTTAGGTATTCCTACCAATGCGGTTGTTTTTAAAGGCGAATTTAAATGAATCAAATATTTTGAACTTTGCTTACTATAATCCACTTTTATTTCGCCTTTAATAGTGGGCACCACCACTGAAACCTGTTTTAAAAATCCTAATTGAGGGAATACTTGATATTGTTCCCAGCCTGCTGTGATTGGGCTAATTCCGCTGATGGTTTTTGATAAATTAATTACAGGTGGGTTCCAGCCATGATTCAGTGAAGATCCTTCATCAAAAGCATTGATGTAGGATGCCCACCATCTATCATAATGCTCCCATAGGGTTGTGAAGGGGGCGTCAATCATGGTTTTGTACCTATTGTACATTCTTAATAAGGCAGCGTCTTCTTTTCCCATTTTACATAATGCTTCAAACACCCATCTATCAAAAAAGCAACTTGCAAAAGTTTTTGTAGTTAATACATTTTCGTAAATCAAATTCCATTTTTCTCTAGTTGCCAATCCTGCATTAATGGCCATGGCATTGGCGCGGTCATCAGGTTCTGGAACGATGTTGGATTGAAAAGCTTTGCCATTCCAATATTTAGCATCAAATGATTTTTGAATACTATCCATTTTAAAATTAATCAAAGTAGTATCAGTTTCATGATGGGTGATCATTGCTATTTTTTTCAAAACACTTAAGTCATTATACATAAAACAGGTCTCAATAATCGGGATATCTTTATTTTCTTTACCCCAATCAAACCATTGTCTTTTATTTCCTGGCTTGTAAACATTAAATAAAAAATTTTTAGTAGTAGGGTAGATGGTTTGCATGGTTTCCATATCCCCTGTTTGCAAGTAGTAAAACCAAATTCCATATTCACCTAAAAATTCTAATTGTTGTCCTGGATAAAATTTAGGATCTAATTTTCTTAAAACTAATTCCTTACTAATTACATGTGCTTTTTCATCAAATGCATAAAAACACTGATTTAATTCGGGTGTGCCATCTCCCCAAAAACCAACTCTTTCTCGATCGGGGCAATCAAAAAACCAATCCCTCATACATAAATAAGCAGTTCGTGCTCCTTTTTTCCAAAGTATATTAAAATCCTCATCGTTGCTGTGAAAGGAGCCAGCTAAAGTTGTGTTGTATCCTGTTTCCCTATATTGTACCTTTTTTACGATCATTCCAGCAGGTATTTCATAAACAGCACCTTCGCCACTTATCCAATTTTTTGCTTCGTATATTTTTGTGGCTGGGATTGTATTTATTTTTTCATGTGGGGTAAGGTATAATACCAAAGGATTGGTTGAGGTAAAAGTGATTGAATCTGAATGGTCGCTTTCAATTTCAATCCATTGTTGAAATTGACAATTATAAGGCATCTTGCATTTTAAATACCATGTTTTTGATTCACTGTGCGGTAAAGTGGTAGAAACCGATGTGTAATTTTTTAATCCAAAATCTTTTATTTTATTTTCTTGCTTTTGTGCAAAAAGTATAAAAGGAATGAACCCAAAAAATAATACAATAATTATTTTTTTCATAAAATTGAGGGGCTTGTAATGAATCAATTTAAAAAAGTACTTTATTTATTTTTAATAGCACTCCAAAACATGGTCACAGAAGTGTAAACGATAATGATAAGCACTAACCAACGAAGTGTATCTAGTGGTAATGACTTTACAATAAATGCAGCAATCAATACGGCAACAATGCCAGGTATGGCCATACCTAAAGCTGCTTTTTTATTATAAGAACCAGACTTTATAAATTTGTAGGAAGCAGGGGGCATTAAAAATGCACAGGAGCCCATCATAATAGGGAAGGCCACTTGAGGAGATAATCCCAATAAAAAAACCAATGCCATACAAGGAGCATATAAGCCAACGCCAGCAGTCATCATAGCGCCTAAAATAAAATTAATAACACCTGCGATTACTAGTTTCCATCCATGTATGCCTATCGCAATGCCTTCGCCATGTATCCAATGCATTTTGTTAGCAAACATAAATCCTGCTGTGATTAATAAAGCAATACTCATGGTGAATCTTATCTTATTCTCAGAAAGTTTGGCAACAATATCAGCACCTAAAATAGCGCCACCCATTGCAGTTAAAAACATAACAATCAAAGTGACAGGTTCAACTTCTATTACTTGAATAAAAATGATGGCCTGAATTAATACGGGCAAAGTATTGGCTACATTCATCGTCCCGGGAATTAATTTATCGGAGGTTTGCTTTGTGAATTTTAATAGTGCAGTTTGAGGAGCAAATGCACCAATACCTAATACATCAAAAAAATTAACTATAAAACCAATAAAGCCCGTAGTCATCCAACTTGCATTTTCTAAATGGTTTTTATGCTTTATTATATCAGATACAAAAATGTAAATAAATGCAATGGCAAATAATACTAAGATGATCCAGGTGGTAGTAACCATACTTTTTTGTATTTAATTTACGACATAAAATTGAAAATCATTTAATATTTATCATTTTTTAATTTATAATGGGCCTCTGCCAATAAATGCTACATTAAAATATAGCTAGGAATCAATCCTAGGTTCAATAATTTAAATTAAATTGGGGGAGTAATAGGATAATCATTTTACTCAAATAATACATCATGTCATCAAAAAAGTTAAGAAGTAGTAACTGGTTTGCACGAAAGGGCAAGGATGGATTTATTTATCGTGCATGGATGAAAAATCAAGGTGTTCCTCACGATATGTTTGAAGGGAAGCCGGTGATTGGTATTTGTAATACATGGAGTGAACTTACACCGTGTAATGGTCATTTAAGAGAGCTTGCAGAGATGGTAAAAAAAGGGGTACTCGAAGCGGGCGGATTCCCAGTTGAATTTCCTGTGATGTCATTAGGGGAAACCTTAGTGAAACCAACTGCCATGTTGTATCGAAATTTAGTAAGTATGGATGTAGAAGAATCTATCCGCGCTAATCCCATTGATGGTGTTGTATTATTATGTGGTTGTGATAAAACGACACCTTCCTTAGTGATGGGGGCTTGTAGTGTTAATATACCTACTCTTGTTATATCCGGAGGGCCCATGTTAAAAGGGCATTGGAAAGGGAAGGATATAGGTACTTCTGATATTTGGCGATTTGATGCGGCAAGTAAATTAGGACAGATGACCGAAGAAGAATTTATTGAAGCAGAAGCTTGTATGGCGCGAACGCAAGGACATTGCGCTGTCATGGGAACTGCATCTACAATGGCTGTAATGGTAGAATCACTAGGATTGTCTTTACCTAATAATGCTTCAATACCTGCTGTGGATGCAAGACGTAAAGTACTTTCACAATTATCAGGAAGACGCATTGTCGAAATGGTGAAAGAAGAAATGCATCTTTCAAAAATTTTAACAAGAGAAGCTTTTTTAAATGCAATAAAAGTAAATGCAGCGATAGGAGGTTCAACTAATTTTGTCATTCATCTGCTAGCCATAGCAGGTCGAATAGGCGTTGACTTAACATTAGCCGATTTTGATACTCATTCTCGTGATATACCATTGTTAGCTAATCTGCAACCATCAGGCACTTATTATTTAGAAGATTTATATTATGCAGGAGGACTTCCAGCTATTATAAAAGAAATGGGAAATGTATTACATGAATCTTCAATAACAGTGAATGGAAAAACGATTGGAGAAAATGCAGCTGCTGCACAAGTGCATGACCGAGATATTATTGGTACATTAAAAACTCCATTTAAAGAATCATCAGGCATTGTTGTATTAAAGGGAAATCTAGCACCCGATGGTGCAGTGATGAAACCATCTGCCGCAACAGCTGCATTATTAAAACATGAAGGCAAAGCGGTTGTTTTTGAAAATATTGAAGATTATCATGCCCGCATAGATGACCCTGCTTTAGAAATTGATGCGACTAGTATTATGGTTTTAAAAAATGTAGGACCAAGAGGATATCCCGGAATGGCGGAAGTAGGCAATATGGCGCTACCTAAAAAATTATTAGAACAAGGCATTACAGATATGGTGCGCATTTCAGATGGAAGAATGAGTGGAACAGGATTTGGGACGGTAGTATTGCATGTATCCCCAGAAGCTGCATTAGGTGGGCCATTGGCGCTAGTTGAAAATGGCGATATGATACTTTTAGATGTGGCTAATCGCTTGTTGTCAATGCAAGTAAGCGATGAGGTATTAGCCGAACGAAAAAATAAATGGAAGCCTACCGAAAAAATGGCTAAGCGTGGTTATGTTCATTTATATCAAAATCATGTGGAGCAAGCGCATTTAGGAGCAGATATGGATTTTTTAAAAGGAGGATCAGGTAGTGAAGTATTGAGGGATTCACATTAAAATTTAGTTACAAAAAATTAATTATACTCATATGGATTTTGAAAATAAAGTGGCAATAGTTACAGGAGCGGGTCAAGGAATAGGATATGAAATTTGCCTTCATCTTGTAATGCAAGGGGCCAATGTGATATTAAATGATATTGATGCTCCATTAGCTGAAGCTGCAGTTAAAACTATAAATGAGAATGCAGCTGGAAAATGTATTGCAATGGCTGGAGACAGCAGTGATACTGTATTTATTCAAAAAATGGTGGATAAGGCAGTTGCACAATTTGGAAAGTTGGACATTGCCATTGCGAATGCAGGTATTACTTTATTTGGAGATTTTTTTAATTATAAACCTGACGCATTTTTTAAAGTTATGCAAGTGAATTTAGCAGGAAGCTTTTTTTTAGCACAAGCTGCTGCCAATCAAATGAAGCAACAAGCAAATGGCGGCGCTATCTTATTTACATCTTCCGTGACAGGACACCAAGCACATAAGGATTTAGCGGCTTATGGAATGAGTAAAGCTGCATTAGAAATGTTAGCAAAAAATTTAGTGATTGAAGTATCTCAGTATAAAATAAATGTAAACACCATTGCTCCTGGAGCTACTTTAACAGAAAGAACATTAGGAGATGATTCCTATACTGAAGTATGGAATCGAATTACGCCAATGGGAAGGCCTGCACATGTTTCTGATATTGCAAATGCAGCACTTTTTTTAGTATCAGAAAAGGCAAAACATATTACAGGACAAACTTTAATCATAGATGGCGGATGGACAAGTGTAAGTCCTTCCCCTTTTTAATTTGAATTCAATATGTCATCTTATCAAAATGAAATAACGCCTTTGATTCATATAGTCAATGACTATCAATGTGTATTAGGCGAAGGTCCAGTTTGGGATGCAAAACGAAGTTCCATTATTTGGCTAGATATTATAAAAGGGAACATTCACGAATATAACACAAGCAATTCTGTTTTTAATACAATTGCTGTTCATCAAATGATTGGTTCATTTGCGCTTTGCGAGAATGGCCATTTTGTAGCTGCCTTACAGCAAGGATTATATTTTATAAATAAAGTGACAGGAGAACAAAAGATGATAGCCCAACCAGAAATACATTTACCTCAAAATAGATTTAATGATGGCAAGTGTGATCCAGCAGGTAGATTTTGGGCAGGAACCATGAATATAAAGGACGAAGTAGGAGCAGGGAGTGTTTACTTGCTTGATAAAAAGGAGCAGCTTTCAAAAATGATTGAACAAGTTACTATTTCCAATGGATTGGCATGGAGTTTGGATCACAAAACGCTTTATTATATAGATACACCTACTTATGAAATTGTAGCATACGATTATGATCTGGTGTCGGGACAAATAAATAATAAGCGTGTCGTTATTAATTTTGAAAAAGCAGAAGGGTATCCTGATGGAATGACAATTGATACAGAGGGAATGTTGTGGATTGCCCATTGGGGTGGGTGGCAGGTGAGTAGATGGGATCCGAACACTGGAAAAAAATTAAGCTATTTTAAATTACCAGTTGAAAAAGTAACTTCCTGCACTTTTGGGGGTGAAAATTATACCGACTTATATATTACATCCGCTAAAGTAGGTTTAAGTGATCAGGAATTACAGCAACAACCCTTAGCAGGATCACTATTTGTGATTCCTAGTTGTGGTTTTAAAGGAATTGCACCCATTGAATTTCAAGGAGTTGGCTTTTAATATTTTATATTTTGCGAATTAACTAAAAATGGCTTTCATTTTGAAAGTAATAGCATAGCTTAGTATTTCATTAAAAAGTAAAGTATGAAAAAGATCATGTATTCCTTAGTTGTTATTTTATTGAGCGCTTCCCAAATTTTTGCTCAAACGACAACGACTAATAATTATTTAATTATGGCTGAATCTAGGGTAAAATCAGGTTCGGTTTTCGCATCTAATCAAGCAAAAATTAATCCAGCTATTGTTAAAGTATCTAAAGGTGTCATTTATTCAAGAACTGCACACAGAGGCGAATCTGGTAGAACCTATGTATGGACTACCACATATCAACTTGGTCAGTTTATAGATCATTCTTGGGATTTTTATATGACAGCATTAAAGGACTTTCCTGGAATGAGAGAAGCTGACTCAGTTAATAGTAATGGCCCATCGTACAGATCAGTCTGGCTTATGATGAATGACATGTGTCAAATACCTAAAGATTTTAAATCTTCTAACTATGCATTTAGAAGAGTTACCATCTTTACTGTACCTTTTGATAAAGTGGATGAATTTGAGGATGCGCAAACTAAGAGAAGTGCCTTAGCTATTAAATTAGGTATTACTACACCATTCTTTGTTTATAAAGCAAGATTTGGGTACAGCACAAATACATACATGACTAGTGAGCCTGACGAAAGCGATATTGCTTATTATGCACATAGAAAAGAAAGACAAGAACAAAAAACCAATAATAATGCGGAGTGGCAAGCTTTGAGTAAAATCACATCGCCACTAACAACTAATGTAAGAATTGATCAAATATATATTGTGAAATAATTGAAGGGCAATTTTTGTTTGGATTATTAATACGGGAAAGAGGCACTTAGCAATAAGTGCCTCTTTTTTTAGGTGGGGGGTAGTAAATATGAATTCTTCTGGATATTTTATAATGATTATAAGGCTAACTTTACAATACCCCAAAGGATAGTTAAAAATTAAATTATTTAAACTTTATTTTGGCATGAAATTTTTTAAAATGAAAGGGGCTTATCCTATTACTTATTTATTTTTATTATTAATTGTAAATAAATCGTACTCGCAGGAAATTTTTAATTTAAAAACTTCAACTACCTGCACTTCCTCTGCATTTTATAAACCTATTTTTCATGATATAAATAGTAAAGTTTCAGGTGGTTCAGCATCATTTGGCTTTTGTGCAGGAGATACTTTAAAGCTAGATGCAGGTTCAAATTTTTACAAAGGAGATACATTAAAATGGTATTTTAATGACAAGTTATATACTACAGGTGCCCCCATTACTGGAACAGGATATGGTGTTAACTTTACTGAATCAGGTAAATTATACGCTATGAAAATTGATAGTTTTGGTTGTAAGGTCTCTTCTGATACTGTGACTTTAGTAAAATATCCAATACCCGCCGCTCCAATATTGAAAAGAGATTCTGCAAATTTTTTGGTATCTAATTATGCAAAAAATACTTGGGCTTTAGATGGTTCTATATTAGCGTTATTTCAATGGAATGACCCCTTTATGAGTGGAAAGGATAATAATAGAATGAAACCTGCTACATCTGGTAACTATACGGCATATACAATTCAAAACGGATGTGCCAGTTTATCTAGTAGTTATTATTATCTTGTAACGGATATCATTAATCTAAGTAAAGATGAGTTTATCAAACTAGCCCCTAATCCATTTATCAATCAACTCAACTTTGATTTCGTAGTGAAGGGGTATCAAAGATTAAATTTAGAATTTTTTGATATTTCGAGTGGTACTAAAGTGGCAAGCAAACAGAATCAAACACCAGGTATGCCAATATATTTAGGTCAATTAGTAGCAGGGACTTATGTAATTAAAGTAAGTTCAACTGACAATAAAATATCCTATCAATTTAAGATGGTTAAACTGTAACTTTCCTGAGCCCAATGGCATAAATATTTAATTTATGAAATACATATTTCTTTCAATGGGGTTATTTATATTAATTGGTTGTAGTAAGACTTCATCCTCAAATCAAAATCAATCCACTGTAAATAATCCAACACCCTCAACTCCGGCGGGTTCAGTGCCCAAAATAATTATTTATCCTATTAATACTTTAGATTCATTTTCAACAATTAATAAAACTACTTCTTGGTATAATACAACCATCGCAATGACTAGTTTATTCGATGTTTTTTTAAGCAAGTATTGGGGATTTGAATTCACTTCTACTAAATTGTTAATACCCTATAACACTACTACAACCAATACTTGGAGTGCGTCTAAGAATTACTATTGGAATGATTTAGGAACCTATTTATATACAGATTTTACCGGGGATGGTAAAAAAGATTTATGGGCTTTTTATTGGAAAAACCCTTGGCCAACTAATGCAACAGGATTACATCTTTTTTCAGAATATGAATACAATCCCTCTACTTATGACATACAAGTTGGCCTAACTCAGGTTAGAAAATGTGTTGTATCTGATATGGATAATGATAAAAAACCAGATATCATGTTATTTTCTTCTGGTTATGATGGGATGCCTTTTCCTGGGGATTCATTAGCTATTTTTTATCCTAATGACATAAAATACCAATATTTAAATCAAGACATTGGCTATTATCATGGAGGCGCAACTGGAGATATTAATAACGATGGGCTAATAGATATAGTAGCTTATTCTGGAGGGAGTGCTGTAATTCCTACGCATCCTACTAGTTATCTAAATAAAGGGAATCGCAAGTTTGAATTAAATAAACAGATTTTTAAAAATTTTAATCAAGGCAGCGATAATTATTATACTGTAGAACTTTTTGATATTAATAATGATAGCAATTTGGATTTGTTTTTAGGAAGTTCAAAAACCCTAAGAGCAATTCCTGGTTTAAATGGACTTTTTGATAGAACTAAAGCCATCAACTTTCCTGTAGACTCTAATTTAGAACTCATGGATATTGCTTTTTTAGATTTTGATTTTGATGGGAAAATAGATGTGTTAACCATGAGTAACAAAAATGGTTATAATGGTTATGGATTAAGGCTATTTTTAAATAAAGGAACTTCATTTGTTGATAGTACCAGCACGTATTTCGATGTTACTGATGAAGTGGGGAATGGTGCCTGGATTAAATGGATTAGGTTATTTGATTATGATGGGGATGGAGATTTGGATGTTGTAGCTGATGGATTATTTGGAGATTTGCATGGCGACCAGGGTAGAAAAATTTATTGGAGAAACGATTCAGGAAAATTTAAACAGGTAAAACTGTAGAATAATACCAAAAGTGTGTAACCACAGTGTAACGGCAATAAAAAAGCCCATAACTCATTGAAAGTTAAGGGCTTCTGCGGACCGGACGGTGAGTTCTAACATAACCCAAACTCCTCTCAAACCACCTAATTCATCAGATATAAAGGAGTTATAATTATACTTTTCTTGTCATAACAGCCCCAAATAGGTTAAAATATGGGGTAGTAGCTACAGATTCTGCTACATGTTTTTGTTGATAATTTACTTAACTTCACAATACCCCAAAGGATAGATTAAAACTTAAACTATGAAGTATTTAATTTTGTTTGTTGTTTTTGGTTCAGTATTATATGCATCAAATCCAAGTTTGAATTCTCATCAAAATGCAATTAGTAGAGAATTAGTTAAAAATCTAAAAGATGACGCTAGTTCTATTACCGGAAATTCTATTTTAGGAAAGGTAATCAATGAAGCGGGAGCAATTTATGCTAAGCAATATATTGATATAGCTATAAAAAAAGTAATTGTACGCAGAGATTATTTTTTCTTTTCATACTCTGATTTTGAATGGAGCGAATATAAAAATGAAGTTTCTTTTGGGATACTTGGATTTGTTTTTGTTAATGATAATGTTACTGAAAGCTATCAAAAAGCAAAGGCTTTCTTGGGGGGTATTATTGCAAATTTGGCAAATGATGTAAAAGAATCTACTGTCAATACTAATGAACCTCCAATAAAATCGACACAATCAGTAGAAGCAATAACTTCAAACACTTACGAGTCGTCAACAAAACAATCAAAAAGTTTTGACCCATCAGTTTTTAACTGTATAAAAAATAGTGATGGAAACGGTAAAAATTTACAAGAAAAAATAGATAATCCAAATGCATATTCTTTTATAGATAAAACAGGTGAGGAATTTATATTTTGGGGAAATGGTGATTTTTTATACATTGGAAAAAATAACAGATCTCAAGGAAAATGGAAATGTAAAGGAAGTAATAATTTCGAAGTAATTACAGATTGGGGTGGAACAAAATATTATTATAGGTCCGAGACTGGTCAATGGGCGTTAACACCAAATGCCCTCAAAATATAAAGTATTAATTTAATAATCATATGAAAATAATAGATTTTATAATAATAATATTCGTTTTAGTATTTTCAATTTTTAATTTATTGATTCATGGACTTTATTTGAGTACACCAATGAATTTGGAGATACTAGCGAGTCTTGTTATTTCAGCATTTTCTTACACTGCTTTAGGATTTCTTTTAAGTATAGTTACAAAAAAAGATATCCTAGAATCTTCAAAACCATTTAAATTAAATTATTCTTTTCGAATAGCATTATTTTTTAAAATTATAGTTTGTTTCATTTTATGGAAAGACAGTTTTAGCCATATGCAATCATATCAAAATTTTAGTTGGAGACTCCACATTATATCAAATTTGCCAATATTTATTTGGGTTGGTCGTTGTTATTTTACAAGACTGATAAGAATTGAGAATGACTTAAATAATAAATTATGAAAAATATAATTTTTAGATTAATCGCAGGATTTTACTTATTTGTTATTTAATTTTATCTATCAATTTCTAAAAAATATACAAGGTAATTTAACCAATAATGTTCACTATTAGTTATAAGTAAACATTTTCATTTTTCTATCTAGTTAAAAATCAACGCTTTAGTTTTGAAGCGCTAAAATTGCGCTAAATAATGTTTAGTTACTATGCTGTTTTGATCTAACTGTCTATTTTAGCCCTAATACATTTTATCAACTAAAAGATTTAAAAAATGCAAAAAGGAACTAAAACAACAACTTACTCACTTGACTGGGATACAGTCATGAATTTGGAATCAAGATTACTCAGAGATTTTCAAAACAATAAAACAAAAGATAAGGCGCGTGCCTTACTAATGATCTCGATTGGAGTTAGACTTGGAATGAGAGTCATTGACAACCTTAATCTTAAATGGGAAGATTTACTAGGAGTACAGGTGGGTGAAAGGTTTATCAGAATTGAAAAGAAAACTGATAAAGAACGAATCCTAGTAATGTCTACGAAGCTCAAAGAAGTGTTGGATATTGTTTATGAGGCTCATGGCTCAGACCCTTCAACTTACATCCTATCCTCCCAAAAAACCAATGGCCTTAAACCTATGTCGGTACAATCATTTAATCGAATCCTAAAGACAATAATGAAGGAGTATAAGGTAAAATATATTGGTAATCCAAGTAGTCACATGTTACGAAAATCATGGGTTGTAGGTTCTATCAAAAAAGGTTTTGAGAATGGAGACCATTTAAGTTTAATAAAAGTATCTAGATTGGTAGGACATAGTAATATTTCTACAACCTTAAAGTACACCAACTTTGAAACATCTCAATCATTTGGATTATTTGAGTTGAGTTAATAACTTATACTTCTTATTAATAGTGTAAGTTCATTAAAATCATGACTGATTTGGTTATAAAATGTTCTCTGATTAATTAATTAACCTGCCAGTAATTCGACTTATTCTTCTTGAACTGCCAATAAACAATTTGATCTGCTGCAGTCGAATAAAATATATATTCTATAAAATAGTATAAAATAATTTCTGATCAGAATATCAAAAGTTGTTTGGCAATACCTAATGCTTTGAAAACCTTGCTGTTGTGAAATTAAACATGATCCTGATCTCTATTGAAACTTGTCTGGCATATCAAAATCAGGGTCAAAATCAAATTGATTGGTGTTACCTTTAATATCAATTTTATGAAATTGGTAGAATTCCAAAATGCCAGAAACCCACATACAAAAATCGGATTTACTTCCACCGACAAAGATGGTATCTGTGTCAACATTATTTTCACTTAGCATGTTATCAACAATAGTTTTAATAAAGTTGTACGTCTCTGCTGTGTTTGGGGTATTTCTATCCTGAGATTTTTCGTCTAATAAAAATACAACCTTCTTTTGGTATCTAGGTCTTGGTCTATTTATTATTCTGTTCATTGGATTTAGTGTTAATTAAATGGGTGTTCTTTATGGTCTTCTGTTCCTGTTCATTCAAGATATTTTGATGAATAGAATTAGAAAGCACTCGAAATTGTGCTTCAGAAATTAAAATTTTCAACCGCTTAGATTTAGTTAGTTTTTTTGGTTTTACAAGTTCCTGTAATTTCATATTATTGTTTATTAATAAATATCACAATATTGTATTACAGGTCAATTAAACTTTGAAAAAATAGTGGTCGGTATTCACGAATAGCTCGATATCCCAAGAGTTCCACAATCACCATATTTTGGTGGGAAG
>JBAXVC010000016.1:0-38262 GCA_037129315.1 Chitinophagia bacterium | reverse complement strand
GATACGAAGAAAATAAAGAAGACATGTTACGTGTTATGCGTAATCACCGTGCGGCTGCCTATGATGCAGAAGACGCTTATGTAGGTATTGAAATTAAACCACAAGGAATTAAAGCACAATACACACCTGATTATTTATTAAAAGCAGCGACCAAGGCTTGGGATGATGCAGTACAATTAGGAGAAAAATACGGATATCGTAATGCGCAAACAACTGTTATCGCTCCAACAGGAACGATTGGTTTGGTAATGGATTGTGATACAACAGGTGTGGAGCCAGATTTTGCTTTAGTGAAATTTAAAAAATTATCGGGTGGTGGATACTTTAAAATTATCAACCAATCGGTACCTCAATCATTAAAGAATTTAGGATATTCTCAAGCTGAAAATGATGCCATTGTAAACTTTGCTGTAGGACATGCAAGTTTTGCAGGTGCGCCATTCATTAATAATGAATCCTTATTAGCGAAAGGATTTACGCAAGAAGAAATTACAAAATTAAATGGGGCAGCTAAATCTGCTTTTGAAATTGGATTTATTTTTAACCGTTTCACATTAGGTGATGCTTGTTTAACAAGATTAGGTTTTAAAGAAGAAGTATTCGCAGATTGGAGTTTTAATTTATTAGAAGCTTTAGGATTTAGCGAAGATCAAATAGATGCTGCCAACGATTATGTTTGCGGAACAATGACCGTAGAAGGTGCGCCAGCATTGAAAGAAGAGCATTTGTCCATATTTGATTGCGCCAATAAAAATGGTAAAAAAGGAGAAAGATATATTCACGCACACGGACATATTAGAATGATGGCTGCTTGTCAACCCTTCTTATCTGGTGCGATTTCTAAAACAATCAATCTTCCAAACGAAGCTACAGTTGAAGAAATTGCAGATAGCTATTTGATGAGTTGGACATTAGGATTAAAAGCGAATGCTATATATCGTGATGGTTCAAAATTAAGCCAACCATTAAGTACAAAATCTGATAAGAAGAAAAAAACAGACACTTCGGTTGAAGAAGAACTAAGTGCAGAAGGCGGTTCTCAATTAGTAGACTTGAGCAAGCTTAATGTAGATGAGTTATTAGAAGAGGTTCAAAAAAGAATGTCTGCTTCAACAGATACTAAGTTTAAACGTCAATTGTCTCGTATTGTTGAACGCAAATCATTGCCAGCAAAACGCAGAGGCTTTACACAAAAAGCAAGAATCGGTGGTCAAGTTTTATTTTTAAGAACAGGTGAGTATAATGATAACACTTTAGGTGAAATATTTATTGACTTAGCTAAAGAAGGTTCAACCCTTCGTAGTTTGATGAACTGCTTTGCAATCTCTATTTCAGTTGGCTTACAGTATGGTGTTCCTTTAGAAGAGTTTGTTGAAAAATTTGTGTTTACTAAGTTTGAACCATCAGGCATGGTAGACCATCCAAATATCAAAACAACTACTTCGATCGTTGACTTTATATTCCGTGCTTTAGCGTATGAATATTTAGGCCGTACGGATTTGGTGCATGTATTAGATAAACCTTCAGTTGAAAATTTAGGCGAGGAGGGCGATATTACATTAGTGGGAAAGCCTGAACTTAGTAGCATTCGCGTTACAGCACCTACGGCAGCTCCAGTAGCGAAAGCCAATGTAGCTGTAGCCGTTAACGAAGGTGGTTCAATGGACAATGTAACTGCAGCGGCGAAAAGCATGCAAAGCGATGCGCCTGCTTGTAGCACTTGCGGACATATTACCATCAGAAGTGGAACTTGTTATAAATGTTTAAACTGCGGAACAAGCATGGGCTGTTCTTAATTAAGTTTCATATGATTTTTAATCCCCACCTGTTAACGGGTGGGGATTTTTATTTCCATCCTTTTTTTTGTTTTTACTCCCGTTTTTTCTTTAAATTCATTCTTTAATTTATATAGCAAAAACGATTGCCTTATGTCCAATTTTCAAGTAAAAATAGCCTCTAAAAATTATGACGCTGTAATTGTCGGATCAGGTGCTGGTGGTGGAATGGCAGCCTATGTTTTATCCAAAGCAGGACTCAAAGTTTGTTTGTTGGAAGCAGGTCCTGAATTTGATCCTGCAAAAAATTCTGCGCAATTAAAAAATCCATGGGATTCTCCTCGTCGTGGAGCAAGTACAAAGATGCGCCCCTTTGGCGATTTTGATGCATCCTATTGGGGTTGGGAAATAGATGGAGAGCCTTATACTCAAACACCAGGAAGCGATAAATTTGAGTGGTGGAGAGCTAGAATGGTTGGGGGTCGTACCAATCATTGGGGTCGTATTTCACTTCGTTTTGGACCGCGTGATTTTAAAAGAAAAAGTATTGATGGCCTAGGAGATGATTGGCCAATAGGATACGAGGACATCAAACCGTATTATGATAAAATTGATAAATTAATTGGCGTATATGGTACCAACGAAGGATTAGCAAATGATCCAGATGGCATCTTTTTACCTCCTCCTAAACCAAGGTTGCATGAATTGATGTTTAAGAAAGCGGCTACTGGAATTAACATTCCAGTGATTCCTTCTCGTTTGTCTATTCTTACCAAAAAAATAAATGATGATCGCGGGGTTTGTTTTTATTGCGGTCAATGTAATCGTTCTTGTAAAGTTTATGGCGATTTTTCATCTTCTTCAGTATTAGTGCGACCTGCTTTATTAACTGGTAATGTAGATTTAATTACGGGCGCCATGGCGCGTGAAGTTATTACAGACAGAGAGGGTAAGGCTGTAGGCGTATCCTATGTAAATAAAATGGATAGACAAGAATATCAAATCAATGCAAAAGTGGTCGTATTAGGAGCAAGTACTTGCGAAACCGCTCGTTTGTTATTGAATTCAAAATCCTCTAAACATCCAAATGGATTAGCCAATAGCTCGGGTGTAGTAGGACATTATTTACATGATTCAACCGGTGCTGCATTAGGGGGTGTAATTCCAAGTTTATTTGGCCGCAAGCGTTATAACGAAGATGGAGTTGGTGGTATGCATGTGTATACACCATGGTGGTTAGATAATAAAAAATTAAATTTCCCACGCGGATACCATATTGAATATTGGGGTGGTATGAGTCAACCTGGATATGGTTTTGGTATGGGTCAGCAAGGATTGAACGGTAAGTTTCAAGTGAATGGTAGAACCAAGGAAGCGGGAGGATATGGAGAATCATTAAAAGAAGATGTACGCTTTTTTTATGGCGCTAGTGTAGGAATGGGTGGTCGTGGAGAAGCGGTACCAAGATTCGAAAACCATTGTAAAATTGATCCAGATGTAGTTGATAAATACGGTATTCCTGTTTTAAAATTTGATTGCAAAAATTCAGAATATGAAGTACAGCAAGCAAAGCATATGAAGGAAACCTTCCGTGAAATTATGCATGAAATGGGTGCCGTGATTACTTGGGGAGATCAAGATGATGCAAGTAACAAATATGGTTTATCTAATCCAGGCAATATTATTCATGAAGCAGGAACAGTGCGTATGGGCTCGGATAAAAAAACATCTGCATTAAATGCATTTGGACAAGCACATGATTGTAAAAATTTATTCTGTGTAGATGGTTCTGTTTTTACTTCACAGGCAGATAAAAACATTACATGGACAATTTTAGCATTATCAATGCGTACATCAGAGTATATATTAGATCAACTTCAAAAACATAATATCTAAGACATCATTTAAAAATGTTGTACTAGAAAAAATAAAATTAAATACTATGGACAGAAGAAAATCCATCAAAGCAATGCTCGTAGGAACAGTTTCAGCAACTGTTTTAATAGAAGCTTGTAAAAATACCAATACCACTGTTGCCGAAGTGAATATGGACGATCGTATGCAGGAGGAAAAAGATTACCTCGTAAAGGTCAATGCGGCACCTACTTTTTTTGATGCTCATGAAATGGCCACCATCACTGTACTTGGGGATATTATTATGCCAAAGGACGCAGTCAGTGGATCGGCGTCAGATGCAAAAGTGCCAGCTTTTATTGAATTTATTGTAAAGGATATGCCTGATCATCAAGTGCCCGTTCGTGGTGGTTTAAGATGGTTAGACTTACATTGTTATAAGCAACATGAAAAAGCATTTATCGAATGTACTAAAGCACAACAATTAAGTATCGTTGATGAAATTGCTTATCCAAATAAAGCAAAACCAGAAGTAGCACAAGGGGTTAGCTTTTTTAATAAAATGCGCGATCTTGTCACCACTGGTTTTTACACTTCTGAAATTGGCGTAAAGGATTTAGGTTATATGGGTAATGTACCTAACCAATGGAACGGCGTGCCAGATGATGTTTTAAAACATCATGGTTTGGCTTATACCGAAAAAGAATTAAAAGAATGTATTAGCTATTCATAGTTAATGCTACAAATAAAAAAAGGTCCTCCCGAAATATCGAGAGGACCTTTTTTATAAATATGATTAATGCTTAGCTGATGGTGCTGCCTGCTGCAATAGCATCTTGAGGTTGTACAAAATATAATTTTCCATTGGCGTCTTCGGCCAATAAAATCATTCCCTTGCTTTCAATACCACGCATTTTACGGGGCGCTAAATTAGCCACCACCACTACTTGCTTTCCTATCAGTTCCTCAGGATTAAAATGCATTGCGATGCCAGATAAGATGGTTCTCTTTTCAAAACCAAGGTCCACTTCAAGTTGTAAAAGCTTATCTGCTTTTTCTACTTTTTTGGCTTCCAAAATGGTGCCTACGCGTAAATCAACTTTACCAAAGTCGTCAAAAACGATCTCAGGTTTTAAAGCTTTTGCGTTACCGTCGGCCGTCATGTTTGCGTCGGGTGTTGTGTTTGTATCCATCGTATTTTTTTTCTGAGTTAGGTTGCTGCGCAACTGCGTTAATTCTGCTTCAATTTCCTCATCTTCAATTTTTCTAAATAATAATTCAGGGGCGCGTAAGGTATAACCCACTTTTAATAAATTAAAATTACCCGCATTTTCCCAAGCCAGCATTTTATCGACCACCTTCATCAAGTAGCACATTTTTTTTGCTGTAAAAGGTAAAAAAGGATTTACTAAAATGGCTAAGTTGGCACACAACTGTAAACAAGCGTGCATGCAATTGTCAATTTTTGCTTGTGCCGTTGGATCGGTATCAATACTTTTAGCTAAAATCCAGGGTTCTTTTTTCTGCATGTACTGATTGCCTATTCGCGCTAGGTTAATCACTTCAAATTGAGCTTCTCTAAATTTATATAACTCAAGTAGCTCAGTTATTTTTTCTTTACTGTCTTTCACACTTTGTAAAATAGACTCATCTTCCGCATCTAAAAATTCAGTATGTATTTTAGGTACTTTCCCATTGCATAATTTATGCATCAATACCCATGTTCTGTTAACAAAATTGGCAAAAATGCTTACTAATTCACCATTCACCGATTCTTGAAATCCTTTCCAAGTAAATTCGCTGTCCTTGGATTCTGGTGCAATAGCAGTTAAATAAAAGCGCAAACTATCAGCTAATCCAGTACCCCCATTTTCTTTTTTAATCCAATGGTTAATATAATCGTCCATCTCAATACTCCAACCTTTGGAAGTACTCATTTTATCGCCTTCTAAATTCATGAATTCATTTGCAGGCACATTTTCTGGTAAAATATGACCATGCAATTTTAACATGATAGGAAAAATTATACAATGAAAAACAATATTGTCTTTGCCAATAAAATGCACCAATTTGGTTTCGGAATCATTCCAATAGGGTGACCAATCCCTTCCATTATTCAATGCCCATTGTTTTGTTGCACTAATGTATCCAATGGGAGCATCAAACCAAACATATAATACTTTTCCATCACCACCCGCAACGGGTACTTTCACACCCCAGTCTAGGTCACGAGTCACTGCCCTTGCTTGCAATCCACCTTCAATCCAACTTTTACATTGGCCTACAACTGCCGCTCGCCAATCATTGGCATGTGTTTTTAAAATCCAATCGCGTAAAAAATCTTCATGTTTATTTAAAGGCAAATACCAATGCGTTGTTTCTTTTTTAATCGGTGAATTTCCACTTAAGGTACTCACTGGATTAATTAATTCTTCGGGGCTTAAGCTTTTACCACACTTTTCACATTGGTCACCATAAGCTTCATTATGTCCACAGTTGGGGCAGGTCCCTTTAATATACCTGTCTGCTAAAAATTGATTGGCTGCTTCGTCAAAATATTGCAAAGAGGTTTTAGTTTCTAAATCTCCTTTTGCTTCTAGATCTTTAAAAAAGGCACTAGCAGTTTCATGGTGTAAAGCATCGCTTGTGCGATGGTAAATATCAAATTCAATTCCTAAGTCCTTAAAATTTTGCTCAATGATGGGATGGTACTTATCAATAATGGCTTGCGCAGTGGTCCCTTCCTTGGTAGCTTGAATGGGAATGGCAGTGCCATGTTCGTCACTTCCGCATACAAAAACAACATCTCTATTTTGAGCTTTCAAATATCGTACATAGATATCCGCTGGTAAGTAAGCACCTGCTAAATGACCAATATGCTTTAAACCATTGGCATAAGGCAGGGCAGCGGTAATCAAATATCTTTTTGGCGTGTTCATTGCTGCAAAAGTACTTAATTTGTGTTATGATTCAACCGCCCAACCTCTTTCCTGGAGACACTATTGGAATCACCTGTCCAGCAGGATCTATCGCATTGGAAAAGGTCCAAAATTGTATCCAAACCCTTGAGAAATGGGGTTTTCAAGTAAAAGTGGGCAAAACAGTAGGTAGCCAACAGGATTGTTTTTCGGCTACTGACCAAAAAAGAGCCGCCGAATTGCAACAAATGTTAGACGATCAAAACATCAAAGCGGTCCTTTGTGCAAGGGGTGGATATGGCCTTAGCCGTATTATTAATCAACTTCAATTTTCGGGGTTTAACCAATCGCCTAAATGGGTCATTGGATTTAGTGATATTACGGTGTTACATGCTGCTATCCAAAAACAAAACACAATGAGTATTCATGGACCCATGGCAGCCGCTTTTAGTAAAGGTGTGGAGGGTGCGCCATTTATTGCGTCTTTAAAAAATTGCTTAGTCGGGAAAAGTCAAATGATACAAGCAAATACTCATTCATTAAATACCCCAGGTTCCGCTACTGCGCCGCTTATTGGAGGTAATTTATGTATGATGGCACATTTAATTGGCTCCTCCATTTCACTAGATACAAAGGGTAAAATATTATTTATTGAAGAAGTAGGCGAAGCGCATTATAATATTGATCGAATGATGATTCAATGTAAAAATGCTGGATTGTTTGAAGGTTTGGCAGGCTTAGTGGTGGGTGGATTTACCGAATTAAAAGATAAGGCAGATCAGTTTGGTGCTACTGCTTATGAAATTATAAAAGGGCATCTTGTTCATGAATCTTTTCCAATCTGTTTTAATTTCCCAATAAGCCATGCTTTACAAAATTATGCAATAAAAGAAGGTGGGACGTACCAATTGGAAGTAAAACCAACGGGGAGCAGTTTGACTGAGCTATAAATTCTGCTTATATATTTTTATTCTAGAATCTATTAAACTTGCGTTAATATTAAGCCTCTAACACCTAGGCATCTAAATATTGTATTAAATTTGTGTAAATAAATTCGAAAGCTATGAAAAAGTCAGTTTTCTCTTTTTTTATTGCCCTATTGATTGGAGGTCAAATGGGTTGGGCGCAGTCCTATGTTGCTGCTGCGATCGAAAAAACCGATAAGGAGTCAATGCAGTATGAGATTTTAGGAAAAGTGGGAAGTCGCTATTGGGTGTTTAAAAAAAATGACGGTATTTCAACTATTGCACAGTATAATGATCAAATGCAATTAGTGAAGCAAAATGATTTGGCTTTTTTACCAAAGGGTTTAAATGGATTGGAGTTTATAGCAAATGCAGATCATGTTTTTGTTTTTTATCAAATACAAATAAAAACGACAGTGTATGCGGCCTTGGCAAAATTAAATGCAGATGGTCAGTTAATAGGGGAGCCTAAAATATTGGATACTGCCGAAAAAATTAGACCAGGCGCTGGCACTAAGGTTTTTAATTTATTACAAAGCGATGACCATAAAAAAATATTATTATTTAGTGTAAACACAACTAAAGCGTCTGCAATAAAAGTTAAAACACTTTCATTTGATAATAATTTTACAAAAATCGGAGAATCCGAAATAACGGTGAGTGCTCAAAATAAAAAAAGCGCACTTTCTGATTTTGCATTAGATAATCAAGGAAATTTATTTTGCTTACGAAATATGACTCAAGCCGATATGGCTCCTGCCGTAAGTTTATTGTATTTGTCAGCCGATGGCAAGGAAGTGATTGAATCAGCTATTGTGAATAATAGTTTATTGTTGGATAATATAAGACTCAAGATAGATAATGAAAAAGGGCATGTGATTTTAAATTCTTTTTATGCTACTGAAAAAAGAGGACATGTGGAAGGATTGTATTCTTATTTATGGGACATTGCTTCAAAAAAAGAAATCCTAACCAATGCCAATCGATTTACTGATTTCAACAGAGGAGCGGTCTCAAGTAAACGAAATTTAAAAGATGTATTTGATACTTATTATTTAGATAGAGTTACAACACAAGGGGATGGCAGTTATGTGGTGATAGCCGAAGCTGCTGATTCCTATTCTAATCAGAACAGCTATTTTTCAAGATGGGATTTTTATTATGGGGGTGCATTTTACAATCCATATATGTTTAACTATTGGAATAGGCCTTTTGGTTTTTATCCCTGGGCTAGATTTGGATGGGGCATGAGTCCATGGTCGTTTAATGTTTGGGGTAATCCTTTCGCATTTTATGGGTATCCATCAGTGACTTATAATGCAAATAAAATATCATTATTATCTTTTGATGATAAAGGAAATCTACAATCCATTAAAACCATCGACAAATCACAATCAGATTTAAATGTTGATCAGTTTATTGGTTATGGCACCATCGAAAATAAGGAGGGGGTTCATTTTATCTACCACCAAAAACAAAAAGGTAAGCATGAGCTGGTATTTAACAGCTTAAGTAAAAAAGGTCAGTTGGAAAAGGGCATGGTAGTCATGGCCAATGAAAAAAATTATGAATGGATGCCAAGAATGTTAAAGCAAGTAGGTGACAATGAAGCAATTTTACCATATCAGTATAAAAGTAAAATTGGTTTTGCTAAAGTTCAATTTAAATAATTCATTGTGGTTTTTTTATATAGAGATAAGTCCGATATTAATTTAATTTTTATACTTATATTAAGTGTAATGGTGCATTTTCATCAATGGATGACACCGCCCATTGTAGTTGCAACCGAATCGGATGGTTTATTAGCCAATTTTTTAATTCATTATGTTAAGCCACTATCTCCTTTGGTACTTGGTTTATTTTTTCAGGTGCTTATCTTAAGTCAAGCCATCAGATTAAATGTTTTGTTGAGTCAATTCAAAATGTTTCAACAAGTAAGTTATTTACCAGCGTTTACTTATATCTTATTAACTGCACTTTTTCCTTATTGGGATGTGATTAGTGCGGGCTTAATTGCCAATACATTGGTGATTTGGATATTAATAAAATTATTAAGGTTGTATGATCAAACCCAACCCAAAACCCTTGAATTTAATATTGGATTAATTGTTGGAGGTTCTATATTATTATATGAACCCATTGCTATTTTAATTCCAGTTGTTTTATTTGCATTAACCATCATTCGCCCCTTCAAGTTAACAGAATGGCTAGTACTATTAATGGGAATTTTATTACCTTATTATTTTTTATTCGCTTTTATATTTTTAACCAATCAAGGTACAGATTTAAGACATTTTTTACCTAAGTTAGATTGGAAAAATCCGTTGGTTCAGCCCGAATTAAATGTTATTTTAGCCCTAATTGTTATTGGGGTGCAGTTGATAGTAGGTTTTTATTATTGGCAACAACAACAAACCCGATTTATAATACAAGTTCGAAAATATTGGGGGGTATTATTTTTGATACTTTTGGTTTGCTTTTTTCAACCCATCGTTTTTTCGGCACAAGCCTTATATGCATCTGCTATTATTTTAACGCCCCTTACTTGTTTTATTAGTTTTGCCTATACGACCCCTAAAAGACTGCTGATCCCTAATATTTTATTTTGGATGGCCGTTTTGGTTATTGTGTATAACCACCTCGCATAAGTGAAGAATTTACCCTTATTTAGCAGGCATTATTTGTTAACTTTGTACCTTAAATGAATACCCTAAAATCTTAATCTTTATTTTATGAAATTTGGTGTTTTAGTATTTCCCGGATCTAATTGTGACAGAGACATGCAAGATGCATTAGAAAAAGACCTTGGTGCCAAAGTTGAGATGTTGTGGCATAAGGATAGTGATTTGTCCCATTTTACTGAGGAGGATTGCATTGTCCTTCCTGGAGGGTTTTCCTATGGTGATTATTTGCGTTGTGGTGCCATTGCAAAATTTAGTCCTATGATGCAGTCGGTGATCGCATTTGCAAACAAAGGGGGTAAAGTGTTGGGTGTTTGTAATGGCTTTCAAATTTTATGTGAAAGCGGATTATTACCAGGTGCTTTATTGCAAAATGCCAATCAACAATTTATTTGTAAAAATGTATTTATAAAGTCAGACAAAAGCGCAGCACTGCAAATCCCCATTGCGCATGGGGAGGGCAGGTATTTTGCAGATGAAGCCACTTTGAATCATCTTGAAAAAAATAATCAAATTTTATTTAAATATTGTGATGCAGAAGGTAAGGTTGGAGGCACATCTAATCCCAATGGTTCTACTTGGGATATTGCAGGTATTTGTAATGATCAACGCAATGTTTTTGGAATGATGCCGCATCCTGAACGCGCCACTTCTGCTTCCTTGAGCAATATAGATGGCAAAGAAATATTTAAGATACTAGGGTTATTAAATTAAAAATTGTAAATGGTTAATATGAAAAAATATATTTTATTCAGCTTTGTATTCGCAATTAGCTTGGGGCTTCAAGCACAAAGAATGAATCCTGTAAAGTGGACTTTCGAGGCGGTAAAAAAAGCAGATAAACAATACGATATCATTTTGACTGCGAATATTGAAGCGCCTTGGCATATTTATTCTCAACATGTAAAAAATGGCCCTATACCAACGGATATTCAGTTTAAGTCCAACCCACTTGTGCAAATCAAAGGTGAACCAAAGGAATTGGGTAAGTTAGAAAAAATGTATGACAAGAATTTTGATACTGAATTAATGTTTTTTAGTGGTAAAGTGCAATTTGTGCAAGCCATTACATTAAAAGTAGCAAGCAAAACTAAGTTGACAGGGAATATCGAGTATCAAGTTTGTAATGACGAAAAATGTTTGCCTTCTATTAAAATGCCATTTGAAGTAGCTATAAAATAAGGCCCCATTCTAAAAATATTCATTTTGAATAAGATTTATTCTTTCTTGATGAGCGTTGGCTTATTGTTTTTCATGTTGAGCGCTCATGCTCAATCTGAAAATCTCGTAAAAGTGATAGCGCAAGCGGGTATTGTCAATGATAGTACTTATTCATTAAAGGCCAGCTTGCAATTGGAAAAGGGTTGGCATATATACGGGGATAATCCAGATGGAATTAAAGCACCTAGTTTTTCGATTCAATTAGAATCTGTAAAATTGCAAGCAGCTCCTATTTATTCTAGTCAACCTATTACGCAACCGGACCCAATATTTAAGAATGCAAATGTTTTTATTAATTCATTTGACCTATTTCAAAATTTCAAAATCAATGGCTTTCAGCCAGATAGTGTAAAAGGCATCGTACTTTTAAATGTAGCCAAAGAGGATCAATTTTATGCATTAGAATTACCTTTTTCAGTAGCATTGGCGAATGGGAAAAAAGCAGCGGGCTTTCAAATATTACTACCAAGCAGTTCCACTGCGGCACCCGCCATTGCATGTGGTACCGTGACCACGCATACTAGTGATTCATCAGGGTGGGCAGTGTTTTTATTAGGTTTCTTAGGCGGACTCATTGCCTTAATTACACCATGTGTATTCCCAATGATACCGGTGACGGTTTCCTTTTTTACTAAAAGATCAAAAACAAAAAAACAAGGTATTGTAAATGGTTTATTATACGGGCTAAGTATTTTTTTAATTTATGTTTTAGCAAGTGTTCCCTTTCATGTGATGGGCAATGTGCAGCCAGAAATTTTTAATAGCATTTCTACTAATCCTTGGTTAAATATTATTTTCTTTATCATATTTATCTTTTTTAGTATTTCCTTTTTTGGATTTTTCGAAATCACTTTACCTAGTGGCATTGCAAACAAGGCCGATTCAAAAAGCGGACTAGGAAGTTTGGGAGGTATTTTTTTCATGGCCATCACCTTAGCCATCGTATCTTTTTCATGCACAGGACCCATTTTAGGAACCTTGTTAGTAGGTTCATTGCAAGGAGGCGCTTGGGCATTAACGCAGGGTATGGCTGGTTTTGGTATTGCATTAGCATTGCCTTTTTCTTTGTTTGCGATATTCCCACAATGGCTACAAAGTTTACCTAAGTCGGGTGGTTGGTTGGATACGGTAAAAAAAGTATTAGCATTTTTAGAATTAGCCTTGGCATTTAAATTTTTATCTAATGCCGATTTGGTTCAACATTGGGGTTTATTAAAACGAGAAGTATTTATTGGTATTTGGGCCATCATCAGTGTTGGATTAGCCTTGTATTTAAGGGGTGTCTTATTATTACCACATGATGTTAAAGGTGCTAAAATAAGTAGAGGCCGCAAATGGGCTTCAGATGGTGTCATTATTTTTAGTCTTATTTTATTTTTGGGCATCGCCCCTAAAAATGCATACTTATTAAAATTTTTAAGTGGCTTCCCGCCTCCTACTCATTATAGTTTGTTTGCAGATAAAAAGGACCAACATGGATTGAAAGCCAATGTGGTCAATGATTATGAACAAGCTGTACAATTATCAAAACAACAAAATAAACCCATCCTCATTGATTTTACGGGTTGGGCTTGTGTGAATTGTCGTAAGATGGAAGAAAATATTTGGACCGATCCTGCGGTCATGTCTTATATACAAACTCATTTTATCTTAGTATCATTATACGTGGATGATAAAGCGATGCTGCCAGTAGAAAAAAGGTTTACTTATACCAATAAGTTAGGACAGGCAAAGGACATTAATAGCGTGGGTGATTTGTGGGCTACTTTTCAGTCCGAAAATTTTAATCAAGTCACACAGCCATTATATGTAGTCATGGGCACGGATCAAAAATTAGCCTCCAACCCTGTAGGCTATACTCCTAATGTTGAAGAATATTTGGCTTGGCTACAATGTAGCGCGAATAAAAAATAGCAAATAAAATAATGGAGCTATAAAGTCATACCACGCTCGTTCATCATCTTTCTTAAATTAATTAAGCCATAGCGCATTCTTCCTAAAGCGGTATTGATGCTGCAGTTGGTCATTTGAGCAATTTCTTTAAAACTCAAGTTGGCATAATGTCTTAAAACAATAATTTCTCTTTGCTCTTCGGGTAATAAATCAACCAATGATTGAATATTTTTATGTGTTTGCGAGCGCGTCATTTTATAATCAGCAGGATGATCCGAATGCTTGATGATTTCAAATAAATCTTGATCATCGCTTGTTTTAATAGTAGGTGTTCTTTTTACTTTTCTAAAATGGTCGATACAAAAATTATGAGAAATGCGTAATGCCCAAGGTAAAAACTTCCCTTCCTCGGCATATTTTTTTTGCTTGATGTTATCAATGATTTTTATAAAAATTTCTTGAATCAAATCCTCGGCCAAGTAGCTATCTTTTACCATAAATAAAATGGTATTGTATATTTTTTCTTGGTATCTATCAATTAAAGTGTCAAAGGCGCGGGTATTACCAGCTTGAAAGGATTCAATTAATTCATAATCGGTGAGAAGTATGGTCTTGTTCATGCTTTGTTTTTATAGTAGTTCGGTAGTTAGTATTGGAAAATTACTTGCTAATTGGGTTGTATTTCCACTTGTGGAAAACAAGAAAAATAGTTAAAAGCTATCCACATTTTTAATTCCAAAAGAATCTGCCATTTCCGTCAACCAAATGCCTAGGAATGTGTTAATTTGCTATATGGCTGAGACTAAAAAAGTGAAAAAAGAGCTTAACGGAAATAATGCCATTGAGGTAGTGGGTGCAAGGGTACATAATTTAAAAAATGTCACTGTTTCCTTCCCGCGGAACCAATTTATTGTGGTGACGGGGGTGTCGGGTAGTGGCAAGTCCTCCTTGACTATTGATACCTTATTTGCCGAGGGGCAAAGGCGCTATGCCGAAAGTTTGTCCTCTTATGCAAGGCAGTTTATGTCCCGAATGGGAAAGCCAGATGTGGACTTTATAAAAGGTTTATGTCCTGCCATTGCCATTGAGCAAAAAGTGGTTACGCGCACCCCGCGCAGTACAGTGGGCAGCATGACCGAGATTTATGATTATTTGAGGGTTTTTTATGCACGAGTGGGAAAAACCATATCTCCCATAAGTGGCGAGGAGGTTAAAAAGCAGGATGTGCAAGATGTGCTGTCCTTTATTCAAAAAGGAAAGACAGGCGATAAGATGGTCATCATTGTTCCTTTTAAGCAACAAGCCAAAAGAGACATACAGGAGGAGCTGAATATTTTAATGCAGAAAGGATTTACTAGAATTTATATAAGGGCATCCAATAAAACAACCGCTCCTATCATCTTAAGAATCGAGGATGCCTTGGCGAAAACTAAAACAGAATTAACCAAAACAATAAAGGGGCAGGAAGTATATGTGTTAATTGATAGGGTGGTGGTGAAAAATTTTGACGAGGATGATATTCACCGATTGAGTGATTCCATTGGAACAGCATTTTATGAAGGAGAAGGTTTGTTGTGGGTAGAACAAAATGAAACCATATTAAAATCCTTTAATAATAAGTTCACATTAGACGGTATTGAGTTTGATGAGCCAAGCCCTAATTTATTTTCATTCAACAATCCTTATGGGGCATGTCCCACTTGTGAAGGATATAGTCAAGTGTTGGGCATTGATGAAAATTTAGTGATTCCAAATATTAATTTATCGGTGTATGATGGAGCGGTGGCTCCATGGAAAGGTGAAAAATTAATTTGGTGGAAGGATCAGTTTGTGAAAGAAGCAGGAAAAGCTGGATTCCCCATTCATCAGCCAATTTATAAATTAACTAAGACGCAAGTAGCACAGTTGTGGAAGGGGGTTGGTAAGGCACTTGGGATAGATGCTTTTTTTGCAGATGTAAAAGCACATTTATATAAAGTACAATTTAGAGTGTTGTTAAGTAGGTATCGAGGACGAACCAATTGTCCCGATTGCGAAGGTCACCGAGTTCGTAAGGAAGCTTTATATGTTAAAATTGCTGGAAAACATATTGGCGAATTATGTGCAATGCCGGTTAAAGATTTGCAGTTATGGTTTACGACCTTAAAATTATCGGCACATGATGCGCAAATTGCTAAAAGATTATTAATTGAGTTGGAGCAACGCATACAAACCTTAATGGATGTGGGTTTGGGCTATTTAACATTAAGTAGGTTGGCCAATAGTTTGAGTGGAGGTGAAAGTCAAAGAATACAATTAACAAGATGCTTGGGTAGTAATTTAACCAACTCCTTATATATTTTAGATGAACCAAGTATTGGATTGCATTCAAGAGATACCGAAAGATTAATTAAGGTGTTGCAAAATTTAAGAGACTTAGGCAATACAGTAGTGGTCGTGGAGCATGATGAACAAATTATGCGACATGCCGATCATATTATTGACATGGGGCCTTTAGCGGCACATTTAGGTGGAGAAGTAGTAGCAGCAGGTAATGCCACAGCATTAATAAAAGACAAGGAAAGTTTAACTGGTAAATATTTGAGTGGTGTTTTAAAAATACAGGTGCCAGATAAAACAAGAATTCCTAAATATCATATCAATATTGAAGGAGCCCATTTACATAATTTAAAAAACATTGATGTTCAATTCCCATTGCATAGTTTGTGTGTAGTGAGTGGGGTAAGTGGAAGCGGAAAAACCACATTGGTGAAACAGGTATTGTATAATGCATTATTAAAAGCCAAGCTACTGCCTACCGAAATAGTGGGAGGATATCATGCAATCAATGGCGACTTGCATTTAATAGACCAAATTGAAATGGTAGATCAAAATCCAATTGGAAAGTCGTCGCGTAGTAACCCTGTTACATATATAAAAGCATATGATGCCATTCGTGATGTGTATTCCAAGCAAGCACTATCAAAAATTAGAGGATTTTTACCAAAACATTTTTCATTTAATGTGGATGGCGGAAGGTGCGATACTTGTAAAGGCGAAGGCGAGCAATTAGTGGAGATGCAATTTTTAGCCGATGTGCATTTGACTTGCGAGGATTGTGGTGGTAAAAGATTTAAAGAAGCAGTATTAGAAGTTCAGTACAAAGGCAAAAATATTTATGAAGTATTGGAAATGAGTGTGGATGAAGCCATTGCTTTTTTTAGCGAAGAAAAAAATATTGTATTAGCCATTAGTCCACTACAAGAAGTGGGATTGGGCTATGTTAAACTAGGGCAAAGTAGTAGTACCTTAAGTGGCGGAGAAGCACAGAGGGTAAAGCTAGCAAGCTTTTTAGGCAAGGGTAAAGCCCACCATAAAATGTTATTCATTTTTGACGAACCTACCACCGGATTACATTTTCATGATATACATAAATTATTAAAAGCATTTAATGCATTGATAGAACAAGGCCATTCCTTAATTGTAGTAGAACATAATACAGATGTGATTAAGGTAGCTGATTGGGTCATTGACATGGGTCCGGAAGCTGGGGACTTAGGTGGCACTGTAGTTTACGCAGGTGTTCCTAAAGGACTAATAAAATGCAAGGCATCTCAAACTGGAAAATATTTATAGTAAATCGGCATCATTCCTAAACGGAACTAAGCCGATTTATTTTTTTTGCGTAATTCAAGTGGCTTGTCTACTTTTTTTCTTCCCGTTTGCTTGAGTGCGTTATCCAAGATCATTTCTATTTGACCATTGACACTTCTGAATTCATCAGCAGCCCATTTTGAAAGTTGGCTAAAAGTAGCTTCGTCTATTCTTAATACAAATGTTTTTTTTGCTAATGACATACTTGTATTTTAAGAATTAATATAGAGTGCCAGTATTTAACACAGGGGATGCCGCTTTTTCACCACAAAGCACCACCATTAAATTACTTACCATGGCTGCTTTTTTATCGTCGTCTAAAACAACAATATCTTTTTCGGAAAGCATTGCAAGTGCCATTTCAACCATACCCACAGCTCCTTCTACAATTTTAGTTCTTGCCGCTACAATAGCTGTCGCTTGTTGTCTTTGAAGCATGGCGCCAGCAATTTCAGCTGCATAAGCTAAGTGACTAATTCTTGCTTCGGTTACAGTAATGCCCGCTTTCATTAATCTTTCATTTAATTCTTGTTCTAACATTTCAATGACTTTATCTCCACCATCGCGTAAAGTAATTTGTGCATGCTCGTCTTCGATATTATCATAAGGGTAACTAGTAGCTAAATGACGAACAGCAGCTTCACTTTGGTTTTTCATGTATTCATTAAAATTAGTGACATCAAAAACAGCTTTATAGGTATCGCTAATTTCATATAAAATTACTGCAGCAATTTCGATAGGGTTGCCTAGCTTATCATTGACTTTTAATTTTGTACTTTCTACGCTTTGAGATCGTAATGATACTTTTAGTTTTACATAAAAGGGATTCACAAATTGAAGACCATTTTCTCTCACTGTTCCAACGTATTTACCAAAAAAGGTTAAAACAATGCTATAGTTGGGTTCCACTATCATTAATCCCTTGATTAAGAAAACGGCGGATAAGATTAAAAATATTCCAAATAAAACAGCGCCTCCATTAGGGTCGGCGTGTTGAGCGGCATTAACAATAGTGGCGATACCCATGATTAATGCAAAAAGTGCAATTAATGCAGCTTTATACCCGTTTAAGGGTTTGATCAGTTTTTCCATAATAGTAATTTGATATTAAAATGATATCATAAAACTACGAAGCATTTTTCAAAGTAAAAAATAGATTTTACTAGTTTTAATTAATTAAACCTTTTTTTAAAAGAGACTAGTTGGAAGTAACTTTAAGGAATATCAAATCTATCTTAATCGATCTGCGCTTTTCACCTTTTGATCGTCTTTGTAAATTTGTACCACCGCCATGATTTGGAATAAGGGGATCACAAATAAGGCCAAGGAAGGCAATGTGAAACCGCCCCCTGGATTGGCGACTACCGTCGTATAAATAAAATAGCCAATCAAAATAGATAATAAAAAATTCACCAATACTACTTTTAATTGTAGCATTCGGTTGCCATATAAAAATATGGTAATAAAGGAAAGGCAAGCACTAAATGCCAAGGAGATAAGTGTATTGTATTGCGCACTTCCATTGATTTCTAATGCCATTGGGGTAGGCGTATAATAAAAGGGAAATCGTAGTACAGAAAAAGCAGCAGCGCTTGCTAATAATAACCAAATGGATTGTATTCGTTGTATCATGGTATAAAGTTAATCTATTTAGACATAAAAAAACCTCCATGGAGGTGGAGGTTTTTAATACTGAGTTATATCATATTATCCAAGTTCAGGGTACAATACAAATTGCTCCATAAACTTATTGACTTCTTTTTTAGTATCTGCTAACACTGTTTCATTATCGGCATTCATTAGGGATTTATCAATCGCTTCCACCACAAATGGAATATGTGTTTCATTCATACCACGACTTGTAATGGCAGCAACACCAAAACGAATACCAGAGGTAACAAAGGCCGACTTATCATCGTAAGGCACCATGTTTTTGTTTGCAGTAATATCGGCATGTCCTAAAACTTGTTCCGCTTTTTTACCGCTGATATTTTTATTGCGTAAATCAATTAACATTAAATGATTGTCTGTACCTCCACTAATAATTTCATAACCTTTAGCAACAAATGCGGCAGCCATGGCCTGTGCATTTTTTTGTACTTGCTTAGCGTACACCATAAATTCGTCGGTTAAAATTTCACCAAAGGCAATCGCTTTTGCAGCAATCACATGTTCTAGTGGTCCGCCTTGTGTTCCAGGGAAAACGGCCATATCAATGATATTTGACCATAATCTTAAATTTCCTTTTACATCTTTTAGCCCTAATGTGTTTTCACCATCTTTCGCAATCATAATCACACCACCTCTTGGACCGCGTAAAGTTTTATGTGTAGTAGAAGTAACAAAATGACAATGATTAAATGGAGAGCTTAATAAGCCCTTTGCAATTAATCCTGCAGGATGTGCAATATCAGCTAAAACAAACGCACCAACTTCATCTGCTACTTTACGAATACGAGCGTAATCAATATCGCGACTATAAGCACTCGCACCACAAATAATTAATTTAGGTTTATGGGCTCTTGCTTGACTTTCTAACATTTCGTAATCAATCAATCCAGTTTCTTTAACCACGCCATAAAAATGAGGTTGGTAAGTTTTACCTGAAAAGTTAACTGCACTTCCGTGTGTTAAATGACCTCCCATACTTAAATCCAATCCTAAGATGGCATCGCCTGGATGCAAAATGGCTAACATCACTGCAGCATTTGCTTGCGCACCACTATGTGGTTGCACATTGGCGTATTCAATACCAAATATTTCTTTTAAACGATCAATTGCTAAGGTTTCAGTTTTATCTACAATTTCACAACCACCATAATACCTACGACCAGGATATCCTTCGGCATATTTGTTGGTCATTACACCTCCCATGGCTTGCATGACTTGTAAGCTGGTAAAATTTTCGGAAGCAATTAATTCAATGCCTCTTCTTTGGCGTAATAATTCTTGATGGATGATGTCAAAAACAAGGGTATCTCTTTGCATAATTGGGAATTTATCTAGTAGATTATTTTTGCAAAAATAAATCTTTATCATGCCTATACAAAGCTTTCTTTCAACAGTTGGCGACCTAATATCCACATTTTCAAGCTGTTTTAGTTCATTTCCCTATTTCAGGGTTAAAATGCACCATTACTAAAGGTTATTTGCTACTTTTATCACCCCCTAAAATGTAAACAATGAAGGCTATTATTCCGGTGGCAGGCGCAGGCGCAAAACTTCGCCCTCATACTTATACACAGCCAAAAGCGCTTATTCCCATTGCAGGTAAAACCATACTTAGTTTTATCGTTGATCAATTAAGGGAAGTAGGTATTAAAGAATTTATTTTTATCGTAGGTTATTTGGGTGAAAAAATTCAGCATTATGTTGAAGCGACTTATCCCAATTTAAATACGCACTTTGTATACCAAAATGACCGCTTAGGAACCGCACATGCCATTGAATTGACAAAGGCCATTGTTCAAAATGACGAAGTATTTATTGCTTTAGGAGATACCATTTGCGAATTTGACATTAAGGAAGTAATGGACAGCCCACACAGTATGTTGGGTGTAAAAAAAGTAGATGATCCAAGACAATTTGGCGTTGCTGAAATTAATGATGATGGATTTATTGAACACACTGTTGAAAAGCCTTCTATTCCAAAAAGTAATCATGCATTAGTAGGCTTGTATAAAATCAAAGAATCCGAAATTTTATTTGATTGCTTTCAACAATTATTTAATGATAACATTAAATCACAGGGTGAATATAATTTAACCGATGCACTAGAGTGCATGATTAAAAAAGGAGTTCAATTTAAATCCTTTAAAGTGAAGCATTGGTATGATTGCGGTAAAAAAGAATCATTGCTTGAAACCAATGCAGTATTATTAAAAAAATCAGGAGGCCTTTCGGTGAATCCGAATTTATATGTCAACAGTATTATTATACCGCCAGTGAGTATTGCAGATGATTGTGTGATCGAAAATTCAATCATCGGGCCACATGTAACTATTGGTAATAATACCAATATTAAAAGTTCGATTGTACGAGATAGTATTATAGGTTCATACACCACATTAGATGAAGTAGTGTTGGACAATTCCTTAATTGGAAGTGACGCTGCAGTGAAAGGTTTGAGTAGAAGTTTAAATATCGGAGATAATACTGAAATTGATTTTGGATAATTGGTTCATTTCCTAGGCAACTTAAATTTATAGTCATGCCCTTTGAAAATAGAATTACACAACTTTTTAAAATTGAATATCCCATTATTCAAGCCGGAATGGTTTGGGTGAGCGGTTGGGAATTAGCAAGCGCAGTGAGTAATGCTGGTGGATTAGGTATTATTGGAGCAGGAGGCATGTATCCTAATGATTTGCAAAGCCATATCCAAAAAATAAAAGCGGCCACTTCAAAACCATATGCAGTTAATTTGCCCTTATTGTATTCAGATGTGCAAGCGCATATAGATATTATCATTCAAGAAAAAGTACCTATCGTTTTCACAAGTGCAGGTAACCCTAAAACCTGGACGGTTATCTTAAAAGCAGCAGGCTGTATTGTGGTGCATGTAGTAAGTAGTACAAGTTTTGCTATCAAAGCCGAACTGGCGGGTTGTGACGCTATTGTCGCGGAAGGTTTTGAAGCTGGAGGACATAATGGTCGCGACGAAACCAGCACGATGGTTTTAATTCCCATGGTGCACAAAGCAGTAAAAATTCCAGTGATGGCTGCAGGTGGTATTGCAACAGGAGCACAAATGCTAGCTGCATTTGCACTAGGAGCAGAAGGGGTACAAGTGGGTAGTCGTTTTGTTTGTTCAAACGAAGCATCCGCGCATTCTAATTTTAAAAATGCCATCATTGATGCTAAAGAAGGAGATACGCAATTAGGATTAAAATCATTAGCCCCAGTACGTTTATTAAAAAATGAATTTGCGCAGTCCATTTTAAAAATGGAAAGAGAAGGGGCAAGTCAGGAACAATTATCAATGGAATTAGGGAAAGGTCGTGCGAAAAAAGGAATGTTGGAAGGCGATATGCAAAATGGAGAACTTGAAATTGGACAAGTAAGTGCTATGATTCATGCTACTATTCCAGCTGCTGCCATTGTTGCAGAAATTTGGAAAGATTTTACGATGGGAATTGAGCATCTAAAGTCACTACCCGTCAGTAGGTCCTTTTAAAAAATGGACTAAGCGTCTTTGTGTAAATAAACCGAATTCGCTTGTGCAACACAGGTCATTACAACATCATTAATACAAACATGTTTTGGCACATTGGCTACATACCAAGCGGTATCAGCAATGTCTTCGGCTTTTAAAGGCTCGTATCCAGCGTAAACTGCTGCGGCTTTACTAGCATCACCTTTGAAACGAATTAATGAAAAATCAGTTTCTACTGCCCCTGGATGAATTGCAGTTACTTTAATTTTATATTGTAATAAATCAATTCTTTGTGCCTTGGTAATAGCATCCACAGCATGTTTAGAAGCGCAGTATACATTGCCATCCTTATAGACTTCTTTTCCTGCAGTGCTACCAATATTGATAATGTGGCCTTGTTGTTTTATTAAATAGGGCAGTGCTGCTTTAGAAGTATATAACAAACCTTTTACATTAGTATCAATCATGGTTTCCCAATCCTCCAGGTTTGCATTTTCAAAAGAGTCTCTTCCTAATGCAAGGCCTGCATTGTTTACTAAAATATCAATCGCCTGCCATTGAGATGGTAAATTATTTAAATTTTCAAATACTGCTTTTTTATCTTGAACATCAAAAACCAAGCTAAGCGTTTTTACTCCATATTTTTTTTCAATTTCTAGGGCAACCGCTTCTAATTTTTCTTTTCTGCGTGCAGTCAATATCATATTCCAACCACCTTCTGCAAATTTTTCAGCAATTGCTTTTCCAAAACCTGAGCTTGCGCCTGTTATTAATATAATTTTTGACATAGTAGCTAGATTGAATTTATTTTGTTGCAATATTGTTTTGGCCTTTTAGAATTAATCGGTAATTCAAAATTAAGGCGATAGCGATTAGTAAAAATATCTCTATTGAAAAATGTTGTGGAAGCCAAAAGCAAGCTAGAAGCAAACCAATGATGGCACCTAAAAAAACTTTAGCAATGGATCCTATCCATTGGTTTTTAATAAAATAAGTTATTAAAGCAATAAGATATAAAGGGTGCATCCACATTAAATTAAAATTTTGATAGCAAGCCGTATGTAATGAAATATGGCACATGTAAAACATAAGGCTACCCCCAATAGTAAAAGTAAGCAGCAATGCTATATCTACTATTTTAGAAGCAATAATGGTAAATCTATTTTTTACTATTGTCAAAATTAAATACAAAGCTAAAAAGCCCAATAAGGTGAAAAAGGGAACTTTGCTTTTGGTATTCGTATTCACATTTTCAGAAGCAGTCGTAAATTGATATACATGCGTGGATCTTACTAATTTTTTTACTTGAGCTAATTGATCAAACAATAAATCCGGTAAAAAGCCCGCATGCATTTCTAGTGGCTTTTGATCCGAATAAGCGCCTAATAATAAATCGATGCCTAAGCCAATCCAAGGGATTCCTTTTTGATAAGGAGCCGCTACTACTTTTTCTCTAAAGGATAAGGTGGTAGTTGGGTTGGGTTGATAGTGTGTATTTTTAAAAAGACCATCCTTTACACGAGTGGTGCAATTGTCGGTAATGAAATTATATAAGTAATAACGATTACTGTCAACCAAATTTACTTTTAAGGCCTCATACCACTTTGCCTTTTCGGTTATTGATAAATTTATTACTTGCTCTTTAATATTTCTTTTCTCAGCTTGGTATAGATTATAAAAATCAGAGAAATTATTTACTGATATAAAATATTTCAAACTACCCTTTACAAATTTTGTAATAAAAAAGGGTTCGTCAAAATCAAAGGTGCCGTAATTAAAAACATAATCAGTTTGGTGGGTACTATCTATTACCCTGATGGCAGTATGTCCCCATACTGTATAAATATCTTCACCTGCTTCACAGGTTAATATGCTGAATTGCAAACGAGCACTATCGTTGCTTTGCGCTTTTATTGTAGTTGAGAAAAAAACAATACTCCCAATAAAAAAACAAAGAAAAATAATTTTTTTCATCATGGAGTGATTGCTATTCAATTAATTTATTTTCGGCTATAATTAGGTGCTTCCCTTGTTACTTCAACATCATGAGCGTGACTTTCTTTCATGCCTGCGTTGGTAATTTGTACAAATGTGGCATTTTGTAAATCCTTCACTGTTTTAGCGCCACAGTAGCCCATTCCTGCCTTAAGTCCACCTACAAATTGATAAATAATTTCATTTAAATTTCCTTTATAAGCAACACGGCCTTCAATTCCTTCTGGTACAAATTTTTTGGTATCTGATTCACCTTCTTGAAAATAGCGATCACCACTTCCTTGACTCATGGCACCAATGCTTCCCATGCCACGGTATCCTTTGAATTTTCTTCCTTCATATATAATAGTTTCGCCAGGACTTTCTTCGGTCCCTGCAAAAATGCTACCCATCATTACGCAATTGGCGCCTGCTGCTAATGCTTTAACCATATCGCCTGTATATCTAATACCACCATCCGCTATGATTGGAATATTTTTTCCTTTTAGGGCTTTGGCTGCTTCCATGATTGCCGTTAATTGCGGAACACCTGCACCAGCTACAATACGTGTGGTACAAATAGAGCCAGGTCCAATACCTACTTTAACGGCATCTGCTCCTGCATTTGCTAAAGCTAAAGCACCTTCATAAGTCGCTACATTACCTGCAATGACTGGCAAATTTTTATAAGTCTTTTTTAATAATTTAAGTGCTTCAATAACACCTTTGCTATGACCATGTGCACTATCTAATGAAACAATATCAACGCCAACGCTTTGCAAAGCAGCAGCGCGTTCTAATAAATCTTTTGTGATACCTAATGCAGCACCAACTAGTAAGCGACCAATTTTATCTTTAACAGCATTAGGGAAAGCACTTAATTGTAAAATATCACGGTAAGTAATTAATCCAATTAATTTACCTTGTTTGTTTACAACAGGTAATTTTTCAATTTTATATTGTCTTAATATTTTTTCAGCTTTTTTTAAATCGGTTCCTTCGGGTGCGATGACTAAATTTTCCTTGGTCATTACTTCGCTTACTTTACGCTTGCGATCGGTTTCAAATCTTAAATCACGGTTGGTTAAAATACCTACTAATTTATTTGTTTTATCAACAATAGGAATGCCACCAATTTTATTTTCCTTCATTAATTTTAAAGCATCACCAATAGTGGCACTTACCTCAAGTGTAATAGGATCTACAATCATACCACTTTCACTTCGCTTTACTTTGCGCACTTGCTCAGCTTGCCTTTCAATACTCATGTTTTTGTGCAAAATACCAATACCACCTTCGCGTGCTAACGCAATTGCTAAATTGGCTTCGGTCACAGTATCCATTGCCGAAGATAAAATAGGGACATGTAGTTGGATGTTTTTAGTAAGTTGCGCATGAATATTTACTTCAGAAGGAAGAATTTCAGAATACGCGGGCATTAACAATACATCATCAAAAGTTAAGCCTTTACCAAAAATACGGGAGTTGTTTGTAGAATTTCTTGTTGCCATAGGCAAAGATAGGGCCTTAGGTTATTTAGACAAAATCCTTTTTTTCGCCTGATTTACAGTCTAATATAAAGGTTGCCTGCTTGCTTAAATATAAAATCTTGCATTTCGAGCATGAGTAGATGAGTTGAAAATACCCCAGGGGCTAATTGAAGTTGACGGGCAATGTCGTCTGGATGGATGGGACCTTGCCTTTCAATAATTTCTAAAATGGATAAAGTTTCCAATCCCAAGTTTAAAGTTAGTTGAGGATTTTTGGGTGATTTTATGATTGGATTCATTTGAGGTAAAGCCCATTGCATTGTTTCTAAAAAGTGGGTACTGTCATAATACATTTGTGCATGATTATTTTTAATGAGCAATAAGCAACCTTTGCTTTTTAGGTCATGTATTTTGCCTGGCAGCGCGAAAACCAATCTGTCATAACCAAAAGCCAAATATGCGGTAATCATACTTCCTCCTTTGATATCCGATTCTACAATAATGGTAGCGTCGCTCATGCCTGCAACAATTCTATTTCGTTTTGGAAATAAATAGGGTAGTGGAACTGTGCCTTTTCTATTTTCAGTAATGAGTCCTCCGTTTGTCAACATATCAATGGCAAGTCGACGATGTTGTCTAGGATAAATTTGATCAAGTCCATGTGCCAATACGCCCCAGGTCGGAATTTTATTATCCATCGCCATTTTATGTGCAATACCATCAATACCTAAAGCCATACCACTAATTACGCCAATATTTAAATGCGCTAAGCCCTCTGTGATTTCTTGAATGACTTTCGTTACTTGTTGTGTATGTTGTCTTGTACCAACAATACTAACCATCTGTTTTTGATTAAAATTCATTTGGCCTTTCACATATAATATAGTGGGGGCATCAATGCATTGCTCTAATCGTTTGGGGTAATCATGATCAAAAATGCAAGTAGCTATAATATGATGCTTTTGCATAAACGACCATTCGGCCTCTGCTTCATTTAATGGCCAATCTTTTAGTAATATTTTTTTAAAATCATCATTTACATCAGAAAATGGGAATTGTAAATGAAGCCTTTCATTATAAATATTTTCGGCAGAATGATAGTAGGATAAAATCAATTTGCGTTGCGTGTCATTCAATCCTGTGATTTTACTAAACGCAATGCTATATATTAAATGACTTGACATGACGCGAATATCATCCGGTACATCATTTAAGAACTGCGTATAAATACGCTATTTTGGTATTGAAATGGTAAAACTAGTTCGACGATTTTGTTGACGGCCTTGCTCATTGTCATTATTGGCAATGGGTTTGGCATCACCATAGCCAATGGTGCTAATACGACTAACTTGTATATGATGTGCAATTAAATATTGCGCAATAGTTTTTGCACGACTTAATGATAAATTTTTATTTTTCAATGTACTACCTATATTATCTGTATGCCCTTCAATTAAAATTGTGGAAGATGATTGACTTATAAGATAGGCAACCAATGGGTCTAATTCTTTTTCGGCGCCTGGTAATAGTTGAGCAGAATTATTTGAAAATAAAACATTGGTGAAAGTTTGACTGAAATTATTTTTGATCCTATTCAAATAAAAATACTCAGTGAGTGCAGCGTCAGTATTCAAAAGTGAGCTAGTAATTGTTTTATTATACATTTCATGAAAAGGGCTGTTCATTAAAATGCCAATACTATCTAATAAAGGGAGCTCTAATAAAAATTGACCACTACTATCTGTTTTTATTTTCATAAAACTAACATGATCAGTTGGATCTAATAAATCAATGGAAGCAAAGATGGATTTTTTTGATTCTGCATCCATCACCAATCCTTTTATATAATATTTTTTATTACCTCTTGTCGAATAAGATAAAGTGACTTTATAAATATCCAATCCACCACGACTATCAGGACGATCACTTGCAATATAAGCATCAATGCCATTGCTAGCAACCGAAATACTTCCTTCGTTATCAAAAGTATTAATGGGATATCCTAAATTAATTGGAGTGGACCAACGCCCATCAATTTTTTTGCGTACAACAAAAAAATCGGCTCCGCCAAAACCTGGCCATCCTGTAGATGAAAAATATAATGTGCGATTGTCATTATGTATAAATGGGGTTTGTTCATCACCTGCTGTATTTATTTCAGCACCTAAATTAATGGCTTCTTCCCAGCCTCCTTTTTCACTTTTATAAGCTACATACAAATCAATGCCACCAAAGCCCCCAGGTCGATTACTACTAAAATACAAAGCCTTTCCATCGGGAGCAATACTTGGTGCGCTGTCCCAATAATCGGTGTTAATTTGATGCCCTAAATTTTTTGGTTCGCCCCAGGTATTTCCTTTTTTAGTGGATTTGTAAATATCGTATCGGCCATAACCTTGATCGGGATAGTCGGCAGCAAAATATAAAGTTTGTAAGTCGGGTAAAAAACTAACACTTCCTTTTTTATCAGCCCAATTAATGGAGTCTTGCAACAGCGTTGCATTGCTAAAACCGGTGGAAGTCAATTTGCTGGTATAAAAATCTTCACGACGAATGTTTAACTTTCGCATAAAAAATAACACACTATCCTTGTTCGAAAAAGAAGGAAAATATTCGGCTGCTGCGGTGTTAATACTATCACCTAAATTATGAATAGTAATTTCCTCATGCTTGGGCTGCGCCATTGCAAAAGTGCAAATTTCTAAAAGTGCTTTGGCTTTGGCTATCAAATTAGAATTATTTTTTTCACTCTTTAAATTATATTGTAAAATTTCGCTTGCTTTTTTATAATCCCCTAAGCTAGCATAGGCGCCAGCTTGCTTAATAAAATAAGGAAAGCTTACAACTGAATCTATCAACATAGCTTTATTAAATAAGGAAATGGCGGCATTGTATTTTTTCAAATCCAGGTTGACCTGAAATAAAGTTAAAACCGGATCAATAAAAAGGGAGTCTGATTGTATGCTTTGCTCTAATAAAGAAATGCATTTATCATATTGCTGATCATCTAGGGACAATAATGCTTTTTGATATATTTTTTCAGCAGCTGCTTTATTGTTTTGTGCGCTAGATGGATAATATATAAAACATGAAAATAATAATACAATAAAGTAAAACACAAAAAGCGTTTTTTTATTTTTCATAATCCATCTTGATTGGAATGTAAATATAAACTACTTAAGGAACTTGAATATACTTATGTAATTGGGCACTTAAAGCCCAATGAGGGTGTGCTTTGATATAGTCAATGGCAAGTGGGGTCATGGTATCGGCCTTTTCCCATTCAGGTTGTAGGTATAAGTTACAATGAGGCTTAACCTGCTTTTCAAAACTTTCGGCCCAGGTAATATCTGATTTATTAAATACTACTACTTTTAATTCGGTGGCTGCATCAATACATTCTTGTAATGGAAGTTTGAATTTTTTGGGTGACAAACAAATCCAATCCCATTGACCTGATAAAGGACTTGATCCTGAAGTTTCTAAATGTGTTTGGAAGCCTGCATTTTTTAAAGCTGTTGTTAATGGGTCTAAAAAATGTAACAAGGGTTCGCCACCAGTAACAATAACCATTTTACAAGGGTGGGCTAATGCGGCATTGACCATTTCATCAATGTTTAAATGAGGATGACTGCTTGCATCCCAGCTTTCTTTCACATCACACCAAACGCAACCTACATCACAACCAGCAAGTCGAATAAAAAAGGCGGCTTTGCCTTGATGATACCCCTCGCCTTGCAAAGAGTAAAACATTTCCATCACCGGATAACTAGTAGGCTGATTCAAAATTATTTATTTGCTGAAGCCTCGTAAGCCTTCATGGTATTTTTTAACAAACCTGCAATGGTCATTAATCCAACGCCACCAGGAACAGGGGTAATAGCAGATGCTTTTGTACAAGCTTCTTCATAGTGCACATCTCCTTTAATTCTAAAACCTTTTTTTGCAGTAGGGTCATCCACTCTAGTAATACCTACATCAATAATTACAGCACCTGGTTGAATCATATCTCCCGTTAAAAAATTAGGAACGCCTAAGGCTGCCACAATAATATCGGCGCCTAAGCAAATTTCCTTTAAGTTTTTGGTATGACTATGACAAATGGTAACGGTGCAATTGCCTTGAGGAATATTACTACTTAATAAAATACTCATGGGTCTGCCTACAATATTACTACGACCAATCACCACTGCATTTTTTCCTTTGGTTGTAATTTCAAAATGAGCTAACATTAATAAAATGCCATAAGGCGTTGCTGGAATAAAAGTGGGCAAGCCCTGTACTAATCTACCCACATTGGCTGGGTGAAAACCATCTACATCTTTTGCAGGATTAATGGTTTCAATTACTTTGGCCTCATCAATATGTTTAGGTAAAGGAAGTTGTACTAAAATGCCATCAATACTATTATCGTTATTAAGTTCAATAATTTTATCAAGCAATACTTTTTCATTTACATCGGCATCCAAACGAACCAAGGTGGACAAAAAGCCGGTCTCTTCACAGTTTTTCACTTTGCTTGCAACATAGGTTTCACTGGCACCATTGTTACCCACTAAAATGGCCGCCAAATGTGGCGCGCGTTGACCAGCTAATGTAAGTGCTTGTGTTTGAGCAAGTAAAGTGGCTTTTACAGCAGCTGAAGCTATTTTTCCGTCTAATATTAACATGTTGCAAATTTAGTTATTTGATTTACAGCATTGTAATTTTTTTTTAACATTCCATCCCCTGTATCTTTGCTCACTTAAATCAACCTATGGAACAAAATCCAAACCAACCATTGAACATTGAAATTAGCGAAGAAATTGCAGAAGGTAGTTATGCTAATTTGGCTATTATCACACATAGTAATGCCGAGTTTGTAATTGACTTTGTCAATGTCATGCCAGGAACCCCAAAAAGCAAAGTAAAATCTCGTGTCATTTTAACACCTATGCATGCAAAAAGATTTATGAAAGCCTTGGTTGAAAATGTAGAAAGATACGAGGAAGCCAATGGCGCTATTGGAGATATGTTGCCTGTTGAAATCCCAATGAACTTTGGAGGACCTACTGCGCAAGCTTAAAATCATTACCAGTTTTCAGATTGTTCGGCATAGCTATAATAACCTTCGACACTTACAATTAAGTGATCGACTAATTTGATGTCAAAATAAGCTGCACCTTTTTTTATTTTATCTGTTAAAAAGTCATCCATTTTACTTGGCTTTAATTGACCACTTGGGTGATTATGGCAAATGATAAATCCTGTTGCTTCATGACTTAAAGCAAGTTTAAAAATGATACGCGGATCGGCTACTGTGCCGGTTATACCCCCTTCGCTTAGTATTTCCTCATGGATTACTTTATTGGCTTGATTTAATAAAAGTACCATAAATAATTCCCTGCTTTCAAATTGCAATAAATATTTTAAGTGATTGGCCACATCCTTACTTTGTCTGATATTTATTTTATCAATATTGGAAATCATTCTCCTTGAACCTAATTCAATGGCTGCTAAAATGCGGATGGCTTTTATTTTTCCAATGCCTTTAATTTTTAATCCCAAAATATCAACCACCGACATTTTGGAAAATTTTTGTAAGTTGTTTTGCGAAGCGTTTAATAATGATCTAGCTAATTCAACTGCATTTTGTTGTACAGTGCCATGTTGTAAAATGATAGCAAGTAGTTCCACATCGCTTAAACTTTTAGCCCCCCTTTTATATAACTTATAAATGGGTTGATCCTCATTGGCCCAAGACTTAATATTATGTAATATTTGCATACTGTTTTTTTCCAAATCTATTGGCATTTACAGAGCAAAAAAATGGTAGAAATACTTAAAAAAGGAACTTAATATGTGTATAAGTCATTGATTTGTTGAAAAGTACCTTTGTATTTTTTTATAATTTGTATTTGATAATTATAACTTTGGCACATATCCCAAACACATGAATCCGTCTGTAAAAATATTCGCTGGAACTGGCTCACAAGCCCTAGCTGAAAAGATCGCCCAACGATTTGGCGCTCCTATTGGAAAAATAAATATTCAAAAATTTAGTGATGGGGAGTTTCAACCCATTTTTTTAGAAAGTATCAGGGGCGATTATGTTTTTTTAGTGCAAAGCACCTATGCCCCTTCTGAAAATATCATGGAATTACTCATGATGATAGATGCTGCAAAAAGAGCAAGTGCTTATAAAATAATTGCAGTGGTTCCTTATTATGGTTTTGCTAGACAGGATCGAAAAGATAAACCAAGAGTAGCGATAGGAGCTAAATTGATTGCTACTTTATTGGAAGCAGCAGGTGCGCACCGTGTCATTACAATGGATTTACATGCCGCGCAAATACAAGGATTTTTTGATGTACCAGTGGATCACTTAGACAGCTCAGCCATCTTTATACCTTATATCGAACAATTGAAATTGGAGAACTTAACTTTTGCAGCACCTGATGTAGGAAGTACCAATCGTGTGCGTGAGGTAGCTAATTATTTTAATGCCGAGATGGTTATTTGTGATAAGCATCGTAAACGCGCTAATGAAATTGCTAGTATGGTAGTGATAGGTGATGTGACTGGAAAGGATATTGTCATTGTTGATGATATATGTGATACTGGAGGAACTTTGGTTAAAGCAGCAGCCTTATTAAAGGAAAAAGGAGCCAGATCGGTTAGGGCGATGATTACCCATCCCGTATTAAGCGGAAAAGCCTACGAAAATATAGAAAATAGCGTTTTAGAGGAATTGGTGGTTTGTGATACCATTCCGCTTGGAAAGGCATCTGATAAAATTAAAGTTTTGACCGTTGCTGATTTATTTGCAATCGCTATACGAAACGCCTATGAAAACAAGAGTATTACAAGCTTATTTGTGCACTCTCAATTAAAGGCAAGGAGTTAATAATCAATAACTTATCAAATAAAAGTAAATAGTAAGGAGAGACTTTGGTTTCTCCTTTTTTATTTCTTACCTTCGCCGTCCATTATTGAGAAAGAATAATGGGTGCAGATAGTGAAAGCTATTTGCCTTCTTAACAAAGGAAAAATTAAAAAATGAAAACAATTACAATCGATGGCCACTTGAGGACCGAAAATGGCAAAAAAGTCGCCCGCCAGCTTCGCTCTCAGGACAATGTGCTAGCTGTAATTTACGGGGGTGCTACTGAAGTAAATTTTTATGCTCCAGCAAAGGCTTTTAAGTCTTTAGTGTACACAAGTGAATTCCAATTAGCAGATGTTAAAGTAGACGGAAAAACTTACAAATGCATTTTGAAAGATTTGCAATTTGATAAAGTATCTGATGCTTTAATTCATGTTGACTTATTAGAATTAGTGAACGACAAAAAAGTAGTAGCTACTTTGCCATTAAAGATGGTCGGTGTTTCTTCTGGCGTTAAAGCTGGTGGTAAACTTATCGTTAAAATGAAATCACTAAAGGTAAAAGCATTACCTAAGGATTTAAGAGAGTTTATTGAATGTGATATTACAAATCTTGAATTGAATGGTAACATTCGTGTTCAGGATGTGAATGCACCTAATATGGAAATTTTGAATCCTCCACGCATACCAGTTGCTTCTGTTGTATTAACAAGATTGTTAAAGCAAGAAGAATCTGCTGCTCCTGCTGCTGGTGCTGCTGCACCTGCTGGTGCCGCTGCTGCGCCTGCAAAAGCTGCTGCAAAGAAATAAGTAATTATTCAATACGAATATATACCCATCCCTTCCCTTTATTGGGAGGGGATTTTTTATTAAATAGAAAGCAGGATTTTTGCTTAAATTTGAAATAGAAGTTAACGAATACAAATGTCCAAATTTTTAATCATAGGGTTGGGAAATATAGGTCCCGAATACGCACATACAAGACATAATATAGGTTTTGATGTGTTAGATGCATTTGTAATAAAGCAAGGAGGATTTTTTAAGTCGGATCGATTGGCCGATGTGGCCGAGGTTAAATGGAAAGGCAAAACCTTTATCTGTATAAAGCCCACTACATTTATGAACTTAAGTGGCAAGGCATTTAAGTATTGGATGGATAAGGAAAAAGTAGATTTAGAAAATACATTAACGATTGTAGATGATTTAGCACTTCCTATTTCAAAAATTAGATTACGCGCCGCAGGATCAGATGCAGGACATAATGGATTAAAAGATATTCAACTCACTTTAGGAACTGATGCTTATCCCAAATTAAGATTTGGCATAGGAAGTGATTTTAAAAAAGGTCAGCAAATTGATTTTGTGTTGGGCAAATGGAATGCTGCTGAAAAAAAGATTGTCGATTTAAAAATCGAAAAAAGTGTGGAAGTAATTGAATCCTTTGCTAGCATAGGATTATCAAGAACGATGACTATGGCTAATGCTTTAGAAATAGTGGTTTAATAAATTATTGATATGAGTATATTTTGTATTGGACGAAACTATGTAGCACATGCACATGAATTAGGTAATGAAGTGCCTACTTCTCCAGTCATCTTCATGAAACCCTCTGCTGCATTATTAGCACCTGGAAAAAATTTCACCATTCCTTCTTTTACCAATGATTTACATTACGAAGGAGAATTGGTTTTGCGTGTAATCAAGCAAGGTAAAAATTTAAAAGGCATTGATGTTTTAGATTATTGCGATGCAATTACAGTAGGTATCGATTTTACTGCGCGAGATTTACAAAGTAAACTAAAGGAGAAGGGCTTACCATGGGAAAAAGCAAAGGCATTTGACGATGCTGCTATTATAGGCAATTGGGTGCCATTAAGTGCAAGCATCTTAACAAAGCCCATACATTTTTCATTACATAAAAATGGAAGTATAGTGCAGGATGGAGATTCTTCCTTAATGATATTTCCACTAGCTACTATATTAGAAAGTATAACCGAATACTTTACTATTTACCCTGGGGATTTGATTTATACTGGTACTCCTGTTGGGGTAGGCCCAACCTTGAAAGGTGATGTTTTTGAGGGCTATTTGGAAGCAAATCAAGTATTTAGCGTTAAAGTGAACCCTTAATTATCAAATTTTTTAACTAAATTTGCCACCCCTTAAATGGGGTAATAACCATAAGGCGAGGTAGCTCAGTTGGTTAGAGCACAGGATTCATAACCCTGAGGTCCCGGGTTCAAATCCCGGTCTCGCTACATGAAAATCAACCACTTACGTTTTTATCGTAGGTGGTTTTTTATTTTGTGCCTCCTTTCTGTGCCTCCTTTTTGTCTGTAGCGGAACCAAAAACCTTTATTTCTAATGCGCCTCTTTCAATTGCAGTTAAGACCTTTGGATCTAAATAATACTTGTCTATAACTTGGTTTGACTGAGATGTAATTATACCTGTTTGGTTACCCATTACCTGATTTACCCATGTGATGTAGGTCTTACGTAAGTTCTTTTGTGAGATGTCTTTAGTGATGCCTGCACCGTTTTTGTAGTGCGTGTACCAAAACTCATGTAAAAGCTACCGCTTTTGGTATTTTTGGTCATATTTTTTTCTTAAGTTTTGAAAAGTAGCCCTTAGTCACAAAAATTTATTTTATACACCGAGCCACACAAAACGATACAAAAGACTATAAAAGCATGCCATAAGCACATAAAAAAACTCTGATTTCGATATAAGTTCGGAGTTTTTCTTATTGTTTTTTACTAGTTAGGATGATTAAAAGAAATATCAAGTCCTAAAGATTTGCAAATTTTTATTAATATCGCTAATGAATATAGTGCAATTATACTTTTGATTGTGAGTATTTGTACACTCATTTCTTGCATAAGTAGATGTAAATATAAAATATATTAATTACAAGCTCTTGCAATTAAGCCTGCAATAAATCCAAAAGCAATTATAAAAATAATAAATTTTTGTATTAATGGCATGCTATTCAAACTGCTTAATTGGTCACTACTAATTTTCTTTCCATTTGAAATTAATTCAAATTCTGAGTTATTAAATATTTCTGTAAAAGTTACAAGTTCATTGAATGCTCCAATTTCACGCATAATTGAGAATTGAAAAATAGTACTCTCATTTTTTAATCTGTTTATTTGCTCAATATTCAACTTCATATCTTCAAGGTAAAAAATATTATCACTATTTATCTCAAAAAATGAGAAATAGTTTTGTGCGACAACTTTTACTAAAACTTGCTTAGTCTCATATGAACAAATTAAAAGTAAAAGTTTATCTACGTTTTTTGCAATTGCGAATCCATTGGAACTGCCTGATCCCCATCCTGTATTATTACAATATACCAAATACTCTAAATTCCCTATTTGATAACCATTAAAATTTCTTAAAAATTCTTTAAATATTTTCCAAGGAATATTATTACCAAAATATACATTTTTACCTTCTGAAAAAAATTCCCTTATGTCTCTAAGTCTTGCTTCTTTGATTTGCGGTTTTTCAATTTGAATTTCAGGTGGTTTATTCGAAATAGATTCCGCAAGTGGATAAATAATTGAAACTCCACAATTTGGGCAAAATTTTATTTTTCCTTCAATAATATTTCCGCAATTGGTACAATAACTCATCGGATTTTTTTTATAAATATAATTAAAAATATATTTGTAAATTCTGAAAACAAGTTATTATTCACAAGATTTAAGTTAAATATGGAATAAATTAAAAATAAAACTGACACAGAATATAAGATGTATTGTCCATTTAGAAATCTTCAAACAATTTCCTTCTAATCTGATTTAAACCAAAATTCCTAGAAATGCATTCCTTCTGTTGATTGCTAAATATAATCATGTATTCAGAAATATTAGTTGAAACATTATGATACTTATGGAATTGAATATTATAAAAATTGATTATAATCCAACCGAGCCAAACAAAACAGTACAAAAGACTACAAAAGCGTGCCCAAAAGGGCATAAAAAACCCCAAGATCTGATGAAATTGGGGTTTTTAGTGCTATTTACTAGCTAGTTTGTGATCCCGCTGGGGCCGACCTCTGAAAACTAACTCTGCGATTATCACTGTATTAGATTGATAATCAATAATATCAACCCAAAGACGAGCCACATTCTGTTCTATTTTCATTCGATTCGCACAGAATCAGAACTTAAATTCTACTACGCTTAATATCAACTAGTTAGTCATATCATGTTAAGGACCGACGCATCAATCAAGCCAAAACACTAAGAATTCTTGTTTATTTCCTCCATTTTTATCACTACGTGGTCACATTTAATTAGAGTAAATCAATTATTTCCTTTCATTTAAAATAGCTTTGATTTCAGATAATGATCTTTCAAGTTTTCTTTCAATATCTCCTTTTGTATTATTTGGAAGTAAAAGTAGTGCTAGTCCAATTGGGAAGAAACAAACTACAATTACCCAACCTAAGGTTACTAACTTAACCTCATAATCTATGCTAACAGTGAATCTGCCATCTCTTTCGTTAAGTCTACCATAAATCGTACTTGCAAATCCAGTTCCATTGTATCTGCTACTTTGAATTGTAATACCTCCTGTATTAGAAATAGTTGTTGCTCCAATATCTTCTAATTGTTCTTCTACAATTTTAATTACTTCTTCTTTTGATTTTGTAGTATTTATACTTACAGTTGAGTTTCCGTTAAACATAGTAAATTATTTATATTTTGATTTTTAAATATATGAAATTTTTTATAATTATTCTAAAATATCTTCATCCTTATATATAGCCCACTTAGATACAAAAATACTGAACTCAAATAAAGTATAAAGTGGTATGAAAACTAAAGTTTGACTATACCAATCTGGACTTGGAGTTATAAAAGCAGAAACAACTAGTATAATAACAACGGCGTATTTTCTAGTTGTTGATAAAAATTTAGGTGTTATTACACCTAATTTAGTTAATAAAAAAACTATTACAGGTAACTCGAAAGCAATTCCACAACCTAGAATCAAGTTAGTTAAATTATCTAAATAGTCTGCAAAGGTTGGTATAGTAGTTATTACCGATTTTGAACCTAATTGGAAACTTGCTAAAAAATTAAATGTAAATGGGCCTAATACAAAAAACCCAAATGAAGCTCCTAAAAAAAAGAAGAATGTAACCCAGAAAATTATAAAACGTGTATTTTTTAACTCTTTCTCTTTTAATGCAGGTTTTATAAATGCCCAAATTTGATAAAATATATATGGAAATGCTATTATAATACCTCCTACAAAAGCCATACTTATACTGCTTAAAAACTGACCTCCAAATGTTGTACTTTGCATTACTACTTTAACTGGAGGCATGCATAATGAATCACCTAAATGTAATATTTTACTCAACTTGCAAAATGCTCTATAAGTAATGAAATCCGGATTGATGGGCCCAGTTATTACATAGTCCATTATCCAATCTCTATATATAAAAATTACTATAGATGTAATTAAAATAGATACAAGAGACCTTACAATTGTTCCTCTTAGTACTTCTAAATGGTCAATAAAGGTCATATCTGAGTTCTCATTGATCTTAAATCTGTCAAAAATTGCCATCTTAAAATGATTAAAAAAAGCTAGTATAAAATTATACTAGCTTTTTATCCAATAAATAATAAATGCATTAAGCGACCCAAGTATGATTGCAACTATTGCATCTAGTTGGTTTTCTTCCAGATAAGAGTGCAAGTAGACCAATCGGGAATAGACAAATTGCAACTACAATTTGCCATGTTTGATAACCACTTCTTTCAGCTAACTTATTACATTGTGGACAAGTAACTACTGCCATAAAAATTG
>JBAXVC010000015.1:0-39282 GCA_037129315.1 Chitinophagia bacterium | reverse complement strand
AAGTTTGTTTTCAGGACTGGAAAAACAGGTGAGATTTCAGAGATTCCTGCATTTGATACTTTGATTAAGATAGCAGAGAAATACAATTACAATTTCCCTGAGCCGGTTCATGATACTGTTGTATTGAAGGAGATAAAGGAAATATGTAAGTTGATCCCATCAATGAATATCACCGTTGAAAAGAAATACACTAAGGGTGGCCAGAATAAGAGAGACCTTCTCCAGAAGTTCCAGAGGATCGTTATACATACAGCTAGAAGATCATTGGCTACCGTCTTAGTTGAGAATGGATTGAAGCATGAACAGGTCATGAAAATAACAGGACATAAGAAATTACTCACCCTACAACGCTATGTAAAGAGTGGTACCGATATTGATCAAATGTTGGAGATAGGAAAGAAGATAAGAAATGGGTAATTTGTGTTATTATAATTTACTATATTTGAAATACATCCAACGGCAATAATTTTAATTTATGAAATTTGGAATAAGAACACCATCCCTAAGAAAAAGTATTGCAGCTAGAACTTCAATTAAAAGAGTTGTAAGGCATAATTTTGGATTAAAAGCACCGCGAGGTTTTGGATGGATCACTAACTCGAAGAAAGCATTATATAATAGAATATATAACAGAACTTCATTTAGTATATTTAAAGGTGGCAGTATCTTTAGATGGCTGGGTATTGGAGTCTTAAATAATAATGCTCAAGATGAAGTTAGTGATGAGCCAATTGTAGAAGATAATAAAGGAATAAACTCAGTAAAAATAGTTGTTAATATATTAGTCCTGTTTACTTTGTTTTTATTCTTTTATGGCCTGCAAGATGATATTAGTAGACATTATAAATCAAGTTATTGGAATAATGGTATGAGAGATGATTTGAGATTATTTGGTGGATTCCTTGAATTGCTAGCCTTAGGATTAATTGTTGGTTTTGATACTTTACTTTCATGGTTAACAATAATATTCATGGGGTATATGTTATACAATTTTGTTTCATTTTTAGAATTATATTTTCTTTCACTCTTATTAGGTTATTTTATAATCAGATTAATATTGAGAAAATTATCATAAAAAATAATTATGGCAAAACAATCACCAAAAGACCCAAAATTCAGATGTAATATTTGTAAAGAATATTACTATGCACCAGAGTATAAGGTACATTATCAATGCCCAAAACATGGGTATTTATGTCAAAAACATATTGGCATAAAAGACCATTTAATTTATGGACATGAAAAAAATAATCCCAATGTCGAAAGGTCAACAAAAAAAAGTTTCAAAAATGATCCTTATTTTGATAAAGTAATTAAACTCCCAAATGAATATATAGGAAATTGTTTGTGTAGTGAAGTTGATAATTCTATGCAAGAAATTAATTTCGTTGAATACGATTTTTGGGACAGTAGTATAGAATTAAGTTTTAATGGAACTTATAGTGGAGATAAGAGGTGTAAAAAAAAACCAGCTAAATTTGTTTGGAATGAAAAAGTAAAAAGATGGATGGAAGAGGGTGAAGAGAAAGTAGAAGACTACATTAAAGATCAAAAAGTTAAATCTAGTCAAAAAAAAAGTAATAATTCTGAAATAAATTTATTATTAGATTTATTTGAAAAAAATGTTTTAACCAAGGTTCAATTTCTAGAGCAAATAAAAGGGAAATTATAATTTTAAATTTATTAAAGATGGGGATATTATCAGACATGGTTGATAATTTTTTCAAAAGCCTTCAAAGTGGTGTTTCAAATTTATATGAACAAGAAGCACAAAGGCAATGGGATATTAATCATCCTGTGGAGACTTTGGAAGATCAAATTACTCGTAAACAAAAAGAAAAAGAAATAGAGAAACAAGAAATTGAAGCAAAAGTAAACCTTGAAAAATATAACATAAGAGTTCAGCAAGAAAAAGAAGATTTTTTGAAAAAACATAATACATAAGTTTTTTGCTTTTGACTATAGTAATGTAAATTAGAAATCTCATCTAAACTGATGAAAAAATAGGGTAGAAAGAACCCGTTTGCTACACATTCAGCTACAGACATAAAATAACCCCTTGAAAATCAAGGGGTTATTTGTTTTAACGCGGACCGGACGGGACTCGAACCCGCGACCTCCGCCGTGACAGGGCGGCATTCTAACCAACTGAACTACCGATCCTTGCTTCGTGGATAAATCCACTAATAAGGGCTGCAAAGATAAGGGGAAACTGCTTTTTTAAACAAATCTTTTATTAAAAAACCTTTATTATTTTTACATCCCAATTTAACCTTATGCCAGAATACCCAAATAGACAATTTTTAGATTTTGAACAGCCCATTAAAGATTTATATGAGCAAATTGATGCGACAAAAAAGTTAGCCGATAAAAATCCAAAAATTGATTTAACGGCGACAATAGTTCAATTAGAAAAATCTATACTAGATAAACGAAAAGCAATCACAGAAAGCCTTTCACCATGGCAAAGGGTTCAACTAAGTCGTCATCCTGATCGACCTTATACACTTAAATACATTCATTTAATGTGTGATAAGTTTATTGAATTACATGGTGATCGTAATGTAAAAGATGATAAAGCTATGGTAGGTGGATTCGCTGAATTAGGGGGTCAAACGGTCATGATGATTGGGCAGCAAAAAGGAAGTAATACCAAAGCGCGTCAATTACGAAACTTTGGGATGGCTAATCCTGAAGGCTACCGAAAAGCCCTTAGACTCATGAAATTGGCCGAAAAGTTCAATAAACCAGTCGTATGTCTGATTGATACTCCAGGGGCATTCCCAGGCCTAGAAGCTGAGGAAAGAGGCCAAGGAGAGGCCATTGCTAGGAATATATATGAGATGATTCGTTTAAAAGTGCCCATTATCATCTGTATCATAGGAGAAGGGGCCAGCGGTGGTGCATTGGGTATTGGAGTGGGCGACAAAACCCTGATGATGGAAAATACCTGGTATACCGTGATTTCACCTGAAAGTTGTAGTTCCATATTATGGCGTAGCTGGGATAAAAAGGAGTTAGCAGCAGAACAACTAAAGTTAACTGCGAATGATATGAAAGGTTTTGGCCTAATTGATGAAATTGTGTCTGAACCTGTTGGAGGGGCCCATTGGAGTTACCCTGAGGCTGCCCAAATTTTAAAGGAAAAAATAATAGCTGCTTTGGCATCGGTACAACATATAGACGCAACAAAAAGGACTGAAAACAGAATCGAGAAATACAGTAAAATGGGATTTTGGGAGGAAGCGTAACAATATTATTTTATCTTTACTCACTATGCTAAGACAAATTTTAAAAGGAACGGGTGTTGCGATTGTAACTCCGTTTAAAAAAGATAAATCAATTGATTTTGCTGCGCTTGAAAATATCATTGATATTCAAATTGCGGGGGGCGTAAATTATATCGTGACATTGGGTACCACGGGGGAGTCAGTGGTATTAAGTGATCAAGAAAAAATAGAAGTATTTAATTGTACAGTTAATAAAATAAATAATAGGGTACCTGTGGTGGTAGGTATTGGTGGCAATAATACCGCAGAAGTTATAAAATCATTCAGCAAATTTGATTTAACAAAAGTGGTAGCGATATTAAGCGTTACTCCTTATTATAATAAACCAGCACAAGAAGGATTATACCAGCATTATATTGCATTAGCAGATGCTGCTCCCAAACCTATTATTTTATATAATGTACCTGGTAGAACAGGTCGTAATATGTCGGCAGATACTACACTTCGTTTAGCAGTACATCCTAATATTGCTGGTATTAAAGAAGCAGGTCCAGAGATGGCACAATCTATCGCAATTTTAAAAGATCGCCCATCTGATTTTTTAGTGGTGAGTGGAGATGATGAATTAGTGATGGCTCAAATTGCATGCGGAATGGATGGTGTGATCAGTGTTGCTGCGAATGCTTTTCCAAAACAATTTTCTGATATGATTCAAGCTGCTTTATTAGGTGACTTTGTAAAATCAAAATCTTTGAATGATAGTATGCTAAATGCATATTCACATATGTATGCCGAAAATAATCCTGCAGGTATTAAAGCATTTATGTTTGAGCAAGGGTTACTTCAAAATGAACTTCGTTTACCCTTAGTACCCGCTTCGGCAGATTTGCAAGTGAAAATTAAAAATTGCTTAAAGCAAATGGCGGCTTAATTCAGTTTCTTTTTAATGGCTTGTAATTTCATTAAAGCTTCAACTGGTGTTAGGTTATTAATGTCAATCGCGTCTAATTCCTTTCGGATTGATTCAAAAGTTTCTGTGTGCGCATCAAAAATTGATAATTGATATTTAGTATTAGGTTCTTGCGCCAAAGGCGTTGCTAAATTTTGACTCCCCTTATTTTTTAATTCCATTTCGTTTAAAATAGCATTGGCTCGGTCTACTAAAATAGTGGGCATGCCTGCCATCTTTGCAACATGAATTCCAAAACTATGTGTGCTGCCACCCTTTGTTAATTTGCGTAAAAAAATAATTTTATTGCCAACTTCCTTATGACTCACATGAAAATTATGCACAGTAGATAATTGTGCTTCTAAATCATTCAATTCATGATAATGTGTCGCAAATAATGTTTTTGGCTTTTGCTTTGATTGGTATAAGAACTCAACAATACTCCAAGCAATCGAAATGCCATCATAGGTGGAAGTGCCTCGGCCAATTTCATCTAATAAAATTAAACTTCGCTCACTAATATTATTTAAGATACTAGCTGTTTCAAGCATCTCCACCATAAAAGTAGATTCGCCTGCATTTAAATTATCGTTGGCACCAACGCGAGTAAATATTTTGTCGGTCAATGGAATGTCAGCATTTTGAGCAGGAACATAGGAGCCCATATGTGCCATTAAAGTAATGAGTGCGGTTTGTCTTAACACGGCGCTCTTACCACTCATATTGGGACCAGTTAAAATAATGATTTGTTGTGTGGCAGGGTCTAAAAAAACATCATTGGGAATATAAGATTGATCGATAGGTAAGCTTTTCTCTATGACAGGATGCCTTCCTGCTTCAATTTTTAAAATGCTATCCTTAGTAAGAGTGGGTTTGCAATACTTATTTTCTTTTGCTATAACTGCAAAGCATAGCAAGCAATCCAATACGCCCACTAACTGTCCATTTTTTTGAATCGCGTTTAATTCAAGCAATACTTGGTCTAATAATTGTTGGTACAATTCATTTTCCAATGTTAAAATTTTATCCTCTGCTCCTAAAATAGTTTCTTCGTAAATTTTTAATTCAGGAGTGATATACCTTTCGGCAGTGGTTAAGGTTTGTTTTCGTATCCATTCACTTGGCACTTTGTTTTTGTGCACATGCGTCACTTCTAAATAATAGCCATACACATTATTGTATCCTATTTTTAGGGATGAAATGCCAGTATTTTCGGCTTCCTTATTTTGTAATTGCGTTAGATATTCTTTTCCTCCGCTTGATATATTTCTAAGTTCATCCAAAGTAGATGAAACGCCTGGCTTTATAAATCCGCCTTTCACAACCGTTGCTGGTGCTTGTTCGTTTAATGAAGCAAAAATCGCATTCATGCTGTTTTCGCAGGTCAAAAGGTCCTTGCTAACTTGTTGTAAATAAGGGTTGTTGTTTTGCTGTATTATTTTTTTAATTTCAACGACAGCAGCCATTGATTTTCCTAATTGTAAAAACTCGCGCGGTTGAATTTTTCGAGTCGAAAGTTTACTTGCTAATCTTTCTAAGTCGCCACAGGATTCAATTAAATCACCTAATTGTTGCGTTAATGTGGCATCTTCAATAAAAGTAGAAACCGTATTTAAACGATGATTAATTTGTTCAATGGATTGCAGAGGGAAAACCAACCATCTTTTTAGTAAACGGGCACCCATGGGGCTTTTGGTGGCATCCATTATTTCAAGTAAGCCTTTGCGATCACTGCCATTGCCAATAAGTTCTAAATTGCGAATTGTAAATTTGTCCATCCACAAAATTTCATCTCGAACCATTCGTTGAATTTTGTGAATATGTTGTAAGTGGGGGTGTTCTGTTTCTTTTAAATAATGTAAAATGGCACCTGCTGCAATAATGCCTAAGGTTTGATCTTCAATTCCAAATCCTTTTAAATTTTGAGTTTGAAATTGCTTTAATAGTAATTCAGTTGCAAAGGGTGCATCAAATATCCAACTGTCTAGTCCATATGTGTAAAATTGGTTTCCAAAAACCTCCTTAAATGTGGTCTGGTAGTTTTTAGGAAATAAAATTTCAGCTGGTTGTAAGCTTTGTAATAATTTATCTAAGTAATCGGTGTTGCCTTCGGCTACTAAAAATTCACCAGTCGTAATATCTAAAAAAGCAATACCCCCTTTATCATTTTCAACATAAAGGGCAGCTAAGAAATTATTGTTTTTATGTTCCAATAATTTATCGTTGGTCGCTATACCCGGAGTAAGCATATCTGTGACCCCTCTTTTTACAATACCTTTTACATTTTTAGGATCTTCCAATTGATCACATATGGCCACTCTATGACCTGCTTTCACTAATTTATGTAAATAAGTATCCAAGCTATGATGGGGGAATCCAGCCAATTCACTCGAAGATGCAGCCCCATTATTTCGTTTTGTTAATGTAATGCCTAAAACTTTTGATGCAATGATGGCATCGGAGCCAAATGTCTCATAAAAATCACCCACTCTAAACAACAATATTGCATCCGGGTATTTTTGTTTTATAGCCCGGTGCTGTTGCATTAAAGGAGTATCTGCACTTGATTTTGACATGGATGACAAACCTACATAATTTTTCATAAAAAGCGTACTTTTGCATATGCGTAAAATGAGTATGGAGGACTTAGGCCGAATGTCGGTAGCCGATTTTAAAGAGGCCCACAAAAAGCCGATTATATTGGTCATGGATCAGATTCGTAGTATGCATAATGTAGGCAGCGTTTTTAGAACTGCCGACGCTTTTTTAATAGGGGGTATTTGTTTATGTGGTTTTACTCCTCAGCCACCGCATCGCGATATTCATAAAACAGCTTTAGGGGCGACTGAATCAGTTGATTGGGTTTATTATGAAACGACTGTGCAAGCGGTACAATCTTTAAAACAAAAAGGGTTTAAAGTATTTGCGATTGAACAAACACACGGGAGTGTGTCATTGGATCAATTAGATGCATTTTTGCCCAATAAAAAGGAGACTTCCTTAGCATTTGTTTTTGGTAATGAAGTAGAGGGTGTGAGTGAAGAAGTTTTAGCGCTTTGTGATGGCGCTATTGAAATCCCTCAATATGGCATGAAACATTCTTTAAACATTTCTGTGGCAGCGGCCATTGTTTTATGGGAAATGGTTCGATAAAGTATAAGTTAATATATAATTATAAATAGCATATGTCGACAGTAAAAAATTATTTCAGTTTGGTTAAGTTCTCGCATACCATTTTTGCATTACCCTTTGCGCTTATTGGATTTGTATTGGGTTGTAGAGAAATCTGGTTGCAACACAGCACTGTCGATCATATTTTACTCAAACTTTTTTTAGTGCTCCTATGTATGGTATCAGCAAGATCTACTGCGATGGCTTTTAATAGATACTTGGATAGACACTTTGATAAATTAAATCCCCGAACTGCCATTCGTGAAATTCCTGCAGGTATTATTAAAGCAGAAAAAGCACTGTTGTTTATTTTTGTAAATGCTATAGTTTTTATCCTAGCCACTTATTTTATAAATCCTATTTGCTTTTATTTATCACCAGTCGCTTTATTTGTTATTTTGTTTTATAGTTATACCAAACGATTTACCTATTTATGTCATTTGGTATTAGGGGTAGGTTTGTCTTTAGCGCCTATTGGTGCTTACTTAGCAGTCACAGGAAGTTTTGCTTTATTGCCTTTGCTGTTTTCATTTTCAGTCATATTTTGGGTGAGTGGTTTTGATATTATTTATGCCTTACAAGACATCGATTTTGATCAATCCCAATCCTTATATTCTATTCCAAGTCATTGGGGATTAAGAAAGGCCTTGCGCATTTCAAGAGTATTGCATGTTTATTCGGCCTCATTTGTAATACTTGCCTATTTTGTAGGGGGATTCCATTTTTTATATATAATAGGGCTATTCGTTTTTGTAGGTATGTTGATTTATCAACAAAGTATTGTGAAGCCTTATGATTTAAGTAAAGTAAACCTAGCATTTATGACTGCGAATGGAATTGCTAGCATTGTATTTAGTATTTTTGTCATTAGTGCTATTTTGGTTCAAATTTTCCATTCACCACTTTAACGAATAAAAACATTGGCTAGAATTATTTGTATTGATTTTGGGGGCAAAAGATGTGGGTTAGCTGTGACTGATCCACTTCAAATTATTGCAACTGCTTTAACGACGGTGGACACTAAAAATTTATATACTTTTTTAGCGGATTATTTTTTAAAGGAGCCAGTGGAACTTATTTTGATTGGAGAGCCGCTTAATTTAGATAATAGCCCTACACATGCAACGCCTTTGGTTAAAAAAGCCATTGAAACACTTGAAAAAAAATTCCCAGCCATACCTGTCATTACAGTAGATGAAAGATATAGCTCTAAAAATGCGGTTCGTGCCATGGTAGAAATGGGCATGAAGAAGAATGATCGTAGGGATAAAAAAACCATTGATCGAGTTGCGGCTACGATGCTTTTGCAGGAATATCTATCAAGCCGTTCTTAAAACCACCTTTTATTGATAACTTTGCACCCACTATAATTGATTGAGTATGATTTTACCTATTGTTGCATACGGAGCAGCTATTTTACGAAAGGTGAGTGAGCCTATCACTGCCGAATATCCCAATTTGTCAAAATTGTTGGAGGATATGTGGGAGACCATGTATGAAAGCAATGGGGTAGGCTTGGCTGCACCTCAAATAAATAAAAACATTCGATTGTTTGTGATGGACAGCGAGCAGATATTTGCCAATAGAGAGGAAGGAGATGAAACCTATGTGGATGCCCCAGGTTTTAAAAAAGCATTCATTAATGCAAAAATACTTTCAACAGGCGGTGAAGATTGGGTTTACAATGAAGGTTGTTTAAGTATTCCTAAAATAAGAGAAGATGTATTAAGACCGGCCGAAGTTACTTTAAGTTATTTGGATGAAAATTTTGTTTCGCATACTGAAACTTTTAAAGGGATATCGGCAAGGGTGATTTTACACGAATATGATCATATCGAAGGAAAGCTTTTTATAGATTACTTAAAACCCCTAAGACGAAAAATATTACAAGGGAAGCTGAATGACATTTCAAAGGGAAAGGTCAAAGTGGATTATAAAATGACTCAAATTAAATAATCCAACTTTAATTTAGTTCAATGAAATTATATCGATCTTTTTTAATTTTGCTATTTATTTCATTGAGCGCTAATAGCATTGCGCAGGATTCTACCATCATGGAAGATGGTCAAAAATTTACATTAACAGACGCCATTGTACGAAATCATTTTGATTATAAGGATATTTTACTTCGTATAAAACAAGACTCTAGTTTTTATAAGGCCTTTAAAACCCTTCGTACTATTGGCTATAGCTCCTATAATCATATTGAGATGATGGATGAAAATAATAAAATGCAAGCTTCGTTAAATAGTAAAACCAGGCAAAATAAAATAGGAGGTTGTCGAACAATGGATGTATTGGAAGAAACAATCACTGGTGATTTACTCAATAAAAATGGCGAATATAATTACACTACTCCTTCCTTGTATGCAAGCTTGTTTTTTACCAAAGGAAGTATTTGCGGGGAAACTAATATAGTATCGGGGAAAAATAGAGTTGTTAAAGGATCGGGGATTGAAAAAGCAAAGGAACAATTAAAAATGTTGTTTTTTAACCCGGGTAAAAAAATTCCTGGCATTCCTTTTATTGGCAATAAACTAGATTTATATGATGAATCGGCCCATGAGTTATATGATTACAAATTGGATTATGTTGAATACCATGGGCAATTAGTATATGTATTTGATGTGCAACCTAAGGCCGATTTAGGATTTTTTGCTAAAGACCGAATTGTAGTAGACCAAATGATCACCTGGTTTAATCCTAAAACACTAGAAGTACTGGGTCGTAACTATTCATTAAGCTATAAGGCAGGTGTATATGATTTTAATGTCTCTATGGAAGTAGAGATGAATTATTTTAATGGCCAATTGGTCCCTAAAATTTTAAGGTATAAGGGTAATTGGGATGTTGTATTTAAAAAGAGAGAAAGGGGATTGTTTACAGCTACTTTATTTGATTACAAACTAGGGCAGTAATTCACTGGATTATAATGTTAAAAAGCTTTGTTGGATATATTTAACTACTTCAATTAAGCTTCCTGTTTCCTTAAACACTTTTAATTGTCGATCAGCGCCAGTGCCTGTTTCAAATATTTGGTGCACTTTTTCAACATGAGACCTGCTACCTAATTCATCCACTACGCCATCAATGAAATCCAATAATTCATTAATTAATTCCTTGGTATCAATTTCTTTTTCCTTACCAAAATCAATTAGTTTTCCTTCAATACCATACCTGCTGGCACGCCATTTATTTTCATTGATGAGTGCGCGTTGGTAATTAATGAAATTAATATTTTGACGACGAAGTGTATAAATTTTTGCGCATATAGCTTGGAATAGGGCAGTAATGGTAATGGTTTCTTGCATCGTCATTGGCACATCGCAAATACGAAATTCTATGGTATTAAAAACAGGGTGTACCCTTAAATCCCACCATATTTTTTTTGCATCATCAATACAATTGGTTTTGATGAGCAGTTGTATAAAATTATCATAGGCCTCGATACTCTCAAATGTATCTGGAATTCCTGTTCTTGGAAATTTATCAAATACTTTTGAACGATATGATTTGTAGCCTGTATTTCGAGACTCCCAAAAAGGCGAGTTGGTACTTAATGCATAAATATGTGGCAGAAAATAACGAGCGGTATTGGCAATATGAATGGCCATACGGCGATCTTCCATACCAACATGGACATGTAATCCAAAAATTAAATTGCTTCGAGCAGCTTGTTGTAATTCGTTGAGTAATTCCTGATATCTTGTTTGATCTGATATTAATTGCGTTTCCCATAAACTAAAAGGGTGTGTGCCAGATGCACCAATACTAAAACCTAAATCATTTGCAATTTTACTAACACCATTACGTAGTTCGATGACCTCAGTAAATGCTTCCTCTACATTTTTACAAATACCTGTGCTTACTTCCACCACCGCTTGGTGCATTTCGGCCTTAATCTTATCCTTAAATAGTTTTTGTCCTTCATTAACAATGGCTTTCTGATGGCTTTTTAATTCCTTCGTAGAGGGATCTAATACCATGTATTCCTCCTCAACACCAACGGTAAATTGTTGTAAATTTTGTATCGCCATGACATTGAAATTAAGCAAATTTTAAGAATTGCTCTTAATAAAATACCCTCCCGAATGAAGGGAGGGTATTTTATATAAACTAAAAGGATAAACCTAATTCATATTAGAACTTAAATCTTAAACCAATTTGGCTAACCCAACGAGCACTATAGCTTGGAGCAACACTTGTACTTACACCCCAAGGTGTGTTGTTTGAGATAGGAGCAAAACTATAACTTGGTATCAAAGAGCCAGTAGCTCCTTGGTATTTAACCAAAGCAAACTGATCATTAGACAAGAAATAAGTACGACCCCAATTTCTATTCAACATATTGGTGAAATTGAAGATATCATAAGTTAATTGGAATTGGTATTTTCTACCATTCATTTTAACATTGAAATCTTGCATTAATTTTAAATCAATTATGTTTTGGAATGGTAATCTTCCACCATTTCTTTCAGCATATTGGCCTCTGTGCTTGCTTAAGTAATTGTCTTGTTGGATATAAGCATCAAATGCAGCTTTCTGATCTGTAGCAGATAAAGGATAAGATGCGTTTGTTACAAAAGTCATCGCACTTAATTGTGAAGTAGTAGGTATGAATAACAAGTCATTTGTTTCACCAGTTCCTTGATCTCTAACAGGACCTGTAGAATATACATAGCTAAATGGATTTCCTGATTGGCCGTTATAAACTAAGCTAATGGTTGTAGCCATTGCACCTTTTAAATAAGTGAACTTCTTAGCACTAAATAAGCTTACTCTATGTCCTAAATCAAAATCAGATCTTGATCTTTCAACATAGTTACGACCATTAACAGTTTCCATATATCTCCACTGACTGTTGTTTTGGCTAGAAGTAGGTTCGTTGGTAACAAATGCAGTTCCATAAGTATAAAATGCATTGAATGAAAATCCATCAGTCCAAGACTTATCAATAGAAGCAGTAAAGTTGTAAGCAAAACCTTTTTTGCTATTATAAGGTTGATTTGTCAACACAAAAATACCAGTGTAAGGGTTACCTGCTGGAATATTTCCAATTGCTGGGAATTGAATCTTAGCAGCATTATTATAAATATATCGATTATCTGGTCCAGTCATTACGCCCAAATTATTTAAGATATCTACTCTTTTGTAGTAAATCTCGTTTATGTTTTTACTTACGCTACTTTCAATTGTTACTGTCCAATTGTTACCCAATTTTTTATCAATCGCTAATGAAGCACGGAATAATTTTGGTAAACGGAAGTCAGGTGCAATTAAATCAACTTGCCCTTTAGCTAAACCTGGGTTTAGACCTAAATCAGCAGCAGTATATTGACCCAATGGGTTAGCTCTGAAAGTTAATTTAGACAATGTACTGCCTGTAGGAGATATTCCACCTACACTCAATCCATTGTTATTATAAACTCCACCAGGCCATACTAAAGGCATACGACCTGTGAACATACCTAATCCACCACGGATGGTAAGATTTTCTTTAGGTATTTTATATGTAAAACCTATACGAGGTGAAATTGATATTTTAGGATCGTTCATTTGACCACTTCTTGCACCCATTAAATCATTAGATGCAGAAAGTGCGCCAATCACTAAAGGATTATTAAAATAATCATCTTTGTATGGAATACATAAAAATTTAGAATAGTCACCTCTCACACCATAATTAATGGTTAAATTATCTGTAGGTTTAAATTCGTCATTAAAGAAAGCACTTCCACGACCAGAATAAAAACTAGCTGCTGCTTTTGTATCATCTCCTGTTGTGTTATCTAACATTGAGAATGATCTGTTGTATGAAGAAGGTGCTTTATCACCTAAGAAATCAGCTAAAGTATTGTAAGTGTATGATCCAAAGTTTTGACGAATAAATACATTGTATGATTTACTTAATTCGTAGTCAATACCTAATGTTAAATTGTGATTGTTGACATTGAATTTTAAGTAATCTAAAAAGTTTTTATTGGTTTGTCTCAATAAGTTAGAAGTGGAATATTCTTCCGAACCAAAGATGATTTTACCAGAGCCATCTGTTATAGAAACACGAGGGAAAGGATCTCCAATTTGACTTCTATCATCTGTTACGTCTGTAATGGTAAATAACATTTTATTGCTAATACCATTTTTAAAAGTACTTCTTAACTCTGCAGATAATGAGTTGGTTTTATTAGGATATAAAATACCATTATTAAAAAAGTTAATAGTAGTAGAGTTGGAAGCAGATGTATTAAAATCTCTAGCTTCAGAATGACGATATGAAATACTTAAACGGTGATTAGATGTAATGTTCCAATCTAATTTAGCCGCTAATCTTTTTGAACTAACTGTTTCTGGATTGTCTAAATAACTACCAACATCATATCCGTATTTTGATTTTACAGTAGCAGCTAATGCGTCAATAACGGCAGCAGAGCTTGCTCCTTTGTAACCAGCAAAATCAAATGGTTGAGGACGGTTACTTTCGATGGTTTCGTAGTTGACAAAATAAAATAATTTATTTTTTATAATCGCACCACCAAAACTACCTCCTACTGTTTTAGCACTAAATGGATTTAATTTAGTAGCTAAAGCTTTATCGCCAGTTGGCGTTTTACCAGTTAAGTTTTGATTTTGAGTAAATGAGTATACAGTTCCGCTCACATCATTTGTACCACTTTTAGTAGTCGCATTAATACCACCACCTGTAAAATTACCAATAGAAGCATCAAATGGAGAAACCATCACTTGAATTTGATCAACCGCATCCATTGAAATAGGACCCACACTTGTTTGCCCACCATTTGTTCCACTCGCACTTAAACCAAATTGGTCATTGTTCACAGCACCATCAATATAGAATGAGTTAAAACGGTTGTTTTGACCAGCAATAGACATTCCTGTTAATCCACCTGTACCACCTACTAATTTAACAGAAGGAGTAAAGCGTAAATAATCTTGAAGGTTACGACCTACAGTTGGTAAATTTTCAATTTTATCTTTTCCGATGATCGTTTGTGTACCACCTCTAACAGATAAATCGGAACCTTTTCTTGAAGCGTTCACTGTTACATCTGCAAGTTTTGCAACTTTAGTTGCTAACACAATATCTAAACGTGCAGCATCACCTAAATTAATATAGATATCATCTCTTTTTTCAGTTTGATAGTTTACATAAGAAACCGAAATGGAGTAAGGACCTCCAGGTTGCATGTTACTGATATCAAAAGTTCCAGACTTTCTTGTTTGTACTTTATATACTGTTCCTGTAGGTACATGTAATACACTTATTGTTGCACCAACAAGGACTTCACCATTGTCCGCTTTTACAGATCCACTTAAGCTACCAGTTGTGTTTTGCGCAAAAGTCAAAACAGGCAACATTAACATAGCTACGAGAAAATGTAGTAATTTTTTACTTGACATATAATTGTTTATTTTAAGTACTGCAAAGAAACAAATAAATTGATTACTTAATTTATGTTTTTGTTAACAAATTTTTAAATAGTTATAAAACAATATATTATGTATTAAACATTAATATAATATATAATCAAAATCAGGTTCAAAATAGGCATTTACCTATGATATGAATTTTCGGTTTCATTTTCCCTTTCTTTGTCATAGGCTTTTATGATGGCTTTTACTAATTTATGACGTACCACATCCTCCTCATCTAATTGAATATGTGCGATGCCTTCAATGTTTTGTAATATGCGTGAAGCTTTTTCTAAACCACTTTTTTGATTGCGGGGTAAATCCACTTGAGTAGGGTCACCCGTGATAATTGCTTTTGCATTTGATCCAATTCGCGTTAAGAACATTTTTATCTGTAAGTCATTTGCATTTTGTGATTCATCTAAAATAATGAACGCGTGATCTAAGGTTCTACCTCTCATATAAGCTAATGGGGCAATTTCTATGGTGCGTGTGGACATATAATAACCTAATTTATCTGCAGGTATCATATCATCCAATGCATCATATAATGGTCTTAAATAGGGATCAATTTTTTCTTTTAAATCACCGGGTAAAAATCCCAAACTTTCGCCTGCTTCCACTGCGGGTCTTGTTAAGATAATTTTTTTAACTAATTTATTTTTTAAAGCTCTTACAGCAAGCGCTACTGCTGTATAGGTTTTACCTGTACCTGCAGGCCCGATAGCAAAAACAATATCGTTTTTATCGGCTGCTTGTACCATCTTTTTTTGATTGGCTGTTCTTGCGCGAACTGTTTTACCATTGGGGCCATAAACCAATACTTCATTCGGATTTTGTTCAACAAAATGGTCAATAATTTCAGCATCATCGCCGCCTAATATTTGCTCGAAATAGTTTTCACTTAAATGTCCGTTGCGTTCCATGTACTGAATGATGAGTACAATTTTTTCTTTTGCAATTTCGATTTGTTCGGGTGCACCACTAAGTTTGATTTGAGTGCCTCTTGATAAAATTTTTAGTAATGGGAATTTCTTTTTTAAAATGTCAAATTTGTTGTTGTTGACGCCGAAAAACTCAATAGGATTAACGGTTTCTAGGTTGATGATGGTGTCAGTCAATGGGATTAGTTTTAAAGGGTGAGTAGTATAAAATAATCGTCCTGACACAATTTAAAAAAAGAAAAACAAAATGGCAATATTTAAATACGCACAATTGTGCATTACTAAAATGATAATATTCCGTTCATTTTAGTATATTATATAAATCAGGGAAAGGGAGATTAAAAACTGCGTAATTGGGCGATACTTTTTATAGGATCCGATGCTTTAAAAACAGTGGTACCTGCAACTAATACATCCGCACCTGCTAGTATTAATGCTTGAGCGTTATGTTCAGTAACGCCACCATCAATTTCGATTAAAGTGTACGCGCCTTTTATTTGAATGATGTTTTTTAATGCTGTCACTTTTTCATAAGTATGTTCAATAAATTTTTGCCCGCCAAAGCCAGGGAATACACTCATGACGCATACCACATCTATTTCTGTAATGTATTCGCTTAATACTTGAACATCTGTATCCGGATTAATGGCAACCCCTGCTTTCATACCCTTTGCTTTTATTTGAGAAAGTGTTTCCAATAAATTAGGGCAAGCCTCATAATGCACCGTTAAAATATCTGCACCTGCTTTTTTAAAAGCTTGAATGTATTTTTCAGGTTGCACAATCATTAAATGGACATCACATATTTTAGTTGTTGCTTTTCGAATTTGTTCAATGATAGGAAGCCCAAAACTAATGTTGGGAACAAAACTTCCATCCATTACATCTAAGTGAAACCATTCTGCTTCGCTTTCGTTTAACATATCACATGCTTTACCTAAATGTAAAAAGTCAGCTGCTAATAAAGAGGGTGCAATAATGGCCATTTTGATAATTTGTATCAAAGGTCTATTTTTTTTAAGACACTGTCATTTTTTTGTCATATTATTTTATTCACAGCCTTCAACTGATGTAAGTCATTTGATTTTAGTTGGGAGCTTGTACATTTGCTTCCAACTATTAAATTATGAAAAAAATATTCTTTTCAATGCTTTGCTTCATCATGATAGCATCTAGCGTTTTGGCGCAAGCAGATTCTGTTTTATTCGCAGGCGAATCTCATTTTAAAAATGTTCAACAACTTACTTTTGGAGGTGATAATGCCGAGGCTTATTGGAGCTTTGATGGTAAGAGAGTTACTTTTCAAAGAACCAATCCTAAGGAAGGAATTTTATGCGATCAAATATTTATGGGTAAACTTCCCGCAAAAATAACAGACAGTTTTACTTATAGATTATTAAGTGGAGGAAAGGGTAGGACTACTTGTTCTTATTTTACAAAAGACGGGGCTCATATTATTTATGCTTCTACAAAAAATGGCGGGGACGAATGTCCTCCAAGTGTAGATCGTGCTAAATATGGCAATAAATACATATGGCCTTTATATACCTCTTATGATATTTTTATTGCAGATACCAATGGGAAAAATATAAAGCAATTAACCAAATCAGAAGGATATGATGCGGAAGGCACTTTATCGCCAGATGGTAAAAAAATGATTTACTGTAGTGTTAAAGGAGGCGATTTGGATTTATATGTAATGGATTTAGCGACTGGGAAGGAAATTAAAGTCACCAATACCCTAGGCTATGATGGTGGTGCTTGGTTTAGTCCAGATGGCAAAAAAATAGTTTGGAGAGCAAGCCGACCTACAACCAAAGAAGAAGTAGATGAGTATAAAAACTTTTTAAAAGAAGGATTGGTGGCGCCCACAAAAATGGAAGTGTTTGTAGCAGATGCAGATGGTAAAAATGTAAAACAAATTACACATTTAGGTCAAGCCAATTGGGCCCCTAATTTTACACCCGATGGAAAGCATATTATTTTTTGCAGTAATCATGAATATAAGCGTGGTTTCCCTTTCAATATGTATTTAATAGATTTAGAAGGCAATCATTTAGAAAAAATAAGTAGGGATAAGGGATTTGATGCTTTCCCTATGTTTAGCCCTAATGGAAAGAAGATCTTATTTTCTTCCAACCGAAATAATGGTGGTACGCGCGATACCAATGTATTTGTAGCAGATTGGGTTGATTAATTCAATTTTAATGATAAAGTTGTATTTTACAACCTCAATCAAAACTATTGAATATGAATACTGGTTTATTGCACTTACATAATCTATTGAGATGGGTCATCTTAATTACACTATTGTTGAGCATCTATAAATTGATGGTGAAACAAAACGCACTTTCAACAAGTAAAATATTATTGATTACTTCTCACACTACTTTAGTTTTGGGATTATACCAGTATTTTGTAAGCAGTCTTTTGGGTTTCAAAATGATTCAGTCCGTTGGAATGGCGACCGCAATGAAAGATGCTGTAAGTCGTTTTTGGGCAGTGGAGCATATCTTTTCGATGGTCTTAGCCATCATTTTAATTACGATTGGTCATATCAAATACAAGAAAACGGGCAAAACGAACCCTAGCTTTATTTTTTACATAGTGGCTTTGCTTTTAATTTTATCCGCGATTCCATGGCCTTTTAGGGCAGGAATTGGTCGCCCATGGTTTCCCGGAGTAGGTTAAATTGCCAATAAATGAAAATGGGTTAGCTGCCAGGTGTTGCAACAATTATAACTAGTTGTTTATCAATATAATAAAAGGGAAATACTACGATTTCCCTTTTATTTTGCCCTTTTTGGAAGATTTCGGGTTGAATTTTTCATAATTCCATTCATTTCCATATCTTTGCAACCCCAAAATAAGTATGTCAAAACAACCGCTGATTAAACAAGATGGTATCATAATTGAAGCAATGAGCAACGCTATGTTCAGAGTTAAATTGGAAAATGGGCATGAAATTTTGGCAACGATCTCTGGTAAAATGCGTATGCACTATATCAGAATTTTGCCAGGGGATAAAGTTGGATTGGAAATGAGCCCATATGATTTAACCAGAGGAAGAATCAATTTTAGGCACAAATAAAGTTGGAGAAAATAGAATTAATAATAGTCGATAATAAATATTTAAACAATAAAAGATGAAAGTTAGAGCATCTATCAAAAAAAGAAGTACTGATTGCAAGATCGTGAAGCGCAAAGGGAAATTATATGTAATCAACAAAAAGAATCCTCGTTTTAAACAAAGACAAGGATAATTTTAATTATTAGAAATCCATTTTAACAAAAACAAAATAAGTTTTAAAATATGGCTCGTATCGCCGGTATCGATTTACCAAAAAACAAAAGAGGAGAAATAGGGTTGACTTACATCTTCGGAATAGGTCGTTCAACAGCTCAGTACATTTTAGACAAAGCTACTATCAGTTATGATAAAAAAGTAAATGAATGGAATGATGAAGAGCAAACTACTATTCGTAACATCATTAACGCTGAATTTAAAGTAGAAGGTGCTTTGCGTAGTGAAGTTTCAATGAGCATTAAGCGTTTATTGGATATTGCATGTTACCGTGGATTACGTCACAGAAAAGGTTTACCAGTTCGTGGACAACGTACTAAAACTAATTCTCGTACTCGTAAGGGTAAGCGTAAGACAGTTGCAGGTAAAAAGAAAGTTGCTAAAAAATAATAATACATAGGTAGTCATATAAATTTATTTATACGACTACCTTTTGTTATAAAAATCCAACACCAATTAGATCCTGTAAATACAGGGGAGATTTTTGTCGGTTTCCGCCTCGGCGGAATTTCAATTTAAATAACCGCTCCTTTAAAAGAGCACACCTCAAAAAAAATGGCAAAACCAATCAAAGCACAAAACAGTGCAAAAGCGGCTTCTAAGAAAAGAGTCGTAAAAATTGATGCATCTGGAGAAGTTCGTATCAGTGCAACTTTCAACAATTTAATTATTGCTTTCACTAATAAAGCAGGTCAAGTGATCAGCTGGAGCAGTGCTGGTAAAATGGGCTTCAGAGGTTCTAAAAAGAACACGCCCTATGCAGCTCAAATGGCCGCAGCAGATGCAGCAAAAGTAGCATCTGACGCTGGTGTGAAAAGAGTAGAAGTATTCGTTAAAGGTCCAGGTTCTGGACGTGAAGGCGCTATTCGTTCTATCTCTCAATCAGGTATTGAAGTGATCGCTATTCGCGATGTAACGCCAATGCCACACAATGGTTGTCGTCCTCCAAAACAAAGAAGAGTTTAATTTTTATATAATCAACAAGGGTGCATCATTCATTTTAGATTTTTACCGATGATGCATCGTCACTAAAAAATCACAAACAAGTATTATGGCACGTTACACAGGACCCAAAACCAAAATTTGTCGCATTTTCGGCGAACCTATCTTAGGAAACGCAAAATGGTTAGGCAAAAACAGCAACCCTCCAGGACAACACGGTGCGCAACGCAAGCGTAAGCAACTAGGAGAGTATGCATTACAATTAAGAGAAAAACAAAAAGCCAAATACACTTATGGTGTATTAGAGAGACAATTCCGTAAAACATTTGAGGAAGCATCTCGTATTAAAGGCGTAACCGGTGAAAACTTGATTAAATTATTAGAGTCTCGTTTGGATAACACCATTTATAGAATGGGTTTAACAGCGAGTCGCCCAGAAGCACGTCAGTTGGTATCTCATAAGCACATCACTGTAAACGGTGAAGTGACAAATGTACCTTCCTATACATGTCGCCCAGGTGATGTAATTGCTTATCGCCCAAAAAGTGCGCATAACACTTCTATCGTAAGCAAGCAACGCGGAAAAAATACCAAATTCAGCTGGGTAGATTGGAATGAAAATACCAATACAGGTACTTTTATTACAATGCCAGAACGTGAATCTGTTCCAGAAAACATCAAGGAGCAATTGATCGTCGAATTGTATTCTAAATAGTAGCAATTAACAAAATTTCTTCCAATGGGAAGATTCAAATAAAAAATAAATTGACATGGCTATATTAAGTTTTCAAAAACCGGATAAAATTGTTTTACAAAAAGCAAATGACTTTGAAGGACAATTCGAATTTCGTCCATTAGAGCCTGGCTTTGGTTTAACATTAGGTAATGCTTTAAGAAGAGTTTTATTAAGCTCTTTAGAAGGTTTTGCTATTGTTGGAATTAAAATTGAAGGGGTAGACCACGAGTTTGCAACTTTAAAAGGAATTACTGAAGATGTAACTGAAATCATCTTAAACTTAAAGCAAGTTCGTTTTAAGCGTAAAGCGGATCAAGATGTTTCATCTGAAAAAATCACACTTTCTATTAAAGGAAGCAGTGAATTTAATGCTGGTCAAATTGGAGATGCTTCTCAACAATTTCAAGTGATGAATCCTGAGTTAGTTATTTGTACTATGGATTCTACAGCGAAATTAGAAATCGAATTAACCATCAGCAAAGGCCGTGGTTATATTCCTTCTGAGGAAAACAAGTTAAAAGAAATGCCATTTGGTTATATCGCAATCGATTCAATTCACACACCTATCAAGAATGTTAAATACGCTATTGAAAACTATCGTGTGGAGCAAAGAACCGATTATGAAAAATTAATTTTAGATGTAGCAACTGATGGTACAATACATCCAGAAGAAGCAGTTAAACAAGCTTCACGTATCTTAATTCAACACTTAATGATTATCACTGATGAGAACATCACTTTTGATAATAAAGAAGATAAGAAAGAAGATGTGGTAGATGAGCAAGTTTTACAATTAAGAAAAGTATTGAAAACACCATTGGAAGATTTAGATCTTTCAGTTCGTGCCTTCAATTGCTTGAAAGCTGCTAAAATTAATAGCTTAAGCGAATTAGTTCAATATGAGCAAGAGGACTTGATGAAGTTTAGAAACTTTGGTCAAAAATCTTTATCTGAAATTGAGCAAGTTTTAATCGAAAGAGGATTAAGCTTTGGAATGGATTTGGGTAAATTAGGATTAGACAAATTAGATTTACAATAGTCTTTACGCTAGCAGTAGGTCACTATTTATAACGAGCGAAAGCTCAAACCTCACAATTCCTGACACGGTGTGAGGATAAAACTTAAAAGTCATGCGTCACGGAGACAAACAAAACAACCTAGGCCGTAAAAAGGCACACAGAGATGCCTTATTAATGAACTTAGCTTGTCAAATCATTACGCACAAGCGTATTGTTACTACTTTAGCTAAGGCTAAAGCTTTAAGAAAGTATGTTGAGCCATTGATTACAAAAACTAAGAAAGCGGCCAGCAAAGAGGAAATTATGCACAATCACAGAATCGTGTTTAGCTATTTAAACGACAAAACAGCTGTAAAAGAATTATTTACAGTGGTAGCGCCTAAAATTGCAACTCGACCTGGTGGATATACTCGTATCATCAAATTAGGCATTCGTCCAGGGGATAATGCTGAAAAAGCGATGATTGAATTAGTAGATTTCAACGAAATTTATGGTAATTCAATAGCTACAGCTGCTGAACCAGCTAAAAAGACGCGTCGTAGTAAAGCAACTGCTGCTCCTAAAAAAGCCGCTGCTGCCACTGAAACCCCATCAACTGAAGCAGCTTCTACCGAAGAAACGCCAACAGCTGAATAATGAGTTAATTAACTAGACATATAAGGCAAGACTTTTAAGTCTTGCCTTTTTTTTGCCCTTTTGAAGGGGTGCGGATCTAAATAAACAATATGTTTAAAAGTTATTATGGAAAAGTAAAAAATAGTTTCTTTTTTTGCATAACAAAACACCAACACTACAATGACTGAACAACCTGCAATATTAGTTTTAGCGGATGGTAATGTATTCCACGGACAAGCTTTTGGTAAAATTGGAACTACCACAGGTGAGATATGTTTTAATACAGGGATGACGGGTTATCAGGAAGTATTTACGGACCCAAGTTATACAGGACAGGTCATCATCATGAACAATGTACATGTTGGAAATTATGGAGTAAAAGCGACGGATGTCGAAAGTAAGTCGGTTAAAATTCATGGATTGATTGGAAGAAACTTAGAGGAAAAATACAGTCGATTACAAGCCGATGGTAATTTAAATGAGTATCTTATTAATAATAATATAGTTTCCATCGAAGGATTAGATACAAGGGCATTAGTGGCTCATGTGCGTCAAGTGGGCGCTATGAATTGCATTATATCTTCCGAAATATTAGATGTCGATGTACTTAAAGCACAGTTAGCAAAAGTGCCTAGTATGGATGGACTTGAATTAGCTAGTACCGTAAGCACAAAAGAGGTATATGAATTAGGCGATAAAAATTCACCCATTAAAGTTTCTGTTTTAGATTTTGGAGTGAAAGAACATATATTACAATGCTTGGTGGATAGGGGCGTACATGTAAGAGTACATCCTGCTAAAACCAATTTTGATACTTTAAAAGCATTTCAACCAACGGGTTATTTTTTATCCAATGGTCCTGGCGATCCAGCACCAATGGATTATGCAATAAAAACAATTAAGGAAGTTTTAAATGAAAAAAAGCCAGTGTTTGGAATTTGTTTAGGACATCAATTATTAGCCTTAGCAAATGACATACCTACTTTTAAAATGCACCATGGTCACCGTGGATTAAATCACCCCGTTAAAAATGTGATTACTGGACTTTGTGAAATTACCACTCAAAATCATGGATTTGGTGTAGATCCAGAAGCTGTTCGCAAACATCCAAATGTCATTATATCACATGTGAATTTAAATGATGATTCTATCGAAGGAATTAAATTAAAAGATCGTCCTGCTTTTAGTGTTCAATATCATCCTGAAGCAACTCCAGGCCCGCATGATAGCAGGTATTTATTTGATGATTTCGTATCTTTAATGAAATCAAATTAATTCAACTAAGATTTCAGTATGTTACAGATCGCCATCATCAATGGACCTAATTTAAATTTACTTGGTAAAAGAGAGCCAGATGTATATGGGCATGCCAGCTTTGAAGACTTCCTAGTTCAATTAAAAAATGATTTTCCAACGGTCCATTTTACATATTTCCAAAGCAATATTGAAGGTGAAATTGTTCAAGCCATTCAAACTCATGGTTTTGATAAAGATGGTATTATATTAAACCCTGCAGCATACACACATACTTCCGTTGCAATTGGAGATGCTGTTGCGGCCGTTAAGACACCCGTGATTGAAGTTCATATCAGTAATGTACATGCCAGGGAGGATTTCCGAAAAATTTCATATGTATCTGCTAAGTCTGTGGGCTCTATTGTGGGTCTAGGTTTGAAAGGATATGCTTTGGCTACAGAATGGTTTTTAGCGAAGTAGGGAGTATTCAATAAGTTTTACCTAATTTAGTTAATAAAAATTTAGTATGTCGATATCCCCTTTGGCATATCAAAAAAAACTCTGGTGGCTCATCGGTATCTCGGTGGGTATTAAAATAATTTTATCTTATCTATTAGAATTAGGCAACGATGAAGTGTATTATTACACTTATGCGCTTCAGCCTGATTGGAGTCACTTTGATCATCCTCCGATGGTAGGTTGGATGATTCGCATTTTTACTTTTAATCTACATTGGTTATCGGATTTATCAATGCGTTTAGGTAGTATTTTTTGTGCCGCCCTTTCCACCCTCGTCGTTTTCGAATCGGGTACTTTAATTAAAAATGAAAAAGCAGGATGGATAGCTGCTTTACTATATTCACTTTCCATTTATACAAGTATTATTGCAGGACTATTTGTGATGCCGGATAGTCCTCAACTTTTATTTTTTTCATTGAGTATCTATTTTATGTTGAGTTGGGTAATGAAGCCACTTATTTTTAAAAGATTAGATTGGATTTTATTAGGATTGTTTATTGGTTTAGCCACTTTAAGTAAAATTCATGGGCTTTATTTATGGGTAGGTTTTGTTTTATTCATTTTATTTAACCAACCTAAAACTTTAAAACAACAGCATTTATATTTAGCTATTATTATTACACTTTTATGTTTGACGCCAATAATATATTGGAACATACAAAATGATTTTATTACTTACCAGTATCATTCTAAACGAGTAATGCATTCTGGATTTTCTTGGTCTAATTTTATGACACAATTAGTGGGGGAGTTGTTGTATCAAAATCCATTAGTTTATATTGCAATTGTCATTTCATTAATTCGTATCAAAAAAGTTAGGTTTCAAGCAAAAAGTGCACAAGCCATTCATTTATTATTGTGGTTGAGTATTCCATTGATACTTACTTTTTGGGCCATTTCATTATTTAATGCCACTTTGCCTCATTGGACGGGGCCTGCTTATATTTCTTTGTTTTTAATAGCAGGAGTGTATTGGTCAACTTATTCGCGTAAAGTAATCCCTGTTTTATTAAAATGGGCCATCGCTTTTACAGGTGCCTTGGTCATTGGTTTTGTATTGTTGGTTTATGTATTCCCAAAGCAATTGGGCTCGCATGATAAAGAAAATTTAGGGGAATACAATCCTATCAATGATGTCACAGGATGGCAATATTTTAGTGAAAATTTCAAGAATTTATATATTAAGGACCAGCAAAGCGGTGCGATGTCTAAAAATGCATCCATTATCGTTCATAAGTGGTTTCCTGGGGGGCATTTATTATTTTATACAGCAAGACCTTTAGGTATCAAAGTGCTGGCCGTGGGCGCTCTCGAAGACGTACATAAATTTGCGTGGTTAAATAAAGATCAAGCTAATTTAAGTATAGGGGAAGATGCTTATTTTATTACCCCTTCTAATTTACCAGCCAATCCTACTTCTTTATATCAAAGCTATTTCGTATCTGTCCAATCAGTGCCAGATACAATTTCAATTAAAACAAAAGGGGTATTGCTTCGACACTTTTATGTGTATCGTCTAAAGTCTTGTAAAACAAGGCCTAACTCCATTTTGCCTTAAAAAATGAATTGATCAAAATCCTTTCGATAGGAGATGCTGACGCCTTGTCGGTTGCGACGGCCTAGGCTACTTCCATTCATATCTAAACTATTCCTGTTAAATACGATCGCCCTTAATTTACGATCCCTAGTTAAAATAAATTCAATATTTAAATCTGGAAGCCATTGTAGGTTATCATTTTGAATATTCGTACTACTTCGTACATTAAAATCAAGGTCGCCTCCAACATTCACAATGACTTTATCATTTAAAAAGCTCCGACCTATTTTTAAATTTACTCTTTGACGATCAATTTTATTTGCATTAATCGCAATGCCTGCGCCAGTAGGATCTAATAAGTTACCACTATTGTAAACCGATGAACCAATATCAAATCGCAAACTATTGTCACCAGTCACTTTATTTAATAAATGTGTCACTGACTTATTTACTTCCTTCGTAAGTAATTGAGAAATTGTATTAATGCCAATGGAAGTCATGCTGTATGCATTAGTGCTATTACCACTGCTAAATCCAACAGGGGCAAAAGAGTTAAACACAATTAAAAAGGATACTTGTTTTAATATTTCATTTTCATCTCTTTCTAAGCGATTGATGAATTGTGAAAATTCATTATCGGAACTAATGGGACTTCCTTGTGGAAAAGCGATACTAAATTTAATATCAGGTTGAAAAAGTTTTTTTCTCAAGGCGGCAATAACATAAACAGTTCCTCTGTAGGACTTAACCGCATTGCTAAAGTTGGCCGAACCTACTAATGAATTTAAGCTTATACGATCTGCTTTATACCTTGCGTCTACATGCATTTCGGCTTCGTAGGGGTTGCCTGTCCATTCGATATAATTTCCAATGTCAGGTATTAACTCAAAAGGTTTTTTAATGAAAGATTGAAAATTGAAATCGTAATTACCTGATTCAATATTGTATTTTCCTCTAATGCTTAGGGGTTCGATATTACCTGCTCTAATTTTTAATCGACCATTTCCTTTTGCTTTAATCACATCACCCGTTAGATCGTCTAATATTACATCAATCTTTGTTTTATTATTAGCAGAAAGATCTAAGTCAACAAGTAAATTAAAAGTGGGCACATCAGCACTTTTAACAGCCGTTTTACCATATTTCTTAAATAGGATAAAATCAGCATTCCCTTTTTCCTTACTGGTATTATTGGGTAAATACAAGTGGGAGCTGTCATTCACATCTGCACTAATGACCATTTTAATATTATCCTCGGGTCCTTTGATGGTCAATCCAGCTTTTCCAACGGCATTGCCATAAAAATATATATTATCCAAAGGTCCCATATTAAGTAGTTCAATTTTAGGACTACTCATTTCCAGATCATATAAAAGGTGCTTAAATCCGTGGTTATATATCTTGCCTTTAAAAATTGCTTTTCTATTTAACTGATCTGTTAATTGGATGGTACCAAAATCTATCCCTTCATCAGTAAATTGTATGGTGCTTTCATTGATATAGTATTTTACTTTAGTATAATCCACCTTAAAAGATGCCTTTTCTAAAGTAGCCATCCCTTTTAATACAGGGTTCTCGATTCGTCCACCAAAGTGTAATGATCCATTGGCTTTTCCATCTAAATGGGTGAGTACACCTCCTATAAATTGTTCAACTAAGCTAAATTTGGAATGATTAAGATACAGTGTGGCGTCTAATGGGTTAATACTATCATTGATATCATAACTGCCTTGCGCTGATAAATTGTATTCTTTATTTGGAATACTAAAATTAAAAGGCACAAGCCCTGTTTTTTTATTATAGGAAGCATTTATGTTCGTAAATCCTAAAAGTTCATTGTTAAAACTAAATTGATCAATAATTAAATTAGAATTTAGCTCTAAATTTTCTAAAATATTTTTAAAATAAATCTTCCCATTAGTAACACCTTCTAGTTGGGGGTATCTAAAAAATAATTTTGTCACATCCCCTAGGATTATATTTTTTAATTCTAGTTGTAACGCATTGTCGTTTGCACCTGTTAGGTAAAGTTCTTGAAGGCCTTGTGAAAATTTTACATTTTTAGCAAATGTGTTTTTGGTACGTAACGAAATTTCACCTCCATTAGTAATGTCCCATTTTTTTTGATTTAAAACAAAGTAGGAGGGTAGCCATTTAATAGCAATACCATCAGAAAAAGTGTTTACGATACCATTTAAATCAATATTTTGTAAAGCATTATTACTAGTTGCAGTTATTTTTATATTTGATTTGTCATTAAATGTGTGAATCGTTAATAATGGATTCACTAAAGTAAAGCTATCTGTTAATTGGTAGGTGCTTGATCTTACAAATAATTGTAATGAATCCTTTGAGCCATTCCCAGTCAATTGACCTCCCTTGATTGCCATATTAGACCATTGAGCGAAGGGGACATTGGCCTTAAATTGTAGTGTTTTTTTATCTGTATTGATGGAACCTTTAAAATCAAGGTTATTAAAACCTGAAAAATCTTTATTAAAAATACGAATGAGTGGCTCTATATAATTCGTTTTTACTTCGATATCAAATAACTGGTTCGTTGGCGTGTTTTTGGGTGCAGGAATATATGTAGGCAAGTAACGCTGCATAAAATATTGGATACTTGCTGGCAAGTGAGAAATATTAAATTTACCGTAAATGGATGCATTAAGATCATCACTTGCTAATCTTAGGTATTTAATTCCTTTTTCAATACTTGAATGTAAGGTAACAGAATCAAAACGCACCACAGACTTTTCGCCTTTTAATTGTCCATTATAAAACTTTGCATAACCTATAAAATTATCAATACTATCGCCTTCAAAATTGATATCAAGTAAGCCTGTTAATTGAATCTTATTATTTGAAAAACCTAGTTCTTTTAAATTGGTATTTTGTAAATCGCCCACAGCATTTATCTTAGGCTTTTTATTGTTAAAGTCAACTTCGATGTTACTATTGAAATTGATATTGGGGTCTTTGATTTTTAAAGTTCCACTATAAGCACCTTTTTGAATATCCCCATCTGTATCAATATGGGTGTAAGTATAGTTATTGTAATCAACAGAATCAATATGCCCTTGGATATTCGTTTTTTGATTGCTAAGGCTAAATGAATTCCCATTTATTTTACCATTAAAGTTTAAAAACCCTAATAATTTATTGTCTAATAATTTACCTGCATTAAAATGCTTTGTTGTGATATTACCTTGGTAATTAGGTTCGGCTTTTAATGGGAATTGCAATCTAATTTCAGTAGCAGTATAACCCAAAGCAGAATTCATTTCACCTTTGGTAACAAAATCGTAAGCTGTACCTTTAAAATTACCGTCAAATTGGATATTACCTAATTGATCTAATTTAAATTCTTTAATATCTTTTAGCGTTGGTAACCAAGTTGCTAAGTCCTTATAATTGGTATAAGCTTTTACATTACTAAAGTTGATTTGTGTACTTCGCAAGTCAGGTAATCCTTGCATTGAAAATCGGCCTCTTACATTGGATTGATTGTATTGTGCTAATAAGTCATTGGCTTCAAAGTTGGCCACAGTGCCTATGTAGTGGAAGCTAAGTATTACTTTTTGATGCAAATTGGATAGGGCTGGCGCAAAGTAAGCGATATCGTCAGTGGATACATTTGACTTATCTAAATGCGCTTTCATTGTCACATTTTGAATGTAATTTTTAAAATCATTTTTCAAATGACGGAATTGCATCGCATAATAGGGGCCTACTATACTATTATTGGTTTTTAATGTGAGTTGTGCAAATTCCATGATTTGAGGAGTTAACTTAAACTGCGTGTTTAGTTTTTTTATTTCAAATCCTGATCTTTCTTTAAGACTTAAGTTGACTTTTGCAGTAATGGTATCCTCCTTCATCATTACATCATGAATCATAGCATTGATGTCGTGCATTCTTATATGAGCGGCATCAAAATAGGATACAGGCTTTTCAAGTCCATCCTCTATCTTAAAACTACCATTCATAATTTGCAATTCGCTAGTGAGTATATCAAAATGACTTTTGTTAAACTCATTACCTATTTCTTTTATTATTTCTGCTTGATTAATACTTGTATTTAAGCCTTTGTAGGATAATAAATTACAAATAGGTTTGTTCAATATAATCTGATCAATCAATATTGACTTATTTTTTTTATTAAAGGACCTTAGATTAATTAGAATATTTTTTGTAGACAGTTCTCTTTTTTCACCTTCCCATAAATCATTTTGAATTAAATTAAAATCGCTGATATCTATTTTTTTTATATCAAAGGGAGAAGTGCTCTTATTGGCGGTGTCTTTGTTTAAATAATCAACCAGAAATTGGTAGTTCCAAATAGGAGTGCGACGGTTTAAATATATTTTAGTGCCTTCAAGTCCTATATATCGTATAACGGGGTCTGATTTAGAAAAAAACAAATCAGATAAGCGTAATTTGAAATTCTTTGTAAACAATAGGGTATCCTTGTGAGTATCTTTTATAAGGACATCTTCAATATCGAGTCGGTTGAAAAGCGAAAAGCTGACATGACCAACATTTACTTCTGTACCCAATTGTTGTGAAAGTTGGGTTGCCGCTTTTTTAACTAATAAGTTTTGAACAGCAGGGATCAATAGTAATAAATAAGCCATTAGGATAAATCCTAATAGGGATGCCCCAAAAATTCGAAGTATGGTGAGCTTATTTTTTAGCAAAAAACTGATTTTTGTAAAAATACTAATTTAAGCCTTACAATGAGCTGATAACTAATAGCCTGCAACGCTGTCATCCCCTCTTTTATCGCCTACTGCTTCTCGTTTCCCTCCAGGTAATATCCGAATGCCGTCCATTCGACCATAATTACCCCTCTTGGTATAATTATAACCTTGCGCTTTTAAGTTGGCTAATGTGGCAACTGGGAAATCTGATTCAACCTCAATGACATCAGGAATCCATTGATGATGAAAACGAGACCCGTCAATGGCTTGTTGTAAGTTCATTTTATGATCAATCAAATTAACCAATCCTTCATATACTTGATTGGGTATTGTAGTTCCACCAGGTGACCCGATAGTTAAATATGCTTGATGGTCCACTGTGACCAAAGTAGGGGACATTGAACTTAACATTCTTTTTCCTGGTTCAATGGCATTAGCTTCTCCACCTAGAGCGCCAAACATATTAGGCACCCCCGGCTTTACACTAAAATCATCCATTTCATTATTTAATATAAAACCTGCTCCTGCAACTACAGTTCTATTACCATATGAGCCATTTAAGGTTGTTGTGATGGCTACCATATTTCCTTGTTTGTCAATGACACTAAAATGAGTTGTTTCTTCACTTTCTTTTATTTGTCCAGCTTGGGTGGATTTACTATTTCCCGCAACACCTGGTGTATAATCTTGCATTCTTTTTTTAGCATATTCATCACTTATTAAAGTGCGAGTAGGCACTTTCCAAAAATCAGGATCGCCCATATGTTCTGCTCGATCCGCATAAGCGCGTCTTTGTGATTCTACCATCAAACTTACAGAAGCCGGTGTATTATATCCCATCTTAGCAATATCATAAGGCGCAATCATTTTCATCATTTGGGCTAATAGTATACCACCACTTGAAGGGGGAGCAAAGCTTATCACATGATGATTTTTGTAATCAAATTCAATAGGCTTTCTAAATTTAGGTTGGTAGTTTTTTAAATCAGCTTTCGAAATAATACCAGCACCGTGGGACATTTCCTTTACAATATAATCGGCAGTAAGCCCTTCGTAAAAACCTGCGACGCCATTTTGCTGAATGCGTTTTAATGTAGCAGCTAATTGGGGTTGTATTAATGTATCTCCTTTTTTCCAATTTGATTTTAAAGTATATGCCGATGGAGCACTACTATATTTTAATAAATCTGCATTTTCACTATTAAGACTTCTTGCTTCTCTTTCAGTAAGGACAAAACCAAATTCAGCTAATTCAATGGCAGGTTCAATAAGTTGTGCCATTGGGAGTAGGGCATTGTCATGTGCGCTGAACATACCAGCAACACTCCCTGGTATGCCAGAAGCCAATGGACCATCTTTTGATTTTTCTGTAATGGCATTTCCTTTATCATCTAAATACATGTCCTTATTGGCTTTTGAAGGAGCCGCTTCTCTAAAATCAATTCCTATCAATTTCCCATTGTTGGTTCTTGCTAACATAAATCCGCCCCCGCCAATATTGCCTGCTGCAGGATGTACTACAGCTAATGCAAATTGTACCGAAATAGCAGCATCAAAAGCATTGCCCCCATCTTGCATAATCGCAACACCTACCATGCTTGCTAAAGGATGAGCTGAGGTGACTGCAGCATGTTCAAATAACTTCCCTTTTACAATTTGAAATTGATAAGGATTTATATCATTGTGTTTTTTAAAAAAATTTTGAGCAGAAATACAATTTGAAATGCATATTAATACCACAGTGAAAAAGAAACTATTTTTATGGGACATATCAATTATTTTGAATATTTTAGATAGATAAGGGAGTAAATTACTTAATTATTAAGAATTCGTCAAATGGGTGGGCAGCTTGTTTAAAATTAGTTGTTTTAGGGGAGGCATTAACGCTAAAGTTCTCGTATTTTAGAGGGTTAATTGGGTGAATTAGATCATAGGATGTATTGTCAAATAATTTAAATTTTGGAAATGTTTACTTGGACTAAAAAAAGAGGCGTTAGTTTGGTTTTGTTGTTCATTTTAAATGCACCCATGGGGTTTGCCCAAAAATCGAGTGCCGAACTATATACACAAATAAAAAAATTAGGTGTGGTAGGGAGTGTGTTATATATCGCCGCACATCCTGATGATGAGAACAATAGTTTTTTACCTTATCTAACAAATGAGCGAATGTATAGAACCGCTTATTTAAGTTTAACTAGAGGAGATGGCGGACAAAATTTAATTGGTAAGGAGCAGGGAGTTGAATTGGGTATGATTAGAACACAGGAATTATTGGCTGCTCGTAAACAAGATGGGGCTGAACAATTTTTTTCAAGGGCTTATGAATTTGGATTTAGTAAATCAGCCGAAGAAGCATTAACTATTTGGGATCATCAAAAAGTTTTAAGTGATGCTGTTTGGGTGATTCGTCAATTTCAACCCGATATCATTATTGCTCGTTTCCCGCCAGATGCGCGAGCTGGTCATGGCCACCATGCAGCTTCTGCCATTATAGCAAAGGAAGCATTCATTGCAGCGGCAGATCCTAAGCAATTTCCAGAACAATTTAAATATGGTGTCACAGTTTGGCAAGCTAAAAGAATATTATGGAACACTTTTAATTTTGGTGGCGCGAATACAACTAATGACAAGCAACTCAAAATTGAAGTAGGGGGATACAATCCTATCATTGGAAAAAGTTATGGTGAGATTGGCGCAGAAGCCAGGTCAATGCATAAAAGCCAAGGGGAAGGAAGACCTCGTAGAAGAGGCAGCTTATATGAATATTTTGAACCAGTAGGAGGTGAAGTAGCTGCCAATGATATCATGGATGGCGTGACTACAAGTTGGGATCGATTCAATATGCCTGCTATACAAATCGCAGTCGCCAATATAATAAAGGAATATAAGTTAGATGAGCCTGAGCATTCAGTTAAAGCCTTGGTAGATTTATATCAAGAAGTACAAAAGATGCCAAGTTCTGTTTGGAGGAATTATAAATTAAATGAAATTAAGTCCTTGGTGCAAAATTGTGCAGGTTTATTTATAGATGCTTCAAGTTCACAACAACAAGTATTCCCAGGCAAAGGATTGCCTATACAATTTAGTCTCAATCAAAGAGCAAGTGTTCATAGTACTTTTAATAAAATAGTATTACCTGGAAAGGATTCTGTTTTTAATAAGACATTAGGCGTGAACCAAAATATTCAATTAGATTATACTTATACGATTCCATTATCTCAGCCTATTTCTCAGCCTTATTGGTTAACTGCTCCTAAAAGCGAAGGGATGTTTGAAGTCAATAATCAGTTACTTATAGGTAAACCTGAAAATGATCCCGCGTTTATGTGCACAGTTAGTGTGACAATCGAAAATCAGCCTTTTGAATTTTTTATCCCTGTTCAATATAAATATGTGGATCCTACTAGAGGTGAAATTTATCAACCCATTGCCGTGGTTCCAACGCAAGAAATTAAATATGAAAAAGAACTGTATTTAATTAATGGAGATAAACCTGTTCAAGTAAATTATCAAACCATCAATCACTTAGGTCAAAATGAAACAGGTTCGGCAATAATAAGTTCCCCTTCGGATCCTTTACCTACTTCTCCACAAGCACTCTTTCAAAAAACCATCCAGTACGATCATATTCCGACTATTACTTATTTTCCTAGTTCCACTACTACCATTGTGAAAGCGGCCATTAAAACAAAAGGTAAAAAAATAGGGTATATCGAAGGAGCGGGAGATAAAATACCGGAAGCTTTGGTTGAATTAGGATATGCTGTTTCTTATTTAAAGGAATCAGATTTGCAATTAGATAAATTAAAAACTTTTGATGCCATCATTGTAGGAATCAGGGCCTATAATTTATATGAATATCTTACGAATAACAATGAAGTAATGAATCAGTATATTGAGCAAGGCGGAAATGTGATTGTTCAATATTTAAAAAGTAATCAAGTGGGATTACAAAAAGTGAAAGTGGGGCCTTATTCATTTATTGTAAATTCGGGCAGACGCGTCACGCAGGAAAATGTACCTGTTCAATTTACATTGCCAGGGCATATTGTTTTAAACGCGCCAAATAAAATCACTTCTTCAGATTTTGATCATTGGGTTCAAGAGCGAAGTACTTATCAAGCTGAAAATATAGATACTCATTTTGAAATGCCGTTAACCATGAATGATAAAGGGGAGGCGCCCTCCAATGGTAGTTTGTTAATTGCGCCCTATGGTAAAGGTAATTTTGTATACTTAAGTTTAACTTTATTTAGACAACTGCCAGCGGGTAATCCAGGTGCCTTTAAGTTATTAGCTAATTTAATTGCACTCCCTAAACACTAACTGAATTATTCAAATTTTATGAGACGAAAAGTAAGTATACTAACGCTTTTAATCATCGGATTAGCCATTGGCTGGATGATAAAAAATGTTAAGATTGGATTGATAGTGGGATTAGTATTAGGCTTGCTCATCAGTGGGATGACTGTCGGCGGTCGCAAGTAATTCATCAGATCCAATCCATTTCATTTTTTTTGCAATCACATAAGCTACTAAGCCTAAACTGATCACCACTAAGCCACTAATCATCATCTTTTGTCCTGTCGAAAAAAAGATACCAATCCAAATTACAATTGCTAAAATTAAGGGTAATGGGTAAAGTGGCATTTTCCAAGGGAAAAAACCGTTCCCTTTACGTTTTACTAATAATATAAGTCCTATAGCTTGTCCAATAAATTGAATCATGATTCGCATCGCTAAAATCGCATCAATGACTTCCTTTAACCTGAATAATAAACTAAATACAAAAGCGATACCTCCTAAAACCAATAAGGATCGATGTGGAAAATGTAAAGTGGGGTGCAGTTTATTAAAATAACCAAAAAATGATTTGTTTTGGGCGGCTGCATAAGGAATTCTGCTGTATCCTAATGTGGCCGAAAATAAGGAAGCAAATGCTACTAATAAAATTAAAACAGTAACAAAAGCACCTGCATGAGCACCATACAAGGTTTTAATATAATCACTCACTACATATTTGCTATTCATTATAGTGTTCAATGGTAATACACTTGCCACGCTAATATTCATAGATAAGTATAAAATAGCAATTCCAGTAATGGAGATAAACATACTTCGAGGAATATTCTTACTTGGATTTTTAATCTCACCACCTAAATGACATACATTATAATAGCCTAAATAACTATAAATGGTTTTTACGCTTGCAAATCCTAAGGCTGCAACAAATCCATGCTGCATTGAAAAACCGTCATTAATATGTTTGATTGGATCTAAAAAATGTCCGTTGGCAACGCCACCCAAAATAATCCATCCCATGGTGCCTAGGACACCCACCCATAAAAAAACAGAAATTTTCCCAATGGATTCAATTTTACGATACAATAAGCTGATGACTAATATGACAACAGATCCACTGACGATCTTTTCTTGAATAAATGAAAAATTAAAAAAGTAGCTAGCGTATTGTGCAAAACCAATAGAAGCAGAAGCAATAACTAAGGGGGCTTGAATCATGGTTTGCCAAACAAATAAAAAGCTCATCAATGGTCCCCATTTTTTTCCATAGCCTTCTTTTAAAAAATGAAAGCTGCCACCTGCTCTAGGTAAGGCTGCGCCTAATTGACTCCAGACCATTGCATCCAAATAGGATAGTACCGCACCCGCAATCCAAGCATATAAAAAATAGGGTCCTCCAATGATTTGAGCCACCACGCTCAGAACTACGAATGGACCAATGCCTACCATATCAATCATGTTGATGGCAGTTGCATGTAAAAGACTTAATTTGCGATCTAATTGGGGCTTAACTTGACTCATGTATTTGCCAAGATAATAAAAATTGAATTAAAAATTGTAATTAAATGGATGCTAGTTTCAATACAGTAACATGGGCGAATGAATCCATTATTTATGAAGTAAATATTAGGCAGTTTACCCCTGAAGGTACTTTCAAAGCTTTTCAAAAACACTTACCTAGGTTAAAAGATATGGGGGTCACCCTTTTATGGTTTATGCCCATCACACCCATAAGTGAAAAATTAAAAAAAGGGACCCTGGGCAGTTATTATGCATGCAGTAGTTATACTAAAATTAATCCTGCATATGGTAATGAATCCGATTTGTTGGAATTAGTTAATTCGGCACATGATTTGGGTATGAAAGTCATTATTGATTGGGTAGCAAACCATACTGGTGCTAAACATGAATGGATGGACAAAAATCCAGAGTGGTTTTCGAGAGATGCACAAGGAAACTTTACAGAGCGCAATGGATGGGAGGATGTCGTAGATTTAAATTATGAGAACCAACCTATGCGGGATGCATTAATTGCATCTATGCAATATTGGGTTCGTCACTTTAATATAGATGGGTTTAGATGTGACATGGCCCATTTGGTTCCTTTAGATTTTTGGAAATCGGCCCGTGCAGCTTGCGATAATATTAAAACCTTATTTTGGTTAGCAGAATGCGAGGAGGTAGGCTATCACCAAGTGTTTGATATAAGTTATGCATGGGCTTGGATGCATGCGATCGAAAAAACAAGACAGGATCTTTCAAGTCTCAATGATGTATATAATATATTACATGCCTATGACCAGTATCCAGCCGGAGCGCTCAAATTATTTTTCACTTCGAATCATGATGAAAATAGTTGGAATGGAACTGAATATGAAAAATTTGGAGTAGCTGCAAAAGCTTGGGCAGTATTTACCTATACCTGGAAGGGAATTCCTTTAATTTATAGTGGTCAGGAAATGCCCAATCATAAAAGACTACAATTTTTTGATAAGGACTGTATCGAATGGAATGAAAAACCAGCCTTACATGATTTTTATAAAACATTAGCAACCTGTCGTCAACAGTATCCTGCCATTTTGCATGGGGCTAATTATATCTTGCCAACTGACTCCAATGGTGTGATGGCCTATTTGAGATATGATTCAACTAATGTGGTTTTGGTATTACTTAATATTTCAACCGACATTCAAAAAATTTCTTGTAAGCATGATTTGATAATAGGAACCTTTACCAATATCTTTTCGGGCTTACAATTTAGCTTTAATAATGAAGAAGCTTTCGAGCTGATGCCAGGGGATTATTTGGTTTACGTGAAATAGCTAACCTTGGCGGGTCTAATTTCTTTTCGATTGCTGAAATTCAACAAATTCAATCATTTCTGCTAAGCTAAAGCTACTCAAGTTTTGTGCTGCTGTTAATCCTGCTTTTTGAGCTACTAACACCCCAAATCGAACATCTTCAAATCCTTCAATAGAATGAGCATCTGGATCAATTGAAATGAGCACATCATTTTTTATAGCGGATTGTATAAAACGCCAATCCATATCCAATCGACGGGGATGCGCATTTAATTCCATCACGACATTATTATCAGCACAAGCTTGTATTAGTATTTCATGATCCACAGGATAACCTTTTCTACTTAACAATAACCTGCCAGTAGGGTGTCCTAAAATACTAGTAAAGGGGTGGTTGATCGCATTTAACAATCGCATCATTGCTTTTTCTTCGGTCATCTTTAAATTAGAATGTATTGAAGCGATGACTATATCAAAACATGCCAAGATATCCTCTGGGTAGTCCAAGCTTCCATCATTGAGGATGTCTGACTCAATACTTTTAAATATAACAAAAGGGGCCAATTTTTTATTGAGGGCTTCAATTTCCTTATGCTGTGCTTTAACGCTATCGATTGATAAACCTCCTGCATAAAATGCAGATTTCGAATGGTCACTAATGATTAAGTACTCATAGCCTTTTTCAATAGCAGCTCTTGCCATTTGTTCAATTGAGTGCACGCCATCACTCCAAGTACTATGTGAGTGTATGATTCCTTTAATGTCGGAGACTTGAATGAGCTTAGGTAATTTATTATTTTTTGTTTGGTCGATAATCGAGGGATGCTCCCTAAGAGGCGATGGAATGATCGGAATATTTATTTGGTCAAAAATGCTTTTTTCTGAAATAAATGGGATTTTTTTTGAAAATAGGGGGTCTGATACCCATTTTTCCAAAAATTCAGGGGAACAGGAAAGGGTGAAATCGGTCCAATAATATTCGTCCAAATTGGTAAAATACCACCTCATTTCAAATTGATCAGAACATTTGCTACTTAAAAATGTTTCATTTTTTTTGCATTGAAAGTTTTTTTCAGTTAACCAATTCGTTAAATCATTTTCAGAATAAGTGGTAACAATATCTATATAATCTATGATTTCTAATTGTCTTTTAAATCCGCCAGAAATTATAAATAAATCATCTCCATTTATTTTTTCATTCAATGCTATTTTTAAATTTTCAACAAGGGGTTCTACTTGTTGAAATAAATATCTTCCTTGATGTTGTAAATAAAATTTTAAAGCATCTTGAATATTCTGTTGCGTCTTTTCTCCAAAGCCTTTGTATTTAGTAAGTCTATTTTCTTCGCATGCATATAATAATTCACCGATACTTTCTATTTCTAATTCTTTCCAAATAGTGGTAATTTTTTTAGGGCCTAATCCTTTTATTTTTAGAAATTCTAAAACGCCAGGAGGTGTTTTTTCGATATAGGTATCAAGTAAGCTAAGTCGCTTATTATCAATGATTTCGATCACTTTTTTACCTATCGCATCTCCAATGCCTCTTATTGAAAATAGTTGATGTGGTTCCATGTCTACCACAGGATCATTTAATTTATCTAATGTAAAAGCAGCGTTGGAATACGACTTAATTTTAAATGGATCTTCTCCATGAATTTCCATGAGTTTACTTAGCAATGAAAAGTATTCTGCGATTTCGTAGTTGTGCATAATGAAATGAATGCATTAAAGATAAGGTAAAAAAAAATCCTCCCCGTAAACGGAGAGGACCTTAAAATCTATTTCTGCTGAAAGCAAAAAAGACGATTTAATTATCTTGCGATAATTATTTCTTTTTAGC
>JBAXVC010000014.1:0-48376 GCA_037129315.1 Chitinophagia bacterium | reverse complement strand
GGATGTTGACTGTTGGCTAATTTTTGAAAATAAGAAGGATCTATGGACAACTGATCTGCGACCCATTTTCTATTATTTTCTAGGAGTTGATTGTAAGATTTTTCCATACGAGAATAAAATTAGTCAATATTTTGGATTTTGCTTAAAGTTTAAACATCATTTGATGACCCTTTTATCCTATTTAACCTAATTTTATTACATGAGTATACTAATTGAAGTGATGGGCTGGATTGCCTCTGTATTAATTGTGGGTTCTTATGCACTCAATATATCCGGTAAATTGCCTGCATCTAGCAAAGTATATGTACTTGCCAATATTATAGGTGGTTTATTTTTTGTTGTAAATACTTATTATCATCAGGCTTACCCCTCGATGTTAGTTAATATAATATGGGTGATTATTGCCATTGTGATGTTAAGTAAAAAAGAGAATAAAAATGCAAGTAAGTAAATTGAATATCTTTTTTTCATCAATGATAAAATGGATAATCATTTGCATTCTTGTGGGTGGAATTGTAGGATCAGCCACTGCCCTGTTTTTAATATCCTTAGATCATGTCACACTTTGGCGCAGTGATCATATATGGATTGTAAATTTTTTACCCTTTATTGGTTTAGCTATTGGATTAGCATATTACTATTATGGTGAGGAAAGTAAGAAAGGGAATAATCTAATTATAGAAACACATCAAAATGCTGAAACTGGAAGCTACTCAAAACCTATTCCTTTCATCATGGCGCCCCTTGTTTTTTTTAGCACCCTACTAACGCATGTTGGTGGTGGTTCTGCGGGTAGAGAAGGAACTGCAGTACAAATGGGTGGCGCTATCGCTGATCAATTAACGCGCCTATTTAAATTAAATACAACAGAAAGAAGGACAATTTTAATAATGGGCATTAGTGCAGGGTTCGCTGCTGTATTTGGAACGCCAATGGCAGGCGCTATTTTTGCTTTGGAAATAATGTCTTTTAAAAAAATAAAATGGGCAGATGTACTTCCTAGTATGATTACTGCATATGGTGCTCATTATATTTGTTTGGCATGGCAAGTGAAACATACTATTTATTCCATTTCAAGCTTCCCCACTTTATCATTCACTAATTTATCTTGGACAATAGTTGCAGGACTTATTTTTGGATTAGCTGCTTTTGTATTTATATATTTTGGTAAATTATTTGAAGGCATATTTTTTAAAATAAAATTTGCTCCATTGCGTCCTTTTATCGGCGGTATTGTTATTGCATTGTTTATTGTATTATCTAACTCCACTCAATACATTGGACTTGGTATCCCTTCCATCTCAAATGCATTTATATCGCCAGCTGGTAATTTTGATTTTATCATTAAAATAATCATAACCAGCTTTACTTTAAGCGCTGGTTTTAAAGGTGGCGAGGTGACGCCTCTATTTTTTATTGGTGCCACTTTAGGAAATATTTTAATTTGGTTTATCCCGCTACCAATGGCTTTATTAGCCGGAATGGGCTTTGTTGCTGTATTTGCAGGAGCCACCAATTGTATCATAGCTTCTATCGTATTAGGAATAGAATTATTTGGATTATCAAGTGGAATTTTTGTAGGACTCGCATGTATCATGGCTTATTTTACTTCTGGCATGACAGGAATTTATAGCGCACAATTTAAGATGGGTTTAAAATACGATTTGTATAACTTTATAAAAAGAAGGGCAAGACTTTGAATAAAGATTGAATCCATAACTTTCAAATAATTTAACCACGCGATATTGGTCTTGTTAAACAAGTAGGACCGCCGCCGCCTTTAACACTAATATCAGCACCTTCATATTCGATTACTTTGCAGCCAGCTGCTTCAAGTCTTGATTTAGTAATAGGATTCCCTTTCACCATGAGGCAAATTCGAGGCGCCAATGCCAATACATTACAACCCATACTATCAAATTCTTCTTCAGGTACTTCGACCAGTTCAAATCCACGCGCTAATAATTCATTTCTAAAAACAATTGGAATCAATGGAGAATAAACCACTGCTATATTATCAGCAACTGGACTTAATACTGACATTAAATGAAATACATCCGAAGGGCCTCTGTAATGTGGCATAGGGACCGTGATGACATTGACACCCAATGGTTGTAATAATGCGGTCACTTGTCTAATACCTTCTTCATTGGTTCTATAAGTATGTCCAACTGCTAAAGTGTTTGCATCTAACCAGGCAACATCACCACCTTCAATCGTACCAGGTGCTACAATGACACCCAATACTGGAATACCATTTGCTTCAAAGGCTTTTTGTTGTGCGGCAGGTTCCTCTTTTCGACCCTCTTTTCCCATCCTGCATATAATCATACCATGACTAGTTGCAATAGATGCATCACGACAATAAATAGAATCCATATTCACTGAACTATCTTCTGGGAAATATAATATTTGAGCGCCCTGCTCCTTTAATATCTTTTCAAATGATTCATATTCAGCAAGGGCGTTATGGATAATAGGCTTGTCTAGATAATTTAAATTAGCCCAATGCTTTTCAATATGCGCATCATCAATAAAAGCAGCAGACACTTTTTTTATAAATAAAGATTTTAATTTTCCTGATTCAGAATGGGATAAGTGACTCATTTATTAATGAAGTTTATAATTGTAGATGTAAAGTTGCGTATTTGTTTTACGATTTGTCTCTTTTCCAAACTGCCCAAACATAAATAGGAACAGAGGACATAGATAATAAAAATCCCCAATAAACCGTTTCTTGTCCTGTGCCAAAAATCATCCACATAAAAAATAAAAACGAAAGAACAGCTAAGGTAATGGCACTTATTAGTGCATATCTCGAATTAAATTTTTCCTTTAATCGAATAATTAAATAAGCTGAGGTGGAAAATAAATAAGGTATCAATGCGGATAAAGTACTTAGTAAAATTAAAAATTTGAATTCATCTACTAATCCTTTAGTATAGTTCATACACATAAATACCGAAACTAAAACACTAGAAATGGCCAAGCCAAAAGCAGGAACGCCATTGCTATTAAGTTTCATGAAAATTTTAGGAAATAATTTATCCTTTGCAATGGCATAAGGTAGTTGTCCTTGAATTAATATATAACCATTTAAAGCACCAAAGGCAGCAATCGCAATGCCAGCACTTACCCAGTACTTAGCGGATTTGCCATAAATAATTTCTGCTGCATCTGCAAAAGGGGTAAGCGAATGTTTTAATTGTTCCATAGGAATCATTCCCATCACACTCACTGTACTAATAATATAAACTAAAGTAGCTAATAAAGTTCCTAGCATCGTTGCTCTTGCGATGGTGGTGGCTGAATCTTTAACACTTCCCGAAGGGATCGTTGCACATTCCACTCCTAAAAAAGCAAAAAATGCTAAAGTAGTTGCTTGTGTGATTGCAGAAAAAGTAGAATTGCCAGAAGCATTAAATGGTAAAAAATTATTCCAATGAATAAAAAATAATCCACCAATCCCAATGAGTGCCAATGGAACTACTTTTAAAATTGTAGTGATCAATTGTAATTTTCCAGATGTTAAAATACCCAAGGAATTCACCCAGGTTAAAATCCAAATAGTAGCCAACCCTGCAATCACTGCGATTAAGGGATTGGTAGCCAATACTGGAATAAAAGTACTCATGGCACTTATAAATGAAACAGCAATGGCTGCATTCGTAAACCAAACTGAAACTAGATAACCCCAGGCGACTAAAAAGCCTGCAAAATCACCCAACCCTTTTTGCGAATAGGCATAAGGACCACCTTCGGCCTCTGGTAATAACTTACTCAAATTAGCAAAAACCTTAGCCAATAAAAAAGCGCCAATTGCAGCAATCACCCAACCTACCAAACTAATACCACCAATTGAAGCAAGTGTGGCGGGCATTAAAAAGACACCCGCTCCAATCATATTCCCTAATACTAAGGAAGTGGTTGTCCATAAACCTAATTTTTTATTGGCAGTTTGCATGAACTAAATAAATCGATTAATAATGTTCTCCAAATATTCTTGTTGACCACTAGTGGTTTTAGGTTCTCCATTTTCAATTGCAAAATTTCTTAAATCTTCAAGGGTTAATTTTCCTTGTTCAAAATCTTTGCCTTTTCCTGCATCAAAGGAGGCATACCTGTTTGAACGAATTTTTTTATAGTCTGATTTTTGTAAAATTGCATCTGCAGTAATTAAAGCACGAGCAAAAGCATCAATGCCGCCAATGTGCGCATGAAATAAATCGGCAGCATCCGTTGAATTACGGCGTCTTTTTGCGTCAAAATTAATTCCACCTCCCTGAAAACCACCTGCCTCAATAATGATCAACATAGATTCAACCAACTCATTAAGATTGGTTGGAAATTGATCCGTATCCCAGCCATTTTGATAATCACCACGATTGGCATCCATACTGCCTAACATTCCAGCATCCACTGCTACTTGTAATTCATGTTGGAAAGTATGACCAGCAAGGGTTGCATGATTCACTTCGATATTCAATTTAAAATCATTCAATAAATCATACTGACGCAAAAATCCAATGACGGTTTCGCAATCATAGTCATATTGATGTTTAGTAGGTTCGCAAGGTTTAGGTTCAATAAAAAAAGTTCCTTTGAAACCATTTTTTCGAGCATAATCTTTAGCTGTATGTAAAAATTTAGCTAAATGATCTTTTTCCCTTTTCATGTTGGTATTTAACAAAGACATATATCCTTCACGACCTCCCCAAAAAACATAATTTTCTCCACCCAATGCTATTGTAGCATCTAATGCCCCCTTTACTTGCGTTGCAGCATGTGCGAGTACATGAAAATCAGGATTGGTAGACGCCCCATTCATATATCTTTTGTTACTAAAAACATTCGCAGTGCCCCATAATAATTTAACACCGCTTGCGTCTTGCTTTGCTTTTAAGTAAGAAGTTAAAGCTTGTAATCGTTTTTCATTGTCATGAACATCGTTTGTAAAATCGACCACATCCACATCATGAAAACAATAATAAGGCAAGCCCAATTTTGTTATGAATTCAAATGCAGCATCTGCTTTATCTTTTGCGCGCCCTACCGCGTCAGCATTATTATTCCAGGGATATATTAAAGTAGGTTCGCCAAATGGATCACTTCCATTTCCAACAAAACTATGCCAATAAGCAACTGCAAATCGAAGCCATTCCTTCATAGGCTTACCGGCTATCACTTTGGTTTCATCATACCAACGATACGCTAAAGGGTTATCACTTCCTTGTCCTTCAAATGTAATTTTTTCAATTCCTTTGAAAAATTCTTTTTCTCCTAATACTACTGACATAATTTACTTTTTTAAACGAATTACAAATATTTTTCTAACGCATTTCTCCAATTCAAATATAGTTCATTAAATAACTTTTCCCTAGTGGGCTCCACTACTTTAATTGGTTTAAAATTACTAAAAGCTTCATGGGCATTTTTATATGCACCCGAACCAATTCCTGCGCCTATGGCTGCGCCTACACTTCCATCCGTATGATATAAGGCAACAGGCACATTTGTTGCATTTACAAAAGCATCGGTAAATACGTCACTCAAAAACATATTGGAAAATCCAGCACGAATAATACTTGGAGACATTCCATTTTCACGCATAATATCAATACCATATCTAAATGTAAAAGCAATCCCTTCCTGTGCTGCTCTATAAATATGTGCTTGGCTGTGTTTATTAAAATCTATATTAATAAATTGTGCGCCAATTATTTTATTATTAAAAATACGCTCTGCTCCATTTCCAAAAGGCATGATTTGCAAACCATCACTTCCTGCATTTATGCCAGCGGCGGCTGTATTCATTTGGGCATAATCCATTTGAGAGGCTACCATTTTTTTTACCCAACTATTTAAAATGCCAGTACCATTAATGCAAAGTAATACGCCTAATCTATTTAAATTGTCGGTATGGTTTACATGCGCAAAAGTATTTACCCTTGATTGTGGATCATAAGTAATGCTGTCTGTCACACCATATATAACCCCTGAAGTGCCTGCTGTGGCTGCTACTTCGCCTGGTTCCAAAACATTTAATGATAAAGCATTATTAGGTTGATCGCCTGCTTTATAAGTGATTGGGATACCTTCTTTTAAATGAAGTGCACTTGCTATGTGCGAAAGTAAATGCCCATGATCACTAAATACAGGTTGGATACTAGGTAGCATAGATGGATTTAATCCATAATGATTTATGATATCCTTGGACAGTTCGTTGTTTTTAAAATCCCAAAAAATACCTTCAGATAAAGCAGAAATACTGGTGGTAATGGTACCGGTTAATTTCATAGATATAAAATCACCTGGCAACATCACGTGTGCAATTTTTTCATAAACAGTTGGCTCGTTTTTCTTTACCCAAGCTAATTTTGAAGCAGTAAAATTTCCAGGAGAATTTAATAAATGGGATAAGCATTTTTCATGCCCTATTTTATTAAAAGCGTTTTCGCCAATTTCAACTGCCCTGCTATCACACCATATAATACTATCTCGAAGTACTTGTTGATTTTTATCTACTAACACTAAACCATGCATTTGATAAGAAATACCAATTGCACTAATATCAGACGATTCGTATTTTTTTGTAGCATGTAATTTTAAAATGGCTTTTTGCATATGCTCCCACCACATTTCGGGAGATTGCTCGGCCCATCCAATTTGCAAGGAAGTGATGGCCGATTCATTATCTGGATATTGAGCAGAAGCAATACATTTAGTACTATTTGCTTCTACCACCGATACTTTAATTGAAGAAGTGCCAATATCAATGCCTAATAAATACATAACAATTTGAACATGTTTATCCTTTTTAAAAAAGGTAATGTTGTCATTAAAAATAAGAAATAAATGCAAGCACACCTATTGCTTATAATATAGGTGTAATTTACCTTTCTACTTTTCCCATCCAGTGGGCTTTAAAGCAGGGTCATTTTCTTTTTTTAGAAAATCGGCATGGGATAAACTAGTTGATTCCCAATTAGTTATGGCATCATCAGCAACTACCTCAATCGGAGTTTTCCATGAAGTAGATGTTTCATTATAGGCTAAATTGGATTGGGAGGAATAGCAAGATATTATAGACCATCTTGCATTTTCAGATAGGTTGGCTTCGGATCGATGTAAAATATTACTATGAAAAAATAAAGCATCCCCTGGTTCTATTTCAACATAAACCAAATCCATTGATTTTAGCGCATTTTCAACCATGACCATATCTGCCCCCACTTGCTCGCCAGCAAAGCCATGATTAATACGGCCTAATTTATGAGAACCTTTAATCACTTGCAAACAACCATTTTGTTTATTGGCTGGCGTTAATGCCACCATCACACTTAACAATTGATCAGGAAACATAAACTGATTTTTATACCAATATCCATAATCCTGATGCCATTCCCAAGCTCCCCCTACTTTTGGTTCCTTTTGCATGAGCTTAGAATGAAAATGACAAACAGGAGCATCACTATCCAACAAGGCGGCAACACTATTCACCATTTTTTCACTTCGGGTCATGTATCCAAATACATCATTACCTGGCGTAAACCATAATGATAATTTTGAATTTTTACCCGTTTGATCTGTTACATTAATGGAATTAGTTTCCATTGAATGATCAGCTGTGGCTGTTGTATAAAGCTTTTCAACTGCTTGCTTGCTTATAAAATTTTTGACAATAAGATACCCGTCTTTATGAAAGCTAGTAATTTGTTGTTGTGATAATGAAGCGTTTGACATAACTGTTTGTTTTACTATAGATACTAAATATAAATAAACTACTAGAATTAAAAAAATGGAGCTTAATAATAGTAGTCATGAATGTAAAATTGGTTAATTATTCATTAAATTCATACTTGGAAATAATCCAATGGATCATTTAAAATTAAGTTCATGAGCATTCAAAAAGAAGATATTGAAAAAGCGCAGCAGCGCATTAAGCCCTATATACATCATACACCTGTGATGACCAACCAGAGTATCAATGAAATGACAGGCATTCAATTTTATTTTAAATGTGAAAATTTTCAAAAAATTGGAGCCTTTAAAATTAGAGGGGGGATGAATGCAGCATTAAGTTTAAGTGCAGATCAATTAAAAAATGGCATCGCAACACATTCATCAGGTAACCATGCACAAGCATTGGCTTATGCAGCCAAAACACTAGGTATCAAAGCATATATTGTCATGCCTAAATCTTCGCCACAAGTTAAAGTAGATGCTGTTAGAGGTTATGGCGCAACAGTCATAATTTGCGAAGCCAATCAAGCAGCGCGCGAAACCGCCTTAAATAAAGTAGTATCAGAAACTGGTGCCGAATTTATACATCCTTATGATGACTATCGTGTCATCACTGGACAAGCTACATGTGTTAAAGAATTTTTGGAAGATGTGCCTGATTTAGATGTGGTCATTACCCCAGTGGGTGGTGGTGGATTACTTTCTGGAACCTGTTTAGGAGCATCGTATTTTAAACCAAGTTTAAAAGTATATGGTGGAGAGCCCGAAGGCGCAGCAGATGCCATACTTAGTATTCGATCAGGTAAAGTTGAAAAGGCCCCTTTCATAGATACCATTGCGGATGGCTTAATGACTACATTAAGTGAACAAACATTAGGCATCATTAAAGAGCTAGTAACAGATATTTTATTAGTCTCAGAAGAAGAAATTATAGCGGCCTTAAGACTAGTATATGAGCGCATGAAAATTATTGTGGAGCCTAGCTGTGTAGTACCTTTTGCCGCTGCCATGCGCAATGCCTCCCTATTTAAAGGTAAAAATGTGGGCATTATTTTATCAGGTGGCAATGTAGATTTAACTAAATTTGGAACATGGTTCCCAGCAAATTCTGAAACGAAATAAAAATTTTAAATTAGATATATGAAAATAAAAATAACCGCAATTGTCCTAACATTAGCTTTTGTATTTTCAAAAACAAGCTATAGTCAAGTTCTTTCTTTTGAAACTGTGAAAAGTAACAAGTTTGATTATACCAAGCTTGCACAAATTGATTCACTTGTAAATAAATATGTACATAACCGATGGTTAATTGGATCAACAGTAATAATAGTAAAAGACAATCAAGTAGTTTACCATAAAGGATTCGGATATATAAATGAAGCGAGTAAAAAACCAATGCCTTCGAATCCAATTTATCGCATCATGAGTCAAACAAAAGCGATAACTAGCTTAGCAATCATGCAACTATTTGAACAAGGAAAAATTGGGTTAGATCAAAAAGTATCATCTATCATCACTAGCTTTAAAAATCCTAAAGTATTAAAAGATTTTAATCCTAAAGACAGCAGTTACACAACCATACCTGCTAAAAGAGAAGTCACCATTCGTGATTTATTAACACATACATCAGGTATTGATTATACGGATATTGGAACGCCAAATATGGGCGCCATTTATACCAAAGCTGGTATTCCATCTGGCTTAGGTGATTTTAATGCAAGTTTATTAGATCGAATGAAAGTGTTAGGTGGTTTGCCATTGTTACATCAACCAGGAGAAAGATTTACTTACGGATTAAATTCCGACTTATTAGGTTGTATAGTAGAAGTCATTAGCGGTTTATCATTAGAAGCTTATTGTCAAAAAAATATTTTTGATCCATTGGGGATGAAAGACACTTATTTTAATGTTCCTACTGCAAAAGCAAATCGAATGCCAACTGTGTATACCGAAAACGACGATCATCAAATCATTGAATGGTCACCTACTTTTAGAAATATCAACCCTAACTACCCCATCATACCTAAAACTTATTTTTCAGGTGGAGCCGGATTATCTTCCACTGCATATGATTATGCCATCTTTTTACAAATGATTATGAACGGGGGAAAATACAACGGGAAACAAATCATTGCACCTAGGACAGCTGCCATCATGGTCAGCCCTCAGAATGATACAGATGATTTTAGTTTAGGATTTTCAATTACCTCTGAAAAATCTGCCAACCTAAATTTAAGAAATAAGGGTTCCTTTTCTTGGGGAGGTTATTATGGTACCGCCTATTGGGCTGATCCAAAAGATAAAATGGTAGTGCTTATCATGACACAACAAAATCCCAATTCACATGGGGAAATCACAGGTATAATTGAAAGAATGATCTATGGTAGTATGGTGAATTAAATAAATATTTACTGCAAACTAATTATTTTTTGCACCATTATCCACCCAGCAATAAATTGCATTTTTATCAGCGGTGGACATTGTTCTATTTTTTGGCATCTTACCTGTCACAATAGATGATTTAATTTGAGCAGCACCATCATGCACTGTCTGATAATCCTTCAAAGAAGTAATTACTTGATCATCATGACAGCCAACCATATTACAATTTGCATCTAATATGGGCTTAATACTTTTACTAAAGCTGATTGCTGGATCGCAAGTAGTCGATGAAGTGCCGTCTACGGATTTATTAGTACAAAATAGATGTGTACTATATATGAAAATAGTAAATATGAAAAAGATTTTTTTATGACTAGAAAGTCGCATTCGTAAATGTATTTATTTTAAATGATCTATCAAACTTATTTTGCTCCATTTTTTGGTTACTTCAATCCATGCAGCTGTATGTTCAGAAATACTCATAAGTATATCCCAAGCTTCAAGCATTAAACTTTTTTTAATACTTGAATTTTTATACTCTTTATTTAATTCGATTTTACCTACTAGTTCACCATTTAGTAGGTATGCAGTTTGATTAAATATTTTACCAACCACTTTCTTTTTGCGTCCAAAAAAACAATCTCCAATTACAATTCCAATCACATGCTCATGTTGATGGTCTAAAATCATCATGTTTTCAATATACGCCACTGTTTCTTTGTTTTGATTTTGAATTAGATACATGTTTAAAAAATTAAATGATAAAAATTGTTTATTGTGCAATTTCATTTCGCATTAAAATATCTACAATATCTTTAGTCGAATGAGTTAATGTTAAGGATTTGGGTGTATCATGATCAATCCAATTTTTGAAATGCTGCGGAAAACTAGCATCGATTTTTTTTAGGACCATAATGCCCATATTTTTTAAAGCTTCTGCATTACATTCCTGTTCAAAATGATTTATGATAGGAATGCTTAATACTTTCTTATTTAAATACATAGCTTCAGCAGGGGTCTCAAAACCGCCAGCAGTCATAATACCATAACACCTAATTAAACTATTCGTAAAAGAGGCGCTATTAATAGGAAAGAAAGTAATATTTTTTGAATTCGTAATTTGAGTTACTTGCTTTGTGAATACCTCAAAATGAAAATTAGATTGTTGATGTAAAAGTGGCGTAATTAATTCGATGGTGTATTGGGGCAAGTAAACAGTGATATGACCGTCATTAATTTTATTAGCCGTTATAATATCTTCTTTAATAATAGGGTTGTAAATATTTTGATCATAGGATTCAAAATGTAAGCCTATAAACGAGGTACTTTTTACAAAATTTTCAAGCACTAATTTCCCAATTGGATTAATGGATTTAGATCTAGGCGTTAGCTTACTTTGAAAACTCGCTTGATGACCAAATTGAACACTTTTTTTATTTTTAATAGAGCAAGCAAGTGAGGTAATAAATTCAAAATCATTTATGACTAAATCATAATTATCAATAGGGAGACGCTTAGCATCCTTGTATAAATTAAATGAAATAGATTTTGCTATTTTTGCATAATCCATGCCGCCCGTATTTTTGTAATGCAAACTAATGCCGTTACTTTTATATTTAATGGGAAGATTCGTATTTAATTGCGTGTTTGAACCACTTAAAAAAAAGTCAATCTCCCCATACTTTTTTAGATAGGGATATAATTGTTCCGCCCTACTTAAATGGCCATTCCCAGTTCCTTGTATGGCATAAAATATTTTCATTACATTGATACTTGAAAAGCAACCTCTTTGGTGATCACTGTAAGTTCTTCTCGTAAATTGATAATTTTATTTGTAGAACCGACCTCCTCTATAAATTGTTTGGAATCATAATGATATAAACTCCATGCATTATTATAATATTCCAAAGAGGTTAAATTTTCAATCCAATCGCCACTATTTAAATATGTGACACTTCCTTTATCAGTAGTGACAAGTCTTTGTTGAGGTTGATGAATATGGCCACAAATAACATATTGATAACCATTTTCAATAGCTAATTCTGCAGCTGTTTGTTCAAAGTTATTAATCCAAGACACTGCCTTTTTCACTCCATTTTTGACGCTTTTGCTAAAACTCATCTTTTCTTTTCCTAATAATTTCATTCCCCAATTCAATAAACTATTGATCAGAATTAGTAAATCATAACCATAGCCTCCTAATTTGGCCAATAACTTAGCGCTGCCCTTGGTTGTTCTATCAAATACATCACCATGAAATACCCAATTTTTTTCTCCATTGATTTCAAAAACAATTTTATCGGTTAATTGGATATTGCCCATTTCAAAATCGGCATATTTTCGTAAAGCTTCGTCATGATTACCAGTAATATAAATCACTTTTGTATCCTTGCTGGCCATACTAAATATTTGCTTGATCACCGCCATATGACTGGCTGGGAAATAGCGCTTATTAAACTGCCAGATATCTATAATATCACCATTTAGTATAAGTGTTTTTGGCTTAATGCTTTTTAAATATTGTAATATTTCCTTGGCCTGGCATCCAAAAGTGCCTAAATGAAGGTCACTTACTATACAAATCTCCATTGGTCTTTTGTCCATAGGTATAATTTATGTAAAGAACGCTGTTGTAAGTAACTACAATATGTCCCTACTGTTACTTTAATATTAATAAATTATGAACAGAATATTACTTAATACTAGATTAAGTAAATTTGCGTAACAAAACTGAATATGAAACACGAATTTATTCCTAGAGATATTAGCTGGCTAAGTTTTAATGCTAGGGTATTACAAGAGGCAAATGATAAGAATGTTAATTTAAAGGACAGAATTCGTTTTTTAGGGATATTCTCCAATAACCTAGATGAATTTTTTAGAGTTAGGGTAGCCACCTTAAAAAGGATGGTTGAATTTATAGATAAAAAGAAAAGTACGAATATCGATTTTATTGATTCCCCGCAATTGATTTTAGATGAAATACAAAGAGTGGTATTAAAGCAACAAAGTGAGTTTGCACGAATTTGGACAAATATCAATAAGGAATTAATAAAGCGTAAGGTTTTAATTATCAATGAACGAAAATTAAATGCCGAACAAAAGGAATTTGTAAGGGACTATTTTGATAATGTAGTGCGACCTTACATTATACCCTTAATGATTGAAAACTTACCCGAACTTCCCTATTTGAGAGATAAAAGTTTGTATTTAGCTATTGTAATGAGAAATAAGCAGGATGCTTATCATGAAAAATTTTCCTTAATTGAAATACCATCAAAATCGATTGGCCGCTTTGTGATATTGCCTTCGAGCCCTGGAACTAAATCCATTATTTTATTAGAAGATATTGTAAAGTTTAACTTACCTATTATTTTTTCGCATTTTAAGTTTAATAAATTTGATGCGCATGTATTTAAAATTACCAAAGATGCCGAAATTGATTTAGATCAAGAAGTGGGCTTGGATTTTGTAGATAAAATTTCAAAAGGAATTAAAAACAGAAGAAAGGGTAAGCCTGTAAGATTTGTATACGATAAGGATATGAATTCGGAATTACTCGAATTTTTAATTCAAAAATTACACCTCAGCAGAAAAAGTAGTATTATTCCAGGAGGACAAATTCACAACTTTAGACATTTCATGGATTTCCCAGATGTACTAGTTGAAAAACAAGAAAGGCCAAAACCATTTTCACACCCTGCATTTAGAAAAAAATACCAAGTATCCGAAGTAATATTACAAAAAGATGTTTTATTGCATTTCCCTTATCATAGTTTTGATCCCGTGATTGATATGTTAAGAGAGGCAGCTATGGATGATGACGTGGTATCAATTAAAATTACCGCATACCGTTTGGCAAGTAATTCAAAAGTCATCAATGCCTTAATTAACGCAGCTCGCAATGGTAAAAATGTGACTGTATTTTTAGAATTAAAAGCAAGATTTGATGAAGAAGCCAATCTCGAATGGAAAACAATGATGGAGGAGGAAGGTGTTAAGGTTTTAGTAGGGATACCTAATGTAAAAGTACATGCAAAAATTTGTGTTATACAAAAACGACAAGCGAATAAGCTGATTCAGTATGGATTTATTAGCACTGGAAATTTAAATGAAAAAACAGCAAGGATTTACGCAGATCATTGCTTACTGACCGGGTCAAGGCCCTTAATGATAGAATTAAATAAAGTATTTGCTTATTTAGAAAGCTGGCAATTAGGTGATAAGCCTATAGGAAAAACAAAAAACTTGTTGATATCGCCTATCAACATGAGGAATTCTATTATACAATTAATAAATAATGAAATCAAGTTTGCAAAACAAGGAAAAATTGCAAAAATAATTATTAAGTCAAATTCAATAAGTGATCAATTACTTTTAGAACATTTATATAAAGCAATTAAAGCTGGAGTTGAAGTACATTTAATAATTAGAGGCATACTCACGCTAAAAAAGGGGACCGACAGGACGAATGATAAGCTTAATGCAATAAGTATAGTAGATCAATACCTTGAACATGCCAGGGTGATGGTATTTCACAATAAAGGAAATGAAAAAGTATATATTTCTAGTGCTGATTGGATGGTACGAAATTTAGATCACCGGATTGAGGTTGCTACCCCCATTTTAGATATTCAATTAAAAAAGGAATTAATTGAAATAATAAATATTCAATTAAAGGACAATCAAAAAGCTAGAATTTTGAACGGGGAATTAAACAATAATTATGTATCTTCCATAGGGAAAAAGCATTGCAAATCACAAGTGGAAACTTACCAGTTTTTACTTGGAAAAAAATAAAATAAATTGATACTCGCAGCAATAGATATTGGAAGTAACGCAGTTAGATTACTTATATGTGAAGTCGTAAAAAGAGGAAAGGAAGTAGAATTTAATAAATTAAATCTTTTAAGAATCCCTGTCAGATTAGGTTTTGATGTGTTCGAGAAAGGAGTCATTGGTAGTCAAAAAAAGAAGATGCTGATCAATACCATTAAGGCATTCAATAATTTAATGAAAGTATACGAAGTAGATCATTACATGGCCTGTGCTACAAGCGCAATGAGGGATGCAGAAAATGCAAAAGAGATCATTAAAGAAATTAAAATAGAAACCAGTATTGAAATTGAAGTCATTACAGGTGAACTAGAAGCTGAAATTATTTACGAAAATCATATTGCTGAATTACTTGATAAGGATAAAAGCTACTTATACATTGACGTGGGAGGCGGAAGTACAGAGCTTACATTATACCATAAATCAAATGTAGTTGTTCAAAAATCATTCAATATTGGGACTGTTCGTATTTTAACAAAAAAAGTGAAGGATGAGACATGGGATGAAATGAAAGAAACCTTAAAGGAAATATCCAAAAAATATGGTAATATAATAGGGATTGGTTCAGGCGGAAATATTAATAAATTATTCTCATTAAGCGGGTCAAAGTCGGGTAAATCTATGACCTATGAAAATATGAAAGATATTTACAAAGAAATGGAGCCACTTTCCATTGATGAAAGAATGAAAAAATATACCCTTAAACAGGATAGAGCAGAGGTAATAGTTCCAGCCCTCAGTATTTACAATGCAATTTGCAAATGGTCTGATATTACAGAAATTCATGTACCAAAAATTGGCTTGGCCGACGGCTTGATTCATCATTTATATGATATGGTAGAGTCTTAATTTTTGTATATTTAGGTTAACTAAATATACATTTCATGAAAAAGTATTTTTTTCTACTTCTTGCGTTTGTTCCCTTTTTAGCATTTGCGCAAACAATAGATTCTGCTTGGGTAGTGAACAACTATACCAAAACAGAACTAATGATACCCATGCGTGATGGTATTAAATTATTTACTACCATTTATGCTCCGAAAGATAACACTGAAAAGCATCCTATTCTTTTAGAAAGAACACCCTATTCTTGCGCACCCTATGGTAATAATTTTAAAAGTTATTGGAATTCTCCAAGAAAGTATTTCTTAAAAGAAAACTATATACTCATTATACAAGATGTGCGAGGTCGTTGGATGAGCGAGGGAAGTTTTGAAGATGTAAGACCTTATATCCCTAATAAAAAAGCAGGACAAATTGATGAAGCAACAGACACTTATGATGCAATTGATTGGATGGTAAAAAATGTAAGCAATAACAATGGCAATGTAGGCGTGTTTGGCATATCCTACCCTGGCTTCTATGCCACATTAGCAACATTGAGTAACCACCCTGCGTTAAAAGCAGTAAGCCCTCAAGCACCCGTTACAGAATGGTTTATTGGTGACGATTTTCACCACAATGGCGCTTTTATGCTAGCAGATGGTTTTGCATTTTACTCAGGTTTTGGAAAGCCTCGACCTAAACCAACCACTGTTGGACCTAAAGGATTTAATTTCACCAATCCAGATAATTTTGATTTTTACTTACAAACAGGCGCCATTCCAAATTATACAAAATTGATGGGTGATAGTATTCAATTCTGGAATGATTTAATGGCACATCCAAATTATGATGAATTTTGGCAAGTAAGAAACACCAGAAAACATGTAGAAGATATTAATCCTTCAATTGCAACTTTAATTGTTGGTGGTTTATATGATGCAGAGGATTGTTTTGGAGCTTGGAATTTATACAAAGCCATAGAAGCCAAAGCGAAGAATAATAATAAATTGGTCATGGGACCTTGGTACCATGGGCAATGGGCAAGTAATGATGGAAGTCAATTAGGTAATGTTCAATTCGGAAGTAATACCAGCGAATGGTATGGACAAAATATAGAGCTCCCCTTCTTTAATTATTACTTGAAAAATAAAGGAAGTATTGATAAAATTAAAGAAGCCAATATCTTTTTCTCTGGTAGTAATGAATGGAGACAATTGCCAATTTGGCCAATGGCTGACATGAAAATGCAATCGTATTTATTAAGTGACCATGGGACTTTAAAAGCAGGCAGCAAAGCCACTACTGTTTCTGGTTATGAAGAATACATTAGCGATCCGGCTAAACCAGTTCCATATATATCTGATAACTATATGATGAAAAGCAAGCCAGCAAGACATTACAGAGAATATATGGATGATGATCAGAAATTTACTTCAAGAAGAACTGATGTGCTAGTATACAAAACGCCTGTATTAACCGAAGACCTTACATTAGGAGGCCCTGTGGTGGCTGATTTAATGGTCGCCATGTCAGGTACCGATGCCGATTTTGTAGTAAAGTTAATAGATGTGTATCCCGATAATTTTGAATATGAAACTAATAAAAAAGATTATTTAATGAGCGGATATCAGCAATTAGTAAGAGGTGAAATAATGAGAGGCAAGTATAGAAATAGTTTTGAGAAGCCAGAAGCATTTGTACCTAATAAACCAACTTCGGTTAAGTTTACTTTACCCGATATTGCACATACTTTCAAAAAAGGTCATCGCATGATGATACAAATACAAAGTAGCTGGTTCCCACTAGTAGATAGAAATCCACAACAATTCATGAACATTTACCAAGCCAAGGATAGCGATTTCAAAAAAGCTACCATTCGTATTTATCATGACGCCTCTGTGATTCAGCTACCCGTATTAAAATCTTAATTAAAAATATAGAAGCTTAGTAAAGTCGCTTAAATAAAAAAGCCTTCTTCTATTTAATATAGAAGAAGGCTTTTTTATTTAAAATAGTTTTTCGATTTTTTTTGACCTATTTTAAATTCATATAATCCTGTAAATGTTCAATAAGTGATTTTTGAGAGTCAATTGTATGTTTGATTATATCACTTTGACTAATTAAATTAATTAGCTTTCCATTTTCAAAAACGGGTAAATACCGTAAAGTATTTTCAGTCATTATCTTACTACATAACTCAATGGTATCAGTACTATCTAACATGGGTATATCTGAAACCATAATTTCATTCACAGTTGTAGAATCCGAAGATCGGCCCTCTAATACTATTTTGCGGGCATAATCCCTTTCTGTAAACATGCCTACATAATGACCTCCATTTAAAACAATTAAACATCCAATATTGGCTTCAGACATTATTTTTAAAGCATCGAAAATGCTCGTGGAACTAGAAACAGTGATGAGTTTTCTATTTTTACTACTTAATAAATCCTTAATCGTTGGCATAAATATTTATTTAACTTATTCAAATATGAATCAAGAAAATTCTAATTCTAATCATTGCCTAACACTAATGTAAAGCAATTCTTACAAGAAATGTTAAATAACCTTACTACTAAAAAATGATATATATCATCTTCCCAAAATTTACAAGCTAGAGAGTATCGTACTTTTCAAAATAGAAACCAACCGTTCAAAATCTTCTGACGCATTATTACAAAGTATAATTAAAGTGGCCCTATTGTTTAAAAAACGCATTATAATTGTTTTATAACCTGGGTTATCACCATTATGCCAAACAATGTTTTCTTTAGGAATTAAGTCCCATCCAAAACCATAGTTTGAAATGCTTCCATTTGTTAAAGCCATTGGAGTAAAAGCATCTACTAAAGTAGTTTGGCTAATTAATTTATTGGTATATAAAGCCTGATCCCACTTTAATAAATCATCCACCGTTGAACTAATACGACCCGGCCCTTTTCGATTACCTAACCATATTGTATAATTAGAAGAAGGGAAGGAATCTGCCCGAATGTATTGCTGTTTTTCAGTTACAAAAACATGTCCTAAGGCGAAGTTTTTAATTGCTGCTTTTTCTTTTAAACTTCTAATAGCTGTATGACTCATAACTAGTTTATGAAAAATTTCGGTTGTACAAAATTCAACAAAATCTCGACCACTTACTTTTTCGGTGATACTAGCCAATAGAACATACCCCGTATTGCTATATAGATATTGAGTGCCTGGTTCAAATAATTTAGCAGGGGCATAAGTATTTAAATAACTGATAATATCCTCATTGCCTGCTACTTTTGATTTATCCCAATGCGCATCCATCATTGCCTGATAATCAGGGAGGCCGCTGGTATGGGTAAGCAATTGTCTGATGGTAATACCTTTGTAAGGAATGGAGATATACTTTTCTACTAAATCATCATAATTTAATAAGCCTTTTTCCTTTAACATCATAATAGTCATTGCGGTAAACTGCTTGCTAACAGATGCTAATTCAAAAATACTCGAAGTAGTTAATTTTTTTTGTTCGGCATAGTTAATATAGCCCGCTGCCTTTTTAAATTTGACTTTCCCTTTTTCTGCTATCAATACAACACCACTAAATTTATTACTATCCGCCAATAAGTTAATGGCAGCAGCAGCTTTCGTATAATCAATACTTTGTCCAAAAGCTATATGAATTGTACTTAATAGGGCTAATAAAAATAAATATTGTTTAATGTGCTTCATGTTTATCTGAATTATTAAACTAATTTATGAATATTTTTTCAAAATTACTTTAATATAAAAAAAGTATGATAGTGATTATGCCAGCATTTTATTAAGCATCTTATTTGAACTCAATATCTAATAGATTTAAAAACAGTTGTCCTTTATCAAAGTCAATATTTGTTTATACATTACTTAACAAATGAAAATTTAAAACTGCTGCTTTTTTTAGGCGCATTCTTATATACTACCGCTTCGGTTATATAAACATTTGATGCGCTCGAATTTGGATGGTGTGTTCCTTTTGCTATTATGCTTACTGTATGTTTTCCTGGCTTTAATGAAAAATCATTCCATAAAGTTATATTTCGATGTTCTTGTTGACTATAATCAAAATAAGTATCAATACTTCTGTGCCATTTCCCATCCACATAAACATCGGCTTTGCCTCCATCTTTAACCCAATTACCAGCAACACTAATACCTGTACCTTCAAATGTTATTTCGGCTGTAGCCCCTTTAGAATTAGAATATTGCGCCTGCCCTTTTTCACTCTTCCCATCCCATGATTTTTCATTATAAACCTGCCATGGACCTTTGAATTTCCAATTTTGATTATCAATGAAGCGAATTTTTTTATCGAATACTAAATGCGGAAATGCATCTTCAAATTTGGCAGATTTGATTTCTTGTGCAGGCCATGAAATATTTTCTCCATTCATTTTTCCACCTTGTGCTTTAATTAATTGTAAAGCATACTTATATGTATTTTGCACAGCAGCATTATAGGAATAGGTCGTATTAATAAAAAGTGTGTCTCCTACTGCTTTGACACCCTCTTGCATAGAAGTAGGTAAATTATTAAAGCCTTTTATCACCCCTAAAACGGCCATTGCATTTGAAGGATTACAATCTGCATCCTGTCCACAACGCGTTGTGATTTCCATCGTCTTCATGGGGTCGCCTTCGCCATATAAAAGCCCCATGATAATAAAGGCCCCATTAAACTTGGCATCAATATTAAAAGGATCACCGGCAGCACAAATATGATCATAACCCCACTTGGCTTGCAATTCAGTCCAAGCAGCTTTCCAATTATTAGGATAATATTGATGAAGTGTAATAACATCATTTACAATTTTTGAATAGTCGCTTTGTGCCGGAATAGATTTAAGTGAATTTTTGACAATCGTCATAATATCATTTTCAAAATAGGCTTGCGTATATAAGGTAGATAAAAAGATACCTCCATACACACCATCTCCATAATTCATGATATGACCCACTTTATCAGCCATCTTAGCAGCCGTATTGGGCAAACCAGGGCACATAAAACCTAAATAGTCGGCTTCAATTTGAAAATCAATATCGTCAGCATGATCACTATACTCGGGGCTACCAGAGGCGGGAGGGAAAATACTGTCATAATAATTTTTTCGGGCTTGAACATTAGCATGCCAAAGCATATAACCCGATTTTGCAAACATCTCTTGAAATTTTTTAGCAGGGGCATCCATACCATATTTATCCATCGTCATCATAAATGTGAGCTGTACATAAATATCATCCTGCCACATACTTCCCCTTATATCTTTAGGAGTCCAATGGATAGAATCATCAAAGGTTTTATTTTGTGCTCGAAATTCAACAGGAGCGCCATAAGTAACGCCAATCATCTTTCCAGCCCACCCTCCTTTAATTTTATCTAGTAAAACTGATTTACTTAAGGATAAAATTCTTGGTACTTTTTGAGGGACATGAAGGCTATTTTGTGCTAGCCCCTTTATTGAAACATTACATAATATGGCAAATACTAAAAAGTATAAAAAAAAGGGAGTTGTTTTTTTCATGAAGCAATCATTTAAAAATATAAAAGAAAATTATCCTTCTAATGTTAGAACAATAAATAACATAGCCTACCCCTAAATTTAACGTAATAAAATCAAATTTCTTCCTTAATCAAGGTTACAAGTGTAACATAGAGAAAAAGTCATCTTCCTTCATTTCAAGGACGGCGCCAGGAGGTAAATTGACTATACTAATATCCTCTATGGCAGTTCTTATAAGCCGAATGCATTTATGATTTACAGCGGCAACCATTTTTCGAACCTGATGAAATTTACCTTCAGTTAAGGTAATTTGCAGCCAGCTGTTTTGTACATTTTCATGTAAAAAATCGGCTGCCTCCCATAAATAAGAAGGCTTATCCACTTGAATGACTTCACAAGGGGTTGTTATGAAACTGTTTCCATTAGGAGCACTGATAGCAATACCATTAGCTAATTGTATTAAGGTTTCTGGAATCACTTTATTTTGAACTTGGACTAGATAAGTTCGCTTATGCGGTACCACTGACTGAAACAATAGCTTTGTTATTTTTTTATTGGTAGTTAGCAATAATAAACCTTCTGAATTTTGATCTAAGCGACCTATAGCATGGGTGCCATGGGGAAATGCAAAATCTAGATCACATAATAATTTTACCGAATGACAGCTTACAAATTGCGACACCATATGAATGGGCTTATTCAATACAAAATAACGGTGTGCTTGCATAGCAGCAAATTACTTAATATTGCATATGCAACAAGCGTCTAATGACCCTTTACACGGAAAAACCCTCGAATTTATAGTTACTGAACTAGTAGCCTATTTTGGCTGGGAAGTATTAGGACAGCATATCCCTATTAATTGCTTTAATAGCAACCCAAGTATTCAGTCAAGTTTGAAATTTTTGCGGAAAACACCTTGGGCAAGAACAAAAGTGGAAGACTTATATATTAGAATGATTAAAAAATAAGTTCATTCATCTTATCAATAGGATTCATCATATAAGTAATCATCGAATGATCCTTCAAGAGCTCTACTACTCTAAATCCTTTGTAAGGGGTACCCCAATTACCTCCAATATGTGCATCAAATATAAAAGGTACTTTTTCAACCATCTTCACGCCATCTTGATCATGTTCATGTCCATGAAAAACAGCCTTTACATTCGGATATTTTTTAATGATCTCAAAAACAGCAGGAGTATCAATTCCATTGGCAGTCCATTTGGCTTGAGGAATATGTAAAAAAATAAAACAATGCTTTTTATTTTTGTGTTCCTCTAATTTATTGGATAACCAATCTAAATCGGGTGAAACATACAAGCCTTTTTCATTAGAAGTATCGCCTAATAATATCGCATTGTCTTTAATAACGACATCGTGATTTAATGGCATACCCCAAATTTCATTCCAGAACTCATCCGAAACCATATCATGATTGCCCCTAGTAACATAGAGCGGCATGGTTAAACTATCTAATTTAGATTTAACAAGTGGCATGAACGATTTATCATTGTGAATGAGATCCCCATTCATTACGCAAAAATCCAAAGGACTTTGTTGATGGAACAAATTAATTTGTGATGTTATGGTGTCCATCATTTGTTCAAATGGAGTATCTGGTTGACCATAATGCGCATCAGAAGCTACAACAAATCGAAGCTTCACTTTATGACGATACGACATCACTTCAGTAGCAGTTAAAGATGTCCATTTACCAGTCAGTAAAAAAGCGGAAGCAAGGGAGATATTTTTAATAAACTTTCTGCGAGAATCTGGTGCCATTTTAGAGGTAGTCATAACATATTATTTGATACTTAAAAGTACCGAAATTGTTAATGCAACAAATAAGATTATTATTTCTTAAAGATAATATCATTAATGATTTTTAGATGATGGTTGGTATGGATAGCAAAAAAAGTACGACTAGGCTTAATATTTAATTGCCCAAAAAAAGGATGTGTAAAATAGTGATTGGGGGATAAGCTATCCAATGATTTTATACTTTTCCTAGCTTTTGCGAAGCTTTCAATTAATGAACCTGGAGTAATATTAGGTGTAGGCAATACGGATGCAGGTGCATTAGCGCGGCCTCTTGGAAAGCTTTTTAAGAAAAAAACAACCGTTCTTTTCTTATTAAAACGCCATTGGTACAAACTAGGGTCAGCATTTTTCATGGCTTCAATAATTTGAATAATTACTAGTAAGCTATGTTCAATATGCCAACCCACAGTAGCCTCAGAAACCATTGGATTGATTTCGGCATACTGTGTAATTTTCAATTCTAATTGGTCAAGGACAGAAGATAGTTTATTCATCTTATAGCCAATTCAATGGGAACGATTCGTTTATAATGTTTTCTTTGGAGGAAGTGCAAAAGCAGTTGCTTCGTGCTCAAAATTGCCATTGTGTGCGCCATCACAAAAAGGTTTGTTTTTACTTAATCCACAACGACAAAGTCCTATTACTTCACGTCCTGCAACATCATAAGTATTTCCAGCACGATCTACAATTGTGAAATCTCCTTCTACTTTTAAAGAGCCATTATTGTTAATGGTTATTTTAGTTGACATATATATTTTTTAGAACCTAAAATTAAAGCATTGAGTTGAATATAATACAAAATGTAAAAAATATATTGAATGAAGAGCTATAAAGATTGATTAAGATAAATTTAAACGATGCGAAATTTGATCTAGAACATCAAAGGCAGTTTCGGCCATTTTATTTCCTTTGGTATCCAAAAGTGGATTGATTTCAGCAAATTCAATACAGCAAACTTTTTTTGTTAGTAAGAAATTCTCAATGATTTGTATTATTTCCTCTGATGAAAAACCAACAGGGACAGGTGTACCTGTACCATAGGATACGGTGTCGCAATCCATAGAATCTACATCAAATGAAATATAAATTTGGTCACAACTATTTAATTGTTGGATTGCAGCATTTACGCAATATAATAACCCCTTTTGCCTAATTTCTTCTACTTTATAAAATCGAATACAATGTTCATCAATGATTTTTTTTTCTGCCGCTTCATAATCACGCAAACCAAAATAAATTAAATCCGAAGGCAATACTTTACATCCAGAGATTGAAATATTTTTTAGACCATCCCACTGCAAAATGGTCGCATTGTTAGGTTCATTTATTTTGGATTTAATATGATCCATATTTAAGGCAGCAGCAATTGGCATGCCATGAATATTACCAGATGGGGAAGTAAAGGGAGAATGCAAATCGGCGTGAGCGTCTATCCAAATAACACCTAATTTTTTTTCAGGGTTTGCTGCTTTTATCCCACTAATGGTACCTAATGCAGATGAGTGATCACCAGATAATACCAATGGAAAATATCCTTCATGTATCGTACTTGTTACAGCATTAGCTACTCTTTGGCATTGTTCCTTTACCTGCTCGATACGTTTAGCGAAATCATTTGTATTTTTTTGATAGATGGATTCATTATGAGTTGCTACGTCCAAAAATAAATGACGATGAAAAAAATCATTATTTTGATTAATCGCAGCTATTTCAATAGCATCAATACCCATATCTGAGCCGCGGGTGCCCGCGCCAATATCTGATCTATTCTTAATGATTTTAATCATTATCTGTTGGTGTTACAAAAGCAGCACGGCGTGGTGCTGGGAAAGGTACATTTCCTTTTAATCCATGCCATAACACTTTATTGAACTCGAAGTCATTGACAGCATCTTCAACAGCAAAATTAAATTGCTCCGATTTTTGCTGCCATTCATTACGAGCTGTATTTCGAGTATTGGTATTAATCTTAGGTGTGATAGCTGAAAAAACAAAAGGCTTAGGGGTGGTATCAAAAGATCTCCAAAGTGGCATTGCAGCAGCATCATACTGCGTCATAGGAGGTATTCCTAAAATTAACTCCATTGTTCGTAACATGGAACTGGTTGAATAGGGGGTATGATCAACAAAATTTCTTTTAACAAAACCACCTGCCACATAAGCTGTGCTTCGATGTGCATCCACATGATCAGAGCCATTTTGCGCATCGTCTTCTAAAATAAACACGGCTGTTTCATTCCAAATTGAACTTTTTGATAATGCTTCAATAAATAAACCCACTGCATAATCATTGTCTGCAACATGGGCATATGGAGTAGGCCTACCTAATCTTAAACCCTCTGTATGATCGTTACCAAAACGAACCGTATTAAATTGAGGTACTTTATTGATAGCCAATAATGAATCGAAATCTTTTTTCCATAATTGAAAACGATATGCATCTGTTATACCTAAATCATAGGATGGATATTTGGTACAAAAATGATTCTTTAAAATAGGAATGGTAGGATTGTTAGTTGAAACAAATTCTCCATAGGTTCTATAACTTACTCCATATCTATTACACTGATTCCATAAAAATCCATTTTTATTATTTGCAATTTCTCTCTCTCCTTCGCCACCATAAGTTCCTCCCCTATTACTATAACTACTAGGCCAAGTTTTTTCTAAATAATCTGTAGCGTAACCGCCCATTGTCCAATTGTGCCCATCCGCACTCACTTCTGCATCAACATAAAAATTATCAAGCAAAACAAATGATTCAGCAATATGATGCAGATTAGGCGTTATATTTTTACCAAATAACAATAAACTGGTATCGCCATTACCGGTTGGTATATCTGATAAAACTTGATCATAAGTTCTATTTTCCTTAATCACATAAAATACATATTTGATGGGCGAACTTTGATTCATCTTCATAGGAATTGGGAATCCTGGCGCAGTTGAATCGGCGAAAATGGTTTTAGCTGCTGAATAAGGAACATTTTTATAAACGGCTTTAGTATAATTTGACAAATTTTTATCCGTTGGTAAATCAATAACGCTCATTGTACCTTTAAAAATATCACCTATATATTCTACTTCAGACCCAGGTTTAAAAGAGGCGCCATGACTAATCACTTCTTCTCTTGGACGAACAGGAGATGGACCAAATGGATTGGGTTTTGATGTAAATCCCTTTCCATTAGCAACCCATAATTTATTATTCACTACTCTCACCGAAGTTGGATACCAGCCAACTGGTATATAGCCTTTGCCTACACTTTGTCCAGGTTTGCTCACATCAAAAACAGCGATGCAATTATTATTTGCATTTGCTATATATAATCGTTTATGTAAAAAATCTAAACTTACACTATTGGTAGTAGAGCCGCTTGGCGAATTTGGATAAAGTGCTGCATCTAATGTTTCAATAACATGGTGTGTGGTAAGATCAATAACAGAAATACTATTATCATTTGAATTACATAAATATAAAAATTTCCCATTGGGTGAAACCACCATTTCATTGGGATTGTCACCTACTTTAATTGAAGTTTTCCATCTAAATGTAGTTAAATCAAGTGTGTTTAACTGATCACATCCCCAGCAACTAATATAGAGTTCATTATTATTTGGACTTAAAACGCAAGTATACGCTTCTCCATCCAAACCTAATTTTTTTACAATTTTACGAGTCGTTAAATCAAATATATAAAGTTGTTTATCTTCTCTAGTGACAACATATAATAAATTTCTCTTTTCATCAAGTGCAATTCCAGAAGGTCCAATGGCATTAGGCCATGGCGCTCCTAATTTAAAAGTGTCTTTATTGTATAAGTGCTTATCTTTTAGAGCATACCTAATGATCATGTTATCATGACCACCAGATGCATATAAATATTTTTCATCTGATGAAAATTGCAAACCATAAAACGATCTACCAATGACGATGGAATCAAGTACTTTATTTGAAGTAGTTTCAATCAATTGAATGGCTTGTACTCCATGTCCATTATTAGTGACTGCCATCCAATTGCCCGATTTACTTACAGCTATGTTTAATGGTAAGTCGCCTAAATCAAAGGATTTACCTACGGGACTTAGTTTCCAACCATTTGGAAGGGTTATAGATGCAGGAATGATTTGTGCATTCATCCATAATGTGACGCACAATGAAATAAATAGAAAAATAGATTTTTTCATAGTTGATCAATTTTCGGTAAACTAAAGTACAAAATATTTGCAAGACCCCATGTTAATAAAACATGAAGTGAACTATTACTAGAAATGGGTTTTAATAAATTCCTCGCAATATTTTTTTATTAAATCCCTTGTGGAAGAAAAGGATTGTTTTATTTCAAGTGGCGAGCCTACAGCTTTAGCTGGATCTGGGAAATTATAATGCAATTTTAACGCCTTGCTCGGAAAATAAGGGCAGCGTTCCTTAGCATGATCACAAACTGTAATAATATAGTCAAAATCAATGTCTTTATATTCTAATATGTTGTTGGAAGTATGTTTTGAAATATCAATCCCTTCTTCCAACATGGTTTCAATGGCTTTTGGATTTACACCATGTGTTTCAATACCTGCACTATACACATTGGCTTTACCTTTAGCAAAATAGTTTAAATAGCCTTCTGCCATTTGGCTACGACAACTATTACCTGTACATAAGACTAAAATATTTTTCATTAAAATTAATTTTTGAATTAGCAACAGCCTCCCCCAGGAACACACTTATTTTCACTTGTTGGTTTTTTTGCAAAAACCGTAAAACTAAAAATACCAGTATCCCCATTTTTAAAAGCAATAAGTTGCTCAGGTGATAAATAATTAATTAAAATGTCATCGGGAATGATAATGGGTTTTTCCTTTTGAATAGTAATTTGTTCAAACCCATTTGCATGAATCAATTCCATATAAACTTCTTTTTGAATTGCACCAGAAACACAACCAGCATACATTTCAGCATCTTTTCTTAATCCATCAGGCAAGGCCCCTACTAAAACAACATCTGAAATACTAAAGTGACCACCGGGTTTTAAAACTCGGTAAATATCCTTAATAACGGCGTCCTTATTAGGAACCAAATTCAAGACACAATTGCTTACAATAACATCAGCAGCATTTGAAGTAATAGGCATCGACTCAATATCTCCCTGTCTAAATTCGACATTATTAAACCCTCTTACTTCGGCGTTTGACCTTGCCTTATCAATCATGGCTGTTGTAAAATCAATACCAATCACTTTGCCTGTTTCACCCGACTCATGTCGGGCAATAAAACAATCATTCCCTGCGCCACTTCCTAAATCAACTACTACATCCCCTTTTTTAATTTGAGCAAACTGAGTTGGTAGTCCACAACCAAGACCCAAATCAGCATCGGCATTATACCCTTTTAAAGCAGTATAATCCTCTGACATAATATTGTAAATCTCAGTGGAACAGCCTCCTGCACCACAACAAGAGGACATATTTGTTTCTTTATCCTGTAAAGCAATTTCACTGTATTTTTTCTTTACGATTTCTTTTAATTGCGCTTCGGTTTGCATATATAAAATTTTAATTTTTTAAAAAATGTTCTAAAATATTTTTATCAACAGCATTTAACTGGTGCTATGTTCATTTTTTCAAATAATCCATTCAATTGTAATACCGCCTTATTCCACTCCTTTACATCAATACAATAACAAACCGAAGCCCCATCGATATCTCCCTTTATCAAACCTGCTTCCTTTAATTCCTTTAAATGTTGCGAAACGGTAGATTGAGATAATGGCAACTCGTCAACAATATCGCCACAAATACAGGATTGTTTTTTTAATAATAAATTTAAAATTGCAATTCTTGCAGGATGTGAAAGTGCTTTTGCGTATTTAGCAATACTTAATTCCTTTGAAGTGTATTCGGCTGTTTTGGTGGTTCCCATATTAATCGTAAAATTACGATTAATTATTTAATAGACAAAAATTTATCTACACACCGAACCACCATCAATGACTAATTCGGTGCCAGTGACAAAGGAAGCTTCGTCAGAAGCAAGGTAAAGCGCGCCCCAAGCAATTTCAATAGGATCCGCTATTCTGCCCTGTGGCGACATGTTTTTAATCATGTCGGACATGCCAGGGGTTTTCAATAAGGCGTCAGTCATGGGCGTTAAAACACCGCCTGGGCATATTGTATTTACCCGAATATTATCTTTCGCCAATTCCACTGCAAGGTCTTTACTTAATAAACATAATGCAGCTTTTGAACTTGAGTAAGCAGTACCATTACCTCCTACTAAACCTGCAATGGAAGCAATATTTACAATGGCACCGCCACCCGAATTTCTTAAAAAAGGAATGATGGTTTTACAACCAATAAATGGACCTGTGATATTAGTAGCCATTACTTTATTCCATAGTTCCATCGTAGTTGATTCACAATTCACAAAACCAGGATAAATTCCTGCATTATTAACTAGTATATCAATTTTTCCGAAAAGTTCTACTGTTTTTATTGCTACATGATCCCAGTCTAGTTGACTAGTGACATCTAATTTTAGATACGAAATATTTAATCCATCTAACTGAGCAGTTAATACCCATTCTTTTAATAATTCGACATTATTATCAGTGGCCATTACTTTAGCGCCTTCTTGTGCAAACAACTTGGCTTCTGCTTCTCCCATTCCTCCTGCCGCACCAGTGATGATCACCACTTTATCTTTTAAGCGTTTCATATATACTCTATTTAATAGTATAAAGGAAGTCTATTAAACAAGTATAAAACATGATGCATATTAGTAATGAAACTAATATGCATCATGAAATTTAAAACTGAAAATTATTGCGGCTAATTAAATGATATTTTAAATACCAATGCTTCGGTATTGGCATTTATTTTTGAAGAAGGCGCTGTGATGATAAGATTATTATTGTCTTGCTTATAATTTAACTTTTGATCCATCCCTAAAATTTGAATCTCCTTAATTGGATGGTATAATTTTATATTTAAGCTATAAGTTTCAGCTATGGCTTCCTTTTCGGCAAGTTGATAAATTGCATAAATACAATTTTGTTTTTTGGTAAACACCCATTTACCTTGTCCTGGTAATGCAGGATCGGCATCTGCATCATAAATGGCTTCACCATTGATATTGATCCATTTTCCAATTTGTTCTAATCTTGCATAAGCATTAGGATCCCATTCGCCATCTGGGCCTGGCCCAATATTTAAAAGTAGATTTCCATTTTTTGAAACGATTTCTGTAAGCAAATGAATCACTTTACGAGATGATTTATACTGATCATTAGGTACATATGACCAGGAATTTCCTAAAGTCATACAACTTTCCCATGGATAAGGTAAATAAGTCGCAGGTACTTGTTGTTCGGGTGTAACATAATTTTCAAATTCGCCATGAACAGTACGATCCACAACCATTAAACCTGGTTGGTGTGTTCTTGCCATTGCAGCAATATTTCCCATGTCAATATCTTGATTATGTGAAATAGTACGTTGCCATTCAACAGAAGTGTCAATGGAACTATAGGGGCGAACCCAACCGCCATCCAGCCATAAAATATCCACTTTACCATAATCACTCATTAATTCTTCGATTTGATTATAAGTAAATTTTTTAAATGCATTCCAGCGTTCTGGATACTTTTTTGGATCATAGGAAACATTACGATCCTTGGGAGGAAAATATTTCCACCAATAATCTGGTGTATTCCAATCAGGTTTTGAAAAATAAGCTCCTGTCATAAAACCTTGTGCTCTAAAAGCATTAAAAACTTCCTTTGCAACATTGGCTTTTGGATTTTTAGAAAATGGAGATTTTACGCTAGTGATTTTATAATCAGTTTGTTTGGTATCAAACATACAAAAGCCATCATGATGCTTTGTAGTGAATACCACATATTTCATACCAGCATTTTTAGCAGCTTGTGCCCATTTGCTAGGATTAAATTTAACTGGATTAAAAGTGGTTTGTAAATTTTCATAGGCTTGTTTATATCCAAACCAATCTTTGGCAAAAGGACCCTTTCGTTGTGTCCAGCCTTCGTCTTCTGGACATAAGGACCAACTTTCTACTACACCCCATTGGCTATATGTACCCCAATGCATGAGCAATCCAAATTTAATTTTACGCCACTCCTGAATTTTGGCTTGCACTAATTTGTCAGAAGGCACAGTGTATTGTAAACTAGCATTATGCTCTTGTGCGAAAAGTGAAACTGAAATAAAAAGGGCAATAACAAATAATAATTTTTTCATTTAATTATAGATTGAAAGGATAAAATATGTAATAGATAATACTTGTATTGTAAATATAAGAATAAATTAATATTTTATATCAGGATTATGAACTCGACTATTCAATTATTAGAATTAAAAAAATAGCAAATAAAAAAGTTCGCTAATACTAAGCAGATTTTTTTACAAACTTTGTTAGGATAACAATAGTTTGCTCATTTACTTTCCCTTCAATTTGCTCTGGATTATCAGGTACTAATCTTATTTTGCGGACAATAGTACCTTTGGGCGCCATGAAATTAGCACCTTTTACATTTAAACCTTGCGTTAAAATGATGGTATCTCCATTTTGAAGTTCGGTTCCATTGCTATCTAAATGCACCGCATCTTTTTGAAATGCACTTACAGCCCATGTGATTACTGTTTCATCAAAATCGACCGACGTTAATAATTCATTGGCCCACTCATTATCTTTAAGGCTATATAAAATACGATAGCTTAAAGCAAGTACACTAGGCTCTGCATTCCAAATACTACCCGCCAAACATTGCCAGTGATTACCCGCCTCTTTACCTTCGATAACAGACAAGCATTGATCACAAAGGGCTACTTCATTTTCAATCACATCATTATTTTTAGGACTAACTGCATAAGCGCTTGTTGCATTATCGGTAGAACATAATTCACAAAGGCCTTGACATCTTTCTTGTAGCTTACTAGAGATAGTTGATTTCATAAATTCATTTTTAAAATTGTTATCCAAAATTAGAATATTGGACAAATTTGATTATCTGCGTCTGTTGAAACCTTTTTGAGGAATCGATTTGGGATTATAATTAGGAGTAGGTCCAAATTCTGCAGGCACAATGCCTTTTGTAATTGGCGCCCCAAGTAATTGTTCAATAACGGCACATTTACCTTGTTCTTTTTCATCCACCAAAGTAAAAGCAGTTCCTGAACTAGCCGCTCGCGCTGTACGTCCAATACGATGAATATAATCCTCACCGTCATTAGGTACATCATAATTTATTACTAAATCGATATCGTCAATATCAATTCCCCTGCTTAAAACATCAGTTGCAACAAGAATATTTATTTTTTGATTTCTAAAATCTTGCAAATATTGCTCTCTACTTTTTTGATCTAAATCAGAATGTATTTCGGCAACTAATAAATTTGCACTTTTTAATTTAGATGTTAACTGTTTTACATTTAACTTCTTAGAACAAAAAACAATGACTTTGGAAAAGTTTTTAGAACGCAACATATCAATAATGATCGGAACTTTCTGAGCTTCATATAAAATAAAAGCCTTTTGAACGATTTGTTCTGGCGGTTTAGATATAGCAATATTAATCTCAACAGGATTATGTAATAATTTTTTAGCAAGCACCCTCATTTTTGATGGCATGGTCGCAGAAAATAATAAGTTTTGTCGAACCGTTGGTAAAAAAGTAAAAATTTTAGACAAGTCATCAGAAAAACCCATATCTAACATTCGATCGGCTTCATCTAAAACTAAATATTTAAGCCCTTTTAATTTAACATAGCCCATATTTAAATGAGCAATCATACGGCCAGGTGTACATACGACAATATCTACACCACTAGTAAGCGCTTTTTTTTCGGTAACAAATGAATTACCATCCCCTCCACCATAAACTGCAATAGAACTAACATCTGTAAAATAGGAAAGCCCTTCAATACTTTCAGCAATTTGAATGGCTAATTCACGAGTGGGAACAATCACCATCGCATTGATATCACCCGCATGGTGAGGCGAAGTTAAAAGACGATGTAATAAAGGCAATAAAAAAGCGGCAGTTTTTCCTGTACCAGTTTGAGCAGCAGCAATGATGTCTTTACCTTCTAATATTGGAAGCATTACCTGTTGTTGCACTTCTGTTGCATTTTCATACCCCATGGCATCAATTCCTTCTAAAATACGGGGATCCAAACCTAAATCTATAAACTTCAAAATGGTATCATTTAATTGTTGATAGGCATAAAGGTACATCATTTTAAAGGCATAAGTATAAATGCAAATGAAGTAGTAGTAATTGAAGGAATTTAAACTTCCAATTTTTGGGTTGGATCAAATAAAAGTTTGGCTTGAACAAGTGTAGCTATCACTTGAATAATTCCCATTGTTAAAAACAAAGCATTAAAGGAAATATAATTAGCAATAAGGCCTCCAATGGCAATGGCAATTCCAGACACAAAATGAGTATGACCACTTGCCAAGCTCCAATGAAAAGTATTTTCAGTGCTTTCCATATTAGTAGCAAACAAAGTATCCCAAATAGGTGCACTTAGGGCTTCGGCGATTCCTAATCCAACTTGTAACATAAATAGTTGATTGGCATTCTCAATAAACATATATCCAAATGTTAAGCATGCATTTAAAGTATACCCAAAAATCATAACATGTTTTTTATATTTTGATTGGTTAACATATTTACCTACAATAACATAAAAAATGCCTGTGCTAACTAAGTAAAGTGCCCAAGCCCATGTGATATCTAATAAATTACCTCCAATTTTTTCAGCATAAATTGCAAATAATGGACCAAATAAACCTTCGCCAAAATACCATAAACTTGAGGCGATTAATAAAATTTTAGTGGTTCTTGTTAATTTCATTATTAAAATTTATAAATAAGACTGAGCTGATAAAAAAATTGATTTGACAAATGTAATTCCGAATAAGGAGTTGAATTATAAGTACTGGTAGTAGGTACTCCAGATATAGGTGTTGTTGTTGTAGTTGTGGTACTAATCTTATTAAAAGGATTGGAATAGGTAGGTGATAAAACTAAACTCCAATGATGAGTTTCGTAGGTAATTGGAATTGAAAAATCAAGATTGAGTAATTTAAACCCTTTATCAATTAAGGTGGTGTTATTTTGAATAACCGCTGCAGCAATCCCTTTGTTTCCTTTAGGTCCGTTAGGCCCATTTAATCGACGAGTAACAGATGATTCATAATAATTTAAAGAACTGAAAGTAGAATAGATATAGGGATTAATACTTAAACTAGATGATTTGTCTTTTGTGAGATAAATTGTTTTTTCAATTCCAGGAGTAAATTGAAAATCAGTTTTACCAGAAAAGAAAATATCAGTAAGCGTATTTAATTGAAAAAACTTAAAATCATAATTAAGGCTCATTCCAATATCACTAGTTATATTTCCATTTAATAAATTTGATTGGCCAGAATAAAAATATTTAGAACCATAAATATCTCCATAAATTTTTTCGCCTAATGTATATTCATAACCTAAATCCAATTGAAAAAAATCAAAACGTTGGGACCCTTGTGTTAATAAATAGCTAGCGCTAAAATTAGAAAAAAAACCATTTGCTAAATGAAGCGAAGCAGTAGTAATTTGATAAGGATTTTTTATAGAATCGGCACGGCCATTATAAATATACTTACTTAAATAATCCATTTGTAAACTAAAACTAGTTGAATCAGATTTTTTTTTAGATTGGCCTGAAACAGATGTAAGAATTAGTAAAAAAGGTAGGAATATAAAATATTTAATACAACTCATGGGGCAACTGATTGAACTACTAAAAATAGCGAAAATATTTAACTAAATGGATTTATTAAATCAAAGGATATAAAAATATAATTAAGAATTTGTTTTAATGATATGTAATTCAAATTTTTTATAATAAATTTAACAAATAATGTATTTAATTATTTACTGCAATAATATATTGCAATTATTAGCTAGGATGCTATTTGGGCTAACTTTATCTGAAATTAGTACGGCGAAATTATTAAAAAAAATTGAATTAAAATTTAACGGAAAATTTCAAGCTAGTACTTATAATAAGATAAAAAAATTTCAAGGGATTCATCAATATATTATCAATGATAGTTTTGCAGAACTTGAAAATAGATATACTAATAAAATTGAAATAGAAAATAATAAACTTTATTTTATTCTAGCTTTTTTATATGATGATTTAATGGATGATCAAATTGTAAGTAAAGAAGAATTAAATGAAATGTTTTTAAACCCGACGCAGGCTAAACCTAAAAGCTTTAGTGAATTGGCTTTAATCGACACACATTTAAAATTACTTACCAGAATTAATGATAAAGAAGCATATCATAAAGTGCTCAATAATATTCATCAAGCACAAATAGATTCTGTACAACAATTAAAAGCTGAAATATCATTAAAAAATATTATAGATATTACTGAAAGAAAGGGTGGTTATAGCTTATTGATGTGCAAGTATTACATTGATATTTCGTCAAATAAAAATAATGATGATTGCTGGTATCAATTAGGAGGCTTAATTCAAATGACTAATGACTTATATGATATATACAAAGATACCCTTGCAGGTATTAACACTTTTGCAAATACACAAAATTCATATGAAAAAATTAGAGATAATTATGAGTCACAAATTCATAAATACAAATTAAGTATACAAAAACTAGAATACAAGGATTCAAAAAAAATAAAGTTTTCAATTAAATTATCATTAATACCAGCTTTAGGATATGTTGCATTAGAAAATTTAAAAAGACTAAAAGGTAGAAATGAATTATTATTACCATTTAAGGATTATGCAAGAAAAGATTTAATAATAGATATGGAAAAAATTAAAAACGTAGCCAAACTATTTAAATATAGCTACCAAATTACTAAAAATAAAAAGATACAATTATAACTAGTTACGCTTGCATCTCAAAATACCTGATTTTGCTTTTTGATCGATAGAATTTTTAAAGGCATGGTTTTTCATTCCTAAACTAATGGTGTAATAATCTAGTGCTTCTTTAAAATTTTTATGCCCCTCGTATAATAAACCTAATTGAAGTGCCGCCCTTGAAGCAAAATATTCAGGTAAATTGGTTCCTTTAACTATGGTTGATTTATAAAATTTAATTGCTTGAGTCTCATCCCCCATAATATCGTAAATCCGAGCTAATCTATATGAAAATTCGGCTTTATCCGCTAGGGATTGAAAGTCTAAAGTGGTTTTATCAGATAATGTATTAAGGGCTTGTTTTTGGAAGCCCCCATCACTTAAAATGCGTGCTTTAAGGAGTGACAAATTGGGCCATACTCCAGAAATAGCATTCTGGTAAGCTAACTTGTCTGCATCGGTTACTTGCGACCCATGTATTATTACTTCATTACGATACTCATTAGCTTGTTTCATATCATTTTGCAAATAAGCGATCCAACTTAATTTTTCATAGGCATCTTTAATATAAAAATTGCCTTTAAATTTTTTAGTAAAATCCAAAAGTTCCTTTTGAGCCAAATCTAATTTCAATTGATTCAAATAAGCAAAGCCTTTTTCATAATTCCAAAATGGAATATTTAGATAAGCAGATGAAAGTTCTAAACCATTTGCAATATCAAGTGCTTTGATTGATTGTTGATGATTTAAATATAAATTGGTAGCCATATATGCATGAATATGATTTTTCTTAAAATCATAATCGGAATGCTCAATAAAATCAAATGTTTTTTTAGCATCCCCTTCAAAATTCATAATTAAATATGGATAAATAAGTAAAGCCTCATTTAAACATATTTTAGAAAATTCATCTTTGCTGTTTATATAACTTAAAACCAATTCATTTCCTTTAACAATATTACCATTGAAGCCAAGAATACTTAACATCCATTGATAATTAGTTGGAGCAGAACCAATCAAAGTAGTTAATAAACCAAAATACAAATTATTAGGACTAAACTTAGGATACAACTGTATATTTTCCTTAAAATTAAAATAGGATTTTCTAAATTCTAAAGCTGCGTCCCAATTGCGATCAAATCGAATGGCTGCAACGGCTTTGTGTAAATGTAATAAACCTAAAGAGTATAAATAAAAGGGTGAATTTTTAGGACCCATTTTAATGATATCTATTCGCTTTTCAAATTGCGGATAAAATATTTTATAATCATTATTACTTTCATTGAAAAAAAGTTGATACAAATCGGCATAACTATCCAATATTGGATATGCTAAATTATCTTGATTTTTATTTTTTTCAATCGCAATTAATTTTCGAGCTTCTGGAATTTTTAAGGATGTAATAGATTCATATATAGTCTGTACTTTATCATTCCAATTATACTGAGGTTGGGCCAATAAAAAATTTGACCAAAATAAAAATAATAGCACTGCTATTGACTTCATAAATGTAAAAATAATGTGATTAGTTAAGGAAATTACCTAAAGCCACTATTTTATTTTAATTCTCCAACCAAAATAAAGCATCCTCCCCGAAGTGGGGCCCCAAACCATCGAAGCATCAAAATATGGGCTAAATGGATCGGCTGCTGCAATAATTGGATTTGATTGAAAATAATTGGTTAAATTTTCAGATCCAATATATACATCCATTGGATAATTTTTCCCAAAAGTTTTGGTGATTTGTGTATTCATTAAAATATAACTAGGTGAATAATTGGGCAACTGATAACTAATAGGGTTTTCAGATGTATTGGTTATCCTTTTTGCGCCATTATAAGTGATGGTATAATTAAATTTCCAGTTATTTAGTGTTGCATAGTCAAAGCTTAAAAATGCACGATGCTTGGCGATATAAGGGCGTTCAAGTAATTGTCCATTATAAGTTTGCATCACATCAAAATACCTATAGGCAATTTTAATTTCAAATTTTTTAATAGGTAGCATATTTAATTCAGCCTGAAAACTATTGGAATAGGAAGCGCCATTTAAATTAGTAAAAGTCACTTTGCGTGGATTTTCTAAATCTACCACCACTTGATTAACAAAATCATTTCTGAAATAATCTAGTCCAATTGAAGCATTATTGCCAAATAATAAAAATTTTTGATCCAGGCTTAGGCCTTTATTCCATGCAATTTCAGGGGATAAACCATATGCAGGCCCTGCGTTATTTGTATTAATTTCAAGCAATCTTGCACTCACTAAAACACTGTTGTTTTCAGCAAAAATATTTGAAGTTCTTTGACCCCTACCCGCACTCATTCTAACGGCAGTGCCTTTGATAGGTTCATATCTTATATTAATACGAGGTGTTAAAAAGGAACCAAATAAATTATTTTGATCCGCTCTTAATCCAATAACAGCTCCCCATTTTTCGTTGGGCGTATAAGTATATTCAAAAAAAGCGCCAGGGACAATCTCCTTTCTATTATATGCATTCAATTTAAATAGTTCATTGTATTTATCATATTGGAAACTAATACCAGTACGATATTTATGAATGGTAGAATTAAAAATTGACTGATAAATTAAATTTCCATAAAAGCTTTGTTGCTTTGCATTATAATTTATTTGTCCGAAATAAGAATCTTGTTCGTGATTCACAACATTCAATTGAAGTCCTATACTTTTATATTTTTGTTGAGGAAAAATATATCCAATTTTTCCAAACAGTTCATAACGTTCTGAATTAATGCCTAAACCATAATGATGCATTGTTAGCTTGTCATAAATAGGATCAAAAGCAATTTGACCACCAATTTTATGATCATTTAAAATTTTAAAACCAAGCTGTGTTAAAAATCCTTTTGAATTATCATATTTATATCGATTCACAATACTTAGTTGATTACCTGTAGGTATATCTCTAAAACCATCTTTATTAAAATCAAGTTGTTTGTTGTTTAAAAAATCGTCGTGTAGCAACAAGCCAGTGGACCACTTTGTATTTAGTTTGTGAGATAAATTTATATTCAAGTCGGTTTTTCCAAAGTCATTGATATAAATATTAGCTAATAATTTTTCGGCAGTTTCAGGTTTTTTTAGCTCTACATTAATTTGACCAGCAATACTTTCATATCCATTAGCAACCGAGCCAACGCCTTTAGTTAACTGAATGCTTTCAATCCATGGACCTGCAATCGAATTTAATCCCAATAAAGTGGCGAGTCCCCTAGGGCCTGGTAAATTTTCGATTGTTAATTGGGTATAATTACCATTTAAGCCTAACAACTGAATTTGCTTTGATCCAGTAACAGCATCATTGTATGACACATCCACAGAGGGATTGGTTTCAAAGCTTTCGCTTAAATTACAACAGGCCGCTTTTAGTAACTCCGTACCCGTCATAACTTGGGTTCGGATGGTATTTAAAAAAGGAATGTAAGTCCCATTAGGCCTACTAAATACGGTCACCTCACTTAATTGATTTTTTGATGCAAGTATTACTTTGAGTTGATTATTGTTTTCTACATTAATGGTATCAGGTTTTAAGCCAACATAGCTCACTATTAATTTTGTATTGGCATTGTCATTGATAAGTGAAAACACACCAAAACTATCTGTAATTACACCAATGCTCGTCCCCGACCAATAAACACTTGCGTTTGACAAGGGCTCAAATTTACCCATACTATTTTCTTGTAAAACAACACCCTTAATTATAGATGACTCAATTACATTATTTGAATGTGAAATTGCAGTATCTAATTCCCGATAATGACAACATTCTGGCAAGTCATTATAAATGATGGTTTTAGCTTTTTTATGAATTAAATCATGCCCAACATCAATAATTTTATTTTCAATTTTGTCCATTGAAATTTTAGTAGCATCATACTGAATGCTCACCATTTTGGTATCTACATCCCAAATGGCCTTGCTAATACCTTTCATCTTTAATGCTTCCTCGATTCTATTTTTACATTGCTCACAGGCTCCAAATACCTTGAATGAAGTATCTGTAAAATTAGATTTAAAAACTACCTGCGAATTTGATGTTAAACTTATAAGTAATCCTATAAGCAACGCGATATATTTGAAACTCATTTTTTATTATTTAAAATATGAAAATAATATGACGCCTAATTGATTGCAAAAACAACTAATTAGGTGAAAAATAAAATGAGCAACTAAATAAGGTAACTACAATGAGATATATAATTGGGGACACCGCAATACAGTGGCGGTGCGTGATAGCGAATAGTGATGCTATCAGATGGAGGAAAGGAAATTATTTTGAATTCATTATTTTCAAATGAAAATAAATTTACAAATTGATTATCTATTTTAATAGACGAGTTTACTAATTTTTGATCGATCGTATTTTTAACTAGCTTATTACTATCATGGCAACAACCTTTTCCTTTGGTTTTGCTTTTTTCCATCCCGCATTTGTCGCACTTAGATGAAACGTGATTTATTAATGAAATACTAGAACCAGCTACTTTCCCCATGCAATAGTGCATGTTCACCATGACACCAGACGAGGTGATGATAAAAATAAAGGATAGTATATATAAAAATAACCGTTTCATTGAATACAAAGGTAAGTATAAAAACTAGATTGACTACTTCGGATCGATCGGTTTTATCAATTCGAAATAAGTCACTAAAAATTTATCCCCTACGACCGAACCTTGGACTTTGGCTTTTTTGATGGCATTACAAAAGCCTTCTTTGTCATGCGCGTCACCATGGTCGTCAATATTGGTGCCTTCTACAAAATAGGATTTCCCTTCATACTTTACAGCTAATACACAACCCTTTCCGTTCATTTTAAACATACAGGTACCGCAAGAAGCATCAAGCTCATATACTGGTTTGCTTTTGTCTAATACAAGTTTTTTCTTAGTACCGTCTTGTGCATATGAGCAAATAAACAATAGGGAGCTCAATAAGATTAAGGTTAATTTTTTCATATTATATTTTTAAGCCAATTAGATATATATTCAAGAACTACTGGTTCAATAGTGGTTTCTAGTTCTCCGTATTCATTAACACTACACTTTGTACACTTTTGAAATAGATGATTTAATCCATCAAATTTCATAATAGTTGCTTTTTTATTTCCTCCTTTTAAAAGAGAATTCTGAATACCTTTTAAATTTTGATCAGCAACACTTTGTATATCTGCTCCGCCATTAATGGCGAGTACAGGACATTTTACTTTTTGTAAAGTAGGTTGTGGATCATAATTTGCAAAATATTTCCACCATTTGGTAGAAAGTTGACCCACCATGGCTCCCACATACTTATCTATATCTGCTTCGGTGCTTATATTCGTTGTTGCCAAAACAAAATCTTTGTTAGTGGACTTAAACCATTGCGAGGTTAATTCCTTAGATTTTTCAATAGCCATTTTTTGATCAGTAGATTGAGTTACAAGCTTCATTAAATTCTTATATAAGGGGAGATAGGAATCTATTTCATTTTGACCCACACCCACCGACTTAAGAACGGCTTCGTTTTGCAAGGCCATGAGTTCGGTAATTTTAATCCCTGGACCTGCCATTAAAATGATAAATGCAACTGATTTATTACGAGACGCAACTAAAGGGGCAATGAGCCCACCTTCACTATGACCACATAATCCAATCTTATTGGTATCAATCATTGGCAAAGTCTTAGCATATCGGATGTGTTCCTCAACATCTTGTGCAAAATCTTCGGTGGTACTCTCTATAAAATTGCCAGTAGATTTATCAGTACCTCTATCATCAACTCTTAATACTGCGTATCCTTTTTTAGTTAAATCATCGGCAATAACAGCAAAAGGCTTGTGATTAAAAATTGTTTCATCTCTATCCTGTCTCCCGCTCCCTGTAATTAAAATAACCAATGGGAATTTAGAAGGATTGGTTGGATAAGTAAGTGTAGCGCCATAAGTAAGCTTAGTCTTGGCGCCTTCATAAATGATATCTTTTGACAAATAGCTAAAGGGCGGTTTAGGGGTTTGTGGCTTAGGTGCTGGTGGTTTAGATTCAATTATACTTGGATTCGAAGTTAAATAAGGCTCCATGTTTAATTCAAAATCATGCCCAGCTTGTGTCCAAGTACCTTGAATTTTATTGGCTTCGGCGTTCATTTTACCAGAATAAGAAGCAGCGATGGCCTTGATTTCAATATTTAATTGGCTATTCACTAAATCAGTCTTAGAGGAAACGATACCAATTGCTTTTTGTATAGGCACATCCCAATTAGATGAATATGTTTTATCCTCATTTTGAATTAAATGTAATCGTAATTCAATTTTTTGTCCGCCGGCATTTAAAATACCCGACCATACAGAATTCAAAGATTGACTATAACTTAAATTAAGAAACACTAATAAAATAAGGGAAAATATTATTTTTTTCATGGAATAAATATAGTTAAATATTGATTCAGAAGGCTATTTCATGAATGATATATCCCATTATTATATGTAAAGCGATCGTTATCAATAAACTGATTAATATCATCTTTTAAAAAGGTTTTAAAGACACTATGATATCCATTTTGTAATTAAAAATAAATTGAAATAAAATGGAATAAGTAATTTAATTTTAATAAAAATATATCATGAGAAACGACATCCTCAATAATATAAATAACCCTCATGAACTTGAAAAATTATATAGAGGGAACAAGTCCATTTTTAAAAAGGAATTTAATTTAGTGTACCCCGAACATAAGGAACATATAGAGTTGCAATATTGGAATGAACGACTCAATTATGAAAATGAAATAGTATACTTTGGCAATAGAAAGGAAATACAGTTTGTTATTATAATTGCGATACTAGCTGGCCTCATTGCTAATATTTCTAATATTAAAGGAATTAATGTTGAACGATTTTTTTCAAGAAATGCCGCTTTTATTGTATTCCCTTTTTTAAGTAGTTATTTTATTTGGAAACAAAAAGTAGAATTTAAAAAAATACTATTCCCTGCTTTGGCAATACTGATATCAGTAGTCTATATAAATTTATTACCAGATAGTAATAATAGCAATTCGATAACACTAGCCCTAATTCACTTACCCTTGTTTTTATGGTCCTTATTAGGTTATGCATTTTTAGGAACTCATTTAAAGGATTATCAAAAGCGAATTGATTTTTTAAAATTCAATGGTGATTTAGTTATTATGTGTGTTATCATGTATATATCAGGCATGTTATTCAGTGTCATCACGTTTGGTTTATTTGAACTAATAGGACTTAAAATTGAACAATTCTATGTTCAACACATAGCTATATGGGGGATTGCAGCTATTCCTATTATTGCAACTTATTTAATTCAAGTCAACCCGCAATTAATTAACAAGGTATCGCCCATTATTGCAAAAATATTTACACCATTGGTATTCTTAAATTTATTTATCTATTTGATTGCGGTTGTCTATACAGGAAAATACCCTTATAATGACAGGAATTTACTTTTGGTTTTTAATGTGTTATTGATTGGAGTATTAGCTTTAATATTATTTTCGATTGCCGAAACAAGTAAAACTTCTAAAAGTAAATTTAGTTTGGTGTTATTATTTGGACTATCCATTTTAACCATCATTGTTAATAGTATAGCACTTTCTGCAATAACTTTTCGAATTATGGAATGGGGTATCACACCAAACAGAATAGCAGTACTAGGAGGAAACATACTAATATTTATAAACCTTGTCTTGGTCTCATATAAACTATTGATGAGCGCAAGAGGGAAGGCTGAAGTAGAATCTGTGGAATCTAGTATCGCATTGTTTTTACCTATTTACGGAATTTGGACAGGATTAGTATGCTTTTTATTCCCAATACTGTTTCACTTTAAATAACGAACAGTTTTTGGATGAAAAAACTCCCATGAATGTAAATATTCTTGGTAACTAGGAATTGTTTCCAAAACAGTGCCCTTTAATTTTCCTTCAATACATACACCATCATAATTCCATAGCGAACCAGTATTCAAATCTTTTATTAAATCCCCGTTTTTACTAAAATGAAGCGTTTCGGTATTCAGTATACGGCTATAGGTATGAAAGGAAGAACTGTCATTCTCTAATAAAATAAGAAGAGGAAAATTCGGCATTGAATCTTGAATGATACTTTGCTTCACAATTTGATTCCAATCATATGCCTTAACATAAGAATTTTTTTCAATGCCTATAACCCAAGATTTATCTTTCCATGAAGCAGTGTCTCTTTTGGTTAAACCGCTTTTGGAATTTCCTTTATCATAATTATCCATCCCTTTAAACTGTTCTTTAAATTTAGCATCAGGTTGTAAGACCAAAGTGTTGGGATGGCTTCTTACCCATGCATTTAAGGCTACTTGTTCAGATTTGATTTCGGTAAGTTTATAACCTTTTAATGTTCCAGCAATACATTCGCCATTAGATTGTCTCCACCAACTTTTTGTACTTGCGTCTTCAAACATAGCATTAAAATGGTCCATACCAACTAATCTAAAAGTTTCAACTTTACCATTAACAATAGGTGAATACACTCTTCCAGTTCGACACACAGTGCAATAGGTCACCATCACCTGTTTGTTATTTATGGTATCTCTTACTTGATGATGATAGCCAATTAACTGAATTGGATATGCTTTTGTAATACCATCCACATCAACTCCGATAATTAATTTATTAGTTGGAATGGTGTTATTTGAAATATTTGCAAAACTGACGACGGTAGGTTGATAAAACATTTTGTCGGCTTCCATCTTAAATGTAAATACATAAAAAATGAGCGTATAAATAATACTAAAAATTATAAATAAAATAATGTGCTTCTTAAATCCATTTTTAAAAATATAAATAATTGGATTTATAAGTAATAAAAATCCGACAATGCGTATGATATGTTTATTTGAACCTAAAAAGTAAGCTAGGTCAATAGAATTTAAATTTTGACTGCCAGGCATAGGCATAATTAAGTAAACCCTAAGGCATTCAAAAACGATCAACAAGCAAAGTACCAAATACAGAAGTGTTTTTTTCATATTTCTAAATTACGTAAAAATCATTTATTTCTCATTTTTAACTGTTTTAAGCCGGTTTTTAGATTACATGGCATGGATTTATTAAATTTATGCTATGAAGAAAATTTACTGCAGTTTATTATTGTTGACCATTTTATCAACAACCACAAAAGCACAACAAATATATCCATACAAAAATCCAAAACTCCCTGTTAATGTTAGAGTAAAAGATTTATTAAGTAGAATGACGCCAGCTGAAAAGTTTTGGCAACTATTTATGATTCCAGGCGACTTAGGTACAAATGAATCAAATTATAAAAATGGTATTTTTGGTTTTCAAGTAAGTGCTGCATCTGGAGGAAGCGATGTGACCTCTCAAATATTAAGTTATAAGTCGGAAGAAAACGCACTGCTACTCGCTAAAAAAATAAATACCATTCAAAAATATTTTATAGAAAGATCTAGATTAGGAATCCCGATGATGGCATTTGACGAATGTTTACATGGGTTGGTTCGAAAAGGCGCTACTTCATTTCCACAATCAATAGGACTTGCTGCAAGCTTTGATACTGCACTAATGAAACAAGTGTCTACTGCAATTGCATTAGAGACAAAAGTAAGAGGGATTAGAGATGTATTATCTCCAGTAATAAATATTGCGAATGATGTAAGATGGGGACGCACCGAGGAGACTTATGGCGAAGACCCATTTTTAGCATCTGAGATGGCAGTAGCGTTTGTAAGTTCATTTGAACAAAATGGCGTCATTACCACCCCAAAACATTTTATTGCCAATGTAGGTGATGGAGGTAGAGACAGTTATCCAATTCATTATAACGAACGATTTTTAGACGAAATATTTTTCCCACCTTTTAAAGCGGCGATTAAGAGAGGAGGTTCAAGATCTATTATGACCGCATACAATTCTTATGATGGAAGTGCAAGTAGTGCCAATGACTGGCTATTAAATAAGAAGTTGAAAAAGGAATGGGGATTTGATGGGTTTGTGATATCCGATGCCAGTGCAGTTGGCGGAACCACTGTACTACACAATACAGCAAAGGATTACCCATCATCAGGAGCTACTGCCATAACAAATGGTTTGGATGTGATTTTTCAAACAGAATTCAAACACCATGAGCTATTTGATCCCCCATTTTTAAATGGAGGCATAAAGCAAGCTAGAATTGATGATGCTGTATCAAGAGTGCTAAAAGCAAAATTTGATCTAGGCTTATTTGAGCATCCTTATGTGGATGAAGAAATAGCAAAACAATGGGTAAATAATACAACGCATAAAAAAATTGCAAAAAAAGCAGCTTTAGAGTCGATTGTTTTATTAAAAAATGACGACAATGCTTTGCCCATAAATAAAAATATAAAATCAATTGCAGTTATTGGCAAGGAAGCCATTGAAGCTAGCTTAGGAGGATACAGTGGACCATCCAATGGAAAAATTAGTATTCTAGAAGGTATTAAAGCGAAACTTGGAACAAGTGTTCAAATTAATTATTCAGAGGGTGCAGACAAAACAAATACACAGTGGATAAACATTCCTAGTGAATATTTAGAAACTACAAACGGTTCAAACGAAATTCAAAATGGATTAAAAGGAGAATACTATACAAGTATCGATCCCAGCGAAAAACCAATAATGACAAGGATTGATAAACAAATTAATTTTCAAGCAACCTTATTTCCTCCTGATCCTAAAATGACGACCGATAACTACTCTATTAAATGGACCGGATTATTAAAAGCCCCAGACAATGGAAAATATAAAATAGGATTAGAAGGCAATGATGGATTTAGACTTTATTTAAATAACGAATTGGTTATTGATAATTGGTTAAAGCAAAGTTATTCCACTAAACTTATTGATTACAATTTTGAAAAAGATAAAAAATATAATATCAAGGTTGAATTTCATGAAGGTGCTAGCAATGGTCAAATAAAATTAATTTGGAACGCAGGTATCAAAAATCAATATGAGCAAAAAATTAAAGATGCAGTTGAATTAGCTAAAAAATCAGACGCAGTTGTGATTGCGGTTGGTATACAAGAAGGGGAATTTCAGGACAGAGCAATGCTGACACTACCTGGTTATCAGGAAAAGTTAATACAAGAAGTAGCAGCTACTGGGAAAAAAGTAACTGTTTTATTAGTGGGTGGAAGTGCTATCACTATGAATGCATGGAAAGATAAAGTTGCAGGCATTATTGATGTATGGTATCCTGGTGAAGAAGGCGGACCAGCCGTATCGGATGTATTATTTGGAGATTATAATCCGGCTGGGAAATTACCCATCACCTTCCCATTATCTGAAGCACAACTTCCTTTGGTATATAACCACAAACCCACTGGCAGAGGGGATGATTATAATAACCTAAGCGGACAGCCACTTTTCCCTTTTGGATTTGGACTTAGTTATACCACATTTAAATATGATCACATTCATCTTGAAAAAAGTAAGATTAAATCCAAGGAAACAACAAGCGTGGAATTTACATTAACCAATACGGGGTCGGTTGATGGTGAGGAAGTAGTACAACTATACATTAAAGAATTATTATCATCCATTGCAAGACCAGTTTTAGAATTAAAGGGTTTTCAAAGAGTTGCTTTAAAAGCAGGTGAAACAAAAAAACTAAGTTTTAAAATTACGCCTGAGCTATTACAAATGCTGAACGAAAAAATGCAAACTGTAGTTGAGCCAGGTACTTTTAGAATTATGATTGGATCCTCTTCGAGAGACTTATGGTTAAAGGAAAATTTAGAAGTTGTTGAATAAATTAATAATTATTAAATAAAATAAAATGGACAGAGTACAAGTAATTTTAACACTCGATATGGAAAACCTTCCTAGTAATTTTCCTGAATTGTTGAAGCAGGAACAAGAGGTAGTTGCTGATTGGAAGTCACAAGGAGTTCTTGAACATTTGTTTTTGAGACAAGCCAAAAATGGCGCAGTTTTAATTTTTAAAGATGTCGAAGAGGACCAGGTTAAAGTATTAATGGAAACACTGCCTTTTTATAAAATCAAAAAAAGTATTGAATATTATAATTTAATACAGCAGTTTTAGTTAACAGAAACCTCAACAGTTTTACCTAGTCCAAATTCAAGCAACCTGTATAAAGTAGAAAGTTGAATATCTGAAGGAAAATGAATAGAAAACAGCGTATTTATACGCAGAAGGGACTAGCCTAACTCCCTGATAGACAAAGAAAAAGTCCCGTCTCGAATGCTCGTGACGGGACTTCTCTTATAGTGCTCCCCTTTCGCAGCAAAATTGCAGCTTTTTCAAAATAGATTGAATTAGAAAG
>JBAXVC010000013.1:0-64445 GCA_037129315.1 Chitinophagia bacterium | reverse complement strand
ACTTTGTAAATTTATGTTTAATCTATTCAAACACAAAGTCGAATAAATTCTACAAAATCTTTTATTAAATATATATGTAGTCAAAAAACTACATATATACTATTAGTAGTATTAATGCTACATTAAAATACAACAAAATTAGTATACAAGTGTTAGTAAATGAGATACATTTATCTCTTCAAAAAATGAATGAATGCTGAAGTTTCAAAATGTCTTAATATACGACAATTTTATTGGCATAAAATCCATTAGTAGTTTGATAAAAGAGGCAATACCTTATACCAAAATACATGCCTTTTCTAATAAAGCGCAGATCGATTTTGCTGGATTGGATTATGATAATGATTTTTTAAATTTCATTTACATTAACTCATTTGATTCCTATTCAATGCAGCTTATTGAATCGAATATTATAACCAGTAATATTGTGATTATTAGTGATATTCCAATTAATATATTCTTCAACCGATTGTCTAGATTTAATATCATCGGATACATAGACAGGGACAGTATTTTTGATAATACGTTTAAGGAATTATTCATCAAAATATTAGACAATAAAATATACATGAGCGAGGATGATAAGGATTTATTGTTAGAAATGCATTTTGATAAACAATCTAATAATTCTATCACTAATCCTTTAAGTCTACTTTCATTGCAAGAATATAATGTTATGAAAAATTTATTGGTAGGGAAAAGTATCAATGAAATTGCAGTGGAGCTGAATTTACACAAGTCTTCCATTTCTACCTATAAAAAAAGGATATTAAAGAAACTTTCAGTTAAAAATATTTACGAGCTAAATATTATTTTAAATTCTTAATCATATATTTTTAATTTTTGATCAATTTTTAATGTAGTTTTTATACTACATCAAATCCCTTCTAGAACTACATTCTAAATCACTAAAATTTACAAGTTTTAAAGTCGATTTAAATTTACTTTGATTACAAATAATCAATTGAATCATAGATTTATTTCTATATCTATAATTAAATTTTTAGTATTTAATTGATATTGTTAAAACATCAACCAATTATGAAAAGGAAACTTGATTTATTTAATTTCTTTTATAGTCTAGGCGCTGTTATTATTTTGCTAGGAGTAATTGGAAAATTATTAGAATGGGAAGTGCAGGATGTTTTAATGACAGTAGGTTTAAGTATGGAGATATTTATTTTTGCATTATCCTCTATTAAATTCAATGAAACAAAAGAAGATAGTTTTGAAGATGTTGAAACAGAAAATGTAGCCCTTCCTTTTCAAGATTCAAATGTAGGGAGCACTTATATAAATATTCAAAATGGTATTGATGCTAATTTCTCGCCTTCAAACACAAGCTTGACCGATTATAAATCCTATTTAGATACGGCAGATAGTTTTTCAATTGATTTAAATATTGGTCAATTTGGAAATTTAAATATTCTAAGCAATTTATCTCAGTTAGATAAAATTATAGCATTAAGTCAAGTTAAAGATTTATTGTATGAGCCAGATTGGTATCAGTTACATATGGATGATTACGAAAAGCTAATCATACTTATTAAAAATATTTTTGGCATGAGAATGCCTAATTACGAATTTTTACCAATCTTAATTCAAACACCCATTAAATTACCTACTCCTAATTATGCACAATTTTCAATTTTAGATTCCATTGAATTAACACAGGGTGAGATTGAATTACTCTGTAAAGCTTTTGCCTTGGTGAATGATTATCATTTTTTAGATAATTTCGTATTTCAAGAAAGTAATCATTTTTACTATATCCGAGCCAAACAAAAGGATGAAATTCAAGTTTATGGTGGTGAAAATGAAGTTACGCTATTACATATAGATCATTATTACAAGTCTAAATATATCATCAGTCCTAAGATTAAAGCCATTAAAGATCTAGTATTTTCATATGATACTGGATTAATTGTAGAATTAGTCAATAGTTTAAAATTTGATCAACTTGATGAATTTGTTTCCCTTAATAAATTAGTTACTATTACCAATGATAAAACAAGGTCTATTTTATTTCAATGCATTACACCGTTCCATTTTGTTTTTAACAACGAGAGGAGTTATAACTATTTTCAAGAATTTGTAAAGCTTGCATTAAGTTTTGATGATAAAATTAGAGGGTACGCTTTATTTGAAAATGCCATCACTTATCAAAAGAAAAATGAGAAATACTTCTCTTTAAATGAAGTGGTCAATTATAATTCGGAATCAATTTATTTTGGTGTCAATAATGAATACACTTTATCAATCAAGGACATTTTTTTACCTGATCAATTGGACAATTTGCAATATGTGTATCAGTTAGTAGATAATTTAAAGCATGAACAAATATCTTCAAAAGAACCACTAGATCTTTTATTTGGAATTCAAGTAAATGATATTAAAAAAGAAATCTATTTAAAATTGAATCAATTTTTGGATAAATCTAAGTTAACTCCTAATGGGTCTCAATTAGCTTATATTTTATTATACAAACAATACAATAGTTTAAACTAAAATCTAGTCTATGGCAGCGGGTGTAGTAGATGTCAAAAGATATCAGATTATTAGTCTTTTATACATCATTTTTGTTTGTTTCTCTGTGTTGAATATTAAAATCTCAAGTTTAGATTCTAATATTTATACTATTAAAACATTTCAAACCATTCAATCTGAGGAGTTAAAAAAACTAAAAATAAGTAATCTTGTTATCACCAATAATATAGATACTATTATTGCAAATTCAAAATCGAATAGCTATTTAAAAATTAGTAAACAATTAGCAAATAGCTTACTTGTAATTAATTCGGTTATTCTACATGTGAACAATCAAATGAAGAACCAAGGAACCTCCCTTGTCGAACAATTTAATCGAAGGGCTTTCATAGAAAGAACATTAAAAGATGAAAAAGGAGTTAAACTTATAGAATCTGACTTATTTATATTATCTAAGTATATAAAATCTGCTCCATTCAGGCTTGCAAGTAGATTAGATGAATTAATCCCCTTACAAAAAGAAGTAATCACTTTAAAGGGTCGTAGAGATGAATGGCAATCTTACTTATTTTATCATAAGCCAATGGGAATCAGCTTTATGCAGTTAGAACGTATAAAGCTATTAATCATTCAAACCCAGTTGATTTATCAAGAGGCTGCATTGAGTGAAATAGGATATCAAGCTACTTACTATTCTAAATTAAATCCCCAATTGTATGATTTATCTAACTCAATTAAGGACACACAAATTAAAGTTTCTAAAAAGGTTGATTCAATTGCTAAAAAAGACAGTTTAGAATACAATGATCCTTTTTTCAATAAGATTATTCATTCTTTAAATACTGAAAATGTTTTTGTCGGTTTTTCTAATTCCATTTTACATGATTTTAACTATGTTTTAGGTCGTGACTTTGATTTGGAAATTTCGCCTAAAGCTAAAATGCTAAAATCTGATAAAGAAGTTAGTGTCATTTTTAACAAAACAGGGGAGTACTTATTAAAATTTTACGATACCAGAAAGTATAGAAAATTATTATTTGAGAAAAAAATTAATGTAAATAGGATTCCGGATCCAGTAGTTAAAGTGAAAGGAGAGAACTTGAATAATTATTCAATAAATATCAAAGATTTATTAAATGCTGAAAGGTTAGAAGCTAAATTAGATATTAATAATATAAATTATTTTCCAGGCCGTATTAATAGTTTTAAAGTTGTTCGATTTCATAATGGAAAGGAAGAGGAAGCTTATACAAATTATGGCGAATTATTTCAATCGCCTACCCAAAAAATTATAGGTTCATTGAAAAAAAATGACTTACTCATTTTTGATAATCTCAATTTATCATTAATAGATGGTACTACTCGAATTGCATCACCCATCATCTATAAAATTATCCAATAAATGAGATTTATTATTTCCATATTATTTTTATTAACGACCCATTTCAATTCTTATTCACAAGATTTAAAGAAGGATACAATTTCGGGAAATTATATTAATCTTAATTTATCAAAAGGTCACTATATTATAAAAGAAGTGGTTTTTGTAAAGGGTATTTTCTCTATAGATCCAGGTTCTCGGATTGAGTTGATTGAAAATGGTCGTATTGTTTGTGAAGGATCTGTAAGTATGATTGGGGTGAATCATGATATTGAAATTTATGGAAAAATTGATCAACCTGGGGTAGGGTTAGTGATTAAAAATATGGATTCTTCAAAAGTGGAGTTGAGCAATGTCATTTTTAGAAATTTACAATTGCCTTTATTATTTGATTTTGGCTGGAAAAGGAATATGGTTACTATTTCAAATAATCAATTTCTAAATAATTATGGTAAAGTGTCTGTTATTCAAGTGCTTGACCAACCTTTTAGTGTTAGTTATGACTCAAGTTATTCAATTTTTAATATTAATTCTAATCTTTTTTCTGGAAATAATGCGCCTCTTTATTTTGAAGATTTTAATAGCGATCATATAAAAATTACTATCAAAAACAATTCTTTCGTAAACAATAAAGTTTATGGATTTAAAAATTATAATATAGCTACCAATATATTATATGGAAGATCAGATCAGTTTAATAATAAATATGCTGCAGTGATAGAACAAAATAGCTTTGTTTCGAATTATTTAATTGATAGTTACACTGATTCACTAGTGCATCTAGCCAATTTTGGTATCTATGGAAGTGATAAAAAATTTAATCTAAAAAATAATTACATTAATAGTAGTAGTAAATACAAAATTGAAAATTCTATTTACGATCAAACTATAAATTATAGCTCTCCAAAAATTGATTTTGAGCCGTTTTTGATAGCACCACTTTCGACAAATCCAACACATATTTACCTCATACAAGATTCTGACCAAAGAATCATTGAGGATACCCAAAGGTTTTCAAAGCCTATAAAGGAGTTTAGCATCACTAGTAATAATACAATCAATTTTGTTAAAGCGCAATTAGTATTGTCACATTTTTTAGACGATAGTACTGAATTATTAAAATTTGATACATTGTTATTTACACCTTCTGTAAACAAATTGAACACCCGTATTACAATAGCCAACACTCCAATTGTTAATAGCAAATTAGTGGCGTATAAATTAAACAATTTGTTAGACGATAATGGCAACTATGTCCCTGATGTAAATATAGGTAGCTCGACATTTCAATATGAATTTAAAAAAAGAAAACCATTTATTTTAGTATCTGAAGATAAATCCAAAGCAGATACCATTACATTTAAAGATTTCAGCGTTGATTCTGTTAAAGATATATTCCAAAAAATTGAAACTTCTGTAAAAAGCAAATTCGAATTTGGTTTATTTTCTGGTGGCGCCATTTTTTTAGGAACCATTAGTAATTCTAATTATTTTAAAAATGATATTAATTTATTTAATGCCTTTAGCATTAATTATAAACTTTATTCAAAGCTTAGTCTCAATATTAATATTGCTTCATTTTCATTGAGTAATTCGGATTTTCATTCAGATAATAACGAACAAATATCTAGAGGTATGAATTTCAATACTTCTATGTTAAGTATTTCACCTTCTATAGATATAGACTTTGTTGACAATCGTTTGTATACTAAAGCCAGAAAATTAAGACCATCACTCGGTTTTGGAGTTGATCTTATATCATTTAATCCTACTAGTATATATAAAGGGACTACATATAACTTACAACCCTTAGGTACAGGTGGTCAATTATTAGATAGTACCCATAAAGTATATTCATTGTTTACACAAGGGTATTTTTTAGATGCCAAATTAAAATTTCAATTTTCGAGGCGCAATAGTATAGGTGTTCATTGTTCAATACATAAAAGCATATCCGATTATCTAGATGATGTAGGCCCAGATGCTTATCCCGATCCTACAAAGTTATATAATAGTACCAAGACATTCCCTGAAGCTGCTGTGTATTTTTCAAACCCAACTACTAAGACTTTGAATTATGGTCAATTAAGGAACAATCCTACAAGTCCTTCTGATATGTATTTAATTTTTGGCCTTTTTTACACTCATAAATTTTAATTGTATGAATTATAAATATAAAAGCATTTATATTATCCTATTTTTTCTACTATCTATATTTAGTTGTAAAAAATCAGATATGATCAATGATTTAGATTTTCAAAAATCCTTAATTGGAGGCAAGGGGACTTATATGAATACACAAAGAGTCTGGAAGATTGATTCATTAGTAGTGAATGATACAGTAGTTGTATTAACTAATTCACAAAAGTTATTTACTAAAACATATCTTTCTAATGGTACATTCATTGACAAAGATGGAATTGCAGGCAATTGGGATATCTCCCCTTTAGATAATTTGAAGGAAATCATATTAGACACTAATGGTAGATATCATTTTGATTCACTTAATTATCACATTAATTTAATTAGTTCCAATCGATTAGTGTACACATTAAATTCTATAAAAAAAATTAAATATATATATGTGGTTTCGGAATAAAATATATTTTATCCTTATTTTAATATTGAGCGTAAATTCATGTTTCGCTCAGTTGAATATTACTTATAATATTAGTTGCTTGGCTAGTCCTAGTGCTAGTAACTATAATTCTTCTTCTATTTCATTAACAGTCAACGATTGTTTGCAAGTTTCGAACGGGTTGGCCAAGTTTATGACAGTAGGGCACAATGAGTTTGTAAATCAATGTATTCCAGTGATACCCAATCTGAATTTTAATTTTTTAGTATATCCAAATCCATTTAAATCGGTTATTAATATTAAATCTGAAATTTTATTGACTTCAACCAATAATATATTAATTAATGTATTTTCTGCTGTTGAAGGAAAATTAATTTTCAGTTTGCCAGTCGCTAATCAAAATGTACTTTTTTCAGGATTGCAAATAAAACCTAATGCCATTGCTGCGGGTAGTTATGTGCTTGATATCAATATAAATAATGTATCTCATCTATATAAAATATTAAAAATAGACTAATGTATAAGAAAATTATTTTCCTTTTTCTATTGTCATTTTTGATGACCTTAAGGCTAATGGCTCAAAATATACCAGATGGTATTATTTTTCAAGCTATTGCTAAAGATAATAATGGTAATGCTGCTAATGGAAGAACTATTTATGCAGTTGTTTCCATATTAACAACTAACAATATTAATTCTACTGTTTATTCTGAAAAATTTACTCTGACTTCTAATGTGGATGGGATTTTTACTTTAGTTATTGGGAAAGGCAATAGATTAGCTGGGTTGAATTCATTTAGTGCCATAACATGGGATAAAGCCTATTTTATTAATGTTAAAATTGCCGTAGCGCCTACCATTATGAATACCATCTGGCAGGAAGAAAAGGAATATGTCGATTTAGGTACTTCGCAATTTTGGACCGTCCCCTATGCTTTTTATTCAACTAATGCTGCTTATACAGATGTTGCAAAAACAATCTCTACCATTTTGCCAAGTAATAAAGGTGGTACGGGTGTGGATAATAAAGGAAAATTATTTGAATTAAAAAATAACTTTTCTATTTTAGGTGAAGGTGATTTAGTTATCAATACAACAAGGAACAGTAATATTACTTTACCCAATACAGGCACATTATCTACTATAAGTGGTAACGAGGTGTTAGAAAATAAAACTTTAATATCGCCAATTTTAACTGGAATTCCAACTGCTCCTAATTCTCCATTAAATAGTCATGATAGTACTATTGCGACAACATTATTTGTTAGTTCATTATTGAATCAAGAAATTGGAAAAAACAGTTCAAAATTAAATGATAAATTAATTAATTCAATCAACCTCATTGATAGCACCATTGCTACTAAATTAAATATTGTTGATACTGTTTTATTATCAAATAGAATTAATCTTAAACTAGACACTTCGGATTTTCATTTAATGATTGCACCTTATTTAACAAAGATGAATGGTGTAAGCTTTGCAGATACTGCAACTATGCTATCAAGCTATAAAGCTGGTATTATTGCCTTGAATGCAGATACTTCCACTTTAGCTGCCAGATTTAGTGATGTTACGAGTTTGGCTAATACTAAATTAAACAAATCGGATACCGCTTCTATGTTATTCAATTATTTATCAGCATTAAATAATTTAAGTAACAACAAACTTAATGGAGTGGATACTGCAAATCTATCATTATGGAAGTTAAATAAAGCAGATACTGCAGCGATGCTTAGTAGCTATTTAACTTCTATTATAGATGTTAAGGATAGTAAGTTAAACAAATCGGATACCGCTTCTATGTTATTCAATTATTTATCAGCATTAAATAATTTAAGTAACAACAAACTTAATGGAGTGGATACTGCAAATCTATCATTATGGAAGTTAAATAAAGCAGATACTGCAGCGATGCTTAGTAGCTATTTAACTTCTATTATAGATGTTAAGGATAGTAAGTTAAACAAATCGGATACTGCTTCTATGCTAACAAGCTATAAAGCTGGCTTAATAGCATTGAATGCAGATACTTCCACTTTGGCTGATAGATTTAATGATGTAGTCAACTTGACAAATACAAAGTTAAATATTATTGACACTGCTAATCTTTCTAGATGGAAATTGAATACAGTTGATACTGTTTTATTATCAAATAGAATTAATCTTAAACTAGACACTTCGGATTTTCATTTAATGATTGCACCTTATTTAACAAAGATGAATGGTGTAAGCTTTGCAGATACTGCAACTATGCTATCAAGCTATAAAGCTGGTATTATTGCCTTGAATGCAGATACTTCCACTTTGGTTGATAGATTTAATGATGTTACGAGTTTGGCTAATACTAAATTAAATAAATCGGATACCGCTTCTATGTTATTTGATTATTTGGGGGCATTAAATAACTTAAGAAGTACCAAATTTAATTCAGATGATACTGCTAAATTGTTACAAAAAACTGATACTATAACTTTATCCAATCGTATTGATGCGCTTGCTTTAAGTAGTGGAATTATTGCAGCTGAAAAATTAAAAATATCCGATACTACTGCCATGTTGAGTGGTTATTTAAGTTCTATAATAGGTTTAAATGCAAATAAGGTTAATTATACGGATACTAGTTCCATGTTGAATCCTTATTTTAATGCAATACTTGGATCGGTAAAGTATACTGACACTTCTTTAATGCTGAGTCATTATTTAACTGAGTTGATAGCGCTAGGAATTAATAAGCTCAATAAAACAGATACCTCTGCCATGTTGAGCAATTATTTAAGTTCAGTAATTAATTCATTAAAATATTCGGATACGAGTAATATGTTGTCCAATTATTTAACTAGTTTAAATGATTTAAGAAGCACCAAAGTAAATTATACAGATACTTCAAGTATGTTGGTTAATTATTTGGCTAGTTTAAATAATTTAAGAAGTACTAAGCTTAATTCGGTTGATACGGCTAATTTGGCAGCTTGGAAATTAAATAAAGCAGATACGGCAGCTATGTTAAATAATTATTTAGCGGGTATGATTGACTTAAAAGCTAAAAAAGTAAATTATACAGATACTGCAGCTATGTTATTGAACTATTTAACTAGTTTAAATAATTTAAAAAGTACTAAAATAAATTTCACTGATAGTGCCTTGATGCTGGATAATTACAGAACGAGATTAAACTATTTAATGGATGATAATGCCACTTTATCATCTCGGTTAAATGCAAAAGAAAATATCAATAATAAAAGTACGAATGTAGCAACTGATGGGGGTTCTGATATTAAATATCCTTCTGTTAGGGCTATTAAAAATTATGTAGATGATGCTATAGTTGCTAATTCAACTCCAGATGCAACAACTACATCCAAAGGTAAAATACAGTTATCAGGAGATCTTTCTGGTTCAGCAGGTTCTCCAACAGTCCAGTCTGTCGGCGGATCTTCGGCTTCTGAAATTAATTCAGCTACTATCTTAGCAAATGCTGCCACTAATGCAAATACCAATAATGCCATCGTTAAAAGAAATGCTTCAGGTAATTTTTCTGCCAATGTAATTACTGCCACATTAAGTGGTAATGCGGATAATGTCAATGGGATTGTAACGGGCGCGCATGGAGGAACGGGGATTAATAATACAGGTAAAACCATCACATTAGGAGGGAATATTTTAACAGATGCTGATTTTACTATTGCAGGATCTAATGCATTAACTTTTAATACTTCTGGCATTACTAATATTACTTTACCAACAACTGGCGTATTAGCCAGTTTGGATGGCTCCGAAAGTTTCACCAACAAAGTAATTAATGGACTTACACTAAATAAAAGACCAACCGGATTTGTTATTTCAGGTGGAGATGTTTCAAAAACATTGACCTTAACTAATAATGCAACACTAAGTGGTACAAATACAGGAGATCAATTAATTACATTAACTGGTGATGTTGTAGGATCTGGTTATGGCACATTCCCAATTGATTTATCTGCGACTGGTGTTACATCTGGTACATATGGCGCCGCAACACAAACGCCAGTTTTGACAGTAGATGCTAAAGGTAGAATTACAAGCGTTTCAAATACCACTATTTCTGGTGTATCTACGATTGGTTCTGCATTGGAGAGTGCAAAAATAATTGTGGGAGGTGCTACTGGATTAGCCACTAAAGTAACGATGAGTGGCGATGTTACGATAAATAATTTAGGAGAAACAACGATTGGTAATAATAAAATCACTACTTCTAAAGTTTTAGATAAGGCCATCACATTTGCTAAAATTCAAGATATAAGTGCTACTGATAAATTACTTGGAAGATTTAGTCTAGGTGCGGGAGATGTAGAAGAAATTTCAACGATTGGAACTGGTTATGTGGTAAGAGAAGGTAGTCCAAGTTTTTCTGGAGCACCTACTGTACCCACTCCAGTAGTACTTTCTAATGATTTAACTATTGCTAATACAGCTTATGTAACAAGAGCAGTGGGGGCTATAAATGTTTCAAACATTACTGGAATTTTACCTGGTGCGAATGGAGGAACAGGGGTGAATAATACTGGGAAAACAATTACGCTTGGTGGAAGCTTAACACTTCAGGGTAATTACACTACTAAGTTTAGAACATTAGGAAATACTGATTTGACATTGCCTGTTTCGGGAACATTAGCAACACTTTCAGATATTACAGGAGGGGCTATTGGAGGAGGACAAATTACTGGAGTAATTTCACCTTTAAATGGAGGAACAGGAGTTGCCAATGATGCAAATAAAACTATTACATTAGGTGGCGCTTTAATAACAGATGGCGCCTTCGCTACTACAATAAGATCGACAGCAACAACAGATATTACATTACCTACTAATGGCACTATTGCTACTATAGACCAAAATGAAATTTTTACGAACAAAACCATTTCGGCTACAACTAATACGATTCAAAATATTGCAAATGCAAATATTAGTAGCTCAGCAGCTATAGCAGATTCTAAACTTGCAAATATTACTACTTCTGGTAAGGTTTCAAATTCTGCCACTACTGCCACTTCATTAAATACGCCTAGTACCATAGTTGCAAGAGATGCTAGTGGTGATTTTTATACTCGTACTGTTTTTGGAGATTTAAGTGGAAATGCGGCTACAGCATCACAGTTAGTTACACCTAGAAGTATTTTTGGAGTTGATTTTGATGGAACTGCAAATTTATCGCATGTCATAGGTTCGCAATATGGAGGAACGGGATCGGCTTTTGTAAAATTTCTAGGTGCAAGTAGTTCTATCAAAAATTATATTTTACCAGATGCAGATGCCACCATTTTAACTACGAATGAAAAAGTGACTACAGCTCAAGGTGGAACAGGTGTTGCATTTTCCGATGCTAATTTAGTATTTGCTGGGCCAGTTTCCGGATCTGCAGCCGCACCTAGTTTTAGATCTTTAGTTGCAGAAGATTTACCAAGTGGAAGTAGTCAATATATTAACAACTCAACTTTACAACAAACCTCAGCTAATTTTAATATTAGTGGTAATGGAGTATTGGGTGGATATGTATCAGCAAGTTCTTTTAAAATTCCAAGTGGTTCGTCTGCGCATTTCTTAAAAGCAGATGGTTCTTTAGATACTAAGTCCTACGCATCTATCACCGGATCTGAATCACTCACCAATAAAACCATTAATGGTTTAAGTTTAACGCCATTAGCTATTGGATTTTCTATTGCTGGTGGTACAGCGCCAAAAACTTTAACAGTAAATGATGCATCAACAATTAGTGGAGATAATACCGGGGATGTGTCTTTGTCCGGACAAAATTATATTAGTATAAGTAATCAAGTACTTACTGCGAATGCTGTTAATTTATCAAATGGAAATGTAACTGGGACATTGGCAGCAGCAAGGTTCCCAGGTTTATTAGGTGATGTAACCAATTCAGTGGGGGATTTAACGACCACTTTAAATGATGGAGCTGTTACCATCAATAAAATTGGTGCTAAAGCGGTGAGTTTTTCTAAAATGCAGGATGTAAGCTTGCAAACTTTATTAGGAAATTCAAGTGCCTCCAGTGCAGGAAGTATTCATGAAATTTTAATTGGTTCAGGATTAACTTTAGATGCAGGTACTCATACTTTAACTGCATCAGGTAGTGGAGGTACAGTGACAGGAGTAACTGCAATTTTACCTATTTCTTCTACAGGAGGCAATGCACCTGTAATTTCTATAAGTCAAGCCGGTGTCAATTCTAATGGATATTTAAATGCAACTGATTGGAATATATTTAACAATAAACAAGTTGCAGGATCTTATTTATCAGGTACGGTTTCAATTGCTAATGGAGGGACAGGTGCAACAGATGCAATTAGTGCAAGAAGCAATTTAGGTTTGGCGATTGGTACCGATGTATTAGCAAATCGAACTTTTGGAACTGCCGCCAATAGTGCCACCACCGATTTTTCACCTGTTGCAGGATCATCTTCCATAACAACATTAGGGACAATCACAAATGGATCTTGGAATGCGATACCTATTTCAGATACTTATATTGCAAGTTCAGGATCTTGGAATGCCAAAGAAAGTGCTTTAACTTTTTCTAGTCCATTATCAAGATCTTCAAATACTATTTCAATTCCAGCAGCAACGGGGAGTGCAAATGGATATTTATCTTCTGCAGATTGGACCACATTCAATTCTAAACAAGGGGTAATTACATTAACCACAACCGGCACTTCAGGAGCAGCCACCTTAGTGGGTAATACAATCAATGTTCCTCAATATACAGGAGGTGGAACAGTAACCAATGTAGATGCTTTAACCATCGGCACATCTGGTTCAGATATTAATAGCACCGTTGCTAATGCAACAACAACTCCAGTGATTACTTTAAATATTCCTGATGCATCAGCAACATCTCGAGGTGTTCTTACGACTGGCACTCAAACTTTTGGGGGTGCGAAAACATTTTCATCTACTCCAACTTTTTCTACTATGACTGCTGGCTCTTTATTATTTGCTGGAACCAGTGGTGCATTGAGTCAAAATAATGCTAATTTATTTTGGGATAATACCAATGCCCGATTAGGAATTGGAACTACAGCACCATCAACTCCATTACATGTTTATTCTGGGACATATCAAAATGCTACTTTTGAAGCCTTAACAGATAATCAAGTAACCATATCTTCAAAAGCAAATAATGCAAGATCAGTTTTAACACTAGCTGGAACTGGCGGCGGACGAGGCTATTCGATTATTCAACAATCAAATGCTTCTAGTCCATCATTAACTACTTTAAATTTTAATAAATCATCTGATTTTACTGCAACTGGAAGTACTATGTTTTTTGATGCTTCCAATCAAGTGGGTATAAACACGATCACTCCCTCTGCAAGACTCAATGTAATTGGTACGACAAAATTAGAAGGTCAGACTACTATAAATGGAAGTTCTACTGCTTCTGGAGCAATTGCTCAGGGAGTAATTGTTTCATCTACTTTATCGGCTGCTGCTAATAGTGATGTTTTAATTGGCATGGATATAAATCCAACATTTAATAACGGGTCATTTACCAGTGTAAAAAACATTGGTTTGAAAGTGCAAGGAATGAATATATGGCAAGGTGGGGGTGCAATAAGTTCCAGTACTGCAGTGGGTAAAGATGCCTTGTATAGTAATACTACTGGAGCTGCCAACTCAAGTTTTGGATATCAAGCATTATACAAAAATACCACTGGGGATTATAATATTGCATTCGGATATACTTCATTAAATAATAATACGAGCGGAACCGCTAACAATGCATTTGGAATGCAAACTTTAACATCCCTATCTAGTGGAAGTTTTAATAACGCATTTGGACAAGTAACTCTAGGAAGTCTAACGACGGGTTCAAATAATACTGCGTTTGGGACTTCTGCTGGCAGATGGATAGCAGATGGTTCTACAGGCTTAACTTCTGCAACTAATAGTATTTTTATTGGCTATTATGCGAAAGCTTTAGCAGATGTTTCTAGTAACGAAATTGTGATTGGTTCTAGTGCAACTGGATTAGGAAATAATAGTACTGTTATAGGAAATTCAAATACTACTAAAGCACAAATATTTGGAACATTACAAACACAAGGAAATAAACTTTCTATTTCCGCGAAAACTGGAGCTTATACTATTTTAACTTCAGATCAAATAGTAACGGGAGATGCTACTTCTGCAGCATTCACGATTACACTTCCTACTGCAGTATCAAAAGATGGCCAAACATTTACGATTAAAAAAATTGATGCGAGTGCTTATGCGGTGACTGTGGGTACTACCTCGTCTCAAACCATTGATGGAAGTACTACCTATAGTTTAGCCACTCGTTACAAATATGTTACTGTGGTAAGTGATGGCGCTAATTGGATTATTGTAGGGGGGAATTAGCGTTTTCAAGTAGAATCGAATTTATCTTATTATATTGATTTTCAGTAAGTTGTAATTATAATGATACATCAATAGGTCTAGTTAAGGTAAGCTTTGGCTAATGCCTTACAAAATAGTGATATGGAGTCGCTTAGTCCAAATAGTTTTGTAGTATTTTTAATGAATTATACAAACTATGGGAATCATCAAAGTCATAAAAATTCATCCTAAGGATAATGTGTTAGTAGCCTTAACTAATTTGGTGAAGGGGGAGTCAATTCAGTATCAAAATGACACTTATATTTTAAAAGAGGATATTGAAGAAAAGCATAAATTTTTTATAAAAGATATAGAGGTTGGATCTTTCGTAACGATGTATGGTATTACGGTTGGGAAAATTGTTGTTGACAAAGTTGAAATAGGTCAACGCATGACAACACAAAATACCAAACACGAAGCGGATCCATATTCGTATCGTGGAAAAAAAATTACTTGGCAAGCACCCAATGTTTCCAAATTTGCGAATAAAACTTTTAACGGCTATCATCGAAGTGATGGAAAAGTTGGGACGGCAAATTATTGGCTATTTATTCCAACTGTATTTTGTGAAAATAGAAATCTAGATGTGATTAAAGAATCCTTACATCATGCTTTAGGCTATACCATTACCGATAAATACAGAGAATTTACAGATCAACTAATTAGTTCCTATCAACAAACCGGTCATATGGGCATTGATGAACAAACCGCTTTGGCGCCTATCACCCATAAAAGAATTTTTAAAAATATTGATGGCATCAAATTCTTAAATCATAGCGGCGGTTGTGGCGGAACTCGTCAAGACGCTTCCACACTAAGTAATTTATTAGCTGCCTATGCCGATCATCCTAATGTGGCTGGTGTTACATTATTAAGTTTAGGTTGTCAGCATTTGCAAATACAGGATTTTAAAGATGATTTACAAAAAAGGAATCCTCAATTTAGAAAACCGCTTATCATTTTTGAACAACAACAAAGTCAAAGCGAGGAGCAATTAATCAAATCTGCAATTCAGCAAACATTAACTCATTTAGTAGAAGCCAATAAAATTGAACGAACGCCTGCGCCTTTAAGTAAATTATGTATAGGGGTTAAATGTGGCGGCAGTGATGGATTTAGTGGTATTTCGGCTAATCCGGCAGTAGGTTATACTGCAGATATTTTGGTTGCATTAGGTGGCCAAATTTTGTTAGCGGAGTTTCCTGAATTGTGTGGTGCTGAACAAGAATTGTTAGACAGATGTGTGGATGAAAAAACAGCGAATAAGTTTATCACCTTAATGGAAGATTATAATAAAATGGCACATGCAGTGGGAAGCGGTTTTCATATGAATCCTTCGCCAGGTAATATAAAGGATGGATTGATTACCGATGCCATTAAAAGTGCAGGCGCTTGTAAAAAAGGTGGTACTGCACCTGTTGAAGATGTATTAGATTATACCGAGCCTGCCATAAAATCAGGATTACATTTAGTTTGCACACCTGGAAATGATGTGGAAGCCACTACAGGTAAAGCGGCGAGTGGAGCCACTTTAATATTATTTACGACAGGTTTAGGTACACCAACTGGAAACCCAGTTTGTCCAGTCATCAAAGTTTCTACCAATACAAAATTGGCTAATCGAATGTCAGATATCATTGATATCAATACAGGCGATATCATCGATGGATTAAAAACCATTGAACAAATGGGTGAAGAAATTTTAGAGTATTGCATAAAGGCAGCGAGTGGTGAAATTATTCCTAAAGCCGTACTATTGCATCAAGACGATTTCATACCTTGGAAAAGAGGAGTGTCCTTATAACTTAAATCATCATAAATCATTTAATATGTTTCAACTAAATAATAAAGTAGCATTGGTTACAGGGGGCGGAAGCGGTATTGGAAAGGAAGTTTGTAATGTGTTGGCCAAACAAGGTGCCGAAGTGATAGTATTAGATTTAAATACAGAGGCTGCGCAAGCAACAACCAATGAAATTATTTCCAATAATGGAAAGTCGAGTCGCATTCAAGTGGATGTTACAAATCAACAAAAAGTGTTAGAGGTCTTTAGTAAAATACCTGCTTTACATATTTTAGTGAATTGTGCCGGCATTTCACATATTGGCAATGCAATCAATACGACCGAAACTGATTTTGATCAAATTTTTAAAGTGAATGTAAAAGGAGTTTATAATTGTTTGCATGCGGCATTACCTTTAATGAAATCAAGTGGTGGTGGTACCATTGTTAATATTAGTTCTATTGCTGCTAAAGTGGGATTGTCGGATCGGTTTGCATATAGCATGAGCAAAGGGGCTGTACATGCGATGACAATGAGTGTGGCCAAGGATTTTATTAAAGATAAAATTAGATGTAATAGTATTTCCCCAGGAAGGGTGCATACTCCCTTTGTAGATGGATTTTTGAAGAAAAATTATCCTGGTCAGGAGGCAGAAATGTTTGATAAATTATCTAAAACACAACCTATTGGCCGTATGGGTTTACCCATTGAAGTTGCGCATCAAGTATTGTATCTATGTAGCGAAGAAGCTAGTTTTATAACAGGAAGTGACTTTAGCATTGACGGAGGTTTTGTTACTCTAAATAGTTAATATTTAAAAATTATAATTTAATAAAATGAAATTAATAAGATTCGGTGCTAGCGAACAAGAAAAACCAGGGGTACATATCAATGGGAAAAATTACGATGTAAGTGCATTTATATATGATTACGATGAATCTTTTTTTAAAGCAGATGGTCTACAACAATTATCAGCCTTAGTTCAAAAAGGTAATTTACCTGAAATTCCTTTGGACGTAAGAATTGGATCGCCTATTGCTCGTCCTTCAAAAATTGTTTGCATTGGTTTAAATTATGCTAAGCATGCTAAGGAAACAGGGGCGGCTATTCCTGCGGAGCCAATTATTTTTATGAAGTCTACTACTTCATTAACTGGGCCTTTTGATCATATCATCATTCCAAAAAATTCTGAAAAGACAGATTGGGAAGTAGAGCTTGCTGTTGTGATGGGTAAAAAAGCTAGTTATGTTAGTGAAGCCGATGCGATGGATTATGTTGCTGGATATGTTTTGCATAATGATGTAAGTGAAAGGGCTTTTCAATTAGAAAGAGGAGGTACATGGGATAAGGGGAAAGGTTGTGACAGTTTTGCTCCTTTAGGCCCATGGTTAGTAACAAAAGATGAAATAGCAAACCCTCATGATTTGCGTTTATGGTTATCCTTAAATGGTAAAATGATGCAGGACAGCAATACAGATGATTTAATTTTTAATATCCCACATTTAATTTCATATATCAGTCAATTTATGACATTGCTTCCAGGCGATGTCATTAGTACGGGAACCCCTGCTGGCGTTGGATTAGGCTTTAATCCAAATATTTATTTAAAGGAAGGGGATGTGGTTGAATTAGGAATTGATGGACTAGGAACTAGTAAGCAAAAAGTGGTAGTATATAAATAATTATTCAATTAAATGGTGTATATGAAATGGATTGTTCAAGTTTTTTATTTGGTCATTCCATTTATAGGTTTAGCTCAAAACACTAAGCCTAATATTATCTTTATAGTTACGGATGATCAAAGGTGGAATGCTTTAGGTGTTGCAGGTAATGCTATTATACAAACACCAGAGATGGATGCATTGGCCAATTCGGGTACATATTTTAAAAATGCTTTTGCTACTACGCCTATTTGTGCCGCTAGTAGGGCTTCTATACTCACAGGCTTATATGAAAGAACACATGATTACACTTTTCAGAAATCAAAATTACAAAAACCGTATGCCGATATTATTTTTCCAAAAATATTAAAGGAGCATGGGTATCATGTTGGATTTTTTGGAAAATTAGGAGTGATTATTGATAATGCAAAGCAGTATTTTGATGAAAGTGACTTTTATGATAGAGGGGATGCGGAAGATAGGAGAGGTTATTTTTATAAAACTATTAATAAGGACACCGTTCATCTAACTAGATATAGTGGATATCAAGCACAAGAGTTTATAAAAAATGCACCTACAGATAAACCGTTTTGCCTATCTGTATTTTTTAGTGCGCCTCATGGTCATGACCCTTCGGTCCAACAATATTTTTGGCAAGCTAAATCGGACAGCCTTTATAAAAATACTTTAATTCCAAATCCCTTATTATCGGAAGATAAGTATTTCAACCAATTGCCACTTGAAGTGAGACAAGGGTTAAATCGTACAAGATGGAAATGGCGATTTGATACTCCTGAAAAATATCAAAATAGTATCAAAGGATATTATAGAATGATTACAGAAATTGATAATGAAATTGGATCAATACGCCAATTATTAAAGGAAAGGGGATTGTCTGACAACACTATTTTTATCATTCTTGGAGATAATGGATATTTCACTGGAGATAGGCAATTAGCAGATAAATGGTTAATGTATGAAACATCTATTCGTGTGCCACTTATTATTTATGATCCAAGGAATCATCATCCTTCAAAAATAGATGCGATGGTTTTAAATATTGATGTAACAAAGACCATTCTTGAAATGGCAGGGGTTCAGCCCCCTAAGAATTACCAAGGCATGAGTTTGGGAAAATTTGTTACAAATGGAAATGTGCCTATTAATAGAAATTCAATTTTAATTGAACATCTTTGGAAGTTAAAAGAGATTCCATCCAGTGAGGGTATTAGAACTGAAAAGTGGAAATATTTTAGATATCGTTTTATAAATGCGCCTGAAGAATTGTATGATTTAAAAAATGATCCTCTTGAAACTATCAATTTAGCATTGAATACAAAATATGCGCCTATACTTAAACAATTAAGGCAGCTCTGTGATAAAAAAATTAAAGCATACCAATCAGAAAAGCTTTGTCCTGATGAGCCAGAGAATAAGGCCATCACTTTTTAATTCGATTTTAAATAGGTTAAAGCCCATTTGAGTAAACTATAATTATCTCTAGGGATTTGTAATTTTTTTATAATATTATATCGATGATTTCGTACTGTTTTCTCTGAAATAAATAAAATTTCTCCAATTTCCTTACTCTTTTTATGCTTTGCAATTAAGTCGATAATTTTGTATTCGGTTAAGCTTAGGTTACTGAGTAAGTCTTCTTTCAAATACTTTTTTTCAATATATTCAAATGCCAATTGCACACTTATTTTTACTTGTTCCTGATTCCATGGTTTAATGATATAGTTTAATGGATTGGTAGCAGATGCCTTTTCCATCATTTGGATGCTACTTTGTTCAGTAATATAAATAATTTCTATTTGTGTGAGTAGTGTAGAAACTTCTTTAACAAAATGAATGCCTGCTAAATCACCCCCTAAATGAATATTACAGATAGCTAAATTTGGCTTGAATTTTTTTGCTTGTTTTAATGCTTGTTCACAATCGTGAAATAAAACGGAGTCGTATCCAAGATGTAGTAATACTTCCTGTAAGCCATGCCCCATAGGAATATCGTCTTCTAGAATAAGAATCTTATTTTTACTCATTATTATTTTATCTGTCCAACAAATCCTTACTCACGCAAATATTTTGTTTTATTAGATTGCAATAAAACTAATGTTATTATTTCGCTCTAAATAATAATGGACAATGTATTATCTCTAATAATTAATCACTTAATTTGCTTTGTAGAACTAAATAAGTAACAATGCAGTCGAATATAAAACAACAAAAATGTTGTTTATTTTTTTAAGATGGGACTTAATATTTTCAATTTGCCATCAATAGACTTTTCGTCATACTCTAATCCTAATATATGAGCAACCAAAGGATAAATATTTACATTTTCAAATCCTTCAATTGTCAATCCCTTTTTAAATGCAGGCCCCCATGCCATAAAACTAGCCCTCATATGCACTAAATGGTTATCAAATCCATGTTTGCCTTTGGTGGGCTTGTAGGGGGACAAATTAAATACTTTTGGTAGATGCGGTATTAATAATAAATCGCCTAAACGATTATTCCAATCATCTGATTTTTTATAATGCCAATAAGCAGGTGTTTCATCTAATTTGTATACTGTGATACTGGTGTCTTTTTTTAAGGCTGCATAAGTTGCTTCGATCTTTGTTGCATCTTTTGCGTATAAATGTAATTGCGCATCCCCCCATGGCACTTTGAAATAATTAGTATCAACGGCTTTAGGTAATCCTAATGCATTCTCATTATCCACTGTGGTCATGCCATGATCAGATACAAATATATAATTGATAGGCAATTGCAAGGGGGCTAATGCTGCTTGTAATGCATTAATGCTGCTATCCACAAATTGAACCGATTTTTTTACTCTTGGATCCTCAGGTCCATATTCATGTGCAAAGTGATCAACATCAGGGAAATAAAATGTAATCAAATGGGGTCGTTGATCTTCGGGTAAGCTCAACCAATTTTTTACTGTATTAATACGACTAGCAATACTTATTTTTTCATTGTAATTGAAATAATAAGTAGGTCTTATACCTTTTATGGCAGCTTCTGAAGCCACCCAATAAAAACTAGCTGAAATCATTTTTTGTTGCTCTGCTAATACCCATAATGGTGTGCCACCATACCATTTTCCTTCAGCAACCATTTTTTTGTTACCCATATTATAAAATGCCCCAGAAGGAACATCTATATAACTATTATCTACTAACCCATGATGAGAAGGGTATAAGCCAGTAACAATGCTATAGTGATTAGGAAATGTAACCGACGGATAAGAAGGGGTCATAAATTTAGCACGTATCCCGTTTTTTGATAAAGATTGCAAATTTTTAGCATCATATAATTCTGCGAAATCACTTCTAAAACCATCTGCAGATATTAAAATAACATAGGGTTTATTTAGTTGTGCTGGACTATTGAGCCGACCACTTATAATTTGTTGTGTAGTATCTAGCTTATTTTTATCAGCAATCGCATAGTTATGCGTATTTACTTTTGTTGTGTCCTGACCAAATACCAAAAAAATGGATAATAGACTAAAAATGCACAAAATTATTTTTTTCATATTTTAATTTTTAGATAGTTTGGCTGTTTATTTTTTTTCTTAGTTGTATACTAATAGCCACACTCAATAAAGCTGCAATAATACCTCCTGCAACATCAATAGGAAAGTGTTGACCTAGATAAATTCTGGAATAACCACAAATAATAGCGTATAATGTTGCTAATACTAACACTTTTTTGTTGGGGAATAGATAAGCTGTTAAAAGTAATAAGGTAAATGCAGTTGCACTATGCCCTGAAGGGAAACTATTGTAAGTGTGAAGTTCGACTCCGGGAACAGTATGAATTTTTGAGATGGGTATTCCACTTGCGATAGGTCGATTTACATTAGGCCAAATATAGTTTTTGGGTAATTGTGTAAGCAAAGTGGATGTAACAAAATTGATCATAATAAATGCGACCTCTTTTTTATATAAAATGGCCACGAATACTAAATAAGGAATCCAAATCCAACCTTCGGCCAAGTAGGTGAAATAGTTAAAAAAAGTATCAGCAATGGGCCCTAGGTCAATATTTAAGTGTAAAAATAAGGCGTCTCTACCCAAGAAATAGCTTAACATGAATAGGATGATTGCCAATAATAATGACAAAGCTTGTGCAGTAGAATAGCTTGATTTTAGTAATATTTTGGTGCTATTTAAAATAGACATAGTCAAACAGGCTTATTTTTACAAAATTACTAAATGTTTATGCTTGCGAGTCAACTATTTATTTAATGGGTTGTTATAACTTTACCCGAACACATGAATAAAGAAAAAGAATATATAACGGTTGTGGGTGCTAGGGAGCACAATTTGAAGAATTTTGACATTGTCATTCCTAAAAACGAGTTAGTGGTGTTGACAGGCGTCAGCGGAAGCGGCAAGTCCTCCTTGGCTTTTGATACCCTTTATAATGAAGGTCAGCGCAGGTATATGGAAAGCTTTAGCGCTTATGCAAGGCAATTCATGGGTGAAATGGAAAGGCCCGATGTGGACCAAATTACCGGCTTGTCGCCTGTGATTGCCATTGAACAAAAAACAACCAACAAAAATCCAAGATCTACTGTTGGAACAGTTACAGAATTGTATGATTTTTTGAGATTATTATATGCACGTATTGGTAAAGCCTATAGTTATAATACAGGAAAGCCGATGGTGAAGTTTTCGGAGGCAGAAATTATACAAAATATATTTACACAGTTTAAGGGTAAAAAAATTAATTTATTAGCACCTATTGTTAGGGGTCGTAAAGGACATTATAGAGAACTATTTGAAGAAATCAGAAAAAAAGGATTCGTCAAAGCAAGGGTGGATGGTGAAATAATTGAACTAAGGCCCAAGTTTCAAGTGGATAGATATAAAATTCATGATATTGAAATTGTAGTTGACAGAATGCCAGTAACGGATGCTATGAAAACTAGATTAGCAGACAGTGTTACGCAATGTTTAAAAATGGGAAAGGAGTTGCTTTTTGTTTTAGAAGAGGACAAAGTAAAAGTAGTTCAGTATTCAAAGCAATTGATGTGTGAGTCCACCGGTTTGAGTTACGAGGAGCCATCTCCAAATAGTTTTTCTTTCAATTCTCCCTATGGTGCTTGTCCTAATTGTAAAGGATTGGGAAATGTGTATGCGATAGATATGAGTTTATTGCTACATGACCATTCCTTAAGTATTAATGAAGGGGCAATTCATCCTTTAGGCGAAGCAAGAGAAGCAAGTGTTTTTAATCAAATAAAACAATTTGCCAAAAAGCATAAAATAAGTTTAGATAAGGCCATTCAGGATTTATCTAAAGAACAACTTGATTTGATTCTTTTTGGAGATAAGAATATTTCTTCCACTTTAGATATGGATTTGAATGATGAGAATATTCCAAATGAGTATACTGGAAGTTATGAAGGCATTGTGCCTATGATGAAAAGATGGTTTACCTCCTCACAAAGTACAGATCATTTAAAATCATGGGTGGAAGGCTATATGGAATTGAATACTTGCCCGGTTTGCGAAGGTGCAAGATTAAGAAAGGAAAGTTTATGGTTTAAGGTGAATGAACTTAATATTGCAGCACTAAATGAAATGCATTTAGATCATTTACAGGATTGGTTTAAACAACTACCTAAACATTTAAATAAAAAAGAACTACTCATTGCAACTACTATATTAAAAGAGATTGATGATCGGATTTCCTTTTTAATGAATGTGGGTTTATCCTATTTGTCATTAAGTCGTCCTTCAAAGTCATTAAGTGGTGGAGAGTCGCAAAGAATTCGTTTAGCTACTCAAATTGGTTCGCAACTTCAGGGTATCACTTATATATTAGATGAACCTTCTATTGGACTGCATCAAAGAGACAACCAACGTTTAATTAAAGCATTAAAACAATTAAGGGATATAGGGAATACAGTTTTAGTTGTTGAACATGACAAGGATATCATGATGGCTGCCGATTATTTAATTGATATTGGGCCCAAAGCTGGAATACATGGTGGGCATATTGTTGCGCAAGGTACACCTCAAGAAATAATCAAATTAAAATCGGACACTGCATTATTTTTATCAGGGAAAAAGAAGATTCAGATTCCTGAACAAAGACGAAAGGGAAATGGAAATAGCATTAGTATCAAGGGTGCTACCGGGAACACTTTACAAAAGGTGAATTGCGATTTTCCGTTAGGTACTTTCACCGTTGTCACTGGGGTGAGTGGAAGTGGTAAATCTACTTTAATCAACGAAACCTTATATCCAATTTTATCTCAGTTTTGTTATCATAGTAAAACAAAGCCCATGCCTTTTTTAAAAGTAACGGGTTTGGAAAATATTGATAAAGTAATTGAAATAGATCAATCACCTATAGGAAGGACACCTCGAAGCAATCCTGCGACTTATTGCGGATTTTTTACTGACATTCGAACCTTATTCGCTTCGGTTCCTGAGGCCAAAATTAGAGGGTATCAAGCGGGTCGTTTTTCTTTCAATGTTAAAAGTGGCCGTTGCGAAGTGTGTGAAGGTGGCGGGATGCGTGTTATTGAAATGAATTTTTTACCTGATGTTTATGTGCACTGTGAAAAATGTGCTGGTAAAAGATACAATAGAGAAACACTTGAGATAAGATATAAAGGGAAATCGATTAGCGATGTCTTGAATATGACGGTCGAAGAAGCTTGTGAATTTTTTCAAGCAGTACCTTTTATTTATCGAAAATTAAAAGTATTAAATGAAGTAGGGTTGGGTTATATCACTTTAGGTCAATCGGCTGTCACCTTAAGTGGGGGTGAAGCGCAGCGTGTAAAGCTGGCTACTGAATTGGGTAAAAAAGACACTGGAAAAACATTCTATATTTTAGATGAACCTACCACAGGATTACATTTTCAGGATATTCAATTGTTGATAGGTGTATTAAATAGATTAGTGGATAGAGGTAATACTGTTTTGGTTATTGAACATAATATGGATGTAATAAAAGTAGCCGACCACCTCATTGATTTAGGCCCAGAGGGCGGAAGTGGAGGCGGAGTGGTTCAGTTTACTGGAACACCCGAAGAGATGATAAAAAAATCAAAAACCCATACCGCTCATTTTTTGGCAATAGAAATGAAATAATTTAGTGAAGCTGAAAAATATAGGGAAGTAAAAAATTCCCATTTGAATCGTTCTATAAAAAACAATCAAAGCATGAGATTTCTCCATTATAAATTAACTATTCCTAAATTCTTTGCATTCGTTTTTTGTGCGATGTTACCAATTGCTTCTCTTTATGCGAATATATTACAAGGCAGTATTAAGGATGCACAAGGCAAGGAAATCCCATTCGCTTCTATTTTAATTAAAAAAACGAAACAAGGTACGACTGCTAATAGCAAAGGGATATATAGTATGAATGTGGCTCCGGGCGAGTATGTGATTGTTTGTCAAAGTATCAGTTTTAAAACCATCGAAAAAAAGGTGAAAATTAAAGATGAAATCACTACACTTGATTTTATCATGGCCGAGCAACAATATGATTTAACCGAAGTAGTTGTAAGTAATAAGGCGGAAGATCCTGCTTATGAAATTATACGCAATGCCATCAAAAAAAGAGAAGATCATTTAAAAGAGTATAATAATTTTAAATGCCAGGTGTATTTAAAGGGATTGATTCAGTTAAATGATTACCCTAAAAAATTTTTAGGAGATACGGTAGATTTTCAGGATGGCGATACCAATAAAGCGAAAATCCTTTTTCTATCTGAAACTTTTGCGGATTATTCGGTGCGTGACAAACAAAAAAAAGTAGAAGTTAAATCGACCAAAGTGAGTGGACGGAGTGATGGTTTTGGATTAGGTAATCCCAATATTATATCCTTTTATGAAAACAGTATTAACATAGGGGAGGCTTTGAATCCAAGGGGTTATGTTTCACCAATAGCAGACAATGCTTTGTTTTTTTACAAATACAAATACTTGGGATCTTTTTATGAAAATGGGTTAGAAGTGACAAGGATTAGGGTAACACCTCGACGCAAACAAGAGCCTTTATTTGCTGGATTTATCAATATCATTGAAGGGCAATGGCGTTTATACAGTACTCAATTACAAATCACAAAAGATCAGCAATTACAACTAATAGATACGATTAGTTATGATCAAATTTATATGCCTATTGGCTCGCAGTGGGTCATTAAACAACAAGTAAGCAATTTGTCGGGCAAATTTTTTAGTTTTAAATTTAATGGCAGTATTGTTCAGGTGTATAATGAATATGAGCTAGACAAAAAATTTGATAAAAAGTATTTTACCAATATTGTTATTAAGTATCTAGATAGTTCAAATAAAAAATCAATACAATATTGGGATAGTGCCAGGCCATTACCGCTATTAGAAAAAGAAGCTATTGATTTTGTCAAAAAAGATAGTCTAGAAAAAGTAAGATCCTCACCTGCTTACTTAGATAGCATCGATAAAAAAAGGAATAAAGTTAATTTTAGTAATTTATTTCTAAGGGGATATAATTATAGTAAACAATCTCAAAAGACAAGAGTCAATGTAGATCCCTTATTATATACTTTTCCTATCAACTTTAATCCTGCAGAAGGGCGTGTGATGAATTTTAAAGCTACTTGGAATAAACAACTTGTTCAGAAAAATAATATTAGTTTTTCGCCTTCATTTAGATATGGATTAGATAAGAAGAAATTGTATACTAGTTTTTCGGGTTCCTATGGCTTTCCTACAAAAGCTAGGTCGGTAATCAATGCAAGTTTTGGAAGGACTGTGTTTCAGTTTAATAATAATAATCCTATCTCAGAATTACAAAATAGCGCCTATTCGTTTAATGCCGGTAATAACTACATGAAAACTTATGAAGCAGGATTTTTCAAACTTAATTATGCAAGGAATTTTGGACAAGGGGTCAACATGAATTTTGATATACAATATCAGGATCGTGCTCCTCTAGAAAATGTGGTGAATGAATTAAGAGGTCATGTATTTACACCTAATTTCCCTACGGATATAATGACTAAAAATATTGACCCCCATCAATCTTTAATCACAAGCCTTAGTTTTACCTGGCGTCCTGGCACTAAGTATTTAGAATTACCTAATCGACTTATTGGATTAAGATCAAAATACCCTACTCTTAATTTAATGTATACGCAAGGGGTGGATGGCGTGCTAGGAAGTGATGTAGACTTTGCAAAATGGAAATTTACAGTTTCCCATAATATGAATCTTCAATTATTGGGCAAATTAAATGCTCGTTTTATTATAGGTGGTTTTTTAAATGAAAAAAAATTGGCTGTTCCCGATTTTCAACATTATTTAGGGAACCAAATTACCATTAGTCAAAATTATATGACAGGGTTTCTAATGTTGCCTTACTATCAATTTAGCAATCACGCTTCTTTATATACTGAATCACATGTGGAGTATCACCTGAATGGTTTTATTTCCAATAAAATTCCTTTATTTAATAAATTGAATTGGTTTTTTGTTGTTGGCGCAAATACACTTAATATAAAAGGGAAATCTAATTATTATGAAAGCTTTTTTTCTATCGAAAATATTTTCAAAATTGCAAGAATCGATTTTGTAAATAGTTATTTACAAAACAGTCCTCAATCTAGTGGTATTAAATTTTCGCTTAGATTGTTTTAACGATAAATCATAGGGATATGATCAATTTCGTCTTCAAGGTATATATCGCCTGATTGTTCAAAACCTAAATCACTGTAAAATTTTTTAAGGTATAATTGAGCACCAATTTTTATAGGGCCTTTCCCAAATAATCTTTCGCATTCTTTAATGGAATAATTCATTAATTCTTTCCCTATACCAAGGCCTCTATATTGTGCACTATTTGCCACTCGACCAATACTTTGATACCCTTCATAAATGATGTCTCTATCAAATAGCCTTGTAGTAGCAATCAATTCATCATTCATCCAAGCGAGGGTATGATATGCTTTTTGATCATTATTATCGGGGTCTAAAAAAATACACTTTTGCTCTAATACAAAAACATTGCTTCTTAAATGAAGTATAGCATAAAGTTCAGTTGATGTCAATTCTGAGAACTGCTTTGTTATCCATTTTACTTTAGTCGGGTTGGGCATAAGCACAAAAATAAGGATTTATACAAAGTCTTTTCGAATAATTATTGCAATACCAATATATCTATGCAATTTTGACCCAAATTAGATTCCCTCATGCGTAAAAAAGTGGCAATTATTGGGGCTGGACCAGCAGGATTAACAGCAGCCTATATATTAGGGAAGGCCAATCAAGAGGTTGTGGTTTTTGAGAAGGACCCTAATTATGTAGGAGGGATCTCAAGGACAGAATCATACAAAGGATATCATTTTGATATTGGAGGTCATCGTTTCTTTTCTAAATCAAAAGAGGTAGAGGATTTTTGGACCGAAATTTTATCTAATGAATTATTGGAGCGTCCTCGCAGTTCTAGAATTTTTTATAATAAAAAGTTTTTCTCTTATCCATTAGCTGCTTTTGAAGCTTTGATAAAGTTAGGTATTTTTGAAAGTTTTTTATGTGTCATGAGTTATTTCCACGCAAAATTATTTCCAGTAAAAAATCCACAAAATTTCGAGGATTGGGTGACCAATCAATTTGGAAAAAGATTGTTCAATATCTTCTTTAAAACTTATACCGAAAAAGTATGGGGTATTCCTTGTAAACAAATTTCTGCGGATTGGGCAGCGCAACGTATCAAAGGTTTGTCTTTGAGTAGTGCTATATGGAATGCATTATTTAAACCTAGTGGGAAGCAAAGTAAGGGAGAGGTAATTAAAACATTAATTGATTCCTTTCGATATCCTAAACTTGGTCCAGGTATGATGTGGGAGGAATGTGTGGTAAAAAGTAAAGCATTGGGTGTGCATATTGAAATGAATTCAGGGGTTCAGAAAATAGAAAAAGTGGGAGCACATTGGAACGTTTACACCACAGATAATAAAATTTGGGAAGGCTATGATTATGTTTTATCCTCGGCACCTATTCGAGAATTAATACCTGCGGTGGTACCTAGTTTTTCATCCGATGTTTTACATGCCGCTAGTCAATTAAAATATCGCGATTTTTTAACCGTAGTTTTGATTTGTAAGGATCAAGATGCTTTTTCAGATAACTGGATTTATATTCATGAACCCAGTGTAAAAGTAGGTCGCATTCAAAATTTCAAATCATGGAGTCCTTACATGGTTCCAGATCCACAAATGGCATGTTATGGATTAGAATATTTTTGTTTTGAAGGAGATGGTTTATGGGCTAGCTCCAATGAAGATTTAATAGCATTAGGCACAAAAGAAATTCATCAAATTGGTTTGGCACATCCTTCGGCAGTGGTGGATGGTTATGTGGTTCGTCAACCTAAAGCTTATCCTGTATATGATCATGAATATAAAAATCATTTATCCCTTATAAGAGTTGCGTTAAAACAATATGGTGGTCTATATTTAATTGGACGCAATGGTATGCATAAATATAATAATCAGGATCATAGTATGATGACGGCTATGTTGGCTGCAAAAAATATTAATACAGATAAGGAAATTTATGATTTATGGAATGTAAATGAAGATGCTGAATACCATGAAGGCGGAGATAGAGGAGCAGAAGGCATTATAGGTCGGGCAGTCCCAACTAAAATATAAAATGCTTTTATATTATTTTAATACCCGTATTTTCCTTTCCATCGTTCACTTAAGAACTTTTTAATTTCTTGCTCTCTTGAATTTTTTTGGGGCTGGTATAAGGCAGTATTTTTTAATTCGTCAGGCAAATATTCCTGCTCTATAAAATTATGATCACCCATATGGGAATATTGATAATTTTTTCCGTAAGATAAGTCCTTCATTAATTTAGTTGGTGCATTACGCAAATGAAGCGGCACTGGTAAGTTCCCAGTTTTATCTACCAATGCCAATCCGTTATTTATGGCCTCGTAGGAAGCGTTGCTTTTAGGTGAACTTGCTAAATAAATAGCGCATTGTGATAGTATGATTCTACTTTCAGGATAACCAATTTTATTTACCGCATCAAAGCAGGCATTGGCCAGTAAAAAGGCATTAGGATTAGCATTGCCAATATCTTCACTCGAAAAAATAAGCATACGTCGTGCAATAAATTTTACATCCTCTCCACCGGCAATCATTCGAGACAACCAATAAACAGCTGCATTTGGATCAGATCCCCTCATGCTTTTTATAAATGCTGAAATGATATCATAATGTTGTTCTCCGTTTTTATCATATAGTGCAATATTGGTTTGTGCAACTTCCATGACCCAATCGTTTGTGAGTACCAAAGGTTTTCCAGATTTGTCTATATCTATTAAAGCTTCTACTGATAATTCTAATAAGTTTAATAATTTTCGACCATCCCCTCCTGACAATTGTAATAAGGCTTCAGTTTCTTTAATCTCGATGTTTTGTCCCTTAAATAAATCGTCCCTCTCAATGGTTTGTTGAACCAGTTTGAGTAAAGCATTTTCATCCAAGGCTTTTAAAATAAATACTTGACATCTACTGAGTAAGGCGCTGTTCACTTCGAAACTTGGATTTTCGGTTGTAGCACCAATTAAAGTAATTATTCCTTTTTCAACGGCGCCTAATAATGCATCTTGTTGCCCTTTGTTAAACCGGTGTATCTCATCAATAAACAAAATGGCACCAGGTTTATTTTTTGCTTCTTCTATCACTTCTCTCAATTCCTTTACGCCACTACTGATAGCACTTAATTGATAATAGGCACTATTAAAAGTAGTAGCTATGATATTTGCCAAAGTAGTTTTGCCCACCCCAGGAGGTCCCCATAAAATCATTGAAGGCACTTTTCCTTTGGTTATAGCTTTTTGCAATACACTGTCCTGACTAGAAAGGTGTTCTTGTCCAACTAACTCAGATAGGGTTTGAGGCCTACATCTTTCGGCTAATGGAATGGCATTGTTCATTGTAATAAAGGTACAAAATTAGCACACTGAAACGAACAGCAATTTTTTAAATTGGGGATAGACCCTTATTCAAATAGGTGATCGTATTGCTTCACTAATCGCAACGTGGTTCGGATATGTACAATTCCAATGATGCTTGTAATTAACAAAAACACAGATACGCCTCTTAAAATAGAAAGTATCATTTTGCTAGTTACCTGTGCAGGAAATCCCGATTGTTGTTGTATAAAATCGTTAATAAAACCCATCAAAACATCATTGGTTGAAATGAGGATACTTATTGAATTGATGAAAAATAGACTACACAAAAATAAACTCACAAAAGCGTTTACTTTTATCCATTCTTTTAACTTTTTTCTTTGCGACTGCTCAAGTTCAATACCTTTTTTTAAAAATTTAAAACTCGTAAATGTATAAATAACCAAACAAGCCACAATAAATACCATGATGAGTGCACCTGGATTAGCAAGTGAACTAATTAAAATGAGTATATCTAAAAATGCAAAAAATAATGCAATAGGAATTAAACAATAAGATAGCACCGTGTACAACTTCAATTGATTCGACATAAAAAGTAAATATTTAAATTCAATTATTTCAAATTCAGCTTGATCTGTAATTCTTCAAACTGTTTATCGTCGATGGTGCTTGGTGCGTCAAGCATCACGTCTCGGCCACTGTTGTTTTTAGGGAATGCAATAAAATCACGTATGCTTTCACTGCCACCTAATAATGCACATAAGCGATCAAATCCAAATGCGATACCACCATGAGGCGGTGCACCATATTCAAAAGCACCTAATAAAAATCCAAATTTGTGTTGCGCTTCTTCGGGTGACATTCCTAAAGCAGCAAACATTTTTTCTTGCAGCGCACGTTGAAAAATTCTGATAGATCCACCTCCAATTTCATTGCCATTTAATACCATATCATATGCATTGGCTTTTATACCTGCATAAGGATGTTCTAAGTATTTAGCTGCGTCACTGATTTCAGGAGCATTATTGATCATTATATCAATATGATCTGGTTTAGGAGAAGTGAAAGGGTGGTGTCGAGCAACCCATCGATTGCCTTCCTCGTCGTATTCAAATAAAGGGAAATCCAATACCCACAATAATTTAAATTCATCTTCCTTTCTAAAACCCAATTGTTTTCCTAACTCTAAACGAAGTTCGCTGACTGCCTTTCTTGTTCTTTCTTCCGCGCCAGCTAATATTAATATCAAATCACCTGCTTTTGCATTGGCTGCTACTGCAATGGCTTTTAATTTATCCTCACTATAAAATTTATCTACACTACTTTTGAAACTGCCATCGGTATTGCACTTAATAAAGACCATGCCTTTCATGCCAATTTGCGGACGCTTCACCCATTCGGTCAATTCATCTGTTTGCTTTCGTGAATATTCGCTGCATCCTGGCACCGCAATGGCAATAACCGTTTCAGCTTCATCAAATACTTTAAAATCAACACCATTAATTAAAGCAGCCTGATCTTTTTTATCTGAAAATACATGTACTGGCTTTTTGATATTGCATAACTCCATACCAAAACGAATATCTGGCTTATCATTTCCATATTGCCACATCGCATTTTCCCATGACATTCTTTGTACCGTTTCCGTGTAATCAATATTTTTTACTTCCTTAAAAATACTTTTGATTAATCCTTCAAACATATTTAAAATGTCTTCTTGTTCTACAAAGCTCATTTCACAATCTATCTGAGTAAATTCAGGTTGTCTATCCGCTCTTAAATCCTCATCTCTAAAACATTTTACAATTTGATAGTAACGATCGTATCCGCTTACCATTAATAATTGCTTAAATGTTTGGGGTGATTGTGGTAAAGCATAAAATTCACCTGGATTCATTCTGCTTGGTACTACAAAGTCACGTGCGCCCTCGGGTGTGGATTTTATTAAAAAAGGAGTTTCGATATCCATGAATCCTTTTTCGTGTAAATAATTTCGAGTCGCACGATTAACACTATATCTTAATTCTAAATTCTTTTTTACAGCGCCTCTTCGTAAATCCAAAAAGCGGTATTTCATTCTAATATCATCCCCGCCGTCTGTATCGTCTTGTATAGTGAAAGGGGGCACTATGGATGAATTTAAAATTTTAAATTCTACTACTTTGATCTCAATATCACCTGTTGGGATGTTCGCGTTCTTATTAGATCTTTCAATGACTGTTCCTTTTGCTTGTATCACAAATTCTCGGCCAAGTGGGTGCTTATCCAATTCAGTTTGAAGCTCTTCACCTATTAATAGTTGTGTAATACCGTATCGATCTCTTAAATCAACAAATGTAATCGCCCCAAATTTACGAATGGTTTGTACCCAGCCGGCTAGGGTCACATTTTGATTAACAAATTGGCTATTTAATTCTCCACAATGGTGCGTTCTATACATATAAAACTATTGAAGTAGGTTTGGTGTGCAAATATAGCCCAATTCCTATAAATTCATCATCTTTGCACCATGACCCAACCACCTATTTCCAATAAAGTGAGGCGTATTGCATTGTCCGGCTTTTTCTTTTTCACTGGTATCTGTTTTGCAAGTTGGGCCAGCCGTATACCTGATATTAAAATGCAATTGGGGTTAAATGATGCAGAATTAGGGGCTTTGCTTTTATTTTTACCAATAGGAACCTTTTTAGGCATACCAATTTCGGGAAGTATTACGTCCATTTATGGCAGCAATAGAATTCTTAAAATTGCAGCTGTGGTATACCCCCTTTCATTAATATTGATTGGCACTATATCACAAACATGGCAGTTGGCCTGTTGTTTATTCCTTTTTGGTATGGCAGGTAATTTATATAATGTATCAGTAAATACACAAGCAGCGGTTTTGTCTAAATTGTATGATAAAAGTATTATTTCTACTTTTCATGGATTTTGGAGCTTGGCAGGTTTTGTAGGAGGATTAGTGGGGGGCATGTTTGTGGCTAAACAAATTTTGCCACTTCATCAATTTATAGTGGTTGCTTTTCTTTCTATTTGTTATTTATTCATTGCGCATTCCTATTTAATGCCTAGTGAAAAAAACAAACAACCTTTACTTAAAATGTGGAATAAACCAAGTCCCCTAATTTTACAATTTGGTTTTATTGCATTAGGAAATATGATTTGTGAGGGTATGATGTTTGATTGGAGTGGTATTTTCTTTCAAAAAGTAGTAGTCGTGTCCAATCAATTTCGAACTTTGGGGTATATCAGTTTTATGGGATGCATGACCATTGGGCGTATGTTTTCAGATATTTTAATTAATTATTGGGGTGCACGAAAACAACTTATGTTTAGTGGATTGTTGGTTACAATAGGATTACTAGTCGCGGTTGCTTTACCCGGTATTTTATTAAGTACGATTGGCTTTATGTTAGTAGGGTTTGGAGTATCATCGGTTATACCCACTATTTACGGGACTGTCGGAAGGGCTGCCGAACCAGGCCAAACTAGTATTGCATTAGCATCTGTATCCTCCATTGGTTTTTTCGGATTTTTAATAGGTCCGCCGATTATTGGATTTTTATCACACGCTATTGGATTACGTTGGGCTTTTTTAAGTATTTCTTTATTAGGAATGGCTACTTTTTTTCAATCCTATCGTTTAAGAAAACATTTGTCTTAGTGTATTATTTATAAAGTAAGATCGTCCGTTTTGTGTTTGGGCTTATAAATAATATAATAATAAGCAAGTAATAAAATTCCTGTTAAAAAAGGAATCATGGCTAAATGTTTTACAGTAATGCTGCCCCATACCAAATACGTGTCCATTCCAAAAAACTCGCTACACATCCAAAAAGAGTTGGCCATGATCCAAACGGTAATAGCCAAGTTGTGTGCTAATTCAGAAAAGATATGTCTTGTTCGGTATGCAATAACAATAGATATAGATAAAGTTGGGAAGATCATTGCTATTCCTAGTGGTTTCCAAAACATACACCATGCAATATCTTTAAACAACCAAAATACAATATGTAAATTTTCCATTTTTCGATAAGCAATTGGTATTTTATATAATTCAGTTTCTTTTGCACTCATGTATTTACATTTTAATGATGGGTGATAAAATAGAAGTTAAAAATATTGTTTTTTTAATTTAATATTAGGATAAAAGGGTAGCAAATCTTTTTACATCTGCTTCTTTTTCTATTGGGGTGCCCTGTTCAATATGTGCTATTAATTGATCTGCAAAAAAGGGGGCCAAGGAGCAACCCTTGGTACCCATGCCATTACAGATGCCAATTTGAGGGTACATAGGGTGTAGGCCAACAAAGGGCCTTCTTTCAGTATTTGCCGGTCTAATGCCAACTAAGTGATCAACGATGGTATAAGGCAGTTTTAAAAATTGGTTCAAAGAAGCTATCATTTTTTCCCTAAAGGCAATACTTGGTAGGCTATCGGAGTAACTCCATTCAAAAGTAGAACCCACCCAAAATAAATCTTTTTCCCATGGCACAATAGCCACATTGTTTTTATATATATTTTTTGCGGGGAGCCCTTCAATTTTTACAATTAATGCTTCACCTTTATTCGGCGCAAAGGGAAGTGATTTAAAATAAGGATTTTTTATACTGTTGATGCCGTCACAAAAAATGATATGATCGGCAATGATATTGTTCCATTGCACCCCCTTCTCCAATATGGCCATATCCTTATAATCAAAATGATTGTTTATATAATTGGCTTTCATTTTAATGCGTCCAATTTTTAAAAATGCAACTAAGTCAATCCAATAACAAGAATTAATTTGACCTGAATTAAATGGGGTGTTGAACATTGTATTCCATTGCTCCGAATTATTTTTACTTAAGTAAACATTGTCATGTGTAAGTCTATATATAAAACTTTCATTCATTTGTTCCGATGGGTGAATTAAAACGATGGGTGCTTCTTGAATAATTTCGACGCTTTCGTTTTTTTGAAAGGCTTGATAAGAAACAACTGCAAAGGGCAAAACTTGATCTATCATCCATGTTTGTACTATTCTACGACCCGTTACAGGATTGATCACGCCGCTTGCAACGCTGCTTGCAGAGCTTATGTTTTCGTCGTTTACGACTTTATAGGAAATGCCTTTTTCTTGTAAAAAGTAACTAAGCCACGTGCCCACCAAACCTTGGCCAATGATTAAATATTTTACTTTTTCTTGCAAGGTTATTTTTGTTTTTTGATAGGGAGGCTAATATGAACACTGTCTTTAAATTCATTTACCCTTGCTACAATATCGATAGCAATATCTCCTTTATAATCATAAGGCACTGTGATTGGAAATTCGGTTTCGAACTTTTCATTTTTAATAGTTGTAAAATATTGAAAAGGGAAAATATTAGTAAACCAACCATCCACAGATTGGTGGGTAATAGGATTTGTAATTGATAAAGTAAGTTGTCCTGTTTTTTCTTGTACTAATTGATGACTTACCTGCACTTTTAATTTAATAGTACTGCCCTTTGTCAAAAACTGTGGAGGAGCACAATGAATTTTTATAATAGCTTGACTGGTATTATTTTTATTCAACTGTCCATAGCTATTCAAGCAAAAGAGGGTGAATATTATGATGAATGTAGAAAGCTTCATACAACAAACTTACAATAAAAAATCCCTTATCTTTTTAGGATAAGGGATAGATATGTAAAGCAATTGAAATTGATTTATTTTTTTAATGCAGCAGCCATGGTAATTCCAATATCTGCAGGGCTTGCTACCACATGAATACCACAAGCAGTCATGATTTTCATTTTTGCTGCAGCAGTATCATCTGCGCCTCCTACAATGGCACCCGCATGTCCCATACGTCTTCCTGGAGGAGCTGTTTGGCCAGCGATAAAACCAACAACAGGTTTTCTTAAATTATCTTTAATCCAATTGGCAGCATCGGCTTCCATACTTCCACCAATTTCCCCAATCATGATGATGCCTTCTGTTTCGGGATCGTTCATTAATAACTCTACTGCTTCTTTAGTGGTTGTTCCAATGATAGGGTCGCCACCAATTCCAATTGCAGTGGAAACACCAAGTCCCGCTTTCACCGCTTGATCGGCTGCTTCATAAGTAAGTGTTCCACTTTTTGAAACAATACCAATGGTCCCTTTCTTGAATATAAAACCTGGCATAATACCCACTTTACATTCTTCTGCAGTTATGACACCCGGACAATTAGGCCCTATTAATCTTGTAGTTTTTCCTAATAAATAGTTTTTTACTTTAATCATGTCTTGAACAGGGATGCCTTCGGTAATACAAACGACTAATGCAATATTAGCATCAGCGGCTTCCATGATGGCATCTGCAGCAAATGCAGGTGGAACAAAAATGATACTAACATCAGCACCCGTATTTTTTACAGCATCTGCAACTGTATTAAATACAGGGCGATCAAGATGTGTTGTACCCCCTTTGCCTGGAGTAACGCCACCTACTAATTGTGTCCCATATTCGATCATTTGAGTTGCATGAAAGCTACCTTCTGTACCTGTAAATCCTTGTACAATGACCTTTGAATTTTTATTAATTAATACTGACATCGAGTGATATTTGTTATTTGTGGCGCAAAAATAGGCTAAACAAGGTTTTTTTACCCTTATTTACCAACAAAATTTAGAGGTTTTTTTATAAATGGCTTGCAAGTAGTACTTTTGCCGTTCGATCAGACAATTTAAAAAATAAATTATGGCAACAACATCAGACATCACACGTGGAATGATTCTAAAATTAGACAATAACTTATACTCTGTGGTTGAGTTTGGGGAGAATAAAACTGCTCGTGCTGCAGCAAAAATTTGGGCAAAGTTGAAAGGAGTGGATAATAAGAGATCCATCGAAAAAACATGGAATAGTGGTGAAAACATTCATCCTGTTCGTGTTGAGAAAAAAGCATTTCAGTTCCTATACAAGGACGATAGCGGATATAACTTAATGAACAATGAGACTTTCGAGCAAATTGCTTTAGCGGAAGAAATGATCGATGCACCCGAATTCTTGATTGAAGGGGCGGAGGTTTTTGTGTTTATGAACACTGAAACTGAAATGCCTATTGGTGCTGAATTGCCTGAAAAAATTGAAGTAGTGATTACTTATTGCGAGAATGGCGTGAAAGGAGATACCGCGACTCGTGCTTTAAAATCTGCCACCATTCAATCAGGAGCTACTGTCATGGTGCCTTTATTTGTAAATGAAGGGGAAAAAATCAGAATTAATACCAAGAATGGTGAATATGTAGAAAGAGTGAAGTAAGATGGATTATGGTCCATTTTTACATCTAAAATAGCCTTAAAAACCCCTGAATTCAGGGGTTTTTATTTTGCCAAAAAAGCCCGTTTTTTATAAAAAAAGCCCTTTTTTTTGCTAAAATCAATAAAAAAACCCCAATTTTACCCAAAAATTGCCAAATATGGACTTGAAACAAATTCACGATTTAATCAAAGTAGTTAACAAGAGTAATATCGGAGAAATAAGCATTGAAGACAAGGATGGTAAAGTCACCATTAAACAAAAAGAGGAAAAAGTAACGGTCACATCGGTACCAGCTCAAGTATACAGTGCAGCACCAGCGACAGCCGTTGCAGCGCCACCTTCAGACGCCAGCCCATCGGCGGCACCAATTGCAAGTAATTTAATTACAATTAAAAGTCCAATGATTGGCACATTTTATAGACGTGCCGCTCCTGATAAACCATTAATGGCCGAAGAAGGAACAGTTGTAAGTCCTGGTAAAGTGGTTTGTATTATTGAAGCCATGAAATTATTTAACGAAATTGAAAGTGAGGTAAAAGGTACCATCGTTAAAATATTGGTTGAAGATGCAAGTCCGGTGGAATATGATCAACCATTATTCTTGGTTGAACCAGCTTAGGCTTACTCCCATTTTCTAATTTAAATTAAAAAAATGTTTAAAAAGATATTGATAGCCAATCGTGGCGAAATTGCTTTGCGTATTATTAGAACCTGTCGTGAGATGGGAATTAAAACCGTTGCAGTTTATTCGACAGCTGATAAAGATAGTTTACATGTAAAGTTTGCGGACGAAGCGGTTTGTATTGGTGGTCCGAAAGGGCAGGAGTCCTATTTAAATATTCCACACATCATGGCAGCTTGTGAAATCACAAATGCCGATGCAGTGCATCCTGGATATGGATTTTTAGCAGAGAATGCAAAGTTTGCACAAATTTGCGCCGATCATGGTATAAAATTTATTGGACCTACTCCTGAGATGATTAATAAAATGGGGGACAAAATCACTGCAAAAGAGACCATGATTAAAGCAGGCGTTCCCGTAGTGCCAGGTGGAGAAGGCTTATTAGAAAGTGTAGAAGCAGCAAAAAAATTAGCAAAAGAAATTGTATATCCAGTTATTATTAAAGCGACTGCAGGTGGCGGTGGTAAAGGAATGCGTGTGGTTTGGAATGAATCAGAAATTGAAAAAGCATTTAGTGATGCCAAGATGGAAGCCGCAGCAAGTTTTAAGAATGATGGTTTGTACATGGAAAAATTTGTAGAAGAGCCAAGACATATCGAAATACAAGTAGCAGGAGATCAATATGGAAATGTGTGTCATTTGAGTGAAAGAGATTGTTCCATTCAAAGAAGGCATCAAAAATTAGTGGAGGAGTCTCCTTCGCCATTTATGACTTCTGAATTAAGGCAAAGAATGGGTGACGCAGCCATTAAAGCGGCTTCGGCCATTAATTATGAAAGCGTTGGTACGGTTGAATTTTTAGTGGACAAGAATCGTAATTTTTATTTCATGGAAATGAATACGCGAATTCAAGTGGAGCATTGTGTTACGGAAGAAGTAGTGAGTTATGATTTAATCAAGGAACAAATAAAAATAGCAGCGGGCGAAAAAATTTCGGGTCGTAATTACGAACCTCAACTGCATGCCATTGAGTGTCGTATTAATGCAGAAGATCCTTATAATGATTTTAGACCATCACCAGGAAAAATCACTGTATTGCACACGCCGGGTGGACATGGAGTTCGTGTAGATAGTCATGTATATGCAGGCTATGTGATTCCTCCTTATTATGATTCTATGATTGGAAAATTAATTACGGTGGCGCAAACGCGTGAGGAAGCGATCAATACAATGTATCGTGCTTTAAGCGAATATGTTATTGAAGGTGTGAAAACAACCATCCCTTTTCATTTACAGTTAATGCAAAATGAAGATTTTAGAAAGGGAAATTTCACCACTAAGTTTTTAGAAACTTTTACGATGAAGTAATTTTAATTTTTCTTCGCTTTTTTAGAAATATAAAAGCTCGAAAAATTATCTTATGAAAATAAATAGGGGGCTCCTTTACGGGGCCCCCTATTTATTTATAGAAAGCTAGAGTGTAAAGAAAGAATTACTTTCTTGAACGAACATTTGAGCGAAGCGATTGAGAGAGAAGGAGAGTAATTCTTTCTTTTTCCCATCATTTTCTGAATAAAATATAATAAAGCTAATTGGTATAAAATAAATACTATCCTGAACGAACATTTGAGCGAAGCGATTGAGAGAGAATGAAAGTAATTCTTTTAAAATAAAAATGTGATATTGATATATTGGGGGATAGAAATAAATACTATCCTGAACGAACATTTGAGCGAAGCGATTGAGAGAGAAGGAGAGTATTTATTTCTTTGATTTAAATAAACTAAAAGCTAATAATAAAAAAAGGAGCCTCCGAAATGGGGCTCCTTTTTTGTTCAAATACTTTTTGAATTGCTACTAGCGTAAAAACAACATCTCTCTGTACTTAGGTAAGGTCCATAATTCATCATCTACCAATTGCTCTAATTTATCAACGTGGTAGCGAATTTTATCAAAGTATTGTGCCTTTACTTTTGCTTCATAAGCAATTGCTTTTTCTCTTGAATCTGTAAGGTTATTGGCTATTTTTCTTTCTTCCACCATTGCGTAAGTATTTTCATACACTTGTTGAATATGTGTACTTACATCTTTTAGTAAAGTCAATTGACCTTTGTATAACTTTTCAGGCAAAGCAGCTTCTCGAAGCAAGCTTACATTTTTCAATAACTCATTTTGATATTTAATAGCCGCTGGAATAATATGGTTGGTTGCTAAATCACCCATTACACGTGCTTCAATTTGTACTTTTTTAATATAAGTTTCTAATTCAATTTCATAACGTGCTTCTAATTCAGCATGTGTGTATATGCCATTGTCTTTGAATAATTTTTTGGATTTTTCTGACACCATTGCATCTAAAGCAACAGGCGTTGTTTTTAAATTAGGCAAACCTCTTTTTTCTGCTTCCTTATGCCACTCTTCGCTATATCCATCGCCCTCAAATAAAATCTTTTTACTGGATACAATATATTTTTGAATTACCTGCATGATGGCAATTTCCTTTTTATCTCCTTTCTCAATTAAAGCATCCACTTCTGCAGCAAATTTTACTAATGTATCAGCTATTATCGTATTTAACACCGTCATTGGATGACCACAGTTGGCTGTAGATCCTACTGCGCGGAATTCGAATTTGTTTCCCGTGAAAGCAAATGGAGAAGTTCTGTTACGATCGGTATTGTCAATCATTAATTCGGGGATGCTTCTGTGTAAATCTAATTTCAAAATGGCTTCATCTTGTTCGTCAAATTTTCCACCTACTCTTGTTTCCACATCGTTCAACACTTTGGTTAAGTACTCGCCAATAAAAACTGAAATGATGGCAGGAGGGGCTTCGTTGGCACCTAATCTAAAATCATTAGAAGCTGAAGCAATAGAAGCTCTTAAAATATCTGCATAATCATGAACTGCTTTGATGGTGTTGACAAAGAAAGTTAAGAACATTAAGTTGGTCTTAGGTGTTTTACCAGGAGCTAATAAATTAATTCCTGTATCGGTAGCCATACTCCAGTTGTTATGTTTACCACTTCCGTTGATTCCTGCAAATGGTTTTTCATGTAACAAAACTACTAAGCGGTGACGCTTTGCTACTCTTGTCATCACGTCCATTAATAAAATGTTATGATCTACCGCTATATTACATTCTTCAAAAATTGGGGCACACTCAAATTGGGCAGGTGCTACTTCATTATGTCTTGTTCTTAAAGGGATGCCTAATTTATAGGCTTCATTTTCATAGTCACGCATGAATGCGTAAATTCTTTCAGGGATAGATCCAAAATAATGATCTTCCAATTGTTGTCCTTTTGCAGGGGCTGAACCAAAGACAGTGCGACCGCATTGCACTAAATCGGGACGTGCATTTACCAAGGCTTCATCAATCACAAAATATTCTTGCTCCCAACCTAATGTAGGCACTACTTTGGAAATATTTTTATCAAAGTAATTACAAACAGTAACAGCCGCTTTGTTCACTGCTTCCACTGCTTTCATCAGTGGCGCTTTGTAGTCCAATGATTCACCTGTGTAGGCAATAAAAATAGTTGGTATACATAAAGTTTTACCACTTCCAATTTCGATAATAAATGCGGGTGAACTTGGATCCCATGCAGAATAACCTCTTGCTTCAAAAGTAGCTCTTAATCCACCATTAGGGAATGAAGATGCATCAGGCTCTTGTTGAATTAATGCAGCGCCATCAAATTCTTCAATAGCAGTGCCATCAGATTTTAAAGTAAAAAATGAATCATGTTTTTCAGCAGTCGCTCCACTCAAAGGTTGAAACCAGTGTGTAAAGTGAGTTACCCCTTTACTTTCTGCCCATGATCTTAAACCAGTCGCAATTTGGTTGGCTACTGCACGATCAATTTTTTTCGCGCCCTTATTACTATTCATTAAACTTTTATAAGCTTCATCACTTAAATATTCTCTTGCAGTTTTTAATGTAAAAACACTTTCATTAAAAATGGTTGTGATTTTATGCGCATTTACATTGGGTGTGGGAGTTGAAACATGACTTACATGTTTAACGGCCTCGGTTCTTAGTGACATATATGATTAAATTTTATATTAGCAATTGAACAAAGTTAGTGTCATTTGAGTAGGAGTAATCAACAAAAAATCCCCCAATTTGGGGGATTTTGATACAAAGTGTAGGCCTTTGTAAGTAAAATTTAAACTTTTGCTGTTTTAACCGTTTTAATAATTCTTGCAGCTACTTTATAAGGATCAGCAGCAGAATTAGGACGACGATCTTCTAACCAACCTTTCCAACCTTTTTCTACCGCACCAATTGGGATACGGATACTTGCACCTCTATCAGATACACCGAAAGAAAAATCGTGGATAGAAGCGGTTTCATGTTTACCAGTTAATCTTAAATGGTTATCAGCACCGTATACTTCGATATGTTCTTTTACAAATGGACGGAAAGATTCACAAATGATATCGTAAGTTTCTTTTTTACCACATGTTCTTAAAGTTGTATTAGAGAAGTTAGCATGCATACCAGAACCATTCCAATCTAAAGTGCCTAATGGTTTACAATGCCAGTTGATTGATACACCATAGGTCTCACCAATTCTTTCTAATAAGTAACGAGCAATCCAAATTTGGTCACCTGCTTCTTTTGCACCTTTTGAAAATATTTGAAACTCCCATTGTCCTGCAGCTACTTCTGCATTGATACCTTCAATGTTCAAACCTGCTTCAATACAAGCATCTAGGTGTTCTTCTACAATATTTCTTCCGTATGCATTATTGGCGCCTACTGAACAATAGTAAGGTCCTTGAGGTCCTGGATAACCACCTTCTGGAAAACCTAATGGCTTATTAGTAGCGGGGTTCCATAAAAAATATTCTTGTTCAAAACCAAACCAAAAATCATTATCATCATCTTCGATGGTAGCTCTTCCATTACTTGGATGTGGTGTTCCATCTGAACTTAATACTTCACACATGACTAAGTAAGCATTTTTGCGTTGAGGATCCTTGCAAATAAAAACAGGCTTTAACAAACAATCACTAGATCCACCTGGTGCTTGTTCTGTCGAAGATCCATCAAAACACCAAACATCACAATCGGCTAATTTGCCACTGAAATCTTTTTCAACTTTTGTTTTACTTCTGAGTGATTGAGTTGGCTTGTATCCATCAAGCCAAATGTACTCTAATTTTGAAACTGCCATAGGGTAGGAGATTTTAATATTAATAAATAAAATATATGATTAAAAGGTTGAGTTTTTTACTGATTTGAGCGAAAATAAATAAGAAAATGAAAAAAATGAAATTTAAAATTGATAAAAAGCAACAAATTTATACAAATTATAAACATTAAAATAAAATAGTATATTAATTTTGCCACAAAAGATTGATAATCAATAATTGCATTTACCATTTAAACCATACACATTTTCTTCTCGTATATGTTGGTAATTCTAATCAAGGTGTAATCCGTCATTTTGTACCTTCGCGTCATCTTAAATCACCATCATCCAACTCAAATGGAAATAACCGTCAAAACAGCGCAACAATTAAGGTTAACAGCCGATGAATTTGAAAGCATCAAACAGAAACTAGGTCGAACACCCAACTTTACCGAATTGTGTGCATTCAGTGGAATGTGGAGCGAACATTGTAGTTATAAAAATTCAATTAAATGGTTAAAAACTTTACCTCGTGATGGAGGTAGAATGTTGGTTGCTGCTGGTGAAGAAAACGCAGGGTTAATGGATATTGGAAATGATTATGGTGTGGTGTTTAAAATTGAAAGTCATAATCACCCAAGTGCATTGGAACCTTTTCAAGGAGCTGCGACTGGTGTTGGCGGAATTCAACGCGATATTTTTACTATGGGTGCTCGTCCCATCGCTTCTTTAAACAGTTTACGTTTTGGAAAATTAGACGATACAAAAACAAAAAGATTATTGGCCGGAGTGGTTCATGGAATTGGACATTACGGTAATTGTTTTGGTGTACCTACCGTGGGAGGTGAATTATATTTTGAAGATTGTTATCATACCAATCCATTAGTGAATGCAATGAGTGTGGGTATTGTGAAAGCAGGAAAAACAGTGAGTGCTATTGCATTAGGAAAAGGGAATCCTGTATTTTTTGTGGGTAGTGCTACTGGTAAAGATGGCATTGGTGGTGCAAGTTTTGCATCTGCCGAAATTACTGCAGACAGTGTTGAAGAATTACCTGCTGTTCAAGTGGGTGATCCATTTCAAGAGAAAAAATTATTAGAAGCATGCCTCGAAGTTATTGAGACTGGGGGTGTGGTGGGTATGCAAGATATGGGAGCAGCTGGAATTATATGTTCTACTGCCGAGATGAGTGCTAAGGGTGAAGTGGGTATGCGTATTGATTTAGACAAAGTACCTACTCGTCAACAAAATATGAAAGCATGGGAACTATTATTAAGTGAAAGTCAGGAACGTATGTTGATGGTTGTTGAAAAAGGAAAAGAAGCTCAAGTATTAGCTGTGTTTGAAAAATGGGATTTGTCATGTAGTAATATTGGTGAAGTGACAGACGATGGCTTATTAAATTTTTATATGCATGGTGAATTAGAAGCTTCGCTTCCTGCTTACGAATTAGTTTTAGGTGGGGGTGCTCCTGTATATACGCGTGAATATTCAGCGCCGGCTTATTTAGAAAAAGTGAATGCTTTTGACATAAATTCAATTGCAGACACCACAGATTTAAAAGCTAGTGTTCAACAATTAGTTCAAATACCCAACATCGCTTCAAAGCGTTGGATATATACACAATATGATAGTATGGTAGGAGCAGCGAATACTTCTACTAATGCGCCAAGTGACGCTTCCATTGTAATAGCAAAGGGTACAGGCAAGGCCTTAGCAATGACGGTAGATTGTAATAGTAAATATGTTTTTGCAAATCCTTATCAAGGAGCCATGATTGCAGTTGCAGAAGCCGCAAGAAATATTGTTTGTAGTGGTGGTGAGCCCATTGGTGTTACCAATTGTTTAAATTTTGGTAATCCATATGATCCCGAAGTGTACTATCAATTTGTAAAATCGGTCGAAGGGATGGGTGCGGCTTGTCGAAAATTTAATACACCTGTTACAGGAGGTAATGTAAGTTTCTATAATCAAAATCCAGACGGTCCTGTTTTCCCAACACCCACCATTGGCATGGTAGGAATTGTAGAAGATATGAAAAATAGAATGACCTTAGATTTTAAAAAGGAAGGTGATATTATTATTTTATTAGGTGAGCAACGAAATGATATTGGATCTTCTGAATATTTAAATAAATTAAAAGGAGTTGAATTTTCTCAAGCACCTCATTTTGATTTGGAAGAAGAATTTGCTTTGCAACAATTAGTTGCTTCTTTAATTAAGAATAATAATATTATTAGTGCGCACGACATTAGCGAAGGTGGATTGATTGTTACTTTATTGGAATCCGCTTTTGTAAATAATAAGGGGTTTGAAGTAAATGCGCAACAAAGTACATTGAGACAAGATGCTTATTGGATGGGCGAAGCACAAAGTAGAGTGGTTGTCACCTGCGATGCAGCGGCGGTGTCTGCTGTTGAAGTATTGGCTGCTACTTTTGGTGTTAAAACTACTTCCATTGGTAAGGTAACGAAAAGCGATGTAGTAGTAAACAATGAAAATTGGGGTTCCATTTTGAATTGGAAAAATGATTATGATACGGCCATTGAAAAAAAATTAGCTTAAAATAAGATGTCCAATCAACCCACTATAGTTGTAACAGGCACTGCCGGATTTATTGGGTCGGTAGTGGTGCAATATTTAAATGAGCAAGGGTATACACAATTAATATTGGTGGATGATTTTGGTGTCGAAGCAAAACGAAATAATTGGGAGAAAAAGCAGTTTATAAAAGTAATTGAAAGACAAGCTTTTTTAGAAAAATTAGACACGCTTGATTTTTCGATTGATGTGATTTTGCATTTAGGAGCGCGTACCGACACCACCGAATTTAATTATGCCATTCATGAGGAGTTGAATGTAATGTATTCAAAAACTTTATGGAATTTTGCAACAAAAAAGCAAATTCCATTTATTTATGCATCATCTGCAGCAACTTATGGTGCTGGCGAAAATGGATATGAAGACAGTCATACCATTTTGGATCAATTGGTTCCATTGAATCCATATGGAGTAAGTAAAAATGAATTTGATAAATGGGTCATTGCACAAAAATCAACTCCCCCTTCATGGGCAGGCTTGAAATTCTTTAATGTTTATGGTCCTAATGAATCACATAAAGGCAGAATGGCCAGCGTTATTTTTCATGCTTTTAATCAAATCAAAGAAACCGGTTTAGTGAAGTTGTTTAAAAGTCACCGTCACGATTTTAAAGATGGCGAACAATTAAGAGATTTTATTTACGTGAAAGATTTAGTGCGAGTTATTTTTTGGATGATGCAAAAAATGCAATCATCTGATTGGTCAACCCAACTTAATGGATTGTATAATTTAGGCACTGGGAAAGCGCGTAGCTTTTATGATTTAGCTGCAAATACCTTTACTGCTCAAGGTTTGAAGCCCAACATTGAATTTATTGATATGCCTTTGGATATCAGAGATAAATACCAATACTTTACTGAAGCAAATATGAACAAGCTTCGCGCAGCTGGATACAATGAACCCTTTTCAAGTTTAGAAGAAGGGGTGGGCGACTATGTTAAAAACTATTTACTTCCCGCTAAGGGTTACTAATTTTTTTAAATTTTTATTCTTCATAAATATTAGTGTGCTTTTAAAAATGCAATTGCTTTTGTATATGCATCTGCTTTTGCTGCTGCATTAAAACTAGGATTACTTGGATTTGCAAATCCATGTCCAGCTTCATATCTATTCACAGATAAATTCTTACCTGCCTCTTTCATATTTTTTTCAAATTCATTCACCATGATTGGTGAAGGACTTTTGTCAAGGTTGCCAAAAAATCCGATGATATCACATTGAATAGATTTTAATTTATCCATATTGGTCTCAGGTCGACCATAATACATAACAGTCCCTTTTGCTTGTGGACCAGCGAGTATAGCAGTTTGCAAACTCCACATGCCCCCAAAACACCAACCTACGCTATAAATAGATGCTTTACTACCTGCGTATTTAATAGCCCCTTGAATTATGGCAGTCATTCTTTCCATATTAGCGCCTTGCATTAATTTCATAGCGCTATCTGGAGTGGCGGCTACTTTTCCATCATACATATCAACCGCTATTACATTCACATCTCCTAAATCGGTATAATATTTATCTGATTCCAATTTTACATTATCATTTAACCCCCACCATTCCTGAATCACGATTAAAAATTTATTGGATTTCTTTTTAGCTTCAATAAAATAGGCACTTGCCTGTTTACCATCAGCTGCTTCAAATGGTATTATTTTTCCTAATAAATTTTCTGGATGAATGACCAAAGGTGATGGATGTAAGGAAGCAAATTGGGGTTTGCTGGCTTCTAATTGGTAGGCTTGTAAAGTTTCGGTATTAAGGCATTCTATGACTTCTGCTTTTTTGATACTTGGATACTGAGAGGGCGACCAATGCCAGCTTAGTAAGCCAACTATAAAAAGGGTACCTAGAGCGGAAAAAATTAGTTTTTTCATAATATTTTGATGTTTTATTTTAAAGATGTTCACTTTTAGATAACAGTTATAAACATTTTTTGTTCGGTACATTGGATCATTTTGTAGGCCATTATTTTTGGCGTAGGTTTGTATGACCTCTAGTAATTTTTCCAAATAAAGATAGGTCCTAAAAAGTAAATTAACCATTTTGACAAAAGTGGCGCTTTTGGCATTTTTGTCATTTTGCGTAGCTTTGTCAATAAAAAAATGAAGCAATAAACAGTATGGCAAAGTATATATTTGTAACAGGCGGTGTAACGAGTAGTTTGGGAAAGGGCATTATTGCTGCTTCATTGGCAAAATTATTGCAAGCCAGAGGTATTTCTGCCACCATACAAAAATTTGACCCCTATATAAATGTGGATCCAGGTACTTTGAATCCTTATGAACATGGTGAATGTTATGTTACTGAAGATGGTGCTGAAACTGATTTGGATTTAGGGCATTACGAGCGTTTTTTAAGCACACCTACTTCTCAAGCGAATAATGTGACCACTGGTCGCATATACCAAACTGTGATCAATAAAGAAAGAGCAGGTGAATTTTTAGGAAAAACAGTACAAGTAGTTCCTCATATTACGGATGAAATTAAAAGACGCATGATGTTGTTGGGTGTAGAAGGGAAATACGATGTCGTGATTACTGAAATTGGAGGTACCGTGGGTGATATTGAAAGTACCCCCTTCATTGAAACTGTTCGTCAAATTCAATGGGAATTACCAGAGGAAGATGTGATGGTGGTGCATTTAACTTTAATACCTTATTTAAATGCTGCAAAAGAATTAAAGACAAAACCAACACAGCATAGTGTAAGAATGTTAAGTGAAACTGGGGTGCATCCTGATGTCATTGTATGTAGAACAGAACATCCATTAAATGATGACATTAAACGCAAAATTGCGTTGTTCTGTAATGTAAAAGCAGGAAATGTAATTGAATCTTTAGATGCAAGTACAATTTATGAAGTGCCTTTGTTGATGTTAAAAGAACAGTTGGATTTAATAGTATTAAAGAAATTAAATATCCAAAAATTTAAGGAACCTGATTTAACTAAATGGAATATTTTTTTAGATAAATTAAAACATCCAAAGTCAACAGTTAATATTGGTCTGATTGGAAAGTATATTGAATTACAAGATGCCTATAAATCAATACTTGAAAGCTTTATTCATGCTGGTGCTATGAATGAAGTAAAAGTAAATGTGGTGAATGTGCACAGCGAAAACTTAACAGCCGAAAATGTCAATCAGCAGTTGGCAGGTTTAGATGGATTATTAGTAGCGCCTGGTTTTGGCAATAGAGGCATTGAAGGAAAAATTATCGCAGTACAATTTGCAAGAGAAAATCAATTACCCTTTTTTGGCATTTGTTTAGGAATGCAAATGGCCGTGATTGAATACGCTCGAAATGTAATGGGACTCAACGGGGCTCATTCGGTTGAAATGGATCCAAATACAGCTTATCCTGTTATTGATATGATGGAAGAGCAAAAAAGAATTACAATGAAGGGAGGAACCATGCGATTAGGTTCTTATCCTTGTACGATCACAAAAGATACACTTGCTTATAAAATATACGGCACTTCCGAAATTAGTGAGCGTCACCGTCATCGTTATGAATTTAACAATGCGTATTTAAAAGCTTTCACAGACGCTGGTTTATTGAATAGTGGAAACAATTCTGCCACAGGATTGGTTGAAATTGTTGAATTACCACAACATCCATTTTTTATTGGAGTGCAATACCATCCAGAATTAAAAAGTACAGTAGAGCATCCAGCACCTTTATTTGTTCATTTTATTGAGGCCGCTAAAAAATACGCAGCTCAAAAAAAATAAGCCGCCTTCTTCCAAGCAGTGTAAATACATTTGCTTATCTTCCTAACATTTGTTAGTTTTATAATATGAATCCCATTCGTATTATCACTGCTACTAGTTTATTTGATGGTCATGATGCAAGCATCAATATCATGCGAAGGGTAATGCAGGAGCAGGGGGTGGAAGTAATCCACTTAGGTCATAATAGATCAGCACTTGAAATTGTGGAAGCAGCGATTGATGAAGATGTTCAAGGAATTGCAATTACATCTTATCAAGGGGGTCATATTGAATTTTTTAGTTTTGTTCGAAAATTACTAAACGATGCAGGATACCAACATATTAAAATTGTAGGTGGAGGGGGAGGTACCATTTTACCTGCCGAAGCGGCTTATTTAGAAAAGATAGGCATCTCTAAAATTTATTTCCCCCAAGATGGTTTAAGATTAGGAATTGAAGGAATGATTAAAGAAGTAGTGGCGCTATGTAATTTCGAGTATGCTAAAATGCCATCCCTTTTAAAAAAATTATCCATCCCTAAAAAAATAGACCCTCGTAATTTAAGTAGGTCAATTACTTTATTACAAAACGGGAAATTGAAGTGGTCGCTTTCAAAAAATAAAAATAATATTCCAGTAATTGGATTAACTGGAACAGGTGGTGCTGGTAAGTCAAGTGTTTGTGATCGGTTGGTTCAATATTTTTTATTAACTAATCCCACCAAAACGATTGCCATTATTTCGGTAGATCCTACTAAGCGAAAAACAGGTGGGGCATTATTAGGAGATCGGATAAGAATGAATGCCATTCATCATCCTCATGTATTTATGCGTTCCTTAGCTACTCGAAATGATCAAAAAACTTTAGCCAAAGAAATGGATAAAGTCATTGATTTATGTAAGGTAGCAGGATTTGATTGTATCATAGTGGAAACGGCCGGTGTGGGACAAAATGATGCAGGGATTGTAGATTTCGTAACAGTGCCTGTTTATATCATGACTCCTGAATTTGGCGCTGCTACTCAGTTGGAAAAAATTAATATGATCGATTATGCTTCCTTAATTGCTGTAAATAAATTTGAGCGTGCAGGTGGTTTAGATGCAGTGAGAGATGTTCGAAAACAATTCATGCGTGCACATCATATTTGGGATAATAAAACACAAGGGCAACCCATTTTTGGCACCATTGCATCGCATTACAATGATCCGGGTATACAAAAAATGTACAATGCATTAATCGACATCATCTTTGTTAAACATAAAATTAAATGGAATTCAATTTCTTGGGAAATTCCTTATGATGAGACTCAGGTAACGCAGCCATTGATTCCATCTTCCCGCATTTCTTATTTAGGAGAGATTAAACAAACCATTCATCAAAATAAAGTTTGGATTGCACACCAAAAGCAACAGGTTTCTATGTGGTATGCTTTTCAACAAGTTTTAAATCAACCTAATTTCAAACAAAACAAGGCTTTGCAACAGGAACTACATCGTGTTGAAAAGGAGATAGATCCAGGAGTTAAAAATAATATTATAAATTGGCCTAGTGTTCAATCAAAATATAAAGACGATTTTTTGTATTATGAAGTGCGAGGAAAAAAAATAAAAAAAGAATTAAATTTTGAAACGCCCTCTACTTTAAAATTAAAACGTGTTTGGCTCCCAAAATTTAGCGATTGGGGTGATATTGCCGAATGGCAATTAACTGAAAATGTTCCCGGCCAATTTCCTTTTACAGCTGGTGTGTTTGAACTAAAGCGTGAAAATGAAGATCCTACTAGAATGTTTGCTGGCGAAGGTGGTCCAGAACGAACCAACTTAAGATTTCATTATTTATCTAAAGGACAAACAGCAGTGAGATTATCAACTGCTTTTGATAGTGTTACCTTATATGGAAATGATCCAGACACACGATTGGATATTTTCGGTAAAATAGGCAATGCTGGTGTGAATGTCGCTACCATTGATGATGCTAAAAAGTTATATTCTGGTATTGATTTAAATGCTGAAAATACTTCGGTGAGTATGACCATTAATGGCCCTGCTCCTATGCTATTGGCAATGTTTTTTAATACTGCAATTGATCAAGCTTGTGAAAAATACATTACTGAAAATAAATTATGGCCAGTTGTCAATAAAAAAATCAAATCCATCTACGCTTCTCATACTGCTCCGGTTTATCATGAAATAGAAGCAAAGGGAATGAAAAAGAATTGGCATAATGGGTTGGGTTTAAAATTGTTAGGTGTAACTGGGGATGAAGTACTAGATGTGAAAATTTATAATGAAATAAAATCAAAAGTGCTACAACAATTGCGTGGCACTTTGCAAGCCGATATTTTAAAAGAAGATCAAGCCCAAAATACTTGTATTTTTTCAACTGAATTTGCGTTGCGTATGATGGGTGATGTGCAATCTTATTTTGCAGCTACTAAAATTAAAAATTTTTATAGTGTTTCTATCTCTGGGTATCATATTGCAGAAGCAGGTGCGAATCCCATTACACAACTAGCTTTTACTTTGGCTAATGGGTTTACTTATGTTGAATATTTTATGAATCGAGGGTTAAGCGTCAATGATTTTGTTCCTAATTTGAGTTTCTTTTTTAGTAATGGCATGGATCCAGAATATGCTGTGATTGGAAGGGTGGCGCGCCGTATATGGGCAAATGTGATGAAACATAAGTACAAGGCCAATGAACGCGCTCAAAAATTAAAATACCATATTCAAACAAGTGGTCGCAGTTTGCATGCACAGGAAATTGATTTTAATGATATTCGAACTACACTACAAGCTTTGTATGCAATTTACGATCAGTGTAATAGTTTACACACCAATGCTTATGATGAAGCCATTACTACGCCGACAGAAGAAAGTGTGCGTCGCGCATTAGCCATTCAATTAATTATTAATAAAGAATTAGGAACGACTAAAGTTGAAAATTTTCAGCAGGGCAGTTTTTTTATTACCGAATTAACTGATTTAGTCGAAGAAGCGGTGATGTTGGAGTTTGAAAAAATAAATGCCCGTGGTGGTGTGTTGGGTGCAATGGAGCGAATGTACCAACGATCTAAAATTCAAGAAGAAAGTAGGATGTATGAAATAAAGAAACATGATGGGTCAATACCTATTATTGGTGTGAATACCTTTGTGAATCAAAATGCATCCAATCAAACCGAAAACAAGGAAATATTTAGGTCCAGCACTGCCGAAAAACAAAGACAAATCAAGCATCTTAAGGCCTTCAAATTATGTCATCAAAAAAAGGCCGATTTGTACTTAAAACTGTTAAAAGAGGCCGCGGTTCAAAATACCAATATTTTTGAAGTTTTAATGGAAGCTGTCAAATATTGTAGTTTAGGGGACATCTCTCAAGCCCTATATAAAGTAGGAGGTCAATACACTCGAAATCTCTAAAAAAATATCAATTTTCCTAGCTTTGGCCTAGTAAACAAGGGGGTATAGTGCATTCTAAAAATACTTACCTTTGCTCCTCGTTAAATACGGTTTAAAATCTCATACATGAACACAGACAAAAACACGGTCATTGGTTTTATTTTATTAGCAGGGTTGTTTTTCACCTACTTCTGGTATACTAATAAGCAACAAACTGAAATGGCTACTTATAAAAAGCATTTTGATGATTCAGTAATGATGCTAAAAGCAGAAGCAGATAAAGCGGCTGCATTAAAAAATCCAATCAAAGGAGATACTACTTTAGGTGGTCGATTAAGTAGCGTTGGTGAAGTTGATTCTGTGAAAGAGCAATTTACTTTTTTGGAAAATGATTTAGTAAAAGTAAGATTCAGTAATAAGGGTGGTCAAGTAGTTGGAGTGACTTTAAAAAAGTATATCAATGCTCAAAAGCAATTAGTACAATTAGGGGATAGTAGTTCTTTAAATTATACCGTAAATATTGGAGACAATAAAACGGCACAAATTAATAAAGTGATTTTTCCAATATTGAATATTTTACCTAACAAGGATGGTTTACAACAATTAGAATATGTTTGGACAACACCTAATGGGAAATTGATACGCCATCTATTTTCCTTAGCTCCCAATAAGTACAATGTTGATTGGACATTGCAATTGCAAGGGGCTTCCACTTTATTAACCAATCAACAAATTAATTTTCTTTGGGAAGTACATTCCTATCAACAAGAGCGCACTAAGGTTTATGAGCGACAAATGTCTAATATTTGTTTTTCAGAAGGCAATGAGTTTGATTATATTTCAAGTAAAACGACTAAAAGCTTTGAAAGACCAATTCAATGGATTGGTTTAGTACAACAATTTTTTTCTACCACCATCATAGGTAAGCAAGGATTTGCATCAGGTAAAATTGATTGGCAACGTAAAATAGATAGCAGTAATGGCTTAGCTACAATGCAATCTCAATTGCAATCCAAAGTAAGCGGAGACAATGCAAACATTGATTTGTCCTTATATTATGGCCCTAACGATTTTCGTATTTTGAAAACGCAGGCGCCTGAGATGGAAAAGATGGTCAATTTAGGTAGGGATTTATATTCTTTTGTACGACCTATTAATAAATATATATTAATGCCTGTATTTGATTTTTTAGCAGGCTTTGTTCAAAATTTTGGTTGGGTTATCTTTCTTTTAACCATCTTCATTCGTTTAATCACCGCACCATTAACTTATTCAAGTTATTTAAGTAGTGCGAAGATGAAAGTGCTTAAGCCTGAATTAGACGAGATCAAGAAAAAACTAGGGGATGATCAACAAGGCTTTGCAATGGAGCAAATGAAATTATTCAGAGAAGCAGGCGTTAATCCTTTAGGGGGTTGTATTCCAGCCTTATTGCAAATTCCTATCTTCTTCGCTTTGTATAGTTTCTTTAATTCCAATATATCATTAAGAGGGCAATCCTTTTTATGGAGTCATGATTTGTCAAGTTTTGATTCTATCGCCACTTTGCCTTTTACAATACCAATGGGATTTGGTAATCATATCAGTTTATTTACATTATTAGCAGTGGGAACTAGTTTCTTAATGTCTATTTACAATATGGCCATGACACCAACACAGGACAATCCTGCATTAAAGTACATGCCCTATATATTTCCTTTCATGTTGTTGTTTATATTTAACGGATTGCCATCAGCATTAACTTGGTACTATACAGTATCAAATGTCATTACATTATTAATGCAATTAATTATTCAAAAAGTAATTATTAATCATGATAAGATATTAGCAGATATTGAAGTGAAGCGTAAAACACCAAAGAAAAAAAGTAATTGGCAGGGCAAGTATGAGCAAATGGTAGAGGCGCAAAAAAAGGTGCAAACCTTGAAAGACAAAACTAAAAAATAATCATTTTCATAAAAAGAGACTAGCGTAAATGCGAGTCTCTTTTTTTATACCTATAAATGAAATTGAAATATATCCCCCTTATTGTATGCGTTTGCTTTATTCAATTATATGCGCATGCACAAGCAAAAGTATTGGGTGAATGCACCATTCAATTTAAAATACAACAACAACAAAAAAATGAATGGGTAGATATTGGTACAAAAAAAGTATGGATCAAAGGCAATCAGTGCAAGACAATGTTAGCCACACCATTGCTTATTCAAACATTGATTTTTAATATTCAGGAAGAAAAGGCAATCGTTACAAAGGAGTTAGGCAATAATAAATTTCTTCAGGAAATTAATTACCCTCCTTCAGCCTTGCCTAGTTTAATCTCCATGAAAGAGATGGTTACAGACACAACTATGATTATTTTAGGTTATCGATGTAAGACAGCTAAATTAGAATGGAGCGATGGGGTCGTATATGAAGTATTTTATACACCCACTATAATTCCATCAGTCACTACATTTGAATTCGCTTTTAAAGAAGTGCCAGGTTTGGTTTTAGGTTATCGTATTTTAAACAAGGATAACCCATCAGTTCAATATTTTGCTACTCAATTAGAGTTTAGCCCAATTACATTAAATCAGTTTTTGATTAATCGAATGGATTTTCAAATTCTAGAATAAAAAAGAAATACCTAATTAAGGAAGAATAGGAGAAGGAGTTTTAAAGCGAGGTAAAATTACCTTGTAACGATAAGGAATAACATATGTCACATTTCCTTTGTTATATTTCAAATAGGCAGCATTACCTAATCCGGTATTGGTTGAAAGTCCTTTAAATTCCAAGCTTGATTTTAATGTATAAAAACTTGCTGTTTTGTGAGAAAGGCTTCCTAAATTTTTCAATGAATATTTTTCCTCCACTTTTTTACTTTCCATGTTGGTGGTCACAACAGAACTTGCATATACGCTTCCAGATATCACTAAACTAGTGATGAGGAAGGTTAATAATAATATGTTTTTTATAATTCGCACGTTGCTACGAAGGTAGTCTTTTTTGAGATTTCCATTAAAAAATATTTTTAACGATTTATTGGGCCTATGTGAACAATAAAATATTGATTATTAAGGGGTTGTTTGTACATTTAATAAAAGAGCATTAGGGCATCTTTATTGAATTAATATATTGATAATCAACACTTTATTAACCTTTAAAAGATTATTTTATGTTTAACCCACATGAGGAAGAAGAGGAAGCAAGGGATATTCAGGAGTTAATGCAGCGCTATCAAAATTTAAAATATGGTCGGGCTAATGCCTATATAGAAGAAGACGATTTTGAAAAAATCATTGAACATCTTGATGATAAGGATGAGATCACGGAGGCCATCGAAGCGGCCAACTTGGCTTTAAATCAATATCCCTTTTCTGCTTTGTTGATGATTAAAAAAGCAGATTTATTATTAGCAACAAGAAAATATAAAGAAGCACTAATTTTATTAGATACGGCAGCCTTGTATGATCACAAGGAAATGAATTTATTTATTTTAAAAACAGATGCTTATTTAGCATTGGATCAACCAGCAGAAGCCATTGTGTTATTACAAGAAGCACTGCATTTATTTGAAGGTCAAGAACGAACCGAATTATTATTTGAATTAGCTGATGTCTATGATGATCATGAAGCTTTTGATAAAGTTTTTGATTGTTTGCAATTGGTATTAGAAGCGGATCCTAATAATGAAGAAGCTTTATATAAAATTTGTTTTTGGACCGACTTCACTGGACGCAATGAGGAAAGTATTCGATTGCACCAGCACTTGATTGACGAACAACCCTATAATGCATTAGCATGGTTCAATTTAGCTGCAGCGTATCAAGGTTTAAAATTGCACGAAAAAGCAATTGATGCTTATCAGTTTGCCATAGTGATTGATGAAAAATTTGATTATGCCTATCGGAATATGGGGGATGCTTATTTAAGATTAAGAAAATACAAAGAAGCGATTGAAGCATTAGAAAAAGTATTAGAACTCTCTCGTCCCGAAGATGTCATTTATGAAGCCATTGGTCATTGCTATCATCGTATGAAAAATTATGCACAAGCTCGTTTTCATTATAAAAAAGCGGTGCATCTTAATGCAGAAGATAGCCGACTGTATCAAAAAATGGCGATCACTTATATGTTGGAAGAGAAATGGGAGATGGCCATTAAGCAATTAGAACATGCCATTCGTATACATAAACACATCAATGAGTATTTTATATTAATGGGTGAATGTTATATGAATATGGGTCAAAATAAAGAAGCTGCTTTTTACTTTGGTACCGTAGTAAAAAATAAGCCCAAACAAATTGCTGGTTGGGAATACTTAATTAAATGTCTAATATCAAGTCAGCAGTTAGATATGGCATTGGAACAAACCGAATTGGCTTATATATCTACGCAAGGTAAAATATTATTTATTTATTATCGAAGTGCCATATTATTTATGATGAAAAAGCCAGCAGATGGGTTGTTGCAATTAGAGATGGCTTTATCTAAATCCACTAAGTGGCTAAAAAAATTCATGAAAATATATCCCGAAATCACGCAGGATCAAAAAGTGATTGATATCATAAGCAAATACAAGAAGGGAAAAATTTCTTAATTTTTTTAAATTACCTTTGTCCCCAAACTCTTAATACAATATGAATTTTAATTTAACTCAAATACCCGAACGTACTACTCAACCTCGTAAACATGGATTGACAATGGTGATGGACAAAGGGTTGAGTTTCGGGGAAGCAGAAAATTTTTTAAGTGTTGCCGAGCCACATACTGATATTATCAAATTAGGGTTTGGAACTTCCTTTGTAACCCCTAATTTGAGAAAGAAAATCGAATTGTATCAGTCGCATAATATTCCTGTTTATTTTGGAGGCACTTTATTTGAAGCTTTCTTGATTCGAAATCAGTTTGATGATTATATCGCTATGTGTAAGGATTATAAAATTGATGTCATTGAAGTGAGTGATGGTTCAATTGAAATTCCACACAGTGAAAAATGTGGGTACATTGAAAAAATTTCAAAATATGCTACTGTGTATAGTGAAGTGGGTAGTAAGGATGCAGCACACATCATCCCACCTTATAAATGGATCGAATTAATGAGTGCTGAATTAAGTGCAGGAAGTTCCTATGTAATTGCAGAAGCGAGAGAAGCAGGAAATGTAGGTATTTATCGTGGCAGTGGGGAAGTGCGTGAAGGTTTGGTTCAGGAAATATTAACTAAAATACCTGCAGAAAAAATTTTGTGGGAAGCACCTCAAAAAGCACAACAATTGTATTTTTTAGAATTAGTAGGTTGTAATGTTAATTTAGGAAATATAGCACCTAATGAAGTTATCCCATTGGAAGCAATGCGTATTGGACTTAGAGGAGACACTTTTGATTTATACTTAAATAAATAGTTGTGCGTAAATTTGGACTCATAGGGTATCCTTTAACGCATTCTTTTTCGGAAGGCTATTTTGCAAACAAGTTTGCGCAGGAAAATATTGCAGATGCACAATATGTAAATTTTCCAATTGATTCCATTCAAAAATTTTTAGCATTGTGGGAGGATCCATTATTAGCTGGATTGAATATTACTATTCCGTATAAAAAAGAGGTACTTGTTTATTTAAATGAAATGTCTGAAGTGGTTCAACAAATGCAGGCATGCAATTGTATTAAAAAACAAAACGGAAAATTAATAGGATATAATACCGATGTGATTGGTTTTGAAAAATCCTTACAACCATTTTTAAAGCCACATCATCAAAATGCTTTAATTCTAGGAACCGGCGGAGCCGCAGCGGCAGTAGAGTACGTCCTATCTCAATTAGGTATTCACTATGTCTTTGTTTCGCGAAACAACACCCCGCAAACATCTCAGCCAACCTTCAGCTATGAGGATTTAAATGCTAGTATTATGAGCAAGCATACACTTATTATTAATACAAGTCCAGTAGGGATGTTTCCGAATACCCAAGAAGCACCTTCCATACCATATGAATTATTGACTACCCAACATCATTTATATGATTTGGTTTATAATCCAGCCGAAACTTTATTTATGGCAAAGGGTTTAGCAAAAGGGGCATCTGTTCAAAACGGATTGGACATGTTGCACATTCAAGCTGAGGAAAGTTGGAAGATCTGGAATACGACACAGCCCTAGTTTAATAATTTATAAGGAATGTAAAAATGCAAAAAGTTGCGTCACTGCTTTTTGTCGATGACTGAATTTATTTTTTTCCTCAAGCGACATTTCTGCAAAACTTTTATCGGCACCTTCTGGAATAAAAATAGGGTCATAACCAAAACCTGATGTACCTGTATTTTGATTACTAATATGACCACGGCAAATGCCTTCATAATAATATTCAACACCACTCCATATCAAACAAATCACAGTTCTAAATTGAGCAGCACGATTATCAATTCCATTGAGTTCGGTCAGCACTTTATCAATATTAGCTTTAAAATTTCGATCTTCGCCTGCATACCTTGCGCTGTGCACACCAGGTGCTCCTTGTAATGCGTCAATCTCTAATCCAGTATCTTCACTAAAACAGTTTTGATTAGTAATATTAAAAATTGTTTTTGCTTTTTCAGCTGCATTTTCGTGCATGGTATCATGTGGTTCTGGTATATCAATATCGATACCCGCTTGTTTCAAAGTAATAACACTGATATTGTTGGGCAGCAAGGATTGTATTTCAGTGACTTTATGTTCGTTGTTGGTCGCGAATATTAAATTGGTCATGAATTATAATTGAAAAAGTTGTTTTAGAATGTTCCATAATTTTGACTTTTCCAATTTAGCAGATTGATCAGTTCCTTGCATTAAGGATAAGCTATTGCTGAATAATAAATAAGTGTCACCTAATTGGATTGATTTATACAACGTAGTAGGTAATTTTATTTTTAATGCTGCACCACTCACATCAAAGATCATGACCAGCTTAGAAGGAAGTGTGTCTAATATTTCATGAAGACTTAATTTTTGTTGCGCAATATTTATTAATGCGATATCTGCTAATGTTAATTTGCAAGCTCCTAAAATAGAGGAGAGTAAGTTTAAATCATTTTCGTTCAAATGAACAGCAAGCTCATCTTTGACAATGATGGTCACTTGTTTTAAATGCTCCCCTAAATATTTGATCGGTCCTGATTGGCTTGGAGTCGAGATTTCTTTCACTGCATTTTCAGGCGAAGGAGTGGATTGAGCTTGTTCAATAGGAGGAATTATTTGTGGCGCGATTATTTCTGCTTGTTTTTTTGCCATTTCAGGCAGTACCAAAGTATCTTTGTATAAAGAAACTAAAAGGGCATTCGGTAAGATTGTTTTTTCGCGGCTCATTCGGTTGGAAAATTACTCGAATTGAATCAAACCAAAAAATAACAGTTGTAAGTTTTATATTTTTCGTTTCTTTGTACTTCATTAGCTACTTTTTCAAACCATACGACCATGACAAATCATGCTTTCCCAGTTACAAAAAACACAAATCCACAATTGCCTACATTCAATATGGATGAAATTGCATTTGGTAAAAATTTTACTGATCATATGTTGGTGGCGGATTATGAAAATGGAGAATGGAAAAATGTGGTCATTAAACCCTTTGCTCCATTAGAATTAGATCCTTCAAGTGCGGTATTGCATTATGGCCAAACTATTTTTGAAGGCATTAAAGCTTTTAAAAATGAAAAAGGAGAAGTTGTTATTTTTAGACCTGATCAAAATTTTATTCGTTTCAATACTTCTGCCGAAAGAATGCAAATGCCTGCTGTTCCAGAATGGCTTTTTATGGATGGCATGAAACAATTAATACAATTGGAAAAAGATTGGGTTCCCAACAAGCCAGATTGCTCATTATATATTAGACCTTTTATGATTGCAACGGATCCATTTTTAGGAGTGCGTCCTTCTGTAACTTATAAATTCATGATTATCTTAGGTCCAAGTGGTGCTTATTTTTCAGCACCAATGAAAATCGCAATTGAAAAAAAGTATACGCGTGCAACACCCGGTGGTGTTGGTTTTGCAAAGAATGGGGGAAATTATGGTGCTAGTTTATATCCAGTTAGTTTAGCCCAAAAAAATGGGTATGATCAAGTATTATGGACCGATGCCATTGAACATAAGTATGTAGAGGAAGTAGGGATGATGAATGTGATGTTTGTCATTGATGGAAAAGTAATTACACCTAGTTTAGAAAGAGGTACTGTATTAAAAGGTGTAACAAGAAATTCATGTATCATTTTATTAAAAGAAATGGGCTACGAAGTGGAAGAGAGAAATTTATCTGTTGCAGAAATTATTGAAGCACATAAAAAAGGAGTTTTTCAGGAAGTGTTTGGAGTAGGTACAGCAGCGGTGGTTTCCTATATTTCAAGATTAGCAGATGAGGATTATGTTATGGATTTTGATGTGAACGCATTAAAAGTGGCACCTGCACTTAAAAAGCGTCTGAATGATATTCGCATGGGTAATCTGCCAGATACCCACCATTGGCTCGAAAAAATATAAATAATGGGCTGAGCATCAGTCTATTTTATACCCCTTTGCCCATTAATTTGCCTTAAACTAGGCTAATTGGGGTCTTTTTTTAAAATTAGCGAATAAACATTTTGGTATTTGGTTAACGAACATTACCTTTGCCGTCCGAATTTTTTATAAATCAAAATTGAACAAAACAGCATAATAAATGCCTACTATTCAACAATTAGTGAGAAAAGGCCGTGAGATCATCAGGGCTAAAAGTAAATCAAGAGCTTTGGACGCATGTCCTCAGCGTCGTGGTGTTTGTACTAGAGTGTATACAACAACTCCAAAAAAGCCAAACTCAGCGTTACGTAAAGTAGCGAAAGTACGTTTGACTAATAAGATTGAAGTCATCGCTTATATACCAGGTGAGGGTCACAACTTACAAGAACACAGTATCGTATTAATCCGTGGTGGTCGTGTAAAAGATTTACCTGGTGTACGTTATCATATTGTTCGTGGTAGCTTGGATACAGCTGGTGTGAAGGACCGTAAGCAGTCTCGTAGTAAATACGGAACTAAAAAAGAAAAAGCAAAGAAATAATAACAACTAATTAATATTCGACATGCGTAAAGCACAACCTAAAAAGATTCCATTAGCACCAGATCCTCGTTTCAACGATGTAGCGGTGACGCGTTTTATCAACAACATTATGTTGGATGGTAAAAAAACAACTGCTTACAAAATTTTCTACGATGCTTTGGATAAAGTAACTAAGTTCACTAATGAAGATGGTTATGAAATGTGGAAGCGCGCTGTTTCTAATGTAACACCTGCGGTTGAAGTTCGTAGCCGTCGTATTGGTGGTGCTACTTTCCAAATTCCAGCGGAAGTTCGTGGAGATCGTAAAATTTCATTAAGTATGAAATGGTTAGTGCGTTTTAGCCGTGAGCGTAATGGTAAAACAATGGCTGATAAATTAGCGAATGAAATCATTGCAGCAACAAAGGGTGAAGGTGGTGCATTCAAAAAGAAAGAAGATACACATCGTATGGCTGAAGCCAATAAGGCTTTCTCTCACTTTAAAGTTTAAGTCCTACCGATGCAACTATATTAAACCCCGACTCATTGTTGGGGTTTTTTTTGTCCCATTTCCACCATTATTTGGCTCCAATTTGTACTAGAAATAGGGCTGTGTATTAGTTTATGGAAAAAAACGGCAAGAAAGAATCATTCAATTACTAATATCATTAACTTTGCGCCTCGGAAAAATAGACTTTTAAAGGAGCTGTTTTTCAGTGAAAATTAAAAATAAATAAACCATATATGGCGGATTTAAAACTACAACGAAATTTTGGTATTGCTGCGCACATTGATGCAGGTAAAACAACTACGACTGAGCGTATCTTACGTTACACAGGTATGATTCACAAAATTGGTGAAGTACATGATGGCGCTGCTACCACCGATTGGATGGAGCAAGAAAAAGAAAGAGGTATTACCATTACTTCTGCAGCGGTAAGTTGCCAATGGCAGTTTCCAACTACATTGGGTAAAAAAGATGATAGAACAAAAGATTATTATTTCAATATCATCGATACTCCAGGTCACGTGGATTTCACAGTTGAGGTGGAGCGTTCAATGCGTGTATTGGATGGTTTGATCGCTTTGTTTTCTGCAGTTGATGGTGTAGAGCCTCAATCAGAAACAGTTTGGCGTCAAGCGAATCGTTATAAAGTTCCTCGTATTGGGTTCGTAAATAAAATGGATCGTGCTGGTGCTGATTTCTTAATGGTGGTAACACAAGTAAGAGAAATGTTAGGTGCGAAAGCAGTTCCATTACAATTACCTATTGGTGCAGAAGATGGATTTACGGGCGTGGTTGATTTAATTAGAATGAAAGCTATTATTTGGGATGACGCTACAGAAGGTATGACTTATGTAGAAAATCCTATTCCTGATGATATGAAAGAAGATGTGGATTATT
>JBAXVC010000012.1:0-66636 GCA_037129315.1 Chitinophagia bacterium | reverse complement strand
GAAGCAATACGTCCTACGGTTTGATTAGTACCATCAACAATGTACCAGCCATGTTTAACGGTAGCCGCGTTGGCGTGCTTCGTGGTGAAATGTAGTTTACTCATAATCTTTTGTTTTAATGAGGCTGCGCTATCCCGTCAGCCATAAAATAATCCCCCTTTTATAAGGGAGGGCGAAGGTACGAGGCGATTTTGACTTTTCCCAACAATTGGAGACTTGTTTTTGTAGCAGGTCTTTATAAATCATTGATTATCAATAATAATTTTGTATGATATTTTTCATGATACTAAAATGGTACTGACTATCAATGAGTTAAGAATCCATAATGAAGCTCATTTTGTATAAAATTGAGCTTTAACAGTGTTTTTTAGGGAAACTGGGTTATTTTAGAGGACTTGCTAAGCAAAGCATACTTATATATATGTATCAAAAATTTCAAGCCCCTCAAATTTTTACCGGATCAGAACTCATCGAGGGGTCCAATATGGTATTGGTCGCAGATGAGCAGGGGGTAATACAGGAATTGGTTCCTTTCATAGATGCAGGTGATGCAGTCCAAAAAGTAGATGGTATTTTATGCCCTGGTTTTATCAATGCACATTGTCATTTAGAACTGTCTCATTTGAAAGGAATGATTCCTCCAAAAACGGGGTTACAAGAATTTGTAAAACAAATTGTGGGTTTGCGCAAAGTGGAAGATGCAATCATTCAACAAGCCATCGAAGCTGCCGAAAATGAAATGTACCATAATGGAATTGTAGCAGTGGGAGATATTTGTAATACCCTTGACACTTTAAACACAAAGGCAAAACATAAATTAGCGTATTATAGTTTTGTGGAATTATATGATTTAGATCCAACGCGTGCACAGGATAAAATAAATGCTGGAATAATTATACAAAATACTTTTGAACAAAATTGTATTCGCGCCTCACTTGTTCCGCATGCACCTTACTCCTGCACTTTTGCTTTATTAAAATTATTAGCTGCTCATTTTGGATCTCATACCATCAGTATGCACAATCAAGAAACCGAAGCAGAGAATGAATTTTTTAAAACCAAGACGGGTGATTTTTTAGGAATGTATGAACGTACTAATGTCTCACTTGATTATTTTCATGCTACCGATAAATCTAGTTTACAATCCGTGTTGCCTAAATTAAATCAGGCGACTGCACTTATTTTAGTTCATAATAGTTTTACATCCACTGCTGACATTCAAGTGGTGCAACAACAAATGCCCAATACTTTTTGGTGTTTATGTCCCAATGCAAATCAATACATTGAAAGTGCCATGCCACCCATTGCATTGTTACGCGCGCAAAAAACAAAAATAGTTATAGGTACCGACAGCTACGCTAGCAACTGGAGTTTAAACCTATTAGATGAATTAAAAACAATTCAACTGTATCACCCCGAGATTCAATTGGCTGAAATGCTTTCCTGGGCTACCTATAATGGCGCATGCGCCTTGCAAATGGACAAGCATTTAGGTAGTTTTACCAAAGGAAAAAAACCTGGTATTGTCACAATAAATGGGTTAGATGAACAAGGAAAGTTAAATAAAACTTCTTCTATAAAAAGATTAATATAAAAATAAAAATGATGAAAAAAATAAGCGGCTTTTTATTATGTATCATGTGCTTTCAAATTATAAATGCACAAACAACCACTCCTTTAACTCAATTGATTCCTAAACCCATTTCAATAAAGGAAGCAAGTGGCCTATTTACGTTTTATAAAAACACAAGCATTGAAGCTGCCCCCGCATTATTGAATGCAAAAAAATTATTACAAAGTCAATTAATCAATTATAATTTTTCATCTTCAAAAAATAGTTCAAAAATTATATTCTTACAAGCCAACACCAAAGATCCAATTGCAAAAGAAGGCTATGCAATTAATATTACACCTAATACTATTTCGATTACTGCTAAAAATATACAAGCTGCTTTGTTGGCTACCAATACTTTAGTGCAAATTCAATTACTTCAAAACAATGCACAACAAATTCCCTGTGGTAGTATTATTGATAGTCCAAGATTTGAATACCGTGGCATGCATTTAGATGTATCAAGAAATTTTTATCCTGTTAGCTTTATTAAAAAGTATTTGGACATTATGGCTTTATATAAATTCAATACTTTTCATTGGCATTTAACCGATGGCCCAGGTTGGAGATTACAAATTAATAGCTACCCTAAGTTAACTTCGATGAGCGCCTTTAGAACGCATAATGATTGGAAAAGTTGGTGGAATAGTGATCGTAAATATTTATCCGAAGGGGATCCCAATGCCTATGGTGGTTATTACACACAAGAACAAGCAAAGGATATTGTGGCTTATGCAGGCGCCAGAGGCATTACCGTGATTCCTGAAATTGAAATGCCTGGTCATTCTGAGGAAGTATTAGCGGCCTATCCTGAACTTTCCTGCTCGGGTAAACCCTATGTCAATGATGTATTTTGCGCTGGTAATGAAGCGAGCTTTGTGTTTATTGAAAAAGTGTTAACCGAAGTGATGGCTATTTTCCCTTCTAAATACATTCATATTGGTGGTGATGAAGCAGGCAAAGGCGCTTGGAAAAAATGCCCTAAATGTCAATTAAGAATGAAAGATAATTCCTTAAAAAGCGAGGAGGAGTTACAAAGTTATCTTGTAAAAAGAGTAGAAAAGTTTTTAAATAAAAATAATAGAAACTTATTAGGATGGGATGAAATTTTGGAAGGAGGATTAAGTCCAAATGCAACGGTGATGAGTTGGAGAGGTGAACAAGGAGGTATTCAAGCTGCTATGGAAAACCACGATGTGATTATGACACCAGGTGGTGAAACTTATTTTGATGCTTATCAAAATGTGCCATCTACACAACCTGAAGCTATTGGTGGTTATTTACCTATGAAGCGAGTGTACAATTACAATCCTGTGCCAGCGGTGTTACCCAAAGACAAACAAAAATTTATAAAAGGAGTACAGGGGCAATTATGGACCGAATACATTCCAACCACTTATCATCTTGAATACATGTCCTTCCCTAGAGCAATTGCATTAAGTGAAGTAGGATGGGCACTCAATGAAAATAAAAACTTTTCCAACTTTACTCAAAGATTACAAAGTCATTATTTATTATTACAAAAACTAAATGTCAACTACTATCATCCTTCTACAATTGTAGAAGTTTTTTCCTCTCCTGACATGAAGGAGCAAAAAAATAAAATTAGTTTTAGCTCTGAAATTTTTAATGCAAATATTAGATACACATTAGACGGATCCACACCTAATATCAATTCCATAAAATATGACCAACCCTTTTATGTAGGAGGTGAAGTCACCATTAAAGCTTCGGTGATCTCCAATGATGGAGTGGTGCATGATCCTACTATTTATTATTCTAATTATCATAAAGCGATTGGTAAAAAAGTAAAGTTCAATACACTTTGGGACAAAAGTTATCCTGCTCAAACTGAATCTACCCTTACCAATGGTATTATAGGAAGTATTACTTATTCAGATAAACAATGGCTTGGTTATTTGATTGATTTTGACGTGGTTGTAGATATGGAGAATGTGACCCCTGTCAATAAAATTGGACTTCGCTTTATGCAATATGTGGGTGCTGGTGTATATATGCCTAAATCGGTTTCCTATTCTTTTTCAAACGATGGCATCAATTTTACCAATCCAATTAAAGTAGATAATAATATTCCCGACACCGATAAAAAATTATCATTTAAAACTTTCGAGTCGCAACTATCCAATATATCGGCTAGATTTATTCGCGTTCAAGCAGATAATTCAAGACGACAATTTTTATTCACGGATGAAATAATGGTGAACTAATGTAAGATGGATTGCAGTATAGGAAGTGATTTAATATCACTGAATTTTTTATAATGCCAGCTCAAGGATAGTTGAAAAAGTTCCAATATTTTTTTTCGCTGTCCGCCGCTTAGTGAAATTGTTTCTAAATCATTATAAAACTGCACCTGCAAAAAAGAGGAAGCCACTTGTGCTGTTTGCGATTCTAAAAAATAAGGATGGGCAGGTGGCTTTGCAACAAACTCGCCTTCCTTGATATCGAGTATCGGCGTGTCTGGACTATACTTTCCTTGTAATCCAAATCCCATTGTTTGACTTAAGTGAATCAAAAAATAAATGGGAAGATTACTTACTAAGCCCGGTCCTCCTTTATCAAGTTGTTTAAAAGTATCATCTATTAAATAAAATAATTCAGGATGCGGTTCGGGTTGCATGGTTTGTTGCAACACTTCAACAATATATAAAGCTACTGCGTTACGAAGTACATCAGAGTATACATTTTGATATACATAATCCCAACTTACTTCCTTCAACATTTGTAATGACTTCATGGGTGCATGATACACTTCCATTTGTAAAATGGCAGCAGGTTGATAAAATACACCTTTGTTTGCGCCCTTTTTACTTGTTACCCTTACGCCTTTTACGATGTATTGTTGTAAACCAAAAAGTTCGGTATAAGCTGATATGATCACACTAGTATCTCCATATTTTGTGACGCGAAGTACAATACCCCTAGTGTTGTGTAACATATTATTTTTCTAGACGCTCTTAAACTGTTGCAAAAAGCGCAAGTCGTTTTGTGAGTATAAACGCAAATCGTTTACCTGGTATTTTAATTGTGCAATACGCTCTACACCCATACCAAAGGCAAAGCCAGTATACTTTTCAGGATCGATATCAAAGTTTTTTAACACATTAGGATGTACCATGCCGCTTCCTAAAATTTCAACCCATCCAGTGTGCTTACAAATATTACAACCTTTACCACTACATATTTGACAACTGATGTCCATTTCGGCACTAGGTTCGGTGAATGGAAAATAACTTGGACGGAATCTTACTTTCACATCCTTGCCAAACATTTCTTGTACGAAAAAATAAAGTGTTTGTTTTAAATCTGCAAAACTTACATTTTCATCAATGTACAATCCTTCTACTTGATGAAAAAAACAATGCGCACGCGCAGATATAGTTTCATTGCGATACACGCGTCCTGGACATATGACTCGAATAGGAGGTTTTTGTGTTTCCATCACACGCGCTTGCACACTACTTGTATGTGTACGCAACAACCATGCTGCGTTGTCTTCCGTGCCTTGCTTTACATAAAAAGTGTCTTGCATATCTCGCGCCGGATGATCGGCTGGTAAATTCATGGCACCAAAATTATGCCAGTCATCTTCTATTTCTGGTCCTTCAGCGACAGCAAATCCCAATCGCTTAAATATAGAAACCATTTGATTGCGTACTAAATTTAATGGATGTCGCGTTCCAATACTAATCGCATCGCCCGGCAAACTCATGTCGATGTTCGCATTATTTTCATCTGTATCTCCTAAACCTGCTAATAATATTTCTAATTTTTCCTCAACCGCTATTTTAAACGCATTTAATATCTGCCCAAATTCTTTTTTTTGATCATTGGGGACATTTTTCATTTCGCCCATTATTTGTTTCACCAAGCCTTTGGTTCCTAAGTATTTAATTCGATAGGCTTCTACCTCCGCATGCGTTGTACCCACCGCTAATGCGATTTCCTTTTTTATAGCCTCTATTTGTTGTAACAATTGCTCCATAGTACTACGAAGATAAGAAAAAACCGCGGTGCGGTTTTTGATGTGGGGGAAATTAACCGTAAAAATCCTTACATTTGTTGTCAGACGAAGTTAATTACATGGAGTACAATACAGCAAGAAGCATAATGGGGATGAGAGAATACGGCCGTCATGTTCAAAGGATGGTAGACCATCTTATGACCATTGAGGACCGTGCCAAAAGACAGGAACAAGCCCAAGTGGTCATTGAATTGATGGGCTTTTTAAACCCCCAGCTTAAAAATATCGAGGATTACAAGCATAAATTATGGGATCACCTATTTTTTATGAGCAATTTTCAATTGGATGTAGATAGCCCTTATCCCATTCCTACTCGAGAAACCTATAAGCAAAAACCAGATCCTTTACCTTATCCCAAGCGTAAAATTAGATATGCGCACCTTGGTAAAAATTTAGAATTGGTGATTGATAAAGCAATGGCCGAAACAGATCAAGAGAAAAAAGCTGGTTTCGCTCATGCGATTGCGCATTATATGAAACTAGCTTATAGCAACTGGCATAAGGAATTAGTTCAAGATGATGCAATTCGTAGTGAGTTAAATGCCATTACCGGTGGTGAATTAGAATTTAGCAACACTCCTTATATTAAACATCGCAATCAAAATTTTGAACGCGATGAATATCGCCCTGCAGGTGGTCGTTGGCAAAATAATCGCAATAATAATAACCGAGGTGGCCGTAGTCAAGGTGGACCAAGCGGCGGTGGCGGCGGACGCAATAATAACAACCGCAACTTTAAGAAGAGATATTAAGAATCACCAATATTGTGATGATTCGCTAAGGTATATAAAAGCTACATTTTTATTTATTTAGATGGTATTTCAGTAATTTAGACAAGTACAATTACGCCCATTTTTAAACCTAGGATCGGATGTCTGAATTAGTAAAAAAAGTAATTATTTTAACAGCCCCTTCGGGTGCAGGGAAAACCTCTATTGCTCAATTTTTATTAAAGCGTTTACCTAATTTATCTTTTTCGGTATCGGCTACCACACGTGCTCCTAGGGGTACTGAACAAGACGGCGTTGAATATCATTTTATTTCCTTGGCTAAATTTGAAGGCTTGATATATCAAAATGAATTCCTTGAACATGAAATGGTGTATGAAGGTATTTATTATGGTACTTTGAAATCAGAGTTAGATCGTATTTGGTCACAAGGAAAAATTCCCGTGTTAGACATTGATGTTAAAGGCGCCCTTCGTGTTCAAAAAAAATTAGGAGATAAAAGTTTTTCTATTTTTATTAAGCCCCCTTCCATCGAAGTATTAAGGGACCGATTAGAAAAAAGAAAAACCGAAACCCCCGAAAGTATTCAAGTAAGATTAGATAAAGCAGCATATGAAATAAGTTTTAGCATTCAATTTAATGCCATTATTGAAAATGAAGTATTAGATGTTGCTTGTGCCGAAACCGAAAAAGTAATTACTACTTTTTTAAATAGTTCACTATAAAAATATTAGCCATGTCGTTACAAGGAAAAACAGTTTTTATAACCGGTGGTAGTAGGGGCATTGGAAAAGCAATGGCGTTGAAGTTGGCTGGAGAAGGTGCTAACATTGTGATTGCTGCAAAATCGGTTCAGGAAGATCCGCGTTTAGGTGGTACTATTTTTTCTGCTGCTGCTGAGGTAGAAGCCTTAGGTGTTAAAGCCTTAGCAGTGCAAGTGGACATTAGAGATGAAGCGCAAATTGCGAATGCGATGCAACAAGCAGTCGAAAAATTTGGAGGCATTGATATTGTAATAAATAATGCAAGCGCTATTCAACTTACCGACACCGCCAACACGCCTAGTAAAAGATTTGATTTAATGCACAGCATTAATGTAAGAGGTACTTTTTTAGTAGTGCAACATGCTTTGCCTTATTTAAAAAAATCATCGCATGCGCATATCTTAACTTTATCGCCTCCCATTAATTTAGCACCCAAATGGTTAGGGCCTCATGTGGCTTATACTATTTCTAAATATGATATGAGTATGTTGACTTTAGGTTGGGCAGAAGAATTTAAAGAGGACAATATTGCTTGTAATTCATTATGGCCTCGAACCACAATTGACACTGCAGCAGTTCGTAATTTATTAGGCGGTGAGATGTTGGCTAATATGAGTAGAACTCCAGCTATTATAGCCGATGCTGCTTTGTATATTTTAAGAAAGGAAAAATTAGAGTATACAGGAAAAACATTTATTGACGAGGAGGTATTGGCAGCAGAAGGCATTACCGATTTAGCACACTATTCGGTGGTCCCTGGTGCTAAATTATTCTACGATTTATTTTTGTAGTTGTATTAATCGTTATGCTCCGGTCTCATTTGAGGGAAAAACAACACATCTTGTATCGACGGTTGATTTAACATCATCATACATAATCTATCAATCCCTATTCCAATACCAGAAGTAGGCGGCATGCCATACTCCAAGGCCCTTAAAAAGTCATGATCTATAAACATGGCTTCATCATCTCCTCTTTCCATTAAAGCCACTTGTTCCTCAAATCGCTTGCGTTGATCAATAGGATCATTTAATTCGGTATACGCATTGGCCAACTCCTTTCCATTCACCATTAATTCAAATCGCTCTACTAAGCCTTCTTTGGATCGATGCTTTTTAGTCAACGGACTCATTTCAATTGGATAGTCGATGATAAAAGTAGGTTGGATGTATTTTGATTCGCTTGTCGCGCCAAAAATTTCATCGATCAATTTTCCTTTACCAATAGTAGGAGGTACATCGATATGTAATTGCTGACATACTGCCCTTAATCCTGCTTCATCCATTGCGGAAATATCAATGCCTGTATTTTCCTGAATGGCTTCCATAATAGTGACACGACGAAATGGTGCTTTAAAATTAATAGTCGTCTCTCCCACTGTTACTTCGGTTTTACCATGTAATGTCATGGCTATTTTTTCAAATAATTGTTCTGTAATTTCCATCATCCAGAAATAATCTTTGTAAGCTGTATACCATTCTAATACTGTAAACTCTGGATTATGTGTACGATCCATTCCTTCGTTTCTGAAATTGCGGCTAAACTCATATACCCATTCAAAGCCGCCCACAATTAAGCGCTTTAAATATAATTCATTGGCAATACGTAAATAAAAAGGAACATCTAATGCATTATGATGTGTTGTAAAGGGACGCGCTGCAGCGCCTCCTGGTATGGCTTGCAATACTGGTGTATCTACTTCTAAAGCACCACGTGTATTTAAAAATTCTCTAATAGTCGTCATTAATAAAGTACGCTTTGCAAATGTTTCCTTTACATCTGGATTGATAATTAAATCAGCATATCGTTGACGATATCTAAATTCTGGATCAGTGACTGCATCAAATACATGACCATCTTCATCGCGCTTTACTACTGGTAATGGCTTTAAAGATTTAGCTAATAATGTAACCGTATTGGCATGTAAAGAAATTTCACCCGTCTTGGTTATAAACACATAGCCAGTGGCACCAATGATATCTCCTAAGTCCATGGCATTTTTAGTCATCACATCCCAATAAGTTTTATCCTCGTCAGGACAAATTTCATCTCTCTTTATATATAGTTGAAAAATGCCTTTATCATCTTGGATTTTTACAAATAACACCTTCCCTTTATCATTCACGCTCATAATTCGACCTGCCACACACACGGTTGCAAATTGCTCCTTGTTTTCCTCTGTATAAGTCTGCTTAATATCTTGAGAATAATGGGTCACTGGATAAAGAGGCGCAGGATAAGGATTAATGCCTGCCGCTTCCAATTGTTGTAATTTTTCGCGTCTTATAATTTCTTGTTCTGATAGAGATTGGCTCATGAATGGTATATATTATAGTACAAAAGTAAAACTTAAGGGTCAATTAACGAATAAAGCCTTTTGCACTTCCTCGGCAGTTAGTGATAGGCAATCCCCGGGTTGCATTTGGCCAATGAAAAACTGCCCAATTTGAGCCCTAATTAATCGTAATACGGGAAAACCCACTTTAGCAAACATTTTTCGAACCTGCCTATTTTTGCCTTCGGTTAATTGTATAGATACCCAGCTGGTCGGGATGGTTTGACGCACTCTTATGGGAGGCATTCTATCGGGGACTTGTAATGAAGAATCTAATAATGTAAGATTCGCTTTTTTAGTTTGATAAGCACTTCCCTCTATTGAAATGTTAACACCATTTGATAAACTTGCTAATGCTTCTGTTGTGATGGCACCATCCACTTGTACCCAATAAGTTCGTGTATGTGCAAATTGCGGATGTAATAATTGATGATTGATACTTGTATCATTGGTTAATAATAATAAACCTTCACTATCATAGTCTAATCGTCCAACCGGATAAACATCCTTAGGTACATTCAAGATGTCTTTTAAGCATAATTTACCATCAGTAGCAGAAAATTGCGAAAGCACTTGATAAGGTTTATATATTAAATAGTATTCCATTTTTATCGCTTAATAAAAAAAACAAAGTCCTCCTGAATGCTCAAGAGGACCTCGTATATGGATGGGTTAGTAAGTACGGGAATTGAATTCCCTTCACAATATTAAATATACTTTTTTCTAATTCAAAAAATATTTTGAACAAATTTATTGCGGTTATCCACAAATGGCCCAATTAGGTCAATTATTTTTTTATAAAAATGAGGCAATTTATGATGAAATATAATTATGAATTAAGATGATTATATTTTTTAAAAATTGCTGAAACATTGATGAATAAAGGATTTCATAAAATGAGTTTAATTTCATTTTTATACAAATGAAGCATAACAATGGTCATATTTTTATAAAAAAGAAGGGCTTATTTATGCACTAAATGATTAAAAAAATATTTTTATAAAAAAGGGGCATTACCTTTGATTTAGGCCAAAATCATACATATGAAGCTAAATACACCTGTTTCTGTTAAATGGTTATCTGAGTTAACCCATACCGAAATCATCGGTAATCAACACTTAGAAATTACTGGAGTGAATGAAATTCATCAAGTTGAAAAAGGAGATCTTGTCTTTGTTGATCATCCCAAATACTATAATACTTGTTTAAACAGCGAAGCAAGTTGTATTATTATTAATGATAAAAATGTAGAAGTACCTAATGGTAAAACATTATTGTATTGTAAAGATCCATTTGAAGCATATTTAAAAATTGTGTCTCACTTTAAACCATTTATTGCAAGCACAAAAGCAATAAGTGATGATGCAATTATTGGAAAAGACACTATTATAATGCCCCATGTTTTTATTGGGCCTAATGTACAAATAGGAAAAAATTGCGTGTTATATCCTAATGTTTCCATTTTAGCAGATACTATAATTGGAGATGATGTGATCATTCAAGCTAATACGGTTATTGGTAGCGATGCCTTTTATTATAACACTAAAAAAGATCGCCAGGATTGGTATAAAAAGCTACTGAGCTGCGGTAGGGTGGTGATTCAAGATAAGGTTGAAATTGGGGCAGGATGCACTATTGATCGAGGGGTAAGTGGAGATACCCTTATTGGCCGAGGAACCAAGATTGATAACTTGGTACATATTGGCCATGATACCCAAGTAGCCGAGAATTGTTTATTTGCTGCAGGCGTCGCTATTGCTGGAGGCGTTCAAGTTAAATCTGGGGTAACACTTTGGGGTCAGGTAGGTGTGACTAAAACCATTACGATAGGGGAAAATGCCACAGTATTGGGTCACTCAGGGGTCACAGGCTCCTTAGAAGCCAATAAAGTATATCTGGGTTTTCCTGCGCAGGAAGCTTCTATTAAAAAAAGAGAGCTGGTATGGATAAAACGCATTCCTGAACTTTGGAAAAAGGTAATGGAATAAAACGCGAAAATAAAATTCACTAGTTCAAATGATGAAGCTGCTTCAGTTCCAAACAAATACGTTTGATACTTTCAGGAATGAGGCGATATTTAAATTGAGGGAAAGCCTTTAATAATTTACTATTATCAAAATGCACCACTGCTTGTGCGGTTGCAGCCGTTTCCTTGGTTAATAAAGGCGACTTACCCGTCAACATCCCTTTGATTGCTTCTAATCGCCATACAATCGCTGTTAATAAAGGCGTGACGCGTCGATAAGGAGGACGTTTATTAAAAGCTTGTGCTATTAAACTAAATACAGATTGATAAGTTACATTTTCAGCGCTAATAATATATCGTTGCCCGCTGATAGGGCTGTCCATTAATAATTGCATTGCATCCACCACATCCATCACATCTACAAATCCACTTACGCCATTCGTGTACCATGGAAATGAATCATATGCCGATTTAAAAATCTCAGAAGATCCTTTTGTCCAATCACCAGAACCCAATATAATTACCGGATTCACAATAGCTGCTTGTAAACCTTCGGCCATGCCTCTCCACACTTCCATTTCAGCTAAATACTTTGTTTGGCCATAGATGCTATTACTTGATTCAGGTGTCCAACTCATGGTTTCATCTATTGCAGCATCAACGCGAATACGACCAAGTGCAGCTACTGAACTTACATAAACTAATTTTTGTATTTTTTTATCCAAACAAGTATTGACCACATTAGCAGTGCCTTCCTGATTTGCTTTTAACATTTTTTGGCGATCCTTAGGTGCAAAAGAAACTATGGCGGCGCAGTGGTAAACCTGATCTGCTCCATTCATTGCTTTTTCTAATGAACCGATATCTAATATATCACCTAATACCCAAGTCACTTTTTCTGCACCCTCAAAATCAGGTATCGAATTTCTATACAAAGCCACTACTTGTTTGTTTTGCGACAACAATGACTTTATTAAATGAGAGCCTACTAAACCACTTGCACCTGTTACAAAAATCATTCAATTATTCTTTTAATAGTTTGGCGATATCCTGTTTTAATTGCTCCACTTCTAGTACTTTAAGCCCATCATAAATTTTACCGCGAACCTTGCCTTGTTTATCAACTAAAGCAAAAAATTGGGTGTGTATAAACTGATCTTCTATTTTTTCTACATTATTTTTTGGATCATCTAATAAATAAGAACCTCTCGCCATCTGATACAAACTGTCCTTACGCCCAGTTAAAAAAATCCATTTTTGTGTATTTACTTTTAAGGAATCTGAATAATGTTTAAGAACTGAAACCGAATCTGTGTCTGGGTTACAGGTATGTGACACAATTTGAAAATCGGGTTCGTTTTTATAAATTTCATACACCTGTTTCATATTTGTATTCAATTTTGGACAAATCCCCTTACAAGTAGTAAAAAAATATTCAACCACCGTAATTTTATTTAATAAATTTTTATCGGTAAAAGCTTGTCCATCCTGATTAATAAAACGAAAGGGTTGTACATAACTTAAAACAGGCATTTTCACTTTCCAATTATCGGTTCCTCTAAATAAAAAATAATAAAAACCTAGCAATAATACAGTAAAAAATAAAAGATAAAATGCGGTTTTCTTAGTCATGTTTTTATAATTTAATCCAATGAAAAGGCAATAGATCTAGCTTATCATTTTGCAAAACAAAGGTAATATTATTTTGGGGGAACCCTAGCTAAGTTGCCTAAGTAAGCCAACATTGGATTATCTTTGTAATATGTTTAAAAAATGGAATTGGGACGCAGTAGGAATTGGAGCTTCTTTGGCTTGTGCCATTCATTGCGCATTATTGCCCTTATTTTTTAGCTCCCTGCCTTTATTGGGTATTAATATTTTACATAATACTCAATTTGAATTGGGGATGATATTGCTTTCCTTTGGAATTGGTGCATATTCATTATATCATGGCTATAAAAAACACCATCATTCACTACGCCCTCTTTTGTTATTTTCACTAGGGATTGTATTAATGTTGAGTAGAATGGTTTTTAGGAACTTAGATATTATTTTATTATTTCCAGCCGCCTTTTTTATTATTATTGCGCATATCAATAATCACAATAGTTGCAGGATGCACAACCACGCACATGCGGATGATTGTGATCATTAAATAATTGGTGTGAAAGAAATCTTTTAATCAAAAGTGTAACTCATTGCGCCGTCTTTTTCATCCTTAAGATGAATCCCCATATCAGTTAACTGATTACGGATTTTATCGCTGGTCGCAAAATCCTTGCGCGTCTTGGCTTCTTTACGAATTTCAATAAGTAAATCAATGACGCCATTTAATTGATGGCGATGAGCGCCGGATTCCACTTTAAGACCTAATATATTTTCAATAAATAATTCAAGCTGTTGTTGAGTTTTTACTAAAGTGTCTCCTGCTAAAGCATCGGATGTAATATGCTTATCCTTAAGTGAATTTATAGTAGGTATAATCTCAAATAAATTTGCTACTACTTTCGCTGTATTAATATCATCATCCATGAACTCGGTGAGCTCATTAAGCCAAGTATTTATTTGTACATCTAATGAAATGTCTTTTGCAGTACTGCCAGTCTCAAATGTCTGTGTTTTTAACCACTCGTATGCTTCCATTAATCGACGCAATGCTTTTTCTGATGCTTGCAATGCTTCATTGCTAAAATCCAATGTTCCTCGATATTGGCTTTGTAAAATAAAAAATCGAACGGTCATCGGCGTATACGCCTGAGTCAAAATAGGATGCGAACCATCAAATAGTTCGCTTAATTTAATGACATTATTATAACTCTTACCCATCTTGCGGCCATTGATGGTTATCATATTATTATGCATCCAATATCGAGCAGGTATTTCATGGTTGCATACTGTGCTTTGTGCAATTTCACATTCATGATGCGGAAATTGCAAATCCATTCCACCGCCGTGTATATCAAATTTTTTTCCTAAATATTTTGTTGCCATTGCCGAGCACTCAATATGCCAACCCGGGAAACCCTCTCCCCATGGGCTTTGCCAACGCATGATGTGTTCTGCAGGCGCTTTTTTCCATAAAGCAAAATCTACTTTATTTTTTTTCTCATCTTGATTATCTAACTCACGAGATGTATCTAACTGATCCTCTACATTGCGTCCACTCAAAATACCATAGGGCTGATTTTTTTTAGAATAGTCTTCGTTGTATTTTAATACATCAAAATAGACCGACCCATTGGCTTCATATGCATAGCCATCCTTTATGATTTTTTTAATCATCTCTATTTGCTCAATAATATGACCAGTAGCTGTGGGTTCAATGCTGGGTGGTAAATTATTGAATTGATCCATTGCCCAATGATATAAGTGCGTGTATTTTTGCACCAACTCCATGGGTTCTAATTTTTCTAAAATGGCTTTGGAACTAATTTTATCGTCTGCTAATTTTCCCTCTTCCTCAAAATGTCCCGCATCTGTGATATTTCTAACATAACGCACCTTATATCCTTTGTGTAATAAATAGCGATACACCACATCAAATGTAATAAAAGGTCGTGCATGCCCTAAGTGACTTTCACCACTCACTGTGGGTCCACAAACATACATCCCAACATGGGGCGCTTGTAAAGGTTCAAAAACTTCCTTTTGACGTGTAAGTGAATTATATATTTTGAGTGCCATAATTAGTATTGCCTCAAAGATATTTTATTTTCAATAAATAAAGAGGGTTAATTCTTAAGCAACTGAAGGTCAGCAATGATCATATGGTGGTCACTTAAATTTTCATCTAATGATTCCCAGCCCTTGGTTTTCCATGCCGCATTACATAAGATATAATCAATACGAAGTGTGGGCGATAGACCCATATAAGAAGCCCCAATACCAAAACCTTTATCTAAAAAAGCATCCCCCCAGTCTCCTTTTATCGTTTTGTAAGTATAAGAGCTTGGTACATCATTAAAATCACCTGAAATGATAGATGGGTAAGGACTTTGATCCAAGTAATGTCGGACCATTTCGGCCTGCACAGCGCGCTCTACAAAAGCATTGCGCATTTTTCGAACAATCCCCTTTTTACCTTTAATATCAATTGTATTAGTTTGAGTGGTGGTATTAAGTGCGATGAAATCATCTTCCTTAAATCGGTAAGAAGCCAAATGAGTGGTAAAAACACGTATGGTATCATCGCCCTTTAATAAGTCAACATAAATAAGCGACTCTTGATTGGTATATCCAATGCGTTGCGCATTGATAATTTTATATTTTGAAAAAATGATGCATCCCGAAAAATAAGCTTTGTCTGTTTTTTGATTATCCTTTGAAAAAAAATTATAAGGATAGTTTTTATTAAAATAAGTGGCATGATTCGCAATGTCATTGGGCAATTCATTGGTATTGTATTCCTGCATACAAATGATATCAGGATTCCATTTTTGAATTGAATAAGCGATATCCTGTGTGCGTAATTTTAAAGCGCTTGTTGCTTGATTGCCATTAAATCCTTTTACATTCCAACTAATAATGCGACAATGATTATCTTTCTTTTTTTGTGTCAAAGTCATACCTGGATGCCAAGCAGCCAAGGCAATAATAGTTTTCCAACCAATTGCCAAAGTAAATAATGGAATCAGAGATAGCCATGGCTTGGCAACCAACCATATTATAAGTAATAATAATTCGGCCAATACAATGTAGGGTGCTATCAATCCTAAAAATCCGTTAATCCAAATGAGAGGAAGGGGTGTAATAAATAAAGGATATAAAAACAAAACAGACAACACTAACTGTATGATTAAAAAAAGCTTTTTACTAAAGCGTCGTATGCGAGATTTTTTAGCCATTGGTTTTTGGAGCTGCACTTTTATTTAACCAATGTAATAAATTATGCATCCATTTTCCTAAATCAGTTCCTTTTTTTAATAACAACACATAAACAGTGCCTACTAAACCAGCAATGATAGTCACTATGGTATTCGCTAATTGATACTGCGTTAAGCTTGCTATTTGTATTATTAAATAGAGCAGCGAAATAATCCACAATGGGATGCCTTTCCCAATATGAGGTAAAAATTTATACTGAGGTGTCAAAAGGGTAGCCGCCAATACTATAGCAGTGACGGTCATATTCGCTCCCATTAAAGGGAATGCGATATCACTACTCAAAGAAAATAATAAAAACGAAAGGCCACTTATAAGCCCGCTATAAAAATAAATAGGAAATAAATGTTGGTTGAATTGCTTGTTTTGTAAAACATATCCAAAAACACTTAGCCAAATCATATTGGTAAACAAACTCCAAAAACCATCATGTATCCAATTATATGTAAATAAACTCCAAGGTTGTCTTAGCCAAGTCATCCCACTTGTTGGTAAAGTAAAAAGATGAAAAACATTTTTATAAAATTGCTCAATAGGAGTACTGTCTAAAAAGTAAATCACTTTTAAAAAGCCCAATAAAGCATAGGAGACTAAATGAATCGCCAATAATGCCACCAATGCATTATTATCAGATCCTAATAATGGTTTTTGTGTTGTATGCTGCTGCATTTTATTTTTTTAAAACCGACATGAAAAATCTAGTGCCCTTTTTTCTTCCAAATATATACCAACAGAAAGCCTACAATCGCCCCACCCACATGCGCCCATCTTGCTACATTATCCCCTGCTGAATTTTCCAATGCTTTGTACAATTCAAAAGCAAAATATAAAATACCTAGCCACTTTGCTTTAATAGGAAATAGAAAATAAATATAGATATTGGTATTGGGGAATAAATACACAAAGGCAATTAATATTCCAAAGACCGCACCACTAGCACCTAAGGTTGCAGTATTAATGGACTTGTTATAATAGGTTGTGATCAAATCCATGAGCTCTGGTGCCAAACCCGGTGTAGACAAGCTTACTTTATTATCACTTAAAATACGGCTTAAAGGAATATGGTGTGATTGTGCATACTTAACGAGTGCATCACTAAAGCCAGCTGCATTGGATTTACTTAAGGTTAATAATGTTTGATACTCATTACCTAATGCAATGTTTTCATAAGATAAAATAAGTAAGTGGATAACTGCTGCTCCTACGCCACATAAAAAGTAAAACAATAAAAATCGTTTAGGACCCCATACATTTTCAAGGATAGATCCAAACATCCATAAAGCAAACATATTGCCTAAAATATGCCAAAAATCACCATGCAAAAACATATGAGAAATTAATTGCCATGGTTGATATAAGCTACTTTGCCATGCATGTAATGCAAAATAATCCTCAAACGAAAAAGCACTTGTAGGTCCACCAAAAGTATTTTGTGCTAAAAATATTAATCCATTAATTATTAATAGATTTTTAATTACAGTAGGTAAAACTTCAAAACGAGTAGGCCTAAATTGATTCATGCTGTATTTAATTTTTTATAATAAATCGGTTCGTTTTAATTGAACGACATTTTCAATATGTAAAGTATGTGGAAACATGTCAACGGGCTGAATTTGAGTCACTGTATATTTTTCACCCAATAAAGATAAGTCTCTTGCCTGTGTTGCAGGATTACAACTTACATATACGATCAGAGGCGCTTGAATTTCTAATAATTTTTTTACCAATTTATCATGCATCCCAGCCCTTGGGGGATCCGTGATAATCACATCTGGTTTACCATGAGTTTCAAAAAAAGCATCATCACAAATATCAATAACATCTCCAGCAAAAAAAGCAGTTTGAGATAAGTTATTAATACGCGCATTTTCCTTTGCGTCCTCAATGGCTTCGGCAACCACTTCTACTCCAATAATTTTTTTAGCGTGTTGACTACAAAAAATACCAATGCTACCAGTTCCACAATATAAATCATATACGACTTCCTTACCTGTAAGCTCTGCAAAACTACGCGTCACTTGGTATAAGCGTTCTGCTTGCTTTGAATTGGTTTGAAAAAATGATTTAGGACTAATTTTAAATTCAAAGTTTTCTAATACTTCTGTAATATATCCATTACCAAAATAAATTTGAGGAACCAAGTCCTGCATGCTATCATTTCGTTTTTCATTGATGGTATATAATAGCGTAGTAATCTGAGGGAATTTTTTTAATAATAGATTCAAAAGTGCTTCTCTTTTATCAGCCCCGTCATAGCCTAATATCAAATTAACCATCCACTCACCTTTGGTCGTATTACGTATAAACATATTACGCAACCATCCTTGATGTTGTTTGATATTATAAAATGGCATATCATTGTCAATCGCAAATTGAACGGCCGTTTTTCTAATTCCATTGGTAGGTTCCGCTTGTAAATAACATGTATCTACTTCTACCACCTTTTCAAAAAATCCCCTTGCATGAAATCCACCAGCACCGGGTGTTTTTATAGGTTCCATTCCTGCTGCCTTCATGGCTTTGAATTCCTCAAATGGAATAAATTTTTCGGTGGCAAAAGTATATTCCACCTTATTTCGATAAGCTTGTGTTTCCAATGCTCCTAAGATGGGTGGGATTTCCGGTAAGGGAACTTTTGCAATTCGAGTTAAATTATCAAAAACCTGTTTGTGTTTATACACTAATTGTTGCTCATAAGGCAGCATCTGCCATTGACATCCTCCGCAAACGCCAAAATGAGAACAAAAAGGCTTTACTCGAATTGGAGAATAAGTATGAAAATGTTTTACAAAGCCCTCTCCCCAATCTGCTTTGTTTTTTTGAAGTTGTATATCCACTATATCGCCAGGAACAGCCCCTTCTACAAAAATAACCTTGCCGTTCACCCTGGCAAGTGACTTCCCTTCGGCAGCATAATCCTCCATCAGGACTTTTTCTAAAATAGGGGCTTGTTTTATTTTTCTCACGGCAACAAAGGTAATACCCAGGGATTAAATTAAAGGTAAATCCCAGTTTTAATTATAGTTTCATTTATTGATTATATCCTTATTTTTACAAGGATTTTTTCACAAAACGACGTTTTAAAATGATAAAGAACTTAAAGTGGAATGCATTAGTAGTAATACTGTTATTTACCTTACAAAGCTTTGCTCAAACTAAAAAAACAGAGACTAGCATTGGCCATTCTATTCAAATTAGCCTTAAACCCTATCAGAATATAAAAATTTATATTGGTACTAATTATGGGAATAACCGCGTATTGGCTGATTCTGCTATTTTAAATGAAAAAAGTGAGGGGGTATTCGAATCCACTAAAAAATTAACTCCGGGTATTTATTTTGTTGTGTCTCCCAAATTTGCCATCTTATTTGATTTTCTGGTAGATGAAACACAAAAATTTAAAATCATTGCAGATACAACTAATTTAAGTAATGTAACTTTTGTAGGTTCCAATGAAAATTTAATTTTTTCGTCTTACTCAAAATCAATCAATCTGGTGGGTAGTCAATTAAATGAAATTGAAACGAGTTTTAAATTAGCCAAAACAGCAAAGGATTCAGCTGCCATTACTTTACAATATAATAATAAAAAAAAGGAGTTGGTCGAAAAACGTAAAGCAATCATTAAAGAACAACCTAAATCAATGACCGCCTTTTTTTTAAATGTGATGCAACGACCAGAAGCCCCTGCCATTCCCATTGTTAAAGGTAAAGCGGATTCGGTATACCCTTTTTATTATGTAAAAAATCATTTTTGGGATGATGTTGTATTTAATGATAATCGTTTAATTAGAACTCCTTTTTTTGAAACAAAATTAGATGAGTATTTTAAAAATTATGTTTCTCGTGAACCTGATTCTATTATTGAAGAAGTTCAATATATGTTAACCGTAGCAAAAACAGGAAAGGAAATTTATCCATTCTTACTTTTTAAGTTTACAAATAAATATATCAATCCCGAATTTATGGGACAGGATAAAGTGTTTTTACATATTTATCAAAACTTTTTTGCTAAAGGCGATACTGTTTTATTAAATGAAGCTTCTAAAAAATCAATCACCGAAAGGGCTTATAGCATGATGGCTAATCAATTAGGCTTAGCCGCGCCAGCACTAGTTTTGAATGATCTTCAAGACAAAAAAATATCATTATACGATATCGTATCCCCTTATACCTTTGTCGCTTTTTGGGATCCTACTTGTAGTCATTGTAAAGTTGAAATTCCAAGATTAGATTCATTTTATAAAAACATCTGGTCCGGTTTAAAAGTGAAAGTTTTATCAGTGAATATTAATTATAAAGAATTGACTGCATGGAAAACTTTTATCAAGGATAATAAATTAGAGGGATGGATCCATGCATACCAAACAGAATCCGATTTAAACAACGAAGTAAAAGCAGGAAAGCCCACTACTATTCGACAACTTTATGATGTTTTTAAAACACCTACCTTTTATTTACTTGATGCCAATAAAAAAATTATTGCAAAAAATTTGAGCATTGAGCAGTTCAATGATTTTTTAATCAATACGAATAATAAAAAAGAGCGTAAATAATTTTAAAATACGGCAGATACTACATCCTTTACCACTTTGGGTTTACCTAATGTATAATAATGTAAAACAGGAACGCCCGCAGCTTTTAGTTCCTTACTTTGTTGTATCAACCATTCTGTTCCTACTTGCTCGCAAGCCTCATCAGTAGTGGCAGCCAACATGGCCGAAGATAAATCTGTAGGAATGTCAACATAAAAAATATTGGGCAAAATAGTTAATTGCTTTTTGTTGGTAATGGGTTTCAATCCTGGAATAATAGGCACTGTAATTCCAATACTTCGGCAAGCATCTACATATTCAAAATATTTTTTGTTGTCAAAAAACATTTGTGTCATTATATATTGAGCACCGGCATTCACTTTATCTTTTGCGCGTTGTAAATCAAATTCCATACTTGGCGCTTCAAAATGTTTTTCGGGATACCCTGCTACGCCCATACAAAAATTTGTTTTGCTTCCATTAATGATATCCTTATCAAGATAAACACCATTGTTAAGCCCTACCACCTGTGTTAGTAATTCAATAGCTTGCTTGTTGCCATTGTGTTCAGGTACAAATGTTTTTTGTCCTTTTTCGGCATCGCCTCTTAACACCAACACATTATCAATGCCTAAAAATTGCAAATCAATTAAAGCGTCTTCAGTTTCTCTTTTGGAAAATCCACCGCAAATAATATGAGGTACTGCATCAATATTATAATGGTTCATAATAGCAGCACAAATACCTACTGTGCCTGGACGCTTACGCACATCTACCTTTTCGTCTTTACCCTCTTCATTTTTTCTAATAATGGTCTCGCTGCGATGATAAGTGACATTAATCCATGAGGGTTTAAACTCCATAAGCGGATCTAAATGCTCATATATATAAGAGATGGTTTTACCTTTCAAGGGGGGTAATACTTCAAAGGAGACGAGGGTGCTTTTTGCTTTTGCTAAATGTTCAATTACCTGCATAGAAAACAAAAATAGTTAATATTAGTTTCCAATGAGTCAATTCCTGTATTTCCCCTTATTTTTGTATAAATATTTACAGTGATACTCGCCATACATACCGATAAACTAATTAAGCAATATAAGGGCCGCAAAGTAGTGGACAATGTAAGTATTTCGGTAAAACAAGGTGAAATTGTTGGCTTATTGGGACCCAATGGAGCGGGCAAAACCACTACTTTTTATATGGTAGTAGGGTTAATTGCACCTGATGAAGGAAGGGTTTTTTTAAACGATGAAGATATTACCAAACTGCCCATGTATAAGCGTGCACAAATGGGCCTAGGTTATTTACCACAGGAGGCAAGTGTGTTTAGAAAACTATCAGTAGCCGATAATATTATGGCGGTTTTAGAAATGACCAAATTAACAAAAGCCGAAAGAGAATATAAATTAGAAAGTTTATTGGACGAATTTAACTTACACCAAGTGCGCGATAATTTTGGAGATAGTTTAAGTGGAGGCGAGCGTCGTCGTACCGAAATTGCACGTGCATTATCCGTAGATCCTAAATTTATTTTATTAGACGAACCCTTTGCTGGCGTGGATCCTATCGCTGTAGAGGATATACAATCAGTGGTGTCTCGTTTAAAATTAAAAGATATTGGTATTTTAATTACCGATCATAATGTAAATGAAACGCTTTCGATTTGTGATCGCGCTTATTTATTAATTGAAGGAAAAATTTTCAAACATGGCAGCGCCGAAGAATTAGCCGAGGACGAACAAGTGCGCCGATTATATCTAGGAACCAATTTTGAATTAAAGCGCAAGGATTGGATTATTGAAATGGGTAACAAGGCAAAATAACCGCATATCATTGGGTCCTAAAACATACCCTTATTACTTAATTTATTAAAGTGTATGGCGTATATTGTGTTATACCTATGAAGATTTTCAGCCCGGCACTGTCTAGATTAGCTCGATTCCGTTATTGGCATATTGAGCATTGGGTGAATAGCCCCATTGCAGCTCAGCGCGAGATATTACAAGATTTAATTACACACGGACAATACACTGCATTTGGTCTTAAATATCAATTTGCAGACATCTTTAATATTAGAAAATTCAAAGCCACTGTTCCTATTCACGAATACCAAGACTTAAAGCCTTATATAGACCAAATCATGGATGGGGAAGATGGTATTTTATGGAATACCCCTGTAAAATGGTTTGCCAAAAGTAGTGGCACCACTAGTGATAAAAGCAAATTTATCCCATTGACGGAGGAAAGTATTCAGGACAATCATTTTCAAGCATCTAAAGATGTACTCGCGATCTATTATAAATCAAAACCAGATAGCGATCTATTAACAGGTAAGGGATTGGTGATTGGAGGAAGTCATCAGGTACATCCCATTAAAGAAGATATTCAATACGGTGATTTAAGTGCTGTATTATTAGAGAACTCCCCCTTTTGGTCGGGGTTGATCCGAACTCCTGAATTATCTATTGCACTCATGGATGAATGGGAGGAAAAAATAGAAAACTTAGCACAAAGTACCATAAATGAAAATGTGACTTCTATTGCAGGTGTACCAACATGGACCTTGGTATTGCTGAAACGAATTTTAGAAATGTCGGGGAAATTAACCATTAAGGAAGTGTGGCCTAATTTTGAATTGTATATACATGGTGGCGTTTCTTTTACACCATACAAGGAACAGTTTAAAAAAATAATGGGAGGAAATTGCAATTACCTTGAAATTTATAATGCAAGTGAAGGATTTTTTGCTGCACAAGATAATTTGAATGAAGAAGGAATGTTGTTATTTTTAGAACATGGTATTTTTTATGAGTTCATGCCTATTGAAGAATATGGAAAAGAATTTCCAATCACTTATGGATTAAACAAAGTAGTAATTGGAAAAAATTATGCCATTGTCATTAGTACCAATGGCGGATTATGGAGGTACTTAGTAGGAGATACTATACAGTTCACTCATTTGGCGCCCTATCGTATTAAAGTGACAGGAAGATTAAAACAATTTATAAATGCTTTTGGGGAGGAGCTCATTGTTGATAATAGCGATAAAGCGATGAGTGATGCTTGTGCGAAATTTGGCGTAGCAATAAAAGAATATACTGCAGCACCTATTTATATGTCTGATCACAACACAGGAGCCCATGAATGGTTAATAGAATTTGAAACAGCACCAAGCGATTTAAATGCGTTTACGATTGAGTTAGACAAAAATTTAATGTTGGCCAATAGTGATTACGAAGCCAAGCGACATAAAAATATTGCATTGGGTTTGCCACAAATAACAAGTGTAAAAAAAGGTTGTTTTCATGCTTGGTTAAAACAAAAGGGTAAATTAGGTGGACAACATAAAGTACCCAGATTATCTAATGAGCGTCTGTTTATTGAAGAAATAAAAAAAGTGAATCAAGATATATGAGCTTACTAAATAAATTGCGAATAAGGGGATGTATTATTTTAATGATCAAACCCGTTATCTTTGTAAAAGCATAAATAATAATTAAATGAAACTATTAACAGGAAAAGTAGCTATTGTAACTGGTGCCGCTCGTGGAATTGGCGCAGCTATTGCTTTAAAGCTTGCTGAACAAGGAGCCAATATCGCTTTTACATATGTGAGTGATGCAAGTGCAGATAAAGCAAGTGCGCTTGAAAAAGAAATAAATAATTTAGGAGTAAAGGCAAAAGCATACCAAACCAACGCAGGAGATTTTGCAGCATGTGAAACTTTTGTCAATGAGGTTATTTCTGAATTTGGTGCAATTGATATTTGCGTAAACAATGCAGGCATTTCGAAAGATAATTTATTATTACGCATGACAGCAGAACAATGGGATGAAGTCATGAATACAAATTTAAAAAGTGTGTTTAATATGACTAAGCAGGTCATCAAGCCGATGATGAAAGCAAGGTCGGGTAGTATTATTAATATGAGTTCAATTATTGGAATCCGTGGAAATGCGGGACAAAGTAGCTATGCGGCAAGTAAAGCAGGTATCATTGGATTTACTAAATCTATCGCGCTTGAAATAGGTAGTCGAAATATTAGAGTCAATGCCATTGCGCCTGGTTTTGTAGAAACCGATATGACACATTATTTAAATGAAGGTGATGCTGGAAAAGCATTTTTGGAAAAAATTCCATTAGGTCGTTTTGGTAAAGCAGAGGAAATTGCCAATACCACTTTATTTTTAGCAAGTGAACTAAGCAGCTATATTACAGGACAAGTCATTAGTACTTGTGGCGGATTGAATATCTAATCAAATTAGATGCGTGCATCCATTTCTTTTTTCAAATCGGCGTAAATACTTTCAACAGTACCTTCGCCTTTGATAGCAACTACTTTATTAAATTGCGCGTAATATTTTTCAACTGCAGTTGTTTTATCATGGTACTCCTGTATTCTAGCTCGAATTACTGTTTCATTCGTATCATCACTGCGGCCTGATGTAGCGCCACGACCTAATAATCTTTTGACTAGTTCGGCCTCGGTTACTTCCAATGCTAAGACCAAATTAATTTCATTAGTTCTTTGTTGTAGTAATGCATCAAGCGCAATGCATTGAGCAGTGGTACGCGGAAAACCATCAAATAAAAAACCCTTTGCTTCGGGATGTGCGTCCATAAAATTTCCAACCATACCTATCACCACGGCGTCTGGAACCAATTGACCTTGGTCCATAAAATTTTTAGCTTCTAAACCCAAGGGCGTTTGTTGCGAAATTTCGGATCTTAATAAATTACCTGTAGAAAGATGTTGTAATCCATAAGCAGCAATAATATTTTCACTTTGGGTGCCTTTACCGCTACCTGGAGGTCCGAATAAGATTAAATTAAACATACTAAATGATTAGGGTGCCGACAAATATACACCACTCATGTAAAATTTTAGGCAACAAAATCTAAAAACCGAACAAATTATCTGAATGCTTGTTAGTATTTTTACACTCATAAGCCCATTTATGTATAAACTTCTTTTTTTAATGATTTTGATCAGCCAGTCGGCTTGTTCACAAACAAGTAATAAATCCAAAAACAAGACTATGCCCAATAATAAAAACATCTACTATTCTACTACCAATAAGGAAAAGCTAATTGTACCCGACAGTATTTGGAAACAAATTTTATCCCCTGAGGTATATGCTGTGGCCCGTGAAAAAGGAACAGAGCGCCCTTTTTCGAGCCCTTTTGAAACCACTAAGGAAATTGGCACTTACCATTGTGTTGCATGTGGCAACGCATTATTTAATAGTGATACTAAGTTTGATAGTGGTTGTGGCTGGCCAAGCTTTTTTGACCCTATTACAAAAGGGGCCCTTATTTACACGCCCGATCGTACCCATGGGATGACTCGTACCGAAGTGCAATGCGGTAAATGCAAAGCACATTTAGGCCATGTATTTGAAGATGGGCCACCACCCACTGGTTTACGTTATTGTATTAATGGAGTAGTGTTAGCGCTTGAGAAAAAATAAAACTAGTGCGGTAAAATAATCTGATTCTTTTTTAAACTACAATTGTTTTTGTTTGATGTTTTTTATAAAAATAAAACATTGCAAACAGTGTAATAAATACGCCTATAAAAGATAAAATCATTACACTTTGCGAAAAGAATTTAGTCCACTGTATTGGAATGGTCAAACCCTCCTTCACTAACATAACAGAAACGCTTCCTACATAGCCTACCGAATCTGCAACATAAATAAAAAATCCTGCATTGCCTTTCATAGAGAAGGCTGCAATAAGGCGATCAAAGAAAATAGAATTAAAAGGGATGTAAACTAAGTATAAACCAAGTCCTACCCACAACATCCACCAAAAGGGATTAAGTAATTGTTGTGTAAAAAAGTAAGTCGATATACCTGCTATCACAAATCCTATGATAATAAATACATGCGCCACCATTAATGCTTTAAAACTATTTTTAATCACAACAACAGCACCAATTAATAATAAAATAAATATCGTGATGGGAATTTCGGTTTGTGTAAATATCGCTGGCTTAGTGCCATAGCCCATCTCCTTCCACATATCCGCTGAAAAATTATCTCGGATGTCTCTAAAAATAGTAGCAAATAAATACACAACTACAAATGCAATAATGCCTGGAAAATATTGTTTAAGAATTTTTTTTCTGTCTGCTTGTGTCATTGGAACGCGTTGCGCGCGCAACAATTCATCCTCAGCCGAAGGGGGTGGCACTTTTTCTAATCCATATACACATATGACCAAGGGTAATGCAAAAACCAAGCCTGTACAAAAAGGAACCCAAAATTCAGAGATATGAAATTGAAGCATTAACCAACCTCCCACTGATTTTACCCAACCTGCCGAAAAAATAAAACTCACTGCTAACGCGGCTCCAATAAAATCGGTGGTTTTCCGTCCTTCTACATACGAAAATACCACACCCCATAACATACCCAAGGGGAAACCATTTAAAAATAAAAATAGAACATTATATGGAGCAGGTACCAAGGCAAAAAACAACCAAGCCAACCAAGAAAGGCCCGTTAGTAAAAAAATAATTTTATAGCGATTTGTTTTTTGTAAACCTGAAATAAATTTTATACCATAAAATTTTGCTAACAAATATCCAAGCATTTGGCTTATCACTAAAGCGGTTTTATAAGCAATAGGACCAAAACTGAGGCCATCAAAAGTACATACCGTAAAAGATTTTCTAAAACCAAAGACAAAAACATAAGTTCCAAAAGAAACAAGGGCTGCATAAAGTGCAATGGATTTATCTTTTGACAATAAAGGCATACTCATAATTTTTTTTATGCCCAGGTTTGCTATAAATCATGGCCCGAGCGCTTATCCAAATTTACATTTTAAACATGTATAATATTGACTAAATTAGTGCTTTATGAAGCAAGCTAAAATTTGTATTTCACCCATTGATTGGGGTTTGGGTCATGCCACTCGGTGTATTTCACTTATTAGAGAATTAGAAAAATTGGGCTATCATATCTATATCGCAACCGAGGGACAACATGAAACTATTTTGAGGGAAGCAATACCCAAAGCTACATTCCTAAATTTAAGAGGCTATCGTATTCGTTATAGTAGATGGGCTGTATTGCTCCCGGTGGTACTTCTAATACAATTACCTCAAATTATTTATAGTATCGTTTACGAAAATAAATGGTTAAAAAAAACGCAAAAAGAATTTAATTTCGACATGATCATTTCCGATAATCGTTTTGGATTTTATCATAAAAAAGTACCCAGTGTTTTTATAACGCATCAGCTTAATTTACAAATGCCTTTTAAATGGGCTACTCAATTATTTCAAAAAATACAATATGCATGGTTAAAAAAATTTAACGCTTGCTGGATACCTGATATCGAAGGGTCTCAAAATTTATCAGGGGTATTGGCTAATCCCAAATTAAAACCAAGTATACCTCTTTGGTATATGGGTTGTTTATCTCGATTAATAAATGAAGATAAAAGTAATGTTACAGCATCACCTATTGACCCCATCGAGTTTTTAGCTATTGTTTCAGGACCTGAGCCACAAAGAACTTTACTTGAAAATTTATTGTGGACAGCCGGCAATGAATCAAAATTGAAATTTGTTTTGATAGCTGGCGTTCCGAATAACAAGAACGCCTTTCAAAAAATGAATAACGGCACTATGTATCCACATTTATCTGCTGCAGCATTAGTGGATGAAATTAATCGAGCCGAATATATTATTTGTCGAGGTGGTTATACCACTTTAATGGAAATGATCCCCTTTAATAAAAAAATGATTTTGATTCCTACGCCAGGTCAAACTGAACAAATGTATTTAGGAAAATTATGGCATGAAAAAAAATGGGCTCTTTGTTATGATCAAGCCGATTTTAAATTAAGTAAGGCGCTGGCTGCTGCTCAAATTTTTGATTTTCAAAAACCACCCTTTGCCCCTTTTTCAATGGAAGCACTTAAAAATGCTATAAAGGAATTATCTTTATAAATATGGCAGTGCAAAAAATAAATATCGATGACTTCATTACACAAGCTGCGACTGCATTAATTATTGATGTTAGAAGTCCTGGTGAATTTGAACATGCACATATTATATCTGCAGTGAATCTTCCCTTATTTAGCAATGAGGAACGCGCCATCATTGGTACTACTTATAAAAAACAAAGTAGGGAGGCGGCCATTAAAGTGGGGCTCCCCCTTTTTGGAAACAAGTTACTTCCTATGATTGAAACCGTGGAAACCTGGGTAAGTGAAAAACAAAAATTAAATAATGGAATCAAGCCTGCACTATTCGTACATTGTTGGAGAGGGGGTATGCGCAGTGCAGCTGTAGCATGGCTATTAGATTTATATGGCTTTAAAGTTTTTCAATTAACAGGGGGCTATAAAACTTATCGCAATTGGGTGTTGGCACAATTTATAAAGCCCTATCCTATTAAAGTGCTAGGAGGATATACTGGTTCGGGCAAAACTGAAATATTGCATGTACTTAAAAAGCGAAATCACGAAGTCATTGATTTGGAAGGATTAGCGCACCACAAAGGATCGGCCTTTGGTGCTATAGGACAACTCACTCAACCTTCACAAGAAATGTTTGAAAATAAATTAGCGGATGCCTTATGTCATACGAATACGGATCAAAAAACACTTTGGGTTGAAGATGAAAGTCAACGCATTGGCTTAGTTATTATTCCCGTTGAATTTTTAAAACAAATGCGCAATAGTGTTTGTCACTTTTTTGTTATTCCGTTTGAAGAGCGATTACAATTTATCATGGAAGGTTATGGTGAATTTGAAATACAAGGTTTAATAGAAGCAACTTTAAGAATTGAAAAGAGATTAGGTGGATTGGAAACAAAAAATGCGATACAATTTTTTAACGAAAAAAAAATTAAAGATGCGTTTGCGATTTTACTTAAATACTATGATAAATGGTATGAAAAAAATGCTTTAAGTACTGCTAAAACTAAATTAGCTGTTCAATCTATCCCTTCTGATAAAGTAGATGCAGAAAATAACGCCCTACTTCTCGAAAAAATATAATTTACATGATTTGAATTAGCTTTCTTATACCAAAGTTGAATTATCTTTAATTTATGCAACAATTACTCGTTTGGTGGTTCTTCACTATTAAAAGATGGAAAATAAAAGAAAGGTTTCCTTTTGAATTAAAGAAGGCTATTTATATTGTAGCACCTCATACTCATAGTATCGATTTTTTCTTAGGATTAGCCGTACGCAAAAAAATGCATTTCGAATTTATTCGATTCTTGGGGAAAAAGGAGCTATTTATTCCGCCCTTTAGTTGGATATTAAGATCCTTGGGCTGTTCTCCTGTTGACCGATCCAAAAACAATAATTTAGTGGATCAGGTAGTGAAAATTTTTAATGAAAATGAAACATTTCATTTAGCTCTATCTCCCGAAGGAACTAGAAAAAAAGTAACCAAGCTTCGCTCTGGGTTTTACCATATTGCACAAAAAGCCAATGTGCCTGTGGTCATGGTGGGATTAGATTTCTTTAATAAAAGCATTGTTTTTACTGAACCATTTAATTTGACACAGGACGAACATGCTGATAAACGCAAAATCATTGATTTTTTCAAGGATTTTAAAGGATTTATCCCAGAATATGGCATCACAGGGGATATTGAGTGTTAAGAAAATGCAGAAATTGGAAAATAGTTTTTTGGGTCTAAACTATATGCTTATTTTTGTGATAGCCTTTGGCTACATTATTCAAAATAATTAAAACAGTTTTAGTATGAAAAGTAAAATTTTTTTAGCGCTTGCTATTATTAGTCTTGGTGCTTACTCTTGCGTTAGCCCTAAAAAATTACAAGAGGCCGAAGCGAAATATGGCCAATTGAATGGTGCATATGCCGATTTGCAAAATAAGTATCGTGAAGCACAAGATGAAACCGCAAAAGCAAAAAACGAAACGGATAAATCAAGCTTCCGTTCAAAAACAATGCAGGGTACGATTGATGATTTAAATAAGCAAATTGAATTTTTAAAGAAAAATAACAATGTTGTTTTAAATCAATTACAAGACATGTCAGTTGTAACTGGTGCGCAAGCTGAGAGTATCAAAAAATCATTAGAAAATATTGGTTCTAAAGATTCTTATATTCAAACATTACAAGGTTCTATTGCTCGTAAGGATTCAATGAATATGGCATTAGTGATGAACTTAAAAGGAGCCATTGGTGATTTAAATGATGGTGATATTAATATCAAAGTAGAGAAGGGAGTGGTATATGTTGATATTTCTGATAAATTATTATTTAAAAGCGGAAGCTTTTCTATTACAGATAAAGCAACAGTAGTATTAGGTAAGGTAGCAAAAGTTTTAGCTGCTCAACCTAATATTGAATTTATGGTGGAAGGTCATACAGATAGCAAACAATTATTGGGTGCTGGTAACTTAATGGAAGACAACTGGGATTTAAGTGTGAAGAGAGCAACTACCATTGTTCGTTTATTACAAGAGAAATATGGTATTGAGCCTAAGCGAATGACTGCTGCAGGAAGAAGTGAATATATTCCAGTAGCTGAAAACGATACTCCTGAACATAGAGCTGCTAATCGCAGAACTAGAATTGTTATTTTACCTCAATTAGATCAATTCTTTAAATTATTAGAAAAGAAATAATCTTTATTACAAGTACCACTCTAAAATGAGATAGGACTTAAGTTCATAAAAAGAAACCCTGCCTTTTTCAAAAGGCAGGGTTTCTTTTTTACTGCTTTTTGTTTTTCCCCAACATTCATAAATGAAGGATCTCGTCGTATCTTTACACGATGCAAGCGTATTTACAAGGATTAAATGAACAACAAAAAGAGGCCGTATTACATATCAATGGTCCCTTAATGATTATTGCGGGGGCGGGCAGTGGTAAAACAAAGGTATTAACTAGTCGAATTGCGCACTTGATGAATAGCGGGGTAGATTCCTTTAATATACTAGCACTTACATTTACAAATAAAGCCGCAAAGGAAATGAAGGAGCGGGTGGAAAGAACATTAGGTAATACCGAAGCGCGTAATTTATATATTGGTACTTTTCATAGTGTTTTTGCAAGGCTACTGCGCGCCGAAGCAAGTAAACTAGGCTATCCGCAAAGTTTTACTATTTATGACACCGATGATTCAAGATCGGTATTAAAAGCGGTCATCAATGACATGGGTTTAGATGATAAACATTATAAACCCAATATCGTTCACAACCGCATCTCCTCTGCAAAAAATGCACTTATTGGGCCTGTTGAATACAATTCAAATACGATGATTCAGCAGGAGGATGCAAGATCAAAGCGACCAGCGATTGGTGAAATTTATGCTTCCTATGTAGCCCGATGTTTTAAAAATGGTGCAATGGATTTTGATGATTTATTATTTAAAATGCATGAGCTATTACGCGACTACCCCGAAGTATTACACAAGTATCAACATAAGTTTAAATATTTATTAATTGATGAGTACCAAGATACCAATCCAGTACAATATCAAATTGCAAAACTATTAGCAGCTGTTCATGAAAATATTTGTGTGGTTGGAGATGATGCGCAAAGTATTTATAGTTTTCGTGGCGCGACCATCGAAAACATATTACAGTTTCAAAAAGATTATGACGATGTAAAGTTGGTGAAGCTCGAACAAAATTATCGCAGCAGTGCTTCCATTTTAGAAGTAGCCAATCATGTAATCAAAAACAACCAAGGACAGATTCCTAAAAATTTATGGACCGAAAATGAGGAGGGTGAAAAGATTAAGTTGGTGCGAACAATGACCGATAACGAAGAAGGAAAATTTGTTGCTGACGCTATTCAAGAAAATAAATTAAGAAACCATTTTTATAATAATGACTTTGCTATTTTATATCGCACGAATGCGCAAAGTAGGTCCTTTGAGGAAAGCTTAAGAAGAACCGGCATTCCTTATAAGATATATGGTGGGCTTAGCTTTTATCAACGAAAAGAGATTAAAGATTATATTGCTTATTTACGCATTATTGCCAACACAAGAGATGAAGAAGGATTAAAGAGAATCATTAATTACCCTGCACGCGGAATTGGAAAAACCACTGTGGAAAAATGCTTAGTATTAGCAGGTGAACAGAATATTACTTTTTTTGAAGTGTTAGAAAAAGCAAAAGGTTTTGGATTTAAAGCGGGTACTCTCAACGCCATTGAAGAATTTGTGACGATGATAAAATATTTTCAAAATCAACTCACCAAACACAATGCATATGATGTTGCGGTCCAAGTAGGGAAGCACACTAATATGGTCAAGGAATTATTTAACGATAAGTCGACAGAGGGTTTAGCGCGTTATGAAAATATACAAGAATTATTAAACTCTATAAAAGAGTGGACCGAAAGTCCTAGTAATGAGGATGGTGAACAAGGAGATAAAGGCTTAGGTGCCTACTTACAACAAATTACACTTATCACTGACGCTGATAATGATAAAAACGAAACGGATTCGGTTAAATTAATGACAGTACATGCCGCTAAGGGTTTAGAATTTGCTTGTGTATTTGTCGTGGGGCTTGAAGAAACATTATTTCCGAGTGGGATGAGTGTCAACACGCGCGAAGAGCTAGAGGAAGAACGAAGATTATTTTATGTTGCAGTAACGCGTGCAAAAAAACATCTTTGGTTAAGCTATGCGAATTCAAGATATCGATTTGGGCAATTGGTTCAAAATGATCCAAGCCGATTCATTGAAGAAATGCCTGAAGATAAAATTGATAAATCTAGTGCAGGGGGCGGAGCCCGTAATCAAAGTCAAGGTTGGGGAACTGCTTATGATCGAATGCATGGCGGCAACACCAAGGGATGGAATGAACCTAATGAAAAAATAAAAACCAATAAGGAAACGGGGAGCAAGCCAAGTTATATGCCTGTCGTTCCTCCAAGTACTTTAAATAAAAATCATATCCCTTCTGAAAATTTTACACCAGCCGACCCTTCTAGTTTAGAGGCAGGAATGAAAATTGAACACCAAAAATTTGGATTTGGGGTAATTAAGGAAATAGAGGGCTCGGCCCATAACCCCATTGCAGTTATCTTATTTGATAAAAATGGTGAAAAGAAAATAATGTTGAATTATGCCAAATTGAGCATCATTCCTTAAAAACGGCTGTCGATATCGGAAAATTATAGGCCATTAGCAGCCAAACCCCTTGTTGACCCTCATTTTTGATTATTTTTGTATGGCATATTACTAAAAAGTGAAACTATGATTACTACAGGCAATACCATCGTAAGTATTTATACCGAAATGACCCCGAATCCGGAGACCATGAAGTTTGTCGCGAACAAACTTTTATACCCTGGAAAAAGCATCGACATTGCTGAAGAAAGTATGGCAATCGCCTCTCCCTTAGCAAAAGAACTATTTAGTTTCCCTTTTATTAAAAGTGTTTTTATCGCAAGTAATTTTATCACGCTTACCAAAAGTGCCGAAACAGATGATTGGCAGGATGTGATTCCTACCATTAAAACATTTTTAAAAGAATATTTAGAAAATGGTGGTGTTGTAGTCAATGAGGAAGAGGTAGGAAAAATGAAACAAGAAGCAACTAACACAGTACATGCAGATGATGATGATATTGTAAAACGCGTGAAAGAATTATTAGAAAATTATGTAAAGCCTGCTGTTGAAATGGATGGTGGTGCAATACAATTTAAAAGCTATAACGACGGCGTGGTGAATTTAATGCTACAAGGTTCATGTAGTGGATGTCCAAGTTCTATGGTCACTTTAAAAGCGGGCATCGAAGGCATGATGAAAAGAATGATACCAGAAGTAAAAGAAGTAGTAGCAGAAGCTGAATAACTTATTTAATTTCGTCTAAGGGGGAATCCTTTGCAAATGCTTTATGCACTTGCTTCTTATCCAATAATTTTTCGGTGTGTGCAATATAGATTGTGGCTACACCATTGCCTATAAAATTGGTGATGGACCTTGCTTCAGACATAAATCGATCCACTCCTAATAACAATGCTAAGCCTTCGACCGGGATCATATTAGTCGCCGTTAAAGTAGTGGTTAATACAATAAACCCGCTTCCCGTCACGCCTGCTGCTCCTTTTGAAGTAATCATTAATATGGCAATGATCGAAAATATTTGTTCCATATTTAAGTGAATATTTAATACCTGCGCTAAAAATATAATAGCCATTGATAAATAAATCGAAGTGCCGTCTAAATTAAATGAATAGCCCGCAGGAATCACCAAGCCCACCACCGATTTGTCACAACCCATTGTTTCAAGCTTTTCAATTAAGGAGGGGAGTGCTGCCTCGGAAGAAGAAGTGCCTAACACAATTAATAATTCTTTTTTAATATAATTTAAAAAGGAAAAAATATTAATCTTACAATATTTTAAAATGGAACCCAGCACCAATAAAACAAAGAGCCCCATCGTGATATACACACAGACCATTAATTTCATCAAAGGTAAAAGGGTATCAATACCATATTTCCCAATCGTATAAGCCATACCTCCCATCGCCCCAATGGGCGCGAGGTACATCACATAGTGTAAGCCCTTAAATACATACTTACTTGCCCAAGTTACTTTAGCAATAATAATAGCTCTGTGTTTAAGTTTACTAATCACAATGCCTGCTACAATGGCAAATAACAAAACCTGAATAGTAATATTATTTTTAAAAAAATTAATCCAGGAAAAAGCTGCTGCGCTTTGGCTGTATTTGGATATATCCGCTTTTTGAATATGGGAAATATCAACATGCGATCCAGGTTGGATGACATAAGCTACGACGACACCAATGATAAGTGCAATAGTGGTTACTATTTCAAAATATAATATGGCCTTGCCGCCAATTTTGCCCACTTTTTTTAAATCACTCATGCCACAAATACCTGTAATGATGGTGAGTAAAATAATGGGGCTGATAAATAACTTAACTACATCTATAAATTTAGTCCCTAGCGGTTGCATAGCAACGCCTGTTGCAGGGGAAATATATCCAATTAAAATACCTAAGGTGATAGAACTGAGTACCCAGAATGTAAGGTTCTTATATATTTTTTTCAATAGGACTCATTTATACGAGGAAGGATTGGCTAAAATTTATCATACAGTGCGCGTAATTTTTCACGCGTCATGATGCTTTCCCAATTGGGCCCCAAAGCATTTTCCCATAAAGGTTTTAGGCTTAAAGAAATATTGATCATTTCATCAAATTGCGCTTCGGATAAATTGGCACAAATTCCAGTGGGGATTTCAATTTTATTTTTATCTACCATCCATTTAAATTCCTCGACCCCTTTAGGATAATATTCGGCCAAATGATTCATAACAATACAATTACCAACACCGTGTTTGGTACCCAACAAATAACTTAAACCATAACTCACTGCATGCGCTACACCCACTTGACTATAAGCAATGCTCATACCGCCTGCAAAGGAAGCCATCATTAATTGTTCGTCACACTCTTCATCCCACTTATCTTTTTTGACAAATATTTTTTGACATAAATCAAGTGCTTTTTCGCCATAGCTTTTACTGAACTCGTTTAAAAAAGTACCTTCTAAACTTTCGATACAATGTATATAACAATCCATGCCTGTATAAAATCTTTGGTTAGCAGGTGCATTTTTTGTTAAATCAGGATCTAATACAATTTGATTAAATGGTGTAAAATCAGAGTTCATTCCCAGCTTTCGTGTAGGTCCTGTTAAAACAGTAGTTCGACTTACTTCGGCGCCAGTTCCACTCAAAGTCGGAATGCCAACTTTATATACACCTGGGATTTTAACTAAGTCCCAGCCTTGATAATCGGCCGAGGATCCAGGATTGGTCATCATCAATGAAACTGCTTTTGCTAAATCCAAAGTAGATCCACCGCCAATACCTATAATACCACTTACTTCACCAAACTCAGCCTTTAATTCGGTAGCTAATGCATCTACTTGTTTTGTTTTGGGCTCATGGGTAACATCTACATATACAATTTTATCTTTCCCTCTTAAAGGAATACGACTAGCTAGTGGTTTTCCAATAAAAAAATGATCCAAAAAAAAGATCATCGGAAAATCGGCACGACGATGTGGTGCAATAATTTCGTCTACTTGATTAAAGGAGCCTCGTCCATACACCACATAATCAACCATTTTAAAATTACGGAATTGCATAAATGAAAATTATTTAACTAATTATTTTTGTAAGTCCTCCAAAGATACGCCTTTTGTTTCAGGCACTTTATTCATCTTATAAAAGTTTTGCTGCTTTAATTAAATCCTCGGGGGTATCAATTTCAACACCCATATAATCGGTCACCACCATTTTAATAGATACGCCATTTTCTAAATAGCGCAAGCACTCAATTCTTTCGGCAGATTCTAATGGAGACATAGGCCAATTCGTAAAATTAAGTAGGGCTTGTTTTTTAAAAGCATACACTCCAATGTGTTCATAATAAACAATGGATGCATCCGTATTTCTTGGATACGGTATAACGCTTCTTGAAAAAAATAAAGCATTGCTATTTTTATCCACCGCAACTTTTACATAATTAGGATCATCGATAAGTGTTGTATTAGTGAGTACTTGCATTAGTGAAGCTACTTGAACCTTGGGATCCGAAAAAACAGCAATCACTTTTTCAAGAGGGCTGCGTTTTACAAAGGGCTCGTCTCCTTGTACATTCACCACAATATCAATATCTAAATTCTGCACCGCTTCGGCTATTCGGTCGCTACCGCTTTCATGGGAAGCCTTGCTCATTATGGCTTTCCCGCCATGTTGTGTAATTTCATTAAAAATAATTTCGCTATCCGTTACGACATACACTTCATCAAATAATTCAGTAGCTACTGTGTTATCATAGGTATGTCTGATCACCGTTTTGTTGCCAAGGGCTTGCATTAATTTTGCAGGAAAGCGAGTTGCTGCATATCGAGCAGGAATAAAAGCGCCAATTTTCATAGAAGAAGCTTATTTAATAATCCGTTTTAATATTTTTATTAAAAGGTAATTTTAGTTGATACAATAATTCATTATCCTTGCTGTTGTCTAAAACATCTAAACCATATTTAATATCCTGCATAGGAGTATCATTAAAAGTGCCTAATAATTTATCCCAAAACGAAAAAATATTACCAAAATTGCTATCAGTTTGGGGCCGCGATACATGATGATGTATTCGATGCATATTGGGTGAAATAATAATCAAACCAAATGTTTTATCAAACCAACTAGGTATTTTAATATTAGCATGGTTAAACTGAGCAAGCACGACACTTAAACTTTGGTACAACATCACCAACCACATGGGTGTGCCTAAAACAAATACGGCAAGGATGGCAAAAACGGCTCTTATCACCGACTCGCCAGGATGGTGTCGATTAGCAGTGGTGGTATCTACTTTAGTATCCGCATGATGCACCATATGAAACTTCCATAAAAATTTAACCTTGTGTTCAATCATATGCACTAAATAAGCGCCTATAAAATCAAGTAATAATAAACCTATTATCGCCGATGCTATATTATTTAACGGAATCCAATTTAATATTCCAAATTGATTTGCGATGGTCCAATCGCTTGTTTTAACCATGAATAATGCAAACACAAAATTGATGAGTATGGTCGTGAATGTAAAAAAGATATTCAATGAAGCATGGCGCCATTTATGATATTGAAAAGTAAAAAGAGGAATGGCAGATTCTACCAACCAAAAAAAGGTAATACCACCTGCTAAAATGAGTGCACGATGTAAACTTGGGATGGTACTAAAATAGGATTGTATACTCTCCAGCATGGGCTTGTTTTTATAGTATAAATGTAAATAAAAAACCCGATGTTCTTGGTGTAGCACATCGGGTTTTTAAAACTTGCCTTATTGGGCTTTCGTTATGGTACGGATTAACTATTTAACATCAAAGGCATCACCAACATCAACAAATCCTCGCCTGGCGCTTGCTCCGAAGGTTTAATTAATCCTGCTTTGCTTGGGGTAGACAATTCAATAAAAATATCATCGGTATCAGCAGCACTTAACATTTCAATTAAAAATTTTGCGTTAAAAGCGATCTGAATATCCTCTCCTTTGTATTCACAACTCATGCGCTCATTTCCTTCAAAACTAAAATCAATATCTTGTGCGGCCATTTGCAATTCGTTACCAGTAATATTTAAAGCCACTTGATTAGTACTTTTATTACTAAATACATTAACACGACGAAGGGCATTTTGAAAATCGTGTTTGTTAACCGTTAATCGATAAGGATTGTCAGCAGGAATCACCACTTTATAATCTGGGAAACGCGCATCAATCAAGCGACATATTAATTGGGTAGATCCATGATCTACAAAAAGATGATTACTATTAAAGCTAACCGTAATAGCATCATCGTTATCGGGTAATGCATTTTTTAATAAGTTCAACGGCTTCTTAGGAACAATGAAAGAAGCGTTTTGTGTTGCCTTGGTATCGGTACGCTTATAACGCACTAATCGATGCGCATCTGTAGCAACGAATTGTACTCCATCTTTTGATAATTCAAAAAACACACCCGTCATCGCAGGGCGCAAATCATCTCCACTCACTGCAAATAAAGTTTTATTGATTGCAGTTAATAAGCCAGTGCTTGTCATTTTAAAACCAGTGGTGTCATCAGCTGTAGGCTCTTTGGGAAAATTGTCTGGATTTTCACCCATTACTTTATACTTTCCATTATCGCTTGTGATTTCAACAGCATAATTTTTATCAATATTAAAAGTAAGTGGTTGATCAGCAATATTTTTTAATGAATCAATTAAAATTTTAGCAGGAATACAAACACGACCATTGGCCTTACTTTCTACATCCATCTGAACGCGCATAACTGTTTCCAAATCGGTCGCTATGATATTTAATTTTTTATCCTCGATTTCGAATAAAAAATCTTCTAAAATAGGTAAAACGGTGTTGGTATTAATAACCCCTGCAATTTGTTGCAAATGTTTTAAAAGAGAGGAAGAGGATACTATAAATTTCATAATTCCTATTTGTTTTGTTTAACTTTTTGAACAAGACAAACCTAATGCAAAATCTTAAGATTAAAAAGCTATTTTAGCATTTCTTATTGACATTCTTATCTACAAAATGCAAAAAATTAGAATCGGTAAAGAACAGGCTATACAAAGGATACGGCATTTTTGCGCCTACCAAGAAAGGGCCCAACAAGAGGTTCGAGATCGACTCTATGAACTAGGCATGACCAAAAGCGAAGTGGAAGAGATTTTGTCCAATTTAATCTCCGACAATTTTTTAAATGAGGAGCGATTTGCTATTCAATTTGCTGGAGGTCATTTTAGAATCAAACAATGGGGGAAGTTAAAAATTCAACATGCGCTTCAACAAAAAAGAGTGAGTCCTGTCAATATCAAAAAGTCTTTAAAATCCATAGACGAAATCGAATATATTAAAGTCATGGAATCGCTGGCAACAAAAAAATGGAATAGCCTCAAGGGTGAAAGGGGATTAGGTAGAATGGCCAAGACTCAGGCCTTTTTATATCAGCGGGGTTTTGAAACCGCATTGATGCAGTCGTTTTTACAAAAATTGTATAAGGGGAAATAATCTCTGATTATTGTATCTTTAATAAAGCATAAAACCAACACTGTGTCCTCGCTCAAATTTACATTAATACAAACTGCTCTTGTTTGGGAAGATAAAGGCGCCAACTTGGAAGCCTTGTCTAAAAAAATAATGGCCATTGAGGAGCCCACCGAAATTATCATTCTCCCTGAAATGTTTACAACAGGGTTTAGTATGCAACCTACTTTGTTTGCTGAAACCATGGAAGGGCCCACGATTGACTGGATGCGTCGTTTGGCTGCAGTGAAAAAATCTATACTGACGGGCTCCTTGATTATTGAAGAAGAAGGTAAATATTATAACCGTTTAGTGTGGATGCTTCCAAATGGTCAATTAGGTTATTATGATAAAAGGCATTTATTTGCTTTTGCGGGTGAGGATCAACATTATCACGCAGGTCAAAAAAGATTAATTGCAAGTGTAAAAGGTTGGAAAATTAATTTGCAAATTTGTTATGACTTACGTTTCCCAGTATGGGCGCGCCAGCAAATGAATGAAAACAACGAAAGCGAATACGACGTGTTATTATATGTTGCTAATTGGCCCGAAAAAAGAAATCATGCTTGGAAAACATTACTCACTGCAAGAGCAATCGAAAATCAATGCTATACCATTGGTGTAAACCGAGTAGGGTTAGATGGCAACAATATCATGCATAGCGGTGACAGTATGGTGGTGGGCCACTTGGGAGAAATTTTATATCACTGTGCTTATGAAGAAGATATTTTTCATATCACATTACAAAAAGAAGAACTAAACAAAACAAGAACACAATTTCCTTTTTGGAAAGATGCAGATTTTTTTCACATTGATTAGTTTAATTTCAATTAACCATGCATAGTGCCCTATCTGTTCAAGAATTATTTACTGGTGATCATTGGATTTCAGAAGTAGTCGTTGAAATAGTAAATGGAAAAATATTTGATATAAAAAAAGTGGGATACGATCATAAAAAAGCAATCCCATTAGTGGTGCCCGCTTTAATTGATTTACAAATTTATGGTGCATCTGAAAAATTATTATCAGAATTTCCTTGCGCCAATACCATTCAGAATATTTATGATTATTGTATAGAAAGTGGAGCAGCTTATTTTCAACCCACAGTAGCAACACAAAGTAAAGAGATTATATATAAATGTATTGATGCAGTTCGTGAATATAAAATGAGTGGTGGCAAGGGTTGTATCGGCTTGCACATTGAGGGGCCCTGGATAAATCCATTAAAAAAGGGGGCACACGCGCCCTCCCTTATTCATATACCATCCTTAAATGAAGTAGAAGATTTATTGGAGTATGGTAAAGGTCATATTAGTATGATAACTTTGGCACCTGAAATTTGTGATGTTAGTATTATAAGATTAATTAAAAATTATGGAATCATCGTATCGGCTGGTCACAGCGATGCCACTTATGAACAAGCAACAACATCATTTAATAATGATATTGAAGTAGCAACACATTTATACAATGCAATGAGTGGCTTGCAACATCGCGCACCTGGCATGGTTGGTGCAATTTTTAATCATAATAAAGTGATGAGTAGCATTGTTGCGGATGGTCATCATGTTGATTTTAATGCCATTAAAATTGCTAAAAATATCATGGGTGAGCGATTGTTTTGTATTACCGACGCGGTAACCACATCGCCTACAGGAATTTATCAACATCAACTAGCTGGTGATAAATATGAAAGCGCAGGGGTGCTTAGCGGATCAAGTTTAACACTGCTTAAGTGTGTTCATAATTTAATCAATGAAGTAGGTATTGATTTGGGAGAAGCGGTAAGAATGTGCAGCCTTTATCCTGCAAGAGTTATGAAACACAGTCATATCAATGGGAGGATAGCAGTTCAAGGAAATGCAGACCTGCTATGCCTTTCAGCCGATCGTCGTTTTATGAAATTATTGGTATGCTAATTATTTTCCAAAAGCATTCCATCCTTGTGCGGTAATATCAAAAACATTTTTTCCTTTAGTAATAAGTTTGGTGCCTTCTTCTACATCACACATATATCCAATCACACTAATTTCTTCTTGCAAAGTAATTTTGTCGTAATCTGATTGTTTCATTGTAAACAATAACTCATAATCCTCTCCGCCATTTAAGGCACAAACAGTTGGATCCAATCCAAATTTAAAAGCTGCTGCTTTTGAATCTTCATGAATAGGTATTTTATCTTCATAAATGCGACAACCTAAATTACTTTGTTTGCATAAATGCAATATGTCGCTGCTTAAGCCATCGCTGATGTCCATCATTGCAGTGGGTAAAATTTCTTGTTGCTCTAAAATGTCTAAAATATCTTTTCTTGCTTCTGGTTTCAATAACCTTCCAACTATATAATCTTCGTTTTCTAATGTGGGTTGCACTTGTGGATTTTCTAAAAATATTTTTTTCTCGCGCTCCATTAATGTTAATCCTAAAAACGCACCTCCTAAATCTCCTGATACGCAAATTAAATCTCCACTTTCTGCAGTACTGCGTTTCACATATTTATCTGGAGACACTTCGCCAATGGCTGTAACAGAAATGATGAATCCTTTTTGAGAAGTGGAAGTATCTCCACCAATTAAATCCACCCCATATAGTTCACATGCGTGATGTACGCCGTCATAAAATTCAGTTAGGGCTTCCAAGCTAAAACGATTGCTGAAAGCTATGCTCATTGTGATTTGCGTGGGTTGTGCGTTCATGGCAAAAATGTCACTTAGGTTCACAATCACTGCTTTATATCCAAGATGTTTTAAAGGAGTATACATTAAATCAAAATGAACACCTTCAATTAATAAGTCGGTTGTAATCACTGATTGTTTGCCAAAATGATCAATCACTGCTGCATCATCACCAATTGCTAAAACAGTTGATACATTTTGTATTTCAAAATTTTCGGTAAGATGATCTATCAAACCAAACTCTCCTAGTTTTTCAATTTCTGTTCTTTCTGTTGACATAAATAAAATTAAATGGTTCCGCCATTAATAACGGATTGTAGTTGTTGGTGAATTTTTCCGTTGGTAGCAATGATGCCTGGCTGATAGGGACTATAATCATTTCCTTGTAAGTCCGTTACTTTTCCGCCGGCTTCTTCTACTATTAAAAAACCTGCAGCGCTATCCCAGGCTTGTAATTTATGTTCATAAAAACCATCAAACCTTCCTGCCGCTGTCCAACATAAATCTAATGCTGCACTTCCTAAACGACGAACGGGTATTGCTTTACGAATTAATTTTTCAAATATTTGTAAGGGTCCATTAGCGGTATCTAGATATTGATAAGGAAAGCCTGTTACCAAACAACTGGTTAATAAATTATCCTTATCACTCACTTGTATTTTTTTATCATTTAAAGTAGCCCCTTGTCCTTGTTCAGCAATATACATTTCATTCATAAATGGATTATATACGGCACCTAGTATCATTTTACCTTTTTGTTCTACACCAATACTAACACAACAAATAGGTATGCCATTGGCAAAATTAATAGTACCATCAATGGGATCAATAATCCATTTAATGTCAGAATTTTGAGGCAATGCCCCTGTTTCCTCACTGAGTATAAAATGATCGGGAAAGTTTTTTTGAATCACGCTAAAAATAGCTTTTTCGGAGGCATGATCGGCTTCGGTTACTAAATCATTGATACTGCCCTTGCTTGTAATAGTAAAAGAACCGTTAAAAAAGCGTCTTAATTCGGCAGCGCCCGCATCCACTGCTTGTAATAGTGTATTTTTAAACATATGCAAAAGTAGTGTCGTTTGCTCGAATAACATTCCTATTTTTGTGAATAATCTTCAAAATTTTAAACGAAACTGTAGATGGCAATTTTCGAGATTAATTTACCTAAGTCCCTTAGAAAGGCCTTGGGTATTCCCCCAAAAAGTCCACAAAGGGCACAGCAACGCGTATTAAAAAAATTATTACGGCGCGCACGTTATACTGCATTTGGCCAACATAATAATTTTGACCAGCTATTATTAAGCAAGCATCCAGGCAAAGCATTTCAACAAAAAGTTCCCGCCTATAATTATAATAAAATTTATAAGGAATGGTGGCATCAATCTTTAGATGGAAAACTGGATATCTGTTGGCCAGGAAAAATAAAATTTTTTGCATTAAGTAGTGGAACCAGCGAGGCTGCTAGTAAATACATCCCAATTACCAATGATTTATTGCACGGCAATAAAATCATAATGATTAAGCAATTAATTAGTTTATTTAATTATCAAGATGTACCGCTCTCTTCTATTGGTAAAGGTTGGTTAACACTTGGTGGCAGTACTGACTTGCAAAAAGGTCCAGGATATTATGCTGGAGACTTAAGTGGTATCACTGCTAAAAAAGCACCGTTTTGGTTTCAACCTTTTTATAAACCAGGAAAAAAAATTGCCAAGGAACGAGATTGGAATAAAAAATTAATTGAAATTGTTGAAAAAGCACCTCAATGGGATATTGGTTTTATAGTAGGTGTACCAGCTTGGATACAAATGTGCATCGAAATGGTGGTGGAGAGATACAAACTCAATCATATACATGAGATGTGGCCCAATCTAGCTTTTTTTGTACATGGCGGGGTAAGTTTCGAACCCTATAAACATGGTTTTGAAAAGTTATTAGGAAAGCCACTCACTTATGTAGAGACCTACTTGGCTAGTGAGGGTTTTATTGCATGGCAGGATAAACAAAACGCAAAAGGTATGCGTTTATCTTATAATCAACATATCTTTTTTGAATTTGTACCATTTGACGATAACAACTTTGATGCAGACGGTGAGATGATTGAATCGCCAGAAGCTTTAATGATTCATGAAGTAGAAGAAGGAAAAGATTATGCTTTACTTATTAGTACAAGTGCAGGTGCTTGGCGTTATTTAATAGGAGACACAGTAAGATTTGTTGATAAGGAAAATGCAGAAATTATTATTACAGGTAGAACAAAACATTTTTTAAGTATTGTGGGCGAACATTTAAGTGTAGATAATATGAATAAGGCCATACAATTAGTAAGTGAAGAAATGAATTTGTCTATACCAGAATTTGGCGTGACTGGAGAAAACGTTGATTCCTTATTTGGACATCATTGGTATGTTGCATGTGACCAAGTGGTGGATGAATTAATTTTAGCAAATGCTATTGATGAAAAATTAATTTCTTTAAATGATGACTATGCCATAGAAAGAAAAAGTGCTCTAAAACGTATACGTGTATCAGTTTTAAAAGAAAGTATGTTTATGGATTTCATGCAAACTAAAGGAAAGATAGGAGGACAACATAAATTTCCAAGGGTTTTAAAAGGAGATACATTACGTGACTGGAATATTTTTATCCAAAATAAATAAAAAGAATGGTTCCTGTTATAAAAGGTTTGTTACTGGGGCTCATTTTAAGTATCTCATTAGGTCCTGTTATTTTCGCCATCATCAAACAAAGTTTAACGAATGGTCGCAGAGCTGGTTATATTTTCGTGGCGGGCGTATCATCTAGCGATATCTTATTAATTTTTATCGCAAATGTATTTACAAGTATTTTTTTATTAGTATTAGATCACAAAGCAGTTATTGCCATGGCAGGAGCAGGATTTTTGTTAATGCTTGGTTTATATACATTATTATTTAAAAAAATACAATTAGATACCGAGGATACAGAAAATGATAAAGTATTTAGAAAGAGAGATTACTTGGGCATTTATGCTTCTGGTTTTTTAATTAATACCTTAAATCCAAGTGTGTTTTTATTTTGGTTTGCTTGGACGGCAGCAATAGGAACCAGTGCCGCTGAAACAAATAATCCTATTAGTTATAAATTAATTGTATTTGGCACTTGCTTAGGGTTTTTATTACTTTCTGACTTATTAAAAGTGGCATTGGCTAGTAGGTTAAGGCCTAGCCTAACCGAGAAAAACCTAATTTGGGTAAATCGTATATCAGCAATCATTATCTTGGTTTTTAGTGCTGTATTATTTATTGGGGCCTTAAGATATTAATTTTTTAAACGACACCTTTAATGTAATTTGCTATGGTGAATATTAAACATTACTTTTTTACCCTGCTTATTGTCTGCTTTTGTATCGTCACTAAGGCTCAAAATGGACATTTGATATTATTAAAAGAAAGAGGTGTTACAATCCATACATTTTCCTTAGGTAATTATATAAATTTTCGTTTTAGTAATGGACAATGGATCACAGGATATGTTACTAGTATTAAAAAAGATACCATTGAAGTAAATCAATTCGCTCTTCAAACTGTGATGACTATGTTTGGCACTTATGGAGAAGATACTTTAAGATTAGGCAGACTTCAGTTACATGTCAATGAAATTGAAGCTTTTGCAAAAGACAAAGGTCATTATAATAGCGTTTTTACAAATGGAGCTTATCTTCAAGCAGGGGGAATTGGTTATCTATTTTTAAACATAGTGAATAGCTTACTTAAAAATGATCCTATTTTAGAAAAAAATAATATTCCTAAATTAATTGGTGGGGCTGCTGCGTTAGTAGCAGGCAAGCTAATACGAAAGGCAAATCCCGATTATAGGGCTATTGGAAAGCGATTTAGTGTTGAGATATTATAATTATTGCTTGTGCTAAAAATAATCTATAGAATTTTTATTTATTTATTTCTGAGTTCGCTTTTTTATGTGATCTTAATTAAATTTTTTGAACCCCCCATAACTATAACTCAGCTCACAAACGCTTTTGGCATAGGTTTAAAAAGAGATTATGTTTCATGGAATAATATGTCCTATAATATTAAATTGGCAGCCCTTGCAAGCGAGGATCAAGCTTTTACAGACCATAGTGGATTTGATTGGGATGCTATTGAAAAAAGTTTAAAGCCAAAAAATAAACGAAAAAAATCCAAGATACCTATTGGCGGTGGCGCAAGTACCATTACCCAACAAACTGCTAAAAATGTTTTTTTATGGCAAGGTGGTAGGTATGATAAATACATTAGAAAGATTCCTGAATTTTATTTTACTTTTTTGATTGAAATGGTATGGGGTAAAAAAAGAATTTTAGAAGTTTATTTAAATGTGATTGAAACTGGGCCAGGTTGTTTTGGTGTTGAAGCAGCGGCTCAACATTATTTTCATAAATCTGCTAAAAACCTAAGTCGTGCAGAAGCTGCTATGATTGTAGCAGGGTTCCCAAATCCTAAAAAATTTACTGCTAATCCAATGACAAGAAGAGTTGCTTGGCGCTATCCTCAAATATTAAGGGAAATGAATAATATTGAAACCGACGAGGATATCAGTCAATTATTAAGAAACTAATGCTGATTCAATAAGCTGTATTGCCTGCTTTGTTCTTGCTTCACCTCGTCCACTAACCATTCCCCAAGGAGTGGTTTGGTTAATTAACAAGTCCTTATAAATATGAAATAATTCCTGCCTTGGTTGGGTATCTGGATATTCTCGCATTTCATCAGCAGTCCATGGAAGATCAATATCACACAAAAGATAATAATCATAAGTTCTTGCATTGATCTCATCTAAAATATACGTTGGACAATTATTAAATACATATTCACACCAAACCTTCATAACATACATGTCGGTGTCAATAAATAATAAGTTTTTTTTATTTTGAATAGCTTGTTCAGTGAAATGATCCTCTAATGTTAATTGCCCCTTTGCAATTGTTAATAAACTATCGTAATTATATTTTAAACCATTTTCACTCAAATATTGTCTTGCATATTCTGGGCAGGATATAGTATTAAAATGAAGGGCAAGTTGCTCACAAAGCGTTGATTTCCCTGTTGATTCGGGGCCCAATATTACTATTTTTTTTAGGGGAGATTTCATATGTTGGATTTATTAATTTTTGCTTTATTATTCCAAGATTTTAATCCTGCAATAGCAAGTATTAGTAAAACAATGAATTGTACACTTGTAAAAGTATATCCTTTTATAAAATAGAGTGGTATGGAAGCAATATTGGTTATAATCCACCATATCCAACTCTCAACTTTTTTCTTTGCCATTAACCACATCCCCGTATATGCAGATGCGCTTGCTAATGCATCCGCCCAGGGTATTGCCTCAGGTGCAAAATTCGTTTTTAAATAAGTAAGTGAATAAAAGATGGTCAAATAAAAACCTATAAAAAATATTATATGATGCAGCCAATCCCTTTTATTACTTTTTGTAATTTGTAAAATAATAGTATGCTTATTAGGATCTGTTCTAGTCCATAAATACCAACCATAGATACTCATGATGGTGTAATACAAATTAACACTGGCCTCTCCCAATAAATGACCTTTCATGCTTAAATAAATATAGATCGTCGTATTTAATAAGCCTACTGGATACACTAATATATTTTCCTTACGACTATACCATACTGAGGCAATGCCTGAAAATACGGCAACCATTTCTAGTGCAGTAGTATGTATTAATCCCTGATATATTGAATCTAATAAAGTACTCATGTGCTATTGTAAAAATAACGGATTTAAAGCTATAATGCTACTACTAGGCCTTTTTCATTGAAGCTAATTGGGCTTCAAGCCTAAACATTTCATCGCGTAATTTGGCAGCTTCCATAAAATCAAGTGCTTTCGCAAATTTGTCCATTTGTTTTTTTATTTGCGCAATAGCTTTTTCAATTTGTGGAATTGTTTTATATAAGCTATCTGGATCTGCCACCATTTCAAGTTCATCAGAGGTACGCACATTGATATTATTAAGCGTAAACCCTTTTATGTCTAAGACAGAAGTTTGTTGCATCACTTGTTCAATACTTTTTACAATGGTGGTGGGTGTAATACCATGTAATTCATTGTATTTAATTTGTTTTGCCCTTCTTCGTTCGGTTTCATCCATCGTACGACGCATACTTTTAGTAATTTGATCTGCATAAAATATAACACGTCCTCTTACATTTCTTGCAGCACGGCCAGCAGTTTGTGTTAATGATTTTTCGTTTCTTAAAAACCCTTCTTTATCTGCATCTAATACTGCTACTAATGATACTTCCGGTAAATCCAGGCCCTCTCTTAATAAATTAACACCCACTAATACATCAATCACCCCTAATCTTAGCTCTCTTAATATTTCTACTCGTTCAAGTGCATCAATATCACTATGAATGTATTTAGATTTAATTTGTATGCGCACCAAATAGCGATCCATTTCTTCGGCCATTTTTTTAGTGAGTGTAGTCACTAGCACACGATCACCCATTTCAACCTGCTTTGCGATTTCGTCTAATAAATCGTCGATCTGATTTTTGGTTGGTCGCACTTCAATAGGAGGATCTAATAAGCCTGTTGGTCGCACTACTTGTTCTACTATTAATCCTCCGGTTTTTTCCAATTCATATTCACCAGGAGTAGCACTTAAAAAAATAGATTGGCCTATGATGTTTTCAAACTCATTAAAATTAAGTGGGCGATTGTCAATGGCACTCGGAAGTCTAAACCCGTATTCCACTAAGTTCATCTTACGACTTCTGTCACCACCATACATCCCAGAAATTTGTGGAATGGTGACATGGCTTTCATCAATGACACATAAAAAATCCTTGGGGAAATAATCCAACAAACAAAAAGGTCGAGTGCCCGGTTGGCGGCGATCAAAAAATCGGGAATAATTTTCAATACCCGAACAATACCCAAGTTCTCGAATCATTTCAATATCATACTCCACTCTTTCTTTAATACGTTGCGCTTCGATATGTTTTCCCACATTTTTAAAATATTCAACCTGCGCGCGCATTTCATCTTGAATATCATAAATAATCTGTTGTACCATTTCCTTAGGTGCTAAGTATAAGTTAGCTGGAAAAATGGCAGCATTTTCCATCGGTTCAATTCTTTTGCCTGTTTCTATTTCAATACTTTCAATGGATTCTATTTCATCACCAAAAAAAGTAATACGATAACCATAGTCTACATAAGGCAATCTAATATCCACCGTATCGCCTTGCACTCTAAACCCACCTCGATCAAAATCTGTAACAGTGCGGTGATATAAACTATTCACCAATGCATGTAAAAAAGCTTGGCGAGAAAAAGTCATTCCTTGATGAATACGGATAATACCATTTTCATATTCAGTGGGATTACCCATACCATAAATACAACTTACACTGGCTACGACAATTATATCTCGACGACCACTTAAAAGTTGGGCAGTCGCTTGTAATCTTAATTTATCTAACTCCTCATTGATACTTAAATCCTTTTCAATATAAACGCCTGAGGTAGGTAGGTACGCCTCTGGTTGATAGTAATCATAATAAGATACGAAATAACCCACCGCATTGTTTGGGAAGAATTGTTTAAACTCACCGTATAGTTGCGCTACTAAAGTTTTGTTATGAGTTAAAACAAGTGTGGGACGCTGTACATTTTGAATCAAATTAGCTATGGTAAAGGTTTTACCACTACCCGTAACGCCTAAGAGTGTTTGATATCGATCACCTGCTTCTACACCAGCTATTAACTGTGCAATTGCACTAGGTTGATCTCCCGAAGGAGTATAGGCTGACTGTAGTTGAAACGGCATATACAAATTTACACCCTATATGGTATCTAAATAGAAAGAAAAATAATTTTATGGCTGATCGATGCTTCTAGTTAAATAATGAGTATAATCTGGAAGCCTGTATTCGTATACTTCTTGCATGAATTTAGAGGTAATTAAGAAATCGGCAGTGGTGCGATCACATGCCATAGGAAGGTTCCAAGCAACTGCTAATCGCAATAGTGCTTTTACATCACTGTCATGGGGCTGTGCTTCCATTGGATCAAAAAAGAAAAAGATAATATCAATATCTCCCGATGCTATCATAGCACCAATTTGCTGATCGCCGCCTAGTGGACCACTTAAAACTTTTTTTATTTTACGATCTAATGCCTTTTCAATCAACTTACCAGTGGTACCTGTAGCCACTAGTGTATGTTTAGAAAGCGCTTTTTTATTATAAGTAGCCCATTCAATAAGGTCCTTTTTTTTATTATCGTGCGCTATAAGTGCTATTTTTTTTTCTTTTTCAAAACGACGCATATGTTCTTTCATGATTCAGTATTTATTTTGTGAAATTACGACTTGCTTGCAAATTTAGTTATAATGGGAATGCTAACTAAGGTAATTAAAATTATTGGTAGGGATACTGATAATTGATAAAGTAAGAAAAAAATAATTAATAAAAATAGGGGATAAGTAAACAGAAGCGCAGCAAATAAAACCGAATCGTAAAAGACTGTATTTTTTGTGAGCCGCGTAACAAGTTTGCGTAATGGAAAATAATAGGGTGATTGTAAATAATAGAAGAGTCGTGCAATTAAAAATCTTATTTTTTGAGCCCACTTGTAATTTATAACAGGAATACTTGGTATTAAGATGTTTGTGTTTAATAAGGAAAACACTTCATTGTTAAAATGAACACGATCTTTTGCAGTGTTGATTATTTTTGCATTTGTAAAATTGGTTACCGCCACATTAACATATTTACCAACTCCATGAAAATTATTATAAGCTATACCTACAATGTGAATGTTGGGATGCACCCCTAGTTCTTGTGCACCTTGTAAAATTCGCGTAGTTCCTTTTTTAAAGGGTTGTAATGTATTGGTGTTTAAGCAGATGCCTTCAATGAAAATTAAAACAGCTTCCCCTTTCGCCAATAATTGTTTAGATGCCTTAAATGCATATTCATTTAAATTAAGAAACTCTCTTCCCTCCCTTAAACGATATACGGGAATCATATTTAAAAGTCCTAGAAAAAAACGATGATGCTTTTTTGTAAAAACATCCCCTCTTGCTAAAAAGTAAACACGACGGCGATATTGAGAACCAATGATTACTGCGTCTAAAAATGAGTTGGGGTGATTGGCTATAATTAATAAGGGTCCTTTTGTGTTTAAAAGTTTTTTATTTTGAATGTATATTTTTTTGCAAAAAATATACAAAGCACATCGAATTAATATCTTAAGTAGATACATCAAGTATAGCTAAGTTTGTATAAATATAAAAAAACCGCACCATAAATGATGCGGTTGTACTTACTAACTAACTAAAAACAAAAAAGTATACTATTTTGAAGCCGCTGCTTCCACATTGGCGGCTATTTTGGCTCTAATTTTGGCTTCTATTTCATTGGCCATTTCTGGATTATCATGTAATATGGTTTTTACTGAATCGCGGCCCTGTCCTAGCTTATTGCTATCATAACTAAACCAACTTCCAGATTTTTGTATGATCTCTAGCTCGACACCCATATCTATAATTTCTCCTATTTTACTAATTCCTTCTCCAAAAATAATTTCAAATTCAGCAGCTCTAAATGGTGGCGCCACTTTGTTTTTAACTACTTTAACCTTCACTCTATTTCCTATCGCTTCATCACCATCTTTAATTTGTGCCATTCTTCTAATATCCAATCGCACGGATGCATAAAACTTTAATGCATTACCACCGGTTGTTGTTTCGGGGTTACCAAAAACAATACCAATTTTTTCACGAAGCTGATTAATGAAAATACAAATCGTGTTGGTTTTATTAATAGTCGCAGTTAATTTTCTTAATGCCTGACTCATCAAACGCGCGTGCAGACCCATTTTAGAGTCACCCATTTCTCCTTCTAATTCACTTTTAGGAACCAATGCGGCAACTGAATCAATTACCAACACATCAATTGCTCCTGATAATATTAAGCGGTCTGCAATTTCTAAAGCTTGTTCTCCATAATCAGGTTGTGACACTAATAAATTATCAACATCAACACCTAATCTTTTTGCATAAGCACTATCGAAAGCATGTTCTGCATCAATGATCGCACACATGCCACCTTTTTTTTGCGCTTCTGCAATCACATGAATCGCTACGGTTGTTTTACCAGAAGATTCTGGTCCATATATTTCAACGATTCTTCCTTTTGGTAAACCACCAATTCCTAATGCGGTATCTAATCCAATTGATCCTGTTGAAATGACTTCCTGTGGTTCTTGGCTGCGCTCATTCATCATCATCACGCTTCCTTTGCCATAATCCTTATCAATTTTATCGATAGTTAATTTTAAGGCTTTTAGTTTTTCTACATTGGGGTTACTCATGGTTAATCGTTTTATGTTTTCTTTAATATTTATGTGAAGATAGGGATAAATTGTTAATAAACTAAAATATTTAGTATTTTTTTACTAATTTGATTAGTTTTTTATAAAAATAAGTGATTTGATATTGATTATCAATTACTTAAGATTTTACTAATCATTCAAAAATAATTAGCAAAATATTTTTTTTAAGCTAAAAGCAAACAATTTTAGGGCAAAATCCCTGTTATAACTCCTTTAAAAAGAGGTTTCGATATGCAACTTTCATGGTAGGCATTACATGTACTTGTAAGCCCAATAAGCCTTTCATTTTGCGCTTAACGAGATCCTCATCTGTGACATCACTCATTAATACACCATTAATGAAATGTTGCATCCGATTGTTGTTCACTATAATATGTATCTCATTCCAGTCGCTCACTTTAATTTTTGTTTTTAAGGAATCAGGATTTCCCAAGGAGCCAGTAATGGTTGGATTTTTATCCGTTTGTAATAAAGCAACTTCTCCGCGCTTTGCTAAAAAACCTCTTCCGCGTTCTTCATAATTTTGACCAGTGTATACATTGCCACCATCAATATCTGCTTGGTATCCTTTTAATGCATATTTAATATCGGGTAATTCTTCGCTTCTATAATTAACACCGCTATTTCCTTCGGGGCTGATGCGAAAGCTGGCTTTAAATTCAAAATTAGCAGGAAGACCTCCTCTCCAAATTAAAAATGTATTTGTTTTAATGGGTGTTGCTGCAGTTACTTCGCCTACAAAACTATTGTCTTTTACTTTCCAAAAAGTAGTATCCGCATCCCAACCTTTCATAGACTTGCCATCAAAGATTTGAACAAAGCCTGATTTTTTTTGTGCTTGCACGGACAGGGAACAACTTAAAATAAAGATGGCAAGGACAAAACGGAAATATAATTTTTGGTTCATTTGGTTTTAATTAATTTTTTTCTACAAATATTTATTTACAAGACGCCACAGTCTTTCCAACTGCGAGACGCTGCAGATTCAGCAACGGCTTGACAAACTTTTTGTGTATCGAGCGCTTCTTTAAAAGTAGGTGAACAAGATGTTCCTGTTTCGATGCTTCTTAAAAAATCGGCAGCTTGATGTACAAAAGAATGTTCATATCCAATACTTAATCCTGGCACCCACCACTTATCCATATAAGGATGATCACCATCGGTAATATGAATCGTACGCCATCCTTTTAATTTTGATTCATCTGCGTTGTCATAAAATTCAAGTTTATTTAAATCATGTAAATCCCAACGAATAGATGCATTTGCGCCATTAATTTCAAAAGTATATAAGGCTTTGTGTCCTCGCGCATATCTTGTGGATTCAAATAAACCCAATGATCCATTGTTAAAATGACATAAAAAAGAACAAGCATCATCAATTTTTACATCTTCTACTTTTCCTGTTAATTGATGCATGCGTTGTTTTACAAAAGTTTCGGTCATTGCAGAAACATCTTTAATGCCTCCGTTTAACCACATAGCAGTATCGATACAATGAGATAACAAATCACCCAATACACCTGACCCCGCTACCGCTGCATCCATGCGCCATAAACCCTCGCCGCCCTGAGGCAATGCTTCATTGATGGTCCAATCTTGTAAAAAATTGGCACGATAATGATATATTTTTCCAAGTTTACCTGAATCAATAATTTGTTTTGCTAAAGTCACTGCTGGCAAACGACGATAATTATACCATACTGTATTTTTTACGCCGGCTTTTTCAATGGCATCTACCATACCTTGAGATTCTGCTAAATCACGCGCCAATGGCTTTTCACATAAAATCATTTTTCCTGCCGCTGCTGCTGCAATCGCAATTTCAGCATGTGTATCATTAGGTGTGCAAATATCGATTGCATCAATATCGGGACGCGCAATTAATTTTCTCCAATCAGTTTCAAAACTTTCATATCCCCATTGTTCTGCAAAAGCTTTTGCTTTTGTTTCATTACGAAAACAAACTGCTTTTAATACAGGTGTGTAAGCAAGCTCAGGGAAAAAATTAGGTACGCGATTGTATCCATTAGAATGGGTGCGACCCATAAATCCACCGCCAATCAAACCAATGTTAAGTATTTTTTTTGTTGACATATTTTTACAAATTAAATATTATGTTTAAAAATTTTATTCGGCTTCATACCAGCCATGTTGATCACGCACTTTAATCATTGAAGATAAAATATCATTCCAAGTTTGTTGCTTAGTCATCACTTCGTTCGGGAACATGCAACCATCCCAACAAATATGTTTAAATGCTTTTGTAAGTGCGCCGTCTTCATTACGCAACCAAAAGCCGGCATGCTTCGCAATATCTAATTTACCATTTGGATCTAAGGCCTGACAGTGACGACCTGTTTTATCGTGCGCGCCCGTTCCATGAACAGTGCCATCGTTTTGAGCAACATGAAAATCAAGGGTCCAAGGACGAAGTGCCTGTGTTAATTTTTTTAATCCCTCATCTAATGTCGCTTGATCGCTCCAATCAAAGTGTTCAGGTAAGATGCGATCCTGAGGGCTATTGTATCCTAATAAATATAATAGCGTGTGGGCCATGTCTGCTTGAAAACCAATGTTAGGGCGATTCACCGCTTCTAAAGTATCTATCATTGCAGTCCAACTATGCATTCCTCCCCAACAAATTTCTCCTTCGGCTGCTAACTTTTCACCAAAATCTGCAGCGACATCACAAGCTTCTCTAAAAGTTTCAGCAATTAATTTTGTGTTGTTAATGGGGTCGGCACTCCAAGCTTCTGGCTTACTCGCCGAATCAATTCTAATGATACCACTTGGACGTACACCATATTCTTTTAGCTTTTGTCCAAAACGACATGATCTTTTAACCATATCCACAAATACTGCACGATCTTCTTTGGATCCCATTGCAGGTCCACCCCAGATAGGTGCTACTAAGCTTCCAATATTTAAATTTAATTTGGTTACTTTTTCCGCTAATCTTTTAATACCATCATCAGATTCGTCAATATTAAAATGGGGCTCAAAAAGTCCAAGATCTATCCCATCAAATTTAACACCATCCACTTCGGCGTTCACGGTTAAGTCTAATAAAGTATCTAACCCGATAGGTGGTTCAGAGTCTGGGCCCTTTCCTACAATACCCGGCCATGTTGCGTTGTGTAATTTTGGATAATTGTTTTTCATTTGTTTTAATTTAATTGTTTTTTAATAAAGGCCAATCCGTTAGAAGCAATCTCCCATGGTAAAGAATATTCCCGCCAAACATTAATAGCGTTGGCAAAATCAGGATCGTTACGAGAAAACGCTTCGATAGTAAGCCACCCATTATAATTAATTTCTTTTAGGGTTGAAAAAGTTTCATTCCATTGTACATGACCATCACCCGGTGTACCCCGATCGTTTTCACTAATATGTACATGTGCTAGTACGGGTCCAATATTTTTTATTGCTTTGTTAGTAATTTTTTCTTCAATATTTGAATGGTGTGTGTCATACATTGCTTTTACATTGGGATGATCCGCTAGTGTCACTAATTTTTTTAATTGATCCATGGTATTACATAAATAACATTCAAATCGGTTGAGTGCTTCCAGGGCTAATGTAATACCTGCTTGCGCAGCATGTTCACCAGCAGCATGAAGTATTTCAGCACAATGCGCATATTCGGTTTCCTGTGGTGGTTGTTTTGAAAAAACACCATGGGCCGAATGGAAGGGACCACATAAAATAGTGGAATGCATTTCATGTGCGCGGTCAATACCCCACTTGATTCTATCCAATACGCGCGCGCGAACCAAGGCAGAGGGATCCACTGGATTTTCGTCTTTACCTACTACAAATACACTAGTCGTTTCTAATCCAATATTAGTAGCGTGTGCGCCAAAGCGCTGATACGCTTTTTCGTCTGGCGATCCAATCAAACATTCAACACCATCATATCCTATTTTTTTTAATTGATCAATGATGGGAAATAAATCATCAGAAACAACAGCCGACCACACTAATGTATTAAAACCAATTTTATTCATGCAATTATTATTTTATAGAAGAAGCAACAATACCACGATAAGGAACATTGATATTAATTTTACCTGCCCATTTTGCTGGGATTTTTTTACCTGCTGCCCAATGAATTCCATTGATAACTAAATGTTGGAATGATTCTTGGTTAAAATCATCAGGGTGTCCTAATGTTGTAAAGAAAAATTTGGCACCAAAACTATTCGTACCCGTCCATGAAACAGGATTATCATAAGCAGAAGCAGGCGAAGGGTTAATCGGATGACCCATTAATATAGCAACCGATCCTTTGATAGGATAGCTCGGCAACACCTGGTATAACCATGACCTTGCATGAAAATTATTTTCTACTCCTGTTAAGATTGGATTTTTTGCTTGATCTGGTATTATGCTTACATCCGTTGAAGATTCATGTCCATAATGCGTATGCTTTGCAACACCACCCCAGCCCGGAGGCGCATTAAATGCAAACTCACCAAAAGCATTCCATTTTTCTAATGGATGTCCTTTAGGATAGTTGAAAGCGTGTGTGGTAGTTCGAAATCCCACTAATGGTTTGCCTGATTTTAAATAAGCATCAATGTATTGAATTTGATCTTCTGGAAGCCTGCGCCAGCGCAGAAAAAAAACAGCAAGATCCGCTTCTTTTAAAATTTCAAGGCCTGGAATATTTTCTTCTGCATTTTGATCGGGAAATGCTTTTAATACTTTCGTTCTAAAGCCATAATTTTTTTCTAATTCAGCTGCAATAAAAGGAAGGGTAGATTCTCCTCCATATTCATGATCGCCTGTAACAAAAACAATCAATGGTTTTTTATTTTTATTCGCTGTTTGACTTTGTCCCGCTACTAAAAAAAGAAGGGAAAGTAAGCAAAATATAAAATGTTTAAAAGAATAAAATATTTTCATAAAATAAATTTGATTTGATTATTTAGTTTTCCATTGGATGTAATAATAATAATTCATCGGGTGAATAAAACCCAACCTTATTTTTAATCGCAGCGCGTACTCTTTTTACAGTGCCTTCTTCCACGGCGGGTGCTTTATTTCCAAATGAGTTGCGAATATAAGTAAGCACCGCGGCTACTTCTTTATCATTCAACATACCACCATAAGGTGTCATGGGTACTTGGCCTGGATATTTTTTTCCATTCACTTCTATTGGACCATACATACCCCTTAAGACAATTTTAATAAGCCTTTCTTCATTTCCAATCGCCCACTTAGATTCACTAAGCGGTGGAAATCCTGATGCAGACAATCCTTTTCCATTGGGCTGATGACAGGTATTACAAAAACCATCTCTCAAATAAATTTCCTTTCCTGTTTGCATGATTGCGGTATTTATTTCTCCGACTTTTTGTTTTTCAACAATTGGTTTTGCAACAGCTACATTGTGTCCCTCTAAATGCGCCACAGCTGTTTCATGCGCTTTTATCATCCAGCTGTCAAGTGGTTTTTTTGCTGCTTCTATTTCAATAGGAAGTCCTTTTTCCTTGGGTAACCAAGAGGCAGCCACAATAGCTTCAAGTCGTACGCGGCTATTTTCATCTTTTGCTGCATTCATTAATAAGGTAGCCTGATCGGGTAATTGTTTTTCATTGAAACGAACCACCTCTACCGCGGCAGCTCTTACTCTATAATCTTTTGCTTGTAATAATTGATGAAGAAGCGGTTGGTCTATTTTATTTTGTCCCCAGCTTACCCATAATCCTTCCATTAAAAGTTTTTCATAATTGGGTGCTGATTTATCTAACTGTGCAATCCATGTTTTTAATTTTGGCAACACTTCAGAAGCAGGATGCGCGCGCAATTCACGACGCGTTCTATATCTTGTTCTATATTCCGGTAAAGTAAGATTTGATAATAATTCTTCAACAGATGCGCCAGCCACTTTTGCTGGAACCACTAATGGACGAGATGGATAAGTAATACGATAGATACGACCATGCACATGATCTCTTAATGGGTCGCGTGCATTGTGTTGCATGTGTCCTATTAAAACATTATGCCAGTCTGCTATATATAATGAGCCATCAGGTGCAAATTCTAAATCAACAGGACGAAAATTAAAATCAGATGAAATCATAATATCATGACGAAGTTTACTTTTATAACCCGTTCCGTCTTCAAACATTTGATGCTGCTTGGTTCCTAAAAAACCAATGGTATTATTAATTAATAAATCCCCTTGAACATTATCTGGAAAATGTCTACTTGAAACAAATTCAATTCCAGATGTGGGTCGAACCATTTGGCTTTCTTCAATTATATTTTGTGGCTTTGGAGTTGCTTCTGCATACCTAGACTTAACCGTACCCGGCATCATCCAAGTGACTTCGGGACCCGAAGTTTCTGCATAAAATACCTGACCCCACTCATCAAATGCAATACCCCATGGATTAGGAATGGAAAGTTGTGCGATGCGATCTAATTTTTTATTTTTTGGATCATATCTAAAAAATCCTCCGTTGGTTCCGCGAACAGGACCATATGAAGTTTCAATATCATTTACTAAAAAAACACCCTCACCCATATAAATAGCGCCAGAAGGATCTGTTGTATATGCATGATGTGCGTGGTGTGTATCGTGATCATCAAATCCACTTAATATAATTTCTCTTGCATCTGCCTTATCATCACCATTGGTGTCTTTTAAAAGAACCAGGTTGGTTCCTTGCGAAAGATAAACACCCTCTGGTGCTAATTCAAAACCAAGCGGAAGTTGAAGACCATCTGCGAAAGTGGTTTGTTTGTCTGCTTTTCCATCACCATCCGTATCTGATAAAATAATTAATTTATCATTCGGTTTTGGATCACCTGGTTTCCAATGCGGATAAGTAGGCATTACCGCCACCCACAATCTTCCTTTATTATCAAAAGAAATTTGAACGGGATTGGCTAAGTCTGGAAACTCAGTTTCAGATGCAAAAAGATTTATTTTATAGCCTGGCGCCATTGTAAATTTATCAAGCGCCTCTTTACCATATAAATACCTTGGCTCTTCTACTTTTCCTGTAGGTTTAAAATTGGTTTCAACAATAGGAAGAACAGATGTTTTTGCATCCGCTGCCGCTATGTCCATTTTTTTTCCTTTTGCTGCCATCCATATCGCTGTGTCGCGAATCAATGTCATCTCTCGAATTTTTTTTAATTCAGCAGGATAGTTTCCTGGACCAAAGGGATCATATCGACGACCAAAAACATGCACACCATTGGGTGCTTTAAAATCATTATGCCACATCCAATCTTTTTCAATCACCGCATCTAGTACTAAAGCACGATTAGACTCTGCCACCACTGGTGATTTACCAAAAACAGCATCTACTAAAAAGGGCGCAAACTTTTTATAACCTGCATCATTTAATTGAGAACCATCAATGGTTAAATCGGTGGCTGGATTTTCAAGCCATGTTTTTGTAGCAGAAAATGCATCAATAAAATGAACGCCGTTTTTCATCGCCACTTGCTTCATGGCGTCTTTATATAGTTGCAGATTTTTATTTTCCGTAATTCCGTTAGGTAAATCCATCTTTGCAGAAAGATCTTCGAAGGCAATAGGAGATACAATGGCTAACTGAGGCGCCGACTCCCCGTTGTATTTTTGTTTTAATGTATGTTTAATAAAAGCATCTAATTCTGCTTTATAATTTTCAAGACCCGCTGCTCCTTGAAAAGATTCATCAAAACCAAACATCGCAATGATAATATCTGCTTTATGATTGGATATCCAAGCATCAGGATATTCTAAAAACCCTTCTGTATTTGGGTTGTTGGCTAGTTCTGTTTGGAATTTTTCTGCTCCTGGAAAAGCCCAAGGTGTAGGACGTCCAGAGTGCGGCCTAAATCCTGGTGTATTTCCACCATCACACATATTGCGGATGTATAAAGCATTATCTGGGTATCTAAGTTGAAGTTCGGTTTCAAAATAACCATAGTTCATCATTCGAGATCCTAAATTATTGCCCACTAAAATAATATGTGCCCCTTTTTTTATTTTTAGTTTTGAAGGCGTGGTGGGTGTAAACGCAAATAATGCTACCAATACAACACCGATGGTAGTGAATATAATTTTGTTTAGTTTCAAACTTTTGTTTGTATTCATTTTATTCGGATGGTGGTTGGTGAAATTAAATTTTAATTTTTTTATACAACAAGATCTGGATTGCGTGGACCAAAATGTTTTAAGATAACAATCGGATCGGTATCAGAGTGGTTTACAATTTTTACGCCCTCTTTAGCTGCAGATTCGCTGATAAAAAATTCATCATTGGTAAGTTGGCCGTATCTAATTAGTGCAGGCGTTTCAATATCCCAAACGCCCATCTTACCATGACCTTGCATGACAATAATACCATAAGCAGCGCTATCCGTAATGGTTACAGTTTGTCCAGGGAAAACGGTTAACTCTTTTGCACTAAAATCATGTGATTTATAACAAACCCAATTTTCAACATAACCCGCTGCTTTCATTTTATTTACATCATGAACTGGCTTCGGCGCCATAAATCGATTTTCCATTGTATTTGGATCTACGTTTAAATCCCAATCCAACACATCTAATAATGCATCGTAATCGCCAATGCTTTCTTTAGGTGTTCCATTCCATAATAATTCATCAGGAATAATAGCTTCATTCACCAAAGATTGATACATCGCAAAAACATCCGATGCTTTTTGAGGTTCATAAGTACACATACTTCCTGGTGCGTGTAATAATCCAGGAGGAACGTCCCATCCAGTTCCTGGTTCTAATTTATAGGCTTGAGAAAAGTTGGTAATTTTATTATCTCCTTTTGAAAAGTTCACCAAACACTCTTTAATTTGTTCTTTGGTAGTTCCTGGTGCAATACCAATAAATGTATAAGGGAAATCACCGCCGTGGTTATTTAATTGTGGTGGAAAATAATAGGCTTCGGGTTTTCCTTTTTGACCAATGAGTGCCGCTTTTTCATCGTTGTGGTGTACATGATGTGGAAGGGGTCCCATATTATCAAAAAACTTAGAATACATTGGCCAACTTTGATATTCATTCCACAAACGATCACCAATAAGCTGACCCTTTAATTCATCAATCGCATCTTTTAATAAAATTTGATGTGTCTTCGTTCCATCATTAAAAACAACAGGACTTAATCCTTCGTTCTCTCCGGTGAGTGGACCATTTTTTGCAGGTGTCGTGGAAGACAACCAGCGTTCATCAATACCACCACGCACGCCGCCTAAAACATAATAATCATCGGGGTGTAATTTTATGCGACGACCAGGTACGCAAAAAGACCTTGGTACCCATGTAGGTGCTAGTCTTAAAATTCCTTTTCCTTGTTCGAGTGCCTTTTGGGCGATGCTTTTATTTTCCATATTAAAATTGATAAGATGATTTATTTTATTATTGATGATGTAAAATATTTATTTCTAAATCGTATGAGCGTGTTTCGCCTGGTGCTAAAAAAATAAGTGATCCTTCGGTACGCGCTTTTGCTTGACCAATCGGAGGATGTGTTCCGGGTTCAATCCCTGTTACATATTCTCCTTTGGACCAATGTTGCCAATTAGTTAACCAGGGTAATTGTTTTTTTGGAAATTTTAATTCTGCAGTAAGACCAATTTTATTATTTTTTATTCCGCATACACAAACACCTTCTTTATTGGGTGCGATGTCCATAAAAAAAACATCCTGTCCTGGGCCATTGTGTTTTTCATTAATAGCTTCGCAGGTGTTTGTTTCATGACCACTACAATAAATTTCTGCGCCCTCATCTGCAAGGGGCCAACCAAAATTACAATGATATAAAAGCATATGTGGTGCGGTTTCGTTTCCGCGATTCATTATTTCGTCGTGTAGATGAATAGTGGAGCTTCCTAATGTTGCAGAAATAGTTCTTTTTAATTCAAGGCTTGGTCCAAAAATTTGAGTTTGTTTTATAATTCCTGTAATACTCATTACAAAAATTCCGCGCGCTGGGTCGGGTTGAATAATAGAAACCACTTCGGCTGGAATATTACTAATCATACCGTGTAAGCCGCGCTCACCAAATTCATCTTGCTCGGGTCCGCCCACATGAGAAAGACCACAAGTGGTAACAAGTCCGCCACCAAAGGTTCTTAGCCAATCAGTGCCCTTATGTGAAAAGGGTTGTGGTGCAACAATACCAGGATGATTAAGCCATGTGAGGCTATACTGATTATAAAAGGCATCTGCTATATCCATCGCTCTATCAATCACCACCTTAAATCGAAGTCCGGTTCCTGTATTAATCCAAGCAATGCGCACCCCCTTACCAAGACCATTGTCTAAGATAGATGTTTCAATGCCACCCACTTGTGCGACATTAGAAACCTTATCACTCCATATGGTATTAGTAGGTTGCAATTTTTATTTATTTTTTACTGGTGTAAATGGGATTGTTTTTATTTCCACCTGATTTTAAATAAGCAATAAGATCACTTAATTCTTCGGCATTTAAACCATTAATCATACCAGGAAGCATAGGAGAGGTTTCAGAAACACGAGTTCTTGCTACTTCTTTTTTTGAAAGCGTCCTAATGATGTTGGTTGCAAAGGGGTTTTGAGAAATATAGTAATTGCTATTATCTTGACGAATAAGTCGGCCTAAAACAGATCCTCCTTTTTTAAGGAAGAAAACAGTAGAGCCGAATTGATCAGAAATGGTTTTACTTGGATCAATGATAGACTCTAAAATATCTTTGGTGCTAAAGCGAGTTCCTAATTGTGTAAGATCTGGTCCTGCAACGCCACCTTCTCCTTTTACTTGATGACATGAAGAACAAAGCGTTGCGGTAAACATTGCTTTTCCACGAGTAAAGCTTCTTACTCCTGTGCTAGAATCAACAGCATCTAGTGCCACTTTTAGTTTCCAATTTTTTCCGGGCCCCTTTGGCATAATAGTGCCAGCAGGAACGCCAGACCAAGAAACTGAAACTATAGAATCTCCAGAAATTTTATTTAAATAATCAAATTGATCTTTTGGTGCATTGGCTAGTGCGGTTTTTCGTGCGCTATTTATAAATCCAACAAAACTAACACCGCCTCTATATCCAAAGGCTTTATAAAACCATTGAAAATATTTCTTTTGTAAAGAAGGGGTCCAACCATTTTTAGCTTGGCTCAATACATTGGCATACCATGTTTGTTGTGATGGGGGCACTTTAGCAAGCATGGCGGCGATATCCATTCCGTATTGCGGGTTTCTTAAAATTAAATCAGATGATTCTGAAATTGATTTTTGTGCAGGCGCGTCGTCTTTTGCGGAGGCTAAAAGTGTCATTGTTTTTTCGACCGCTTTTGGAGCATCAATATAAACCAACATTTTACTAAGCTCTCTATTAAGGCTATTTGTTTTAGCGGGATAATAGGGGTTTAAAAAAGAGGCGGTCGCTTTTTTAATTTCTGCGCTTGGTTCACCCAAGCGTATAAATATTAATTCAATAGCACGTAGTAAATCAAGTTGTTGCGACTCGGTTAGTTTTGAAAAATCAATTTTTGTTAATTGATTCACCACCGCACTACCAGAAATAGCCGCACCCTTGTGTGCAAAAGCAATGGCAGCGTGGGTTAATATGATAGGGTCTTTTTCTGAAAGTATTTTATTATACCACTCTTCAATGGGTTGGTTTTCAATAGCAACCCTTGCGGCATATCTGATATAACGATCATTGTCTTTTAAATAGGGCCATGAAAAATTTACAGCATCTATATTTTTTGTACCATGAAAAGCCTCTAATTGTCGGCGTGTTTTTACAGCCTCTGTGATTTCAGTGACAGGAAGTGCTTCATTGGTTAAAGAATTATCTCCATAATAAACACGGTATAAATCAGATTCTAATCTACGACCGCCTGTTAGAAAATACAAAGCACCATCGGGTCCTATTGTGCCATCAGTTAAAGGAAGTGGTGCACCAGAAATAAATTCTTCGCCGGTTGTTTTATAAGAAGCACCATCGGGTTCATTATACACTGCATAAATAATTCCAAAACTCCAATCAAAAGCAAACATAGCTTTTCTATATTTTTTTGGGAAGCGCGCACTTCCTCCATAAATAAGATTTGTAGGAGAGCCTTGCCCAACATTAATTACAGCAGGTAGGTTGTCTGGATATTTTGGTGACCACTTATCAGTACCTGGTCTCCATCCGAATTCTGCACCACTTGTTACGTGCACAATTCGAGTAGGACGATACCAGGGTGTACCAAAATCCCACTCCATATCAGAATCATAAGCGAATAATTCACCCTGATCATTAAATGCTAAATCAAAGGGGTTTCTAAAACCAGATGCAATTAATTCCCAATTTGTGCCAGTAGAGTCAAGGTGTGCAATCCAACCACCATGTGTTTGTACCACATTATCGTGTCCATTGGGATCTTTAATTAATGGAAATAAATTATCAATTTTATTATCTGGATAATTTCGATAAGAATTTAGTTTTGGAATTTTTGTAAAATTTCCAGCCACTACATAAATAGATTGTTTATCTGGTGATAAAATTACACTATGTGGTCCATGTTCTCCCTCTCCATCTAATTCTTTAATTAATGTTACCTTATCAAACTGGTCATCACCATCGGTGTCTTGTAATCTATATAATCCGCTTCCTCTTTTAAAATTTTCACTAGATGTATTATTAATCATCACATATAAACTATTAAAAGCCCATAATAAACCATGTGCGTGGCCCATAGTTACTTTAGCTTTAGAAAATCCACTGTCTGTGGTTATTTTTAATTCTTCAATTTTTATTTTATTAATTGTGTCTCCGATTTTAGGAACTACAAGACGATATAAAGAACCATATTGATCTGATGCAATAATTCTACCCTTATTATCAAAAGTCATAGAAACCCAAGAACCTTCTCCTTTTTCAGAAGGACCATATAATCGTTCTGCATGAAATCCTTCTGGAAGTTTTAAGTTGGTTATTTTAGGATCTTTAGGATTTTGAATAAGTGTATTTTTTGTTTCAGTAAAAGAAATTAATAACACCATAAAAAATATAGTGCTTAATAAAATTTTAATTTGGTTGTTTTTTAAATTCATTTTTTTATTTTAGTATTAAATAAAAT
>JBAXVC010000011.1:0-71343 GCA_037129315.1 Chitinophagia bacterium | reverse complement strand
GACCCAAATGGGTCGGTTTTTGTTTTTACAAGTTCTTAAGCTTGGCATCTAAAATTGCCCTGACATCCTCAGCAAATTCATCCAAACTGGCTCCTAAGCATGCTACAAAGCCTTCCCGAGCAATCGGGAAGGCTTTGGGTAAGGAGCCCTCTTGGGATGACGGCGAATGAAGAAATCATTACCAATTTGTTTCAGTAGTCAAGGAATCCTTGACTACTGCTTTTATCTAATTCCTCCAAACTGGCTCCTATTGTGGTTAAAAGACCCCAAAAACAATTACACTACATGATTTACCTTTGTTAAAATTTGATTTATGTGCTATGTGATTGGCATAAAAATTCCTAAAAAACAAACTATTAAAATAGGTAGCACTGTATTGGATTTAGATGCCATTGATATCACTGTCCAATCAGGTTTTGCATACCAAAACTGGCCCGTCATTTATAAGGAATCTCCATCATTTTTAAGGCCGGGACTTATGCATTGGGAATTGATTCCTAGTTGGGCAAGGAATGAAAAAGAATTAATTGATTCAAGAAAAAAATACACCACCCTTAATATAAAAGGGGAAACAGTACTCACTAATAAGGTAGCCGCATCCTCGGTTCATACTAATAGATGCTTGGTTTTAGCCTCTCATTTTTTTGAATGGCAGGAAGTAAATAAAGAAAAATATCCGCATTGTATTTCAGTAAAGGAGACACCTCTATTTTATATCGCAGGTGTTTGGAATACTTGGACTAACCATCAAACAGGAGAATTAAAAAATAGTTTTGGCATCATCACCACCGAAGCAAATGGCTTAATGAGTAAAATTCATAATGTAAAAAAGAGAATGCCCACTATTTTAAATGATGAATTAGCCAAATGTTGGGTCAATGAAAATTTAGATGAAAAACAAATTTTAGAAATAGCCACTCATTCATTTGACGAAAATAAAATGAGTGCTTACACTGTTGCTAAAAACTTTCAGCAAACAAGTAATCCTTCTGAAAAAGTAGATTACAAAATTTTTACGCCGCAAAGCTTATTTTAATCTACTTCAAATCAAAAGTCTCATGCATCTCGGGCGCATGCACTTCCTTAAATCCTTTTTTGCGTAATCTTTCAGCAAAATGATCCTGCACTTCGGCTTCTCCGTGTACCACAAAAACCTGCTTCACTAAATTGGGTGTTTGGCATGCTAAAAATTGCATTAGATCCTCGTAATCTCCGTGTGCACTCATACTACCAATAGATCCTACTTTAGCAATGACATCATAAAATTCACTATAAATTTTAACTTGCTTTTCCCCTTTCATTAATCGACCGCCTAAAGAATGTGGCTCACAATATCCAACTAATAAGATGGTGTTTTTAGCATTACTTATATTGTTTTTGATATGATGCTTTACCCTACCTGCGTCAGCCATTCCGGATGCAGATATAATAACTTTAGGATGTAAATCTTCATTCAGTGCCTTGCTCTCTTCTACTGTTTTAATATAACGCAATCCTTCAAAATCAAATGGATCATCGTCCACTTCTAATATTTTTTGAATTTTTTTATTAAAATATTTAGGGAATTTTTTCAACACATCGGTGGCTTCGATACTTAATGGACTATCTACATATACAGGGATATGTGGCAATCTTTTTTCTAATGATAATTGATTTAATTCAAATAAAATTTCCTGGGTACGCCCTACACTAAAAGCAGGTATGATTAAATTTCCTTTTTGTTCTACACAAGTGGACTGAATCCATTTTAGTAAATCATCGGGAGTGGTATGAATTAAGTCATGTAATTTATCACCATAGGTACTTTCAATAATAATGTAATCTGCATGTGGGAAAGTAGCAGGCGAACGAAGTATCATATCTCGATATCTGCCTATATCTCCACTGAATGTCAATGTTTCAATCTCCTCACCTTCCTTAATACGCAAGCTCACTGCTGCACTTCCGATAATATGACCCGCATCTGTAAATAAAACCTCGACAGCATTTGAAATTTTAGTGGGTGTATTGTAGTCAATTTCCTTAATAAGCGGCAAGGTTAAATTAACATCATCCATATCATACAAAGGGTCAATTGGCGGTAATCCTTGTTTTGCCAATCGCTTATTACCATACTTAGCATCATCACGTTGTATCATGGCAGAATCCTCTAATAAAATTTCAGTAAGTGCTTTTGTTCCTGGAGTACAATAAATATTTCCTCTAAATCCTTCCTTCACTAATTTTGGAAGCAAGCCACTGTGATCAATATGAGCATGTGATAAAATAACAAAATTAACTTTGGTTGCATCAAAACCAAATTTGGCATTCAATGAATCGGTATCTCTTCCCATTCCTTGAAACAATCCACAATCCAATAAAAAATTTTCTCCATTATTTAATTGCACCAAATGTTTGGATCCTGTAACAGTGCGTGCTGCACCGTGAAAACTTATTTTCATTACTTTAATTTATACTACTAAGGTAGACTATAATGCAATGGCTGCCACTATATAATCGGCAATTAAAATTAAAATACAACTTACTACGACCGACTGCGTTCCTGCTTTACCTATTTCCAAAGCACCCCCTTTTACATTAAATCCAAAATAACAAGGAACAGTACTAATTATAAATGAGAAAATAAACGATTTGTAAAATGCAATCACAATATAATGCGTATCAACACTTTTTCGAATACCTGTTAAATATACTTCGGCAGGAACTGCACCTGTCCAATTGCCTACCAAATAACCACCCCAAATGCCTATCACAGCAGATATTCCTACTAAAATAGGCACCATCGTAAATGCACCTAAAATTTTTGGTAAGATTAAATAATTTTTTGTGTTAATACCCATGATCTCTAATGCGTCTATCTGCTCAGATATGCGCATATTACCTAATTCGCTCGCAATCTTACTGCCTACAACTCCTGCCAATACAATACTTAAAAAAGTAGGAGCAAATTCTAAGAGCATTCCATCTCTCACAATAATTCCAATGGTACTTAACGGCACCATAGGGCTTACCAATTGTGCTGCAGTTTGAACTGTCATTACAGCGCCTAAGAAAAAGGAAATGATGACTACAATGGGCAAGGATCCAATTCCTATATCCACACATTGTTTAATATACTCCTTCCAAAACATGACCTTATTTTCGGTGGCCGTAAACATCCCCTTTAACATCAATAGATATTTGCCAAAATGTGTAAAATAATTCATGCTACTTTTTTCGTTTTTTTAATCGCTTCCACCAACTTGATCTTTGAACTTCTATATTTGTATCAACGCGCGACTTTAACTGCGCATCCACCACTGCTACTGTAGCCATATTAATGATATTTCTCACTCCTGAACCTAATTGTAAAACATTCACTGGTTTTTTTAATCCCAATAAAATAGGACCAATGATATCTACACCTCCAATTTCTTTTAATAAATGATATGCCACATTACCCGCTGTTAAATTAGGGAAGATGAGCACGTTCACGTCCACATCTACTAAATCGCTAAATGGATAATTTTCCTTTAAAATTTCCTTATTAAATGCCAACATCCCTTGCATTTCTCCGTCTACAATAAGTGATGGATTGCGTTGCTTCACTATTCTTGTGGCTTCGGCCATCATTTTAGCTTCGTCCGTATCGCTACTTCCAAAGTTTGAATAACTTAACATAGCAATGCGGGGCTCAATATTAAAATTACGCACTTCCTTTGCCACCATTAAAGTAATATCTGCTATTTCCTCAGCGGTTGGTTTAATATTGACGGTCGTATCCGCTAAAAATAAAGGGCCTTTTTTAGTTAACAATAAATACATCCCTGCAATTTTTTTAACCCCTTCTTCTGTACCTATTATTTGCACTGCTGGTCTAATGCCATCTGCATAGTTTCGAGTTAATCCTGACAACATTGCATCAGCCTCCCCAGTTTCTACCATCATTGCTCCAAAATAATTTTGAGTGCGCATTAATTTTAAGCTCTCGTATTTGTTAATACCCTTTCGTTGTCTTTTTTGAAATAAAATAGATCCAAAAAATTCACGCTTCGCTTCCATTTCATCACTGCGAATATCAATAATTGGCAAATCGGAAATATCAATATTATTGGCTGCTGCAATATTTTTTATCCTAGTTTCATTACCTAATAAAATTGGATAAGCAATACCATCGTCATATATAATACTTGCTGCTTTTAATATTTTTATATTTTCCGCATCTGAGAATACCAATCGTTTAGGATCACGACGTGCTTTATTACTAATTAAGCGCATCAATTGATTATCTAATCCCAATCGCTTATTTAATTGTAACTCGTATTCATCCCAATTCGTAATAATTTGTTGTGCCACACCCGATTCAACTGCTGCCTTTGCAACCGCTGGCGCTAATGTGCTTAACAATCTTGGATCTAATGGTTTTGGTATGATATACTCTGCTCCAAATCCTAAGTTTTGTTGGTTGTACGCCATGTTCACTAAATCGGGCACTGCCGATCTTGCCAATTCTGCCAAAGCTTTTACTGCCGCTAATTTCATTGCTTCATTGATCGATTTTGCACGCACATCTAAAGCACCTCTAAAAATATAAGGAAAGCCTAATACATTATTCACTTGATTAGGATAATCTGATCTTCCTGTTGCCATGATAATATCCTTTCGTACCGCTGTTGCCGATTCATAATCAATTTCAGGATCTGGATTGGCTAATGCAAATACGATTGGATTTTTTGGCATAGATAATACCATGTCTTGTGTTACCACATTGCCTACACTTAATCCTAAAAATACATCCGCTGTTTTCATTGCTTGTGACAAAGTAATATTACTAGTCTTAATTGCAAAGGGCTCACGATCGGTTCCTAAATCGGTTCGACCTTCGTGTAAAACACCATCCTTGTCAAACAAAATAAAGTTTTCATGCCTCGCGCCTAATGCAACATATAATTTGATACAAGCCATTGCAGCAGCACCAGCGCCATTTACTACAAACTTAGCTTTGTCGATTTTCTTTTTTTGTAATTCTAATGCATTAAGTAAAGCAGCACTACTAATAATTGCCGTACCATGTTGATCATCATGCATCACAGGGATATTCATCTTTTCCCTTAGTTGTTGTTCAATGTAAAAACATTCAGGGGCCTTGATGTCTTCTAAATTAATTCCACCAAAAGTGGGCTCCAATGATTTTACAATTTCAATAAACTTATCTGGATCCGTTTCATTTATTTCAATATCAAAAACATCAATGTCTGCAAAAATTTTAAACAATACCGCCTTCCCTTCCATAACAGGCTTACTTGCTAATGGCCCAATATTACCTAATCCTAAAACAGCTGTACCATTTGTAATCACCCCTACTAAATTTCCTTTCGCTGTATATTTATAAACATCACTTGGATTATTTTGTATCTCAGTACAAGGAATGGCCACACCAGGACTATATGCCAAGGATAAATCCTTTTGTGTTTTAGCTTCCTTGGTAGGCACCACTTCAATTTTACCTGGTCGTCCTGAAGCGTGGTATTCTAAAGCTTGCTCCCTTCGTAAATTATCTTTTTTTGACATGTAATAAATTTAGAACGAATGTTAGTTTTCGATTTTTACAAAGCTACTGAATATATCCAAAATGAGATTCCTGAGCTGTATTTAGCTGAAATACAACCATTTATGCAAATAATCGCACCCCCAACCAACACATCATACCCACCCCTTGCTCTATGGCTGATTCATCAATATTAAAATGAGGAGTATGTACATTATGAATGATCCCCTTTGCTTCATTTCTTACTCCTAACCTAAAAAAGCATCCTGGAATGATTTGTGAGTAATATCCAAAATCTTCGGCACCCATGCGTTTTTCAGTTTCCTCCACATTTTCAGCACCCATATATTGGTCAGCTAATTTCCATGCTGCTTCTGTAATCAATGGTTCATTATCAACAGTTGGATAACCCACATCAACTCTAAAATCAATTTCAGCTCCAGTGGCTAATGCCAAACCTTTTGCTTGTTGCATCATTAATGCATGTGCTTCAAAACGCCAAGTTTCGTCCATTGCTCTAAAAGTACCCATCAATTTTACTTCACTTGGAATCACATTGGTTGTATTACCACCATGTATAGAACAGATAGATAAAACAGAAGGTTGTTGTGGATTTCGGTTACGGGAAATAATAGATTGCAAACTTGTAATTAATTGCGAAGCAACTAAAATGGTATCCACTGTTTGATGTGGCGTTGCAGCATGCCCGCCTGGACCCTTGATAGAAATATATAACTCATCTGCACTTGCCATAACACGACCTTTTCTAAAACTTAATTTTCCTAATGGTAATCCTGGATGAACATGCAAGGCTACAATGCCTTGTGGTACTGGATTTTTTAAAGCTCCGTCACGAATCATATAACTTGCGCCCCCTGGATTTTTTTCTTCGCCTGGTTGAAACAATAATTTTATAGTACCCTCAAATTCATCACGCAAAGTCCATAAAATTTTTGCAGCACCTAATAATATAGTGGTGTGTACATCATGCCCACACGCATGCATCACCCCTTGGTTGGTTGAAATATAATCAACTTTATTTTCCTCAATAATAGGAAGTGCATCCATATCTGCTCTTAAAGCAACAATGCGTTTTGTTGGATTTTTTCCTTCAATGATTCCCAACACACCTGTTGTAGCTATGACGGTAAATGGAATACCTATTGAAGTAAGCTGTGCTTGAATAAATTGACTAGTTTCAAATTCCTGATAACTTAATTCAGGATGTGCATGCAAATGCCTGCGCATTGCCACATTTTCAGCTTGATTTTGTCCCGCTAATGTTTTTATTTTTTCTAGTAACATGATTCGAAAAATATTTAAAGGCGCGCAATTATTATTACGCAATTTAAAGTTAGCAATTAATAGTTACTTTTTACTTGGTCTGTTTGAGCCCCTGTCACAATTGCCACTCCTGCACTGCATCCAATGCGTTTTGCTCCTGCCTCAATCATTTGCTGGGCTGTCTCATAGTCGCGAATACCCCCTGAGGCTTTTATCTGGATGGAATCGGGTAAATGCTTTCTAAATAACTTTACCGCTTCTACGCTAGCCCCTTTATCAGCATAACCTGTAGAAGTTTTTAAATAGTCAATCCCCGCTATACCATATATATCACAACAAGCGATAATTTCATCATTCGTTAAAACACCAGACTCGATAATTATTTTGATTACTTTTCCTTTGGATCTTATAATGGGTAAAATATGATTGATCTCGTCTGCAATGGCAGTCCAATCACCATTTTTAATGGCCGAAATATTTGCTACCACATCTAACTCATCGGCGCCATCCACCATTGCCAAAATAATTTCTGCAATTTTTGCCTCAGTAGCGCTATATCCAAAAGGGAATCCAATCACGGTGGCCACTTTCACATCAGTATCCTGCGTTAATTGCTTTGCTAATTTTACAAAATTAGGAGGCACACAAACTGCCGCAAAATGATATTGCACTGCCTCGGTACACAGTTTTTGAATATCTGATACTAAGCAAGTTGGCTTTAAAATAGTATGATCAATGTATTTACTAAGCGGCATCTTTTCCATGACATGCTTTGTATTTTTTGCCGCTTCCACATGGACAAGGATCATTGCGACCAATTTTGGGTCCTACTTGAACTGGGCTTTGCTTTTGCTCACTTGGGTCATGGTATGTTTTTTCGCCATCCACTTCCTCTGATCTATTGGCGCTTAGTTTACTTAAATCTGTTTTTTGTTGACGACCTTCCTTTACTGCACTAGTTTCCATTGGAATATGCGAATGACATAAAAATTGAACCAACTTATGGTTGATTTCTAAATCCATTCGTCTAAACAATTCAAATGCTTCCATTTTATAAATTACCAATGGATCCTTTTGCTCGTAGGTAGCTGTTTGTACGGATTGTTTTAAATCATCCATCGCACGCAAATGTTCCTTCCAAGCATCATCCACTAAACTTAATGCAATGGACCTTTCCGATTGAGCGGCTAAGGCTGCACCACTTGTTGAAATATTTTTATCCAAATTCACCAATACATTGAATGCAGTTTTTCCATCACTCACTGGAACAATTACATTTTCAATGTGGTTACCTTGTTGTAAACGAATATTTTTAAATACTGGAATACTGTGTTGCATCATTTCCTTTTTCCTGTATTCATAATGTGCAATGGTTTCCTGATATACTAATTCAATTAAATTATTTTCCGGAGTGGATGTAAATTGTTCGAAAGAAATTTTACTATCTAATCCAAACTGAACAATTAAGCCTACTTTAAATGCTTCATAATCATTCATTGTTTTATGATTGATCACAAGGCCTTCCACCACTTGATAAAATGCATTATCTAAATCCAATGCTAATCTTTCTCCAAACAAAGCATGGCTTCTTTTTTTATAAATAACTGATCTTTGTTTGTTCATCACATCATCATACTCCAACAATCGCTTTCTAATTCCAAAGTTATTTTCCTCTACTTTTTTCTGTGCGCGCTCAATTGATTTTGTGATCATACTATGCTGAATTACTTCACCTTCCTTGTAACCAGCAAAGTCCATAATTTTTGCAATTCTTTCACTTCCAAACATGCGCATCAAATCATCTTCCAATGAAACAAAGAATAAAGATGATCCTGGATCTCCTTGACGGCCTGCACGACCACGTAACTGTCTATCCACACGACGAGACTCGTGGCGTTCGGTACCCAAAATTGCTAATCCACCTGCTAATTTTACTTCGGGACTTAATTTAATATCAGTACCACGACCTGCCATATTCGTTGCAATAGTAACAGCTCCTGTTAATCCTGCTTCGGCTACTACCTGTGCTTCACGCGCATGCTGCTTTGCATTCAATACATTATGCGGAATATTTTTTTGACGCAACATTCTACTTAATAATTCACTCACTTCAACCGAAGTAGTACCACATAAAACAGGACGCCCTTTTTCTCTTAATTCCACAATCGCATCAATCACTGCTCCAAATTTTTCACGCTTTGTTTTGTATACCAAATCCTGATCATCCAAACGAATGGCTGGAATATTAGTTGGAATTGAAACCACGTCTAATTTATAAATACTCCAAAACTCTGAAGCTTCTGTCTCGGCAGTACCCGTCATACCTGCTAACTTATGGTACATCCTGAAAAAGTTTTGTAAAGTAATGGTAGCATAAGTTTGACTTGCTGCTTCAATTTTTACATTTTCTTTTGCTTCAATCGCTTGGTGTAATCCGTCAGAATAACGACGACCTTCCATGATACGACCCGTTTGCTCATCTACAATTTTAACCTGCCCTTCGATCACAACATATTCTACATCGTTATCAAATAAAGTATAGGCTTTAAGTAATTGATTCACTGTATGAATTCGATCCGACTTAATACTGTAGTCGTTAATAATAACTTCCTTTTGTTGCAATTTTACCTCGGGTACAATATTTTTATTTTGATCGATCGCATTTAATTCAATACTGATGTCGGGCAATAAAAAGAAATTAGGATCCTCTCCAGATTTAGTAATTAATTGCAACCCTTTTTCAGTTAATTCAACTGAATTGTTTTTTTCATCAATATGGAAGTAAAGCTCCGTATCAACAATTGGCATTTCCCTTTGCTGATCGGCTAAATAATAATTTTCTGCTTTTTGTAATTTGACACGAATACCAGGCTCACTTAAATATTTAATGATGGCACTGTTTTTAGGCATCCCCCTGAAAGCTCTGTACAATGCTAATCCGCCATCCTTTGGATCATCATTCCCTTCTGCTATTTTTTTCTTGGCTTCAATTAAAAATTGATTGACTACCTTTTTTTGAATTTCAACCAATTTTTCGATACGCGGTTTTAATTCAAAAAATTGTTGCTCGCCTGTTGGATGACCAATAGGACCAGAAATAATTAATGGAGTTCGAGCGTCATCAATTAAAACTGAATCGACCTCATCCACCATCGCAAAATGATGCTTTCTTTGTACCATTTCTTCTGGTGTATGCACCATATTATCCCTTAAATAATCAAAACCAAATTCATTGTTAGTACCATAAGTAATATCTGCACGATATGCATTGCGGCGCTCCTCAGAGTTAGGCTGGTGCTTGTCAATACAATCTACCGTAAGCCCTAACCACTCAAATAAAGTACCATTCCATTCACTATCTCTTTTTGCTAAATAATCATTCACAGTTACAATATGCACCCCTTCGCCTGACAAAGCATTTAAATATGCAGGCAATGTAGAAACCAATGTTTTTCCTTCTCCAGTAGACATTTCGGCAATTTTACCTTCATGTAAAACGATACCTCCAATCAACTGTACATCATAATGAACCATATTCCAAGTCACTGGCATTCCTGCCGCTTTCCAAGTTGTTTGAAAAACCGATTCTGCGCCTTTAATAGCGATGTATTCCTTTTTTACCGATAATTGACGATCCAATTCGGTGGCAGAGGCTACTAATTCTTCATTTTCAGTAAATCGACGAGCTACTTCCTTTACCACAGCAAATGCCTCAGGTAAAATTTCCAATAAAATGGCTTCAAGAGCCTTATCTCGATCCTTTTTTAAAAGGTCAATATTTTGATAAATTGTGTCGCGCCCCATAAACTCACTCATAGGAAGGGCTTCCGCCTTTGCTTGCTCAGCTTGAATGGTTTCGTCAATGGCAGATAAATGGGCCTTGATTCGGGCCTTTAATTCGGGGGTTTTTTCTCTTAACGCGTCGTTAGAAAGAATTTTATAAGACTCAAAATGTCCGTTGATGATGGGTACTAAATGTGCAATTTTTTTCACATCTTTCTCACTTTTTGAGCCACCAAATATTTTACTTATAAATTGCAACATAGTCCTTCGATAAATTATATATAATCCCTTATTAGCAATCAGTATGCCAATGACATATTGGCCACTTTGAAAGGGGTGTCAAAGGTAAGCATTTGAAGGCAGTTTGACCATTTTAAAGGGCCGGGAATATAAAAATTAACTTGAATGGGCTTAAAAGTGAAAAATGAACGAAAAAATGATACCTTTGCTCGCCTTAAGCGCCCCTGTATTTTAACAGGGTTTCATTAGGAAAAATAGGAAATTTTACAACTATGGCAGGTCAATTAAACGAAGTAAGAAATAGGATTAAAAGTACGCAATCTACCCAGCAGCTTACAAAAGCCATGAAAATGGTGAGTGCGGCCAAATTACGTAGAGCGCAAGATGCAATTACACAGATGCGCCCCTACACGCGCAAGCTTCAAGAAATGTTGGGTAATATTTTAGGCAGTTTGGAGGGAGATATGAATTTAGCTTTAGCTGAAACACGCCCTGTTCATAATGTACTTTTAATTGTTATTACTTCCGACAGAGGATTATGTGGTGGTTACAATGCCAACTTAGTAAAATTGGCTAAAACAACTATTCTCGAAAAGTATCCTACACAAAAAGTAACCATCTGGAATATTGGTAAAAAAGGATTTGAAAGTTTAAGTAAAGCAGGATTTAATACCAATGCTAATTTCAAAGATATTTTCTTAAACCTCAGTTTTGCAAATGTTCAGTTAGCAGCGCAAGCAGCCATGAATGCATTTTCAAATAAGGAATTTGATGCTATCGAAATTATTTACAGCGAATTTAAAAATGCAGCGACACAAGTATTCACAGCTGAACCCTTTTTACCCGTTCCCAAAATGGCAAAAAAATTGAATCAGAAAAAAACTGATTTTATTTTTGAACCGCAAAAAGAAGTTTTAGTGGCCGAGTTGATGCCAAAAATATTAAACACCCAATTATTTAAAGCCGTTTTAGATGCCAATGCAAGTGAGCATGGCGCTAGAATGACTGCGATGGATAAGGCAAGTGAAAATGCAAACGAATTATTGAAATCATTGAAATTATCATACAACCGTGCTCGTCAAGCAGCCATCACCACTGAATTAACAGAGATCGTGAGTGGTGCAGCAGCATTAAACGGATAAGACACCAACCCTATTATGGAAATAAGCCAAATCATTCCGCATATTGAAGCTTTAGTTTTTGCAAGTGAAAAAGCACTTAATGCAAATGACATTACAGAACTTATAAATAATGCATTCGGATTTTTAGAAGAACGCATCACACTAAGCCAAGTGGAATCTGCTTTGGAAGGAATTCAAGAAAAATACGCTACCGAATTTTATCCCTTTGAATTAAAACAAAGTGGCGGCGGCTGGCAATTTTTAACAAAGCCTGATTACCATAAAACTATTGCACAATTAAATGGCGATAAGTTTTTAAAACGCCTTTCCAACGCAGCCCTCGAGTCATTGGCCATCATCGCTTACAAACAACCTATTACCAAAGGGGAAGTGGAAGCCATTCGTGGGGTTAATAGCGATTACTCTATCCAAAAATTATTAGAAAAAGAATTAATTAATATTAGTGGTCGTAACGAAACCATGCCAGGTAAGCCATTAGTGTATTCTACGTCAAAGAATTTCATGGATTATTTTGGAATTAATTCAACTGATGATTTACCTAAAATACGAGAAGTATTGGCCGATCAATTGGTAGAAGCGACTGTTGTAAAACCTGAGGATTTCACAGACACTAGTGTTTTTGAGCAAACAGAAGAAGAAACGCCTAATACTGAAGAAGAAACTGGAGATTACAACCAAGACGCCATTGATGCTGACGACGCTGACGACAGCGCTCCTGAGCAACCTCAAGCCTAGCATCTCTCCTATCCATTTTCTATAATTATCCCTATTGATTTAGTGTTAAAACTTGAGTTCTAATTGTATCTTCGTGGCATGAAGTCAAGTTTATCATATACACAGTTAAATCAAGCAGCCCAAACATTCGGGACACCGCTTTATGTATATCATGCTGAAAAAATAGTAGCACAATACCAAAATTTAGTGTCTCATTTTGACATGAGTAGTACTCGTTTTTTTTATGCATGTAAAGCATTAACCAATATTCATATTTTACAAGTTGTACAAAAAGCAGGCTGCCCAATTGACTGCAGTTCGATCAATGAAGTTAAGTTGGCACTTCATGTTGGCTTTGAACCCAAAAATATTTTATACACAAGTAATAGTGTTTCTTTTGATGAAATTTCAGAAGCAGTTGACTTGGGCGTGAATGTGAATATTGATAGTTTATCCAATTTAGAAAAATTTGGTAAAAAATACGGCGCACAATGTAAAGTAGGTGTTCGCATTCGACCTAATATTATGGCTGGAGGAAATTTAAAAATATCAACAGGTCATGATAAAAGCAAATTTGGAATTCCAGTAACGCAATTAAAAGAATTAAAAGCCTTACAAGAAAAATACGAAATCAATATTACCACCTTACACATTCATACAGGAAGTGAGATAAAGGAAGTGGGTATCTTTTTACAATCTGCCGAAGTATTTGATGAAATATTAGTAGCATTCCCAACGGTGCAGGTTTTGGATTTTGGAGGCGGTTTTAAAGTACCCTACGCGCCCAATGAAAAAGGTACTGATATTGCATTGCTTGGCATGGAAGTAAATAAGATAATGAAAAAATTATCTGAAAAATGGGGCCGTCCATTAACAGCATGGTTTGAGCCAGGAAAATATTTAGTCAGCGAAGCGGGTTATTTTATTACACAGGTAAATGTACTTAAGTCGAATGGAGATGATCTATTTGCAGGAGTGAATACAGGATTGAACCATTTGATTAGGCCTATGTTTTATGATGCCTATCACCATATCGATAATATCAGTCATCCTGATAAAGCAACAAAAAACTATGCAGTGGTGGGTAATATTTGCGAGACCGACACTTTTGCCTGGGATCGTCCTATTCCAACTATTGAAGAAGGTGATTTTTTAGTTTTTTATAATGCAGGAGCATATGGATATGAAATGTCAAACAATTACAATGCCCGTTTTAAACCAGCACAAGTGTTATTTGAAAACGAAACTCCTACGCTCATCAGTCGACAAGATACATTCGAGGATTTGCTTAATTTACAAATACCGCTTAAAAAATAAGCATGATTGAAGTAAAAAATATATCAAAATCTTTTGAAGGCAAAATAATCATTGATGATATTAGTGCTCAATTTAAACCAGGAAAGTGTAATTTAATTATAGGAACAAGCGGAAGCGGTAAAACTGTTTTGATTAAATGTATTGTTGATTTAATGCATGCAGATAAAGGAGAAATATACTTTGATGGGCAAGGATTTCACACTATGTCAAAGGAGCAAAGGAAGGATTTACGCAATAATATTGGAATGCTTTTTCAAGGCAATGCCTTATTTGATTCTAAAACCGTTCAGGAAAATGTACGCTTCCCTTTGGATATGTTTACACAATTAAGTTTGGATGAGAAAAATGAAAAAGTATCACAAACCTTAGCTAGGGTTAATTTGGAAGGAGTTAATGATAAATATCCCGCCGAAATTAGTGGTGGAATGAAAAAAAGAGTTGCCTTAGCTAGGGCCATTATCATGAAACCAAAATATTTGTTTTGCGACGAGCCTAACTCAGGATTAGATCCTCAAACTTCCATGGTCATTGACAAACTCATCCATGAAATTACAGCCGAATTCAATATTACAACCATAGTGGTTACCCACGACATGAATAGTGTGATGGAAATTGGACAACATATTATTTATTTACATCAAGGAAAACGTGAATGGGAAGGCACCAATGATGAAATTATATTTAGCCAAAATAAATTATTAAATAACTTTATCTTTGCCTCTGAATTTTTGAAGGATGCAAAGGCAATGAGGATGACCAATAAATAATAAATCTCTTTTTTATGAAGCAACTAATCACCAGCTTGATCGCAATTTTTTTAATGGTACAACTTTCTGCCCAAACGCAGGAAACTCCAGCAGATCCAACAGCACCTTATTTAAAGGATAAAAATTTGCCTGCATTTGTGATCAACTCAATTGACGGAAGGGAGATTAGTAATAAAATATTACCTAAGTATAAATATACCTGCATCATTTTCTTTAGCCCTGATTGTTCTCATTGCGAGACTGAAGCCGCTACTATCAATAAGTACTTTGATAAGTTTAGTAATGTCTTGTTTATATGGGATAGTTACAGGGATATGATCTCAATTAAAGCATTTGCCGAAAAATTCAAATTGACAAACCTCCCCAATGTGATTGTAGGCCGTGACCCAAGCTATATGATTCCTTCATTTTTTCACCCTAAAATGACTCCGTTTGTTGCCATATACAAGGGTAAAGAATTAGTGAAAGTGTATGAAAAAGGGGCAGATATTTTCGACTTAATAAAAATAATAGAAAGCAAATAACTAACTTTGCTGCGTAAAAATATTAAACACTTATTTTAAATAAATATATATGAAAATTACTGTCGTGGGTGCTGGAGCCGTAGGTGCTACATGTGCTGATAACATTGCCCGAAAAGAATTAGCAACTGAATTAGTTTTATTAGACATAAAAGAAGGATTTGCCGAAGGAAAGGCGCAGGATATGATGCAAACAGCAGCCTTATTAGGTTTTGATACGCGCATTTCTGGATCAACGAATGATTATTCAAAAACAGCCAACTCGGATGTTGTGGTTATTACTTCAGGATTACCTCGTAAACCGGGGATGACTCGCGAAGAATTAATTGGCACTAATGCTGGCATCGTAAAAGGAGTTTGTGAAAACATCTTAAAGTTCTCTCCAAACGCAATCATCATTGTAATTAGTAATCCAATGGATACGATGACTTATTTAGCATTGCAATCAACTGGACTTCCTAAAAATAGAATAATTGGAATGGGTGGTACATTAGATAGCGCCCGTTTTAAATATCAACTAAGCACTCATTTAGATTGCAGCCCTTCTGATTTAAATGCCATTGTAGTGGGTGGACATGGTGATACTACCATGATTCCTTTAATTAAACATGCTACTTGGAATAGTATTCCAGTAACTAATTTTTTAAATGCAGAACAACAAGAAAAAGTAATTAATGACACCATGGTTGGCGGTGCTACTTTAACAAAATTGTTAGGCACTTCTGCTTGGTATGCACCAGGTGCTGCAGGAGCAGCATTAGTTGAAAGCATTGTAAGAGATGAGAAAAAATTATTCACTTGTTGCGTAAGCTTAAACGGCGAATATGGTCAATCTGATATTTGCTTAGGCGTGCCAGTAGTGATAGGTAAAAATGGTTGGGAAAAAATTGTTGAGATGAAATTATCTGCAGACGAACAAGCTGCTTTCAACAAAAGTGCAGATGCAGTTAGAAACATGAATGATGTTTTAAAAACTTTGTAATAGTATAAAAGATTTATAAAAAAGCCTTCCCCTACTATGGAGGGCTTTTTTATGTAGTCACGAGAAATAAATATTCACAACTAGATCGAATTAACCAAATCAGCAATTTCTCTTAAATTTTGCTGGCGCATGCAGGCGAAATGCCCTTTTGGACAATGATCGCTGCCTTGCTTGGAACAGGGCTGACATTTTAAATCAGGCACTATCGAATTAAACCTTGGGGTTGTTGAATTAGCAGCATATAAACCTTCGAATTGTAAAACGGGAGTAGTGGCGCCCCAAACAGTCACAGTGGGTTTATTAAAAGCGCAAGCAATATGTAAAAACCCTGTATCGTGGGAAATAATATAGTTAGCGTGCTGAACAAAATAGGCAGATTCATTAATACTATATTGACCACAAGCATTAAACAATCGATCGGGAAATGCCTTACATAATAAAGCTGCTTCAGCAGCATCTTCCGGACCCCCTATTAAAACCATGGGCTTCTTCACCAATTCCGCCAACTCAAATAACTTTTCTAGTGGTAATTTTTTATTAAAATAAGAAGCTCCAATCACCCATCCAATATATCCAGTTTTAAAATGAGCAGGCAAGTCGTTGGTCACTTGCTTAACATGATTAGGTAAAAAATAATCCAAGCCTTTGCCATCATCCCTCACTCCAAAGGATTTTAAGGTATCTAAATATCGCTTGGTGACATGTTCTTTTTTTAACAAGTTGATGCCAAAAGTAGTAAGGATAATTTTTTGAATACTTAATTTACGATAAGCAAATGAAGGCGCTCCCAAAGCTTGCTTAATACGCCATGTTCTTTGATTGTTATGCAAATCAATGACTGCGTCAAAGGCAATATTTTTTAAAGCAGGAAGTATATCGTTTATATCCTTATCTAAATAATGAAAATGATCAATATGAGGATTGGCTATTGATACATCCTTCATTGAAAGTTTTGTCAAAAAATGAATTTCAACACCAGGAATTTGTTGTTTAGCACAACGAATAGCAGGGGTAGTTAGTACAATGTCCCCAATGGACGAAAAACGAATAAATAATAAACGCATAGTTGTAAATAACTAAGGAAGCGGATTATCATGCTCCATATAATCCAAGTCCTTATGATAAGTTTCCTCGGTAAAGAAATAAGCCACTAATGTAATCAGCATCACCGTCGCTCCAGTAAATATGCCACTTTGTACAATATCCCATCCTAATTTTTTTTGTAAAATATCAAGGAATAAAAAATTGATAAGGGGCAATGCACCACGAACCATATTCGGAATAGTGGTAGCAGCAGTAGCGCGTAAATTTGTTCCAAATTGTTCTGCAGCCATTTGATTAAAGATGGCCCAATAGCCGGTACTAAATCCTAAAAATGCACAAATAAGATACATTCTACTGTCGTTATTATTAAAGGGGCTAAAAAACAGAATCATTCCAATGATGCTAAAAATATAAAACAGCATCAAAGCTTTTTTACGGCTCTTAAAATACTGGCTCACATAACCTATTAATAAATCTCCAGTGGATATACCAATATAAGCCAACATAATGGATCTGCCTGAATCAATTAAATTAACGCCATATAAAGTACTTGCAAATTTATTACTATAGTTAACTAAAACACCAATCACAAACCAAGTGGGAAGACCCACTAAAATAGCAGTAATATATTTTACAAATCTTTTTTTATTATTAAAAAACATTAAAAAATTACCCTTTGCAATATGCGCTAATTTAGCTGATTCAAACATGAAGGATTCTGCTACTCTAACACGCAACACTAAAAGGAAAAATCCTAGTACGCCACCAATTTGATAGCATAAGCGCCAATCGTTGGTTGCTTTAAAAGTAAAATAAGCAAAAACAGCACCAAATAATCCAATACCGGCTACCATGGATGTCCCGATACCTCTTTTATTTTTAGGAAGCATTTCAGAAACAAGTGTAATGCCCGCGCCTAATTCGCCCGCCAAGCCAATACCACCCAAAAAACGACAATAAGCATATTGATCTACATCTTGAACAAAGGAGGTTAAAATATTAGCGACCGAATATAATAAGATGGACCCGAACAATACCTTTAAACGTCCTTTTTTATCGCCTATCACACCCCATAAAATTCCCCCAATCAATAAGCCAGACATTTGCCAATTAATAATGTGTGCACTATCAATAATAATAGTAGCTGCAGTGGAACCAATACTCATAACACTGGGTTGCCTTACTATGGTAAATAATAATAAATCGTAAACATCTACAAAATAACCCAATGCCGCTACAAAAACGGGCAATGACAATAATCCAATTTGTTTATTTGTATTCATACTTTATAATTCAAGATTTTTTAGGCTGATGAGTGATCACTTTAAAAATCACTGGTGCAGTAGTAAAAAATACAATACCTAATACAATAATTTCTAAATGATTTTTTAGATCAAAATGATACTGATTTAAAATCCAAGATTGTAAAAAATGACCGGCACATAACATACTGGCTACCCATGTCAAACATCCAATCACATTAAAATAAACAAACTTTTTTTTATCCATACCTACAATACCCGCTACAATGGGCGCAAAGGTTCGAACAATGGGAATGAATCGTGCAATGACAATGGCGCGACCTCCATGTTTTTCATAAAAATCCTGAGCTTGAATTAAATATTTCTTTTTAAAAAGTAAATTATCCTTCCAATCATACATAGCAGGGCCTACATTTTTCCCAATAAGATAGCCCACATAATTTCCTATAATTCCAGCTGCAGAAATAAAAGCAAACAGGATGGATAAATTCATCCATTCATTATTACTTACAAAAATTTGTGAGGCTAATGGAACACTATATATTCCGGCTACAAAAAGTAAACTATCTCCAGGTAAGAAAAATCCAAAAAACAATCCCGTTTCGGCAAACACCACAAATAACAATAACCACAAGCCCCCATGCTCAATGTAAAATTGAGGTTGAAACAATTGGCTCCAATGAAAAAGTTCAAGCAATGTGATCATTAAAAATATTTTAAACTTGTGTTGGATTTTCTAAAGATCCTTCCCACTTACTCACCACTGTGGTTGCTAAACTATTCCCCAATACATTGGTTGCAGATCGGAACATATCACAAAAATGATCAATTGGTAAAATTAAAGCAATCCCTTCTGGAGGAATATTGAACATAGCACAAGTAGCAGTCACCACCACTAAGGAGGCCCTTGGAACGCCTGCAATACCTTTGCTTGTTAACATCAATACAATCAACATGGTTAATTGGGTTCCAATATCAATATGTATGCCATAGGCTTGTGCAATGGCAATACTTGCAAAAGTCATATACATCATACTTCCATCTAAATTAAATGAATAACCCAATGGCAATATAAATGAGACAATTTTATCCTTGCAGCCAAATTTTTCTAACTCTTCAGTTAATTTTGGGAAAACAGCTTCACTACTTGTGGTGCTAAATGCAATGACTAATGGTGTAGTAATGTGTTTTAATAAAGAAGGAATTCTTTTCCCTAAAATAATAAACCCAACACTTAACAATACAATCCACAATGTGCTGATGCCTAATAAGAAGTACAATAAATATTTTCCGTAAAATATAAAAATAGCTAATCCCTTTGTTGCAATCACCGCAGCTATAGCAGCAAAAACACCTAAGGGTGCAAAATTCATAACATAGCCCACCATTTTTAAAATAATATGAGAAACTGTTTCTAATGCTTTAATAAAACCTTTTGCTTTTTCGCCAATGGCGGCAGCGGCAACACCAAAAAAGATACTAAAAATAACAATTTGTAAAATTTCATTATTGGCCATCGCCTCAAACATACTTTTTGGAAAAACATGTTCCACAAAATTTAATAAACTAAATGTTTGCGATTTACCCATGACATCTTTTGCCCCATTTACATCTGCATTACTTAAATCAATACCCAAACCAGGCTTAAAAACATTCACCAAGACCAATCCTATCAATAAGCTCACTAATGAAGCAGTAATAAACCACAACATGGCTTTTCCTCCTACCCGACCCACTGTTTTTAAATCGCCCAACTTCGCAATTCCTACTACCAATGTGGTGAATACCAATGGCGCTATGATCATTTGCACCAACCTTAAAAAAATGGTGGTTAATAACTTAATATTTTTTGAAAATTTTTCAATAAAAGCAGCATCCGAATTTTCGTGTACAATGTAACCTAAAATCGCCCCTATAATCATGGCAATGACGATATACAGTGTAAGTTTATTTGATTTTTTCATAGGGTGGTTAGATATGCAATATAAGACTTAAGTAGTAAAAAAAATACCCCCTCCAAGGTCGGTTTTTTTAAAAAAAAGGAAGGCTATTTTGCGAAAAAAGTACTATTTTCCAAGATAAATTGACACCACAACAAACCAATTAATTATGAGTTTATTTAGAAAGAAAGATTTGTCTGCTATGTTAGCCCAGGCGGAAGATGGGGGGAAGGGATTAAAACGCACTTTAGGTGCTGGTAATTTAGTCGCCTTAGGCGTTGGTGCCATCATTGGAGCAGGCCTATTTGTAAGAACAGCTGCCGCTGCTGGACAAGCTGCCGGCCCTGCTGTAACCCTATCCTTTATTGTCGCTGCCATTGGCTGTGCCTTTGCAGGATTATGCTATGCTGAATTTGCAGCAATGATTCCTATTTCTGGAAGTGCTTATGCCTATTCCTATGTGACTATGGGTGAGACAGTCGCTTGGATTATTGGATGGGCTTTAATTATGGAATATGCTTTGGGTGCCGCTACCGTTTCTATTGCATGGAGTGAGTATTTAAATAAGCTGCTGGGAGGAGGCATTCCTTATGAATGGAGCCATTCCCCTTTTGAAAGTGTGACGGATGCCACTGGCGTTCTACACCATGGCATTATGAATGCCCCTGCTTTAGTGATTTTGTTATTATTGACATTATTGTTAATTAAGGGTACACAAGAATCAGCCATTGTAAATGCAGTGATTGTATTTATCAAAGTAGCTATTGTTATATTATTTATCATCTTAGGATGGCAATTTATACGCCCCGAAAATCATACCCCTTATTTAATCCCAGCCAATCAACCTCCGTTGATTGATGCATCAGGAAAAATCATTGCAGATTATTCAGGAGCATTTAAACATGGATGGGGTGGTGTATTAGGTGGAGCAGCTATTGTATTTTTTGCATTCATTGGTTTTGATGCAGTATCTACTGCAGCACAGGAAGCAAAAAATCCAAAAAGAGATATGCCTATCGGTATCTTAGGTTCATTAGTAGTTTGTACTATCTTGTATATTTTATTTGGTCACGTATTAACAGGAGTAGCTAATTGGAAAGATTTTGTAGATCCATTAAAAGGTCGCGAAGCTTCTGTCGCTTATGCTATTTCAACTTACATGACAGGATATGGCTGGTTAGCAACTGCAGTAACGGTGGCTATTTTAGCAGGTTTCTCTTCTGTAATTTTAGTGATGTTAATGGGGCAATCCCGTGTGTTCTATTCAATGGCGAACGACGGATTATTACCTAAAGTATTTTCCGATTTACATCCTAAATTCAGAACACCCTATAAATCCAACTGGATATTATTTGTTTTTGTAGGCGGATTTGCCGCTTTTGTTCCAGGTAATGTAGCGGGTGATCTTACTTCATTTGGAACTTTATTTGCGTTTGTATTAGTAAGTGCAGGTATCTGGATCTTAAGACGCAAATCACCAGATATGGAAAGACCATTCAAAACTCCATTGGTGCCATTAGTGCCTATTTTAGGTGCTGTGATTTGTTTGGCCATGATATTTGCATTGGACGCTCAAACTTTAAAAGTAGCCTTTGGCTGGATGGCATTAGGCTTAGTGGTTTACTTCCTATATGGTCGCAAACACAGTAAACTGAATAATTAAAACAATACCGTTTTAAAAAAATAGTCCCGAGCAATCGGGACTATTTTTTTTGCTTACTTTTGCAATGCTTAATACTTAAACTATGGGAAGAATATTTGAAGTTCGAAAAGCCACGATGTTCAAAAGATTTGATCGGATGGCGAAACAATTTACCCGCATCGGTAAAGAAATTGTCATTGCAGTAAAAGCCAGTGGCCCCAACCCAGATGACAACCCTGCTTTAAGAAGGTGTTATCAAAATGCCCGTAGTGTAGGCATGCCCAAGGATCGTGTAGAAGCCGCCATTAAGCGTGCGATGGGAAAAGATACAAGTAATTACGAGGAAATATTATACGAGGGCTATGCGCCTCATGGAGTAGCTTTATTAGTTGAAACAGCTACTGATAACCATGTTAGAACGGTGGCCAATGTGAAAAGTCATTTTAATAAAGGAAAAGGTACCCTAGGCAATAGTGGTAGTGTTAGTTTTCAGTTCAAAAAAATGGGGGTTTTTAACCTTAAACCTGAGGGCTTGAATATGGACGATTTAGAATTAGAATTAATCGACCATGGTTTAGATGAATTAGGCGAAAGTAACGATGATAATGGCAATGCTATTATTGTACTTCGTTGTGCCTTCACTGATTTTGGAAATTTACAAAAAGAATTAGAATCTAAAAATATCACACCCATCAGTGCTGAATTGGAATGGATTCCAACCACTACAGTTCCTGTCACGGATGAACAAGCGGATGATATTAGTAAATTAATTGAACGCTTGGAAGAAGATGAGGATGTGAACAAAGTGTTTCACAATATGGGGTAAGTTATTAAACCTACTCAGCCATCATCTCTTTTACTTTTTCTATGATTTCTTCTGTATTAGGCTTAGAGAAATAATCGCCATCACTTGCATAAGCTGGGCGATGGGCTTTTGAACTAAGTGTTCGCGCTGTTGCATCTAACCAACGATAACCGCCTTGTACTTCAAGCACTTGCTGATACATATAAGCTGACGCGCCACCAGGCACATCTTCATCAACAAAAAGAATGCGGTTTGTTTTTTTCAAAGATTCCAAAACTTGATGATGAATATCAAAAGGCAATAAAGTTTGTACATCTATAATTTCGCAATCAATACCCATCTCTTCTAATCTTAATGCCGCATCTTCAATTATACGAAGCGTGGAACCATAGGAAACAATAGTGATGTCACTACCCTGCTTAATAATTTCAGGCACACCCAATGGAACTCTAAAAGACATTAAATTAGTAGGCATTTGTTCCTTTAAACGATATCCATTTAAACATTCAATTAGTAATGCAGGATCGTTTCCTTCCAATAATGTGTTATACATTCCTACTGCTTGGACCATATTGCGAGGCACACAAACATGCATTCCTCTTAATGCATTCAATATAACCCCCATGGGTGAGCCGCTATGAAAAATTCCTTCTAAACGATGTCCTCTTGTACGAATAATAACTGGACTACTTTGTAAACCATTACTTCGATAATGGATAGTAGATACATCATCACTTAAGGTTTGTAAACCATATAATAAATAATCCAAGTATTGAATTTCAGCAATGGGTCTTAAACCTCTCAAAGCCATGCCATGTGCTTGCCCCATGATAGATTGCTCACGAATTCCAGTATCAAAAATACGATCAGCCCCATGTTTTACTTGTAAGCCAGCAAATCCTTGATTCACATCACCAATATTTCCTAAATCTTCACCAAATGCATAAACAGCTGGATGAGTTGCAAATAATTCATCAAAATAATGATTCAAAATTTCGTACCCATTTAAAGTTGCTGCATCTGCATTAAAAATAGCAGGCACCCCTTGTACTTTCAAAGTGCTTTTTGGGCCTTCATTGTATAAATTTTTACTATAATAAGGGGCTTGTTCTTGGTGGTAACTTAATAAAAAATTTTGTATTGCATTTTTATTAGTATGATTTGGCAATTTTTCAATCACCAAATGGAGTGATCTAAAAATATCTCTTTTTAAAGGCTCTCTATTATTGACTAATTCATGTGTTAATTGTTGCACGATCAACAAATCATCTTCATGTAAGCCATTACTTACTAAGGCAACCCCTTCTTGTATTTTAGCTTTGATTGGCGCCATATACTTTTCCCAAGCTGCCAATTTAGAAACCCGAACAGATTGTTTTACATCCGCTTCAAATTGTTGTAAATCAGTTTCATTACTTAATTCATTAAGTAATAACCACTCTCTCATTTTTTTGATACCATCCCATTCTCTTTCCCATTGTAATCTTTCGGTAGTTTTATATCTTTCATGACTTCCACTTGTAGAATGTCCTTGCGGTTGGGTCAATTCCTGCACATGAAAAACAACTGGAGTATAAGTATCTCTTGTATATGAAACACCTTGTTCAAAAACCTCACACATCGCGGCATAATCCCAACCCTTAACAGTATATATTTTTATGCCGTTGGTATTGGGTTCCTTTTGTAATCCTTGTAATGCTTCAGAAATTGAACCTTTTGTAGTTTGTAATTTAGTAGGGACCGAAATACCATATCCATCATCATAAACTACAACTGCTAATGGAACTTGTAATACACCTGCGGCATTTATAACTTCCCAAAAATGTCCTTCTGAAGTACTTGCATCCCCAATGGTGCAAAAACAAACCTCTCTTCCTTCATTTGAAAGATGAGAAAATAAATTTTTATGCTTTGAATTTTTAAAACACTTTGAAGCAAAAGCCAATCCCAAACCCCTAGCCATTTGTCCAGCAGTAGGTGCAATATCGGCAGTTATATTATATCGATTCACTAAATCATTCCACTCGCCATTTTCATTTACAAATGCTGTAGCAAAATGTGCATTCATGTTTTTCCCACCACTATACGGATCGTTTTCTACATCTGAATATAATTGAGCAAAGTAATCTTCCACATTAGAAGTACCCATTGCAAACATTAAAGTTTGATCTCTGTAATAACCACTTCTAAAATCTCCTTTTTGAAATGACTTGGCTAATGCTATTTGGGCAATTTCTTTTCCATCTCCAAAAATGCCAAATTTCGCTTTTCCAGTTAATACTTCACGGCGACCAAGTAAGCTTACCTCCCTACTCATAATTGCAATACGGTAATCCTCGAGTACGGATTTTTGAAATGCTTCAAACGAAAGCATATCAGGTGTTAAGGCAACATCAAGGGTGGATTCCATAGAGCAAAAATAGGGGTCAAAAAGCATAAAAAACCAAGAATTATATAAAATCATTTAATTCCCTATTTTTTGATATTTTTACACTCAATTAGTACCATTTAATCCACTTATTTTATGAAAAAAATCTTTGTCATCATCGGTCTATTTTTAGCAATGTTTAGTTCAGCTAAGGCACAAAATGCCACTCCAATTGAGCAAGTTTTGAAGTTCAAAAATGACAACTATGATTTTGGGAAAATAAGCTTCGGTAAACCAGCTAGTTATATCATTGAATTTACCAATATTGGGAAAGACACATTAACCTTATTGAATGCTCGTCCAGGATGTGGTTGCACTACCCCAAATTTCAAACCCAATGAAAAAATTGCTCCTGGCAAAACAGGTCAGGTTCAAATTACATTTAACGGAAGTGCCATGGGCAATTTTACAAGAGCAACTACTTTAGATTTTTCAGGCGGCTTAGCTAAACAAACACAATTTTCAGGTGAAGGGGTTGCCATCAACAATGCACCAACAGCTCCCATACTAACTGCTCCAATTAAACATTAATTCGTAAAAAATATTTCAAACTATGAAAATACAGACATTGATTTTAGGGCTGCTTATTTCTTTTACAAGTATCGCGCAAACGGGCATTCAATTTGATAAAACAACTCACAATTACGGAAAAATTAAAAAGGGTATTCACAAGTCGGTTATTTTTAGTTTTTTAAATACCAATCCAAAACCTGCAGTTATTGAATTTGCAAATGCAGAATGTGGTTGTACACAACCAGAATACAATCAAACACCTATTTTAAAAGGACAAAAAGGAACTATAAAAATTACTTATACTGCGCCTTTTAACGGGGTATTCAAAAAAAAGGTGACAGTTAAATTTGCTGGAATCAAAGATCCTACCGAGTTAACCATTGAAGGTGAAGTTTTCTAAATAATAACTAACGATCGGAATTATTAAACTAAAAAAAACGCCTCAATGACTCGAGGCGTTTTTTTATTAAGTGCATCAATACTATCTTTGCCCGAATGATAAGTATAAGTAATCGAGGCAATAGCATGCCTTCTTCCCCCATCAGAAAATTGGCTCCATTTGCAGACGCGGCTAAAAAGCAAGGGGTACAAGTGTATCATTTAAATATTGGTCAACCAGATATTGAAACTCCAAGCATCATGATGGAGGCGGTGCAACAAGCACAATTAAAAGTATTAGAATATACTGATAGCAAGGGTATACTAAGTTTAAGAAAAAAATTAGCAGAATACTATAATAGCAAAGGAATTGATCTGAGTTACGAAGATGTATTGATTACCATTGGCGGGAGCGAAGCAATTTTATTTGCTTTTATGGCTTGCTTAGATGCAGGTGATGAAATTATAGTACCTGAGCCTTTTTATGCCAATTATGTTGGCTTTGCAATGGCGGCGGGCATTCATATCATTCCTATCACATCAAGTATAAAGACAGGATTTGCTTTACCTCCTATTGAATCTTTTAAAGAAAAAATAACGCCAAAAACAAAGGGCATCTTTATTTGCAATCCCAATAATCCAACAGGATATGTTTATAGTGAAGCAGAGCTTTTACAAATACGTGATTTAATAAAGGAAAAAGATTTGTATTTATTTTCGGACGAGGCTTATACCGAATTTAGTTATGAAGGAAAAGTAAAAAGTACATTAACCTTAGATGGCGTTGAGGACCGAGTTATTATGATTGATACTTTTAGTAAAAAATACTCGGCCTGTGGTGCTCGCATTGGCGCTTTGGTGACCAAAAATAAACAAGTAATTGAAGCAGTTGTAAAATTTGCACAAGCAAGATTAAGCCCCCCTACCTTGGAACAAATAGCTGCTGAAGCAGCATTAAGTTTACCCAGCGATTATTTTGACAAAACAAGAGAGGAATATAAAAATAGAAGGGCCATTTTGATACAGCGATTATCTGCAATTCCCGGAGTGTATTGCCCTACTCCAAATGGTGCTTTTTATGCGATGGCACAACTGCCTGTAAAAAATACAGACGATTTTTGCCAATGGCTATTAACAAGTTTTAGACATCATAATGCTACTATTATGTTGGCCCCGGGCAGCGGCTTTTACACAACGCCAGGTTTAGGAAACAATGAAGTGCGTTTGGCCTATGTATTGAATGAAAAAGACATTCATTTGGCTATGGATTGCCTTGAACAAGCCCTATTGATTTACCCCGATAAGTAATCAATTGAAATAATAGGCCAGCTTAGAAGTCACTTCCCAAGTATATTTAACAATAAGTTATTAAATAGGCATTCATATCGATACTACCTTTGGTATGTATAGAAGAGGTTTGGTTACCTATACAAGCAAGCAATCGAAAACAGCCCCTTAGTTCTCTTTGGGGCTGTTTTTTTTATAAAGTGTCGCTAATAAATTAATTATTATGGGTAGGAATATTATAAGTGCCTCTATCCCTTGCTTGACTTATGTACAACATTACTTGATACACTAATTTGCTTTTTACAGGCTTCCCATTAACGGTAGCAGGAATAAACTCATAAGCATCTGGATGTAAGTCCTTGATGGATTGTTTAAATTCAACATTGTAAAATGTAGAAATATAGTTGATACTAAAGCCCTCCATTTTTCCTGTAGCAGAAACATCAAAAACATATTCCATTAATATATCCTCTTTTTGATCCTTGGCAGCTTGAGGTAAATTGCGCTCATTGTACAATAAATAAAATCCATAATTAAGTCCGCCAATCTTTACGGGTGCCACTACCTTAGGCTTTACTAAACCAGCAGTATCAATATCAGATCTTTGTTTTACAATGGTGCCCTCGTCGGGGATATCGTATAATAATTTTTTGTTGGTAAAATCATATACCTGCACTAAGTCGCCATTAGCGCTAAAATAATTCCATATGCTATCTTTAAGTCCATTTTTATATTTACCTCTAGCCAATTCACGGTTACTGCTATTTACGATAAAGCATTCTCCCAGTTTTACTTTTTTATTATTCTTATCCGTTTCATAATTTTCAATTAAGGTATGCGCAACTCTCATTTTACGCCAAACTAAGTTTTGTGCATTTGCAAACTGACAAAATAATAAAGTAATAAAAAATACAATTGTCTTTTTCATATTATAAAAATTAATAATCAAAATGTTGTTTCAGAAATAAAGGTACATAAAAAAAGAGTCCCGAAACGATTGCTCGTGACGGGACTCTTTTTTTATTGAAAAGTTAAACTATTATCTAACTCCTTTATAAGTATAAACCTCATCAAATGCAACACGGTGACCCGCGATAACACTTGGTTGATTCATCCAATACTTCACTTTCAATGTTTTTGAACTTGGATCCCAAGTGTTAACACCTGAAGGATCAAGTTCAGCCGAACGGCCATTACTAGCAGGTTGACCATATACATTAACAACGCTAGTTATTTTATTTGAAGCATCAATTGTAAATTCCACTCCAAATGATCCATAATAACTAGTACTTCCACCGCTAAGTATAGAATGGAAAATACCTCCAATAGCATAATCTAGCAAACGAACGGTATTCGCACCGCTAGTAACCAAACCAGCATTAAGTGGATATCTTCCAGTAATACCTGAATTCGCAGCGTCTACCATTGTACCCGTTCCAGTATACGCACCATCATAAATATTACGTACACCAAAAGAATAAATCGCATCTGAATAGTTACCACTTATAGTTTCGCCGGTAGAAACCGCAGTAATTTTAAGAGGTACACCGTAAGCTGCATTAAAATTAAATTCAGGACTTACAGTTACAATTCCTTCTACTGTAGTTTGGTTTGTTCCTGCTTTAATGGTTACCGAAGTTGGAAACGAGATGACAGAAGTAGGTGGAATGGTTAAATTTTTACCATTCTTAGTATTATAAGTATTTAAACTTGCTTGAGATAAACCAAGAGTTACAACAACATCTTTTGTCGCATTCCCTGGACCAGTGCGATGCACATTGATATTGAATGTTTTACTTTTACCAGCGGCAACAGAACCTAAATCAGAATAGTATCCTTGGATTCCTGAAGTAGTTGCATTATCACCTGTATTTGCAAGCTCAACAACATTACTCGCGAATGTTGGATCTGTATTCATTCTTCCCTCCTTCAAACAAGAAGAAAGAGAAAGTACAAATACTCCAAGCAGTAAGGTTTTTATATTTTTCATATTTTTAAAAATTTAAATTTTATTTTGCCCAAAATATTAGTGAAGTGAATGGAGAAATGCCCTTAGGTACATTTGATGAATTATAAGAACCTTCAGCAACTGGATATAATACACGAGTTGGTAATCTATCCGGTCTTGTACTTTCAGAAACTTTTGAAGCAAATGTTTGTAATGCTGTTGCTCCAGGCGCATTATTTAAAGTAGGATACAAAGTACGACGATAATCATTCCATGATTGATCGCTATTTACAAAATTCAAAGCCACCCACTTTTGAGTAATGATTGCTTCCAATTTTTGAGCATCTGTTGTAGCCAAACCAAAGTTAACTAAGTAAGATGAAGGATTGTCAGCTAAATAAGTTGCTACGTCAGCCGTTACATTACCAGAAACAGATCCATCAGGTAATGTATATAGATACTTAAATGAAGCTGTAATTCCTTTATTAAAGGCATCAGCTACCGAAATATTAGTAATGATTCCTTTTAAAGCTGCTTCAGCTTGTATAAAATAGCTTTCAGAAGCTGTGATTAAAGGTAAACCAGCATTTGGTCCTTTTAAAACACCTATTGAATTACCTGCAGAAGTTCCAACTCTTGATGTACTTGGGAACCAAAATGTGCCATCAGGGCAAGAAGCAACACCTACACTCTCATTACCTAATTGGTTAGTAGGAGTAGTTGGGAATTGGTAGTAAACTGCTGCACCACGACCATTATCTGTTAATTTAATACCATCGTAAAATGTTTTAATAAAGGTAGAAGGCATCCAAGATTTAGTACCTGGTGAACCAGTGTAGCCCCAAGCCCAGTTATTCCATTTTGGATTTTGTTTACCATTATCGCGAATGTAACCTGGATTAATTAAAGCATCGGTAGTTAAGAAACCGTCACTACTAAATGTATTATTAGTGAAAGTCACCTTTCCATTACCGCGAACTAAAAGTCTCAACTTAATGGTATTCGCTAATTGCTTCCATTTAGTAGTATTACCACCAAACATAATGTCAGAAGTTCCTAATGGAACCACGTCCGTATTGGTAGAACCCGTATTAATAGAAGCAATGGCTTTATCTAATTCATCAGCACATGCTTTATATATAGCAGTACCAGCATCATATTTTGGTGTTAATGTAGGTTTAGTCCCTTGCGATAACGCCTCTGTATAGGGGACATCATTATAGGTATCTACTAACAATTGGAAATGCAAGGCTTTCATGATTCTTGCAGCTGCATTATGATATGCGTAGTTTTTATCACCATCTGTTTTGTTAAGGATGGTTTGATAGTCTTCTAATAAATCGAAAGAAGAACTAAATAAACCTGCGTATTCAGCAGTGCTGAAGTTATAGGTAATGGAAGTACCAAAACCACCATAACCACCTGCATTGGCTGCATAACCTCCTACTTGAGCTCCGTAGCCATTAAAGGAGTTTATTAAACTAGCGGTGTAGTTTAATGCTTGAGGTAAAATTAAATCTGCTGTTGCAGATGTCGCACTATTTGGATTGACATTTATATCCAAATATTTTCCTTTATCACAGGAAGTGGCTACTAGCATCACTCCTGAAAGTATTATTGCGGTTATATTTTTCATATTTTTCATATTTTTTATCATTACACTTTTTTTAGTTGAACACTCAGCTAAAGAGTGTGTTTGATTTGTTATAATGATTCCATTTAGAATTTAAATGCTACTGTTGCACCAAAATATCTTGATGGAGGTGTTTCAAGACCTGACAAACCAACACCATTACTTGTACTTCCTGCACTACTGTACTCAGGATCTGTGTAATAGTTATCTTTTGGAGTCCATACAAATAAGTTACGACCTTGAGCACTTACTGTAAGTCCTTTGATGAATTTGGTTTTTGCCAAGTACTTAGAAGGCACATCATATGCAATAGATAATTCTCTTAATTTCCAGAAATCAGCTGAAGTAACATAGTTGGAAGTAACTCCAGTATTGATACCATCTGTCCAGAAACCATTATTACCATTACCATTTGCAATTTCAATATTTGTATTCTTTATGTAAGAACCAGGATTAGATGGATCAGCGATAACTGAATTAGGGAATACAAAACGCTTACGATCATAGATGGCTGTTCTCCAACCTGTACCTGACCAATCTGTACTTCCACCCATTGTGTTGAAGATAGAAGCTCCACCACGGTATTCCATTAAGATAGATAAAGTAAGACTCTTGTATTTAATACTACCATCTAAACCTAATTTATATTTTGGTTGAGAACTTCCTAATATTGAAATAGTATCAGATTTTGTTGGCAAACCTGTAGCGGCGTCCACAATCACATGACCAAGTTTATCACGATTATAATCAAATCCCATGATAACTGGGAAAGGTTGACCAGCTACAGCATAAACATTACTTGCTAAACCTAATTTAGGTAAATCCTTACTAATTGAAAGTACTGTATTGTCTAAGTAAGTAAACATCGCACCAACAGTTACATTCCAATCTTTTGTTCTGATAGGAGTAACATGTGTAGTTACCTCAATACCTTGGCTCATTGTTTCACCAGTATTGGTTGTTAAGGCTGTAAAACCAGTGGTTCCAGAAACACCAGTACTAACTGTTTGATTAGTTGTATTGGTATGGAACATACTCACACTAGTTGTAATGCGATCATTGAATAAATTCATATCAAAACCAAACTCATACCCTTGTGTAATCTCTGGTTTTAAATCGTTTGAAACTAATGAATTTCCTACAGTATAACCTGCTTGTCCTCCAAATGGATAACCACTTGCTGGAGAAAAAGTAGGTAATAAAGCGTATGGTCCTAAGTTCACTTGACCTACTTTAGACCAACCACCTCTAAACTTTAAATAACTAATAGTGTTGCTATTTTTTAAGAAATCTAATGCATCAGTTGCTAAATAAGATAACTCAGCAGCTGGGTAATAGAAAGATCTATTTGCTTCAGATAAAATTGAAACCCAGTCATTACGAGCAGAAACTGTTAAGTATAAATAATTTTTATACCCAAAAGTACCTTTTCCGTATGCACCCATTGAGCGTGAAAGATAATTTGATTCACTTGCACCTGGTGTACCAACTCCATTACTTACATTGAATAAGCCTGGAATTACTAATCCAGCACCACTCACATTGATTCCTTTGGATTGATCTTGTTTCCATTGACCACCTAAGATGACATTCAAACTAAAGTCTGAAATTGTTTTTTTGTATTGAGTAAAGAAGTCAGATAATAATTGAGTAGTATATCCCATGCCATCTTGAACATTCGCTTTGATATCTGATTTACTACTTGCATCAGTATGCTTAGCCCAATCAGAATAGATATAAGAACCGTTCCAGTTCTTATTAGAATAGTTACGAGTTGTTAAACCTTGACGAGCAACAAAATCTAAACCTTTAATAGGAGTAAACTTAACTTCCACGTTCGCAGTTAAATAATCATTTCTTGTTGCAGAACGATTATTGGCTGCAGTGAAATAAGGGTTCGCATACCATGGATTGTAAAATCCATTAGGTGTAGAAAACTTATCATGTTGCCAATCCCAATAACGAGTAATATCAATATTCACAGGCATGTTTAACATTTGGTCATACATGGTTCCTGTTGCAGTAGTGATATCATATCTGTTTTGAGTATATGATGTACTATAAGATACATTGATTGTTTTACCAATTCTTCTTGTACCATTTAAACGCACATTAGAACGATTATATAAGTCACCAGGAGTTGTACCTGTTTGAGTTACATATTGTGCAGAGAAATATAAGGTAGAATTTGCATCACCATTAGATATATTAAAATCTGTTTGGCTAATCAAACCTTTGTTCCAAAAGTTGTTATGACCAGGATAAAATTTATAGTAAGTAGAATCCTGAGATCCATCTACTAAAAAATCTCCTAATGGACGCTTAGTTCCGTCAAAAGCTGGACCATAAGATTGGTTCTCTAAATATGAGAAGTTACCAAAACCATAAAGGTCGGTACCATAACCAGTTCCACCAGCACCAAATCTATCTTGAATTTTAGGGAAAAAGGCTACTTCCTCAACTGTATTAGTTTGAGAAAATCCAATTTGTGTTACACCATTTTTTCCTTTTTTAGTAGTTACAATCAAGGCACCATTAGATGCTTGAGAACCATATAAGGCAGCAGCACCAGAACCGTTCAAGACAACGATGTCTTCAACATCTTCAGGGTTTAAGTTGCCTAACATAGAAGAAGGAACGATTACGTTATCCAAAACCAACAATGCTTCGTTGTTTCCAGTTAATGAACGTTGACCTCTTAATACTAAACGGAAATTGGGGTTAATACCACCACCAACATTACTAACTTGCAAACCAGCCACTTTACCTTGTAAACCTCCAGCAATACTGGTTGATTTACCGGCTACTAAAGTTTCTGCTTTAACAATTGTGCTGGCAGTACCAAGTTCTTTTCTTTTTGCTTTAATACCACCCGCCGTTACAACGACCTCATCCATTACATTCACTTGTTCAGTTAATGTAACATTAAGTGTAGCACCTGGAGCAACTTTAATCCTTTCAGATCTAAAGCCAATAGAACTGAATAAAACAAAATCACCTGTTTGAGCTTTAATCTCAAACTCTCCTTTTTCATTCGTAATCACTGCTTTTTCAGCTTTTCCTTGTAATCTCACAGTCACTCCTTGTAGGGGGGCCGAATTTTGATCACCTACTTTTCCTTTAAGAGTTCTGACCTGCGCAAACGCAACAGAGCTCATGGAAAATAACACAACGAATGTGTACAGTAGTTTTCTCATAATCAGATTTTTAGATTTAATAATAATAATTTCGATTTTCAAATATAGATTTCGAACGATAAATATATATAAAATTTGGTATCCACTTTAACAAATTGTTATGAATTTTTTAGAAAAAACAGATATTTTATTTTTTAAAGTATAATATACTCATTTATAATTACTTATAATCAAAAAAAATTAGAGCTAATTTTAGACTTAAATATATCTCTCTACCTTCATTTTTTGTGTTTTATGGGTTTGTTAAGGGTATTTTAACAAAAAGGGATTCATGAGGGTATTTTATATTAGAAAGGTTAATTAGGCCCACTAAATGGCGTCAACTTGTCAAAAAACCAAACAAAGAATAAAAACTGTTAGTGTATGATTTAGATTTTTAAAAGTAGCGTTAAAGCATTTTTAAATTTTGGAAAAAAATAAAACTCATATACTTAATAAATAAAGATTTCAAATGTTTCAAAAATAAATTTATCAAGAATTAGTGTGTAGTTATAAACATATTTAAAGTGACCGCTCAATACTGACGAGCATCACTTGTTTGCAATGAATTTTATTGGAAATTAATCGTAATTTTCCACCTACTAATAATTCATATCCTATGGGTGCGATTTCTTTGATTGCTTTACTTATAGCTGCCATTGCTTTTTCTGCTGGCGGTATTTTAGTTGGAAAAATATTAGTAAAGGGAAGCTCTAATCCTCAAAAGGGACAAGCTTACGAATGTGGCATCCCTACTAGCACTTCACCTTGGCATCAATTTAATGTAGGCTATTATTTATTTGCTTTACTTTTTTTAATTTTTGATGTAGAGTTAATTTTTCTTTACCCATGGGCGGTTGTTGTAAAACAATTAGGCATGGTCGCGCTTATTGAAATCATCGTATTTATTTTTATATTATTCATGGGCTTTTTATACGCTCATAAAAAAGGTGCATTAAAATGGAGTTAAACGAAATTAAAACCGGGAAGGAAAGTTTTCCTGGTATCATACATGAAACGCCAGGTGGTGGAATTGTAGTAAGCACTTTTGATAGTATCATTAATTGGGCGCGCTCCAATTCATTGTGGCCTTTATCATTTGCCACAAGTTGTTGTGGTATTGAAATGATGTCGACTGCTTCAGCTAAATATGATTTTTCAAGATTTGGATTTGAAGTAGCAAGGGCCTCTCCGAGACAAGCTGATGTGATTATTATTGCAGGTACCATCGTCAATAAAATGGCCCCTGTATTAAAAAGATTATACGATCAGATGGCCGATCCTAAGTATGTGATTGCGATGGGCGCTTGCGCTATTAGTGGTGGTCCTTTTTTTTATAATACTTATTCTGTAGTCAAAGGAGCAGATCATATCATTCCAGTAGATGTATATATTCCTGGATGCCCTCCTCGCCCAGAAGCCTTATTGCATTCTTTAATTTCATTGCAAGAAAAAATTAAATTAGGTATGACTCGAGAACAAATTAGAGGAGAATTTAAAGTTTAAAATCAGAATGACAACATGATGACTCAAGACGAAATAAAAGAATATATACTCTCCATTGCACCTACAGTTTCATTTGACGAAACGGGCGAGTGGTTAAATATCATCGCCGACGCAACGCAATTAAAACCTTTGATGACAGCCTTGAGAACAGGCAAAATGCAAATGGATTATTTGTTTTGTTTAACCTGCGTTGATGTTAAAACACATTTAACCATGGTATATCATTTATCAGCTACGACACATCGTCAAAGCATTGTGATCAAAGCTAATGTATCTCGTGAACAACCGTCTATTGAAACCATATGTGATATTTGGAGAACTGCTGAATTTTTAGAGCGTGAAGTTTTTGAAATGTTCGGTGTTATATTTTTAAATCACCCCGACTTAAGACGATTAATATTAGAAGATGATTTTAAAGGATTCCCTTTACTAAAAGATTTTGAAGATCCTATCAACATGATAAAATTATAATTGGCGCATGTATAATCAAACAGAAATATTAAAGGATACAAGCGAATTAGGCGCAGAAGGCGAACTAGTGATTAACATGGGGCCGCAACATCCTGCTACACATGGCGTACTTCATTTAGTGGTGACTTTAAATGGAGAAACCATAAAAAAAATTGAACCCCATTTAGGGTACATTCATCGTTCCATCGAAAAAATGTGCGAGAGTTTAACTTACCGCCAATTTATTTATGTGACCTCACGAATGGATTATCTATCCTCTCATATTAATAATTTAGGTTGCGCTTTACTAGTTGAAAAAGGAATGCAAATTGAAGTTCCTGATCGCGCTAAAGTGATTAGAGTGATATTAAGTGAACTAACTCGTATTGCTTCACATGAACTATGGTTAGGTGCGATGGCAATGGATTTGGGCGCATTCACTCCATTCTTTTATGCGTTTAGAGAAAGAGAAATGATCACTGAAATTATGGAAGATACTTGCGGTGCAAGATTAACCATGAATTATATTGTTCCTGGAGGATTGATGTACGACTTGCATCCTGATTTTCAAAAAAAGGTAAAAGCATTTGTAAAACAATTCAAGGCCAAAGTAACCGAGTATGAGGATTTGGTAACCAACAATATTATTTTTCAAAGTAGAACAAAAGGTATAGGTATATTAAGTGCAGAGGATGCTATATCATTTGGATGTACTGGTCCTGTAGCACGCGCTAGTGGTGTATCTTGTGATATTCGCAAAATTTATCCTTATGAAGTTTATGACAAAGTATCGTTTAATGAAATTTTAGATACTGCCGGTGATTCTTTTGCAAGATATATGGTAAGAGTAAAAGAAATGAACGAATCCATTCACATCATCGAACAACTCATTGATAATATTCCAGACGGAGACTTTGTTGGTAAAACTAAAAATGTTTTAAAATTACCTAAAGGAGAATTTTACACAAGAGTTGAAACAGCAAGAGGTGAATTTGGTGTATTTGTTGTGAGTGAAGGTGGAACCACGCCACATCGAATTAAATTTAGATCTCCCGGATTTTCAAATCTGTCTGCATTAAATCATATGGCAGTGGGAAGTAAAATTGGTGATTTGATGGCGACCATGGGCACTTTGGATTTGGTAATTCCTGATATTGATAGATAGGAAGAATATAAAAATTTGTAGACCTATAAAAAAATAGTTTACGCATGTATAGTTTAGAAGGCATTACTAAGAGCATTCAGGATTGGTTATTTTTAAAATTTGACCCTACTTTAGCATTAGCAATAGAGTGTGTGATTGTTATTTTATTAGCAATCAGCTTATTTGCCATTTTAGGATTGGTATTGGTTTTAATGGAACGAAAAGTGGCTGCACATATTCAAATTAGATTAGGACCTAACAGAGTGGGACCAGGTGGTATGTTTCAAACGGTAGCAGATACTTTGAAGCTCATTATGAAGGAAGGCCTTACGCCAGACAAAGCAGATAAATTTTTATTTAATCTAGCCCCCTTTGTAGTGATGATGGTGGGTATGTTATTATTAGCGCCCATTGCCTTCGCGAAAAATTTTCAAATTTGGGATATTAATATTGGTGTCTTATATATCTCTTCTGTTAGTTCCTTATCTGTCATTGGAATTTTAATGGCAGGCTGGGCTAGTAATAATAAATATTCATTATTGGGTGCAATGCGCAGTGGTGCGCAAATTGTAAGCTATGAACTCTCTGCGGGTTTTGCGGTGTTGACGATTGTCGTTTTTTCAGGTAGTTTGCAAATTTCTGAAATTGTAGCATCACAACAAACAGGCTGGTGGTTATTTAAAGGGCACATCCCTGCAGTGATATCTTTTGTACTTTATATCATTGCTGTCACTGCCGAAACAAATCGCGCTCCATTTGATTTAGCCGAAGCCGAATCGGAATTGACAGCTGGTTTTCATACGGAATATTCTGGTATGCGTTTCGCCTTATTCTTTTTAGCAGAATACATTAACATCTTTATTGTTTGTGCAATTGGTGCTACTTTATTTTTAGGAGGATGGATGCCTTTGCATATTGGACAATGGGAAAGCTTTAATCATTTGATGGATTATATTCCTTCCTCCATTTGGTTTATGGGAAAAACTTTCTTTTTGATTTTTTTAATCATGTGGTTCAGATGGACTTTTCCTCGTTTACGCGTTGATCAATTATTAAATTTAGAATGGAAATATTTGTTGCCGATTAGTTTGTTTAATTTATTACTTGCAACAGTGATCGCCATTTTTGGTTGGCATTTTTAAATATAAATTAGAGACATGTTTTTGAAAGAATATATAACAGAGGTATACAACGGAGTAAGTTCCTTATTAAAAGGGATGAGAAAGACCGGTTACTATTTTGTACACCCTAAAGAAATCATTACCGAGCAATATCCTGACAACCGCGCTCATCTTAATTTGGCAGAAAGGTTTAAAGGAGAGGTAATTATGCCGCACGATGAAAATAATGAGCATACTTGCACAGGATGTACTGCTTGCGAATTGGCTTGTCCTAATGGCACTATTAAAGTGGTCACTAAATTTGAGGTGTCCCCTGAAGGCAAAAAGAAAAAAGCCATTGATGCATTAGTATACCGATTGGAACTTTGTACAATGTGTAATTTATGTATTGTGGCTTGTCCAAGTGATGCAATTAAAATGGCTCCCAATTTTGAACACAGTGTGTTTGACCGAACTAAATTAACAAAAGTATTAAATCACCCAGGATCTAAAATAAAGGAGGGTATTGAATAATGAATATAACCACCATTCTATTTTATCTTATTGCTGCTTGTATATTAGGAGCAGGTATTTTAGCCGTAACAAGTACTAAAATATTTCGTGCAGCCATTTGGCTTCTATTTTCATTAGTTAGTGTTGCTGCTTTATATTTTTGGATGCAAGTAGAATTCATCGCCGCCATTCAAATTGTAGTTTATGTAGGTGGTATTGTTGTACTCATTATATTTTCCATCTTTCTTACGCAACAATCTGGAAAGGAAATGCCAAAGCCTACTGCAACTAAAACCATTTCTTCATTAGCAGCAGCATTGTTTGGATTTTTGTTTACCTGTAACTTAATTAAACACTATTCATTTGAATCGGCAGCAGGAAAACCTTTTGATTCTTCTATTCACACCATTGGTATTCAAATGTTGAGCACCCAAGAGCATGGCTATATACTACCTTTTGAAGTGATAAGTATGTTATTGCTTGCTGCTATGATTGGCTGTATCGTAATTGCAATGAAAAAAGAAAGTACCCAATAATATGAACGAATCACCCTTAATACCTATTTTAATCGTCAGCACTGCCTTGTTTTTTATTGGCATGTTTGGATTATTTACGCGACGTAATATGATTACAATGTTGATGGCTATTGAACTAATGCTGAACAGCGTCAATATTAATTTTGTTGCCTTTAATAAATACTTATTCCCTGACAAATTAAACGGACTGTTTTTCACTTTATTTATCATTGCCATTGCTGCAGCCGAAGCCGCTGTTGCCATTGCCATCATTATTAATTTATACCGTAGTCATACTTCAATTGATGTGGAAGACGCATCTGAAATGAAATTCTAACACTATGTCAAACTATTCTTATATCCTACTAATTCCCTTACTTCCTTTACTTACTTTTTTAGTATTAGGAATTTTTGGACGAAAATATTTTAATACCACAGCAGGCTTTATAGGTAGCGCCTCTTTATTGGCTTCCACTGTACTATCATTCATTGCTGCTAAACAATATTTTTTTGTTGACGGAAAATTAAATGGGGTGTATCAAAAAATAATTGCTTTTAAATATACCTGGCTTACCTTTTCTCCGAATGTATCTATTGACATGGGTATTATTATTGATCCCATTTCAGTGATGATGCTTATTGTGGTGACTTCTGTTTCATTAATGGTGCATGTATTTAGCTTGGGCTATATGAAAGGCGAAGAAAGGTTTGCCACTTATTATGCCTTTTTATCTTTATTTACTTTTTCAATGTTGGGATTAATATTATCAGTTAATATTTTTCAAGTGTATATTTTTTGGGAATTAGTGGGCGCTTCTTCCTTTTTATTAATTGGCTATTACTTTAGCAAGCCAAGTGCTGTGGCTGCCGCAAAAAAAGCATTCATTGTGACTCGCTTTGCTGACTTAGGCTTTTTGATTGGGATTTTAATTTTAGGATTTTACGGAGGCACTTTAGATATTGGTTTATTGATTGAAAGATTAACCGCTACCCAATCGGCTGAATTTATCAATATGACTACTGCTAGTTTCTTGGGTGCATCGATGCTCACTTGGGGATTGAGTTTAATTTTTATTGGTGGTGCCGGTAAATCGGCCATGTTCCCCTTGCATATTTGGTTACCTGATGCGATGGAAGGCCCTACTCCGGTCTCTGCTTTAATCCATGCTGCTACCATGGTGGTGGCTGGTGTTTATTTGGTGGCTCGTTTGTTTCCTATCTTTTCTATGGACCCTAGTTCACTTTCACTGGTTACTTATGTAGGTGCTTTTTCTGCCTTCTTTGCTGCAGTGATTGCCTGTACTCAAACAGATATCAAACGTGTACTTGCTTATTCTACTATGTCGCAGATTGGATACATGATGTTTGCCTTAGGAATTTCCAAATTAGGTGGTGAGGAAGGACTAGGATATATGGCTTCATTATTTCATTTGTTTACACATGCCTTCTTTAAAAGTTTATTATTCCTAGGTGCGGGCGCAGTGATACATATGGTACATAGCAATGAAATGAAAGATATGGGCGGACTCAGAAAATTAATGCCCATCACTCATATTGCTTTTTTAATTGCTTGCCTTGCGATTGCTGGTATTCCTCCCTTTGCAGGATTTTTTAGTAAAGAAGAAATTTTAACAGCCGCCTTTCATTCCAATAAACTTATTTACGGAGTCGCTTTATTTACTGCAGCCCTTACTTCTTTTTATATGTTCAGGTTGTACTTTTCTATTTTCTGGAGTAAGGAATCAACTTTGCAACACCATCATGGTGAAGGTACTTGGTCAATGAAGTTGCCTTTGCTTATTTTAGCAGCTTGTGCTGTTTTAGTAGGATTTGTTCCATTCTCTAATTTTATTACTTCCGATGGTAAAGCACTTGAAACACATATTGATTTAATTTTTTCAATAGCACCAGTGGGGCTTACTTTAATCGCAATAACCATAGCTGCCTATTTATACAAAAAGGAAAACGATAAACCTTCAAAACTGGCCGCGCAGTTTGGCATTTTATACCAAGCTGCTTTTAAAAAGTTTTATGTTGATGAATTGTATTTATTCATCACCAAAAAAATCATCTTCCCTTTTATTGGTCAACCCATTGCTTGGGCTGATAAAAATATAGTGGATGGCTTTATGTTATTATTAGGAAAAACAACTGCAAAAATATCTTTTAAAATAAAGGGCATACAATCGGGCAAGGTTCAGAACTATACTCTTTACTTTTTTGGAGGCATTTTAATTTTATCCATCCTATTCATCTATACTTGGAAATAAAATATTAATATGAATTTATCATTACTCATCTTATTACCCATTATCACAGCGATGGCTATTTTATTCAGCAATGGATTAAAGCAGATTCGTGTTATTGGCTTATTAGGATCTATTGCCCAACTAGGATTAGCGGGTTGGTTATTGAAACTTTATTTGAATGAACGGGCTATAGGCAATACCGCAACTTATTTATTTGAGTCCAATTACCCTTGGTTTAGCGCACTACATATTAATTATCATATTGGCATAGACGGCATTTCTTTGGCAATGATTTTACTCACTTCCTTGATAGTGGTCGCTGGTATTTTAGTTTCATGGACAATGGACAAGCTAAGTAAAGAATACTTTTTTTTACTTGTATTATTAAGTATGGGTGCTTATGGATTTTTTATCTCTTTAGATTTATTTACGCTTTTTTTCTTTTTAGAAGTAGCCGTGATACCAAAGTTTTTACTAATTGGAATTTGGGGAAGTGGCAACAAACAAAACAGTGCAATGAAATTGGCCTTGATGTTAATGGCTGGTTCTGCCTTGGTATTTGTTGGCTTAATGGGTATTTATTATAACACCCACACTTTTGATATTGTACAAATTACGCAAATAGGTATTTCAGCTGGTGTGCAACAATTCTTTTTTCCTTTTGCCTTTATCGGCTTTGGAATTTTCGCTGCCCTATTTCCTTTTCATACCTGGGTACCCGACGGTCATGCTTCTGCGCCCACTGCAGCTTCAATGTTCTTGGCTGGTATATCAATGAAACTTGGAGGCTATGGTTGTTTGCGTATTGCGAGCTTGATGCCTGATGCAGCGCATCATTATGCTTGGATCATTATTTTGCTTGCTACCATTGCTATTATTTATGGCGCATTTGCAACGATGATGCAAACCGATTTAAAATACATTAATGCCTATTCTTCGATTAGTCACTGTGGATTTGTGATATTAGGTATTGGTATGATGAATAAAACCTCGATCAATGGAGCTGTAATACAAATGGTATCTCATGGATTAATGACTGCCTTATTTTTTGCTGCTATTGGCATGATTTACGCAAGAACACATACCCGAATGATCGCACAATTAGGGGGCTTATTAAAAGCAATGCCTTTTATTTCCACTGTATTTGTCATTGCTGGTTTATGTTCACTAGGCTTACCAGGATTTAGTGGCTTTGTTGCAGAGATGACTGTATTTATGGGCTCATGGCAAAACCCGAATGGGGTATACCGATTGGCTACTATTATTTCAGGCGCTTCGATTGTAGTGACTGCTGTATATATATTAAGAGCAACAGGGAAAACCATTATGGGGCCTATTTCAAATGAACATGCTTTATTGGGAGACGCTACTTGGAATGAAAAATTAGCTGCTGTATTATTGATTGCTGGAATTGTCATCATTGGTATTGCACCCTTTTTATTAAACGCACTTATTGGACCTGGCACAGATAATATTATGTTACAAGTTGGGAAAGCCATTACACTTAAATGATTTGAATGATGATAAATAATTTTTTTATACTACTAAGACAGGAATTGGTCATTACTGCCATTATCTTTATTTTGCTTTTTATTAAGCTTGGAAAAGATAAAAACAATGAAAGCCTTTTACACATTATTAATGTTTTGTTATTCGTCAATTTATTGATTGGATTTTTCCCAATGATGGAGGGAGGATTATTCAATAACATGTTTGCTACAAACAAGTTAGTTGTCCTTGAAAAAAATATTTTGAATTTTGCCTTTTGGATTATTTCATTACAATCCTACGCTTGGTTAAAAACACATAAGCATGTTATTGAATTTTATATTTTATTATTAAGCTCCTTATTGGGCATGTTCTTTTTATTATCAAGCGACCACTTGTTAATGTTTTATGTTGGACTTGAGATGTCTACCATTCCATTGGCTGCCGCCGCTAATTTTGATTTAACCAAAAGGCAATCCTCTGAAGCCGCTTTAAAACTTATTATTTCCTCGGCGTTTTCATCTAGCTTATTATTATTAGGCATTTCCTTTTTATATGGCACCGCGGGCACATTGATTTTATCAGATATAGGTAGTCACTTAAGCTATAACCCACTACAAATTTTTGCGTTTATATTATTTATTTCAGGATTTGCATTTAAAATATCAGCTGTACCCTTTCACTTATGGACAGCCGATGTTTATGAAGGTGCTCCCATTGCAGTGACCGCTTTTTTATCGGTACTTTCTAAATCTGCTGTTTTATTTGCGTTTATATCCATCTTATACAAAGCTTTTGCTTCTTTATCATCGATGTGGTATTTGGTGTTAATCATATTATCTATGGCCACTATTCTCATTGGTAATTTATTTGCATTGAGACAGGAGAATATGAAACGCTTCCTAGCTTTTTCGTCTATTGCACAAGTTGGATTTATCCTCATTGGTATTTCTGGAGGTTCTCATCAAGGATCTAGTTCATTAATCTACTTTATAGTGATTTATGTATTTTCAAACCTAGCCGCTTTTGGTGTGTTGTCATTGGTAAGTGCATTAACTGGGAAGGAATCCATTCAAGATTTTAAAGGTTTTTATAAAAATAATCCCACTTTATCATGGGTATTGACCATTGCTCTGTTTTCTTTAGCAGGTGTTCCTCCTACTGCCGGATTTTTTGGTAAATTATTTTTATTGATGGCAGGAGCTGCCAAAGGCAATTATTGGATCATTGCAATTGCCGCGTTAAATATGGTGATTTCATTTTATTATTACTTAAGAGTAGTAAAAGCCATATTCATGGATGAAAACGAACACCCCATTGAAAAATTAAGCATTCCTATTTATCCTAAAATAGCAATGTTCATTTGTATTGCAGGGATTATATTGACAGGCTTTTTGACTGTCTTATATGATTATATTAATTCATTAAGCATCAGTTTATAAATTATTAAAAATGGCTATTAACAAAAATCACGAGTTTGAAGATTTAGACAATATCAAATGTGCAATTGTTGAAAAAAATGCAAGTGCTGATCGTGTGCAATTTTTAAAAAATTTACTAGAGTTTAATCAGTATCAAGTGGTCGTGGTGGGTAGCCCTGCTCCTAAAGCAGCTCCTGTTGCAGCAGCTCCAATTGTTGATGGTGTCGAAGCAACGCCTGCCCCCATTGCTGAACCCGCCGCACCTACTTCCTTCACTGTGGGCGTGACCAACTTAACTTTTAATGCAACCAACGCTATTTTTGGCCGAAGCTTAAAAACCAAGGAAGGTTCCGTTGTTTCCTTAGCCTATTGGCAACAAAAGGAAGCCCTTTCCAATGACGAATTGCCCTATTTCGAGAATGTGCACTAATTAAGTCCTAAAGAGTTGACTATTTAGCAGTTGCCCATTTTTTCAGGCTCCTTTTCCTAATGAATATCCTTTCCATAACTGATATTAATCATGTTTTGATTTTTGTGATTGAGGTACTTTGGTTACTCAAAACACAAAAATTTGAATATGGAAACAACTGAATTAAAAAGAGATTCAATAAAAAAAATATCTGCGCCAAAAGTACCATTGACCGTAATGGATGGTAATGAAGCTGCTGTATATATTGCCTACAAAACAAGTGAAGTGTGCGCTATTTATCCTATCACGCCCTCTTCCACCATGGGCGAGTTTGCAGAAGAATGGAGCAGTGATAAAAAAGAAAATATATTTGGAGAAGTACCTACCATTATTGAAATGCAAAGTGAAGCAGGAGCAGCAGGTGCCATTCATGGTGCATTACAAGGAGGGGCATTGGCTTCTACTTTTACCTGTTCACAAGGATTATTATTGATGATTCCTAATATGTATAAAATTGCTGGTGAACTAACGCCAACTGTTTTTCATATTGCTGCACGCGCTTTAGCCACCCATGCTTTATCCATATTTGGAGATCATAGTGATGTGATGGCAGTTAGGTCAACAGGATTTGCAATGCTATTTGGCAACAATGCACAGGAAGCACATGATATGGCAATGATTGCTACGGCTGCAACTTTAAAATCAAATATTCCATTTTTAAATATTTTTGATGGCTTTAGAACTTCACATGAAATAAATGAAGTAGCGGTTTTGAGTGACGATATCATTAAACAAATGATAGATAACAATCAAGTAGCCAAACATCGTCAAAGATCCTTGAATCCAGAAAATCCATTTATCCGTGGTACTGCACAAAATGCAGATGTGTTTTTTCAGAGTAGAGAATCATGTAATGAATACCATTGGAAAGTTCCTGAAATAGTAGACAATACGATGAAACAATTTGAACAATTAACAGGTCGTGCTTACCAGTTATTTGAATACTATGGACATGAAGCAGCCGAACAAATAATCATCATTATGGGATCGGGTACAGGAACTGTAAAAGAGACAGTAGATTATTTAAATAAGAAAGGAGGAAAAACAGGTTACTTAGCTGTTCATTTATTCCGTCCATTTTCGGTTGCTCATTTTATAAAAGTAATTCCAACCAGTGTAAAACAAATTGCTGTATTAGACAGATGTAAGGAAACAGGGGCGATTGGCGAACCCTTATTCATGGATGTCATCAACGCCTTACATGCGGGATGGGAAGGGGCCATGCCGAAAGTGATTGGTGGCAGATATGGACTAGCGTCCAAGGAATTTAATCCTGCTATGGTAAAAGCTATTTTTGAGGAATTAACAAAAGCAAAACCAAAAAATGGATTTACGATAGGCATCAATGACGATATCACACACACTAGCTTAGCGTATGACAAAAATTTTACACTAGAAGAACAACATTTATTTAGAGGATTATTTTTTGGATTAGGCGCAGATGGAACTGTGAGTGCTAATAAAAATACTATAAAAATTATTGGCGAAGTAACCCCTCATCATGTACAAGCTTATTTTGTATATGATTCAAAAAAATCTGGTTCCCTAACTGTTTCCCACTTAAGATTCAGTGACCATCCTATAGGATCAACCTATTTAATTAACTCGGCCAATTTTGTGGCCTGTCATCATTTTCATTATCTAGAGTCCTATGATATTTTAAAAGATGTACAAAAAGGGGCTACCTTTTTATTAAATGCCCCATTTAAAACTGAGGAGGTATGGCATCATCTTCCACATAAAATTCAATCCGAGATCATTGAAAAAGAATTGAAATTATATATTATCAATGCTTCAAAAGTGGCCAAAGAAACCGGTATGGGCTCTCGAATAAATGGAATTTTACAAACCTGCTTTTTTGCTATTTCAAATATATTACCAAAAGAGGAAGCCATTGCAGCCATTAAAGCGGCGGTTAAAAAAACCTATGGTAAAAAGGGCGCACAGGTGGTACAAAAGAATTTTGACGCAATTGACAGTACCCTTGATCATTTATTTTTATTGGATTATACCAATTTCACTATTGGTACAAAAGAAATTACGCCTGCAGTGTCAGCCAACGCACCTGAATTTGTACAAAATGTTTTAGCAAAAATTATTGCAGGCGAAGGTGATGAACTTCCTGTTAGCGCATTTCCTGCTGATGGCACTTATCCAGCCGCCACTACCAAATACGAAAAACGAAATATCGCAGAGCAAGTACCCGTTTGGGACCCAAGCTTATGTTCTCAATGTGGAAAATGTTATTTTGTATGCCCTCATGCTGCCATTAGACCAAAAGTGTACGACAATAGTGCATTAGAAAATGCACCTGACTTTTTTAAACATATCGCTCCAATTGGAAAAGAATTTATGAGGGATACCGAGTCCTATACTTTACAGGTGGCCATTGAAGATTGCACGGGTTGTAATTTATGTGTCGAAGTTTGTCCTATTGAAAGTAAAACCGAGCCGGGGCATAAGGCAATTAATATGCAGGAAGTGATTCCATTAAAAGAAACAGAGAAAAAAAACTGGGACTTCTTTTTATCCTTACCTGAAATTGATCGAACAAGGGTAAATAGATCCACAGTGAAAGGCTCACAACTATTAGAGCCCTTGTTTGAATTTTCTGGCGCTTGCAGTGGTTGCGGCGAAACACCTTATTTAAAACTATTAACTCAATTATTTGGTGACAGAATGATTGTGGCCAATGCAACTGGATGCTCTTCTATTTTTGGTGGCAATTTACCTACTACCCCATGGAGTATGAATGCTGCTGGGCATGGACCTGCTTGGGCTAATTCATTATTTGAAGATAATGCCGAATTTGGTTTAGGAATAAAATTAGCGACCGACATGAAACGCAATTATGCTATTTCCTTACTAAAAAAAATAAGAGAAAAAGTAGGCGCCGAATTAACCGATGCTATATTGAATAACCAAGAGGAAGATGAAGCAGCCATCATTAAGCAAAGAATGGATGTGAATGAAGTTAAAAAAATGTTGCCCCATATTGAGGATCCTGCAGCAGCATTATTAACTCAGGTGGCCGGGTTCCTTGAAAAAAAATCAATGTGGATTGTAGGTGGCGATGGATGGGCCTATGATATTGGATTTAGCGGATTAGATCATATTTTATCCACTGGAGAAAATGTAAATATACTTGTATTAGACACCGAAGTATATTCGAATACAGGTGGTCAAAAATCAAAATCATCTCCCATTGGCGCAAGTGCCAAGTTTTCAGTAAAAGGTAAAACCACAGGTAAAAAGGATTTAGCGATGCAAGCGATGGCACATGGAAAAGCCTTTGTAGCAGAAATTGCAATGGGCGCCAATGATGTACATGCTCTAAAAACCATATTGGAAGCAGAAGCTTATCCAGGACCTTCTATCATCATTGCTTATAGCCATTGTATTGCACATGGCTACGATATGTGTCATGGACTTTCGCAACAATCTTTAGCAGTAAAAACCGGCTATTGGCCTCTTTTCCGATTTAATCCTATGAATGAAAAAGGGAAAAGATTTGTTATTGACAGCAAGGATCCAACCTTACCAATGGAGGACTTTTTATATAATGAAAATCGTTTCGCAACCATTAAAAATAACGCTCCTGAAAAAGCCACAGAATTTTTAGGATTAGCAAACGATGGCATGCATGAAAGATTAGAAAGATTAATTGCGTTTAAAAATTTATAACTAGTGGTACTTTAAATAATCAATGACTCGATTTTATTTGAAAAATTACTTTTTGGGTTGTACTTGTTTATGTATATCATCAAGTTTACTTATGTAGACGCTTCGACCATGCGTGCCTAATACGATTTCGTTTTCTCTAGCTTGTATTACAATATCATGAATAGGAACCGAGTTAGGTAACCCCTTATTCCATACCATGGAACTTGCACCACCATCAATACTTACATATAAGCCAGCATCTGTTCCAACATATAAAACCTGACTTGAACTATTATCCTCAGTGATGACATTCACCGCTTCCAAAGGCAAATCTTTCATGATTTGTTTCCAAGTAGCACCATAATCCTCACTTACATAAACATAAGCGTTAAAATGATCATTACGATACCCATTTAATGTGGCATAAACCCTTGATTCACTAAAGGCACTTGCAACAACGCGACTCACATATAAACCTTTAGGAAGTTTTTGATTAATCATTGTAAAATTATAACCACCATCCTTAGATACTTGAATATTACCATCATCGGTACCAACATAAATCAAACCAAAGTGTAAGGGGCTTTCGCTCATGGTGGTTAAAGTTCCAAAAGGAACATCCCCTTGTGATGGATTGGTGGTTAAGTCGGCAGTCAATGCAACTAAACTATCTCCCTTATTCATAGAACGATGAAATTTATTAGATCCATAATAAAAAACATCTTGGTTATGCCTACTTAATAAAATGGGTGTTTGCCAGTTATATCTTAATGGGGCTTCTCCTAAATCTCTTGTAGGGCGAATAGATTTTCTTTCTTTGGTTTGCAAATTTTGTCTTGAATAAACACCAAATTGAGATCCACTATACACTGTTTTATTATCTCTCCAATCCACTTGAACTTGCATTCCATCTCCTCCATTAATCATGGTATAAGGATTTTGGCCACCATCATACCAATCATAATTTTCCTTTGTGGTACTTGCCCCTAACCAAGTGCCATTATCTTGTAATCCACCATAAACATTATAAGGTTTTGCCATATCCACCGCGATATTATAAAATTGTCCCACTGCAGGCGTATTGGCTTTAAACCAATGTTCTCCATTATCATAAGTAATATTGCAACCTCCGTCACTACCAATAATCATATGACTATCCTTATTCCCATTCATCCAAGCATAATGAAAATCGGAGTGTACATTTTCCTTACCTATTTCTTTAAAAGATTTACCACCATCCGTACTTAATAAAATACCTACCCCGGTAATCACCACTTTATTTGAATTGGTTGGGCTAATAAATACTTTACCAAAATAATACCCATAAGTACTATATAAATTAATTGGCTTGTCATTTGTTTTTTTCCATGAAGCACCACCATCCTCACTACGATATAATTCAGCACCAATGATGGGTGTTTCATATAAGGCGGTATTAGCATCATATAAATAATCCCAAATACAAGTAGCTATTAACTTACCTGATTTGACATCCTCTTTAATACCTGCAGCAGTATATTTTGAAGGCAGTCCATTTCTTGGGGATTTAATGAATGCAGATAACTTACGATCATCTAATGCAAGAAATTGATCTTTAGTCAAATCCTTAAAATCGTTTAGTACATATTTAGAAGTATCCGTGCTTTTTTTGATAGTAGTGTCTGCCTGATGAAAATTATTATCTACTATGGCATAAACAATGGATGGATTTTCAGGAAATACAGCAACCCCAATACGACCTACTCCTTCCCCATTAGGGAAACCAGAACCTGGAGTTGAAATTAATGTCCAACTATCTCCCCCATTGGTACTTTTATAAATACCACTGGTTTTACCTGCTTCAACAAAATTGGAAGCAGATCTGGTTTTATACCACATGGCAGCATACAAAGTAGTTGTATTTTTTGCATCTATATCAATGTCTACTGCTCCTGTATTGGCATCAATGTATAAAGTTTGTTTCCAAGTTTTACCACCATCTGAAGTTTTATAAATACCTCTATCTTTATTTTCAGAATATAGATGTCCTAAAGCTGCAACCCAAGCTGTATTAGGATCATTTGGGGATAATAAGATTTTACCAATATGATGACTTTCCGGTAATCCTAAATAGTCCCATGTTTTTCCATTATTGTCCGATTTAAAAACTCCAATACCTGAATAAGAAGAACGGCTACTATTTACTTCACCTGTACCTACCCAGATAATTCTATTTTTCCAATTCACTGCAATATCTCCAACTATTAAAGATGCAGTGGAATCAAAAATAGGTATAAAACTTTGACCATTATTTACGGTATGCCATACGCCTCCAGAAGCATAAGCCACATAAAATTCGGTTGGTTCGGCAGGATTTACTTCGATGTCTACAACACGACCACTCATAATAGAAGGGCCGATATTGCGAAAGGCCGAAGTATTTATGGTTGAATTGGCCTTAAGTAGTAATTTTTGATCAATACTTTTTAACCTATCTGCACCTAGCGTAGGTTTAATTTGTGAGTAGGAGACCATCGCAAATAGTAAAAAAATAGATACTGCTAGTGATTTCATGTGTTTTGTATTAATAAATAAATATAAGTACTTTTTAAAAGCCCCGTGCCACTTTGTGAAGGATGTTTTATAATAAAAAATGCTTTGCGAGAATATCACAAAGCATTGATTATCAATTTATTGAAAATAAATCGAATGCTAAAAGGTCAAAAAATCAACTTCCTCTTGAACCGCCCGTTTTAATTGGCTTTTTAGTAGTACCTGTTGATTTTGTACTCGCTTTAGCGATAAATTTAGAACTGCCACCTTGTACTGTCGCTTTAGTAGTATTAGTGGAATTCTTAGCTGCGATTTTTTTATTAATAGCAAACCCCATAGTCATTGTTTTAGGGTATAAATATAATTAAAAAAAAATACAATAAACATATCTTTGGAAAAATTATTTCAAACAGTGGAAAATATTAAATCAAAATTAAACCAATGGGGAAAGGAACATATTCCATTTGTTTTTTTAATTGATTTTGAATGTAAAAAACCTTTATGTTGGACTTGGGAAGAAGCGGCAACTCAATTCACATTTAATTTTGATGGAATCACAAACCAAAAAATCCAATCAATTCTAAAAAGTGATATTCCCATTCATTTTGAAAAAATTCCCATCTCCTTTGAACTGTACAAAAATAAATTTGATCAAGTAAAAAAAGAAATTGGTTTAGGAAATAGTTTTTTAGTCAATTTAACAGCTTCAACAAAAATTGAAACTAACTATTCAATGGATCAAATTTACAATAACGCAATTGCTAAATATACCTGTTGTCTAAAAAATGAATTTGTTTGTTTTTCACCTGAAACCTTTATAAAAATAAAAGAAAATAAAATATACTCCTACCCTATGAAGGGCACTATTCACGCAGGTATTCCAAATGCGAAAGATATTATATTAAATGACCAAAAGGAATATGCCGAACATGCAACCATGGTCGATCTTATTCGAAATGACTTAAGTAAAGTATCTAGCAATGTGAAGGTGAATCAATTTAGGTATTATGAAGAAATAAAAACTAATAATGGTAATCTAGGTCAAGTAAGTTCTGAGATTATGGGAGAATTACCTCCATTTTTTAATGAAAAAATTGGGGACATCCTATTTGATTTAATACCTGCAGGTTCCATTTCAGGCGCACCAAAACAAAAAACTTTAGAGATTATATCTAAAGTGGAAAATGAAGATCGTGGATATTATACTGGGATTGCAGGTTATTTTGATGGAAAAAATTTAGACAGCACTGTATTAATAAGGTACCTACAAAATGACAAAACCTATCGTAGTGGCGGCGGCATCACCTTTAATAGTGATGCAATGAATGAATATAAGGAAATGATTAACAAAGTATATGTACCTTTTTTTTGAAACGATACGATATCAAAATGGGATACTTGAAAATGTTCCCTACCATCAAGCTCGAATGAATCGAACTTTAAAGGTATTTGAAAAAAATACATCCATCTTTATTAATGAAATTCCATTAGAATTTGATTTTAAAATGGATGAAGTATATAAAATAAGAATACTTTATAATGTAGAAGGAAATTATAAAGTGGAATATGAACTATACAAATTAAAAAAAATCAACACGGTAGCCATCTCTCTAATAAATCAAGAAGAATACTCCTTTAAATATACCAATCGCCATTGGCTTAATGAAGCTTTAGAAAAAGCAGGTACGGACGAAATAATCATAGTCAAAGACGAAATTATTAAGGATGGTAATTATGCTAATTTGGTTTTTTACAATGGCACTGAATGGCATACCCCAAAAAATCCACTCCTATTAGGCACCCATCGAGCGAGGCTCATTGATGAGAATAAAATAATTCAAAAAGAAATTAAAATAATGGATCTCGCCAACTATGAAAAAGTAAAGTTCATAAATGCAATGATGCTTTGGGATGAATCACCTGAAATAGCTATAAATAATGTTGAGATTAACAAGTAACCATTGTATTGAAGCCTATACTTCCTCTCTGTTTCGTCGACTCAAATAAAGGATGGTCATGAAAAGTAAAACTAGAAAAATATGCATTACAGTGTCCTATTTGGTAATTGGACAATTCTAGAAAAGAAAGGTTTAATCTTGGGCCGAAGTTTGAATAAATTGGTTCATGGTCATAAAAACAGCTTCTTTTTTTAAATCCAAAAGTAGTTGATTTAATTTATCTAAAAGCGGTCCTTGGCAACCCCTGCAAGTGAAGCTAGGTAAACCAAAATGACGAATGTCTGTAAATTCCCAGGGATGTGAATAAATACTAATATACCCATCCTGGCGTAAGGTTTGCAATGCAAGTTTCAAATATAATGAATAAGGAAAGTTTTTAAAACTTAACCAAAATAAAGGAATTCTAAAATGAGGACTCACCGAAGCGGGAATTCTTGTAATTCCATGATCAACATAAGAAGTTCTAGGAAAATTTAAATTATTGTATTTGCCGGGCAACCAAGTGGGATGAATAGAAGCATCATAAGCATATCCAGCATTTTTTATATCTCGAATAGGAATCTGTCTCATCCTAGGCATCCTTAAACCAACCACTGGCTTTTCAATAATTTGTTCTAATTGTAATTTAGATTGTAATAAATGGTCGGTTGTATAATAGGAGTGGTAAAAAGTATGTGATGCTATTTCATGATGATGTGATAATGCTTTGATCGTGTCTGGAAAATGATTTGCAAAATGAGCAGTGGTAAACAAAGTTGATGGATAATCCTCTCCATTTAAAAGAGGCATTAATTGATCTAGTCCCTTTTTACCAATGTCCATTTGAGTAAAGCGATTGATATTAAATTGATAGTCGAGTGGCATATCAAATTCCTCCACATCAAAACTTAATAAGATGGCAGGGGTCATAAATTGGACTCTTTAATGATATAGTGAGGTCTATTTTTACTTTGGGAAAATAGCTTGCTCATATAAATACCAATAATACCTAAGATCATTAAGTTTAATCCGCCAAAAAAGGCAACTGTTGCAATCACAGACGCCCATCCTTGCACTTCAGTGCCCGCATAAAAAGTATAAATAATATAAGGAATGTACAAAATTGACATCGATGCAAAGAATAGACCAAGGTAAGCTGCAAAATATAAAGGTTTGGTACTAAATGAGGTAAACCCTTTTAATCCAAAACTAATCATTTTATTATATGTGTATTTAGTAACGCCACTTAATCTTTGATCTGCTGTATACGCAATACTTATTTGATTATAGCCCATCCACTTGATGAGTCCGCGATAAAATAAATCAAATTCATTAAATGATTTTAAATGCACTATTGCGGAACCGCTAATAAGTCTAAAGTCGGCCGATCCCTGCTCCAATGTTATATCAGATAAATGATTCAAAACACGATAAAATAAATTCGAAGTTTTCGATTTTAAAAATCCAGTAGAAACATTATCTGAACGATGTGTTCTAACAATCTCATAACCTAATTCATAATTCCGAAGCAATTCATTAATTAAATGAGGTGGATGTTGTAAATCACAATCCATCATAATGATTATTTCAGCATTGGATACATCTAGCCCAGCTTTTAATGCATTTTGATGACCAAAGTTTCGGGATAATTCAATAAACTTTACTTTAGAATCCTTGGAAGCAAGTGACTTTAATTGAGCAAGCGTATCATCCGTACTACCATCATCAACAAAAATTATTTTATAATCATAAATACAAGCTTGTAAAGCTTGTGTTATTTCATTATAAATTGGCAAAATATTCCCATGTTCATTATGAGCAGGTAGTATAATTTCAAGATTTTTCAAGGGGGGACTTTATAGGATTAAAATTATGAAAAAGTAAACTAAAACTAATAAATAGCCATGCTAAAAAACAAGGCAATGCTTTCAGCGCATATTTTAAAACAAAAACATGTAAAAAAGAAGGAAAAAAATCCGTAGGTGAAAAAACAGTTAAAATAAGTAGTAAAATAAGTAAACAATAGATAAAAACAGGAGGCTTGGGTGTAAATAACACATACCAAATACCAAAACCAACTACTGCAATGACATAAGTAGGCGATTCGGCTGAAGTACTAAAAATAACCAACCCCATTAATAATTGAGCCAAATAAGTTAATTGAAATTGAGCATCCTTCCATTTTGAAAAACGGTATAAAGGCAGGAACATTAAAATTCCAGCAGGTATCGTAAAATAAAAATTAGCTATATGATAAAAGCCGGTTGTTCGTTTAATCATCCCCATGACGGAAATATCTGTCATGCTGTTGGTTAAATAAGAATTTACATTTTCAATATTTTTTTCAATTAAAGTAAAGTACCATTCTTGATATGAATGAACAATAAATTCAGGACTCGAAATAAACATGGGTAAGCAAAATAATACAATGGCCCATAAAATTAAATACCCAATTATCTTTTTATAATCATTTGAAAAAAATATAAATGGTATTCCGATAATTCCATATAATTTAATAAAAGTTCCTGCTACAATTAATAATGCTGCTAAACTTAGCTGATTATTTCTAATATAAATTAGGGTTAATATAATCCAACTACATAACATTGGATTAAATTGTAAATTTTGAATTGAGGTGAGTGCCTCAATTAATGAAATTAGTAAAATGATATTTTTGCCCCAAACAGATATGGGTAGCTTTTGTACAGCATAATATAATAAAGCAATATTGCACATTCCCCATAAAGTAGCTCCTATTAAATTAGGTAATAAAGCAAAGGGTAAAATGAGGATACTAAATAATGGACCATAATGATTCTTATCAAAATACTGAGTAGGATACAACCCATATAAATTTTGTTGATGAAAACTGTGCCAAAAAACATTTTTATAAATAAGATAATTATTAATATACGAATCTCCTCGTTGTATTTCGATGAGCAAAGCTATGAAAGGAACCAAGAACCATAAAATGGTTACGAAATTGGGTCGTTTATTAAAACACAATAGGGAATTAATATTCAAGTTCATAAGGGAATACAAACATAATAAATAAATTCAATATGAATATCAGGTTCATATTAATAATTATTAAATAATGGCGAAAAGCAGTATTTGGATACTGACTAAAATCATGCCAATTTTTACTGCAAAAGAATAGAATCCCCTTCCAATATGACTGTAAGCATAAGTGTGTAATTGCCTAAAATATACATTTACATATCAATAATAACCCAATAAAATAGTTGATATGAAAAAAATGAAACTTCTAATTATTGCACTTTTCTTGTTTGGAGGATTTGCATGTAATAGCAGCCAAAATAGTGAAAATAATACTTCAACAACAAATGCTGTTGAAACAGTAGGTCAATCAGGAGTGAAGGATGATGCCTCTCAAAAAAATGTAGTCCAAGTAGCCATCAGTAGCAAGGATCATACCACATTAGTGACTGCCATCAAAGCAGGCGAACTAGTTGATGCACTAAGTAATGCTGGTCCTTTTACCGTATTTGCACCTACGAATGAAGCCTTTAATAAATTACCAGCTGGAACAGTTGAGGGTTTATTAAAACCTGCCTCCAAGGAAACATTAGTTGATATTTTACAATACCATGTTTCAGTTGGAGTATATAAAGCAGATGCCCTAAAAGATGGACAAAGTATTGGCCAAGTAAATGGAGACAATATTGTAATTACTAAAAAAGCCGGTGTCTTATATGTGAATGGTTCCGCTAAAATTATTGCTAGTATCCCAGCTTCAAATGGCATTATTCATGTGATAGATGGTGTTTTGTTGCCAACCAAAAAATAAGAAGGGTAAGTAAGGTACGAATAGGGATTAAAAAAATTGCTCAAGCGCATTTGTTTGGGCAATTTTTTGAGACAACACCAAAGAAATACTTATGGCCCTTTGTTTTGCCAACTCAGCATTCTCGCCTGAAAAATGAGCATCAATGGTTGAAATGAATAAGTGATTCCATTGATCAAAGTGGGTCTGATTAAGCGGCGTTAATCGATGCAAGTGCGAATGCAAATTAATTGGGTTACCTGTGTAACTGCCTGTAAAAAATAAAGTGTTTTCCCAAAAATCATACATTATAGGCAAATGTTTTGCCCAATTCACTTTTGCTACATCATTAAAAATATACCCAAGTATTATATCTGATTTTATTTTTTCGTAAAATTGATCTACTAATAAAATAATGTCCTTTCTGTTTTTAATGTCCATTTTCATTTATAGTAGTTTAATAAAGCAATAATGAATGTTATAAATCCTTTCTAATAAATTTTCGAGTCGAAAAGTACATCGGAATAAATACCCAAATTGCTAATATGAAAAAAGTAATAATGATGCCAATATAGGTTCCAAAAAAATCTTTAAATATGGCTCCGGTATAACCCATCATAGCAGAGATGTCAAGTTTCAGTAAAATAAGAATACGACCTAGATCAATGGGATTCAATGCACTTACTATCAGCATAGGTTTTTCTAAGGGATAATCGGCAAATTGAAATAATAAAAAAAGCACAAACCCATCAAATAACAATGAAAAATACATCCACAATAAAATAGTCATGCCAATACCCTTTGCTTTATCTCTTATTTGAACTGCTGCCCATAAGGCAATAGCGACAAAAATGATACTTAAAATAACCCCTACTAATACAATTAAAAATCCGATTAAGTTAAATTGAAATAACATGATAGGAATACCAGTGCCAATGACAAAAGAAATAGTTAAAGAAACAGCTAACCCTATTAAAAAGCTAATCCAAATATTTTTTCGGTGTAAGGGTTGACACACCAAAAGCTCAATGAATTCAGCACTATTATACATATAGATAGTCGAAAATAACAAGCTAAATAAAGGCACAATAATTAATATGATGTTTAATAAACTAAGTACTCCTTTATTTATATTATCCTCTAAACCAAAAATACTTAATGATGTTATAAATAAAACGAGTGTATAAATAATTAATATTTTACTCCTTAGTATATCGGTCATGATATATTTCACAATTTTTTTCATATATTATTATTGGCATGTTTTAACATAATGGTGGCAATGGCTTTGGCTAGTTTATCTTCTCCAGTATCTTCACGTAATAATTCAATAGATTGGTGAAAACACATTTTACCATCTTGCATATATATAATTTCGGTCACTACATCATCTAAATCACTTAAGATATGGGAGGTAATCAATAATAATTTCCCATTCTCTTTTTCAGCAATGATTTTTTCTTTCAAAATTTCTGAAGCAATAGGGTCTAATCCGGCTGTGGGCTCATCTAATATTAAAACAGAAGGATTAAATAAAAATGCCAAAGCAGCACTCACTTTTTGAGTAGTTCCTCCAGATAAAGTACCCATTCGTTTGTGTAATAATGGCTTTAACTTAAAATCTATAATTAAATCATCATCTAATCTTGATTGCCCTCCCCTAATGTCCACCATCATCTCTATAACTTGTCCTATTGACATATTAACCGGATACCTACCCATTTGCGGCATATAACCAATTTGCTCTCTATATTGCCAATCTTTATAAATATTTTTACTGTTGAAGGTGATGAAACCGCTATCTGGAATGACCATCCCTAATATACATTTAATTAAAGTTGTTTTTCCACTTCCATTAGGTCCAATTAAAATGACACATTCCCCTTTATTACATTTTACTGAAACATTATCTAATGCGATTAGTTTTCCGAATTTTTTGGTAATATTATTAGCGAGGATCATTTGTTAAATTATTATGATTAAATAGTTATTTAAACCCTTAAAATGCTTTATGCATTAAGGGGGTATTGTCTTTTAAATTTTCAGGAGTTAAAGAAGGTATGTATTTTTCAGTTTGATCTAATAAACTTGTAATAAAGCTTCTAAATAACATCATTGCGGGTGGATTTCTTTCAACAATCATTGAGTACATACTCACTGGCCGATAAGGAATATCCCCTAATTGATCTTTGTTTAAATCATACCCATCATATTTATCCCAGTAATTACCATCGAAGCTGTTTAAAACTAAGCTCCCATTGGTGCCTATGTCAAATGTATTGCCAATGAAGTTATTTTTTTGAACTTTGATGTCCATACAACTTGCCTGTATTTTCATTGCCCAGCCATTATTTATAAACCCATTGTGATGCATTTGAATCCTAGATGCTCCTTCTAAATAAATTCCTGTTGTATTTTTCTCAAACATATTGCTGATAATATAACTATCTGAGATTTCCTTTAATAACAAACCATAAGCGGCATCACCCCAATTTTCTTTAAAATAATTATTCAACATAGTGACATGATTCGAATACATCACCGCTACTCCAGCTCCATTGTCTATAAATTTATTGGAGATATAGCTGTCGTTATTAGAAAACATAAAATGTAAGCCATATCTAATATTATTTGTAGTTAAATTATTTTTTATTAACGAATGTGTAACAAATTCAAAATAAATGCCATCCCTATGACCATTCACTTTATTTCCAATAATAGTCAGGCTATCCGATTTCCAGCAATGGATTCCATTGCCGCTTTGTTGTTCATTTTTATTATACGCTATAAGTTGATTATTTTTTATAATACACTTTTTCCCATATTGGATATATATACCAAAATAAGTGTCATCTAAAATATTATTTTGAATCAATACATCCTGTGCATCATAAATTTTTATACCAGCGTAATCGTCTATATTGGAGACACCTGAGTGTATAATTTTAAATCCGTCAATGCTTACCTTATTCGATTTAATAGAAAGTACCTCGTATTTGTTTTCACCATCAAGAATTGGAAATTGAATACCAATTAAATTGACTTGTTTCGTAATTCTTAAATTAGCTTCCTTATATATCCCTGGGTATACAAAAATGCTATCCCCATTTTTTGATAAAAGTAACGCAGCCTTTATAGTCTTGATCTTTTTAGTACTCCCTACATTAATTAGTGAAGCATATGTTAAGCTCAAATAGAAAAAACAGGCAATGACTGATAGCGTTTTTTTCATTTTAAAACTTGGTCCCAAGTAATAACATTACCTGAAAATGTTTTTATAAATAAATCGCAGCTGTCTTTATTTAAAAACGCAGCCATTTGGCCATTCATTGGACCTTGCAATTGTTTGCTTTTTATCAAAATGGCATTCTCCACTTTAATTAATTGATGCTTGCCTATGTAGTTAGTAAAATATATACTAGAAATCTCAGCTGGCAATATATGGTTAGAGTGGATATATGTTATTAAGCAGGCAGGGTCATCGAATATAAAAGGCTTTCCTTGTTTATTCAAAAAAACTGCTCCAAAACGATGATCCGTTACAGTCATCCTACAAGATGCACAATAGTCTTTACCGATTCTAATTTTGGGAGGAATACTATTACAAGAAACAAATAAAAAGGACAAAATTAATAGTATAAAACTACTGCTCTTGATAAAAGATTGAATACTATTATTTTTCATATAAAATTTTGTTGCAAAAATGACTACGCTCAATAATAGGAGTCCTACTATTACAAAAATCCATCCACCAATATCAGGTATCGAATAAGCCCCGAAATTTAATAATTGCTTATACCCTATCAAAGGAGGTTGATAGGACATCCCTGGAACTTTAATAGCAGCAGCAGGATTTAAATCGTGGCCATAATTATATTCCCAGCGCCAAAAATCAGCCATTGCAAGGACCCCAAATGAAATAAAAATAAATAAAAGCAATTGTGCTAATTTTTTATACGCAAGAAAGGCAGTGAATGTGAAAAATAGGGAGAAAAATACAATACAATAAGGTAAAATAATAAATTCTGGAAAATCTTTTTCATGTAATGTTTTCATTCCAATATAATGATTCAAACCATTTATAATATCCACATCTCCTGCAAGTTTATTAGCATATATAGATAATCCTAATCCTTCAGGATACTGAGGTGCATTTAATTGAATACTCCACATGGGTACAAACAAAACTACAATTAATAAAATAGCACATAGCAATAAAATAATGCGACTATTATTATTTAATTTATTCGAATTCATTAATATAATATTAAAATTTCAATGAAATATTAGAGGGCCTTATTTTTGGGAAGACCCTCTATTATGTATTTTATTTCTTGTTTTTTTCTTTTTCTTCTGTTTTCTCTTCACCTTCTACTTTAGGCAAATTTGTACCTAAGCTAAAAGTGAGTGGCACTTTACTACCTGCTGGAGATACTCTAACATATCCTTGCATTTCCTGATGCAATGCACTACAAAAATCAGTGCAATAAATCGGAACCATGCCAATACGATCAGGAGTCCACTTTAAAGTTTGTGTTTCTCCTGGCATAATTAATAATTCAGCATTACCTGCCCCCTTAATTCCAAAACCATGTGGCACATCCCAATCCTGTTCTAAATTAGTAACATGAAAATATACCTCATCGCCCATTCTGATTCCTTCAATATTATCTGGCGAAAAATGAGAACGAATAGCAGTCATATATACATGAACAATATTCCCTTCTCTAACTACTTTTGATGCGCCTTCCCCAATAGAAGCATATTTATGCTTGTTGTCGTCTAGTTTGAAAAATTTGGTGCTGTTATTTTTGATTAAATCAGCTTGAACTATCTGTGCATAGTGTGGTTCGCCAATTGTTGGGAAATCTAAAATAAGTTGCATTTTATCACCACTAATATCATATAACTGGGCACTTTGAGAAAGCTCGGGACCTGTAGGTAAATATCTATCTTTTGTAATCTTATTATATGCCACTAAGTATTTCCCATTTGGATTTTTGGTGTCTCCGCCTGCTACACATAAGTGACCCACTGAATAATAAGTAGGAACACGATCTATTACTTTTAAATCTTTGATATTCCATTTAACTACTTCTGAAGAAACAAAAAATGAAGTGTATGCATTTCCTTTATTATCAAATTCGGTATGCAAAGGCCCTAATCCTGGTTTTTTTACTTCCCCGTACAATACAGATTCATATTTTAAAACTGGAATACCTTCAAACTTTCCAATAAAATCTTTTTCTTTAATAGTCTTAATCATTTTGTCAAAACCAAATACTGGAATAACCGCAGCTAATTTTCCACTGCCTACAATATATTCACCAGTAGGGCTCACATCACAACCATGCGGCGATTTAGGACAAGGGATAAAATAGCATAAATCTTGAAGTTCTTTCGAATCTAGTACGATGACTTCGGTTTTAATTTCAGAAGTGGCAGTGTGGGTTGATTCATTATAAGTATTATGCGCATAACGAACTGATTGCTTTTTACCTTTCCCAGCTTTAAGGTATTCTTCTGCTTTTTTCCAATTCACAGCCAAAATAAAATCTTTGTCTTTTTGTGATGCATTTACTTCTAATAAAGTATTGGCTTGCTCTGTATTATAACAAGAAAAAAAGAACCAACCATGTGATACCCCTTTCCCTGCTCTACTTAAATCAAAATTAAAACCAGGGCATTGAATTTGAAAAGCCAATTCCATCTTACCATTTTCTTTTTTTACACTTATAAAACTTAAGGTACCCTTAAAATTCTTTTTATAAGTATTAATAGGTACATCTCCATTTGTATCATCAGGAGGAACACTAAATCGAGTTCCAGCAACAACATACTCCGTATTTTCGGTTAAAAATGGTGAAGAGTGATTACCTGCACTATTAGGTAATTCAATAATTTCAGCTGTTCTAAATGTTTTTAAATCTATGCGTGCAACTCTTGGCGTATTATTCGCATTACCAAAAACCCATTTGCCATCATAGTCACCATTGGTTTTTGAAAGTTGTACATGGTGTAAATCGTCCCAAGGCACAAAACCATGCGAAGTATTTAACATTGGTTTTGTTTCTTCACTAAATCCGTACCCTTTTTCAGGATCCACTGAAAAAACAGGGATCACTCTTAATAATCTACCTGATGGTAAGCCATAAGCACTCATTTGTCCGCTAAAACCCCCTGAAACAAAATTATAAAATTCGTCGTATTTACCTGGTGCTACATATACTTTAGCAGCTGCATCAGCGCTAATGGTATTGTTTGCATTTTTAGGTTTACATGAATTGAGTACTAAAATAAATGAAAATGCAATCAAAAAAATTTGTTTGAAATTATTTTTTTTCATAATGATATAAATTGAAGTTGATAGTGTAATTAAAATATTAAGAAGTTATTTTTTTGAATCGTTTTTTCGCATAAACTCATAAACATTTCTCGCATCATCATCACTTACATTTTGATTAGGCATACGCACCAAACAAATTTCTAATTGAGCTTGTGCTTTAGGATCTTTATTCAACATCGCATCTGTATTGGTGACAAAATTCATAATCCATTCGGGTTTATACCTTTTTGTAACATCCTTCCAACCTGGGCCTACTAGCTTTTCACTTGTTAATTTGTGGCAAGCACTACATTTAACCGCATATACTTTACTGCCATTTAGAACTACTTTTTCATCAATAGTATTTTCCACTTTGACTTTCGAAAATTTACCTTCCCCTCTTTGAGGATCATAGGAAGGATTGGCATTTCCAGATGCGTTACTTACATTATCTGTTGCACTTGAAGAATTAGATCCATTTTGATTGCCACAAGCATACAAAAAGGAGAGTGCCAAAAAAAGTGAAAGGGTCTTGTTCATACATAAATTATTTAATGATTGATCACACAAGGTTCGAAAACAGTAAATCAAGATTTTATGCGTGGAATCATAACTTATTGTATGTACAAGAGATGAGCATTTTATAATATGGTATGTGATTGATATAGAAGTGTTTATATGATTTGTCAAGCGGCATGATTTAAATCATACCTATTCCAACGAGTATCATGCTTTTGAATAAACGAATAAAATATTTTAGCATCAAGATTTAACTCAATACTATGATAATAGACATCAATACCTTGTTAGCTTGGGGTGCTGTATATAAAAAAGTGAGAAGTGGCGAAGTCATTTTCTCGGAAGGTGCAGAATGCACGTATTATAATCAATTGGTTTCAGGAACAGTGCGCTGGATCAATATTGATGAAGAAGGAAAAGAATATATACAAACCATCATTGAACCTGGGGAATGTTTTGGCGAATTACCTCTTTTTGATGATGGTGTATATGCAGCATCGGCAATTGCAGATGATGATGTCGTATTAATACGACTTCGAAAAAACACATTTTTACAACTGATTAAGGAAAATTATGATATTCATTTTGAATTTACAAAGCTATTAGCCAAAAGGGTTCGTTTTAAATTTTTAATTCTAAAATCGATTGCCTATCATGCGCCTGAAATTAGGATTGCGGCCTTATTAAACTATTTAAAAAAGGAAAATAAAAACTTTTGTTCAAAATGTAATCAGTTAAAACTAACTAGACAACAGGTAGCAGATATGACAGGATTAAGGGTGGAAACGGTCATTAGAACAATGCGAAATATGCACGACAAAGGGGATTTAGTCATAGAAAAAGGGAAAGTGTTTTATTAACTATGATTAAACGCATAAAAGTTAAAATAAGAGCAAAGTAATTTTGGCGCAATTATTATTTTATGGTCTTATTGCCACGAACTTGGCTCCGAATTTCCATACTCAATCTGCTTATTGTATCCATAATAGGTGTTATCCTTAGATATAAAATAGCCTTCTACTTACCTTTGGTTGATCAGAAACACCTACTGCATGGACATTCTCACTTTGCTTTTGCTGGCTGGGTAGGACAGGCGCTCATGACGGTACTTGTTGCTTCTTTAAATAGACAAGCAGTTTTTCTAAAAAAATATCAATATTTATTATATATTAATTTATTTACGGCTTATGGAATGCTCATTGGATTTACTATAAGTGGGTACAATATAGTATCGATTGGTTTTTCAACAGTCTCTATTGTTAATTCCTATGTTTTTGGAATCTTATTTTGGAGAGATTTAAATAAATCAAAGCAATATTTAACAAGTCATTTATGGTATAAAGCAGCCATCCTCTTTAATATCATTTCCTCATTAGGTGCATTTGCATTGTCTTATTTAATGGCGCATAACAGCACGAATCAAAATTATTATCTTTTAGCCGTTTATGTGTTTTTACATTTTCAATACAATGGTTGGTTCTTTTTTGTTTGCTTTGGTGTTTTCATTTCACAAATAGAGAAAATAACGAGCGTTCAAAGTAAATTAAAAACGATATTTTGGTTATTTAGCTTGGCATGTATCCCCTCCTATTTTTTATCTGCTTTATGGTTAAGTATCCCTATTGGGGGCTATATTATTATTGCAATCGCCGCCATAGCCCAATGTGTGGGATGGGTCATGCTTTTAAAAATAATTGCTAAAAATTGGGACCAATTTAAACAACTTTTTACAAAACAAGGAAGATGGTTACTATTAATGTCATCCATTGCATTAAGCATTAAACTACTTTTACAATTACTTTCAACCATACCCGCACTTAGTCAATTTGCATTTGGATTTAGACCTATTGTTATTGGATATCTGCATCTAATGCTATTAGGGGTCATTTCAATATTTATATTGGGCTATGGAATGTCTTCTGGCATCATAAAATCAAATAAATATGCGAAAACTGGTATTATCCTATTTGTCATTGGAGTTATCATTAATCAATTAATGTTGATGACACAAGGAATTGCGTCTATGAATTATGTTGGCATACCTTATATTAATGAATTGCTTTTTATAGCTGCAATAATTATGTTTCTGGGATTACTCCTATTAAATATAGGTACCCATACTATAGACTTTCGACAAAGGGAATTAATATTAGAATAACATGTTTTGATGATTGTAATCATACAACTATAAAAATGATAGACACACCTTTACCAAAATTTATAAATGGAAAATATACAGGAAGCATCCTTAAAAAGCATTGCATTAACACATTTTGAACTTATCCCTATCTTAGAAAAATATAGTTTAGATTTTTGTTGTCGCGGAAAAACAACATTGAAACAAGCATGTATTGAAAAAGAGGTGTCATTAGAAAGTATTTTGTTGGAGATAAATCAAGCTGGCATTTCACAAAAGCCTCAAATGCCCTTCACCGAAATGACGGCAGAGCAATTAATTTCATATATCTTAATTCACCATCATTTTTATGTGAAAAATTCAATCCCTACTATATTAAACCATATAGAAAAAGTAAATTCAAAACATGGTGAAAAATACCCCCACATGAAAAAAGTATTAGCACTGTTTAATGAAGTGGCGGATGAATTATTGCCTCACATGCAAAAGGAAGAAGGTATTTTATTTCCAAGAATAAAATTAATTTTTGGCACCGATGAAAATGCCACCGCGGCTAGAAAAATGAATGGGTATATTGACGGACCAATAAGTATGATGGAAATGGAGCACGAAAAGGCGGGGGATTTACTTTTTGAAATAAGAGAATTAACACAACAATATTTAGCACCCGACACAGCCTGTACTACCCACCGTATATGTCTTGATGAACTTAAAGCTTTTGAATTAGATTTACATCAGCATGTACACTTGGAAAATAATATCCTATTTCCTATGGCAAAACGAAAAATGTTAGTGAAAGCCGCTGAACTAAACCCTTAGTAAGCCCACTTTATGCATGGTAGTGATGGGTTTATTGTCCCAAAATAGTTCAAAATCAAGTAAGCCTGCATCAAGGTATGATTTTTTGATTTCTGTAAAACTAAGCCCATTGGTTTTGTCAATACTTAATTGGGGTAATAGTGACATTAACCAAGTTCCTTTGGCAGCATCTATATTAATAGTTACGCTATTAGTGTTTGTTTGGAATTCCATTGACATCTCCTCCCATTTAGTTCCTTTTTTTGAACGCTGCAAAAGTGAAGTCAAAGGCAAAACCCCTAACCAAATGGCTTTATAGTTATTTGAGTCATTCAGTTCAGGCTCATTGATTGCCTTTTGTATATAATGCGGGATAATGGTTGTGTTAGGCACTTTAAAATCAAACCATTTTTGTAATGGAAACTCAAAACACGCACTATGCATATAATTTAATAATGCTTTTTTTAATCCATACCCAAAAGTAGCATGATCTGCCCCAGTAGGATCGATATGCGCGATATCATTATTGGCAAATGTTCCAATTTCATCTGAAACTTTTTTGACTAAATATTTATCGGGATCTAAACCCACGGGACTATGTGCTGTCATCGTAAACAAATGCCAGAAAGCAGATTGTAAAACTCCCGTCTCAAATAATTGTCTTACCATTTCTAAAGAGTCGATAGTTTCCTGAATGGTTTGAGTAGGAAAACCATACATCAAATAAGCATGTACCATAATGCCTGCGTCAGAAAAATGCTTACTCACTTTAGCCACTTGTGCAACTGTAATTCCTTTTTGCATTAGCTCCAATAGTCGGTCAGATGCTACTTCAAGGCCTCCACTCACCGCTATACAACCCGAAGATTTTAATAATAGACAAACATCTTGCGTGAAACTTTTTTCAAAACGCACATTAGCCCACCAACTTACAATTAATTTTCGTTTTATGATTTCAATAGCCACTGCTTTCATCATAGATGGTGGTGCTGCTTCATCTACAAAATGAAAACCATTTTGTCCGGTCTTTGTAATTAATTCTTCCATTCTATCCACTAATAAACTTGCAGATATAGGTTCGTAATTTTTAATGTAATCCAATGAAATATCACAAAAAGTGCACTTACCCCAATAACATCCATGTGCCATGGTTAATTTATTCCATCTTCCATCACTCCATAAACTATGCATGGGATTGGCAATCTCAATGACAGATATATATTTATCTAACCATAGCCCATCGTAATCGGGTGTTCCCACCTGCACTTGTTTATAATCCGAGCAACTTGTATTGTTTATATAAGTGACCACCCCATTCAATAAAATAAAGCATCGCTTTAATTCATGTTGTTGCTTTTTCCCATCAATATGTTCAATTAATATTTCTAAAGGGGCTTCCCCGTCATCTAAAGTAATAAAATCATAAAACTCAAATACACGAGGATCACTTAATGACCGTAGTTCAGTATTCGCAAAACCACCGCCCATAGCCACTTTGATATGTGGGTATTTATTTTTAATCCATTGACCGCAACGAAGTGAAGTATATAAGTTGCCAGGGAATGGCACCGAAATGCAAACTAATTTAGGTTGTATTTTAAGAATATGCGCATCAAAAATTGCAATTAAAATTTCATTTAAATAGGTGAAAGGCATTTGAAGTAGCTCATATAATTCGTCAAAGGAATTCGCAGATCTTCCTAAACTTTCAGCATAACGACTAAAGCCAAAATGTTCATCCACTGTTTCCTTAATTAAGTCTCCCAAATCCTCTAAATACATCGTTGCAATATATTTAGCTTTATCCTGTTTACCCATACTGCCAAAAGCCCAATTCGTGTCATCTATAGGTTCAAAGCGACTTGCTTCGGGCAAAAATTTTCGAGTACATATTAAATGTGCTAATGTATTTGATTGGCCTTGTAAAAAAAGTACAACATGATCAATGGTGTTGATGTAAGTATCTTTTAAAGCAAGCATCCTTTGGCTATTGGAAGAAAGTGCTATTTCATTTGAAAGCAGCTTGGCTTCAATGGTGGCGAATAGTTTTTCAAGTCCTTGTTTATTAAAGAGGGCTAATATCACTTCAATCCCCAAATCGGACTGAACAGTGGGTATATTTTTGGTATTGAAAAAACCTTTTAGATACGCAGTAGCTGGATACGGTGTATTCAATTGCGTAAAAGGGGGCGTTATCAAAAAAATGGGCGATTCCAATACATTCAATTTATTCAGCAAATCTAAGGAATCGTATTGGCAGTTGTGATCATTGTATGCACAAAATTTGAATTATTTCCAACCTCCTCCTAATGCCTTATAAATATGAATCATAGAACTAAGCTGCCTTTTTTTAGCTTCAATTAATTCTAATTTAGTTGCCAATGCGTCTTTTTGATTCGTCAATACTTCTAAATAATTAGCGCGTGCCGATTTGAATAAATCGTTTGCGATAGTTATTGAAGTATTAAGGGTTTCAGATTCTTGATATTTAAATTGATACATTTTTTGCAAATTCGACATATTTGAAAGCTCATTAGATACTTCTACAAAACCATTAATGATGCTTTTTTGATAATTATACAAGGCTTCAATTTGTAATGCGTTGGCTGTTTTAAATTCAGCCATGATAGCAGTTTTATTTATAATAGGGCCAGTTAAATCACCTACTAATGAATAAGCTAAAGACTGAGGCGTTGTTAATATATAACTAGACTTAAATGCTTGCAAACCAATTCCGCTATTGATACTAAGGGAAGGGTAAAATTCAAGCTGAGCAGCTTTCACATCAAATTTAGCAGCTTCCAGTTCAAATGCTGCTTGTTTAATATCAGGTCTATTTTTTAATAACTGAGAAGGAATCCCTGTATTGATTTGTTGAGGTATAGAAATATTTAAAGCAGTAAGTGCTCTTTTAATAGTTTGTGGATAACGGCCCAATAAAAAATTAATTTTATTTTCAGTCTCCGTTATTTTTTGAAGCAAATCAAACTCAACAGCTTGTGCATTTAATAATTGTGCTTCAAATTGTTTCACCGCTAATTCAGTGACTACTGCGGCTTGTTTTTGAATTTTAACAATTTCTAATTGCTCTTTTTGTAGTGCAATGTTTTGTCTAATCAAATCTAATTGATTATCATAGGCAACTAGCTCGTAATAAGCATCTGCTACTTCAGCCACCAAATTAGTAATGACTAAATTTCTACCTTCTACAGTGCTTAAGTATTTTACCCAAGCTGCTTTTTTTGTATTGCGCAATTTGCCCCAAATATCAGCTTCCCAACTAGCCTGAAATCCTAGGTCTATATTAGTAAGATTTTCAGGAACTTTATTTCCAGGAGTAATATCTGCACTTGCATCGCCAGCACCTTGAGAAGTATAGGTGCCCACTTTTTCTATACCCAATCCTAAACCTGCATTCACTCTAGGAAACAATAAACTACTTTTTACTTTAAAATTATTTTTTGCAATTTCAATTTCTTGCAAAGTGATAAGTGCATCCTGATTATTTTGAAGTGCTGTATCAATTAAAGAGGTCAAAATTTTATCATTAAAAAAATCTTTCCAATTAATATCAGTAGCATTTGTTGTATCCTTCGATTTTAAATAAGAGGTAGGCAATAAACTTGAATCAGTCACCTGTGTTATAGCAGGAGCTTTACAACCTGCCACAACAAGATATATGACTAAGAAAAATATGATAGATTCTAAATTATTTTTTTTCATTTTTTACATTTCTTCGGTTAATGGATTTTCTTCTTCCTTTTCAACTATATGATGTCTTTCAGAGATACGAGCAAAAATGAAATACAAACCAGGGATGATGAGTACTCCAAAAATAGTTCCCAACAACATACCTCCTGCTGCCGCTGCTCCAATAGTTCTGTTTCCAATGGCGCCTGGACCTGTTGCTACTACTAATGGAATTAAACCTGCAATAAATGCAAACGAAGTCATTAAAATAGGTCGCAATCTCACGGATGCACCGGCAATAGCCGCTTGCATTACAGACATTCCTGATCTATGTTTTTGCACCGCAAATTCCACAATTAATACCGCGTTTTTACCTAATAACCCAATAAGCATAATCATAGCAACTTGAGCATAAATATTATTTTCCAATCCTAAAATTTGCAATAACAAAAAGGCGCCAAAAATTCCAGTAGGTAATGATAATAAAATAGGGAAAGGCAAAATAAAACTTTCATATTGTGCTGCTAAAATCAAATACACAAATATTAAACAAATTAAGAAAATATAGATCGCTTGATTTCCTCTTCCTACTTCGTCTTTTGAAATACCCGCCCAATCAATACCAAAACCCCTTGGAAGTTTTTCTTTAGCCACTTCGGTGATTGCTTGAATAGCGCTACCACTGCTGTATCCTGGAGCGGCACCTCCACTAATTTCAGAAGAATTATACATATTGTGTCTAGTAATTTCCTCCAAACCATACACTT
>JBAXVC010000010.1:0-85162 GCA_037129315.1 Chitinophagia bacterium | reverse complement strand
ACTTTGGTCACCTTAAGAAGAAGTGGAACCCTAAAATGTTACCTTATATTTTCGCTGAGAAAAAAGGTATACACATTATCGATTTAAATAAAACAGTCGATCATTTACAACAAACAGCAGCTGCTTTAAAGCAAATTGCTAAGAGTGGTAAAAAAATCATGTTTGTTGCTACTAAAAAGCAAGCAAAAGAAATCGTAAGTGAGTGTGCTAAAAAAGTAAACATGCCTTATGCTACAGAGCGTTGGTTAGGTGGTATGTTAACTAACTTCAATACTGTTCGTAAGAGCGTTAAAAAAATGCAAAGCATTGAAAAAATGTTGAGCGACGGTAGTGCTGAAAGTTTAACAAAAAAAGAGCGTTTAACTTTAGGTCGCGATAAAGATAAAATGGAAAAAGTATTAGGTGGTATCGCTCAATTGGGCCGTTTACCAGCTGCTTTATTCTTAGTTGATATCGGACATGAGCACATTGCTTTAGCGGAAGCTAAGCGTTTAGGAATTCAAACTTTTGGAATGGTGGATACTAACTGTGATCCAAATAAAGTTGATTTTTCTATTCCTGCTAATGATGATGCAACAAAATCAATTGCTATTATTACCAACTATATCACTGCTGCTATTGCAGAAGGTTTAGCAGAGCGTCAAGCATCTAAGGATGATGAAAGCAATGAATCTGAAGATGGCAACAACGAAAACGAAGCAAAAGCAAAACGCATGGAAGCTGAGGCTAACGCCGAAGGTGGAAGAGGTAAGCGTGGTGCAGGAGCTGCTCCAACAGCGCCAGGTGCACCTAAGCGTCGTATTCAAAGTACGCGTCGCCCAGCCGGTAAATAAATAATTATCCAATTGGGTTATTGGTGTCCTTGGGATACTAATGACCCAATTGTTTTTAGTTCATTAAAGGCCTTATTAATTTTATTACACATTTATTTTAAATTATATTATTATGAGTACAATAACAGCTGCTGACATTAATAAATTACGTCAAGCAACAGGTGCTGGTATGATGGATTGCAGAAAAGCATTAACAGAAACCAATGGTGATTTCGAAGCCGCGATAGATTGGTTACGTAAGCAAGGTCAAAAAGTGGCTGCTAAGCGTAGCGATCGTGAAGCGAAGGAAGGAGTGATTATTGCACAAACTTCTGCTGATCACAAAACGGGTTTTGTAGTTTGTATTTCTTGTGAAACTGATTTCGTTTCAAAGAATGCAGAGTTCGTAGCATTTGCACAAAGCATTGCTGATGCAGCAGTAGCGAATAATGTAAAATCAGCTGCAGAATTAAATGAAGTTAGCGTGAATGGCACTAAAGTGTCTGACATGATTAACGATAAATTAGCTTCTATTGGAGAAAAAATTGGTGTAGCTAAATTCGAAAGAGTAGACGCACCTTTTGTTGCTTCTTATATACATGGTTCATACCGTATGGGTGTTTTAGTAGGATTAACTGCTGAAGCAGCTGAAGTAGGTAAGGATTTGGCAATGCAAATTGCAGCTATGAATCCAGTAGCGGTAGATCCTGAATCAGTTCCTGCTGAAACAGTAACAAGAGAAAGAGCGATCATTATTGATACCATGAAGGAAGATCCAAAGATGGCTGGAAAACCAGATGAAATGATTGCTAAAATTGCCGAAGGTAAAATCAATGCTTTCTTTAAGGAGCAAACCTTATTAGCGCAAGCTTTTGTTAAAGATGGCTCTAAAACAGTAGGTGATCATATTAAGTCGGTGGATGCTGCATTAACAGTGACTGAATTTAAGCGTGTGGCCTTGGGTTGAGTCCAAGGGCAGCAATGCTTGGTTCAAAAAATACAAATGATACAAATTCCCAGGGGGAATGAATATAAGATTTAAAATCAATTAGGGTTTCGAGCAATCGAGACCCTTTTTTGTTGGTCCAAAATTCTTATCTTGCAAGTACAAAACATTCAACTACTATGCTGCCAAAATACAAACGCGTATTATTAAAATTATCTGGGGAAGCATTATTAGGGGATCAAAAAAATGGTGATCCATTTGATCCAAAAGTCATTGAGCAATATGCCAATGAAATTAAACAAGTATCTGATTTAGGAGTTCAAATTGCCATCGTGATTGGTGGAGGTAATATCTATCGTGGAATGAATGAGGCTGATAGTGGTATTGAACGCGCCCATGGTGATTATATGGGTATGTTGGCTACGATGATTAATGCGATGGCCATTCAAGCCATGTTAGAAAAAATTGGCGTGTATACAAGATTACAATCGGCTATTAATATGGAACAAGTAGCGGAACCCTACATTCGACGTAAGGCATTGCGTCATTTGGAAAAAGGACGTGTTGTTATTTTTGGTGCAGGCACAGGGAATCCTTATTTTACAACAGATACAGCCGGATCTTTAAGGGCCATTGAAATGAAAGCAGATGTGATTTTAAAGGGCACAAGAGTAGATGGTGTTTATGATAGTGATCCAGAAAAAAATCCTTCTGCTGTTAAGTATAATAAAATCAGCTTTCAAGATTGTATTTCAAAAAATTTGAAGGTGATGGATATGACTGCCTTTACTTTATGCATGGAAAATAAATTACCTATCATCGTTTTTGATATGAATCAACCTGGTAATTTATTAAGGGTCGTGCAAGGGGCAGAGGTAGGAACATTAGTGGGTTAATTATTAATGAAGCTAATGAAACCACTTATGTAATTTATTTTTTATTAATGCGATGCGTTGTTAATTTTATAATATGCAAAAATTAGGAAGGGTTTATACACTATTGGTTTTCACTTTTTTATTAGTTGGCGTAATAAATGCACAAACTACTTTAAGTTTAAATCAAGCAGTTCAAACAGCACTTAAAAATAGTTACGATATTCAGTTGGTTGAAAACACAGTCGCGATTGCTAAAAACAATAATGATATCGGAGTGGCAGGGGCCTTGCCCACAGTGACTAGTACTGTCAATAATAATAAATCATTCAGCACGATTCAACAAAAATATGCAGATGCTTCAAGAAATACGACCAAGTCAGGCGTAGATGGTAATACTTTAACAGCGGGCTTAACAGCATCTATCATTATTTTTAATGGCTATCGTATTATGGCTACTAAGGATAGGTTAGCTACTATCGAAAAACAAAGTGAACAACAATTGCAAACTCAGTTGGCCAATACAACGGCAACGGTCATGCAACAATATTATAATATCATTCGTCAACAAGCTTATCTTAAAACTATCGAAAAATCAATCGAAGCATCAAAGCAAAGATTAGACATTGTTGAAACGCGACAAAAAATTGGAGTAGCCAATCAAGCTGATTATCTACAATCAAATTTAGATTTAAATGCTTTAATACAAGGGAAGCAAAATCAGTTATTAATTATTGACCAAGCCAAGGCGGATTTATTAAATACAATGGTATTACCTTCTACAACTTCTGTTACCATTCAAGAAGACATTAAAGTGGATAGTAAAATAAGTTTAGCTGATGTTGAATCTAAAATAAAAGCCAATCCTATTTTACAATCAGCCGAACAATTAATTAATATCAATCAGTTTATTGAAAAGGAAACAAAGGCCTTAATGTATCCTACACTTCGTGCTAGCACTGGTTATAATGTAAATAGTAGTAGTTCAGCTGCAGGTTTTAGTTTATTAAATGAAAGTTATGGTCCGTTTTTAGGTCTTAATTTAAGTATACCTATCTATGGAGGAGGTGCTGCTAAACATGTTTTAAAGACTGCAAAATTAAATACCAATATTGCACGACTACAATATAAAAATGCAGAACAGGATTTATCTACTGAGTTATATAAGACTTACCAATCCTATCAAAATAATCTACAACAAATTCCGACAGAGTCTGATAATTTTAAAATGTCACAATCTTTATTGGAATTAGTCATGCAAAAATTTCAGTTAGGACAGGCTACCATGGTAGATGTTAAGCAAGCGCAACAAAGTTTTGAAAATGCAGGATTTAGATTGGTGAGTTTACGCTTTAATGCAAAAATTGCTGAAATCGAACTAAAACGATTATCAAATCAATTGACCTTTTAATTTTTTTCATGCAATCAAAGCTACCTAATATTGGCACTAGTATTTTTACAGTAATGAGTCAATTAGCGGCGCAACACAATGCCATTAATTTAGGACAAGGCTTTCCTGATTTTCCAATGAGTCCCGAACTTATTGAATGTGTTAACCAGGCTATGAAAGCGGGTGGCAATCAATATGCGCATACCAATGGCGTTCCTCTTTTAAGAGAACGACTTTCGGAAAAAATAAAGTTTTTATATAATGTAGATATCAATCCTGAAACAAATATTACCATTACACCAGGAGGAACCTACTCTATTTTTTGTGCTTTTTCTACCATCATACAACCAGGTGACGAAGTCATTATTTTTGAACCTGCCTATGATAGCTATATCCCTAATATTGTTTTTAATGGAGGCGTGGTGGTGCCTATCGAATTGGAATTTCCAGAATACAGTATCCCTTGGGATAAATTAAGAGCTGCCATTACACCTAAAACAAAAGCCATTTTAGTAAATACGCCGCAAAACCCAACAGGCGTGGTATTTACTAAAGAGGATATTTTACAATTACAAGAAATTGTACTTTCTAATAATTTATATTTAATAAGTGATGAAGTATATGAGCATTTGATATACGATAATAAGCAACACGAAACGGTGATGAAATATCCGGACTTGTTTGCGCGTACTTTTGTTTGCTTTTCATTTGGAAAAACTTATCACTGTACGGGTTGGAAATTAGGCTATTGTATTGCTCCCGAAAACTTAATGAAGGAATATCGTAAAGTACATCAATTCAATGCTTTTGGTTGTGATACACCTAAGCAGATAGCGATTGCGGAATACATGACGAATAAGGAAGCGTATTTATCAATAGGTGCGATGTATCAACAAAAAAGGGATTATCTACGAGGCTTATTAGACAATACAAAATTTGTTCGCTTACCTTCTTCGGGTTCTTATTTCGAAAGTTATCGTTATGATACCATCTCCAATGAGCCTGACAAAGTTTTTGCTGAAAGGTTGGTAAAAGAATTTGGTATTGCTATAGTACCTATGTCTGCTTTTTATCAAAAAGCAACCGATCATAAAGTAATTCGATTGTGCTTTGCTAAAACCAAGGAAACATTAGACGCTGCTGCGGCTTGTTTGCAAAAGGTTCATTAACTTTAATACCTACTCTTAATATTTATTTTGGAATGCAAGATATTCGTGTGTCCTTTCAACAATGTTTTAATAGGGCTGCTACTCTCGTAGTGCAATCGCCAGGTCGTATTAATTTAATAGGAGAACATACCGATTATAATCATGGATTTGTATTACCAGCCGCTATTGATAAATGTGTTCAAGTGGCTGTGGCTAAACGAACAGACGGCTTTATACATATGCATGCGCTCGATTTAAATGAAATGGCAATCTTACAAGTGAATACACTTGAACCTCATAAAATTACTTGGGTCAACTATATTATTGGGGTGGTTGTGCAAGCACAAAAATATAATGCTAACGCATCAAGCAACAAGGTCTCTCATGATCTTCACAAAGGATTTGATATTTGTTTGCAAGGTAATATCCCTATTGGGGCAGGCTTGTCAAGCTCCGCCGCTGTTGAATGTGCAGTACTATATGCATTAAATGAAATGTATGCATTGCGTTTAACTAAAATGCAGATGGCTTTAATGACGCAGCAATCGGAACATGAATTTGCAGGGGTGAAATGTGGCATCATGGACATGTTTGCAAGTTTACATGGAAAAAAAGATCAGGTCATTTTATTGGATTGTGCAAGTTTCGAATCTACCTATTTTCCACTTGTATTAAACGGGTATCAAATTATTTTATTGGACACACAAATTAAACATGAATTAGCTTCATCTGAATATAATACGCGCCGAATAGAATGTGAAAAAGGAATTCAATTTATACAACAAAAATATCCCACTGTAAAAACATTGCGAGATGTGACTACCTCACAAGTTGAGGAATGTTTAAAAAATAATGTATCCTTAGAGGGAACCAAGGTATACGAGAGATGTAAATATGTAGTAGATGAAATTCAAAGGGTACAATTAGCGGTCAAAGATTTATTAGCAGGAGATATTGGAGCATTTGGTCAAAAAATGTTTGCTACCCATCAAGGGCTATCTGAATTATATGAAGTGAGTTGCCCTGAATTAGATATTTTAGTGAATGAAGTCACCGGGAACCCCCATGTTTTAGGGGCTCGAATGATGGGCGGTGGTTTTGGGGGTTGTACGATTAATATTATAAAAGAAACAGAAGTTAATACCATTATAAATGCTGTTTCGAGCCTATATACCCAAAAAACGAAACGCCAATTAAAGGTATATCCTGTACAAATAGAGCAGGGAACTCATATAAAATAATTATATTACATAGGAACATTTTAAAATAATTTAAAAATGATGCTAAGAAAATTAATGACTGGGATTTTTATAACCCTATTGTTTTCCTTTGTAAACCTTGCATGTACATTTAATAATTCAAATTCATCCAATATGAATTCGATCGTAAAGCTAACCAAAGCACCCTTTGGCAGCATTGAAGGGCAGGAGATTACCCAATATACTTTAACAAATGCCAATGGAATGCAAGTAGGCATTATTAATTATGGAGGGGCGCTTACAAAAATTATCACAAAAGCAAAGGACAGCAGTTGGGGAGATGTATTAACTGGATTTGATTCATTGAGTGGTTTTACTCAAAAAGCAAACCCTTATTTTGGAGCCATCATAGGACGCTATGCAAATCGTATTGCCAAGGGTAAATATAAAGTGGATGGGGTTGAATACCATGCAGCACTTAATAATAATGGGCAATCACTACATGGTGGTTTAAAAGGATTTGATAAAGTGGTATGGACTGCAACACCATTAGCAGGGGACAGTAGCCTTCAATTAAATTATATAAGTAAAGATGGGGAGGAAGGGTATCCTGGTAATTTAAAAATACAAGTGGTGTATACTTTAACTGAAAATAACAGTATTAAAATTGAATATACTGCTACTACCGATAAAACCACAGTGATTAATTTAACCAATCATTCCTATTTTAATTTATCTGCAGGCAAGTCGCCTACCATTTATGATCATATTTTACAAATGAATGCAAATCAATATACTCCAGTAGATACTGTATTAATTCCTACTGGTGAAATATTGGATGTGAAGGGAACGCCGATGGATTTTACACAACCCAAACGCATTGGAGATGATATAGATAAAGTACAAGGTGGATACGATCACAATTGGATATTGAACAAAGCAGCAGGATTACAAGAAGTGGCCAATGTGTACGATCCTTTAAGTGGAAGGGTATTAACCGTAGCAACAACCGAACCAGGATTACAATTTTATTCAGGAAACTTTTTAGATGGTAGTTTAACCCATACCAAAAATGGAATTAATTATATCAAGCATGGTGCATTAACCTTGGAAACACAGCATTATCCAGATGCACCCAATCAATCTAAATTTCCAAGTACCATTTTAAAGCCTGGTGAGGTATACACTCAAACCACGGTATATACTTTTTCAACAAAATAATAAATCAAAACAAACGGTCCAATATGAATTATCAATTAAGCACTTTAGATTTTGTCGTATTTCTAGTTTACTTTGTTTTAATCTTATCTTATGGATATTATATCTATAAAAAAAGGCAGACAAAAGAACATGATTCCAAAGCCTTTTTTTTAGCCGAAGGTTCTTTAACATGGTGGGCAATTGGCGCATCGCTTATTGCATCTAATATTTCGGCCGAACAATTTATTGGCATGAGTGGGAATGGATTTTTTGTAGGTATTGCGGTATCGGCTTATGAGTGGATTGCAGCATTAGGCCTAGTTGTAATAGCAGTATGGTTTATGCCCATCTATTTAAAAAATAAAATATACACGATGCCTCAATTTTTACAAGTGAGGTATAACGAAACGGTTTCTTTAATCATGGCTGTTTTTTGGTTATTCTTATATGTGTTTGTAAATCTTACTTCTATTTTATATTTAGGATCTATTGCGATTAATGGTTTATTACCAGGACAAAATCACTTGCATGAAATCATGGTTTGTTTAGCCATTTTTGCAGTGTTTATTACTTTGGGTGGCATGAAAGTAATTGGATATACGGATGTCATTCAAGTAACTGTTTTAATTATAGGAGGGCTTGCTACCACTTATATGGCTTTGTCTATGGTGAGTGAAAAATTTGGAATGGGTGGTGGTATTCTTTCTGGTTTTACTACTTTAATGCAACAAGCACCCGATCACTTTCATATGGTAATGGCGAAACCTACACAGCAATCTCCACAGGAATATATTGATAAGTATATGATATTACCAGGTATTGCGATGTATGCTGCAGGACAATGGATTTTGAATATCAATTATTGGGGATGTAATCAGTATATCACGCAACGCGCATTGGGGGCTAATCTACCTACCGCGCGTAAGGGTATTTTATTTGCTGCCCTTTTAAAATTATTAATGCCGGTCATTGTAATGTTACCTGGTATTGCCGCTTATGTACTTCATAAAAATGGTCATTTGAATCATTTAGTAGGTGGTATGGATGGTGCTTACTCGGCGGTGTTGGCCTTTTTACCTTCCGGATTTAAAGGTTTATCATTAGCTGCTTTAACAGCTGCTATTGTGGCATCCTTAGCAGGAAAATCAAATAGTATTAGTACCATTTTTACATTAGATATATATAAAAAATATTTTTCTACCGAAGCTAGCGAGGAAAAATTAGTTAGGATAGGAAGATGGGTGGTGATCTGTGCCATGTTCATTAGTGTTGTATTTACATGGGATGATATATTAGGTATTGGCGGCGCGGGTGGGTTTACTTTTATTCAAAAGTATACAGGCTTTATTAGTCCGGGTGTATTGGTGGTATTTGTACTAGGTATGTTTTGGAAGCGTACAACAGGAACCGCCGCTGTGGTGGGTATTTTAGCTGGATTTATATTATCCTTATTTTACAATGAATTTGCGCCAATGGTTTTTGGTAATGAAACATTTTATTACACTGCATATCCTAATGCACATGGAGTTTATAAAATTCCTTTTTTAGTTGCGATGGGTATTGCAGGTATTATTACAGCTTTACTCATGGTAGCCATTACTTTGTTAGGACCAAAAATTAATCCAAAAGCTTTTGACATTGATAAGTCAATGTTTAAAGTTGATAAAAGCACTTTAATATTAATTGTGTCTATCTTAATGATATTATCAGCTTTGTATATTAAGTTTTGGTAGGATAAAATTAAAAAGCCCCGTTCCATTGTATTGGAACGGGGCTTTTTTTATTCAAGCGATTGAAATCATATTACATTATTAATACCATGATTCATTGATAGTAGCATCGCCACCTGCATTGTTATTTTGATTTCTTCTCTTTACATTTTTCTTATGAATATATGCAGTCACCAACATCAAAGGTAAAAAGATAAAAGTGAATGGAGGAATACCTAACATGCTAATCCACTTACCACCAAAGTGACGACGCATTGGGCGTCGTAAACGTTCTGCAATTAAATACATCGCAGGAACAATAAATAAGGTCATAAAGAATGCAAATATCAAACCAAAAATTAAAGTCCAGCTAAGTGGTTTCCAGAAGGAAACACTATCTCCACCAAAAAAGATATGTGGATTCATTTCACTGAATAAGCTAACAAAGTTGATATTAAATCCAATGGCTATTGGAATAAATCCAAGTATAGCGGCAAGGGCCGTAAGCATAACAGGAATAATTCTTGTTTTACCTGCTTGTACTACCGCTTCTTTTGTTTTCATACCACGGGCTCTTAATACATCTGTAAACTCAATGATTAAGATACCATTTTTAACCACGATACCAGCCAAACCAACAATACCTAATCCAGTCATCACCCCTGATACTTTCATTCCAAAGATGGAGAAACCTAATAACACACCAATGATACTAAACAGAATCTCGGTTAAAATAATAACTGATTTTGAAATGGAATTAAACTGCAACACCAAAGTGAAAAGGATCAACATAAGTGCAATGATCAATGCTTTTCCTAAAAATGCCACGGTTTCTAATTGCTGTTGATTTTCACCTGTTTGATTAATTGTAACACCTTCTTGAATGCCATTAAAATTACTAATGTATTGAGAGATGACAGCATTAACGGAAGTTGGATTAAAACCTTGTGCTAATAATACATTAGAACTTAATTGAATTAACCTTTTTTGATCTTTACGTCTCACACTTCCTAAAGTATTGGTAGGCTCTACTTTAACTAATGAACTAATAGGAATATTTTTAACCATACCCCCTGCAGCCATATCTCTAAAGGACAAACGCATATTAAGTAAATCCACTAAATTTTTTCGTTGTAAAGTTTCATTACGCAATTGAATCTTGTATTCGTCTTTACCGTCTTTAATTTTTGAAACTTCTTTACCAAATAAGGCAGTACGAATTTGCATACCCACTTGTGCCGATGAAACACCAGCAATTAATGCGCGGTCTCTATCAATGGTTAATGTTAATTCAGGATTTTGCAAATCCACATCCATCTTTAATTCTTCCACACCTGGTACCTGAATAGAATCCAAATAATTTTTTAAACCAACGGCTGTTTTAATCAAATGATCAAAATTATCACCTTGAATTTCAATATTAATAGGAGGATCAGTTGGGGGGCCGCTTTGTTCCTGTGTCACAGAGATTTCAGCACCTGGAATTCCTTTTAATTGAGCACGTATCGCATCTAAATATGGTCCAGTTGATTTTCCATGACGTTTTTCAAATTCCACAAAATTAATTTGAAGTCGTCCAAGTTCAGCGTGAGGACTTCTGTCACCACGCATGGGATCACCAGCTCCTACCGCAACATTACTAATCACACTTTCTACAATAGGATTAGGTTTACTAGGTTCATTATCTAACACCTTATTTACTTTTGCCTCCAATACTTTAGTAACTGAATCAGTATAACCCACTTGTGTACCCACTGGCAATTTTAAATAAACATATAATTGATTTGGATCACCTACTGGGAAAAATTCAATACCAATACGACCTTTTGCTACACTAATACCAAATACAACAAAGGAGATCACTAATAAAACAAAAGTGCCTATTAATAATTTAACGGGTCTCCAGCCACTTAATGCACGTCGAAGTATATTTTCATATAACTGCATTAAATTAGGTAAGGTAATGGTTTGAAATTTATGAATAGCTGATGTGATAAAGTATCTATTTGCAATCACTAATACCATAAAGAAAATAAGTAGGTTTCCTAAAAAAGTAAAACCTGAAATATCTAATAGGATACCAATGATGATGGGTAACCAAAATGATTTTTGTTTAAATATTTTACTTCTGTTTTTTAAACGCTCTTCCTCCGATTCTTCCTCATGATTCATAAAGTCGACTGCAAAAACGGGGTTCATGATAAAAGCCACTAATAAGGAAGCTGTTAATGTAAAAATTAACATCGTAGGCAAGTAGATCATAAACTTACCAATTAAACCAGGCCAAAATAGTAAAGGGAAAAAAGGTGCTAAAGTGGTAATGGTACCTGCTAATACAGGCACAAATACTTCACCCGCCGCCATTTTAGCTGATACGGTGGCAGTTAATTTACCTTTCCCTTGTACAAAAATACGATGTGTATTTTCAATCACTACAATAGCATCATCTACAATGATACCTAAGCCAAATAATAAAGCAAACAATACGATAAAGTTGAGTGAAATACTAGAACCAACTATTAATTCAGCTCCTGGAATAAATACAAAAGCAACAAACATACTTAAGGGTACCGATAAGGCAACAAAAAACGCATTCGTGACACCCATGAAAAACATAAGTACAATTAATACAAGTACAAATCCAATTACAATAGAATTCACTAATTCTGCAAATGAGCTTTTTGTTCTAATACTTTGATCACCCGAGATGACTACTTTTAAGTCCGAAGGGAAATCGTTTAATTTAGTGGCATCTACTATTTTTTTAACCGCATCAGAAGTGGCAATTAAATTTTCACCACTTCGTTTAATAATATTTAAGGTCATTACATTTTTCCCATCCAAACGTGCAAAGCTTTCATTGCTTTTAACGGTGTCAATTACTTTTGCAACATCTTTTAAATAAATGGCCGACCCATTGGTATTACGAATAATAATATTACTGATATCAGCGGCTGTTTTTAATTGGCCCTTTAGTTGCAAGTTCCTATTCATGGTACCCACTTCTAACAAACCTCCTGATAAATCAAGGTTTTCTCTTTGAATTGCAAAAGTGATATCGTCAAATGTGATTCCAGCACTTTGTAATTTATAATTATCTACATTAATTTGAAATTCTCTTTCGGGTGCACCCACTAAATCCACTCTATTAATTTGGGTAATATTTTCAAGCTTATCTTTTAGGATATCGCCGTATTTTTTTAACTGTACTAAATCGTAATTACCATTAATATTCACATACATGATGGGTTGTTCGCTTAAGCTAATCTCAATGACTCTTGGTTGTTGTGTTAAATCATTAGGTAAGTCTTGCTTTGCTTTATCAACTGCATCTTTAACTTTTTGAAGGGCTACATCTGTTGGGACATTGGTGCCAAACTCAATGGTAATGGCCGAAAAATCCTGTTGTGAGTTGGAGGTAAATTTGGTGATTTTTGTACCAGTGATCCCCTTAATTTGTTTTTCAATAGGGCGCGTCACTAAATTTTCAATATCCTTTGGCGAATTTCCTACATAAATGGTTTGAACAAAGATGGTTGGAATAATGATATCGGGATATTGCTCTTTAGGAAGTGTCAAAAATTGATAAATTCCACCTAAACTTATAAATAGCATAAGTAGGTAAATGGAAGTTTTATTTGTGATGCTCCAGGAAGTAGGTTTAAACTCCTTAAATTTTTCTTTTATTTTCTGTATCGTGGACATATTGATCTATTAATGAGTTGATTGAATTAGTTGGCTACAGTGGTGATGAATTGACCATCAAATAAATTTTGATAGCCACTAACTATGATCACATCTCCAACAATTAAGCCACTTAATACTTCCATATTATTACCATAAAATTCGCCTACAGTAATCATTTTTTTTCTTGCTATCATTTTACCTTTTTCATTAATAGCGACATAAATGAATTTACCTTTTTCGTCATTTTGTAAAATATTAATGGGGATACTTAATGCATTTGCTTTAGAGTAGTCTTTAATACGCACTTGAACCAATTGATTAGGTCTAAAATTATTATCCGCACTTAATTTAGTTTCAATGAAAAAGCTTCGGCTTAATGGGTCAATCACATTACCCATGACATTAATTTTAGTTTGAATTGTTTTTTGTAAATCAGGAAAATTTAAAGCCACTTCACTACCCACATGCACTTTTCCTGTATAATTTTCAGGAACTAATGCAGTAGCTTTTAAATTTTTTGTGTTTACAATTTTAATTTGACCAGGGCCCATGAACATTTCACCTACATGAACATTCACTTCCTCGGCTACGCCATCTACATCACTATAAATACTTGTATACGCCAATTGATCTCTAATCACACCCACTTGTTCAGTAGCGCCCTTTAATTGACTGGCTAGGGCTTCGGCATTGGTTTTAGCGGTTAATAATTGTATTTCACTTCCAATATTTTGATCCCAAAGGTTTTTTTGTTTTTCATATACTGACTTTGCTAAAGTAGCTTGCGCTTTTAGGGTTTCAATATTTTGCGTGGCAGCGGCAACGCTTTGTTTAATTAAACTATTATCCAATTGTAATAATAATTGACCTTTTTTTACAAGGTCACCTCTTTTTATATAAATGGATCTTACTTGACCTCCACCAGCGCGAGGAGTAATATAGGAAACACTTTCAGATTCAATTTTTCCTTGAAGTTCTATGTAATGATCAAATACTTGTGTAGACAAAGTATCAATAGAAACCAATATTGTTTTATCTCCTTTTGCACCGCCCATTGTTTTTATTTCCTTCTCAAGGTTGGCAATTTTTATACTTAAATCTAGGGCTTGCTTTTTAAAACCCGACAAGGCTGTTTTTTTTGCTTCAACTGAATTAGTATCACCCCCACAGGCTATAGCCAATAAAATTAAACTACCTGTTAATACTTTTGTGAAATTTTTCATTATTTTATATTTTGTCATTTTAATATTTTTATAATTTACCGGTTGCTTTTAATAAATCAACTTTAGCAATTAATGCACTGTATAATGCATTCATATAGTTATTTTGAGCAGTTACCAAATCAGCCTGTGCTGCCGACATCTCAGTATTAGAACCTGTACCTGTTTCGAATTTCTTTTTAGTTTGTTGGTATACTGCTTCTGCCAATTGCATATTCTTTTTTTGAAATTGCATAGTGGCTACCGATGATATATAATTTAATTTGGCTTGCGTAATTTCATTATCAATATTGTTTTTTAATGCGTCAATTTGATTTTCAATTTGTTTTAACTCAATCTTAGTGCGTTTTACACGAGCATCTCTAGCAAATCCATTAAATAAAGGCAGGTTAATGTTTAAGCTAATGAGGGAAGTGTTAAACCAACTACCTCCTTCAAAAAAATCAAATTTAGTGCGCATTGCATTTTGAGAATAAGATCCAGACATATTCACAGTTGGTAAATAACTTAATTGATAACGCTTTACATTAAATTCAGTTAATTTCTTTGTTTCACTTAAGTATTGGAAATCTTTTCTTACCCCATACTCAAAATCATTTTCATAGAGTATATTATTATTTAAACTTTTTTCATCAATCACTTCAGTTAAGGATAAACTGTCTTTAACCGGCATCCCCATTAACATTTTTAAACCCATAAATCCAATGGCGACACTATTGGTGGCTTTTAGTTTTTCGGTTTGGATATTATTTAATTGCACATTTACTTTATCTACATCTAATTTTTCAGCAAAACCATTTTTATACATAATCTCAGCATCGTGTGCCAATTTAGCTAAGCGCTCAATATTCGCGTCTAAAATATTTAATTGAGTTTTACTAGCCGAAAGCTGGTAATATATTTTATAAATATTGGTTTTAATAGCCTCTTCGGTTAATGCGGCACTTTTTCTTTGCCATTCTAAGGAAGTGGCCCTTGCTTTGATGGCAACAAATACCTGACCATCAAATAACAGCTGTTGAAAATTACCACCATAGTTGGCATTATATTTTGTACCAAACTGAACAGGAATATAGGTTCCAGCGGCACCACCAAAAATTTGCGCAGGCAATAAGGAAGTAGGAATTTTTATAAAATCATTACCACCAATATTGGTATTAATGGTGGGGAAAGCCGCAGCACTAATTTCACGATTGGTTTGTATCTGTGCGTCAATAGCTAGTAATGCATTTTTTACTTGCACATTATTTTTTTGAGCATAAGACACGCATTCATCAAGTGAAAAAGCATAGACTGCTTTATTTTGTGCTTGACCATTTTCCCAGGTAATGAAAGCCACGAAAAGGATAAAAACTTTTTTCATTTCAATTTATTTAATTAACTATTTATTTTATGTTTTCAGATTTGTATCGATCCATTAAATGATGACCTTCTAAAGTGGCCACACCATATACAAAATGTTCTATAATTTGTAAATTCACTTTAAGAATATCAAATTTTTGAGTAGGGAATACGTGAATGTTAAAAGCAATTAAGCTAGTTTCTAATCTGTATTTTGAAAGTATATTTACATCTAATTCTTTTCGGTATAAGCCCTCTTTAATTCCTTTTTCTAAATTGTTTCGAATGGTTGAAAAAATATAATCGTCTTTGTGATTTTTTATTTTTTCAAAAGCCATTGGATAATATTTTTCAATTTCAAATAAGGCTAAAGGATTCATACGGTTAAACATTTCTTGCACCACCGCCATTAATAAGAAAATCTCATGTACTGCATTTTCAGCGGCGAGCATACTGTTATTACAAAGAAGGGCATGATTTGCAAGTTCATTTTCTACTACTGCCGTAACCAAACGATCCTTGTCCTTATAATATTGGTAAATTGTTTTTTTACTGATACCTAATTGATTGGCTAAATCATCCATGGTGACATGCTTCACCCCCGTTTGGAACATTAGTTCCCTAGCCTTATTCAGTATACGATTTTGCATAGCATAATTTGAAGGCGCAAAACTAAGGAAACTTTATGCGTTTTCAAAGTTTCCGAGGTTAATTTTTTATATATTATGCTAAATGGCAAAATTGTTTGAAATTTGAGCCTAAATTCAATCTAAATGCCAAGTGTAAGGTCAAAATTGAGCCGACAAAAATTATTAAGTGCACTTGCTCAGTTGCTTTTCCAAGGAGTAGTGGTTTTGGCACCTATTGGTGTCACTATTTGGGTGGTGGTGAGTTTATTTAATTGGGTAGATAATTTTTTACCTAACCTGCTTCATTTTATTTCACCAGTTCAATTTGCTGAAGTAAATGGGCAAGTTCCTAAAGTAACAGGATTGGGTTTTTTGGTCGCCATTATTTTGGTATTGTTGGTGGGTTGGTTGTCTTCTTTATTTTTTGTAGAAAGATTAATGTCCATCTTTGATAAGTTGTTAGAAAAAACACCTGGCGTTAAAATTATTTATTCATCCGTTAAAGATTTTTTAGAAGCTTTTGCAGGCAATAAAAAAAAGTTTGACGAACCTGTTTTGGTAAATGTAGATTCGACAGATGTTTGGCGAATTGGATTTATCACTCAAAAAAGTACAGAACATTTTGGATTGAAAGAATTTGTAACTGTTTATGTGCCTCATTCTTATGCGATATCCGGTATTACATATATAGTATCACCTGAACGTATTAAAAAAATGCCAAAAGGAGTGAATGCATCCGAAGCTATGAAGTATGTAGTATCAGGAGGCGTGACGACTGTAGATGAAATGCAACAAAAAGATCAACCGAATTTATAAAATGCAATTACACAACTTTAATTCAGGGCCTTCAATTTTACCAAAGGAAGTATTGGATCAAGCAGCTGCAGCGATTCATAATTTTAATAACACTGGCTTATCTATTTTAGAAATAGGACATCGTACCACCCACTTTGTAGATGTAGTAACCGAAGCACAACAAATTATTAAAAGATTGATGGGCTTAGGTGATGATTATGAAGTACTTTTTTTACAGGGAGGTGCTACAATGCAATTTATGCAAGTGCCCATGAATTTATTAGATGAAAATGGGTTGGCTGCTATTTGTGATAACGGTGTGTGGGGAAATAAAGCAGTAAAAGAAGCAAAATTATTTGGGCCTGTAGCAGTGGTTTCGGACAGCACCGATCAAAAGCATACTTATATCAATAAGCAATTGGATTTACCCAATGGAACAACTTATTTGCATATTACGACCAATAATACAGTGGAGGGAACTCAATGGCATCAATACCCTCAGACGAATTGCTTATTAATAGGTGACATGAGCTCTGATATTTTTTGTAGGCCTACTGCCTTCGATCAATTTGATTTAATATATGCAGGTGCGCAAAAAAACATGGGCGCAGCTGGCGTTACCATCGTAGTAGTTAAAAAAGAAATTTTAGGAAAAACAAATCGACAAATTCCTTCGATATTAGATTATAAAAAACACATCGAAGCTGGTTCATTATTAAATACACCACCTGTGTTTTCGATTTATGTTAGCTTATTAACTTTAAGATGGATTGAAGCGCAAGGCGGTTTAATTGAAATTGGAAAACGCAATCATGAAAAAGCGGCATTGATTTATGATACCATCGATCAGTTACCAGCTTTTTATTGTCCTATTGCAAAAGAGGATCGAAGTATAATGAATGCTGTTTTCTTTTTAACAGATCCAACAAGAGAAGCGGCTTTTTTAGAACTATGTAAAAAAGAAGGGATGATAGGTGTAAAAGGATACAGAACAGTAGGAGGAATAAGAGTAAGCATGTATAATGCATTACCATTATCAAGCGTGCAAACTTTTTGCGACCTGATGAAATCCTTCTCCTAAAAAATTAAAATCTCCAAAAAAAGAACGAACTTCGCGCCCATGGCAAAAATTAGTCCCTTTGAAGCAGTGCGCCCGCAGCCACAATTAGCAAAACAAGTAGCAAGTAAACCTTACGATGTTTTAAATAGTGCCGAAGCAAAAACGGAAGCTGTTGGCAATGCCTATTCTTTTTTGCATATTACTAAAAGTGAAATTGGATTACCTGATACAATAGATACGCATAGCGCTGAAGTTTATGAGTTGGCTTTAAATAATTTAAATGCATTTATTCAGCGTGATGTTTTATTTAAGGAGTCAAAACCTTGTTATTATATTTATCAATTAATTATGGATGGACGTGCACAAACTGGTTTGGTTTGTGTGAGTAGTATCGATGATTATAATAATGGCATTATAAAAAAACATGAATTTACTCGTCCCGAAAAGGAATTGGATCGCATCAATCATATTAAAACTACGGGAGCGCAAACAGGCAATGTATTTTTAGCCTATCGACAACAAGTGAATATTGACGCCTTGATTGATAAATGGAAAACTACTAAAACGCCCATCTATGATTTTACAGCGGATGACGGCATTCAGCATACCCTATGGGCAGTAAGCGATGAAGTGGTGATTGATCAAATTACCCAATTATTTGAAAAAGAAGTGCCTTGTACTTATATCGCTGATGGACATCACCGAGCTGCCTCTGCAGCAAAAGTGTTGCTCTCTTTTAATGATGAAAAAAAGAGTGCGCCCTATTTTTTAACCACTTTATTCCCGTCCAATCAATTGCAAATCATGGATTACAATCGAGTGGTCAAGGATTTGAATGGACACACGGCGGAGTCTTTAATAACAGCACTTTCTAGTCAATTTGATGTTCAATTAAATGCAGCAGCTTATAAACCTAGTTCCCTTCATCATTTTGGAATGTATCTTAATAAAACATGGTATGCCTTAACTGCAAAACCAGGGACTTATAATGATGCAGATCCAATAGGCGTTTTAGATGTCACTATTTTACAAAATAATATTTTAGCACCCCTATTCAATATACAGGATCAACGCACCGACAAACGCATTGATTTTGTGGGCGGTATCCGAGGATTAGCCGAGCTAGAAAAGCGAGTGGATAGCGGTGAGATGGCAGTTGCATTTAGTTTGTATGCAGTAACGATTGACCAATTATTTAATATAGCAGATGCAGGCGAAGTGATGCCACCAAAAAGCACCTGGTTTGAGCCTAAATTAAGGGACGGATTATTGACCCATCTGATTTATTTGTAGCAGCTAATTCTTTTTTTTCTGCCTCTATTTTTGTACTTTGTCGTACAAATTTGCCTGCTTTATGGAAATCAAACGACTCTTTGATTGTATTGATCATCAATTACAACATTTCCCACAACAGGATATGTTTGCCGCAAAGGAAAATGGAGTATGGCGTAAGTATTCTACTGCAGAAGTAGCCCAAACGGTGAATGAACTTAGTGCAGGTTTATTAACTTTAGGATTGTCAGGAAATAATTTTACACCAGAGGGGAGTGATAAAATTGCCATCATCAGCAATAATCGACCAGAGTGGCTTATCGCCGATTTAGCGGCACAACAATTAGGACTTATTTGGGTGCCCGTATATCCTACCACTAATCCATTGGAACTTACTTTTATTTTAAATGATGCATCTGTTCAATATATGTTTGCGAGCAATCAAGAACTATATGATAAAGTAATGTCCATAAAGGATAAAGTACCATGTTTAAAAGAGGTATACACTTTTGATAAGATCACTGGTGCAAAACATTGGACTAGTATTTGTAGTAAGGATGCGGATATCCTTTCACAGGTACAGGTGATTAAAAAAACCATACCCGTTGAACAAGTAGCTACTTTTATTTATACATCTGGTACCACAGGAACACCAAAGGGCGTCATGCTGACGCATCAAAGTGTTTATTATAATTTAATGATGGGTAAAAAATCTTTTCCGTTTCAAGATGCACCCGAACAAAAAGTATTAAGCTTTTTACCACTGAATCATATTTTTGAAAAACTTGCTTCCTATATTTATATGTATAGTGGCATGAGTATTTATTATGCTGAAAGCTTAGAAACCATTGGAGATAATTTAAAAGAAATTTCACCCGATGGATTCTCGACCGTGCCAAGGTTATTGGAAAAAATGTTCGAAAAAATTATGATGAAGGGCGAGGAGTTAACCGGTTTAAAACGCAAATTATTTTTTTGGGCTGTAGCGTTGGGCGAAAAATATGATAATTTAATTCCAGGATCATGGTGGTATCAACTACAATTAAAGTTGGCCAATAAAATTATATTTACAAAGTGGCGTGAAGCCATTGGAAATAATGTAAAATTTATTGTTACAGGAGGAGCCGCTTGTCAAGTTAAATTATTGCGCATTTTTAATGCAGCGCAAATTAGCGTGTATGAAGGATATGGCCCTACCGAAAATAGTCCCATCATAAGTATTAATTTAAGAACGGCAGGTGGTACTAAGTATGGAACAGTAGGAAAAGTGATTGAAGGTGTACAATTCAAGCTTGAGTCGGACGGTGAAATTTGTGTGGCAGGCCCAAGCGTGATGTTGGGATATTATAAGCGCCCCGATTTAACAGCCGAGACCATTATAGATGGCTGGTTACATACAGGCGATATTGGAGAAATAGTAGATGGCCAATATTTAAAAATTACCGATCGTAAAAAGGAACTGTTTAAAACCAGTGGTGGCAAGTATGTTGCACCACAACCTATTGAAAATAAATTAAAGGAAAATCCTTTTATTGAACAGGTGATGTTGGTAGGAGATAATAAAAGATTTGTGAGTGCGCTCATTGTACCTTCTTTTGCAAAATTAAAAGAATGGTCAAAATCACATGGTATACAATATGTAAGTAATGACGAAATCATAAAAAATACAATGGTATTCGCTTTATTTGAAAACGTAGTAGGAGAAAATAATCAATTGTTTAATCAAGTGGAGCAAGTAAAAAAATTCGCTTTAATACCAAGGGAGTGGAATATTGAAAATGGTGAAATGACACCTAAATTAAGTATCAAACGTAAAGCAGTGTTAGCCAATTTTGATAAGGAAATCACAGCGATATACGCATAGTGGCATGACCAATAAAAAACCTAACTACTTTCTATTACTTATTTTAATAAGTGGCTTCTTTTTTATTAAAGGGCAAGCACAAACCAATCCATTTTTTAACGCCAAGGGAAAATTAATTATTATAGGAGGAGGCGCGATTCCCGATTCTTTATTTACTTTTTTTGCAAATGATATGGGCGGTAAGGACCAGCCCATGGTATATATTCCAACAGCGACTACCGATGAAAAATACATTCAAGAAGGCGGACATTTAGTAAAATTTACTTCACATGGGTTTACTAATATAGCAACTATTCATACCCGCGATAAAGTAAAAGCAGATGATCCCAAAAATTTAGCGCTCATCAAAAATGCAAAAGGCATATTTTTTGGAGGGGGCGATCAGGATTTAATAGCAGCGGCTTACGGCGGCACTAAATTATATGATGCTTTTTTAACTTTATTAGAAAGGGGTGGCGTGATTATGGGAACATCAGCGGGGGCTACCATCATGGGATCATTACTTATAGGTGGGGATGCAAGGGATGACCTCAATAAAAAACAAGTATTTAAGCCTGCATTTTCATTCATGAAAAATACAGCGATCGATCAACATGTGTTAGCGCGAAACCGACAATTTGATTTAATACCAGTGATTGAAAATTATACAGGAACATTGGGTATTGGCATTGATGAATCAACTGCGCTGCTTGTGGAAGCGGGACAATTTAAGGTATGGGGATTATCCTATGCATTGGTGTATGATCCATTGGATTGGGCGCAACAAAAAAAGAAATGGGGACACGTAATCAAACCTTTTAAAATGATGTCATCGGGAAGTAGCTTTAATTTATTAACGAGAGAAATTGTTAATTAAATTTTTCTTTGATGATGGTTTGAACTTGTTTTCCTTGAATTTTACTTTCGAGCCAGGAGATAATATCTAAATACATAAAGGCCCTACTTTCTAATTTATTGGTGGTGTAGGGTTGTAAGGTTTCTAATAAAACAGTAAAAGATTTTTTAATATTTGCCTTGGTATTCAATAAACTATTTTCTTCTCCACCGTTTTGAATGGATTTTCTTAAAAAATTAAATAAAATTTCTTCGACCGTACTTAGGTTTTTCATTTTATACATAAATCGATAAACCGATTTAGATAAGTAATTAACTACTTCTTTGTTCCCTAGTTCGTAATGTGCAATTAAGTGCAATAATCGAGCGTAACATTGAATGTCGTCACGTAAATTTACTTTCCAATTAATGATCTTATTTAAATAATCAATGGCTTTAGCGGGTTTGCCAGCACCAAAATATAAACAAGCAATTTTATAGTAAAAAACCAATACACGATGGCTATCTAAGTAAAGTTCAATTTCCTTGAGCTTGGCTTCCATGGCGGGTATCATGGTTAAGCCCTCACTAAAACTACCTTCTAAAAAGTGTTGATTAATTTTAGCAATGTATAAATAAATAAAACTTTGAATAAGGTTGTTTTTATTATTTAATACAATGGGGGTATTGCTGTATTCGTCTAAAATAGAAATCGTTTCCTTTAATTTTTGAAAATTTCTTAAGTCAAAATGAGAAGTAATTAAATTGTGTAATCCTTTAATATACTGAGCTGTTTCAATTTGTTTCATATTCTCATTGGCCTCAAATAAATCGACCCATTTTTGAGAATACCTATAGTGCAATAAAAAATCTTGAGTAATAAATCCATACCAACAGTAGCATTGATAACGATATAATCTTTCATAAAATCCTTCGGAGGATTTTACTAATTCCATAATTGGATCTTGCATTAATTTATCTAATTCAATACGATCATCATCATTACGGGCATGACCATGTTGAATATACCAACCATATAATTGTAAGGAAAGATTAGAGCATTTAGCAATTAAATCTAATCGATGATTGACTTCATCAATTTCATCGCTTAATTGTTTAGCTCTGTCTTGTATACTTCGTGTAATATGCAAGGACTCAATCTTTTTTTCTAAAAACAAAACCTGCAATAAATAAGTAACTTGATTGTTTTGCTTAGTTAATGTTTTTATTTTTTCAAGTACACGTAAACTTTGAATGTACAAACCCTTATTATATAAAATTTTTGCGTGGTCCAATTGTTCGTGAATTTGTAAATCAATGTTTTCGTTTTGTTTTACAATCCTTAAACTAGATAATATTTGATCGTATAAATGCGCCTTAAGATTGGATAGTTGTTGTTTTTGAATGGACTCGTTTTTGCGAAGTAATTCCTCCTCATCATATTCCTTCATTTTGTCCAATGCATCAAATAATTGAATGATTTTCAAATCAGCAGATGCCGAGTTGCGCTTCACATACAATTTGAAGTTGCGTTTTTCGGCCCTTTCCAGGGATTTCACTAAAATAAATATCGCCTCCGTACTTAGGTTGGGCATCGTAGCTATTTTATGGTCAATTGTTTGATAATCAATGTATTAATAGCAAAATTCAACTATTACACAGTGTAAATTAACTATAAAAATAATGTGAATTACTTGTGAATAGTGGGTAAATTTGAGATACAATCGGGCGGAAGCCCCTTTTTTATCTATAAAAGGTTGATGATCAATAAGATGCAACTAAAATAGCCTCTAATAAAACCTTAAAAATAGGTATTTGAAATACAATTTTAAAACGAATTAACGATGAGCCAACAAGTTTTCATTTTTGACACCACATTAAGAGACGGGGAACAGGTTCCTGGATGTAAATTAAATACATCGGAAAAACTAGCGCTTGCAGTCAAATTAGAAGAATTAGGAGTTGATATTTTAGAAGCAGGATTTCCAGTTTCAAGTCCAGGTGATTTTGAATCGGTCAATCAAATAGCTAAAACTTTAAAAAATACAGTTGTATGTGGATTGTCACGTGCAGTACAAAATGATATTGAAGTTGCCGCCGCTGCATTAAAACCAGCCAAGCGATTTCGCATTCATACAGGGATTGGAACTTCTGATTTGCATATCAAATATAAATTCAATTCAACAAGAGAGGAGATTATAGAACGCGCAATTAGTGCTGTAAAATTAGCACGCAACTTTACAGATGATGTTGAATTTTATGCTGAAGATGCTGGCCGCACGGATAATGAATTTTTAGCACGCGTCATTGAAGCGGTTGTGAAAGCAGGTGCTACTACCTTAAATATTCCTGACACCACTGGATATTGTTTGCCATATCAATACCAAGCAAAAATGGAATATTTAGTAAATCATGTTCCCAATATTGATAAAGCAATTTTATCTTGTCATTGTCATAATGATTTAGGATTAGCCACTGCTAATTCTATTGCAGGTGTGATGGGTGGCGCGCGACAAATTGAGTGTACGATTAATGGACTAGGAGAACGCGCAGGCAACACTGCATTAGAGGAAGTTGTGATGGTGCTTAATCAACATACCGATTTAGGTTATTATACTAATATCAATACAAGGTTGTTAAATCCAATTAGCCATGAGGTTTCAGAGATCATGCGTATGGGGGTGCAACCTAATAAAGCGATTGTTGGCGCTAATGCTTTTTCGCATTCTTCTGGTATACACCAGGATGGATTTTTAAAGGAAGCACAAACATATGAAATTATCAATCCTGAATTAGTAGGTGCCGAAGCAAGTAAAATTGTATTAACTGCAAGAAGCGGACGAAGCGCATTAGCACATCGATTACAAAAATTAGGGTATCAATATGTTCGAAATGATATTGATATTTTATATCCAATATTTTTACAATTAGCAGACAAAAAAAAGGAAGTAACGCATGATGACTTAGTTGCCATTGCTACATCCTATTCAAAATAAGATAATTAAAAAAGATATTTTAGAACATGGGAAAAACAATATTCGATAAAATTTGGGATAAGCATGTGGTGAAAATCATTGAAGATGGGCCATCGGTATTGTATATCGATAAACATTTAATTCATGAAGTCACTAGCCCACAAGCTTTTAGTGGTATCGAAAAAAGAGGTGCTTCCTTGTTTCGTCCAAAACAAATTGTAGCTACAGCGGATCATAATGTACCTACTTTAAATCAGCATCTGCCTATTGCCGATCAATTATCAAAATTTCAAGTTGATACATTAATTGATAATTGTAAAAAGCATGGCGTTGAGTTATATGGATTAGGACACCAATATCAAGGTATTGTTCATGTGATAGGACCCGAGCTTGGCATCACGCAACCAGGAATGACTATTGTATGTGGAGATAGTCACACATCAACGCATGGTGCATTTGGCTCTATTGCATTTGGTATTGGAACCAGCGAAGTGGAAATGGTTTTTGCTGCACAATGTGTGATGCAAACCAAACCAAAAGTAATGCGCATTAATATAGAAGGAAGCATACAACAAGGAGTGGTATCAAAAGATATCATCTTATTTATCATTGCACAAATTTCGGCAAGTGGTGCCACTGGTTATTTTGTTGAATATGCAGGATCGGCCATTCGTGCATTAAGTATGGAAGCAAGAATGACTATTTGCAATATGAGTATTGAAATGGGAGCGAGGGGTGGCATCATTGCACCAGATCAAATCACTTATGATTATATCGAAGGACGTTTGTTTGCACCTAAAGGAGAGGAGTGGAATAAAAAATTAGCAGAGTGGAAAAAATTATACACGGATGCAGATGCTAAATTTGATGTTGAAATTAATATTAATGCATCTGACATCGAACCCATGATCACTTATGGAACCAATCCAGGAATGGGATTAGCAGTGACAGCGAGTTTGCCGCAATTGGAAAGCTTCACTGATGCGACCGAAAAACAAAATTTTGAAAAGGCATTACAATATATGGGACTTAAAGCTGGCCAAGGTTTGTTAGGCATGCCAGTACAAAATGTATTTATTGGATCATGTACTAATTCACGAATCGAGGATTTTAGATTGGTTGCCAGTATTATAAAAGGCAAACAAAAAGATCCTAATGTAAAAACATTAATAGTACCAGGTTCACAGGAAGTAGCAAAACAAATAAAAGCAGAAGGTTTAGATAAAATATTTGCAGCTGCAGGAATTGAAATAAGACAAGCAGGATGTAGTGCTTGTTTGGGAATGAATGAAGATAAAATACCAGCAGGAGAGTATTGCATTAGTACCAGCAACCGAAATTTTGAAGGACGACAAGGTGCAGGCGCTCGTACATTACTTGCAAGCCCATTAACTGCCGCCGCTGCTTTATTAACAGGGAAAATTACAGACATCAGAACCATCTTGAATTAAAAAATAAAAAGTAGCAAAAATATATTTAACAATGCAGTCATTACAAAAAATTACAAGTAGGTTTATTCCGTTGCGTATCGAAAATGTAGACACGGATCAAATCATACCCGCTAGGTTTTTGAAAGCCACTACCAAAGTGGGTTTTGGGAAAAACTTGTTTCGTGATTGGAGATATGAGCAAGATGATGAAAATAAACCTAAGGCAGATTTTGTATTAAACCAAAAACAATACGAAGGCGATATTTTAGTAGCTGCTAAAAATTTTGGATGTGGTTCATCGCGTGAACATGCGGCATGGTCCATACAGGATTATGGATTTAAGGTAGTGGTGTCAAGCTTTTTCGCAGACATCTTTAAAAATAATGCATTAAATAATGGTGTATTGCCAGTCACGGTAACGGATGCTTTTTTACAACAAATATTTGCACAAGGGGCTGAAGCCACATTAACCATTGATTTAGAAAAGCAAACCATCACCATTGATACAAAAGGTGTATCGGAAACTTTTGAAATTAATGCGTATAAAAAAACATGTATGCTCAATGGATATGATGATATTGATTATTTATTAAGTATGAAACAAGAGATTGAGCAATTTGAACAAAATAGATAAACTAGTAATAGTATGAAAAAGAAAATAGCAGTCATTTTAGGTGATGGCATAGGTCCAGAAGTAACACAGCAATCTATTAAGGTATTAAATACGATTGCAAAAAATTATCAGCATGAGTTCAATTATGAATATGCTTTAATGGGGGCCATTGCGATTGACGAAACAGGCAATCCATTACCAGATGAGACCATAAAAATTTGTTTGTCTAGTGACGCCATTTTATTTGGCGCTATTGGCGATCCAAAATATGATAATGATCCTACTGCTAAAGTGCGACCTGAACAAGGCCTGTTAAAATTAAGAAAGGAATTACAATTGTTTGCCAATATTAGACCAGTCACTACTTATGAGGCATTACAACATTTAACGCCATTAAAACCACACTTGTTGGAAAATGTAGATTTTGTCATTTATAGAGAATTAACGGGAGGTATTTATTTTGGTGCAAAATCATTGAGCGAAGATGGAACAGTCGCCACTGATAATTGTTCTTATTCAGTTTTAGAAATTGAACGCATAGCGCATCTTGCATTTCAACATGCACAAAAAAGAAGAAAAAAATTAACCTTAGTCGATAAAGCGAATGTTTTAGAAACTTCAAGATTGTGGCGAAAAGTAGTACAAAAAATGTGTGCACAATATGCCGATGTGACTGTTGATTATTTATTTGTTGATAATGCAGCCATGCAAATCATATTAAATCCTGCACAATTTGATGTGGTATTAACTGAAAATTTATTCGGTGATATTATTAGTGATGAAGCATCAGTATTAGCAGGATCATTAGGCATGTTGCCCTCTGCATCAGTAGGAAATACAGTGGCATTGTTTGAACCCATTCATGGCTCCTATCCGCAAGCCAAAGGAAAAGACATTGCCAATCCAATGGGATCCATTTTATCGGCTGCGATGTTATTAGATCATTTTGGTTTAGGAGTGGAAGCTGCTATTATTCGCGAAGCTGCTCAATGGTGTTTGCAAAGCAAATTTGTATCAAAAGATATTGATCCCATCAATCATTATACAACAACAGCGATTGGTGATTTGATTTGTGAATATATTGATCGACACATCACTGGCGAAGGGCATGTGCATCATGAACGCTTGCATAAATCAACTATTATTTAAAACAAAATGATAACCAACCTAAATACGCGTTTAACAAACGATAGTTTTAAGGTTTAGAAGTAAAACAAGATTAATTTTATACACTCATTTATAAGTATACAATATGGAACTAAATAAATATTCAAAAACGATCACATTGGATCCAACCCAACCAGCAGCACAAGCTATGTTTTATGGTATTGGATTAACGGATGCTGATTTGCATAAAGCGCAGGTGGGTATTGTGAGTATGGGTTATGATGGAAATACTTGTAATATGCATTTGAATGATTTAGCTGCCGAAGTAAAAAAGAGTATCTGGGAAAATGATTTAGTGGGATTAACTTTTCATACAATTGGTGTGAGTGATGGTATGAGTAATGGAACAGATGGTATGCGATATTCATTAGTAAGTAGAGATGTGATTGCAGATAGTATAGAAACAGTTTGTGGAGCGCAATATTATGATGCAGTCATTACAGTACCAGGATGTGATAAAAATATGCCAGGATCATTAATAGCGATGGGTCGATTAAATCGTCCCTCTATTATGTTGTATGGAGGAACCATTGCACCAGGACATTACAAAGGACAGGATTTAAATATTGTATCAGCTTTTGAAGCATTAGGACAAAAAATGGCGGGCCAATTAGACGAAGCTGATTTTATGGGTATCATAAAACATGCATGTCCAGGTGCGGGTGCATGTGGGGGTATGTATACTGCAAACACAATGGCAGCAGCTATTGAAGCACTAGGGATGAGTTTACCATACTCCTCATCCAATCCAGCATTGAGTGTCGAAAAACAACAAGAGTGTAAGGATGCAGGAAAAGCAATTCGATTATTATTAGAAAAAGATATTAAACCAAAAGACATTATGACGCGCCAAGCATTTGAAAATGCAGTAGCGGTTATTATGGTATTAGGTGGAAGTACCAATGCGGTATTACATATGATCGCGATGGCGAAAAGTGTGGGCGTATCATTTACACAGGATGATTTTCAAATCATCAGTGATAAAATTCCGGTGTTGGCCGATTTTAAACCATCTGGAAAATATTTAATGCAGGACTTGCATCAATATGGTGGCGTGCCAGCGGTGATGAAATATATGTTAGCACAAGGATGGTTACATGGATCATGTTTAACAGTAACAGGAAAAACCCTTGCCGAAAATTTAGCAACGGTTCCTGATTTAAATTTTGATCAACAAAAAATTATTTATCCAAAGGAAAATCCAATCAAAGCAACAGGACACTTACAAATATTATACGGCAATTTAGCAACAGGAGGAAGTGTTGCAAAAATTTCTGGAAAGGAAGGAGATTTATTTGTAGGACCAGCAAGGGTATTTGACGGAGAGCAATCATTGATAGCAGGAATCAATTCAGGAAAAATTCAACCAGGAGATGTGGTGGTTATAAAAAATGTGGGACCGGTGGGTGCACCAGGAATGCCAGAGATGCTAAAACCTACCTCCGCTATTATTGGCGCGGGTTTAGGGAAGTCGGTGGCATTAATAACAGATGGCCGTTTTAGTGGTGGAACACATGGATTTGTGGTTGGACATATCACACCTGAAGCATATAAAGGAGGATTAATTGGTTTAGTAGAGGACAATGATATTATTGAATTAAATGTACCTACTCGACAAATGACATTGAAAGTGGATGAAGCCACCATTGCAAAACGACGCGCTGCACAAACCCCGCCTGTTTTAAAAGCCACTAATGGAGTGTTATGGAAATATGCACAATTAGTGAAAGATGCAAGTGAAGGATGTGTAACAGATGAAATATAAAAAAGATGATTATGGAAACGATAATTGAAAAAACAGCAACAGCTACAACCACACTAACGGGATCACAAGCCGTATTGGAAGCTTGTATTGCAGAAGGTGCAGATACCATTTTTGGTTATCCGGGTGGTGCAATCATGCCTATTTATGATGCCTTGTATGATTATAATGATAAATTAAAACATATTTTAGTAAGACATGAACAAGGTGGAATACACGCTGGACAAGGTTATGCGCGTACATCTGGTAAGGTAGGTGTGGTATTTGCGACAAGTGGACCAGGGGCAACTAATTTAGTAACAGGATTAGCCGATGCGATGATCGACAGTACTCCATTGGTTTGTATCACAGGACAAGTGTTTGCTCATTTATTAGGAACCGATGCATTTCAGGAAACAGATATCATCAATATTACCATGCCGGTAACAAAATGGAATTATCAAATAACGGATGCAACAGAAATTCCAGGCATATTAGCAAAAGCATTTTATTTAGCGCGCAGTGGACGACCAGGTCCTGTGTTAATTGATATTACTAAAAATGCACAAATACAATCATTCAATTACGAAGGTTACACGCCTTGTCATCATATAAGAAGTTATCGCCCAAAGCCGGTGATACGAAAAAATTATATTGATGAAGCGGTGGCATTAATCAACCAAGCAAAAAAACCATTGGTCATTTTTGGACAGGGTGTGATACTAGGAAAAGCCGAAAAAGAATTTCAAAAATTTATTGAGAAGTCAGGAATGCCAGCAGCATGGACCATCTTAGGATTAAGTGCATTACCAACGCAACATCCACAAAATGTGGGTATGCTAGGAATGCATGGCAATTATGGACCCAATGTGTTAACGAATGAATGTGATGTATTAATAGCGGTGGGTATGCGATTTGATGATCGTGTTACAGGCCGATTGGATAAATATGCAAAGCAAGCCAAAGTGATTCACTTGGATATTGATCCATCTGAAATTGATAAAAATGTAAAAGCAGATGTTGGCGTATGGGGGGATTGTAAAGAAACCTTACCATTACTTACTTTAGGTATTGAACAAAAAGACAGAACAGAATGGTTAAAAGTATTTGCATCTTATACACAAAAAGAATATGATCAATGTATCAAAGATGAGATTTATCCAAGTAGTGAAGAGATGACGATGGGTGAAGTGATACGAATTGTAAATGAAACTACTAAAGGGAATGCAGTCATGGTAACGGATGTAGGTCAACATCAAATGGTGACTTGTAGGTATGCACAATTTAATGAAACCCGCAGTAATATTACATCAGGAGGATTAGGAACAATGGGATTTGGATTACCAGCAGCCATTGGCGCCAAGTTTGGTGCACCTGACAGAACAGTAATTGCAGTTATAGGAGATGGTGGCATACAAATGACCATACAGGAATTAGGAACCATCATGCAAACAGGAATAGATGTAAAAATTATGATTTTGAATAATCAATTTTTAGGAATGGTGCGTCAGTGGCAGCAATTGTTTAATGATAAACGCTATTCATTTGTTGATATTCAAAGCCCTGACTATATCATGGTAGCAAAAGCTTATGGTATTGAAGGTGCCAAAGTGGAACATAGAAAAGATTTAGAAAAAGGGATACAGACTATGTTAGCACACAAGGGATCTTATTTATTGGAAGTGATGGTAGGTAAGGAAAATAATGTATTCCCTATGGTACCACAGGGTTGTAGCGTTTCTGAAATTCGATTAAAATAATTTAGAAGTAAAAAATGGCAACTATGGAAACAAATACAGAAAAGCAGGAATATACCATTACGGTATACACCGAAAATCAAGTTGGATTATTAAATCGAATTGCCATTATTTTTTCACGCCGAAAAATTAATGTCGAAAGTTTAAATACCTCTCCATCTGAAATAGCGGGAATCCACCGATTTACGATTGTTATATCTGAATCAAGAGATGTGGTAATTAAATTAGTACGACAAATTGAAAAGCAAGTGGAAGTATTAAAAACATATTTTAATACCAATGATGAAATCGTATGGCAGGAATTGGCATTATATAAAGTAACCTCCGAGGAAATTACAGAACGAGTAAAAGTAGAAAGGTTATTAAGAGAGTTTGGTGCAAGAGCCATTGCGATACGAAAGGATTTTATCGTATTTGAAACTACTGGCCATCGCGAGGAGACTAATAAACTAATGAAAGCCTTGGAGCCATTCGGTTTGGTTGAGTTTGTAAGAAGTGCTCGTGTCGCTATTATTAAGGAAAGTAGTGGTTTTCACGAAAAGTTAAAAGACTTTGAAAATAGAGAGCCCAGCGAGGAAGTGATCGAGAATGAATATTTAGGAAAAAGGGAAGCCGTATTCACTATGTAAACAACAATAACAATTTTAAACAATAAATTAATTTCAAAAAAAATCTAAACACTCAATTAAAATGGCAAAATTAAATTTTGGAGGAACGGAAGAAAATGTAGTCACTCGTGACGAATTCCCATTAGCAAAAGCACAGGAAGTTTTAAAAAATGAAACCGTAGCTGTGATTGGATATGGCGTACAAGGACCAGGACAAGCATTGAACCAAAAAGAAAATGGGGTCAATGTAATTATTGGTCAACGTAAAAATTCAAAAAGTTGGGATAAAGCAGTAGCTGATGGTTTTGTACCAGGTACTACTTTATTTGAAATAGAAGAAGCATTAGAAAAAGGCACCATTATTTGTTATTTATTAAGTGATGCTGCTCAAATTGCAATGTGGCCAACCGTTAAAAAACATTTAACCAAAGGGAAAGCATTGTATTTTTCTCATGGATTTGGAATCACTTTTAATGAACAAACAGGTATTGTACCTCCAGCAGATGTGGATGTATTTTTAGTAGCCCCTAAGGGATCAGGAACATCATTAAGAAGAATGTTTTTACAAGGCCGTGGCTTAAATAGCAGTTACGCTATATTCCAAGATGCTACTGGAAAGGCTTGGGATAGGGTTATTGCATTAGGCATTGCGATTGGATCGGGTTATTTATTTGAAACCGATTTCAAAAAAGAGGTTTTTTCTGATTTAACTGGTGAAAGAGGTACATTAATGGGCGCAATTCAAGGTATCTTTGCTGCGCAATACGAAGTGTTACGCAAAAACGGACATAGTCCATCAGAAGCATTCAATGAAACAGTGGAGGAGTTAACACAATCACTGATGCCATTGGTTGCTGAAAATGGAATGGATTGGATGTATGCGAATTGTTCAACAACAGCACAAAGAGGTGCGTTGGATTGGTGGACTAAATTTCGTGATGCAACCTTACCTGTATTTAGTGACTTATATAATAGCGTAGCGACAGGAAAGGAATCGGCTCGTTCTATTGATTTAAATAGTAAAGCGGATTATCGTGAAAAATTAGAAGTAGAATTAGCTGCAATACACAATAGTGAAATGTGGCAAGCAGGAAGAACAGTTCGAAGTTTAAGACCAGAGAATCAACCTGGCAAATAAAATGGAATGATCATGAGTGAAGCAAAGAAAATAATTAAGCATGTGCTAGATATGGAGGGAGCGGCAAAGCGATTAAAGTCGGTGGTGAATCACACCCCACTTCAGTTGAATGCTAATTTATCTCGTAAGTATCAATGCAATGTTTATTTAAAGCGCGAGGATTTACAAATTGTACGATCTTATAAATTAAGAGGCGCTTACAATATGATGAGTCAATTACCACCCGAGTTATTAGCGAAGGGGGTAGTATGCGCTAGTGCAGGAAATCATGCACAAGGCTTTGCTTATAGTTGTAAAAAATTAGGAGTGAAGGGAGTGGTGTTTATGCCAATCCCTTCACCTCAACAAAAAGTAACTCAAACTAAAATGTTTGGGGAAGATTTTGTAGAAGTTATTTTAGTAGGAGATACATTTGATGATACTGCAGTTGCAGCAAAAGCATACACGATCGAACACGGTATGACATTTATACCACCTTTTGATCATCCAGCTATTATTTCAGGACAAGCAACTGTTGGGGTTGAAATTTTAGAAGACATCAAATCATTCACACAGCATCCTATCGATTATATTTTTATGCCTGTGGGAGGTGGAGGCTTAAGTGCAGGCGTAGGAAGTTATTTTAAAAAATATTCTCCAAGTACGCAAGTGATTGGATTAGAACCAGAGGGAGCGCCAAGTATGTTTTGGGCATTAAAATCGGGAGAGCCTGTTGAACTTGAAAACATTGATAAGTTTGTAGACGGCGCATCGGTAAAAAGAGTAGGTGATATTACTTTTTCCTTTTGTAAGGATGTGTTAGATGATATGCGATTGGTACCTGAAGGGAAAATTTGTACTACTATTTTACAAATGTATAATGAGGAGGCCATTGTAGTAGAACCTGCTGGGGCAATGTCTATTGCGGCTTTAGATGATTTTGCTGAACAAATCAAAGGCAAAACAATTGTTTGCATTGTGAGTGGCGGAAATAATGATATTGCACGCATGCAGGAAATTAAAGAACGATCATTAATTTATGAAGGATTAAAATATTATTTCTTAATTCGATTTGCGCAACGCCCAGGTTCATTAAAAGAATTTGTAAATAAGGTGTTGGGTCCATATGATGACATTACAAGGTTTGAATATGTACAAAAACATAATAAGGAAGCAGGACCTGCTTTAGTGGGATTAGAATTAAGGTCCAAGAAGGATCATGAATTGCTCATAGAAAATATGAAGCAATATAATATCAATTACAATGAAATAAATAAAGACGATAATATTTATGGTTATTTAATATAGCAGTAATAGTATGGTCAAAAAATATAAAGGGATATGCAGGTTTTAAAATTTGGAGGGAGTTCGGTAGGAACAGAGGAGTCAATTGGAAATGTCGTTTCCATAGTGACAGAAAGTGTCAAAAAACAAACAAGTATTGTAGTGGTGTCTGCGATGCGTGGCGTGACGGATCAATTATTAATGCTAGCACAAACGGCGGCGCAAGGCAATGAGGCTTATAAAACCATTATTGAAAATATTGAACAAAAGCATTTAGACATTGTACGCGTATTATTACCCATACAACAACAAAGTGCCACCTTAAGTATTGTAAAACAAGTGATCAATGAGTTAGAAGCCAATTGCGAAGGCTTGTTTATGTTAAAGGAGTTGACACCTCGTATGAAAGATAAGATTGTATGTTATGGTGAAATTTTATCTTCAAAAATTATAGCAGCTACATTTGAATCAAAAGGAATTAAGCAAGAATGGGTAGATGCACGCGAATTAATTAAAACAGATTCTAATTTTTTAAATGCCGCAGTAGATAAGGAACTTACTTATACTAATATCAAAAACTATTTTGCTTCTTCTGCAACTTCATTTGATTTATATGTAATTCCAGGATTTATTTCATCCGATAAGGAAGGAAACACAACCACACTAGGTCGTGGCGGATCAGATTACACTGCGGCATTATTTGCAGCAGCATTGGATGCGGAACAATTAGAAATTTGGACGGATGTAAGTGGAATGATGACGGCCGATCCAAGAATTGTACAAAATGCAAAGGAAATTCCACAAATCTCTTATCAGGAAGCGATGGAGTTATCGCATTTTGGTGCTAAAGTTATTTATCCTCCGACGATCCAACCGGTGATGCAAAAAAACATTCCGGTTTTAATTAAAAATACATTTGAGCCTAATCATCCAGGTACTATTATACAAAATGAGTCGCCTAAGGATGATAATTTTATTAGAGGTATCTCAAGTATACAAGATATTTGTTTATTGAGCTTAGAAGGAAGTGGTATGATTGGTATCCCAGGATTTTCAAAACGATTATTTGAAGCCTTGGCGAATAAGCAAATCAATATTATTTTAATTACACAAAGTTCATCGGAACATTCTATATGTGTTGGGGTGAATATGCAGGATGCACACCAGGCCAAAATAGTGGTGGATGCTGAATTTGAGAAAGAGATTAATACACAAAAGGTAGAACCTTTAATTGTTGAAAAAGAGGTTTCTATATTAGCATTGGTGGGCGAACAAATGAAAAGTCACCCAGGTGTAAGTGGAAAAATGTTTGGGGTGCTTGGCCGAAACGGTATTAATGTGCGTGCTATTGCACAAGGCTCATCCGAAAAAAATATTACGGCCGTGATTGCAACACAGGATGTTCGAAAAGCGATCAATGTTTTGCATGAAGCTTTTTTTGAAACATCTTATAAGCAGGTCAATCTTTATATCGCAGGTGTAGGTAATGTGGGGGGGAAATTATTAGAACAAATAAAAAAGCAAGTATCTTATATACAGGAAAATTTACGTTTGCAAATTAATATAGTAGGAATTGCAAATAGTAAAAGACAAATTATTAATCAAGAAGGCATTGATTTAACGAATTGGAGGGAACAGTTAGCCAAAGCGCCATTGGGAGATATTAATAAATATGTTGCAACTATTATTGATAATAACTTACGTAATAGTGTGTTTGTAGATGTGACAGCGCACGAGCAGGTGGCTAATGTATATGCTCAATTATTAGGAAAGGCAGTATCAGTGGTGGCTTGTAATAAAATAGCTTGCTCATCGCCATATGAAAATTATTTAAAATTAAAGTCATTAGCTAGAGAATACAATGCTTCGTTTTTGTTTGAAACCAATGTAGGGGCAAGCTTACCCATCATAGGCACTTTGAATAATTTAATCCTAAGTGGAGATTCAATTAATAAAATACAAGCCGTATTATCAGGCACTTTAAATTTTGTATTTAATATATACGACGGAACCGTCTCTTTTGCAAAAGTGGTAAGACAAGCGCAGACCGAGGGTTATACCGAACCAGATCCACGCATGGATTTAGGAGGAACGGATGTAATGCGTAAAATAATGATATTAGCGCGCGAAGCAGGCAATCAAATTGAAATGGCTGATATTGAGAATGAAGGATTTTTACCTGACTCTTGTTTTAAGGGATCGGTCGAAGATTTTTATGTTGAAATGGAAAAGCAAGAACCTCATTTTAAAAAAATATATGAAGCCGCTGCAGCAAAAAATTGCAAATTAAAATTTGTAGCCAATTTTGAACAGGACGTAAATGGAAAAGGCGTTGCTAAAGTGGGCTTACAACATATTGAACCTAGTTCCGATTTTTATCACTTATATGGAAAGGACAATTTAGTATTGTTTTATTCAAATAGGTATCCTGAATTACCACTAGTGGTAAAGGGTGCAGGCGCAGGGGCTGATGTAACTGCTTCTGGGGTATTTGCAGATATCATCAGAGCTGCAAGGGTGTAGTTCTCATTAAAAATTATTTGATTAATGGTACCAATGCATCAATGGATAAAAATAAAAGCCCCCGCCACTGTCGCGAATATGGTGTGTGGTTTTGATATCTTGGGTTTTGCGGTAAACAATCCATATGATGAAATGGAAATGCGATTGGTGCCAAAGCAAGCAGGAGCAGCATCAATCACTATCATCAATGTAGATGATTATCAATTACCAACGGATCCTGAAAAAAATGTAGCGGGCGCTGCTTTACTTGCATTAATAGAAGAGTTTAAAGGAACCGAACAATTAGTTGCAGCCGATTTAGCTTTTGAAGTAAAAATAAATAAATTGATTAAACCCGGTAGTGGCGTGGGTTCGAGCGCTGCCAGTTCGGCAGGTGCCGTTGTAGGTGCCAATTATTTATTAGGTAATATTTTTTCAAAGGACGATTTAGTCCGATTCGCCATGAATGGTGAAAAATTAGCATCCGGAGTAAAACATGCAGATAATATAGCACCTTGTATTTTTGGAGGTGTTACTTTAGTACGATCTATTTTTCCATTAGAAATAGTAGCCTTACCCTCACCACAATTATATGTGACCATTGTGCATCCACAAATTGAAGTACGCACTGCAGATGCAAGAAGTATATTAAGACAAAAAGTGTTATTGAAAGATGCCATCAAGCAATGGGGAAATATTGCAGGCTTAGTGGCAGGATTAATGAAGTCTGATTATGATTTAATAGGAAGGTCTTTGGAAGATGTAATCATTGAACCTGTTCGATCTATTTTAATACCAGGTTTTGATACATTAAAATTAGCATGTAAAAATGCGGGTGCATTAGGTGGCGGTATATCAGGGTCGGGGCCATCTATCTTTATGTTAAGCAAAACACAGGCAATAGCGGAGGCCGTTGAAAAAGAAATGCATCAATTGTATGAAAGCATACTATTACCACATCATACTTATGTGACCACCATTAATCAAAATGGTGTGGAGATTGTTGCTTAAATAAAATAATGAAAATGCAGTATTATAGTTTAGGTAAACAATCCCCCAATGTAGATTTTAAAACTGCTGCCATCACAGGACAGGCGCCAGATAAGGGATTGTATTTCCCATCCGAGATTCCCCAATTTACTGCCGAGCAAATACAAAAATTTAAAACATTAGATAAAGCAAATTTGGCTTTTGAAGTGATGCGACCTTATGTAGGTGCAACCATTGATGATGCTGCCTTGAAACAAATATGTGCAGACACAATCAACTTTGAATTTCCATTAGTACCTATTACAGACAATATTGAAACACTTGAATTATTTCATGGACCTACATTAGCATTTAAGGATGTGGGTGCAAGATTTATGAGTAGGTGTTTGGGTTATTTTTCAAAACAAGATTCATCCGATACGACTACAACAGTATTAGTTGCAACATCAGGTGATACGGGAGGTGCAGTGGCCAATGGGTTTTTAGGAGTAGCGGGCGTGAACGTCATTATATTATACCCCAAAGGAAAAGTAAGTCCCATACAGGAAATGCAATTAACTACTTTAGGACAAAACATCACTGCATTGGAAGTGGAGGGAAGTTTTGATGATTGTCAGGCAATAGTGAAAGAAGCATTTATGGATGCCGATTTAAATGCAGCCTACCAATTAACATCAGCAAATTCAATTAATGTAGCAAGGTGGTTGCCACAACAATTATATTATTTTTTCGCATGGCAACAATGGGTTGCTAAATATGAAAATGCAGCAGGTGAGTATCCTCTAATGGATGTAGTAGTGCCAAGTGGTAATTTTGGAAATATCTGTGCGGGCATGATGGCAAAGGCAAGTGGACTACCCTTAGGACATTTTGTAGCAGCATGTAATGCCAATGATGTTGTTACAAGATATTTGTCTACTGAAAAATATGAAGTAAAACCATCTGTAGCAACCTTATCAAATGCAATGGATGTAGGTAACCCAAGTAATTTTGTGCGTATAATGGAAATAATGCAATCTAATTATAGTGCCTTAACCCATGCTTTAACTAGTTATAGTATTACAGATGCAGATACTACATCAACTATAGCGCGCGTATATAAAACAAACAATTATATTTTAGATCCACATGGTGCTGTGGCATTTGTAGCGGCCGAAAAATATTTAGCCAAATTAGATGATGCTAAAATAGTCATACTAGAAACGGCACATCCCGTTAAGTTCCCCGAAGTGGTGGAAGCAGCTATAGGTCAATCTATAACTGTTCCGCCATCCGTTCAAAATTTATTTGAGAAACAAAAAATCGCTATACCATTGGCACCTACTTACACCGCATTTAAAAATTGGATGTTAAAAAAGTAGGCGAATGAATGGATTATTTTTTTATCACTAATTTATGGTGTGCTCTTCTCACTTTTTTAGCATTCACTAAATAATCATTTGCAGCATCACGATATCCTAATGTAAGTGCTACCACACTGTGTAATCCTAAAGCAGATAAACCTAATACTTCATCAACGCTAGCAGGAACAAAACCTTCCATTGGAGTTGCATCAATTTGTTCAGCAGCAGCTGCTACTAAACCAAAACCTAAAGCGATATAAGTTTGTTTATCAGCCCACACCTTAGCTTGATCTGCTGTTAAGTTTTTTAATGAACCATTAATGTAACCAGCAAATTCATTTAAGGATTCAACAGGTACACCTCTTTGTTCAGCAATGTCTTGCATATATTCTGCAACTTCTTTTTCAGAAACATTATTCCAAGCAGCAAAAACAATTACTGCCGAACCATCCACAATTTGTGATTGATTGTAAAAAGCAGGTTGTAATTTTTTTCTCGTTTCTTCATCTTCTATTACAATAATAGAATAAGGAGTTAAACCAAAAGCGCTCGGAGCTAAACGAGTTGCTTCAATAATTGTATTTAATTTGTCGGCCGGAATTTTAGATCCGTTCATTTTTTTAACAGCATAGCGCCATTCTAAAGCATCCAATAATTTCATAGTATTTGTTTTATGTCAATGTTTGAACATTAAATATAAGAATAATAACCTTTACAAGCAAATATATTTTATAAATTATTGTAAATCAAGTGTTTAATTACATTTTTTTCAATTTTGCCATTTAGCACTTCATGATTTAATCATGTGGGTTCAATGGAATCTTTCTTATTTTTAAACTGCTTAAAATAATAAAAAGCGATTCTATGAAAAAAAATAATTTAAATACTTGCTGCTTCCTTTTATTGGCATGTTTATTTGTCAATCAATTACAAGCACAAAATAATAAAGTAGCGAATCAAAAAAGTGCACCTAATTTAATTATTATCACAACCGATGGTTTTAGATGGCAGGAAGTATTTAATGGAATGGAAGATGCGATTGTGAATCAAAAAAAATTCCATCAAGGGGATAGCAATTATTTATTTAATAAATATGGCGGTGCTACTACACAGGAGCGTCGTGAAAAATTATTACCCTTTTTTTGGAATACGATTGCGAAGCAAGGACAAATTTATGGCAATCGAATAAAAAATAATAAAGTGGATGTAGCCAATAACCAATGGTTTTCATATCCAGGATATAGCGAAATATTAACTGGATATTTTGATCCAGCTATTCAAAGCAATGATTATCCACCTAATCCAAATAGTAATTTATTTGCGTTTTTACAAAAGCAAGAAAGTTATAAAAATAAAATTGCAGCCTTTGCTGCATGGAATGCATTTGATCGCATCTTAAATGAAAAAGTGTCTGGATTTCCTGTGATCAATGGTACCGAATCTATTTCAAGTATTTTAAAAGATGAACAGTCTATATTAATTTCAAACATGCTGCGTGATTCTTATCAACCATGGAAGGAAGTAGAATGTTTAGATGTGTATACTAATTATCAAGCCTTACATTATTTAAAAACTAAGAAACCCAAAGCAATGTTTATTAGTTTTGGAGAAACAGATGAGTGGGCGCATCATGGAGATTACAATCATTATTTAGATGCAGCACATCAGGTAGATGCATATATTAAAGCAATATGGGATTGGGCACAATCTACCCCGGGCTACAAGGACAATACTTATATATTAGTTACCACCGATCATGGAAGGGGCTTTAATAATGAGTGGACATCGCATGGAGCAAATGTAAAAGGGGCATCAAGTATATGGTTTGCCTTATTGGGCCCAGATGTAAAAAATATTGGTGCATTAGGTGAGCAAACAAAAGAGCAGCAAGCGTTTCAAAAGCAATTAGCAGCTACCATGACTAAGCTAATTGGTTATCCATTTAAGGCCGAGCATCCTGTTGGGGATCCTATTTATTAACGCATGCTTATCATTAATTAACATGAAATCAATATTCAATTACCTAGTTTTTATTTTTGCGTTTATTTTTATTTTCTTTTTTAGATATATTGTATCCCATGATATTCTATTGTTTATTTTTACACCGATAAGCATTGTTTTAGCATTCTTAGTAATAAGGAAAAGTATTAAAAAATAAGTTAATCGCAGAATAGATTCATGAAGGCCCCAATCAAACTCTAATTTTACTAAGAATAGGGCTTGGTTGGGGTTTTTGGCTTAACTTTGTAGTATTCAAAAGGGGTTGATACATGTTATACCAAAAAACCATAAGGCAATTTATTGCGCTAGTAATGCTAGTGGTTTTTGCATTTAGTATAACGCCCCAAAAAAGTGTACATGATTTAGTAGCCAAACACGCCGATCCAACAAAGTGCAGTGTACACAAAGATGCACCTATTGCTCAGGTTGAAAATTCAAGCATTCATTGCGCTTATGATAACCTTGTAGTAGCTTCTCCTTTTATCAATTTCTTTATTTCAATACAGGTTGGATCAATTGCTCCCATAAAATGCGTTAATACTGTTTTCGCAAATTTTATTATTGACTCAGTACCTTCTTTTTTAGAAACTAGGGGGCCCCCTGCTATTTTTGGATAATCACTTTATTGGAATTATTCCACTACAGTGACGCTCGTCATATTGTTTGTGCATAATATATTTTATTTTACATAAGCAATGATTCTCCAAAAATTCAACATTAATAATGTTCAAGTATTTATCAATATTATTTATTTCATGCATGACTTTGCAGGTGTTTGCCAATGACACACCAATAGCTAAAAACATACAGCTAAAAGGTAAAGTCATTGATGAAGCCACTGGGCAAGCATTACAGGGGGCATCTATTTATTTTCCTGATTTAAAAAAGGGAACCGTAACCAATGATCAAGGTATTTATCAAATAATGGTTGCACCAGGAAATTACATTGTAGAAGTTAATTTTATTGGCTTTGCATTATTGACAGAACATCTTAATTTACAAAATGACACCGAAAAAAACTTTAGTTTAAATCATACTGTCATTGAAAACGCGAATGTAACTGTAACTAGTTTTTTAAGAGCAACAAGTAGTAAAAAAACAGCAACACCTATTAATATTATTCGAAAGGAGGATTTATTTAAAGGAGCTTCCACTAATTTTATAGATGCACTTTCAAAAACACCTGGAGTCACACAATTAAGTACAGGCCCTGCTATTTCAAAACCCGTTATAAGAGGATTAGGTTATAATAGAGTAGTGGTATTGAATGATGGTGTTAGACAAGAAGGGCAGCAATGGGGAGATGAACATGGTATTGAGATTGACGAATATAATGTAAGTAGGACCGAAGTATTAAAAGTACCAGCATCCATTATATATGGTAGCGAAGCCTTGTCGGGTGTGATTAATATTATATCTAATGTGCCAGTGGCCGAAGGCGCAATAAGAGGAAATGTATTTAGCAACTATCAATCAAACAATCACTTACAAGGATATCATTTTGATTTAGCGGGCAACCGTAATGGATGGGTATGGGGTATGAATGCAAGTTCAAAAAAAGCATCTGATTATAAAAATAAGTACGATGGGTATGTGTACAATTCAAAATACAATGAATTAAATGGGGGCGGATTTTTAGGTATTGAAAAAGATTGGGGATATAGTCATTTAATTATAAATAAGTTTACGCAACATGTTGGCATGATCGAAGGGGAACGAAATAACCAAGGTGCATTTGTAAAATTAGTAAATGTTAATGGATCCATTGAAGAGCTAGTGGCTACTGCAGATGATTTTAATAGCACAACACCTAATATCCCTTATCAATATATACAACATACAAAATATGTTTTAGACAACAGTATTAATTGGGGCACTGGAAAATTAAAAGTAAATCTAGGTTATCAGCGCAATCAACGCCAGGAATTTGGCAATGTGTTGAATCCTACAGAAAAAAGTTTATACTTTGATTTAGGCACATTAAATTATTCCTTCCAATATTTATTACCCGAAAAAAATAATTGGAAAAATACAATTGGAATTAATGGATTAAAGCAAGAAAATAAAAATAAAGGCGCTTCGGCACTTATTCCTGAGTATCAATCGGTGGAAGTGGGTTTGTTTTTTTATACGCAAAAGCATATCAATAAATTTAATTGGAGCGGCGGTGCCCGTATAGATAAAAAAGGAATTGAATTTAACTCTTTACAAAAAAATTATGGAGATATTGCCGGATCTATTGGTATGACCTACGAAGCCAGTAGTGATTTAGTATTAAAATTTAATATTGCACGAGGTTATCGAGCACCTAATTTATCGGAGTTGGGCAGTCATGGAGCGCATGAGGGCACTAACCGATATGAATATGGGAATACGAATTTATCATCAGAAAAAAGCTTACAATTTGATGTAGGATTGGAGTGGAGTAGTGAACATGTTTCTTTTACAGGAAATGTTTTTTATAATAATGTAAGTAATTATATTTTTTATCAAAAATTACTAAATAATAAATTATCCGATTCCATTATCATAGATGCTGCAGGTACAAAATATTTTGCTTTTGCTTATGAACAACAAAATGCAAAATTAGTGGGTGCCGAATTTAATTTAGATCTGCATCCACATCCTTTTGATGGATTACATATTGAAAATACGGTGTCTTATGTGAAGGGTTCTTTTAAAGAAGCATTAGATGGAAGTAGTAATTTGCCTAATATACCATCCCTTAGATGGATATCTGAGTTAAGATATGAGTTACAAAAAAAGAGCAACAGTTTTAAAAACACCTATGTATCCTTGCAATTTGATAATGTAGCAAAACAAAATAATCCATTCACTGGATTTAATACCGAAACTGAAACTGCTGGATATACTTTAATTAATATGGGGGCAGGCACACAATTTACCCAAAAGGGAAAACAAATGTTTAGTATTTCCTTTGTGGTACAAAACGCAACCGATGTTGCTTATCAAAATCACTTAAGTAGATTAAAGTATACAGCTGAGAATATATTAACAGGACGAATGGGAGTATATAATATGGGACGTAATTATAGTTTAAAAATAAATGTGCCTTTGCAATTTGATTAATAGATGTTATTTTATTAACAATTAATTACGCTATCCACAAATCAATATTTGTATCTTTGAACTGAAATATAGTTTATGCGTTTTAACCCCTATTTTTTTATCATATTTCTTATGTCTTTAGTAATATTGACATCTTGCCAGCATGATATTATTAATCAGTTAAGTACTATCTCAAAAGATACTGTTTTTGTTGTGACACCCCCTACAGGAACTACACCTACTAATGGGAATACTCCCACTGCTTCAGATACCATTTGTTTTAATACCGAAATTTTACCCATCTATGTTAGTTATTGTGCATCTGCTGGTTGCCATGATTTAGGAAGTCACCGAGAAGGTGTAGTAACAACTAATTACGGGTACATTATGAATGGTATAAGAGCTAAAAATTTATCTAATAGTAAATATTATACCATCATTGGCAATGGAATGCCTCCAAGGTCAAGTCCACAAATGACAACGGCTCATATAGCAAGTATAAAAAAATGGATTGAACAAGGCGCATTAAATACCAATTGTACAAATGTATGCGATACAACAATATATACATACTCAGGAGCCATTCAAACTATATTGTCAAACAATTGTGGTGGATGCCATGGTAGTGCTCCGGGTTCAGCCAATGTTTATATAGGAGATTATGCGAGTGCAAAAGCGTATGTGAGCGCTAATAAAAGTATTTTTTTAAATGCAATAAATTATTCAACTACTATTGTCGCTACAAAGAGAATGCCTCCTTCGGGTAAAATGGTAGATTGTAAAATAGTACAAATACAAAAATGGATTAACAATGGATATCCGCAATAAGCAATTTTTTATATTACTTGTTGGGATAATATTATTCTCAGCATGTTATTATGATAAAAAAGATCAGATCTACCCTCAAGTAGTAGTCACTACTTGTGATACAACCAATATAACCTATGGTGTAACAGTAACCAATATCTTAGTATCTAATTGTACCAGTTGTCATGGGGCAACTACAGCTAATTTATCAGGGGGCGGCATTTTGTTAAATAGCTATGCGGCAGTGAAACCCTATGTTACCAACGGGAAACTTATTAATTCAATATTACAAAATGGGCAAGCGTCAGCAATGCCTAAAAATGGTACAAAGTTAGATGTTTGTACCATTAATAAAATGATTTTATGGGTGAATAAAGGCGCATTAAATAATTAAACGAAAATATAATTTATATGAAAAAAATATTGATCATCACTTCAGCTTTCATTTTGGTAAGTATACTATCGGTAAATCAACTACAAGCACAAAAAGTATATGCTACCAAAACGGGACAAATATTTTTTAATGCTACAGGCGGATTAGAAAAAATTGCAGCAGTGAATAATCAAGTAGATTCCAAATTTGTGGACGCAACAGGACAAATTATTTTTGGTGTATTAATTAAAGGATTCAAATTTCAAAATCAGTTGATGGAGGATCATTTTAACGAAAACTATATGGAATCAACGCAATTCCCAAAGGCTGATTTTAAAGGGTATATTTTAAATATTAAAGAAGTTAATTTTACTAAGGATGGTGTGTATCCAATCCAAGTGGAGGGTGCTTTAAATATACATGGGGTATCACAAAAAGTGAGTACTAAGGGGACACTTAGTTTAAAGCAAGGGAAAGCAAGTATCGAAGGGGAGTTTAGTGTGAAAATTAAAGATTACGGTATTAAGGGATTGTATATTGGTGAAAAAATTGCAAATGATGCTGTAATCAAGTTGAATTGCCAATATTAAAAATTCAAGTATGTTAAAACTACATTCTTACTTATTTATCTTATGCATCTTAGCTATGCAAATAAATAGCCAAGCACAAAAAATTGATTTGTTTGCCGAAACGGGGACGCCTGTTACAACTGATGTAACAACAAGTATTTTTAAAACCACCCGAATTGTGAATGGGCAATCTATCGAAAATGTGGGTGCAGGGGTTTTAGATTTTAGAATCTTACATCGATTTGGTGCGTTAAGTCAAGGAGGCTATAATTTTTTCGGATTGGATCAAGCTACTATGCGTCTTGGATTAGACTATGGCATTACTAAAAAATTAATGATTGGTATTGGACGAAGTACTTTTGAAAAGCAATATGATGCATTTGTAAAATATAAAATAGTAAGTCAACAAGTAGGTGAGCATAATATACCCCTAAGTATAAGTTATGTGGGTACTAGTATCTATAAATCATTAAAGGATTTGTCCTTAGCTTATCAACCTTATACCTCAGATAAATTTTCATTTGCGCATCAAATTTTAATTGCACGAAAATTTAATGATCAATTTTCATTACAAATCACACCTACTTTATTGCATTATAATATTGTTGAAAATAAAACCATCCCTAATGATTTTTATTCCTTGGGAATTGGCTTTAGGCAAAAGATAAGTAAGCGCGTAAATATTACTACCGAATATTTTTATCGTTATAATAAATTAGACGGGTATTACGATCCATTATCGGTAGGAGTGGACATTGAAACTGGAGGCCATGTTTTTCAGTTGCATGTATCTAATTCAACAGGTATGACCGAACGTACTTTCATTAATGAAACAGCGGGTAGTTGGGCAAAAGGTGACCTTCGCTTTGGATTTAATATCTCAAGGGTATTTACATTAAAAAAGCCCAAAGAGCTTAGAGATATTAAATGGTAAAATTTTAATTTATGAAAAAAATGACAAAATTAATTTATGCACTAGCGGTCGTTGCCCTTAGTGCTTTAGGTGGGTATTATTATGTTTTTGTATATTCTAAAAATCATCATCGTGATTTACAATCCGAAAAATGGGTAAGTATTCAGGCCGATAGTTTGAGCGCAAAATATCAGGCAGATGAAAGCAAAGCCAATACTTTGTATTTAAATAAAGTATTACGAATTACTGGAACTATTATTACTATTAGTAAGGATCAAGTAGGAAAAATCACATTAATGATAGGAAAGGCAGATGCTTTTTCAAATGTGTCTGTAACATTGTCCCAAACCAGCCCTATTACTCAAAAACCAGGAGATACCATTACGATTAAGGGCTTATGTACCGGTTCTTTAAGCGATGTAGTCATCACCGATGCGGTGATTGAATAATCTGAAGGCTATTTAGTAAAGCAGCTATATCCTCCTACATAAATAATCTTATTATGTATCAATAATCTATTATAAATCAGATAGATTTCTTACTTTTAGACTACTGCAACCACCCCCCCTCTGGATAGGTAAAACAATGAATTAACCTCCTTAATTAGGAGATTGAATAGAATTGAAATATTTTTGTTACAATACAACTAAGTTATTGTCTTTTAGTCACTTGCGTGTTCAAAATGGGACTAAGAAAGGCGAAGCATTACATAAAATTGTAATATATACAAAGCAAAAACGATCAACCTAAAATACTTAATTCAACTTATTCTTTCCTAATCATTTTATTATGAATACTCAAACCTTCATCGCAAAAGCGAAAACCTTCATTGTTATTGTAACCATTTCTATGTTCATGGGTTGTGCCAAATCGGGGTACAATGAAGTGATGGTGTATAATAATAATTTTAAATCGGGCAGTACCGAAAAATTAACGGGGGCTATATTATACAAAAACAATGGAGAGTATTTAATAGGAAGATATAATCGAGGAGGCTTTACTTTGGATTTGGAAAATTTACCAGCACATAAGGCGATACAAATTTTGGTAGAACCTCGCTTTCATGATAGTTGGGATGGGAACAATAGTGCAGGTGGAATTGATGGTCCTGATATTTGGAATATCACTATGGATGGGTCTAATGTATTAAATGCAACTTTTTCTAATACACCATGTAATGCAATCTATTGTATTTATCAATCTTATCCAGCCGATTATGGTTTAATCAACAACCCACCTAAGACAGGCTCCTATATGGATGTTCCGGGTATCTGTCATATGGCAGATGTATTTAAAACCTCGGTGTATAAAATAGATAGAACAATTAAGCATACAAATTCCAAACTAAGTTTACGATTCCAGGATTTTTTAGTGCAACCAAATGTCTCAGATAAATTGTGTGATGAATCATGGTCCATGGGAAGTATTATTATTAAAGTGATTAACACGCCGTAAAGCAAGCTATACATGAAGTTGCACTTTCCAACCATAAATCAATTTGTATCACTTCTTATATTTAGTGTTACCAATGCTGTGTTTCAGCTAATGGTGATACCCATATTAGTGCATCATATCAATGCTGAAAAATTAGGTGTCTATTTTTTAGCATTATCCTTTGGCTCCTTATTAGCAATTTTAGTGAACTATGGCACTATGCAAACCGGAGTGGTAGATATCAAGAAGGCGGAAACAGAAGATAAAAAAAATAAAGTCATCGCAGAAATATTATCCTTAAGGTTAATCCCTTTAATAGTGGCTGTTATGATTACTTGCATCCTGCCCTTGTTTGTAAAAAACGGGGTGTATTATTTTATGATACTCCCAATGATTATAGCAGAGTTCATTAATCCACAATTTTATTTAACGGCCACTTATCATTTTAATAGATACACCATCATCAATCTAGTATTAAGATTAGGGTTAATCGCTATTATATATATTTTACGAGATCATCCATATATTATACAAATAAGTTTATTAGGAACAGGGCTTGTGATGTTATTATTGAATATTCTTTTTTTAAAAGAAACATTTTTAAAACAGGGAGTGGCTGGACATTTTCCTAATGCTGAAAAAATATTTCAGTTATTAAAAACAAACAGCTTAGTATTAGGCAATGGCTTAACGGTGCATTTACAACAATCTTTGTTTTTATTTGCAATCCCTTCCTTTGTGACGCCATTGTATTTATCTGCTTATGGATTTATAGATAAATTAATATCAAGTTTCAGGGTATTAGTGAATGCCTATGCTGCAGCGGTGATGCCCCATGCCGCAATGACACATCAGCAAGGATTTAGTCAATGGAAAAAATTAAAGCTCAAACAAAATTTGTTATTATCCTTGTTTTGTTTGATAGCAGGCTTGGTGATGTTTATTTTTCCTGATCAGTTGTTAATCATATTATTATTAGGAAAGCATGAAACCAATACTGCGTTTATAGTAGAGGTAACCAAACTATTACAGCTGATAAGCATTGTGCCTATGTTAATTGCATTAAATGTATTGAATGTGGCTGAAATTTTTCTTGAAAAAAAATACATTGCATATTTTGGTGCCGGTGTTATTGTTTTATTTGTCTCTTTATTATCCATTGATAGTTTGCAATTAGGGTTGGATCCAAAATATGTAGGCTATTATCCCATGTTAATTGAAGGAGTAGCGCTCGTTACTTCATACTTTATTTTACAAAGAATTAGGTTTGCAAAAAATTAAAATACTTATTGGCTGTTTATTAATCTCATTTGTTGTAAAAGCACAAAGTGATTTTAAACAGGATAGTTATATTCTTACTCAAAATTTATGGAAGGATACTAGTAAAGCTACTATGCTTGCTATTACAACTAAGGATAGTATACAATTAAGGTGGTTGCCATTACTAAATAAATTACAATATGTGCAGGACCATCCATATAATTGGAATGATGGTGCTATGGTGCCAGCAAAGGGATGGCAACAATTATTGAGAGTGGGCTTACATGCGCAATGGAAATTTATTGAAATACAAATAGCCCCCGAAATGATCTTGGCTCAAAATCAGTTATTTGAACAACTACAAGTACAACCAGATTATAATCCAGTTTTTATAAGAGACTACTATCGATTTTATAATTTCATTGAACTGCCTGAACGAATGGGAAATGCCGCTTATAATAAATTGACTTTGGGGCAATCTTATATCAAGTTGCATTATAAAAATTGGAAAGTAGGATTGTCCAATGAAAACAAATGGTGGGGACCCACGCAACGAAATGCCTTATTATTATCCAATACAGCTGCAGGACTTCCTCATGTAAGTATTGCTACTGAGCAACCAATCGAAACTAAAATAGGAAAATTTAATGTAGAAGTGATTGCAGGAAAATTAACGAATGGTGGGTGGCTGCCGCCAAATTCTTATGCAGCATATAGAGGTAATCTATTATACTATCCTAAAGAGAATAAAGAACGCATCATCAACGGATTTAATCTAAGCTATCAGCCTAAGTGGGCACAAAATTTAACGATCGGTGTAGAGCAAATGTATATGCAGTATCAAAAAGAGATGATACATTGGCAGGACTATCTTCCATTAAAAAATATAATTACTAATATACCTGATGATGGTCCTAAAAAGCCAATCATCATGACAGCATTTTATTTAAATTATACTATGCCCGAAGCGCAAACAACCTTATATGGGGAGTTTGGTTGGAATTTACCTAATACAAGTTTTCGAAATTTATTTTTGCAACCTGATAAAGGGTATGCAAGTACATGGGGCATCAAAAAAATATTCACCACCAAACATAAATATTATTGGGAGTTGATGGGCGAGTTAACACAGGTGCAATTATTAACAGTAGCTGATCAATTTAGTATTGGTATTCCTACTAGTTGGTATTTGGGATCTAATGTAAGACAGGGTTATACCAATGATGGACAATTAATTGGCGCAGGGGTAGGGCCAGGTGGATCCTCACAAACCATTGAATTCAATTGGCGTAAAAATAAAAACCGAATAGGCATTACTGGTGAACGCCGCATACACAATGCAGATTATTATCAACGCGCTTTTACAGGATCGGGTGATTTTAGACGATATTATACCGACTTTATAACAACGCTAAAAATAGATTGGCAATTTAATAAATATCAAGTAGGCCCAAGATTAAGTTATATGCAAACCAATAACTATGAATGGAACTTATTTCAGGCAGGCGATTTTTATTTTATACCAGGAGAGGATAAGCAACAATGGATGTTGCAATTTAATTTGACCTATGCGCTATAAACAATTAGCCATTATAGTAGTGAACTGGAATAGTTATACATTAACCAATGATACGTTGGAATCACTTTATCAAACTAACTATAGGGACTATGATATTGTATTGGTAGATAATGCATCCACCGATGATTCGGTAGTGCAACTAAAACAAAATCATTCTAATATTATATTATTACAAAACGAAAACAATACAGGATTTACTGGAGGAAATAATAAAGGCATGCAATATGCATTGGATCATGGATATGAATATATTTTATTATTAAACAATGATGTTGCAGTAGAAAAGGATTTTTTAGAACCATTAATAAATGCTTTGGAAGAAAATGAAAAATTAGGCGCCGTACAACCCTTAATTTATTTTCATCATGACAGAGAACTGGTTTGGAATGCAGGCACTCAATTTAATCCATGGACGGGAGTGACTAAAACCAAGGGCTACGAATACAAGGATCAAGGGCAACAATTAAAAACGCGCGAATTAAAATTAAAGACATCTTATCAAAAAATAGAGTGGATCACCGGTTGTGCTTTTATGGTGAAAACCAAAGCCTTACAAAAAATTGGTTTATTGTATGAACCCTTTTTTATTTATTACGAGGATGTGGATTTATCTTTTAGAATCAAACAAGCGGGCTATGAATTAGGGTATGTAAATAGTTCGGTGATTTATCATATCGCAGGGATGTCGCATAAATCATCTACTAAAACAGCCGAAGGATATATTAGTGCTAAAGTACATTACTTAAATGCGCGTAATCATATATGGCTGCTTAAAAAATATACCAAGTTACTATACGCTCCCACTGTTATCATTTATCAAAGTGCTTATTATATAGGAGTGGGTATTTATTTTATACTAAGAGGCAGATGGCAAAAATTAAAAGCATTGTATCTTGGCATTAGCGAAGGTTTGCAACAAAGTATTACAATATGAAAAAAATTATTATCACAGGCGTAGCGGGTTTAATAGGTTCCCGCATGGCAGAATGGATTTTACAAAATCAACCAGGAGTGCAGGTCATTGGCATTGATGATTTATCAGGAGGTTATATTGAACATGTTCCAAAGGGAGTAGCCTTTCATCAAATGGACATTAGCACAGCTAATATTAGTGATTTATTTAAAGGAGTTGATATTGTGTATCATTTTGCTGCTTATGCCGCCGAGGGGTTAAGTCCATTTATAAGAAAATTTAATTATAACTGCAATTTAGTAGCCACTGCCAATGTGGTGAATGCATGTATCGAACATCAAGTTGGCCGATTGGTATTTACTTCCAGTATGGCAGTGTATGGTATAGGAACGCCTCCCTTTAAGGAAACCGATACACCATCACCCATTGATCCTTATGGGGTAGCAAAGTATGCCTGTGAAATGGATATTAAAATAGCAGGAGAGCAACATGGATTGGATTGGTGTATCATACGACCACATAATGTATATGGGCGCAATCAAAATATTTGGGATCGTTACCGCAATGTATTGGGTATTTGGATGTATCAATATATCAATGGATTACCTTTTACAATTTTTGGAGATGGCGCACAACAACGCGCATTTTCATGTATAGATGATAGCTTATTGCCGTTATGGAAAGCAGCTACGGATACTCGAGCATCCAAGCAAATTATTAATATAGGAAGTTGGAAATACTATACTATTAAGGAAGCAGCTGAAATTTTAAAGCAAGTAATCGGCTCTGGTGAAACCAAGCATGAGGAGGCCAGACATGAAGTAAAAGACGCTTTACCTTCACATGAATTAAGTGTTCAATTATTAGATTATAAGGACACTACAAGTTTACAAACAGGATTAACCGAAATGTGGCAGTGGGCACAACAACAACCCAAGCGAACACAAAAATCATGGGAAAACTATGAATTAGAAAAAGGAATGTATGGTTTTTGGAAAAACAAATAAGAATATAAAAGCAATTACACGGACTGCTGTTTTAGTAATGGTATTATTTACAACTACCATTGTAAAAGCACAAACCATTAGTATGGATCAATTGCCTATCGAAGATGCACTTAGAAGATTGCAGCTGATGGGTAAAATTGAATCAGATATTTCATTTATGTCACGTCCTTTGCAACCTACTAAAATAGGGGCTTGGGATAGTGCTTTAAAATGGCTGGATCCTGTTTATTTTAAAAAGGGATTGCACCCTATTAGTAAAAAGTTTTTAGGAAATACTTTTTATGCAACGGTATTGCCTTTGCAAGTGATGTCGCAATATGTAACCGAACAACCTTTTCAGGAATTAGATGGTCCAATGATTGCAAGTAGTGGACAGCAAACTTATATAAGTGGAGGTGTGTATTTAAAGCTAGGCCCCTTAACCATACAATATCAACCACAATTCGTATGGGCGGATAATAAAAATTATAGAGGCACCATACAAACTCCTAATTATCATTATCCAGATAGTTATGCCTATGATCACTATAAAAATAATTTAGTTTTTAATGGGGTATTTGATAATCCTTTTTTAAAAAATAATTTATTGGGTAATTCAAGTATACGACTTAATGCAGGACCAGTGAGTGTGGGAGTGAGTTCCGAAAATTTAACTTGGGGCCCTAGTATCATGAATCCTTTATTAATGAGTTCGCATGCGCCGGGATTTATGCATATTAGTTTTAATAGTCGTCGACCATGGCGCACTAAAATAGGAAGTTTTGAATGGCAATGGGTGGCTGCTTATTTGGAGGAAATCAATCCTGCTTACCGAGGCGTAGCTGAAAACTATATGGGTTATGGCCCAGGACAATCTCATGATGAAAAAAGATATTTTAATGGAGCTATGCTTACTTATCAGCCCAAATGGATCAAGGGCTTGAGTATGGGAGTCACTAGAATCGCACAAGAACCAGAATTATTATTATGGGATTATAGTTCCAATCCTTTAGCTTCTGCACCCAATTGGAATTTAATTTTTAGAAATGCAGCAAGAGCAGGTGACGGCAATCAATTTAGTAATTGGTTATTATATCCTGTGGAAGAAAGTATTGATCAATACGCAGGTGTATTTTTAAGATGGTTGTGGGAACCAGCCCATGCTGAATTTTATACCGAATGGGGTCGTAATGATGCATTTTTTAATATGCGTGATTTTATACAGGATCCTGAACATTCAAGAGGATATACCTATGGTTTTAGAAAATTGTTTAATTATAACGAAACAGCACCAAGTAAATATTGGCAGTTAATGAGTGAATATACTCGTTTGCAACAAGCCAGTTCCTTTCCTACCCGATCTGCAGGATACTGGTATGTGCATGGAGGTTATCGTCCATTTGGTTATAATTATTTAGGGCAAAATTTAGGAGCGCCTATTGGTTCGGGTGGTAATTTTTTTATGATGCGGGTGAGTCAATTTAAGGGGATGCAACAATTAGGAGTACAAATTGAAAGCACGACCCTTAATGGAGATATTTATGAAGGTTCTAGCTTAGCTTTTCAAAATCCAAGTAAAAGCAAATGGGTAGATATGGGGCTAAGAATTATATATGATCAACCTTATAAACATTTTTTATTATCTGCAAGTTTAATAGCAAAACGATCCTATAATTATAATTGGACACAGCCTAGTACTGCAAGCGGATTTGGTTTACAAAATCCCAATGACTTAGATAGTTTTTTATTTAAAATTGGAATTCGTTATTTATAGTAATGAAAGTAGCCATCGATATTCGAAATTTGCAAATAGCACAAACAGGGGTTAAAACCTATTTAACCCAATTAATTCAAGCATGGGAAAAAATTCCCAATGCAACTATTTGCTTAATTGAGGATCCTACCAAAGTATACACTGGCAAAAATATGTTATTAAAATTTTTAGAACATATTCGTTTTCAAATTTGGAAACAAATCACTTTACCCCAAAAAGCCAAACAACAAGGATGTACACATTTATTTTGTGCCGATTTTTTTGTTCCCTATTTTAAACAAGGATTAAAAACCATTGTAGTATTGCATGATGCTTTTTTTTGGCAAACACCAAGTAATTATAATTTTTTTTGGTTACAAATTTTTCATCGAATAGGCGTTCCTGCAGCTAAAAAAGCAAATTTAATCATTGTACCCAGTTACTACACTCAAAAAAAATTGTTAGAATACGAAAGCTTCGATAGTGAAAAAATAAAAGTGGTGTACGAGGCTTCGCAGCTATTTAAGCAATCCGATTTAGAAAATGACTATCAAAAATACAATCCGTATTTTTTACATATAGGAGTTTTAGAAAAAAGAAAAAACCTTCCATTATTTATTAAGGCCTTTAAAATAGTATCTCAAAAATACCCCAACTATAAAATTTTATTAGCAGGCAATACCCCTACTAAACAAAATTTAAATGACAGGGATCATATCCTGCAAACTATTATAAAACAAGGCTTGGAAAATAAGGTCAAATTATTAGGCTATGTTGATGCACCGCAGGCTGCGGCATTGTATCAAAATGCTTTTGCTTATGTTTTGCCTTCCAAAAACGAAGGCTTTGGTTTGCCTTTATTAGAAGCATTTAGTTTTGGAACGCCTGTGATAAGTTCTACCAATGGTGCTTTGCCCGAAGTAGGCCAGGATGCAGCTTATTGGGTGAATTTGGAAGAAGGGGTAGATGAATCAAAAGCGATACAAAATTTATCAGACGCGATGATGAATATGATTCAAAACGAATCACTGCGACAATCCTTTATTGAAAAAGGGAAGCAACGAAATTTTGATTTTAGTTGGGATAAAGCAGCAAAGGAAATAAACGAACTGATAGTAACTCATTAATATTTTTTAAAGTATGGGCAACACAATTATAAAAAGATTTGACGAAGGCTGGTCACTAAAAAACAAGTGGCTTACTTATTACTATTTGTTTTTCTTTTTTTTAAGAGGACTTTGTTATCGATTATGTATAAAATCTGTAAAAGGAATTTTATTGATTGGTAAAAATGTACGCATTAGTTATCCATCCTATTTACAATTAGGAACGGATACAATTATTGAGGATGGCGCTGAAATTAATTGCTTATCACATCAAGGCATTCAAGTAGGTGATAGAGTCACTATTGGTAAATATGCAATTATACGACCTTCAAATTTATATGGGGGTGCGATAGGCGAAGGGCTAATCATTGGCCATCATAGTAATATAGGTCCTTATAGTTATATAGGATGTTCTGGAAAAATTACTATTGGAAATCATGTGATGATGGGGCCAAGGGTAAGTATTTATGCCGAAAATCATGTGTTTGATGATCCAACTATTTTAATTAAGGATCAAGGCGTCGAAAAAAAAGAAGTGGTGATCGAAGACGATTGTTGGATTGCGTCTAATAGTATTATACTAGCAGGGGTTACCATTGGGAAAGGATCGGTGGTGGCAGCAGGATCGGTGGTGACCGAAAATGTACCACCTAATAGTGTGGTGGCAGGGGTTCCCGCTAAGTGGATTAAATCCAGAAAATAATTTAAGAATATGACCATTCTGAATGCTTGCCCAATATGTAAAAGTGAACACTTGAGTCCTTATTCAATGAAATTTACTGCTCAGTTTCCTCATATTTCAAGGACAAAATGCAAGGACTGCGGTATTGTTTTTGCAAACCCAGTAGCCAATGAGGAGGAACTCAAGGAATTTTATAAAAATTATTACGATAAGGGAAATTTTGGAAGTTTACAGTACAAGCAAAAAACTATTTTACAATTTGAAGCCCTCAAAAAATCAAGTAATAAAGAAATACTACAGTTTGATAAAAATGTATCTTATTACACTGGGATTGGAAACTATTTAGATGTAGGTTTTGGATTGGGCATGCATTTATATATTGCACAAAAATTAGGGTATCAGGTTTACGGTACCGAACTTGATAAGGATTGCATTTCATTTGTTCAGCCTTATTTACCCGAATCGCAATTATTTAATGGAGACTTATTATCAGCAAAATATACCGACGGTCAATTTGAATTAATTAATATCTGTCATGTGATTGAACATGTAATTGATCCGATTACTTATTTATTAGAATTGAATAGAATAATCAAAACAGGTGGAATCATTATTGTAAGTACACCTAATATAGGCGCCATTGCATATAAAATATATCGACTTTTAAATTTTATCAATTTAAGAATACCCATCATTGTGGATGGCCTTGAGCATACTGTTATATTTAATAAAATAAATTTGCGAAAAACCATCGAACAAAATGGATTTGAAGTGATAGAGCAATATGGAGAAAGCGTAAAGGATAGTTTTGGTAATATTTGGAAAAGCAATTTAAGCTTACGAAAAAAAATAGTTAGGTATTGTCAAACATTTATACAAGTGAATCAAGTGGTGATAGCAAAAAAATGTAAAGCAATTTAGTAGCATGCGTATTTTATTACTACATAGTTCATCGGATTTATATGGGGCGAGTAAAATATTTTTACAAACTGTACAAATTTTACAAAAGCAAGGCCATGCATGCGAAGTAGTATTGTCTAATGAAGGACCCTTGGTAGAAGCATTGAAAAACACTGGAGCAAGGGTTCATGTTTTTAGCTTAGGAATTATTAGGCGTAAATATTTTAGCCCTAGTGGTATTATAAATCGTTTAGCTAATTGGAAAAATGGATACAAGCAATTAGCTAAAATAATACAAGATCAAAAAATTGAATTAGTCTATTCCAATACCACAGCAGTTTTAATTGGAGCCTGGGTGGCGAAAAAAAACAAGATTCCCCATTATTGGCATGTGCATGAAATTATTGAAAAGCCAAAATTTTTACATTCAACCATTAGTTGGTTGATGCAAACCAGCAGTCATACTATTATTTGTGTCTCCAAAGCGGTAGAAAATCATTGGATTAAAGGCAATGAAAAACTAGCCTCTAAAACCAAACTCATTTATAATGGAATTGAATCGATTCAAAAATTTAGTCAAGCCAATTTTAGAGAGGTCTATCAAATTCCGACAGAGGCCATCGTGATAGGCATGGCAGGAAGGATTCATTATTGGAAGGGGCAAAATTATTTTTTAGCTATGGCACAACAAATGTTAAAATTAGAAGCACTAAAAAATAGTACTATCACTCATCCAATTGCTCCTTTATATTTTATCATTACTGGTGATGCTTTTTCGGGTTATGAATATTTAGTAAAGGAAATGCAGGATTATATTAAAAAAAATAAATTAAGTACGCGCGTAATTTATACAGGGTTTGAAGCACAAATGGATAAGTTTTATTCGGCCATAGATATTTTAGTATTGCCCTCCCTACAACCCGATCCTTTACCCACGGTCGTTTTGGAAGCCATGCAATATGGTATACCAGTTATATCAACTCCACAAGGAGGCGCCTTGGAAATGATTACCGAAAATGAAACAGGCATTTTTATTCCCATGCCAGAAATAGATAAATCGAACAACAAAATTTCAGTTTCCATTATAAACGAAGGCGCTGCAACCATTTTTCATTTGGCACATATTTCAAAACAAACAATTACAGGAAATATTACAGCATTGGAAAGAAGGGCAACAATGTGTGTGAAAGCCAAAAAAAGAGTAGCGGAATATTTTAGCAAGGATACTTTTGAGCAACATATCATTTCATTATTTAGTCGTTCATGAGTTCCTTAAAAAATAACATTCCACTTAAAGTAAGTATCATAGGATCTCGCGGGTACCCTTATGTGTATAGTGGTTATGAAACCTTGGTCAAACATATAGGAGAAAGAATGGTAGCAAAGGGGGTTCAAGTTACTGTGTATTGCCACTCCTATTTATTTAAGGAGCAACCAAAACAAGTGAATGGGATACAATTAAAATATATTCCCACTTTAAAAAGTAAAATTTTAAGTCAGCCCATACATTCTTTTTTCGCTTTTTGGCATGCAGCATTTTCTAAGGCTGATGTGCTATTGGTATTAAATGTATCCAATGGACCTTTTGGCATTATATCAAAATTATTTCATAAACCTACCATGATGAATGTGGATGGTTTGGAATGGTTAAGACCTAAGTGGAAGGGCTTTGGATCCAACTATTTTAAATGGGCAGCTCGAATGGCCGTCAAGTTGATGGATGTACTAGTCACCGATGCTACTGCAATGCAATCTATTTATCAAAATGAATTTAATGCACAATCGGTGGTTATTGCTTATGGTGCCGAAAAAAATGAGGGAGCCCATGACGCTTTATTAAAGCAATGGAACCTTATTCCTCATGATTATTATTTAATTGTGGGTCGAATGATACCCGATAATAATAGCGATATTATTATAGAAGGATTTATACAATCTAAATCAAACAAAAAATTAGTCATTGTAGGTGATGTGCCTTATCAGGATGCTTATGCTGATAAAATAAAATCCTATCAGGATCCTAGATTGGTTTTTACAGGGTATGTCAATCATCCAGATAGCTTAGCCAGCCTTTATCAATATTGTTATGCTTATATGCATGGGCATGAATTTGGGGGCACTAATCCCACTTTATTAAAAGCCATGGCCAATGGCTGTGCCATTGCAGCTATAGATACAGTGTTTAGTAGGGAAGTTTTACAGGAAAATGAATATGGGTTTTATTTTCAAAAAAATGCATCTTCCTTACAAGTTTGGTTTGATTGGGCCGATGCTAATGCCTTGGCATTAAACCAGATGAAACAAAAAGTAACACAAGGAATAAATCAAAAATATGATTGGGATTCGGTGACTGATTTATATCTTTATCACCTCAACGCCTTGGTTAATAAAAAGTGAGCTGAATGAAATGGAACCATAAGTATTATAAAAATCTCCAAATAGGCCTTGATACCTTCAGCTTACTTGTATCCTTATTAGTTGCAGTATTTATCAAAAAAGGTGGTTTTGTATTTCCAAAAACATTTTATGATTTTGGTTTTATCCTAATATTATTGTTGATTTGGTTTTTATCTGCCAATGAATGTAAGTTGTATCGTAATCGAATTAATAAAAAATTTCCCGAAGAAATTTTATATAATGCATACACCAATATTTTATTTCTAATATTAGTAAGTGCGTTTTTATTTTTATCTAAATCGGTATATGGTGATTATTTTAGATTTTCTTATTTAATTGGGATTCATTTTGGGTTATCCATTGCTTTAAAATATTTTTTAAGAAAAAGGCAACACTCTGTATTTGCCGAAGGGTTTATTCATGATAAATTAGTGATCATTGGATATAATGAAACATCGATCGATTTTAATAAAACTATTTCAGAGCATGTGTATTATGGATACAAGTGCGTGGGCTATATAGATGATGTTGAAGAAAATGTTACTAATGAAACAGCGCAAACTACTGCCATGCCTTATTTAGGCAGCTTGCATCAATTAGAAACTGTTTTTCAACAACAACATATTGATGAAGTGTTAATTGCTTTACCACATCATGAACAAAGTCAAATTAGGAAATGTATTGAACTATGTGATCAATATAATGTGCGTGTAAGAATCATGCCTAAGTTGGAGGATTTAACTTCTAAAACCGAGGAGATAGACACCATTGGTTTGATATCAGTTATTAATTTAAATATTTTACCCTTGGATAAATGGGAGAATCAATTTTCCAAAAATTTATTTGACATTTTATTTTCAATTTTATTTTTAATCCTAGTGGGTTGGTGGCTATTGCCCATTATTTGGATATTAGTGCGCATTAGTTCCAAAGGCTCGGTGATTTACAAACAGGAAAGGTGGGGTTTAAATAACAAACCTATTGTTTGTTATAAGTTTAGAACCATGTATACCAATAAAACGCCTAATACATTTGAACAAACCTCTCGAAATGATCCAAGAATTACTCCCTTAGGAAAATTTTTAAGAAAATTTAGTTTGGATGAACTCCCCCAATTTTGGAATGTATTAAAAGGAGAGATGTCGGTGGTAGGACCAAGGCCGCATCCAACACCTATGAATATTGCTTCTATGGAAACAGTGAACAATTATTTAAAGCGACACATTATTAAACCAGGTATTACAGGATGGGCGCAAATCAACGGATGTCGCGGGGAAGTAAGAACGCATCAAGAAATGGAACAAAGGGTTAATTTTGACCTATATTATATACATCGTTGGTCCTTTACATTGGATTTGCAAATTATATTGCAAACCATCATTAAAATATTACGAGACCAAGGCGCTTATTAAAATGCACAAATTGAAGGCAATAAAATTAGGATGGGTAAGTATCTTATTTGTAGTGGTAATAGTTTTTAATACTAACCATTTACAGGCACAGGTATATACGCATCAGACAACAGTAATTGAATATTTAGAACGAATGGCTCAAAAAGGATTCGTTGAATTGAACGATTTAGTCAAACCCATCGATCGTTCGCAAGTGTATCAATTATTAAATCAATTGCAATCCAATAAAAATTTAACTAAAATTGAAAAGGAAGAACTCCAATTTTTTCTTTCCTATTATAGTTTTGATGATCTAACAAAAAATAATATTTTAAAAACGACCACTGTATTTAAGGATTTCAATAAATCCATCTTCAACGAACCACATTTACTTAAATATACCGATCCTAATTTTAGAATCATGTTGGACCCATTAGGGGAGTTTAACTTTCAGTCGGCAAAATCAACCACCACTATTATCAGCTCAGGGTTTCAGATGATGGGCTATGCCGGAAAACGAATTGGTTTTCAATTAAGTGTGCGAGATGTAAATGAGCAAGGAGCTTATGATTCTATACGAATGGATAATACATTAGTAGGATTTAATCGAAGACAAACAACTTCAAAAAATTTACTTTCCTATAATCAGTTTAATACTAATATTAGTTATCGATTTAATAAGGGAATGATTACTGTAGGCCAGGATCAAAATGTATTGGGTTATGGTAAAACAGGAAACTTGGTGCTATCTGCAAAATCACCTTCTTATCCTTTTTTCAGATTGCAATATCAACCCACCAAATGGATGAGTATTAATTATATGCACGCATGGTTACAAAGTGGAGTGATTGATTCTGCTAAAACTTATGGCACTGGAAATACCGTATACGGTGGTGTGAGAGAAGTGTTTGTTCCAAAATTTTATGCCATTCATTTTGTTGAAATTAAACCCATGAAAGGGTTAAGTGTACATTTTGGAGAATCCATTGTATACACCGATCAGTTAGAGCCTGCTTATTTAATGCCGCTCAGTTTTTTCAAAGCCTTTGACAATAATAAGTTTAACGATAAAATTACAACAGGCGCCAACGGACAATTTTTTATAGGAGTGAGTAGTCGCAATCAAATTCCTAAAACGCATTTGTATGCGCAATTATTTATTGATGAAATAAGAACCAGCAGTATTTTTAGTACAAGCAATTCGCGAAATCAAATTGCGTATCAATTGGGAGCTAGTGTAACCGATTTAGGTGTGCCTTATCTTACCCTAACAGCAGAAATTAATAAAGTATATCCCTTTGTGTATCGCAATTTTTTACCAGCACAAAATTATTCAAATAGCAATTTTCCTTTAGGCGATTGGATGGGCGCCAATGCCGATCGTTTCGAATTCATTGCCAACTATCATCCTAAGGCTAGGTTAAACCTGAAAGCCTATTATTTGCATATGGCAAAGGGGGGCGCGGGAACGGTGGAACAACAATACTTTTTAACCCCATCACCTATCTATGGCTTTGATCCTCAATACAAAAGGGATCAAATAAGCTTTGAAGGGTCTTATGAAATTATTAATAATTTACAGATTAAGCTAAGTCATAGCATTTATCAGATGCATGAATTGTTGCGTAATAGCTTGACAACCAATCAAACAAGTATCGGCATCGCGTTCACGGCATTCTAATTATACAGCCGTATGCCTCATTTATTGTATTTTTACGACATATAAGTTTACTCCAATGATGAAATTTTTAGGGAAGATAGTAGCGGTATTCACAGTTTTTGTGATGGTAGTGACAACTACACAGGCACAAAATGAATCTAATGCCAGAATTAGCCAATTTTCGGATCAACAAATATTGCAATTATGGCAACAGGTGTCGGCAGGAACAAGTTCGGAAAGTGATGCGATGAAATTATTGGTGAAAAAGGGTTTAAAGCCAGCAGAAGTGATGCAATTTAAAAAACGATTAGTAGGATTGCAATCGAGTAAAAAATCCCAGTTTAGCACGAATAATTTAATTAAGGATACGGCTAATTTTATGCGCGATAGTACATGGGTGTTAGAAGTACCTGAATTTAAAAAACCATCAAGTCGATATGGCTATGACTTTTTTAGTAATCCTAATATAAGCTTTGAACCAAATTTAAGAATAGCCACACCAAAAAATTATGTATTAGGATCTGATGATCAATTAAGCTTAACACTTACAGGGTTAAATGAAATTGAAATGGAGACGGTGATAAATCCGGACGGAAATATAAATATTGCTTATGTGGGTTTGGTGAATGTAAATGGATTAACCATCGAAGATGCGAAAGCGCGCATTTTTGCAAGAATGTCTAAGGCATATCCAGCATTAAAAACCAAACAAACACAACTTACTATTAATTTAAGTGCGTATCGATCTATTAGAGTTACGATCATTGGAGAAGCAGAACGACCAGGGGCTTATCAAATATCTTCCTTATCCACTATGTTTAATGCATTGTATACATCGGGAGGCCCAACCGAGACTGGAAGTTTAAGAGATATTCAATTGATACGAAATAATAAAAAAATTGCCAGCATTGATTTGTATGAATTTTTGCAAACGGGTAAAATGTCACAGGATATAAGATTGGAAGATCAGGATGTGATTGTATATCCACCGTATATCAAAAGAGTTGAATTGGGTGGCATGGTGAAACGACCATTGGTATATGAATTAAAACCAAATGAAAATTTAGCAAACGCATTACAATATGCAGGTGGGTTTAATGATTCAGCATTTACTGATCGTATAAAAATTGTACAACGCAATGCAAGAGATAAAAATTATAAGGATGTAGAAGCCAATGCTTTTGTAAACTATATTCCCATGCAAGGCGATTCGATATATGCCGAAAAACAATTACCAATTTTTGAAAATAAAGTAAGCATTACGGGGGCCGTGTATCGACCAGGTGATTATGGATACAGCAATGGAATGAGTTTGCAAATTTTATTGCAAAAAGCAGACGGGTTAAGATCAGATGCTTTTTTACCAAGGGCTACTATAAAAAGATTAACCGCACATCGAGATAGAGTATTGGTGTCGGTGGATTTACAAAAATTAAATGCAGGCAGTCCTTTTATATTAGAAAGAGAGGATTCTATTCAAATATATACCAAGCAAGAATTAGAGGAAGTGCAGTATGTCACTATTGCAGGACATGTGAGAACACCTGGAAAAATTTTATTCCGCGAAGGCATGCAAATACAGGATGTTATTGCAATGAGTGGCGGATTTATGAAGGATGCCGCTTACCACAGAGTGGAATTATCAAGAATCAAAAAAAATAGAACCGATTCCTTAGCCAATCAGTTGGTGGATTTAATTAAGTTGGAATTAGATTCTAATTTATCAAGTCATGATAATACAGTCACTGTTCAGGCACAGGATTATATTTTTGTACCAAGATTATTGAATTCAGTTTTTTTAGGAGATATTAAAGTGGCAGGTGAGGTTTTATTCCCAGGCAATTATGCATTAGAAAAAAGAAATGAAACCATTGAAAACATACTAGAGCGTGCAGGAGGGTTAACAAAATATGGATCAATCAAGGATTTACAAGTGTATCGTAAAGGGGTATTGATTGGTGTAAATTTAGATAATAATAATGCGCGCGATTTATCCTTGTTGTTATTACCAGGTGATAGTTTGTTTATTTCCCGTAATGATCCATTTGTGGAAGTAACAGGTGCGGTGTATAGCCCTCAATTAACTAGGTACGAATCGGGTAGTTTTAAATCCTATATTTCGGCAGCAGGCGGTGTAAAAAATAGAGCCTCATTAGCGAAAGCTTATATACATTATGGAAATGGGATTAATCAAAAACAAACTAAGTTTTTATTTTTCCGATTTTATCCAAGGGTCACACCAGGAAGTAAAATCATTGTTCCCGAAATGCCCGAAAAAGAAAAAGGATTTTCAGTAGCTGAATTATCTGCTATAACAAGTATAGTTTCGGCCTTAGTAGGATTGGCTGCTATTTTAAAATTATAAATTGAACATGGAACTAAAAGATACCTCTTCCTTATTAATGACTTGGGTATTTACTTTTTTTCAAAAAGTAAAATCAACCTTACAACAACAGTCGCGATTATTATTATTAGCAGTGGTGTTGGGTGGTATAGTGGGATTAGGATATAGTTTGATTAAAGCGACTCGATATAAATCGGAGATTACTTTTATGGTAGAGGAAAGTAAAAATGTAGGAGGTGGATTGCTTTCAAGCATAGGAGGACAGATGGGAATGGATATTGGAAGTTTAACAGGGAGTTCCGCAAATAGTATAATATCTGGAGACAATATGTTGGAATTGTTAAAGAGTAATCGAATGATGGGGGAATGTTTAAAAACTCCTTATGCTAATGATAGTAGTTATAGTTTAGCTGATAAATACGCAGATGTATATGGCCTTAGAAGCAAATGGACCAATGATAGTAAAATTGGCCGTCCACTATTTTTTGCAAAACCCGATAAGGATATTCGATTACAAGATAGCTTGCTAAAATATATTATTAAAAAAATTGAAACCAAGGAGATAACTATTTCAAAGCCAGATAAAAAGTTGTCATTTTTTAATGTAGCTGTCAACTGTAAAGATGAGTTATTGAGTAAATTAATTTCGGAGCGTATTATTAAAATAGCAACCGATTTTTATATCAATGCTAAAACGGGCAGACAAAAAACCAATGTAGCAAGATTAGAAAAAAGAACAGACAGCATATTAAATTTATTAAATCAACGAGCTTATTCTGCTATAAGAGACACCAGGCTAATGTTGAACTTAAATCCAGCTGATGTGAATGCGCCTGTGGTTTCTGAAATTTCTCAAAGAGATAAAGTGGTTTTGTCCAATACCTATTTGGAATTAATGAAAAATTTAGAAACTGCTAAACTCGCTTTGATTCAGGAGACACCTTCCATACAAATTACAGATGGCCCCGTATTGCCTTTAGAAAAAGAGGAAGTTAAATGGTATGAAGGCTTATTAGTGGGAATGGCCGCACCGTTTTTATTATTGCTCGTGTTTTTCCTTTTATAAATATTTTATAATTATATTATTTGCAATTGCAACTTAAAGTAAAAAATTCCTGGATATTTTTTGCACCTTTTTTAGTGCTCTATACTTGTATTATTTATATATTTCAAGGAGCAGCGCTTACGGGCGATGAACCAAGGTATTTGCAGTTTGCACAAAATTTATTACATGGGTTTTATTCACCTAAGGAGGAATTAAATTTATGGAATGGCCCGGGCTATCCCTTATTGATTGCCCCTTTTATTAAATTGGGATTGAATATTACAGGGTTAAGATTATTGAATGGGGTATTGCAATATGCATCAGTTGTTTTTTTATATCAATGCTTAGTTTATTGGGTGAGTGCAAAAAAAGCATTGGTCCTAAGTTTGTTTTGGGCTTGCTATTATATTGCGTTTAAGGAAATGACTTATTTATATAGCGAATGCTTTGCTAATTTTTTAGTGTGCCTGTTTCTTTATTACAGCAGTAAAAATTTAGTTGACCCTAAAGTCACCTTGAAACAATTTATTTTACTAGGCATTATTTTAGGGGTCCTTATTTTAACCAAAGTGGTATTTGGATATGTGATTATTGCTTTTGCAATTTTACTTTTTATATTTTATGCTGTAAAAAAGGAATCTACTTATTTAAGATTTTTTTATATTGCAGTGGTTGCTTTATTAATTAATATCCCTTACTTATTTTACACCTATCAATTAACAGGAAAAGCTTTTTATTGGTCTAATGCAGGAGGCATGTCCTTGTATTGGGCAAGCACACCAATTGAAGGAGAATACGGAGATTGGAATGATGCTGAATTTAAAGCATACTGTGGCTATGATAGCTTAGTTCCCTGCAATTCAGCTTTATTTGCAAAAGGGCACCAACAGGATTATAACGAAATTTACAAATACACAGGAGTAGCTCGGGACGAGGCTTTTAAGCAAAAAGCGATAAAAAATATTAGACAATATCCTGCCAAATATTTTAAAAATACAATAGCAAATATTGGACGATTCTTTTTTGGTATTCCAGGATCCTATCAATACATGCGTTATCAAAACTTATGGCGCATTTTACCCAATGCGATTGTGTTTTGTATCTTTTTATTTTCGGTGGTAATGAGTTTGCTCAATATTAAAAAACATCCACCACTCATTATTGCTTTACTAAGTTTATTGTTTTTATACTTTGGAGCTAGTATAGTAGTGAGTGCCTTACAAAGACAATTGTATGTGGTATTGCCATTGATACTTGTTTGGTTTGGGTGGCTCACCCAAAAAGCAGTTGCTGTTAAGCTGCGCTTTTAAAAAAAGTATACCTAATTTTTTTTTGTTGTTCTAACATATTCACCATGAGGCCACTCATGAACCAAGTGAAATAACTGATGTAAATAAAGGATTCTGTATTTGAAGTAAACATCGGTATGATTATTCCCAAGCGATACAATAACACAAACATCGCAATTCTTCTCAATTTCCCAAAAGCACTATTTTTATTTTTCCAGGCTTCTTTGATTAAATACACTTGTATTAGGATATACACTATTAGCAAGGGTATGCCCACTTGCACTCCAGTAATAATAAACTGATTTTCCCCACCTGTATTTTCTTTGGCAGTCATAGATATACGGCCCGATTCGCCTAAGCCCATTCCTAAAGGTTTTGCGAACATGGCGTTCATACCATCTATCCATTCTAATAAGTGACCTAGGCTTGATGCATTAGTAAAAGTAAAACTCTCTAATATGAAATCGTATAAATTGTGTTGCGATAAAAAGTAAATAAAATAAATAGTAGCTATAACAAAACCAATATAAAATCCCCTTGCCATTTTTTTATTTTGTGTGATTAATGCATAAATAAAAAGTACCGAAACATAACCTATAAATGAAGCCCTTGATAATGCAATTGTTATACAAATAAAGGAAGCAATAAAAAAAGTACAGCTCCATTTATTGATGGTGATTTGATTATTGGCTTTAGTGAAGTAGCTAAAAAATACAGCAACATTTAAAATCATAGCCGCACCCATTTCCAAAGGACTACCAAAAATACTACCAAAGCGTTTTAATCCTGTTTCGGTTTCAAAAGTCCAAATGAGTCCGTAACTACCCGAAGCTTCTCCATCAAAAAAATCGATTAAAAAATTAGTAAATCCAGTTTTAGTATGAATATGTTGATAGGTGATGTATTCATATAGGGTAACTGCCGCCGCCAGTAAAGTCATTAAACCAATGGTGTGGTAAATGTTTGCGATTTTAATTTTTGATATAGAAACAAAACGACCTGCTGCATACAGTAAACAAAAAAAGGAAAGGCTTTTAATGGCCAATAATTTGCTTATAAAAGGGTAGGATCCAATGGGCAGTAGCAAATACAAGCCTGTGCCCGCTAAAAAAAGCAATACATATTTGTCAATATAGGTAAGTTGGGGTATTTTTTTTAGCTGATAGGCGCTTATTAACAGTGCTAAAACCACTATAATTTCCTTAAATGATTGAAATACAGGTACTAAGCTACTAAAACCCAACATATGAGTCACCGATAAACTGTTAATGTAAATAGGCAGTCCTACTACCAAAAAAGCCACTATTCCAGCAGTATTTTTGTGCAAAAAGGCCTTGATTGTCTTTAAAAAGGCCAAAATATATAGTAAAGGGAATAAAAACATGGTCAATTTTAATGAAGATAATTATTTTAGGTCATTTTGTCCAAATTTGCCCCAAAATCCCCCCCCCAATAATTAGGCCCTAAATAGCCTAACTACATGTAAATTAGTCTAGTATATATTTTTTTAAGAACACTTAAAATAGTATTTTTGACAAATAAAAAACCCCCCTTCAATTTATGAGTATCAGTTTTATGTAGCCTAGGCTAGGAAAACTAATACCACTAGCTATTTCAAGTGCTAAAAATGTAATTTAATCTACATTGTTTAGTAATTTAGATACTAGATATAATTCTATTAAACATTTGTTTATTAGTCCTGTCTAACTATAATATGGGACTAAGGAAAGCGAAGCTATGCTCTTAACCCTTAAAATCACTTTATAATCACATCAAAATGATTAAAAAATTATTCCTCTCCTCCATTCTCAAAATTACTATACTATTATTAGTATATTTTGGATTTAGTATTAATACTACCAAAGCTCAGGCTTTTTTAAATACTAAGGACTTAAGCCAGTTTAAGGTTGAAATGTTAACCGAAGCTGATATTAGTAAAATTAAAGAACGTTTACAAGGTTCGGAACTCACTTTAGATCAATTAAAAACACAAGCAACCGCTAAAGGTTTACCTGCTGCAGAATTTGAAAAATTAAAAACAAGATTATCAGCATCTAGTAATACCACCAATGCAATTGCGAGTAAATTAGAAACTGTTGAAAGCAATCGTCAACAATCAGTTACCAGTAACGCTTCAAGTTTTAAAGAAGGCGAAGCGGTGGCGAACAATTTAGTATTTGGATCGGAGTTGTTTCAAAATACAGGCAGTTTAAATTCCAATGCAAACATTGCTACCCCGCTCAACTATGAAGTAGGACCTAATGATGTTTTAAAAGTAGTGTTGTATGGAATACAGGAGTTTGCTACTGAATTGAAAGTATCTTATGAAGGTAGTGTGACCGTTCCTAATGTGGGCGTGATTAGAGTAGCAGGGTTAACCATCGAAGCAGCTGCAAACAAGATCCAACAACAAATGGCTCGCACTGCTTATAAAACATTAGCAAGTGATGAGTCTAAATTATCAGTAACATTATCAAATATTCGTACCATACATATTACCATCATTGGTGCAAAACGTCCTGGTACTTATGATGTTAGTTCCTTGACGACTTTATTCAATGCATTATCTATCGCAGGTGGACCTTCCCCCATAGGAACTTATCGTAATATTGAATTATTGCGCAATAATCAACCTATTCGTAAAGTGGATTTATATCGCTTTATTTTAAATGGAGATCAATCGGATAATGTAGGATTAAAAGACAATGACGTGATTCGTATTCCAGCGTATCAAAACAGAGTGGAGGTAAATGGACAAATTAAACGTCCGGGTATTTTTGAATTAGGCGGTAATGAAAAGTTTAAAAATATTTTAGAATATGCTGGTGGATTTGATGATGCCGCATATACCGAAAATGTAAAAGTGATTCAAAAAAATGGTCGTGAATTACAAGTAAAGGATTTAAGTAAAACCGAATTTGCAAATTACGCACCACAAGGCGGTGATGTATTTGTAGTTAGTAAAATTTTAAACAGATATCAAAACCGTATTAAATTAACTGGAGCCGTGTATCGCCCCGATACTTATGAATTAACCGAGGGTATGCGTGTGAGCGATTTAATCAAAAAAGCAGATGGATTAAAAGAAGATGCTTATACGGGAGGCGCACAATTGTTCAGACTCAAACCCAATTTAGTGCGTGAAATGTTAAGTATTAATTTATCTAAAGCATTGGCTGGAGATAAATCACAAAATATTTATTTGCAACGTGAAGATGAATTATATGTAAGTTCGGTGTTAGACTTAAGAGATTCCTTTAATGTTAAAATTTATGGGGAGGTGCATAACCCAGGTAAATATGATTATGCCGATAGTATGACTGTGAAGGATTTAATTACATTGTCGGGTGGAACTACTTTTGCTGCCAATACCAAAGTAGAAGTATCAAGATTATTTAAGAATGAACAATCATCGGTACAAAGTAATACTATTGCCACTTTATTTACGACCGAACTAGATGCCAATTTAAATTTTGTAGAAGGCAATAAAAACATTGTCTTACAACCCTATGATGTGGTAAGTATTACGCGTAAAGTGGGTTTTACTGAACCTGCATTAGTAACCATCACAGGTCAAGTGAACTATTCAGGTAAATATTCTTTATTAACTAGAACAGAAAGAGTGAGTGATGTCATTAAGCGTGCAGGAGGTTTAATTGGAGATGCTTATGCTAAAGGAGCTTTTATTAAAAGAGAAAGTATTCGCAAGGATACACTTACATTAGCAAAACAAGACAGTTTGACTAAAGCAAATTTTAAAGAGTCGCCTGATAATGTTCAAAACATTGCTTTAGAAATTGATGAGATTATAAAACATCCTGGAAGTTTTCAGGATTTAGTGTTACAGGATAAGGATGAAGTGGTGATACCTAAAGTAGATAACAAAGTGACTATTCGTGGTGGTGTATTAAGACCTGTTACGATTAGTTATTATGAAGGACTGTCCATGAGTGAATGTATTAGTGCTGCTGGTGGTATCACCGAAAATGCAAGACGCAATAAAGCTTATGTAGTATATTTTAATGGAAGAGCAAAACGTACACGTACATTTGGAATATTTCGATTTAACCCTACTATAGAACCAGGATCGGAAGTAGTGTTGCCTGAAGGTGAAAAACGTAAGGATGCTATGACAGCTATTTTACAATATGTTACCATATTAGCACAAATTGGAACGTCGGTAGCAACTTTAAAATTATTAACTAAATAATTGAATTACATTAATATATCCTTCCCCTTTTAGTATCATATAATCAATAAAACATGGCTGAAATTCAAAACATAAATAATATCATGACACCGGATAATGATGAGATATCCTTAAAGGAGCTTATTCAAAAAATATCTGAATGGTATCGCTTTTTATTAACAAAGTGGAAGTTGATTGTTTTAATGGGTGTGTTAGGAGGATTAATAGGATTTACGTATGCTTATTTTCAAAAACCAACTTATAAAGCAGTATTGACTTTTGCGTTGGAAGATGAAAAAAGTGGAGGCGGAGGTTTAAGTGGTGCTTTAGGTTTAGCAAGTTCATTTGGCATTGATTTAGGATCAAGTGGAGGTGGCGCATTTGCAGGAGCTAATTTGATGGAGCTCATGAAGAGTAGAAAATTAATTGAAAAAACATTACTATCTCCTGTAGTAGTGAATGGCAGAACCATTAGTTTGGTCGAACATTATATCAATATAAATGAATTAAGAAAAGGCTGGGAAGAAAAACCTGCTTTAAAGAGTATCCAGTTTTTACCTGACGCAGATAGAACTAATTATACATTAGAACAAGATTCCATTTTAGGAAAAATTAGTAGCGGCATTACTAAAACAGATTTAGTTATTTCACAAAAAGATAAAAAAGTCAGTATTATTAGCGTAGAGGTAAATAGTATTAATCAAACATTCGCTAAAATGTTTTGTGAAAATTTAGTGAAAGAGACTTCTGAATTTTATGTAGAAACAAAGTCGAAAAAAGCAAAGATGAATGTAGAAATTTTACAAAAGCAAGCAGATAGTATTAGAGCAGAATTAAATGGAGCTATTACAGGAGTGGCAACAGCTACTGATAATGTATTTAATTTAAATATGGCTATGAATGTAAAACGTACTCCAAGTGCGAGACGTCAAGTGGATGTGCAAGCGAATACTGCTATATTAACACAATTAGTGGGTAATTTAGAGTTAGCTAAAGTGACCTTAAGAAAAGAAACGCCTTTAGTTCAAATCATAGACAAACCTATTTATCCTTTAGAAAAAGAAAAGCTAAGCAAATTAAAATCTCTGATATTAGGAGGATTTTTAGCTGGCTTTTTAACCGTATTGTATTTAGTATTTGGAAGTTTATATAAAAAAATGATTGCATAATAATAATGACCTTTTCAGCTTAGCTGATAAGTTTCACTTTATTTAATAATCCAATAGCCCCCCACTATTGAATGAAACAAACAAAAACAAACATCATGTTTAAAAAAGTAAGTATTGTCCCTCGCTGGGTGATATTTTTATTAGACATTGGGGGCACTCTCTTTTCTTATTTGTTGGCGATTGCTATCAAGCAAAATATAACATTAGTAGGGATTGATTGGGATGCAGTATTTAATACAGGATTATTAATCGTAATTGCCAATACGCTGGTGTTTACTTCTATCAAAACCTATTCGGGGATTGTTAGATATACTGGTTTTCAGGATGCAGTTCGTATTGCGGCTTCTATCTTTATTTCTTCTTTGCTATTGTTTTTAGTCAACGGGTTATCCATTAAGTTTGTCCAGGATTTTGGATTAACAGGATCGGTACTTATTATTTATACCACATTTAGCTTTTTATTTTTGATGAGCTATCGCGTAGCCGTGAAGTATTTGTTCTCCTATGCTAAAAATTATAAAATGACCAAGAAAAATGTAGTCATTTTTGGAGCAGGGGATACAGGAGTAGCTACTCAACGTGTACTTGAAAACGATGGCAATTCTAATATTAATATTTTGGCTTTTATAGATGATGATAAAAAGAAATCTAAAAAGCATTTGAATGGTGTTCCTGTTATTCGCTATGGTGAACTAGCGGATATTTTAACCACACAAAATATTGACGAACTAATTATAGCAAGCTTTAGTTTATCTACTAAGCGTAAAAACGAAGTAGTTGACTTTTGTTTGGATCATGATATTAAAGTAATGAATGTCCCTCCTTATAGTAGATGGGCCGAAGGTAAATTTAGCAGCCGTCAATTACAAAATATAAAAATTGAGGATTTATTGGAGCGTGATCCTATTGTGATTAATAATAATCAAATACGCTCTCAAATTAAAGGGAAACGTGTTTTAGTAACAGGTGCAGCTGGGTCTATTGGTAGTGAAATTGTTCGTCAATTATTACCTTATGCTCCTGAAATGATTATTTTATGTGATCAGGCTGAAACACCTTTACATTATTTAGAATTGGAATTACAAGAAAAAGGGACTCGCATAAATTGTATTTCTTATTTAGCTGATATCACGCATCAACATAGAATGGAAGGTTTATTTGAAACCTTTAAACCTCAATATGTATATCATGCTGCAGCATATAAGCATGTTCCTATGATGGAACTTTGTCCTACCGAAGCTGTTAGGAATAATGTGATTGGTACCAGAATCGTTGCCGACTTAGCCGTTAAATATCATGCTGAAAGGTTTGTGATGATATCTACCGATAAAGCCGTAAACCCCACCAATGTAATGGGAGCCAGTAAACGTATGGCTGAAATTTATGTTCAAGGTTTAGCGAAGGAAGCCCATCAAACTACTAAGTTTATTACCACTCGTTTTGGGAATGTATTAGGTTCTAATGGATCGGTAATTAATCGTTTTAAAGATCAAATTGAAAAAGGCGGTCCTTTAACAGTGACTCATCCTAATATTACGCGTTACTTTATGACCATCCCCGAAGCTTGTCAATTAGTATTGGAGGCAGGTAGTATGGGTAATGGCGGAGAGATTTTTGTTTTTGATATGGGGCAGCCAGTAGCCATCGCCGACCTAGCTAAAAAGATGATTCGTTTGTATGGTATGATTCCTAATATTGATATTAATATTACTTATAGTGGTTTACGCCCTGGCGAAAAACTATATGAGGAATTATTAAACGACGCCGAAAATACCATTACAACCTATCATGATAAAATATTGATTGCTAAAGTGCGTGAAGTGGAATTATCAGCCATTAAATTAAGTTTTGATGAACTAGGTCATTTAGTTTTAAGTGTCTCTAATGAAATGCAATTGGTAGGTAAGATGAAGGAATTAGTGCCTGAATTTTTAAGTAATAACAGTGTGTTTGAACAGTTAGATGGTGGTGCGAAAGTAGTGGGATTGGATTAGTGTGGTCCACACTAATATTGGGTATTTGCAATTAGTCTTAAATCATTAATAAGTTGAAAATCAAGTACTTTATATGTTTGATTTTTTATTTATAGGTAACACAAAAAGGTTGGAAAATAGGTTAAATGTGCGCAGTTTTGTGCGTTATTTTAGCGAATAACAAATGAAAATAGTGGTTGTTGGAACTTGATATATAGGGTTGGTGAAAGGAATATGTCTTACAGAAATAGGAACTTAGACCCCCAGTCATTATATTTATAAAACATAATAAAATTAGACAACATGAATACCTTTTAGTCATAGTATTTATATAGAATGACTAAAAGAAATCAAAATTATAGGCCAAGGCTTATTTATTACTTATTTCAATTTTAGGTTTGTTTAAAATACAAAGGTTTAAGTTCATTGAAAAAATTAAAAAATCATCTTTTGAAATATAAAATTGTTTGATTTATTTAATATGCAAGTTTAAGAATTCACAATCTAAACATTGAAAGATTAAAATATATTTAGGAATGAAATGTTCAGTAATTATACGAACTTTTAATGAGGAGAGGCATATTGGAAGGTTGATTGATGGAATTAATCGACAAGAATTCAATAATCAAGTTGAGATTGAAGTAATAGTTGTAGATTCTGGTTCGACAGATTCTACCATGTCAATTGCCAAGCACATGGGGGCAAATGTCGTAACATTACCTAAAGAAGAGTTTTCATTTGGTAAAGCCTTAAATTTAGGTTGCGATAATGCTAATGGAGAGTTTCTGTTATTTGCATCTGCACATGTATATCCAGTATATTCTGATTGGATAAGCAGGATGATACAACCATTTGAAGACGAAAATGTAGCTTTAGTATATGGAAGACAAATCGGGAATGAAAACACCCATTTTTCAGAACATCAAATATTTTCAAAATGGTTTCCATCATTAAGTAATTACAATCAATCAACACCATTTTGTAATAATGCCAATTGTGCAATTAAGAAAAGTTTGTGGCAAAAGGTAAGGTATGACGAACAAATTACTGGGCTAGAAGATTTGGCATGGGCGAGTATAATGATGAAAAAAGGATATAGAATTATTTATTTAGCAGAGGCGGTAATTGTACATGTACATGAAGAGACACCTCAAAAAATCAAAAACAGATACCTTAGAGAAGCAATTGCATTTAAAAATATTTATCCCAAGGTCCATGTAGGATTACTCGATTTTATAAGATTAACTATATATAATATAATTTCAGATTTTTATTTTGCAATTAGAAAAAAACGTTTCTTTTTCGAGTTAAAGAATATAATTGTATTTAGGTTTATGCAGTTCTATGGAACTTATTTAGGACACAAACAAAAAGGTATAGTAACAAAAGAGTTAAAAAACAGATTTTATTATCCAAACTCTTTGGAAAGTACCATAGGCGCGGAATTAAATATTAATTCAAAGAGAATTAACTATAATTAATGAAAAACAATACAATCATAGATATTACTTTCCCAATTTCCCAAAAAACGCCTAAGTGGCCAGGGAGTGTTGGTTTTGTATATAAGTGGCAAATGAAAATTCCGAATGATACTAATAATTTATCATATTTTTCAATTGACTCCCATCTTGGAACACATTTAGATGCTCCACTACATTTCATAGAGGGGGGCAGGTCAATTGAAAATCTTGAATTAGAAAAGTTGTTGGGGGATGTATTTGTTCTGGAAATTTATAATATCAAAAGCATAACTGATTTAGATCTTGAAAATGCAAGCATACCGAAAGACTGTAATAAATTAATATTAAAAACCGATAATCAACTGTATTGGAAAGAAAAGTTAACTGAATTTCAAGAAGATTTTTCGAGTATTGATGCATCTGGTGCAAAATGGATTGTAGAAAGAGGAATTCACTTAATTGGCATCGATTATTTATCTATACAAAGATATAATGATGGTCCCGAGACTCATCAAATTTTATTAAAAAATGAAGTAATAATTGTTGAGACTTTAAACTTAGAATATGTTAATCAAGGTTGGTATAATTTAATTTGCCTTCCATTAAAAATTGAAGGATTAGAGGGTTCGCCAGTTAGAGCACTATTAATTTCAAAAAATAATGAATAAATTCAAAATAGCAGCATTAGTTCCTATGAGACATTCTAGTGAGAGAGTGCCTGGTAAAAATTATAGAAATTTTGCAGGTAAACCACTTTTTTTTCACATAATAGAAAGTTTAACTCAATCAAAATACATTGAAACTATTGTTATAGATACAGACAGTAAAAGTATTGTTGAATTAGCAAAAGAACATTTTCCGAAAATTAAAATTTTGGAAAGACCCGAACACTTGAAAGATGGATCAGTGCCTATGAATGATGTGTTATTAAATATAATTAATCAGGTGCCTGCAGATTTCTATTTACAGACACATAGTACAAATCCGATGTTGTCTACAAATACAATAGACTCAGGAATTAAGGCATTTATAGATAAATATCCAATGCATGATTCTTTGTTTAGTGTAACAAAAAAAAATGTTCGTTATTGGGATGTTCTGGCAAGGCCCATAAATCACAATCAAAATATTCTTTTAAGAACACAAGATTTGCCTCCAATTTTTGAAGAAAATTCATGTATGTATATTTTTTCAAAAGAAATACTATTGGGTAAACATAATAGAATAGGAGATAGGCCACTACTTTTTGAAATGGATGAAATTGAGACTCAAGACATTGATGTAGAATTGAACTTTAAAGTTGCCGAATTTTTATATAAAGAAGTCAAAGGTTTAAATAATTAAACTCATGAAAGTTTTAGTAACCTGCCCTCCTATGTTGAGAAGAATTGGTGAATTTAGAGAGATCTTTTCAAAAAAAAATATTGAGTTAGTAACCCCCAATGTTATACAGATTCTATCAGAGGAAGAGTTGTTAGCACTAGTTCCTAATGTAGATGGTTGGATCATTGGTGACGATCCAGCTACAAGAAAAGTTTTTGAGGCGGGAAAGTTGGGAAAGTTAAAAGCTGCTGTTAAATGGGGTGTTGGTACAGATAATGTTGATTTTGATTCTTGCAAACAATTAAATATTCCAATAAGCAACACTCCACAAATGTTTGGAGGAGAAGTTGCAGACTTAGCAATTGCTTATTTATTAGGATTAGCAAGACAAACATATTATATTGACCGAGAGGTTAGATTTGGGAATTGGATCAAACCTGCTGGAATGAGTATGAGTAGAAAAGTTATTGCAGTAGTTGGTTTGGGGGATATTGGTCAAGCTACTATCAAGAGATTGAAAGGCTTTGATGTGATTATAAATGCTTATGATCCATATACTAAATTAAACGCCAATGACTTAGGGATAAATAAAATTCTCACATTTCCTAATAGAATTAATGATGCAGACTTTATAATTTTAACATGTGCACTTACGGAGACTAGTAAACACATGATTAATGCTAATTCTATAAGTCTAATGAAAACTGGTGTTTCCATAGTAAATGTTGCACGTGGTCCGTTAATTAATGAAAGCGATTTAATTGCTAGTTTGAATAATGGTAAAGTTAGTTCTGCTGCCTTAGATGTTTTTGAAGTAGAACCAATGACAATTGATAACAACCTTAGACAATTTAATCAATGTGTTTTTGGAACTCATAATGGATCTAATACAAAAGAGGCTGTTACAAGGGCAAGTCTACGTGCAATAGAATTATTATTTAATTATTTAAACATTGATTAATGAGTAAAGTTGTTCTAATAACAGGTGTTTTGGGAGGAATAGGTAGCTTGATAGCAGAAGGTTTTAAGTCAAAGGGGTATTTTGTAGTTGGTTTGGATATAAATAATAATATTAATAAAATAAATAATTCTGATTTGTTTATAAAATTTGATTTAAATCAATATTGCATAAATCAAGAATATAGAAACGAAATGAATAAGGTGCTTGATGAGAAAGTGCCAAATCTAAATGTATTAATAAATAATGCTGCAGTTCAGATTTTGGGAAAAATAGATGAGATAAAATTGGAAGATTGGACACAGACACTGAATGTTAACTTAACTGCTCCATTTTTATTAAGTCAATTATTCCTCAATAAACTTGCAAATACTAAGGGATGTATAATAAACATTTCAAGTATTCACCAACAGCTGACTAAAAAAAGATTTGTTTCATATGCGACATCAAAAGCTGCACTAGTGGGACTGACAAAAAGTATGAGCGTTGATTTGCAAGGAAAAGTAAGAGTAAATTCTATAAGTCCAGCAGCAATTGACACACCAATGTTACATGATGGCTTTAATAATGATGAAAAAAAAATTGATGAACTTAATTCAATACATCCACTTCAAAGAATAGGTAAGCCGAGGGAAGTTGCAAAACTTACATTGTTATTAGCTGAAGATGAGCTTGGGTTTATAAATGGCGCAAATATTCAGATTGATGGTGGCATAAGCAATGTACTTAAAGATTTAGATTAATAATAGTATTTAACATGAAAGTATTAATTACCGGTGCTGATGGGTTTATAGGATCACATCTTACAGAAGCTTTAGTTGAAGCTGGTTATGATGTAAGAGCATTTGTTTGCTATAATTCATTTAATTCATATGGATGGCTTGATACTGTTTCAAATGATATAAAAAATAAAATTGAATTTTTCTCTGGAGACATTAGAGACCCAAATGGAGTAAGAGAGTCAATGAAAGGAGTTGACATAGTATTTCATCTTGCCGCATTAATTGCTATCCCATTTAGTTATCACTCGCCAGATTCGTATATTGATACAAATGTAAAGGGAACTTTAAACATTATTCAAGCAGCAAGGGACAATAATGTAAAAAGGGTTCTAGTAACTTCAACGTCTGAAATATACGGGACAGCTCAATTTATTCCAATTACTGAGCAACATCCAAAACAGCCACAATCTCCGTATTCAGCTTCTAAAATTGGAGCTGATGCTATTGCTGACTCTTTTTATAGATCATTTGACTTGCCTATAACAATTGTCAGACCTTTTAATACATTTGGTCCTAGACAATCTGCAAGGGCTGTAATTCCAACCATCATCTCTCAATTATTAAATGGTGCAGGAGAAATTAAACTTGGAGATATTACTCCAACAAGGGATTTGTTATTTGTAAAAGACACAGTAAACGGATTTTTAAAAATTGCACAATGCGATAAACTAATTGGTCATGAAGTAAATATCGCAACACAGAGTGAAATTTCTGTTGGAGATTTAGCTCAGCAATTAATTAACAATATTAATCCAAGTGCTAAAATTATAACTGACTCAATTAGAGTACGTCCAGAGAAATCAGAAGTGTTTAGACTTTTTGGATCAAATGAAAAGCTTAAGACTTATACAGATTGGAATCAAAAATATACCCTAGGTGAGGGCTTAAAGGAAACAATTGATTGGTTTTCTAAAAAAGAAAATTTACAACAATACAAATCCGACATTTACAATGTCTAATTATACTGAAATAATTGATTTTATCAGAAATCAATATCCATCTAAAGAATTTATTCCCTTACATGAACCTATTTTCTCGGGTAGAGAAAAAGAATATGTATTGGATACAATTGAATCAACATTTGTTTCCTCAGTTGGTGCTTATGTAGACAAGTTTGAAATAATGATGGCCGCATTGACCAAAACGCAAAAAGCAGTTGCTGTAGTAAATGGAACATCTGCACTTCAAGTTGCATTGAGATTAGCTGGAGTTCAAAATGGAGACGAAGTTTTGACTCAGGCGTTAACCTTTATTGCTACAATTAATGCTATTATATATAATGGAGCTTCTCCTGTATTTGTAGATGTTGATTTAGATACAATGGGCTTATCACCAAAATCCGTGCAAGCATTTTTAGAAGAGTTTGGAGTAATGAGAGATGGTGTTTGTTTCAATAAGAAAACAAACAAAAAAATAGCTGCATGTATGCCAATGCATACATTTGGATTTCCGGTCCACATAGATGAACTAATTAAAATATGTAACAAATGGAATATTCCATTTGTTGAAGATGCCGCAGAGTCTATTGGTAGTGAATATAATGGGATGCCAATAGGGAGCTTTGGAAAATTAGGTGTTTTCTCTTTCAACGGTAATAAGATTGTAACAAGTGGTGGCGGAGGTGCAATTGTTACGAATGATTTACAACTTGGTATTAAAGCAAAACATTTAACTACTACTGCCAAAGTGCCTCATCCATATGAATATGTCCATGATGAAATTGGCTATAATTTTAGAATGCCAAATTTAAATGCAGCATTAGCTTGCGCTCAGTTAGAACAATTAGGTTCTTTTATTCAAAATAAACGAAAATTAGCATTAGAGTATAGTATATTTTTTGAATCCAAAGGTGTTAAATTCAGAACAGAATTGCCAAATACTAAAGCTAACTATTGGCTAATGTGTTTAGAGTTAGTGAATAAAAAAGAAAGAGATGCTTTTTTAAAAGAAACTAATGAGCACAAAGTGATGACGCGTCCAATTTGGCAATTGATTTTTAAATCACCGATATATTCAAAATTCCAAAGAGATTCTCAAGAAAACGCAATTTACTTAGAAGATAGAATTGTAAATATTCCAAGTAGTGTCAGATATTAGAGTATCTTTTTTAACCATCTAGCTATGAAAAAAATAAATCATTAAGAATGAACGAAAATTCAATGGAAAGCTGGGATCCAATTTGGGAAAAAATTTTTTCTGAAAACCCTTGGGGTAAATACCCGAGTGAAAGTTTAATACAATTTATTGCTAGATTTTTTTATAAGTTAAAAAGAAGTGAGACCAACATACTTGAGGTGGGGTGCGGGCCAGGAGCAAATATTTGGTATTTAGCTAAAGAAAAATTTAATGCTTATGGTATTGACGGAAGTGAAACAGCTATTTTACAAGCAGAAGAAAGATTGAAATCTGAAAACTTATTTGCAAAACTTAATGTAGGGGATATCATTAGTTTACCATATAGTGATTTGACCTTTGATGCAGTAATAGATGTTGAATGTATATATGCTAATGATTTAGAAAATGCCAATAAGATCTTAAAGGAGGTCTCTAGAGTGCTAAAAAAGGAAGGGCTATTTTATAGCAGAACATTGTCAGACAAAATTTATGTTGGTAAAAGTAGAGTCGAATTAGAGAATAAATCGTATACCAATATTTCAGATGGTCCATTGAATGGGAGAGGATTTGCCAGATTAATGAATAATAATGATATAAATAGCCTTTATGGACAATATTTTGACATTATTTCAATAGATACTCTTGACTACTCAATAAATAATAGACAGTCTGAAATAAACGAATTCATAATTATAGCTAGAAAGAAAGAAAATGAAAGAAAATAATGTAATAATTATAGCAGAAGCTGGAGTAAATCATAATGGCGATATCAAACTCGCGAAAAAACTAGTTGACATTGCAGCAGAATCAGGAGCTGATTATGTAAAATTTCAAACATGGATTACCGAGGACATAGTAGATTATAATGCACCAAAGGCAGAATATCAATTGCTAAATGATGGGGAAGAGACGAACCAGTTCGAAATGTTAAAAAATCTTGAATTATCATTTATCGAATTCAAGGAAATAAAAAAACATTGTGAATCTCAAAATATTAAATTTTTATCAACACCGGACGACGAAACGAGTTTGAATTTTCTTTGCGACGAGCTAAAAATGGATTTAATTAAAATAGGCTCGGGTGAAATAAATAATATTCAATTTCTTAGAAAAGTTGCCAAAAAAAATCTAGACGTAATATTATCGACGGGCATGTCTGGGCTAGGAGAAATAGAAGCCGCATTAAATGAATTGCTAAATAATGGTGCTAAAAGTGTTTCATTATTACACTGCACTTCAAATTACCCCGCTAAGTTAGAAACTGTAAATTTAAAAGCAATGCATACAATGAGAAATGCTTTCAAAACTATTGTAGGATATTCGGACCACACAGAAGGTATTTCTATTTCAATTGCAGCAGTTGCGTTGGGTGCAAAAATAATCGAGAAACATTTTACTATTGACAAAAACATGAAAGGGCCAGACCACAAGGCCTCAATGTCCCCTATTGAACTTTTCGAATTAGTAAAGGAAATTAGAAATGTAGAAAAAGCATTGACGGGAAGTGGAAAAAAAGAAATGCAACAAGTTGAAGTCGAAACTAAAAAAATTGTCACCAAGGGGTTATATTTAAAACAAGATATATGTCAAGGAGAAATTATTTATGAAACAAATATTATTGCAAAAAGACCATTAATTGGCTTGTCAGTAAAAGACATAGACATGTGTGTTGGTAAAAGAATAAATAAGAACAAGAACAAGGGTGATTTTATAACTTTATCAGATTTATATTTTGACTAAAAGAATTGCAGTATTTACATCCATTCGCTCTGAGTATGGTATATTAACGCCGATACTTAGAGAAATCAATAGAGCATCTGATTTCAAATTAGAATTAATTGTTGCAGGAGCTCATTTGTCAAAATTACATGGGTATACTATCTCTCATATAATTAATGATGGTTTTTCAATTTACAAAAAAATTAATTTTTTAAAATATGAAAACGGAAGAATTAATCTACAAAAATCATTAGCAAAATTAACTCAAGATATTGGCCGTTATTTCGAATTAGAAAAACCAAATCTACTAATTGTTATGGGCGATAGATTTGAATTAATGCCCGTAGTTACAATGGCTCTTTTATACAATATTCCAATTGCTCATCTATCTGGTGGCGATATTACTTTAGGGTCTATTGACAATCAAATTAGAAATGCAATAACAAAAATTTCAAACATACATTATGTGACAAATGATATTGCGATGAGAAATTTGTTAAAAATGAATGAAGAAAGATGGCGTATATTTAATGTTGGAGAACCTTGTTTAGACATAATTGATAATTTAATAACAATAGATAAGGCTCAACTATATAAAGAGTATTCTTTGTTATTATCAAAAAAATTAATTATTGCTACATTTCACCCAGAAACTATCGATAATCAGATTACAGCAGAATTGATAAGTAATTTGTTTCAAGAAATTATCAAGAATGATGAATTTCAAATATTAGTCACTTCATCTAATTTTGATAAAGATGGCGATGAAATTAATGAATGTTTACATAATTTATCAAAATCTTTTAATAACATAAAATTTACTTACAATCTAGGTCAAATAAAATATTATTCATTTTTAAAACATTGTGATTTAGTAATTGGTAATTCATCAAGTGGAATAATTGAAGTTCAAAGTTTCAATAAGCCAGTGGTAAATATAGGAAAAAGACAAGAGGGGCGACTTTGCAATGCAAATGTTTATAACGTTAAGCCAATTGTTATTGATATTTTAAAAGCTATAAATTATGTAATGAAAGATGATTTCAAAAAAAAATATTTATATAAAAAAAACAAATACGGTGATGGTAATACAGCCCATCAAATTATCAATTCTTTAAAAAAGTTAAATTGGGAGAAGCTACTAGTAAAGTGATTGAGTTTATATGATACAATACATATTTAATAAATATAATGCCGAAAACTATTGCGACATTTTAAAAGACTTTAATTTAGGGCTTGATATATATTATTACCCATCCTACCTTTCTTTTGATGCAAAAATTCAAGGCGGAGAATTTGAAATATTTGTTTTAATTGAAAATGAATTCATTTTTATATACCCTTATATCAAAATTGGTTTTAATATTTCGGAACTTAAAAACAAGTTTGATATAATTTCTCCATATGGCTACTGTGGCCCTTATTCTAATAATCCTTTATTTTTCAAACGAGCAGAATTATTTTTTATAAAATATGCTTCAGTTTTTTGTGTTACAGAATTCATCAGATATCATTACCT
>JBAXVC010000001.1:0-439490 GCA_037129315.1 Chitinophagia bacterium | reverse complement strand
TATTGCCTTCTTTAGTTTTTAAAACTACTTTATATGCTGATATCAGTAATGTAAATACAAGACAATACACTCCATTATATAATGCATATGACGCTTCTTTAGACAAGGCATTCTTATACAGCAGAAACACAAAAGTTGCTGAAACAGACCAAACTTATCGTAAGTATCAACAAGATTATATTTTGAACTGGAAAAAATCAGTAGGTAATAATAACTTTACTACAATGGCTGGTTGGACTACTTATTATTTTGAAAATTTCAACAGAAATGCTTCATCTAAACAAAGTTCAACAGGCGCTGCTATTCCTAATGATCCAAGATTCTGGTATATAGATAATGGATTTACGGATCCTACTTCAAGAGTATCTAGCTCTAATCAAAGAGAAAGATCAACTGCATCAGGATTAATGCGTATGTTATATAACTATGATGGAAAATATTACTTAAACGCATCTTTCCGTCGTGATGGTTCTTCTCAAATTTCTCCTAATAATCGCTGGCAAAATTTCTGGGCCTTAGGTGGTGCATGGGAATTGAGTCGTGAGAAGTTTTTCCAAAAGCAACACATTTTTGATTATGCTAAGTTGAAAGCTTCTTATGGTGTATTGGGTAACCAAAATACTTATGGCTATGATTATCCTTATTATCCAGGTTTATCTGCTGGTAATGCAGCGGTGTTTGGAAGTTTAGTTTATAACGCTTATTCTCAATCTTATTTACCTAATCCTAATTTGAAATGGGAGACTGTAAATGCAAGTGAAGTTGGATTAGAATTATCTGCTTTACATAGAAGCTTAACTTTTGAAATGAACTATTTTGATAAAATCACTAATGATTTGATGACTTTCATTCCTGGCTCCAATGGTGCTAGAAATGGTCTAGATAATATTGGTAGTATTGAAAATAGTGGTATTGAGCTTGCTACTTCTTATACTAAAAGTATTAATAAGGATTTAACTATCACGATCAGTGGTAACTTAACTACTTATAAAAATAAAGTTCTTTCATTAGCTACAAAAGATTTCTCCATCCAATCTGGCGTTAACCGCACAGAAGTGGGGATGCCTATTGGATACTTTTATGGTTATATAGTAGAAGGTATTTATCAAAGTTATGCGGACAAATTAGCATCTCCAGTGAACTCTGAATTTAGCTATGGTCCTGGTGACTTAAAATATAAAGATGTAAACGGAGATGGTGTTGTTAATACTAAGGATAGAACCATGATTGGTAATCCAACTCCTGATTTTACTTATGGCGGTGCTGTTAGTATTAAATATAAAAACATCGATTTCTCTGTTGATTTAGGAGGTGTATATGGTAATGAAGTATTCAGAAACTGGGGTGGAACTGAATCGCCATACCAAAGAGTAAACTATGCTGCATTCAAAGTAGACAGATGGCATGGTGCTGGTACTTCCAATTGGGATCCTATTTTAGCACAAGATCACAGAGTGAACTATGAAGCTTCTACCTATAATATTGAAGACGGTAGTTACTTTAGATTAAGAAATGTTCAATTGGGTTATAATTTTTCAACTGCTTTAATTTCCAAAGCACACATTAAGAGCTTTAGAGCTTTCCTAAACATTCAGAACTTAAAAACTTGGAAGTACAATTCAGGTTATACAGCTGAGTATGGTGGAGATGCTATTTCTTTTGGTGTTGATAATGCCGGTGGTGCCATTCCAATGGTAACTACATTTGGAATTAATGTAACATTTTAATTAAAAGCCTAAAAAAAATATTGAAAATGAAAAAGAATTTTAAAATATTATACAGCTTACTACTTATATCATCATTGATGATTGGTTTGTATGGTTGTCAAAAATTGTTAGACCGAAAACCACTGACTGCCACTTTGGAAGATTTAAACCAAGGCGGATTAGAAGGTCAGATTTATGGTTTGTATTCTAATTTGCGCGATGGCGCTGGATTTACCACTATTCCTTGGATGGCGGTAAATGATTTCAGATCTGATGACTCTGAAAAAGGGAGTGATCCTTCAGATGGTGCAGAGTGGGTTGCCCCTTTTGATCATTATGCTTATGTAAAGGATTTATGGGCAACCAATCAATATTGGGATGATCATTATAACTTAATCAACTTAGCAAATACTGCAATTCAAACAGCAGATTCATTAAAATTATCAGATAAATCATCTATGATTAATGTGGCTGAAGCTAAGTTTTTAAGAGCCTTTTCTTATTTTGATTTAGTGCGCACTTATGGCGATATACCTAAAATTGATTTTAGAGTATATAATGCAAATCAAGCCAATATTGCTAAATCATCTGCAAGTGCTATTTATGCATTAATTGATGCCGATTTAACGTTTGCTGCTACCTATTTGCCATTGGAATGGGGTAATCAATACCCTGGTCGTTTGACAAGTGGTGCTGCAAAAACTTTATTAGCCAAAGCAAATTTGTTTAGAGGAAATTGGGCACAGGCTTTAGCACTTTCTAATAGTGTTATGAATTCAGGTACTTATTCTTTATACAATAGCTATTATGGTATTTTTAAAGATGGGGGTGAAAACTGTAGTGAATCTATTTTTGAGATTCAAGCATATGTTAGCCCTAATGGTTCGGTTGATAACGGTACTGGTTATGCAACTTGTATGGGAGTGAGAGCTTCTTCTGCAAGTGGTTGGAACCTAGGATGGGGTTGGGATACACCTACTGATAATTTAGTGAATGCATATGAAGCAGGTGATGTAAGAAAACAATCAACTATTTTATTCTCAGGTCAATCTGATGATCCTGCAACTGGCGGATATGGTAGAGTACTTCCTGGTTATGTAACTGATCCAGGCGGTTTCTTACCAAGAAAATATTGGAATAAGAAAATATATGCAGATCCTGCTTATAGAACTTCTACTGGTATGTCCGACAATCCTAGATGGATTAATAAAAGAGTATTCCGTTATGCAGATGTTGTTTTAATGGCAGCAGAATGTATGAATGAAACTGGGAATGGTGCTGGTGCTGTAGCCTTAGTAAATACAATTCGTTCAAGAGCAGGTTTAGCTAACATATCTTTTGTAAGTCAAACACAATTAAGAGCGGCCATTAAACAAGAAAGAAGAGTAGAATTAGCCTTAGAGGGTGAGCGCTTCTTTGACTTAGTAAGATGGGGTGATGCAATCACTGTATTGGGACCTGATGGATATACAAACAAATGCAGATTTTATCCATTGCCTCAACCAGCTATTGATAAATCTGGCGGTAAGTTAATTCAAAACCCAGAATGGTAAAATTTAACACATCAAACTAAATCATTAAAAAATGAAAAATAAATTAATCATTAATGCAAGTTGGTTGCTTTCGCTTGTATTAATATTTAGCTCTTGTCAAAAAATGGATCACCCAGTATTAGGTACTTATGCAAAAGATGCAAATGCGCCAGGAGGCCCGCTTGCTTTTTATGTTGCTTTTGATGGTACTACTACTAATCCTTTAATGAATGCTGTAGACAGTATTCGTGCTGCATTTGCGGCGGATAATCCTTTGAAATCATTAGACGGCATTAAAGGAAAAGGAGTACAAGGTGCAACAAATAAATATATTAGATACGCTAAACCAAATGATTGGGCAAAGAATGCAAAAAACTTTACAATCTCATTTTGGTATAAAAAAGATGGACAAACTTTAAATAATAAAGGAACCAATGGTCCTGAATATATTATGAGTTTCCCTTCTAGTAATGGCCATTGGTCGGGTGCTAATCTATTTGTTATGCTTGAAGGTAATAATACAAAATGTGCAGTCAAAGTAATGATTGCCGATCAAAGCGTTAGTGATAACTGGTTTACTTGGGAAAATGAAAACCAAATTCCAGGTATGCTAGATAATAAATGGCATCATATTGCGATGGTATATAGTGCTTCAACAAGTGCAATGTCCCTATATTTGGATGGCGTATTAAATCCATTACCAAGAGAATGGGGTACACATGGTAATATCAATATTGATGATACTAAGATCTCTGAAATGCGTATTGGTCGTGGTCCAGCAAATGGTGATGACAATGATGATTGGTTAGCTTCTTCTTGGAAAGGAGGCATTGATCAAATTAGAATGTACACCACTGCATTGTCAGGTGCTGAGGTATCTGCCTTATACGCCAATAAACAATAGTGTGTATTTAGATAAGATAAAACATTGAATATTAGGACTGAACAATTAAATTTGTTCAGTCCTTTTTTTTAAAACCTATTTGCCTTTATTTAAAATTATTCCAAATGCTGAATCGTTTATTTTATTTACTCTTAAGTATTTGTGTGTTGTTTACCAGCTGTCAATTTTTTAAACAGGATACCTTATTTACGCAACTATCCTCTTTTAAAACAAATATTGATTTTAACAATAAATTGGTCGAAAAACCAGGGCTGAGTATTTTATACTATCTCTACTTTTATAATGGGGGTGGGGTTTCGACAGGCGATATTAATAATGATGGCTTGCCAGATATTTATTTTACAGCTAATAGCAAGGGGGGTAATAAATTATATTTAAACAAAGGCAATTTTGAATTTGAAGATATTACGGATAAGGCAGGTGTTCAAGGTATTTCAGATTGGGCATCAGGGGTGACGATGGCGGATGTCAATGGGGACGGGTATTTGGATATTTACGTATCAACCGTAAGTGGTCTTTATGGACTTACAGGTCATAATGAATTATACATCAACAATAAGGACAATACCTTTTCGGAAAAGTCGGCTCAATATGGTTTAAATACAACTTGCTCTACAACACAATCGGCCTTCTTTGATTATGATCATGATGGCGATTTAGATTGTTATATTTTAAATCAATCACACCATCCACATGCGAATATTGTGGATACAAGTAAGCGCCAAGGCTATGACTCATTAGCAGGGGATAGATTGTATCGAAATGATCTTTCTACTACTGGTAAATTTACAGATGTATCTAAAACAGCCGGTATTTATCAAAGTAATTTAGGATATGGATTAGGCATAGCGATTGCTGATTTTAATAATGATGGTTGGGATGATATTTATGTGGGAAATGATTTTCATGAAAATGATTATTACTATTTGAACAATGGTAAGGGTGGCTTTGCAGAACAGGGCGCTCAACATTTTAAGCATTATAGCCGTTTTAGTATGGGTAATGATGCAGCAGATTATAACAACGACGGACAAATGGATTTAATCACAGTGGATATGTTGCCTGATCAAGAAAAAATTCTTAAAACATATGGCAGTGATGAAAACCTAGATATATATAAAGTAAAATTAGGGGTCAATGGATATCAGAATCAATATTCAAAAAATTCACTTCAGCGCAATAATGGCAAGGGCAGTAGCTTTTCTGAAACTTCATTAATAAGCGGGGTAGCTGCTACCGACTGGAGTTGGAGTCCTTTGTTTGCCGACTTTGACAATGACGGCAATAAGGATTTATTTGTTACCAGTGGGATTGTAAAACGCCCTGTTGATTTAGATTACATCAAATTCGTATCTGCATTACAAACAAAAAAAGGACTCGATAATACCGATCAATACGACAAAGAAGCTATTGATGCGATGCCTGATGGTAGTTCACATCCCTTCTTTTTTAAAGGGGATGGTAACATTCAATTTAAAGATGTGAGCGAAGCTTGGGGCACTAAAAAAATGAGCGGTTACTTTAATGGCGCTTCATACGCCGATTTGGATAACGATGGGGACTTAGATGTGGTCGTGAATAGTATTAATCAAAAAGCTTTAATATTAAAAAACAATGCTACTTCTAAAAATACTTTACAGATTTCATTAAAAGGAAATGATCAAAATACTTTTGGATTAGGGGCTAAAGTTTATGTATTTTCAAAAGGCAATATGCAATATCAGCAAATGATGGGTACCAGAGGTTTCCAATCCTCAGTGGCCCCTGTATTGCATTTTGCTTTAAAAGATCAAGACAAAGTAGATAGTATTTTAGTGGTTTGGCCTACTCAAAAATGTCAAGTGCTTAAGGGAGCACCTAAGAGTACAAAATTAAAATTGGAGCAATCCAATGCATTAGCCCTATTTGATTATGATGCTTTTTTCCCTAGCCCTGCAAATATTTTAACGCCCGTTTCAAATAATGCAGGAGTGAATTGGAAACATACCGAAAATGTATTTGTAGACTTTAATAAACAATATTTAATTCCTCATGAACTTTCTACCCAAGGTCCTAAAATAGCAGTGGGCGATATCAATAAAGATGGCTTAGATGATTTTTATGTGTGTGGCGCTTCGGGTCAATCTGGTGCTTTAATGTTGCAAACTAAGCAAGGCACTTTTGTTTCAGTGGACACTGCTTTGTTTAGCAAAAATAAATATGCAGAGGAAGTGGATGCGATATTTTTTGATGCGAATAAGGATGGTTTTGATGATTTGTATGTAGTAAGCGGTGGTAATGAATATAATGATGGTAGCCTTACTTTAAATGATAAATTTTATCTGAATGATGGCAAGGGTCATTTTAACAGTACGCTTCTTAATATACCTGCCATACCAAAAAATAAGTCCTGTGTCACAGTCGCTGATTTTGATAAGGATGGCGATATTGACTTATTTGTAGGAGGATTAACGGATGCTACTAAATATGGTATTCCGCAACGATCTTATTTATTAATCAACGATGGTAAAGGCGTTTTTACACTAGCTACTGCTGCAGTGATTAATTTACTTGACATTGGAATGGTGACTGCTGCAAGGTTTTCAGATTTAAATAAAGATGGTTGGCCAGATTTAATTTTAACAGGCGAATGGATGCCTATTAAAATTTTCATGAACCATAATGGGAAATTTACTCCAACTGATATTAAAGAATCCACAGGCTTATGGCAATCCTTATTAGTAACAGATGTAAATGGAGATGGATTAGACGATATTCTTGCAGGTAATTTAGGGCTTAATTCAAAATTGGCTGCTGGTAAACAAGGCCCTTTAAAGTTATATGTAAAAGATTTTGATAAAAATGGTTCCATCGAACAAATCATGACCTATATGATTGATGGAAATGAATATCCTTTTTTAGCAAAAGATGAATTGGAGCGCCCCCTTCCTATATTAAAGAAAGCGTATTTAAAATATAGCGATGTTGCAGGCAAAACGGTACAATTCATATTTTATGATTTATTTAAGGACTATACCGAACTAAAGGCAGAACAATTGGCTTCTACTTGCTATATCAATGACGGGAAAGGCGGATTTAAAGCACAGGTATTGCCTGCTCCAATGCAATTAGCACCCATCTATTCATTTGTGGCCATGCCTGAACAGCATTCTTTTATTGGAATGGGAAATTTATATGGCGTGATACCCTATGAAGGTCGTTATGATGCCTTACAACCTACTGCATTTAGTTTTGAGAAGGAAACTAGTAAAATAAACAATGCCATTAAATTAAATGTGGACGGGGAAGTAAGAGATGCGAAATGGTTAAATACAAATGGTAATAAAAAAGTTTTAGTAGTCAGTAGAAGTAACGAACGATTATTATTTTTTCAAACAAACTAATAATTTATATTAATTTTTTTTAAATAGTTTTTAATGAAAAATTTCTTTTTTGCAATACTTGTCTTAATAGGCTGCTCGGCGAGTAATGCGAAAGTGGTGACTTCGCTAGATGTGAAAAAGGATACGGTAGTAGCCTTTACTACTAGCGCAGATCAAAATAAATTATTAGCTAAATCCATTCTTACTTTATCGAATGCGGCTACTGTGAATGCTTCAAATAATATTGCAATCGATCCCGCAGTCACTTTTCAATCCATTGACGGATTTGGATATACATTAACAGGGGGTAGTGCCCAATTATTTAATAAAATTTCTCCTGCTAAAAAAATAGAAGTATTACAAAATTTATTTAATCCACAAAATGCTGACGGCATTGCAGTGAGTTATTTACGTGTAAGTATAGGCGCCTCCGATTTAGACAGTAGTGTTTTTAGCTATGACGATATTACCATGGGACAAGAAGATTTATTATTGAATCATTTTTCCTTGTCTAGAGATACCGTTCATTTAATTCCAATTTTAAAACAAATTCTAGCAATAAATCCGACTATAAAAATTTTAGCTTCACCATGGAGCCCTCCCACTTGGATGAAATCGAATCAAAATTCCATGGGAGGTACTTTATTATCCAAATATTATAATGTATATGCTCAGTATTTGGCTAAGTATATTACTCTGATGAAATCCAATGGCATTACAATTGATGCGTTAACGATTCAAAATGAACCAGAAAATGATAAAAATAATCCCAGTTTATTAATGAATGCCTCAGAGCAAACTAATTTTATCAAAACCTATTTAGGACCCATTTTTCAGCAACAACATATCAGCACAAAAATCGTCTTATTTGATCATAATTGTGATCACCCCGAATATCCCATTTCGGTTTTAAATGATGTTCAAGCAGCTGCCTATGTTGACGGCACCGCCTTTCATTTATATCTTGGAAGTGTTTCAGCATTATCTTCTGTTAAAGCAGCCCATCCTTCTAAAAATTTATATTTTACCGAACAATGGACAGGTTCCACAGGTAGCTTTTCGGGTGATTTTATATGGCATATGAAAAATGTTATCATTGGCACTATGAACAATTGGAGCAAAAATGCACTAGAATGGAATTTAGCCAACGACCCTTTTTATCAACCTCATACGACAGGAGGGTGCACACAATGCAAAGGAGCACTTACAATTAATGGAGACGATTGTTCAAAAAATGTAAGTTATTATATTATTGCACAGGCATCTAAGTTCATTCCTCAAGGCTCGCTTCGCATTAGTAGTAGCGATATTGCCAATTTAGATAATGTTGCATTTGTAACCCCTCAAGGCAAAAGAGTTTTAATTGTGTTAAATAGTACCAATACATCACAATCTTTTTCAGTGACTTGTTCAGGAAAAACATTTTCAACTACCTTACAAGCACAAGCTGCTACTACTTATACTTGGTAATACTTATGACTTCAAAAATTGGCTTATTATTTTTACTCGGTCTGTTTTTATTTACTGCTTGTCAAAAAAAACATGACAATCTTGTTGTGACTCCTTTGGTTGATATTCTTACCATTCAATCCTCACAACTTAATAATGTTAGTATAGGAAATAGTGAATCACAGATTGATATTTCTGCGAAACCCATTTTTACTATTAAATGCAGCAATGCGATTGATAAAAATACTGCTGCTAAATCGATACAAATTACCGAAACATCTGGTGCGTTTGCCTCAATTAATTTGAGTTATCTTAATCATGATAGCGTCATCGTAATTACGCCTAGTAACAATTTAAAATATTTAACAAAATACAATTTATCCATTACTACCCAATTAAATTCGATCAAAGGAGGCCTATTGAATAGTGATTTTCAATTTCAATTTCAAACAAGTTTAGATTCTAACGATAAATTTACACGCATTAGTGATGATGCTTTATTAGATACCATTCAAAAAAGAACATTCGCTTATTTTTGGGATTTCGCGCATCCCGTTTCGGGATTAGCAAGGGAGCGTAACACATCTGGAGATATTGTTACCTCTGGTGGGTCTGGTTTTGGACTTATGGCCATTCCAATTGCTGTTAATCGTAACTTTATTACCAAAGCACAAGGGCTAGAACGATCTAAAAAAGTAGTTTCTTTTTTATTAAATACAGCGCAAAAATTTCATGGTGCTTTTCCCCATTGGATAAATGGAGTAACAGGTAATGTCATTCCTTTTAGCATAAAAGATAATGGTGCAGATTTAGTAGAAACCTCTTATTTAATGGCTGGACTTTTAACTTTAAGACAATATTTTTCAAGTAATTCACTGGACGAGATTGCATTAAGAAATGATATCAATACTTTGTGGGATGGGGTAGAATGGAGTTGGTTTAGAAAAGCTAATGAAAATTTATTGTATTGGCACTGGAGCCCCAATTATTCCTGGGAAATGAATTTGCCTATCAAAGGTTGGAATGAATGCTTGATCACTTATGTATTAGCCGCAGCTTCAAATACGAGTGCCATACCTAAACTGGTTTATCAAAATGGTTTTGCTTCGGGTGTAGGATATAAAAACGGAAATAGTTTTTATAATCTCACTTTACCCTTAGGCCCTTCTTTAGGAGGTCCATTATTTTTTTCACACTATTCTTTTTTAGGAATCAATCCAAATGGCTTATCAGATGACAATAATATTAATTATCAAACGCAAGTAGTTAATCATACTCTTATTAATTATAATTATTGTATTCAAAATCCTAAAAAATTTTACGGGTATAGTGATGCCACTTGGGGATTAACTGCAAGCGATGTTCCCAATGGTTATGCGGCATCTTCTCCTACCAATGATATTGGCGTGATTGCACCTACCGCCGCTATTTCATCTCTGCCTTATACACCGGATAAAAGTTTAAAAGCTTTACGTTTTTATTATTACACCTTAGGAGATAAGTTATTTAAAGAGTATGGTTTTATAGATGCGTTTTCCTTACAACAATTATGGTTTAGCAATACTACTTTAGCCATTGACCAAGGGCCCATTATAATCATGATTGAAAACTATCGAACTAAACTTATTTGGGATTTATTTACAAGTAGTCCCGAAATTAAACGAGGACTTGTTCAGTTGGGATTCAATGCACCTTATTTATAAAAATTAACTTATCATGCGAATATCCATTTTTTTTATTAGTTGTACAATGTTGCTATCGATTGGTACTAAAGCGCAAATTTCAGATTCAGCTTTGTTAGAAAAAGTTGAACGAAAATCGTTTTCTTACTTTTGGGATTTTGCACATCCTATTTCAGGAATGGCAAGGGAACGCAGTAATCATACTTTTGGATATGGTGATGAAGTGGTGACTACTGGAGGGAGTGGCTTTGGGATTATGGCCATTATTGTGGCTACCGAACGCAAATGGATTACAAGGGATTCGGCTGCCAAACATTTATTAAAGATGATTAATTTTTTAAGAAAAGCAGATCATTACCATGGTATATTTCCTCATTGGTTGAATGGGTCTACCGGTAAAACCATTCCATTTAGTAGGAAAGATGATGGTGCAGATATTGTTGAAACAGCCTACTTATTTCAGGGACTTATTTGCGCTAAAAATTATTTTACCAATAACAATCCAATAGAGCAAGAATTAAGAAATAAAATTAGTTGGACTTGGAATGAAGCGGAATGGAATGCGCATGTACAACCAGGAAAGGATGTGTTATATTGGCATTGGAGCCCAAATAATGGTTGGTCAATGAATTTTGCACTGGGTGGATGGAATGAATGCTTAATTGCTTATTTATTAGCGGCCTCCTCTCCTAGGTATGCGATTCAACCTGAGGTATATCATCATGGTTGGACAAACAGTAGTTTTTTTAAAAATGGAAAATCGTTTTATGGTATTACACTTCCACTAGGTTTTGATTATGGGGGACCTTTGTTTTTTTCTCAATATAGTTTTATGGGTTTAGATCCAAGAGGTTTAAAAGATAAATATGCAGATTATTGGGAGCAAAATTTAAATCATACTTTAATTAACCGTGCTTATTGTATTGATAATCCTAAAAAGTTTATTGGCTATAGTGCCAATGCATGGGGTTTAACCGCAAGCGATAGCTACGAAGGGTATTCCGCCCATGCTCCTTTAAACGATTTAAGTGTCATTAGTCCAACCGCGGCTTTAAGTGCATTTCCTTATACCCCTAGCTATTCTATGCAAGCACTTAGGTATTTTAATGATAGTATTCCATTAAAAATAAAGGGTACTAGCTTATGGGGAACTTATGGATTTAAGGATGCTTATTCGGAAACTAAAAACTGGGTAGCAGATTCCTATTTAGCTATTGACCAAGGTCCCATCGTTGTGATGATTGAAAATTATCGTTCTGGATTATTATGGAAATTATTTATGCAGGATAAAGACATTCAAAGCGGCCTTCATAAATTAGGATTTACTAGCCCTTGGTTAAAATAATTTTAAAATCCTATTTCGACATTAGGATCCCAAAATAATTTTTCAAAGTCAATGATTATTTCTTTCTTGACTTTTATTTTTTCTTTAAGTAGTAATGCTTCCATTTGATTGGGTGTTTCAAAATGGGCTTTCCCACTTAACATTCCGTTTCGATTTACAACGCGATGTGCTGGCACTTTTGGTTTTACGCCATGCGATGCATTCATTGCCCAGCCCACCATTCGTGCACTTCCACCTGTTCCTAAATATTTAGCAATCGCACCATAAGTGGTCACGCGACCTTTAGGGACGAGACGTACTACTTCAAATACATTTTGAAAAAAATCAGTTGTCTTTGGTGTGTATTGCATTTGGCATTGACTTGCTGAGGTTATTTCTAATTAATGTCGCCCTTGTTTTAATGGGCTCTGGCACAGATTCATAGTCAAAAGGACAATGCTTGCAGGCTTCTCCACAACAATAACCTCTTTGTTGATGGTACTTTGCTGTAAACACCCATTTGCCATGCTCGTCTATATTATAATCAATTCCTTTTTCCATTCTTATTCTGCCATTTTATTCATTCCTCTTTCTCTTTTTGCATCATGCGTCTCTGTTACTTCGAATTCTGCAATTATTTCTTTAAGCATTTCATCTTTTTGTTTAGGCAACACTTTGTCAATTTTAAATTCGATATAATGAATACGATTGCTGCCTGCTATATTTAATCCTTCATAATAAGTTTTGATCGCACACCTTGGATCCATATTTGTTTCCTTATAAATATCTTCGCTTTGTTTGACCAAGGTTAATTCAAATAAATCAATCACCGCCATGGTAAATTGATACAAATTGGGACTGTCTGTTTTTAAATGAACCGAACCGCCGGGTTTTAAAAATGTTTGATATAGTCTTAAAAATTGTGGATGTGTTAATCGTTTTTTTGCTTTTGATAATCTTAACTGTGGATCAGGAAAAGTAATCCAGATGTCGGACACTTCATCTGAAGTAAAATAACTTGCCACTTGCTCTATTTGTGTTCTTACAAATGCAACATTTTTAATGGCCTCTTTATTTGCAATACTTGCACCTTTCCAAATCCGATTTCCTTTGATATCTAAGCCTAAAAAATTTTGATTGGGAAACATTCTTGCCAATCCTACAGCATATTCACCTCGGCCACAAGCCAACTCTAAAGTGAGCTGCTTTTCTCCATTGCTTGTGGAAGAATCAACTTTAGGTTGAATAGTCAGATTTTCTAATAAAATGGGAGAACTACCTAATCCCAATTGTTCAAAAAAGGCACTCCATTTTCCCGGCATGCCCTGTGGGTATTCCAAGACATTCTCGTATTCCTTGATTGCCGCAAATTTGATTAATTTTTTCTGCCCCATACTGCAAATATAATCTGCTTTGTATAATAATAAACGATGTTGGCTTGTTTGCTGCAATATTAGGCAGTTTTAATGTTTAATTTTGATGTATGCTTTAAACCATTGATTCAATCTGCACTCTAATCTATACTTGTTTTAAACCAATATTATTTATGAGAATTTTGAAAGCCCCCATTGCTGTTTTGCTATTATTTATTTTATCTGCTAGCTGTAGCTCGATATCTTATCCTGTTGGTAATTTTCAACAAGCACCTATTGTGGCAGATGGTAACGCTTCCGATTGGGGTTTACCTTTAAGATTTGGCACTGAGGATGGCCATTTACAATATAATATCACCAATGATAATGAGCATATTTATGTAAGTGTTGCAACCAATGATCAAGCCACGCAAGCTCGACTTCTAAGAGCTGGGATTTCTATTTTTGTGGATACCAAAGCAAAGAAAAATAAATCTATGGGAATCCAATTCCCAGTGCGTAGTATGATGAATAACGATCGCCCCATGATGGATAGAGGTGATAATCGAAATAGAAATATGAACCAAGCCAACGCTAGAAAACAATCTTTGCTTGATAAAAATGTTTTTGAAACATTTGGCTTTATCAATATGGACAATAGGATTTATGATATCACTGATACCAATTTTATTAAGATGGGTATTAATTATGATGAATTTGGAAACCTTGTTTTAGAAACAATTATTCCTATAAAAAATGTATACCCTAAATCTTTTAATTCAAAAAATGCGCCAAGTATTAGTGTCGGTATTATTTTAAATCCAATGGCTATGAACGGGGCAAACAGACCTCCTAATTCGATGAATGGAGGAGGTGGCGGTATGCGAGGTGGCGGAATGGGTGGAGGTGGCGGTATGCGAGGTGGCGGAATGGGTGGAGGTGGCGGTATGCGAGGTGGAGGTGGAATGAGAGGGGGTGGTTCATTTACTGCGGATCGTTCCACTAATTCAAAACCACTTGTGAATTGGTATCCATTTCAGCTTGCCTATCAAAGTAGATGAGTATTTCTTATAATAGATTGAATATCAATTAATTGAATTAATTTTTGGTCATTCTTAGTCATTGGGCTCCCTCCTTTTAATGTTGTATTAAAAGCGAGTTTAGTGCCCTATTTTTTTTAATTTTATAGACAGGTGCTTTTGATAACTAATTTCTGTTGTTTTAGCATTTTCATATAAAATCTTTTTTATGCCTAAGTTTATTTTATCGTCTCTTTTTTCTTTTTTGTGCTTCATGATCTACAGCCCAATGGATGCGCAATCAAATAATACTTCTTTTCAGTATACCAATTGTAAAGATTGCTGGAATGCCGATTCATTAGGTAATCATCGTGTGGTTGTAAAAGTAAATGAGAATGCAGCACTTGTTAAAGTAATGATTCCTTGGCGTCGAAGAGATGCGGATCCTCAAAATAAACGCATCATCATTCAAGATGCACAAAGCCAAACATTGGTCAGTCAATTTTCAGTGATTCAATCCAATAGAGAAATGGGGGAAATTAATTTTAAACCCATTTCAGGTAAAGGAGTTTATTATATTTATTACATGCCTTATAAAAATGAAGGCCGATCTAATTATCCTAAAGGTGTGTATTTAAGACCAATCATTAATAATAGTTTAACCAATTCTGGATCCTTGAATTTGCCAATGGCGCAGGTGACCGAATTTCAATCCATTGATTCTTTGAATAGTTTTTATCCAATGGAAGTGATTGCAACTGCAGTTGAAACAAAGAATATCATTGACAATGCAAAAGGGAAACCTTTTATTGTATTTCCTGAGAAGCGCGAATTTCCTATTATCATGACCACCGACTTACCTCAAAGATGGATTACGCAAGCTTCTCATCAAGCAGAAGGGGTTGCGGATAAGGGGGAATGGTTTGCATTTCAGTTAGGATTATATGCAATTCAAGCAACACATAATGTAAAAGTTAAATTTTCAAATCTTAAGTCTGAGAATGGATCCATCATTGATGCAAAAAAAATAACTTGTATTAATTTAGAAGGTACAGGTTATGATGCAGTACCAATACAAAAAATAGTAAATGTATCTGCCGGTCAGGTACAAGCATTATGGTGTGGCGTTGATGTGCCTACCGATGCTGCTCCTGGTATTTATTCGGGCACCATTGAAGTAAGTAGTAATGAATCGGGATCTTCTATTATCAAATTTTCTTTAAAAGTAAATAATCATACCATTATTAATAGTGGGGCTGATGCGCCTTGGAATCAGACGCGCTTAAAATGGTTAAATTCTACATTGGCTCAACAAAACGAAGTGATTGCTCCTTATACTCCTTTAGTTGTAAAAGGAATGGAGATTAGTTTATTAGGTCGTAAAGTAATTTTAAACAAAGATGGTTTGCCTTCTCAAATTCAAAGTTTTTTCACCCCCGAAATGACTTCGTATTCGGCAACTGCTAAAAATATTTTATCGCAACCCATGCAGTTTACTGTTAATGGCGCGCCTATGATGCAATCAAATACGCGTAAGCAGTTTTCCTTTACCCAACAACAAAAAGGTACAGTACAATGGACTGCTACTACTTCATCGGATCAACTTGAAATGCAAGTGAAAGGTTCCCTTGAGTTTGATGGCTTTATGGTGTACACCGTGAAAATGACCGCTTTGCAAAATTTAGATGTAACCGATATTCAATTGCAAATGCCTTTTGATAAAAAGTCGGCTACTTATATGATGGGCTTAGGCCAAAAAGGCGGTTATCGTCCTGCTAGTTTTAATTGGAAATGGGAGGTGGCTACTAAAAATCAAGATGGCGCATGGATTGGTGATGTAAATGCAGGGCTACAATTTTCACTAAGAGATGAGAATTATGTTAGGCCTTTGAACACTAATTTTTATTTACAAAAACCATTATTACTTCCTAGTTCTTGGGGCAATCAAAATAAGGGCGGTATTACTATTAGTGAAACTGGCAACCAAGTGCTCGTCAATAATTTTAGTGGTGCTAGACAATTGAAAAAAGGAGAAAGCCTTTACTATAATTTTACACTTCTCATTACACCATTTCATACACTCAATACCGATTTTCAATGGGATGCTAAGTTTTTCCATTCTTACAAACCCATTGATACCATCAAGGCTATAAGTAGCGCTACCATTATCAACATTCATCATGCGAATGAAATTAATCCTTGGATTAATTATCCTTTTATTGAACATGCTAAAATGAAATCCTATATTGATGAAGCACACAGCAAGGGATTAAAAGTAAAAATATATAATACAGTTCGTGAATTATCTAATCATGCTTATGAAACCTTCCCGATGCGTAGTTTAGGGCATGAGATTTATTCGACCGGTAAGGGTGGGGGTTATAGCTGGCTTCAAGAACATGTAGGGGATGATTATATTGCAGCTTGGTTTGTACCTAATATAAAAGATGCGGCTATTGTGAACAGTGGCATGAGTCGTTGGCATAATTACTATATCGAAGGCATGAATTGGTTAGTGAAAAAAATAGGCATTGATGGTATTTATTTAGACGATGTCGCTTTTGATCGCATCACTATGAAAAGGGTTAAACGCGTTTTAACACAACAAAACCATCCAGGTATTATTGATTTGCATTCGGCCAATCAGTTTAATAAAAATGATGGGTTTAATAACAGTGCTAATTTATACATGGAGCATTTCCCTTACATCAATAAACTTTGGTTTGGAGAATACTTTGATTATCAAAAAGCCAGCCCCGATTTTTATTTAACGGAAGTGAGTGGTATTCCATTTGGATTAATGGGTGAAATGCTACAAGATGGAGGCAATCCTTATCGCGGTTTAATTTATGGAATGACCAATCGTATGCCTTGGGATGGAATGGCCGATCCACGCGCTATTTGGAAGTTATGGGATGATTTTGGTATTAAAGGTTCTCAAATGATTGGTTATTGGAGCCCCAATTGTCCTGTTGCTACAAACAACCAAAAGGTATTGGCTACTGTATACCAAAAAAAGAAATCTGTTATGATTGCGGTTGCAAGCTGGTCCGATAAAACCGAACAAGTAAATATTTTGATTGATTGGAAAAAATTAGGATTGGATCCTAGTCAAGTCACTGTTGACTTTCCAGCCATTAATCATTTACAAGCCAAAGGAAGTAGCAACATAGTAAACAATCAAATTTTAAACATGGTGGTGGAACCAACTAAAGGTGGCGTGATTATTATCAAAGAAAAATAAATTATTAAAAAATATTTTAAATATAAGTGTATGAAAAAAGTGTTAGGTTTTATTACTTGTTTGTTTTTATTCAATCCGTATTTAGTGAAGGCGCAGCAACAAGTGAAGTATAGTGAATATTTAAAAGAATTCACTACTTACCCTTTTTCTGATCCCGACCCTATCCCCAACGCAACAAAAATTTATCCTTACTTCCGTTTTGATGGCTTTACCGAAACTCCTATTCAAAAAAAATGGAAAGTGGTAGAAATTGAAAATGATTTTATTAAAATTTTAATTTTACCTGAAGTAGGAGGTAAAATTTGGGCAGCCATTGATAAAAAAACCAATGAGCCTTTTGTTTATTATAACCACGCTGTTAAGTTTAGAGATGTCGCTATGCGAGGCCCTTGGACCAGTGGGGGTATTGAAGCCAACTATGGTATTATTGGTCATACACCTAATTGCGCCACTCCTGTAGATTATATTGTTTCAAAAAAAGAAGACGGTAGTATCAGCTGTACCATTGGCGTACTTGATTTACTTACCCAAACCAATTGGCGCTTAGAAATTAATGTACCAAAGGATAAGGCTTATTTTACCACTCAATCTTTTTGGTATAACAGCACACCTACCGAACAGCCTTACTACCACTGGATGAATGTGGGTTTAAAAGTAAGTGGCAACTTAGAATATATTTACCCTGGTACTAAATACCTAGGTCATGAAGGTGAATACAGCGATTGGCCTATTAATAAATCAAATGGGAAAAATATTTCTTTTTATAATAACAATAATTTTGGCGCTTATAAATCATATCATGTTTTTGGAAAGTACACTAACTTTTTTGGAACTTATTGGCATGATAATGATTATGGTATGGTGCGTTACGGTAATCATGATGACAAAGCCGGAAAAAAAATATGGATTTGGGGTTTGTCTCGTCAAGGGATGATTTGGGAGAAATATTTAACAGACACCGATCAACAATATACCGAAGTACAATCGGGCAAATTATTTAACCAAAACGCAGAAAAAAGCACTTTCACCCCCTTTAAGCATGTGAACTTTGCGCCCTATAGTACTGATACTTGGAAGGAATATTGGTATGCCGTAAATAAAACACAGGGCATGGTCGAAGCTTCGGTATATGGTGCTTTAAATATGAAACAAGATAAGGGTTGGCTTAAAGTTCTTTTTTGTCCAGTACAACAAATCAACGATGCTTTAGAAATTAAAGTGGGAGATAAAATTATTTATACTAAACAACTTTCATTAGCACCTACTATTAATTTTGTAGATTCTATTCAATACAATCCAGCGCAAGGTGCTTATACAGTGAGTATCGGGGGTGTAAAATTAAATTACAATAGTGCACCTGAATCTAATGTGTTAAGTCGTCCTGTTGAAACCCCTGCTAATATCAATTGGAACAATGCGCAAGGCTTATATATGAAAGGGAAGGAGTTGATGGATCAAAAATTATATCCGCTTGCCGAAGAAATGTTATCTGCCTCCTTAAAATTAGATAGCAACTATCTACCAGCGCTAGTAAAAATGGCCTCTTTACAATACCATCATCACCAATACAACACCGCATTAGCATTGGCTAAAAGAGCCTTAAGTATTGATTCACATAATGGTAGTGCGAACTATTATTATGGTATTATTAATGCAGCATTAGGAAATATCGTGGATGCAAAGGATGGATTTGATTTGGCAACCTTATCTGCTGAATATAAAACAGGAGCTTATACCGAATTGGCTAAAATTTATTTAGCCGAAAAAAATTATAATAATGTAATTGATTATACTAAAAAGGCCCTTACTTATAATTCCATTAATATAGCGGCTTTACAGACCCAAGCTATTGCTTATCGTTATATGTCTGACCAATTGAACTACGATAAATCAATTGCAACCATTCAAAGCTATGACCCGTTAAATCATTTTGCCAATTTTGAAAATTATTTTTCTGCTATTCAAAACAATAAGTTAGATGACAATCAAAAAAAGGCATTGCTGAATATATTTAATGGCCTAATTCAAAATGAACAACCCTTTGAAACCTATTTGCAAATTGCGAATGATTATTTTGAAATGGGTTTATTGAATGAAGCAGAAAAAGTATTAGCAATCTGCCCATCCAATACACTTGTAAAATATTGGATAGCCTATATTCATGCTAAGCAACATAAAGCTTTCGAATCCGATTTAGCATTGGCTAATAACGCAGCTCCCGATTTCGTTTTCCCTTTCAGAAATATCGATTTTGATGTATTTGAATGGGCTACTAAAAAATCGAATCATTGGAAATCTAAATATTATTTGGGTTTATTATTAAAAGACCGCAACCGACTAGCCGAAGCCAAAGCAATTTTTTCTGCTTTGCAATTCGAACCTAATTATGCACCCTTTTATGCTACCCGCGCTTCCTTAATGATGAGTGAAACCAAAACACCTAGTGTTTTATCGGCTACTATTGCCGATTTAAATAAAGCCATTCAACTTGACAATACCCAATGGCGTTATATTAAAACTTTAACTGAATTATACAATACCCATTTTGAATTTGCCAAAGGGCTTCAAACTGTAGAACCCTTTTTTAAATCTCATAAAGACAACTACATAATTGGCATGCTATATGCTAAAACACTTATTCATAATAAGCAATATGGTGCTGCAGATCAATTATTAGCCACTTTAAATATTATTCCTTTTGAAGGTGCGACCATTGGTCATGAATTATATCGTGAAGCCAAATTAATGCAGGCCCTAGTTCAAATGCAGAATAAGAACTATACTGGCGCAATTACTTTAATCAATGAAGCTAAATTATGGCCCGAAAATTTAGGTGCAGGTAAACCTTATGATGAGGATGTTGATATTCGTTTAGAAAACTGGTTGTCTTATTTATGTTTTAAAAATTTAAATAAAACCGAAGAGGCCAATCAAATGTTAGCTGCTGTAGTTAAGTTTATGCCCATTAGAGCGAATACCATCAGTAATTTTTATGCAGGCAATCATTTAATTAGTTTGTGGGCTTATAATACTTTACAACAAACAGCACAAGGAGCGGAATGGATAAAACAACAACAAATTAAATATCCAGACAATAAAATAATTACATGGGCGAATCAATCTTTCAAACAAAAAAAATTACAACCCATCACTTTGCAATTAGAAGACGCTACTGTAAGAATTATTAAACAATTAACTTCTACCCCATCAAATTAATATAATGAAAAAATTAAGTTTTTTAACTACTTCGCTTTTTTTGGTTTTATGTGTACATGCTCAAAAAGAAAATAGAGTGTATCCTTCAAGTACCGAAGTGGTTAAACCTATTCATAAGACCAGCTTAAACAATGACAATACCTGTCCCGAGCGTAAACAAGGAGGTAATCCGCAAATGGTCAATGGCTATTTAGTATTTAATGGATCTATGGATGGCAACCGTCAAGTAGATCCTCAGATTGCTGTAGGAGGCAATTATGTAATGGAAGGCTCTAATAGCGGCCTGATTGTATATGACAAAAAAGGGAACTATATTCAAGGGGTTAAGCAATCCTGTTTTAACAATGGTATTGATCCCAAGCTTTGTTTTGATGTTCATAACCAAGTTTTTATTTTTGATTTATGGTGGTACTATGATAAACCTAAAACAAAACCAGTCAATATTGCTGTATCTGAAACCAATAATCCATTAAACGCATGGAATGTGTATCCGGTTTCTAGAACTCAAGAAGTAGATGGCGGCGGCATTGGCTATAGTAGAAAGTGGATTGGTTATTCTTATCCTGGGGGTGAGGAAAACACTTTTGTATTAAAAACTTCAGATGCTAAGTTGGGTAAAGACGCTACAGTGTATCATTTTAAAGGAAGCTTAGGGAATCCCATTTTTATGCAAGATGCGATAGATGACTTGTATTTTTTTGATATAGAAGAAGATAAATTTGTGATCAGGAAAGTTTCCGAAGATGAGAATGGTAAACCCTATGTTGTAGTGGTGTCTTCAAATCCTCATCATTTACAATATTATGATTATCCTCCTACCTCCTCACAAAAAGGAACGACACAAAAAGTATCGAGTGGTGATCGTAATCCTAAAAATGTAGTATTTCAAAGCGGAAGTATTTGGTTTTCACAAGCAGTGAATTGTGAAGGAAGATCGGCAGTGCAATGGCATCAAATCAATGCCAAAACCGGGAAAATAATTCAAACAGGCATCCTTCGTAGCGATACCACTAATTATATTCAAACGACAATTGCAGTCAATAAAAGAAAAGATGTTTTGATTGGTTTCCAAGAGGTCAATGAGCATAGCTTCATCAGCCCTAGATTCGTTTTCAGAAATGCCAAAGATCCACTCAATACCGTAAGACCTATGGTAAGTGCGGGTGAAGGTAAGGCGGCAACGGATGGCGAATCATGGGGTGATTATAGCGGTAGTATGATTGATGGCGACAACTTACTTGATTTATGGACCATACAAAGCATCACTAACGCCAAAGGAAAAGGAGAAACCGTGATTATTAAAGTACCCTTTAAAAAGTAATTAGTTTATAAAGGGGTTTACTTGCGTGTTATGGTTTATATCTCAAATAAAAATTGAAATAAGTTGGTTTCGGTGGTCAAATTTAATTTTTTCCTTAAGCGGTACCTACTAATTTCAACACCCCTGACTGAAATACTCATTAATTGTGCAATTTCTTTTGAAGTTAAATTCATTCTTAAATAGGCACATAATTTTAATTCATGTGCTTTTAAAGTAGGATATTTTTCATTCAATTTTACTAAAAAATCACCATGTACATTATTAAAGTGCACAGAAAATTGTTCCCATTCGTCATTTAATTTTTCTTCATCTGACAAACTCCGCAATAACTTTTTCAATTCATGAGAATCCATTGACTCCTTCTCATTTTTATTCAGATTTTGTAAGGTTTCTTTTATTTTTAAAATAAATTCTTTCTTCTGAACTAAATTCATTGTCGAAGAGGCCAACTCCGAATTTTTATATTCAATTTCAGATTCTAATTTTTCGTTTTTTATCTGAATAAGTTCTTTTTCGGTTTTTTCTAATTCTATTTGATGTTTTAATTCCAATTCCTTTTGTTGAACTTGGTACCTTTTTAAATATTTTTTAGCCTGTAGTTTGTAAAATAGGTACAATAGAATAAATAGTAAAACGGTATATAATAAAATGGATCCAAAATTGAAATACCAAGGTGCTAATACCTCAAATTCATAGGAATTAACAGGAGATTCGTTGTTTAGATTATTACGCGCCTTTACTTCAAAAATATAGGACCCTGCCGACAAATTGGTGTAGTCAATTTCGGTTTTCTTATTCCAATCTGACCAGTTTTTATCAAATCCTTTTAAACGGTAGCTGTACTCTATATTCACTTGTTGTTCAAATAATGGAGACACAAATTCAAAATGAAATGAATTTAGTTTGTACTTTACTTGTGCGATTTTTTCATTGTATTTTACTAGCTCTTCATTCAGATTTCCATGATAGCCGCCAAATAAAATACTATCCGTCTCGCCTTTTATTTTTACACTCCTAATGAATACTTTTAGTGGGCTAATATTCTTTTTATATTTTTCATAATTGATTTGATAAAACCCTTTTTGACCTCCAATAAAGGTATTCTGCTCATCATATGAGTATACATTTTCAAAACCACTTAATATATTCCCTTTTAATTCAGGAATATAATTAATAGAAGGTTGTTTCCCACTCAAGTCAATCACGCCAATACTCTTTTCTTGTACAAACCAGATATTACCTGCAGCATCCTCCTTTAGATATCGAACACTTTGATCACCGTATATATTTTTATAATACGCTGACATTTCAAATTTATCCTTACTATTATTATACTCGTAAATTCCTTTTTCTGTTGCAATCAATACCTTGTTTTTAATTTTGTATACATGATTATTTAAGGTGGAGGGTAACCCTTCGTTTGCTGTGTATAGTTTGGTGCTTGAATCCTTTAAATTAATTTTATATACACCACGATAGGGATGCGATACCCAAATATTATTATTACTATCAATCGCTAAAAATCGCGCCGATCCCGAAAAACTTTTTATATAACCAATATCCTTTAGTTTTTCATTGTCTCCATTAAAAAGCCTTACCTGCTCATATGTTCCAGCAACAACAATATTATTATTTGTTGGATTTAACATTGACTCAAAAATCCAATATCCACCTTTATTATCAATTTTATTTGCTTGATGATTAGTGATTTCATACAAACCATCTTCCTTTCCTGAATATAATTTATCATTTAAAACACCTAATTTCCAAGATTGACCTTCCGAGATATTTTTTAAAATATTTTTAGAATAACTTAAATCTTTTATATTTTCTAATGGCATTTCAAAAATTCCGTTGGAAGATGCGAAATACATTTGCTTGTTAAATATAGTCATACTATATCCAGACCCATCTCTAAAAACAGAAGGATTGATATTTTTAATTGCATTATTATATGGGATAAACGAAATACCATTGTTTAAGCCCATCCAAATATTTTTTGATTTATCTATAAATAAGCTTCTAACATTATTATTTTGCAACCCTTCTTCTTTTGAAAAGCTTTCAATGAGTGCTTTATTTTCATTGATGACATAGGAGCCATTATTATAGGTGCCAATTAAATAATCCAATTCGTCAATTTTTACGACACTTGTAAAATGCTGATTATTATCTATACCATTGATCCTTAATGGCATTAACCCTGCATCTGAAAGGATAAAAAGTCCATTTTTTGAAGTAGTTAAAATACTTGCCCCTTTTGTATAATCACTAATAGAAGTAATATAAAAATCAGTTGGTAGATCCTGTTTCTTTATCAAAATTTCCCAATTCCCATTTCTATAAATCATGACGCCTCTAGCTTCATCAAGTGCAATGACTTTGTTTTGATACTTTCCCAAAAAACCCCAAGTTGAACTTGGCATGTACACTTTTAATTTTCCCTTATTGTATTTAAATAACCTAGAGATGGATCTAAAAAACACATCTTCTCCCTCAGTTACGATATTCCAGATATCAGCAAATTTTTGATCTGACTCATCTAATAAGTATTTTATTGACGTAAAGGCTAATTTCCCATTCGCATCTGGATTTAAATAGCCCATCTCATCCTGTCCCCCAACAAAAAGTTTATTATTAGTGAACTCAATTGACCATACGATTGTTTTATTGGGTAGGGGGTATAATTCCCAATAATTACCATCAAAACTTAAAACACCTTCATTATTTGCGAAGTACATCCTCCCTTGCTTATCCTGTTGAATTTGCCAATTTTGAGTACCAGCATTGTACTTTTTCTTCTCATAATTGGTAATTTCTCGCTGACCAATAAAGGGTTGCCCATTAAGATGAATACATAAAAGTAGAAAAGGAATAAAGAAGTATTTTTTCATATGTTACATCATAATGTGTTAAAAATACATGATAGATAGATGTAGTAGTGATGTAGTAATTATGCTTTAAATATAGGATTTTTTATTTAAGTAGTAGTAGTGATGTGGTTTTTAAATAGATTTTTGAGCAACTCATTCTTACTTTTACTTTTAGATAGATCTGTATTAAAACACTACATCTGTTTAACGATTATAGCTTAAGCCAATGAAATATGCTTCAAACATAGAAACTATGTCTGTCTCAGTTTTGAGCAGCCTATTATCTATAATATTATCCTTCCCCCAGCGCTTATCAACTTTATTATGTATTCATAATCAATTAATTATGAAATACACATCAAATTATTCTATCTTTTTAAATCATAAAAATTCTATTATTTAAACCATTAATTAAAGTGTATATGAAATTAAAACTCAGGTTTTTGATTACTACGGCCTTCACTTTATGCTTGCTTGTTGGAGCTGTAGCTCAAAACATTCAGGTAGGAGGCAAGGTAACCAATAAAACCAATGGCGAAACACTGGTCGGTGCTTCAGTATTAGTTAAGGAAACAAAAAAAACAACCTTAACTGATGGAAAAGGAAACTTTTCTGTTTCAATCCCTTCAAAAGGAGCAACATTAGTCGTTACTTATGTTGGCATGAACAAAGCAGAAGTAAAAGTATCTGCTGCTGGGACTGTCAATATTGCTTTAACAGAATCTGCTGAAAGCAATTTAAACGAAGTTGTTGTTGTTGGTTACGGTACCCAAAAAATCACCAAAGTATCTGGTGCTATATCCACAATTAAAAGTGCGGATATCGAAAAAGTAAACGCAGTTCGTACTGAAGAAGCCCTTCAGGGTCGCGCTTCGGGTGTAAGCGTTATTCAAGGTGGTAGTCCAGGTTCAAAACCTACAGTCTTAATCAGAGGTATTCCTTCCTTTACTGGAACGGATCCTACTGTGATTGTAGATGGAGTGCAACAATCCTTAGTTGATTTAAATTCAATCAATCCAAATGACATTGAAACCATCAACGTACTTAAAGATGCGGCAACTACTGCTATCTATGGTGTGAAAGGTGGTAATGGTGTAATTGTGGTTACTACTAAATCGGGTAAGAAAAATCAAAAAGCAGAATTTAGCTTTAGCAGTAATTATGGTGTCCAACAAGTTATGAATACCATTGGTGTTTTAAATGCTACTGAATATGCTGCAATGTTGAATGAAGGTAGTACCACTGCAGGTGGCGCTCCTATTTTTTCTAACTTATCAGGTATTGGAGTAGGAAACAACTGGCAAAATCAAATTTTCAAAGACGCTCCTCAACAAACTTATAACTTGACTGCTAAAGGCGGTTCAGATAAAATGTCTTATTTATTAAGTGCCGGTTTTTTAAACCAAGGTGGTATTGTAGGCGGTAACGATAAATCAAATTTCAATAGATCTAATTTCACTGCCAATTTAAATTTTGATTTATCTTCTAAATTAAAGTTTATTATTAATACAAGTGCTTTAATGTTAGATTCTAAAGGCGTTTTAGAAAATTCATTTAATAGTGTGATCGGAAGTGCTTTAAACTTTGATCCTACTGTTTCTATTTTGAATACTCAAAATACTGCAAGCAAATATGGCTTTAGTAATTTGCTTTTATCTGAAATATTTAACCCATTATCTGTGTTGGATAATACCAATAATAAGAATGTAGGTACTAAAATATATGGCAAGTTTGAATTACAATATGACGTAGTTAAAAATGTGAAATTTACTTCACGATTTGGTTATACGAAATATGATGGTAATGCGAAATCATTTTCACCTCTTGCTTATTATGGAACTTATAACGTAGATAACTCTATGAATGAGGATGGATCTGCAGTTTTAGGAAAGCATAATAAAGTAGCACATGAAAAAGTGAGCAACTTCAATTATACTTTTGAAAACTATTTTAATTATAATTTCAATATTAAAGGCAGCCATCATTTTGAGACTGTAGCAGGTATGTCAACTTCTAAAACAACCGGTAATGCTGCAGGTGCAACTCGTCAAGATGTACCATTTAACTCATGGGAATTTGCTGATTTTACTGCAGCAACAGGATCGAATAATGCCACTAACACAGATGCATTATCTGGCTATTATTATGAGTACTTCCGTCGTAACTTATCTTACTTTAGTCGTTTGAACTATGACTACAATGATAAGTATTTAGCTTCGGTTTCGGCTCGTCGTGATGGATCAATTGCTTTTGGTAAAGACAATCAATTTGGTAACTTTTACTCAGGTTCATTAGGCTGGGTAGTTTCAAATGAAAAATACTTTAATTCAAAAATGATTAATTTCTTAAAACTAAGAGGAAGTTATGGTACTACTGGTAATGAAAATGTGAATCCTCAATATGTTGGAATTATCACAGGTGGTCCTAGTTACGGCCCTACTGCAAATAGCAATGGATATAGCTTTGGAGAAGTGTTTTATTCAGGTTCAACAGTGGGTTCTGCTTCCAACAATGCCTTAAGATGGGAAAAACAAATTCAAACTAATATCGGATTCGATATGAATTTTTTAAATAGTCATTTTGGATTAACAGCTGACTATTTCCAAAAAACAGTTGATGGTTTATTGTTTACGCCTTCTGCTTCATTATACTTAGGTACTGTTCCAATTCCTCAAGCTAATATTGGTACGACAAAGAGCAGTGGTTATGATATGACTTTAACTTATCATAATACAACTACTCATAAAGTGAAAGTGAACACTGCGCTTACTTTTACAACAGCAACCAACTTAGTCACTGCGACTAATTCAGATGGTACAGCTAAAATATTTGGAGGTGGATACTTTAATGGTCAATCACAATCAGTAACAGTGTTTGAAAAAGGATTTACGCCAGGTTATTTTTATGGATACAAAACAGCGGGTTTATTCCAAAATACTGCTGAAATTGCCGCATCGCCTAAACAAACAAGTGCACAACCAGGTGATATTAAATATGTAGATATCAATGGTGATGGAAAAATTGACGCAAATGATAAAACTAAAATTGGTGATCCATTTGCAAAATTCACTATGGGATGGAATTTAAATATTGAAGTTGGTCATTTTGATTTTACTTCATTTATATATGCTTCTGTGGGTAATGATATTTACCGTGCTTTTGAAAGAAACGCTATTTACAGCAATAAGCCTCGTGAAATATTAGCTAGATGGACTGGAGAAAACAGCACTAATGATGCTCGCTTCCCTAGATATTCATTTGTAGATAATAATAATAATGCAAGAGTATCTGATAGGTATGTTGAAGACGGGTCATTTGTGAAAATCAAAAATTTACAATTAGGTTATTCTTTACCAGCGGCTTTTGTTAGAAAAGGCATTAATAAAGTGCGTTTGTATGTTCAAGTTAAAAATGCATACACGCTTACTAAATACACAGGCTTCGATCCAGAAATTCCAGGAGGTATCTTGGAAACTGGAGTAGACCGTGGTGCTTATCCTCAACCTAGAACCTACGCTGTAGGACTTGATATTAAATTTTAAATCTTCATAAAATGAAAATAAGTATGAAAAAATATTTAAAAATGCTCGCCTTAATTACCTTATTGGGTAGTTTGGAAGCCTGCACAAAATTTGTGGATTATAATCCTCACGAAGATTATAAAATCACCGATCAGGATTATTTAAAATCTGAAACTGATTACCGTACTATGGAAATTAGTTGTTATACACCCCTTCAATGGATTAATCAAGTAGTGCCTATCGGTGATATCGCTACAGATAATGCAGTGGCAGGTGGCGAAAACGCTTCGGATGTGATTCCATTGCAACAAATTGATGATTACACAACAACTCCAATTAATGGTCAGTTAACTGAAATTTGGCAAACAGCATATGAAGGAGTGAATCGTGCGAATTATTTAATTCAATACAAAGCTGCAAATCCTGCTGGTGTTAAAGTGGATTTTGCAGGTAAAGATGCTTTATATGGTGAAGTGAATTTTTTAAGAGCTTACTATTATTTTACACTAGTTAAAATGTTTGGTGATGTGCCTTTGTTTATTGACAAAAGATTATCATTAACTGATTCTAAATCATTAAAGCGCGCAACTAAAGCGGATGTGTATAAACAAATTGAAGCTGATTTAACGGCTGCTATTGCTGTTTTACCAAATGTTCAAGTTCAAAAAGGTAGAATAACTAAATATGCTGCTCAAGCTTTATTAGGCAAGGTTTATTTATATCAAAATAAATTTGATGCTGCGGCTTCTATGTTAGATAATGTAGTGAACTCTAATGCATTTTCATTGGTTTCAAATTTTGAAAATATCTTTTTATTATCTGGTGAAAATGGACCTGAATCTGTTTTTGAAATTCAGTATTCTAATTCTTCACCCTACTATAACTGGGGTGGTGCAACAAGAGGTCAAGGTAACTATGCTATTCAACAATGTGGTATCCGTGGATTATCTGGTACTGCCGATATGCCATATGCATCAGGCTGGAGTACCAACTTGCCTACAAAGGATTTAGCCAATGCTTATGCTGCTGGGGATCAACGCAAAAATGTAACTGTGTTAGATATAGAAGCTTATAAAACAGCTAATCCTCAATTTAATATTTCTTACCAAGTAGCTCCTTATAAGAATACAGGTTTATACAATCAAAAATATTTACCTCGTAAGGGTCAAACTTCGGGTCAAGTGGAGTTAAATTATCTTAATAATTTCAGAATCATTCGTTATGCTGATGTATTATTAATGGCTGCTGAAGCGAATTCAAAAGCAGCAAGTCCAAATGAAACAAAAGCAAAAACATATTTAAACTTAGTACGTCGTCGTGCATTTTCTGATAACAATCATGATATCACTGCTTCAGGTACTGCCTTATATGATGCTATTTTAACTGAGCGTAGATTAGAATTAGCTATGGAAGGTGAACGCTTTTTTGACTTAGTTAGAACAGGAAAAGCTGCTTCGGTATTGGGTGCCAATTTTAAAGTTGGAAAAAACGAAGTTTTCCCAATTCCTCAAACTGAAGTTGACATTTCAGGACTTACTCAAAATCCTGGATATTAAAAACTTTTAAAAATAAATGATAATGAAAAATTTTAAATATTTAATAGCTATCTGTACTTCGCTGGTACTTATGGTTAGTTGTAAAAAAGGTATTTTTGACGATGTTGCCTTTATTGACGGGGCAAGTGCTTCTGCAAAACTATCTGCACTATATAATATAACGCAGGACAATAGCGGTTTGGTTACCATCACGCCAAATGGCGAAGGAGTTACTTCCTTTGATATCACTTATGGAGATGGTACTACTACTCCTGTTACCTTATTGCCTGGTAAAAACACACAACATGTTTATAAAGAAGGACTTTATAAAGTAAAAATTGTTGGTCATAACATTACAGGTAAAACAACTGAAACAACTCAGGACTTAACTGTTTCATTTAGAGCGCCCGAGAATTTAAAAACGACTTTAACTCAAAATGGGTTAAATCTAGTTGTGGGTGCATCTGCCACTTATGAAACATTCTTTAAAGTATATTTCGGTGATTCATCTAATGCAAGTCCTGTTCCATTTAAAAGCTTTATCGAAGGACAAACTGTATCACATGATTATGCACAAGCTGGAGTTTATATTGTTAAAGTAGTTGCCTTGTCAGGAGGTGCTGCAACTACTCAACATAGTGATACTATTAAAGTAGGTAAACAAATTGATATGCCAGTGGCTTTTGATGATCCTAATTTTGATTATACAATGAGTGACTTTGGTGGTAATGCATCAAGTATGGCGGCAGACCCTAAAGTAAGCTCTAATAAAGTAATGAAAGTTGATAAAAATGTGGGTGCTGAATTTTGGTCTGGTACTACCATTGGAACTGGCTTAGGCTTTTCACATAAAATGGCATTAGCTGCAAACAGAACTAAAGTAAGTGTGAGAGTTTATTCACCAGCCGCTGGTTATGATGTTAAGTTAAAACTTGAAGACCACACTGATGGTAATAAATCTGTTGAGACAGATGTATTCACTACTGTAGCGAATGATTGGGAAACCTTAGTATTTGATTTTAGTAATCCTACTACAGGTACTCCTGCTGTCAATTTTGCTTTTAATTATGATAAAGCATCTATCTTCTTTGATTTTGGAAATGGAAATACATGGGGACCTACTAATACAGTGAAAAAGACTTTCTATTTTGATGATGTGACTTTCATGCCTTCTGAAATTGTGTTAAGTCAAGTTGACTTGCCTGTTACTTTTGATGTGAACACTGTCAACTATTCTGTTATTGATTTTGGAAACACTGCCACTTCAGATGCGGTAGATCCTACTAATAGTGCCAACAAAGTTAAAATGACTGTAAAGTCAAATGGAGCAGAAACATGGGCTGGAACTACAATGAGTACAGGTAAGGGTTTTGCTACAGTCATTCCTATTACAACTGGAGCTACTAAAATGTCTGTAGACGTGTATTCGCCTGCTTCTGGTATTCCTGTAAGATTAAAAATTGAAGATCATAATGATCCAACACATTCTGTAGAAGCGCAAGTGAATACAACAAAAGCGAATGGTTGGGAAACTTTGACTTTTGATTTTAGCAATCAAGCCTCAGGCACTGAAGTTTTACATACGTCTTACACTTTTGACAAAGCTTCTATTTTCTTTGATTTTGGAAGCGTAGGTTCTGGTAAAGTATTCTATTGGGATAATGTCGTATTTGGAGGTTCAACTTCAAGCAATGCGTTAGGACTTCCTTTGGATTTTGAATCTACAACTTTAAATTATGCATTCACTGATTTTAGTGGAGGTGCTGTTACTGTAGTATCCAATCCAACTAAAGCAGGAATCAATACAAGTAATAAAGTAGGTAAAATGGTTAAAGGCGCAGGTGATCCTTGGGCCGGTAGTTATATTACTTTAGATAACCCTATTGATTTTTCTACCAAAAAAACATTTAAAGTAAAAGTTTATTCTCCAAGAGTAGGCGCTAAGCTTTTATTAAAAGTAGAGAACTTGACAGATGGTGCGGTTGCTTTTGAAAAAGAGGTAACTACTACTAAAGCTGGTGAGTGGGAAGAATTAACTTTTGATTACAGCACTATTAATACTGCAAAATCCTATCAAAAAGTGGTCTTAATATTTGATTTAGGAATAACAGGTGATGGTTCTGCTAATTATACTTTTTACTTTGATGACATAAAACTTAACTAACGAACAATACAATACGTTATGAAAAATAAATTTAAATTACTCGGTCTTTGCAGTATGTTAGTGATCCTAGGATTCACTAGCTGTAAAAAAGAAGAATATAGTTTTGGCAGCATGAAAACCCCTACAGGTTTAGTGTTGACTGCAACTGTTGCGGGTGTAGATAACGCCAATCCAGCTGGTAATGGCACGGGCATGGTCACTATTAATGTGAAAGCTTCAGATGCCCTTACTTATAAAGTGGATTTTGGTGATGGTAATACCCAAATGGTACCTTCTGGTGTAGTAACATATAAGTATACTAGTCCTGGTACTAGTGACTATAATGTAACAGTAAACGCAATTGGAACAGGGGGCATTGTTTCAAATATCAGTAAAAAAATTACGGTATTTGTTGCATTCAATATTCCTTCTGATATTTTACAAAACTTAACTGCAGGTGCTTCTAAAACTTGGGTTTGTGATAAAAATGCAGATGCTCATTTTGGAGTAGGACCTTCGGACGCTTTTGCACCCATTTGGTATGGTGCAGGTCCTAACACTCGCGCAACAGATGGATTCTATGATGATGAAGTAACCTTTAGTAAAGATGCCAATAACAATGTATCTCTGGATTTAGATAATAAGGGTACTACTTTTGTTTTGGGTGCAGCAGTTTCCTATTATGGATTGACTGGTGGTGAAGGGCAATTTCCTATCGCAACAAAAGGAGTAAAGCGATTATCATTTATGGATGCTACTTCAACTAGTACAACTGCCAATTCTACTCGAATTCAATTTATAGTTCCTGGTAATGGATTGGTTTTAATTGGTATGGGTAGCTCAACTTATGAAATCTTATCTTTAACATCCACTACTATGACATTAAGAACAATTGGAGCAGATGGTAATTCATGGTATGAAAAGTTAAAAGTTAAATAAATAGTTTCATGAGATTGTTCTTTCAAGCTTGCCTGTTGAGTTTTTGTTTTTTGAGTTGCAGTAAAGGGAGTGATACTGGATCTGGGACAACAGATTTAGGTCCAACTAATCTTACTATTACACCAACTGTAATGAACGACAATTCGGGTAATGTTAACTTTGTTGCTGCAGCGGTGAATGCCGTTAGCTATGAATATGATTTTGGCAATGGTCAATATCAGATAGTAGGGAATGGGTCGGTAAGTTATAAGTATACCGCTTCAGGAAATTATACAGTAACTGTAAAAGCAAAAAGTTCAACAGGCAAGACAATCTCTGCTACAACTCAAGTGACGATTGTAGTGGCATTATCTTTAATTTGGTCCGATGAATTTAATACACCTGGTGTCCCTGATCAATCCAAATGGGATTATGATCTTGGTGCAGGTGGTTGGGGTAATAATGAATTACAATATTATACCAACAGAACAGATAATGTCACTGTATCTAATGGTACATTAAAAATTATAGCAAAAAAAGAAACATACCAAGGAAGTAGTTATACTTCGGCTCGCTTACTTTCCAAGGGTAAATTTTCCTTTCAATATGGAAAGGTGGAGGTTTCTGCTAAATTACCTGCAGGTGCTGGCTCATGGCCTGCGATATGGATGCTTGGAGATAATTTTGCAACTGCCGGTTGGCCTACTTGTGGAGAGATAGATATTATGGAGCAAAAGGGAAGCGATATTAATAAAATTTTTGGAACTGTGCATTATCTAGGACATTCTGGTGCAGGAGGAGTTGGATCTACTACCGTCATTAATAATGTTACCACTGAATTTCATAAATATGGATTAATATGGAATAGTGCTTCAGTTCAATTTTTAGTAGATGATGTGGTTTTTTACACATTTACAAATGTTTCCAATTTGCCATTTAATCAAAAGTTTTTCATGATTTTGAATTTAGCGATGGGCGGAGATTTTGGCGGCAAGATAGATCCCGCATTTACTAGTGCCATGATGGAGGTAGATTATGTAAGAGTATACCAATAAACTATTTGGTACTATTTACGATTTTTAATTTTTTATAAAAAAAGCAATGAAGCGTTCAATAATATATCAAGTTTGTTTTTTAGTGATGTTTTGTGTCTCAATGCAATTACATGCAGATGCGCAATCCAATAAAAAAGTGTTGTTTTTTGATGATTTTAATAAACCTAGTTTAGATAGATCAAAGTGGAATGTCATTATAACTGGCGATCATTTTAATGATGAACTACAAGCTTATATTGATTCTGCAAGTACTTTATATGTTGAAAACGGGTCTTTGGTTTTTCGTCCCCAGTACCGTCCTGGATTTATTACTAAAGATGGACAACATTTTGATTTTACCTCAGCTCGTATTACTACCCAAAAGAAATTTGATTTTTCATATGGCACCGCCGAAGCGAAAATTAAGTTAACCGAAGGATCTGGTTTGTGGCCTGCTTGGTGGTTATTGGGAAATGAAATTTGGCCGACTACTGGTGAAGTGGACATTATGGAATATAGCGGAGAAAAAGATTGGGCAAGTGCTGCTATACATGGTCCTGGATATAGTGGTGAAACGCCATTTGTAAATCGTAAGTATTTTGATGCAAATAATGACGCAACACAATGGCATATTTATGCAGTTGATTGGTCTCCAACTCAATTGATTTTTAAATATGATGGAGTACCCATGTTCCGAGTTACTAAAAAAATGATTAATCATTTTGGGAATTGGGTATTTGATGCCCCTAAGCATCTATTACTAAATTTTGCAGTGGGCGGTATTTTCCCTGTTAAAATAAATGGAATTAAAGGGAAAGGCGTTAGATATGGCTTACCTGAAACTACAGCTGATTTAATTAAAAGCAGTAAAGCTAAAATGTGGGTCGATTGGGTTAAAGTGTCTCAATAAAATTTCTCATCGTAAAAAACAAAAGCCGTCCAGAGTAATCGGGACGGCTTTTTAGTTGCTGTAGGGGGAGGGCTCGAACCTCCATGAGGCAGTTAGCTATAACACAAAGTTCAGTGGTCGACCCTGGTCGTCCCTTGCGGAACGGCTCTATGTTACGTTTATCCCGTGATCCCCACCTCCGAGACAAGGAGGCATGTATGCCAAGATTTCATCACCCCACAGTATTTAAGAACTTATCATTTGAGTGTTTATTCATTCATTTGATAGTGTAAAACTAAAGTATTGACCTATATGTTGCAAAATTATTAATGATTTATTTTAAAATATAGATATTGTTTAATAAATTGCCTTATTATTTAATAATATACAAATATTGAGCCTAAAATCAACCCTAAATTGAACATTGACAAAAGCTTAGATAAGCTGGATTTGCAAATTATTCAAGCCATGATGCAAAATGCTGAGGTTTCTTATGCCGATCTAGGCAAACAGTTTTTTGTATCGGGTGGTACCATTCATGTGCGCATTAAAAAATTAGAAGAATTGGGCATTGTACAAGGAAAGCGCTTAGCGGTGGATCTTAAATTATTGGGTTATGATATCATTGCCTTTATTGGTATCTACTTGGAAAAGAGCTCCATGTATGATGCAGTTGCACTAGCCCTAAAAAATATTCCTCAGGTGGTTCGTGTGAATTATACCACAGGCAATTATAGCATGTTTGTTGAAATTGTATGTAAGGATATTCAACAACTTCGTTTTGTACTTCATGATGAACTTCAAAAAATAAAAGGCATTGATCGAACTGAAACACTTATTTCCTTAGAGGAAAGTTTTTCTCGCAATGTGAAGATTGTTTAAATACTTTTATTAAAGTTTATATCCATCATCAGCAACGAGTTGCGCGCATATTCTTCTGCGTGCTTCCTTGCTATTGAATGCATCTACTTTGGTAAATCTTTTCAAACCAATATTCATCATGCGAAGCTCGTCGCCTTCAGCAAAACTATTGATCGCATCTTTACCTGCTTTATTGATCGCATCTGCGGCGTCATAAATATAAGTGCGCACCATATCCGCTTGCACTGAAGTTGCTGCTTCGCCTTTCATAGCTGTTAATTTTTCTAATCTTAATAAGGCCGATTCGGCGTGATATGTGATGATGGACATATCTGCGATATTCATTAAAATTTCTTGTTCCTTATTTAATGTCATCATTAATTTTTGTACTGCAGCACCTGCTACCATCAAAATACATTTTTTAAAATTAGCCACTGCTTGTTTTTCTTTTGCAAATGCACCTTCATCCTCTGTACCAAAATCTGGGATACTCATTAATTCCTGTTGAACGCTCATGGCGGGCCCCATTAAATCTAATTTTCCTTTCATGGCGCGCTTTAAAACCATATCCACTGTTAGTAATCTATTGATTTCATTGGTGCCTTCATAAATTCGATTAATGCGACTATCACGATACGCTTTTGAAATAGGATATTCATCACTATACCCATTGCCACCATGCACCTGTACACCTTCATCTACTACATAATCCAAAACCTCACTTCCAAATACTTTTAATATTGCACACTCAATGGCATATTCTTCGGCAGCACCTAATAAGGATTCAGATAATGATTTTCCAGAAGCCAATAATAATTGCTCCTGCTCGTCAATATGATGAGATACTCTGTATAAAGCACTTTCACCCACCCATAAACGAATGGCCATTTCGGCTAGCTTATGTCGAATAGCACCAAACTTTACAATGGCTAATTTAAATTGCTCTCTTGTTTTTGCATATTGTATAGTGGTCGTTAATGCGCGTCTAGCACCACCAATCGTAGCAGATCCTAATTTTAAACGTCCAATATTTAAAATATTGAATGCAATGATATGTCCCTTTCCAATTTCACCTAATACATTTTCAACAGGCACTTTACAATCTTGAAAATACAATTGTACTGTTGATGATCCTTTAATACCCATTTTATGTTCTTCGGGTCCTTGTGTAAAACCTTCAGTACCTCTTTCAATAATAAAGGCTGTAAATTGTTCTCCATCTATTTTTGCAAATACAGTATAGATATCTGCAAATCCACCGTTGGTAATCCAACATTTTTGTCCATTGATGATATAATGGTTTCCATCCGCCGATAATTTTGCAGTTGTTTTAGAACTTAGTGCATCAGATCCTGCATTGGGTTCCGTTAATCCGTAGGATCCTTTAAATTCACCACTCGCTAACTTGGGAACATATTTTTGTTTTTGCGCATCCGTACCAAAATATAAAATGGGTAAAGTGCCAATTCCTGTATGTGCTGCATTAGCAACAGAAAAAGAATAACCTCCCCCTAAATATTCTGCAACAATCACTGCGGTAACAAAATCCTTTCCTGAGCCACCATAAACCTCAGGTACCGTAATGCCCAATAAGCCTTGTGCTCCTGCTTTTTCCAATAGGGTGGGCATTAAGCCAGGTTCTAGTTTATCAATACGGTCAATGACAGGCAACACTTCAGTGTCCACAAATTGATCGCACATATCGCGCACCATAATCTGCTCTTCATTAAATTCCTCAGGAATAAATATACTTTTTGAATCTACTTCTTTAATGATCCATTCTCCTCCTTTGATGACTGTGCTTGTGGTTTCCATAACCTATATTTTATATTGAATAATATTTTGTCCTATTTTTTAAATTAAATCCTTGTTCATTAAATTATCATACACACGTTGAAATACATTTTTTACAATTTCAATTTCTTCCTTTGTAATATTATATAATGCTTCATTCATGGTTTGATTGGCTAACTCGTAGGTTAATTGTTGCAATGGCTTTGCAGCATCTGTTAAATACACTAAATTAATTCTGCGATCTTCCTTTGATGCTACTCTTGTTACCAAGGACAATCTTTCCAAATTATCAATCAATCGAGTGATGCTTGCTTTGTCTCTAAATGTTCGGATGCCTAATTCCTGTTGACTTAATCCATCCTCCTTCCATAAATGGTATAAAACGGACCATTGTTCAATGGTTATTTCAAGTCCTGCTTGTCGATAATTTTTTTGTAGTCTTCGGGCAACAGCGGTTGTTGCCATGCCATTAATGACACTGTAAAGTTCTCCGCGTTTGAATTGGTTGTTTGACATATAGTTAGTTATGCAACTAATATAAAAGTACAACCAAATTTTGTATATTTTTCAATTATTTTAGCCTTTTTTAGGCATTTTTGCCTCATTTTGTTCAAAAAATGGCCAAAATTAGGCAAAATTGAGGTTTTTGATTTTACTCCAAAGACCGGTCTAAATGGGTGTAACCCCCATCTACATAAAGGAGTTGTCCCGTGGTATGACTGGATGCATCGGATAGTAAAAAGGCAACAGTGTTGGCAATTTCTTCCTTGGTGGTAAACCTATTTCCTAATGGAATTTTGGATTGTATTTGTGCCAATTTTTCATCGGGGTTAGGTAATGTTTTTATCCATTTTTCATACAAGGGGGTGTAACATTCTGCTACGATGACGGCATTGACTCTAATACCATACTTTAATAATTCAACAGACCATTCTCTTGTAAGTGCATTACGCGCCCCATTGGCTGCAGCATAACCCGATGTGCCGCCTTGTCCTGTGTCGGCTACTTTTGAACTGATATTTACAATACTTCCCTTTGCTCTTATTAAAAAAGGCAATGCATGATGTGCTAATAAATAATAGTGCACTACATTTTTATGTAAGCTTGATATAAAATTGGCGTAGTCCCCGTTTTCTAAATTGACGCCGTCATTGACTCCTGCATTGTTGACTAAACCATCAATGCGTTTGTATTTTGAAACAATATTTTTAATTGCATTTTCACATTGTAATGGATCACTTAATTCTGCTACGACTTGATCTGCTTGTAATCCTTTCCCTTGCAAGCTTTTGACTAATTTATTATTATCATTTTCATCTCTACCAATAATGACTGGGATCGCAGCTTCCTGTGCTAATAATGTAGTGATGCCTTCACCAATTCCTTTGGCTCCTCCTGTTACAATAATTATTTTATCTTGTAAATGTAAATTCATGATTTACTGTTTTAGTTAGGACTACAATTTAATTCAAACAATTAAAAATTCCTATTTATGACATATAAAAGCGCTTAACTTTACAATATGCCATATGCATTAGATTGTATCGTAGCCATTTTGACCATTTTATACGCAGGTTTGTTATTAGCCTACCGTTATTGGTATCATAAATTAAAATATTTTGATGGGGGCGTTGCAAGTACTAATTCAGAAAATCAATTCACTCGTTTTAGTATCATTATTCCAGCGCGCAATGAAGCCGCCAATATCAAGTCCTGCGTAGATTCTATTTTAGCACAAAATTATCCTTGCGCCTTTTTTGAAATTATTGTGATAGATGATTTTTCTGAAGATGATACTGCTGTTATAGTAAAGGCCATGCAAATTAAAAATGAAAGTATTCATTTATTAAGTTTGTCTAATTATTATAAACAAGATGAAATTTCGGCTTTTAAAAAAAAGGCCATTGAACAAGCCGTATTACATGCAAAAGGAGATTGGATTATTACTACGGATGCAGATTGTATTGTTCCTTCGCAATGGCTTAGTTTGTACCATCAGTTTATTGTTCAGCAGCAACCTGTTTTTATAGCAGCTCCCGTAATGTTTATAAAAGAGTCGGGGGTATTAAATACTTTTCAGTTACTTGATTTTTTAGCCCTTCAAGGAATTACAGCTGCTGCAGTGGGCGCTGGTCAACATTCTATGAGTAATGGGGCTAATTTAGCTTTTGAAAAATCTGCTTTTATTGCAGTGGGTGGTTATCAAGGTGTAGATGAAATTGCAAGTGGAGATGATATGTTTTTAATGCACAAAATGAAAAAAACTTTATCCAATCGAATTGGATATTTATTTCATCCCGATGCTATTGTGCTTACTAAGGCCATGCCCAATTGGAAGGATTTAATTATGCAAAGAATAAGGTGGTCCAGCAAAGCACGTTTTTATGATGACAATTCAATTTTTTGGGTACTCCTATTAGTGTATCTCTATAATTTTAGTTTCCTCATTTTATTATTAACCGGCCATTTTGAAACCCTATTTATTACCCTTGCTTTTAAAACTTTTTTTGAGCTTTATTTTTTAGATGCCGTGGCGCGTTTTTATCAATTAACGCCCACCCTAAAATCCTTTGTTTTTTTTCAGCCACTGCATATTTTTTATACCATTATCGCCGGCTTATTTGGCCAAGTAAAAACCTATACCTGGAAGGGGCGAAGGGTAAAATAGTAGTCTGTTGAGGGCTTTACCCATTAAATGAGGAATAATATTAAATAAAATATGATTTTTTGGGTTTCTGAAGGCCCAAATTGACCTTGTTTATGTAATTTCGCGTACTATAAAACAAGTGATAGATATGTCTACCGAAACATTAGAGCCCATTTTACCAGCATTAACAGCAAAAGATTTCGCAACCGACCAAGAAGTACGTTGGTGCCCAGGCTGTGGTGATTATTCCATCTTAGCCTCCGTTCAAAAAGTAATGCCTACTATTGGCGTTCCAAAAGAAAATATTGTGATTATTAGTGGAATTGGTTGTAGTAGCCGTTTCCCTTATTATATGAACACTTACGGAATGCATTCCATTCATGGAAGAGCAACTGCTATTGCAAGTGGTTTAAAAGCATCTCGTCCTGAATTGAGTGTTTGGATTGTTGCAGGTGATGGCGATTCTATGAGTATTGGTGGTAACCATACTATTCATTTATTAAGAAGAAACTTTAATGTTAACTTTTTAGTTTTCAATAATCAAATTTACGGTTTAACAAAAGGACAATATTCTCCTACTTCTGAAGTAAATAAAATTACCAAGAGTTCACCTGTAGGAAGTATTGATCATCCATTTAATCCTGCAGCTTTGGCTTTAGGTGCTGATGCAAGTTTTGTGGGTCGTACGATGGATCGTGATCCTAAGCATATGCAAACAATGATTACGCGTGCTGAGCAACATAAAGGCACTTCGTTTTTAGAAATATATCAAAACTGTAACATCTTTAATGACGGTGCATTTGAGGTGTTCACTGAAAAGTCAACTAAAATGGTTCATGGCTTATTTGTTGAACAAGGAAAGCCATTGACTTTTGGCGCTAACGGTGAAAAAGGAATTCGTTTTGATGGCATGCGTCCTGAAGTAGTTGAAATAGGTACTAAGTATTCTGCAGATGATATGTGGATTCATGATGAAAAAGATTTTTATAAAGCACAAATATTAACGCGCTTGTTTGATAATCCTTCTGAGGAAGGCGCTGTTTTCCCAAGACCTTTTGGTGTATTTTATACCTTAGATCGTCCATGTTATGAGGATATGATGGCATTGCAAATTGAAGAAGCAATGACCAGCAAGGGTCCAGGTAGTTTGGATAAATTAATTCGTGGCAAGGAAACCTGGGAAATTAAATAGTTTTAAAGGTCGATGTAATTTTGCTTTAGCGCCGTTATCACCATAGCGGTTCGCTGTCTTACATGCAATTTTTTAAACACCCTGTCGCGGTAACCATAAATCGTATTCACACTTTTGTGTAATGCCTTTGCAATCTCATCATAATTCATATCCTTGGTACATGCTTGTATAAAGAGGATTTCGTTTTTTGTGAGCGGAGCCTTATTATAATGTAGTTCCTTTATATTGATTTCGCCTAGTATATTACTTGTGATCAATTTAGTTTTATCGGTAGATAAATTAAACCGAGTACGATTGCGTACTGTGTATTTTAAATCAATCAATGCTTCGTCCGTAAAAAAGATGCCGTGTAATCCATTTTTCATCAGATAACAAATAGAGCGCATAAATTTACAATCCGATTTTAACATGATAAATGTATGATTGCTTTTGGCTTTCATGCATTTTATAATTTTTAAAATTTCAATATAATTATAACAGTCTGCTATGATACATAAGTCGGGTATGAGCTTTGTGGTTTGTATAAAATTGCAAAACTCCTCTATGACACCAGTATTATATATCACTTTACATTCGGGTTGTTTTTCAATGATGAGTTGAAAGGAATCACGCGTCACTAATTTTTGTTCTAGATATATAATACTAAACATGACATTCTGTTTTATTGAAACTAATAAATTCCGATTGGAATAAAAAGGAGTAATTTTACACAACAGACATTATGCTAATTAGTATTCATCCTACCCATCCACAAGCTAGACAGCTTGCTATTATTAAAGACTGCTTGGAAAGTGGCGGTATTATTGCGTATCCCACTGATACTATTTATGGTCTTGGATGTGATATTTTTCATCCAGAAGCCGTGTCGAAAATTTGCGCTATAAAAAAAGTTGATCCAGAAAAAGCACAATTAAGTTTTATCTGCTCGGATCTAAGTCATTTGAGTAATTATGCAAAGAGTATTAATAATTCTTTATTTAGAATTTTAAAAAGCACTTTGCCTGGTCCCTTTACTTTTGTTTTGCCTGCAAGTAAAGAAGTACCTAAACTTTTACAATCCAAGAAAAAAACAATTGGGTTGCGTATTCCTGATAATAAAATTGCATTGGCCATTATTGAAACATTAGGTCATCCAATTTTATCGGCTTCCTTTCCGGGTGAAAACATTGAAGATTATACCGACCCTGAAATCATCCATGAACATTGGAACAAGCAAGTGGATATTGTCATTGATGGCGGTATTGGAGGAATTATCCCTTCTACGGTTATTGATTGTACTACAGACGAATATGTCATTCTAAGACAGGGAGCGGGCGTCTGGAATTTTTAATGCTAGTTAGGTGGGAGTATCTTGAAACTTTTTCGGTGCTCATGACATAAACCATATTTCAAGATAGCTGCTCTATGCACCGCTGTTCCATACCCCTTATTTTTATCCCAACCATACTCTGGATATTTTTTATGTAATTTTTTCATCCATGTATCCCTTGCAGTTTTGGCTAATATGCTTGCCGCTGCAATATTAGCATACAATCCATCTCCTTTTATAATGGTTTGATGCGGAATTTTTTTATAAGCGTAAAAACGATTCCCATCTACTGCAATAAATTTTGCACTCGGTTTTAATTGATCTAATGCTAAGTGCATACATTTTATGGAAGCTTTTAAAATATTAGAAGCATCAATTTCGGCGGCGGATTGCTTTGCAATCGCCCATGCAATGGCGGATGCTTTTATAATAGGGACTAATAATTCCCTTTGTGCTTCGGTGAGTTGTTTACTGTCTTTTAAGAGCGGGTGATAAAAGTTTTTAGGAAGCATCACCGCCGCCGCAAATACAGGTCCGGCATAACAGCCTCTGCCGGCTTCGTCACAGCCTGCTTCTAATAGTTGATCTTGATATTGAATGAGTAGCTTGGCCAATGTTTAATTTATACTTGTAAAATTGATGGTTATTGGCGACAAAGCAAAATCAAATTACGCCTTACTTAGGATTACTTATTACCTTTGTGCTTTATAATTAAAGCATGGAAGGAAGCGATCATAAATCAAAAAAAGTAGCCCAGTGGTTAATGTTAGGCGTGGTTATGACCGTGATCCAAATAGCTTTGGGTGGTATTACGCGTTTAACAGGTAGTGGTCTTTCGATTACCGAATGGGATGTGGTAACGGGCACCTTACCACCATTGAATAACGCCAGCTGGCTTCAATTATTTGAGAAATATAAAACAACACCACAATTTCACCTACTCAATTTTGATTTTACATTAGCCAATTTCAAATTTATCTTTTTTTGGGAATGGTTTCATCGTTTGTGGGCACGAAGTATTGGTTTGGTTTTTGCTTTTGGTTTTATTTATTTTTTAGCAAAAAAATATTTTCAATCCAATATGATTAAACCTTTGTTGGTTTTGTTTTTGTTAGGTGCTTTGCAAGGCGCTATTGGTTGGATCATGGTGGCCAGTGGATTACAAGGGGATGCCGTTTATGTGAAGCCGACTCGATTAGCACTTCATTTTATTTTTGCTTTAGGATTATTGGCTTATACCTATTGGTTTGCATTAGAACTAAGTGTGCAACCTATTCGTCGAAATAGTGGTAACCAAGAGGCAACTGATAAAATTAGTAGCATTCGAAAGTGGGCATGGGTTATTTTATTATTTATCTTTTTTCAACTCATCTATGGTGCATTGATGGCAGGACACAAAGCAGCAAATGTTGCAAGTACTTGGCCTAGTATCAATGGTCAATGGATTCCAAATGGTTTGTTAAGTAAGGAACAATTTTTATTGAATGCAGTGAACAATACTATCTGGATCCACTTTGTACATCGTGGACTTGCCTATATTTTATTAGTACTCATCATAATTTGGTCAGCTCAGTTATTCAAATTACAGGGTAATAATTTTTGGGTGCGTGCAAGATTGGCGCCTGCCATTTTGGTGTTCATTCAAATTCTTTTAGGTATTTTTACAGTGTTATCAAGTGTACATATTATTCCTGGTGTATGGGGTGGCTTTGAATGGTTGGCGCAATTGCATCAACTCACAGGCATGCTGTTCTTATTATCTGTTATTAATATTTTGTACGCGACCAAATAATTAATTAAAATTTTATGCAAAAGGATATTGCTTCTATTCGCCGAGATTATCAATTAGCTTCCTTAGATGAAACCAATACCGCCTTGCACCCGATGGATCAATTTACGCATTGGTGGGAGGAAGCGATTGCAAGTAATATTGATGAAGTGAATGCTTTTGTACTTTCTACCGTGGATGCCCAAAGCGCTCCTTCGTCGCGCGTTCTTTTATTAAAAGGCTATACTCCCGAAGGTTTTATCTTTTTTACCAATTATGATAGTGCCAAAGGGAAGGAGATTGCTACGCATCCTTTAGTCGCTATGAATTTCTTTTGGAAAGAATTAGAAAGACAGGTTCGTATTTCAGGAACCATTAAAAAAATTAGTGCTGATGATAGTGCGGAATACTTTCATTCTCGTCCAATAGGAAGTCAGATAGGAGCATGGTCTTCACCGCAAAGTCAGGTGATTCCTGATCGCGACTATCTTGAAAAAATAGTCGCAGACAATATTGAAAAGTACAAGGATGGAAATGTTCCCTTGCCTCCACATTGGGGCGGTTATATCGTACTTCCTACTCAGATTGAATTTTGGCAAGGCCGTAGTTCGCGCTTGCATGATCGTATAAAATATCATTTGTCATCAGATGGTCAATGGGGTCGAGCAAGATTGGCCCCGTAAGTATATTAAAAAAGGCTACTTTTTGTGTAGCCTTTTTTGTATTCATCATTTTACTTTTATTTATTTCTTTCTAGCTAATGCTTTTTTAGCTGCTTCCACCACATTAGGTGTATCCAAGCCATATTTTGCTAATAATTGATTAGGTGTTCCACTTTCTCCAAAAGTATCCTGTGTTCCAATATATTCAATTGGCACCGGGCAATGTTTAGCAGCCACTTGCGCTACTGCATCTCCCATACCACCAATTACATTATGTTCTTCGGCAGTAACAGCACATCCAGTTTTTGAAATACTTGCTACAATGGCTTCAACATCTAATGGTTTAATAGTATGTAGATTAATGACTTCTACACTTATGCCCTCGGCTTCTAATATTTTACCAGCTTCAATTGCTTTCCAAACCAAATGTCCGCAAGCAAAAATGGAGATGTCTTTTCCTTCACTTAATTTTTGTGCTTTACCAATTACAAAATCTGATCCATCCTCTTTTGTGAAGTTGGGCCATTTTGGTCGACCAAATCTTAAATAAACTGGGCCTTTATAATCAGCGATGGCTTTGGTTGCAGCCTTGGTTTGATTAAAATCACAAGGTACCACCACAGTCATACCCGGTAACATTTTCATTAATCCGATGTCTTCTAATATTTGATGTGTTGCGCCATCTTCTCCTAAAGTTAATCCTGCATGCGATGCGCAAATTTTTACATTCTTGTCGGAATACGCTACACTTTGTCTAATTTGATCGTACACTCTTCCTGTACTAAAATTTGCAAAAGTAGTCGTGTATGGAATTTTACCTCCAATGGTTAAACCCGCCGCAATACCAATCATATTGGCTTCGGCAATACCTACTTCTATAAAACGATCAGGAAATTCTTTTATGAAAGGGCCTAATTTAAAGGAGCCTGCTAAGTCAGCAGTTAAAACAACTACCTCACTATTTTGCTTTGCCAATTCATGAATCCCTTCGCCAAATCCAGCGCGGGTTTCCTTTTCATTGAGCATCACGATGTCTTTTACATTCATATAGGTATGATTAATGCTTTAATTTAAGCGATGATATTTTAATTTTCGAATGTGGAATAAAAATACGGCGTCTTTGCTTCAAACTCAGCACTACAAGTATCTACCATTTTATATACTCGAGTTATTCCAAGTGCTTTTCTTTTTTCATATACCGCATCGTCGTTCGTATTTCCTTTTAATAATTTAGCAATTTGCATATCACTAAATCCATGTTTTTTTGCTTCCTTCATTAATGCCGTTGGAATAGATTCGATATTGTGCGTCATTAATTCTTTTTCAATATTACAGATGATGCGTATTTGATACAAGAACCAAGAATCAATTCCTGTTGCAGCAACAATCGACCTTACAGTAGATCCTTGCATTAAGGCATCTTTGATTCTAAAGATGCGATCCCATTTTGGAATTTTTATATACTCCATCAATTCCTCATTCTTCATTAAACTTTTTCCATAATATCCCAAACCAATGGCTTCATTTTCTAAACTTTGACAAGCTTTTTGAATGGCTTCAGTAAAGCTTCTTCCAATGGCCATCACTTCACCTACACTTTTCATTTGTAATCCTAGTGTATCATTGGCTCCTTTGAATTTATCAAAATTCCATCTTGGCATTTTCACAATCACATAATCTAAGGCGGGTTCAAAATAAGCCGAAGTGGTTTGTGTAATTTGATTTTTTAATTCATCTAATCTATATCCAATCGCCAACTTAGCTGCAATTTTTGCAATAGGGTATCCTGTTGCTTTTGAAGCCAATGCAGAGGATCTTGATACCCTAGGATTTATTTCTACCGCAATTAATTCCTCGGTTACTGGATTTTGTGCAAACTGTACATTACAGCCTCCTGCAAAATTTCCTAAACTTCGCATCATCAACATGGCTTTATTACGCATGTCTTGAAACGCTGTGTCGCTCAATGTCATTGCAGGCGCAACGGTGATAGAATCTCCTGTATGCACACCCATCGGATCTAAATTTTCAACGGTACATATAATAACTACATTATCTGCTTGATCTCTTAATAATTCTAATTCATATTCCTTCCAACCTAATACCGCTTTTTCAACTAAAACTTCATGCATCGGAGAGGCCTTTAATCCTTTTTCTAATGCAGCATCTAATTCACTTGCGTCGTGAACAAAACCACCCCCTGTTCCACCCAAAGTAAAGGAAGGTCGTATCACTAATGGAAATCCAATTACTTGTGCAAATTCTTTTCCTTCTAAAAAACTATTGGCAACCCTACTTGGTGCTACTGCGATTCCAATTCTAACCATCAGTTGTCTAAACTGTTCTCTATCTTCTGCTAAATCAATGGCAGCAACATCCACGCCAATCATTCGACAATTATATTGTTTCCATAAACCAATTTCATCTGCTTCCTTACATAAATTCAATGCAGTTTGTCCACCCATCGTTGGAAGAACAGCATCAATTTGATTCTCTTTTAAAATTTGTTCAATGCTCTCCACATTCAACGGCAATAAATAAACTTTATCGGCCATCATTGGATCGGTCATGATGGTCGCTGGATTACTATTAATTAAAATGACTTTAATTCCTTCCTCTCTTAATGACCTTGCGGCTTGAGAACCAGAATAGTCAAACTCGCAGGCTTGACCAATAATAATGGGTCCAGAACCTACAATTAATACGGATTTGATGGATGTGTCTTTGGGCATTGCTACAAAAATATAAATTGCGCAAACCTACAAAATTTTATGTGAATTTGCCCCCTTTTTAACCCTAAACATTTTTGTCCTTTTTAAATGCTATCTTCACCACCAACTCAAGTTTATGGCAGTCATCAAAGAAGGGTCCAAAGCGCCTCAGTTTAAAGGCGTTGACCAGCACGGCAATACAGTTTCAATCGCTGATTTTAAAGGCAAAAAGCTAGTTTTATACTTTTACCCAAAAGACGACACGCCAGGTTGTACTGCACAGGCTTGTAACCTTCGCGACAATTATAAAGCATTGCTTAAGAAAGGCTTACAGGTTTTAGGGGTAAGCGTGGATTCGGTCAAATCCCACGAAAAATTCATCGAGAAATACGACCTCCCTTTTTCCTTAATTGCCGATGAGGATAAAAAGATCGTAGATAAATACAATTTATGGGGCCAAAAGAAGTTCATGGGCCGTACTTATATGGGCACCACCCGAACTACTTTTTTAATAGATGAAGCAGGTATGGTTCGATTTATCATTGAGAAACCCGATACCAAGGATCATACTAAGGAGATTTTAGCCATCAGCGGTTGGTAGGTTTCAAAACCTAGAAAGATTAACAAAATCATCACTTTAATAGGGAACTTTTAACTTGAAAGTATTAAACCATTTTAATATTTTCAAGTCTTAATTTTATTAAAATATCCCCTATGCTGCAAAAAGTTTGTTCTGTATTTTTAAGCCTTATTTTTTTAAACGCTTGTTCTAAAGATAGTAGTACTAATGCTACAACCACGCCTTTGACAAATGCTACCGTTCCAGATATTTATAAAAAAATATATGGCGCTACAAGCATTACTTCCGATGGGACTTATATCACTATTAAATCAAACGGACTTCCCGATCATAAAAGCTCCTACTACGCTACTTCGAATGTATTGTACGATAATTTTTCAGGTGCTACTTTTGGAGGATATAATTTTTCAAAAAATCCAAATTCGATTGCTGAAAAATCATATGTTTTTAAAATTCCAGTTGATCCTAAAGTGTCCACGAATCATGTCGCTACACCCTTAGGTCCTATAGGTGTTTCTTTAAATGGGGTACCTTTTTTTAATCAATATGCTGGACCCAATCAACCATTAACGAATGAAGTAGTTTCCTTTGATCGCTACTGGGGTCATCCTGCACCCACTGGTCAATATCATTATCATGTAGAGCCACTTTATTTGACTACTGTTAAAGTGACAAAATCATCCTTATTGGGATTTTTATTAGATGGATTTCCTGTGTATGGACCTGAAGAAAGTGGTGCTTTAGTAGACAAAACAATATTAGACATCTATCATGGACACACTGCTGTTACTGCAGATTATCCTAATGGTATATATCATTATCATATTACCAGCACGGATCCTTATATTAATGGCTCAGGCTTTTATGGTTCACCCGGTACAGTTTCTAATTAAATGGAAAAGCGCGTTATAAAAAATATAGTAGGGTACTTATTAATAGGATGTATTTTGTCTTCCTGTCAAAATTTAAATGTGATTGAATCATTTGAAAAACCGATTAACATTGACAGTTTGGAGTCCAGCATAACTATTCCTAATTTATATATTAACATATTGGATACTCAAGTTCAATTTCATCAAGACACATTATATTTTCAAGCAAAAAAGTTTAGTGGCTTTATATTTAAATTATTTCCGAATAAGGATACTGCATTTGTAGGATCCTATTGGAATGGTTTGGAAGAAGGCATACATCAAAAATGGTACCCTCATTACAAATTGGCAGAATTCAGAAATTATCATTTAGGAAAGAAAGAAGGAAAGCATATTGGTTTTTGGGAAAATGGGAATCCTAAGTTTGAATATCATTTTTCGGAGGGGGAATTACAAGGTATTACTAATGAATGGTACGAAAATGGTCGACCATATAAAGTGATGCATTATCAAAAAGGCTATGAAGCCGGTAGTCAAAAAATGTGGTGGGAGAATGGTGTGATACGCGCTAACTATGTTGTCAAACAGGGTAGACGCTATGGATTAATAGGTTTAAAACTTTGCATGACACCAAAGGACTCCATTGATTTTAAAATTAATTAGCAACTGTTTATGAGAAGTAACTATTTATATTTTGTTTTTCTATTTTCAATTTATGCTTGTACGAATAATACACAGCTTTCATCAATGAATTATAATGATACTACTGCATCCTTACCATTTTTCAATCAACCTGATTGGACACCCGAATGGATAGGGGTGTCGGATACTGGATACAAAAAAATTCATACCATTCCTGCGTTTTCATTCATTGATCAAAATGGAAATTTAATTACAGAGCATACGGTGCAGGGTAAAATTTATGTTGCCAACTTCTTTTTCACGAAGTGTAGAAGTATTTGTCCTAAAATGACAAGTAATATGTTTCAATTGCAAGAGGTATTTAAAATGGATACATCTATTATATTGCTTTCTCATTCCGTCACTCCCGAAACGGATTCCGTATCGATACTTCATAAATATGCATTAGATAATAAAGTAGACGCTGCAAAATGGCATTTACTTACCGGCGACAAAAAAGAAATATATCATTTAGCAAAGCAGCAATATTTTGCAGGAGATACAGTGGGTTATTATCAATCAGGCAATGAGTTTTTACATACTGAAAATTTTATTTTAGTTGATAAACATGGTCGTATTAGGGGTGTTTATAATGGAACGCTATTAGTTGAAATTGATCGTATTAAACAAGACATTAATTTATTAAAAAAAGAAGATTAGAGATAATATTAATTAGCAATAAAAGATTAATTTTGAGTTTCATTTTTATTATATGCCAATACCTGCAGATAAATATTTTGAGACCCTTTTAAGAGTGGGTAGTCGCTATTATTTTTTAGCAGGGGTGGCTTTTTTATTTTTTTATGTAATTTTTAAAAGTAAAATTATAGATTATAAAATACAATTACATTTTCCTAAGTCTGCTGATTATGTTCGAGAAATTTTATATTCTACTATCACTATTTTAATATTCGCTTTGATTCCTGGTTTATTTATTTTTAATCCTGATATCCGTCCTTACACTACATTATATCAAAATATTAGTGATTATGGATGGGTGTATTACTTTGCTGCTTTCCCTATTATGTTTGTCATGCACGATACCTACTTTTATTGGACACATCGCTTGATGCATCATAAAAGGTTATTCAATGTTATGCATTTAGTGCATCATAAATCTACCAACCCTTCTCCTTGGGCTGCTTATGCATTTCATCCTTTAGAATCGGTAGTTGAAGTGGGCATTTTCGTTGTTTTCTTATTTACCATTCCTGTTCATAAAACACATGTCGTCCTATTTTTTTTATTATCTATTATTTATAACATTTACGGTCACTTGGGTTGGGAATTATATCCAAAAGGTTTTAATAAAAATGTGATTGGCAAATGGATCAACACTTCTGTAAATCATAATCAACACCATAAATTTTTTAAAGGCAATTATGGTTTATACTTTTTGTTTTGGGATCGCGTTATGGGCACCATCCGTGCCGATTATGATGAAGCTTTTGATGAAGTAAAAAATAGATAATTAATTATTGCGTCGTTCGTTACGCTACTTTGCTATAAAATATACGCCCCAACTAATCATGTAGGCTAGTCCAGTCATCATGAAAAACTGTATAGTGGGCCATTTCCAAGATTGTGTTTCACGCTTTACTACAGCTAGGGTGCTCATACACTGCATCGCCAATACATAAAATAACATTAAGGATAAGGCAGCAGCAAAGCTGTAAACCTTAGTTCCATCAGGTCTTACCGCTGCTTTTAGTTTATCGCGCAAGGAGCTATTATCCGATTCCTCCACACTATATAAGGTAGCCATGGTGCCTACAAATACTTCACGCGCTGCAAAGGAAGTGATAAGTGCGATTCCAATTTTCCAATCAAATCCTAAAGGTGCAATAATGGGTTCAATTTTTTTACCCATAATACCCGCGTAGGAATTTTCTAACTTTTGAGTATGGTAAATTCTATCAATTTGTTTTTGTTGCACTTTATTATTATTGATATTGTTTGTTGTTTGTTCTGTGTAGATGGCTTCCACTTGCTTCATGCGATCACTTGGCCCGTAGCTACTTAAAAACCACAACAGTAAACTAATTACAATAATCACCTTCCCTGCATCTCTTACAAAAATGGTTGCTTTTTGTATCATGGTGGTTCCAACATTTTTCCATCTTGGTGCACGGTACACTGGAAGTTCTAAGATAAAATAACTTTTCTCTTTTATTTTAATAAACCATTTTAAAACCATACTGGCTAGTAAAGCCATAACTATTCCTGTCACATATAATCCCATCATGACTAGTCCTTGCAAACTTAAAAATCCAAAATATATTTTATCATCTATCACCAATGATATTAAAATGGTATACACGGGTAGTCGCGCACTGCAACTCATAAAAGGAGTTACCATGATGGTTAATAATCTTTCCTTTTTATTTTCAATATTACGCGCACTCATAATAGCTGGAACTGCACATGCAAAGCCACTAATCATGGGCATGACACTTTTCCCATTGAGCCCTACTTTACGCATTAACTTATCACTTAAAAAACTTATACGCGCCATATATCCTGTATCTTCTAATAATGTAATGAGGCCAAATAAGATCATGATTTGTGGTACAAATATGACAATGCCCCCAATACCCGCAACCAATCCATTCACTAATAAATCCTCCCACCAAACATTCGGCAGTACTGCATTTAAATAGGTAGTTGCATTTGTAAATATCCATTCAATTCCATCCATTGGAAATTTTGCCATCCAAAATACCGATTGAAATAAGATAAACAACACTGAAAACAAAATGGCATAGCCGCCAACACGGTGTAAAAAAATATTATCTAACTTTTCAGATTTTTTTTTCTTCGCAGTAGGGTCGGGCTCTACCACTCTTTTTTTCATGATCTCTTGGATACGACCATAGCGCTCTAAAATTTCTTGCGCCTGTGTTTTTGTATGATTAAAGTTATTATCTATTTCAATTTGCGATATGGATTTTTGCATTTCATTTTCTAATGGGAATGCTTCATGATGCATTAAATAATGTAATGCTGCATAGTCACTATGGGTAGGATATAATTTTTTAAAATCATCAATGGCTGCCGGAGCTAATTTTTTATTATCAATAAAGCTTTCTTGGTTTTTTGATCTTGGCGTTTCTATTATGTTAATTAAGGCAGATCTTAATTCTTGTAGCCCTTTATTTTTTCGAGCATCCACTGCAACAACTGGTATGCCTAAATCGGATTGCAGTCCAGCAATATCAATTTTGATTCCTTTTTTTGCCGCCAAATCATTCATGGTTAAAGCCAACACCACTGGAATTTTTAAATCAATTATTTGACTACAAAAAAGAAGGTTCCTTTTTAAATTACTTGCATCTGCAATCAATAATATGAGATCGGTTTTTACATCTCCATCTACCCCCATGAGTACTTTGTAAGCAACCCATTCATCCTCTCTTTTGGGATAGAAACTATAAGTGCCAGGTAAGTCAATTAAGGTAGTCGATTGTTTCCCTAATACCAATTGTCCCGTTTTTTTATCTACCGTGACGCCAGGAAAATTGCCTACTTTTTGGTGCAAGCCAGTGAGTGCGTTAAAAAGGGAGCTTTTTCCGCTATTGGGGTTCCCCACTAATGCAATATGTAATCCGGCTTTCATGTGGGGCAAAGCTAACTTTTATGATTGGGTAAAGCTTACGAAATTAGAAATTGAGGGCATTGAACCCAATGACTAAAATCATAGGATTCCTGTACTGTTTTACCCTTTCATTTTAGCTAAAGTCATTTTATGGTCATGTATTTGATTAAAGGCAACTATTTCCTATTTGCTTTGCTTATTTTTGTACCATTAAAACTATAATGATGCGTAAAATTATTGGGATGGTTTTGTTGGTTTTACCCTTTTTCACAATCGGGCAATCACTTAAAAAGGCGGATAAAGTAATAATTCAAAATGTTCAAACTCATATAAAGTATTTGGCTAGTGATGAATTAGAAGGTCGTCGCGCAGGATCAGTAGGTGAGCAAAAAGCAGTAGACTACATCGTTGCACAATACCAAACCCTTGGCTTAAAACCGATGGGTGTGGATGGTTTTATTCAGCCTTTCCCCATTGATGAAGGCAAAAGATTAACAGCAGGTTCATTCTTAAAAATAAATAAGGAAGCGGTCTTATTAGATAAAGAATTTATTCCCTTATCAAATAGTGGTGCGGGTCAATTTAATTCTGCAGCAGCCATTGCCTTAAATGAAGCTAAGCAAGTTTGGTTTAAGGATTTAAATGAAGTTTTAGATGCGGCAGTTACGAATCCGCATTTTGATTTAAATCAATGCATCATTGATTTTACAAATCAAGTAAAACAAAAAGGAGGCAGCGCTTTATTTTTATACAACAAAGGCACTTTTGTAGACAATATTCAATTTAATAAATTTGATACAGCCGCCGCTTTGCCTATCCCTGTTATTTATATTACTAAAAATGGTTGGTTAAAACATTTTAATGATGACATTGATACTTATAATATTAATGCCAATATTGCATTTGAACATGCGACACGAACTGCACATAATGTGGCTGCATTTATAGATAACCATGCCGAATATACGGTAGTGATTGGAGCTCATCTTGATCACTTAGGTTACAACGAGGATCACAATGCATTGGATATAAATAATAATATTCGTAATGGTGCTGATGACAATGCTAGCGGCACAAGTGCTATTATTGAATTGGCTAAATTACTCAAGAAAAAATCACCTAAAAATAATAACTATTTAATCCTGCATTTTTCAGGAGAGGAGTTGGGTTTATTTGGTAGCAAATATTGGTTAGAGCATCCCACATATAAAGGTAAATTGAATTACATGATCAATTTGGATATGGTAGGAAGGTATGACACTGCTCGCAAATTAACGGTGGGTGGTTTTGGTACTTCAAGTAAATGGGCAAATATTTTAGCAAATACACCTACCACTTTAATGACGCATTATGATAGTGCTGGTGCGGGTCCTAGCGATCATGCTAGTTTTTATCGTAAAGATATGCCTGTGTTATTTATGTTCACAGGAAGTCATAGTGATTATCATAAAGCGACGGATGATTGGGATAAAATTAATTATATCGGCGAAGCAGCTATTATACAATATGTTCATGCTATTATTAAAAATACAGATGCGCAAGGCCAACTTGATTTTTTAAAAACGCGTGAAAATTCAATGGGTAAAAGTAATAAATTTACAGTAAGCCTTGGCGTTATGCCCGACTATGCTTTTACAGGTACCGGAGTTCGTATCGAAGGTGCAACCGAAGGAAAGTTAGCTGAAAAATTAGGCTTAAAAGGGGGCGATGTACTTATTCAATTAGGCGATTATAAATTAGTAGATGTGATGGGGTATATGGTGGCCTTGTCTAAATTTAAAAAAGGAGATAAAACCACTTTAATATATAAAAGAGGTACAGTGGAAACGAAATTAGATATACAATTTTAAATTATTCACTTTTGATAATGACGATTTGACAAGATGAGTAGTAAATTAATTTTAGACCAGGACGCCATTAACGAAAATGATTTTGAGGGTTCTCGAATTCTAGGTATCTCAGCGCCTATCAAAAATTATCAGTTTTGTATTTTACTAAATCAATACATGGGCTTTGAATTTCGATTTAATCCTGATCATGAAATTGCCTTAAAACGAAAAAATAGAACTTATTATTTTTCAATGTATGAAGGCAGTGAGCCTGCAACTTCCATTCAACATTTTGTATATCATAACCAATTTGATGGCGAATATTTATTACCCGAATTAAAGCACATGGATTTTATATGGTGGATAAGAGGGGAGTGGATTGATGACGAAAAAGTAAACGACATTTTACAAATGGTGCGCGGTATCAAAGGCGTCCAATTAGTAGCCGAACTCACCCCGGATCAAATTAAAAATAAAGGGCACTTAATTTTTGAATAAGTTTCCTATTTCTGTTTTAATCTTTATTGACAATAATTCTTTTTTCTGATGGCGCACTGCATTCGCCAATTGGCTGTTGATAAGCGATGCCCATGGCAGTTAATATATTTTGTACTTCAATTAAAGCGCTAGGCGCTACTGCTATCAATAGTCCTCCATTGGTTTGTGGATCTGGTAGTAATTGAACTGCTTCAACTTCGTCTACGCCTTCTCCAAAATAAACGCCTTCCTTGCAAGAAGCCCAATTGCGTGCTGTTGCACCAGGGATGGCTTTTTGCGCAATATAAGTACGCACTTCTTTGATGATAGGAATTTGATTATATCTGATGGTTGCGGTTAAATTACTTCCTTGCATCATTTCGGTTAAGTGACCTAATAATCCAAACCCTGTTACATCGGTCATGGCATGGACTCCTTTTATTTTTCCTAATTCAGCTCCTGCTTTATTAATGGTGGTTAATTGTTTTACTAGTAATGTTAAATCAGCAGCACTTAATAATCCTCTTTTTTGCGAAGTAGCCATAATGCCCACCCCTAATGGTTTAGTAAGAATTAATACATCTCCTTCATTTGCAGTATCGTTTCTTTTTAAATTTTCAATAGCAACTATTCCGTTCACTACTAATCCAAAAATAGGATCCTGACTATCAATACTATGTCCACCAGCAATGACAATACCCGCTTCTGCACAGGTTTTGCGCGCTCCATTCATTACTTCGGCTGCAACACTTGCAGGTAAACTTGCTAAGGGCCAACCCAATACTGCTAATGCAAATATGGGTTTACCTCCCATCGCATACACATCACTAATGGCATTGGCTGCTGCGATTTGTCCAAATGAAAAGGGATCATCTACAATTGGCATAAAAAAATCTGTTGTACTAATCATGGCCGTTTTTTCATCAATTTGATAAACAGCTGCATCATCTCTGCTATCATTCCCCACTAATAGTTGAGGCACATTTTTTCCTACATTATGCGATGCTAATATTTCTGAAAGTATCGCTGGTGAAATTTTACAACCACATCCGCCGCCTTTTGAATATTGTGTTAATTTGTATTCCATTTTTATTTTATAAACTTTTTATATTAATTAGTTGTGTTTCCATTTTTTTTATGGTGTCATCGGCGCCCTGCACTAACCATAAATTTAAGGCCTCACTTAATGCAGCAGCCAATTTTTTTTGCATTGTTTTTATTTCCCATTCTTTCCCTGTAATCTGTTTTAATGAAACCGGATTCCCCGCCTCAATTGAAAATTGTGTTTGATTGATATTAAATCCAATTCCAATCAGGGTCCAGTTCCATTCGGTCCCTCGAAGGATGTTTTCGATCAAAATGCCCCCTGCCTTTCTGTCACGCCAATAAATATCATTGGGCTTTTTGATTTTTGTATCCTCCCCAGCCAATTGCCCAAAAAAGCATTGGGCGCCCAAAGCCACCGCTGCAGAAAACCCTATTTGGTCATTTGGGCCCCATTTGACCCCTGTTTTTAAGGTTTTTAGCTCCAAAATATAGGTACAAAGTAGGTTTTCCCCTCTTTGACTCTCCCAAGCCCGTCCATGTTGCCCCTTTCCACTCGTCTGAAAATCAGTTCGATAGACACTGCCAGATAAGGCCTTTTGTCCATGAATCTGTTCCATGGCATACATATTGGTACTATCTATCACAGACAGTTCGATGAGCGGCTCGCCTAATGTGATAATTGGTGTGGCAGGTGACAAAGAATTGTTATTTTTGTAAAGTTAGCATAGAATAATATTTTATTTATTAATCTTTAGACTAATAAGGCAATAACAAATAAATTTAAAGCATCATTGGAACCTCTTTCCGCACTCAAAAATCGACCTAAATCGTCGACCCCTCAAATTACCCGTAACGCTAAGATTTTCAAAACCATTATTAAGGCCATTCAGGATAAAAAAGGCGAAAATATTATTAGCTTAGACTTAAGAAAAATTCACGAAGCCGCTACTGACTTCTTTATTATCTGCGAAGCGAATAATACAACACAACTAAAAGCAATTGCTGATTATGTTGAATTTGAAGTTAAAACCAACTGTGCCGAATGGGCGTATAAAAGTGAGGGTAAAACTGCTGCTCAGTGGTTGCTCATTGACTACATTAATATTGTAGTTCATATTATGCATCCAGAATCAAGGAAATTTTACCAGTTGGAGGAAATGTGGAGTGATGCCGATACAAAAATGCATGATTTATAAACTAATTTAAGAAAGCGTTGTTATAAAAAATACGAGTTCCTATTAAAAACAAATTTGTCTCCTTTTGAAATAAATAAAAACATTCAACAAAGGGGTTCGATTTAATAAAAGTTGATTATGATTCCTGATAAAAATTCAAAAAAGAAAGGCTCGCCTTTAGGCGATGGCCCTAAGTTGCCTAAGTTTAATTTATATTGGATTTATGGCTTAATTGCAATTTCACTATTGTCTGCCAAATTTTTTCAAATGGCACCAGAGATTAGGACAACTACTGAGCAGGAATTTAAACAAGTCATGCTTACACACGGCGATGTGGAGCGCATTGATTTAATTCAAAATAAAGAATTAGTAAGGGTATATATTAAACCCGATAGTATTGAAAAAGATTTTTATGTTCAAAAGCTAGGACGCAAGTTTGAAAAAGCGAAAGTAAAAGGGGTGCCTTTATTTGAATTTAGTGTTACTGATTGGAATAGTTTTAATGAGCGCTTGCAAAAATTTTACGAACAAAAAGCAATTGTTGAAGTTCCGCAAAATACAGTGAAGGAAGGAGAGTGGTTTGGTCCTATCGCTAATACTATTTTCTCTTTGGTATTAATTGTCGTTGTTTGGGTTTTATTAATGCGTAAGATGGGTGGCGGCGCTGGTGGAAGCGGCGGTGGCCCTGGCGGTATTTTTAATGTTGGAAAATCTAAAGCCACTTTATTTGAAAAGGGTGGTACAAAAGTTAATATCACTTTTGCAGATGTTGCGGGGCTTGAAGAAGCTAAAGAGGAAGTAATGGAGATTGTTGACTTTTTAAAACAACCAAAAAAGTATACTGCGTTGGGTGGAAAAATTCCGAAGGGTGCTTTATTAATTGGCCCTCCAGGCACAGGTAAAACTTTATTAGCCAAAGCAATGGCAGGTGAAGCGCAGGTTCCTTTTTTTAGTTTGAGTGGATCCGACTTTGTTGAAATGTTTGTGGGTGTGGGTGCGAGTCGTGTGCGTGATTTATTTAAACAAGCTCGTGAAAAAGCGCCTTGTATTATATTCATTGATGAGATTGATGCAATTGGTCGTGCGCGTGGTAAAAATGCAATGATGAGTAACGACGAGCGTGAAAATACTTTGAATCAATTATTAGTGGAGATGGATGGATTTGGCGGCGACACAGGAATTATTATTTTAGCAGCTACCAATCGTCCAGATGTATTAGATAGTGCCTTATTAAGACCGGGTCGTTTTGATCGTCAAATTTCTATTGATCGTCCGGATGTAAAAGGGCGTGAGGAAATATTTAAAGTGCATTTAGGCCCTATTAAAATTTCTGAAAATTTAGATGTTCATAAATTAGCCGAACAGACTCCTGGATTTGCAGGTGCTGATATAGCAAATGTTTGTAACGAAGCTGCATTAATTGCTGCTCGTAAAGGAAAGACGGGTGTTGAAATGAAAGATTTCCAAGATGCCATTGATAGAGTGATTGGAGGTTTGGAAAAGAAAAATAAAATTATTTCTAAAGAAGAAAAGGAAGTGATTGCTTATCACGAAGCAGGCCACGCTATTTGTGGTTGGTTCTTAGAGCACGCTTACCCATTATTAAAAGTAACGATTGTTCCAAGAGGCACCGCTGCATTGGGATATGCGCAGTATACCCCTAAAGAGCAATACTTATATACCATTGAGCAATTGACCGATCAAATGTGTATGACTTTAGGTGGTCGCGCAGCGGAACAAATTTTCTTTGGTCGCATTTCGACTGGCGCTTCTAATGATTTACAACAAATCACAAGAATGGCGTATTCGATGGTGACCACTTATGGTATGAATGATAAAATTGGTAATGTAAGTTTTTACGATCCTTCTCAGGAAAATACTTTCCAAAAACCTTTTAGTGAGGAGACAGGTAAAATTATTGATGAGGAAGTGCGAAAGATGATTGACGCTGCTTATCAAAGAACCTTGGAATTATTAACCACTAAAAAAGTTGAAGTTGAAAAACTAGCTAAAGAATTATTAGACAAGGAAGTGTTGCATAAGAGTGATGTGGAGGAATTGATTGGGATGCGTCCTTACGAGGAGAAAAAAATATTAGAAGACACTTCAGCAAATGAAGTGAAAGCTACTGTTAATCTTGCTGAAGCTTTAGCAGAACCTCAAAGTAATGATAACAATCCAAGCCCTGAAGCAAGCGGTGAAAGTTCAAATGAAGCTCCCGTAAATAACAACAATGATGATATTCATTCATAAGTACTGAAACCAATTAAATGGAATCACAAGGCGCTAGAAGTAAAATATTACAAAAAATTAAACAGGCTTTAAAGGATCCTGTGCCTGTTCCTTTCCCAGATCAAGTTGCGGAAACGCCTATTTTTTTTCCAACGGATCAGGAATTGACTATTGAATTTGCTGAAAAATTTACTGAGCTTTTAGGAAAATTTATTTATTGTGCGGATGAATCTGAATTGGTTGATCAATTAAGTCAATTAATTCATTCTAATAAATGGGATAAAATTTATTCGAGAGAAGAAGGCTGGTTAGATGACATGAAGGAATATCATTTTGATCCCGTTAATACCGACGACTTAGCGGGTTGTGATGCTGCAATTACACTTTGCGAACATTTAGTTGCAAGAACAGGCACTATTGTTTTAAGCAGTCAGCAATTAAGTGGCCGAACTACAAGTGTTTACGCGCCTATTCACATCTGTATTGCTTATACGCATCAATTGGTTTTTGATATTTCAGATAGCTTGGCTCAATTTAAAAAGGAAGCTGATGTCATTCCAAGCATGATTAGTTATGCGACGGGACCTAGTCGAACGGCAGATATTGAAAAAACTTTAGTCGTGGGTGTACATGGCCCAAAGGAAGTGTATTGTTTTTTAGTGGACAAATTAGTGGATTAGTTACATTGTATGATAATAGGGCTTTAAAAAATTGAATGCTATATGGAATTAGCGCAGGGCAAAAAAATATATTTTCTTTCTGATTTCCATTTAGGGGCACCTAATGATATCGCTAGCCGTGAAAGGGAAGCGCAGTTGGTCGCCTTTTTTAGAAAAGCGAAATCAGATGCTGCTGCTTTTTTTATTGTGGGAGATATTTTTGATTTTTGGTTTGAATACAAGACAGTGGTCCCTAAGGGGTTTGTTAGATTATTAGGTTGCTTAGCTGAAATAAGTGATGCTGGCATACCGCTACATATTTTTACTGGAAATCATGATTTATGGATGCGTGATTATTTAACAAATGAATTGAATGCGAAAATTTATACCGACCCTGCTACATTTGAATGGGCAGGTAAGCAATTTTATATAGGACATGGAGACGGATTGGGCCCTGGCGATCAAGGTTACAAGTTCATTAAAAAAATATTCACTAATCCTATCTGCCAATGGCTTTTTAGCTGGATCCATCCTGATTGTGGCATTCGCTTAGCTAATTATTTTAGCAGTAAAAGCAGGGCTAAAACTGGCACAAGTGATGAAAAGTTTTTAGGTGAAGACAAAGAATGGCTGATTGTTTATTCAAAACAAAAAGCCACCGAAATAAAAGTGGATTATTTTATTTTTGGTCATCGTCACTTTGCAATTGATTTAAAAATTAATGACACTACTCGCTATATTAATTTAGGCGATTGGATTCGTTTATATACTTATGGTGTTTTTGATGGTGAAACCATGCAGTTGTTGGAGTGGAAAAAATCCTAATCACTTTAATATTTATTTTATGAATTTAGATCAACAAATATTGGGGAATTCGATCAGAAGCTATTTATTTATTTTGGCCGTTTTATTGGCTACTTTTATTTTTAAAAGATTTATTTCTCGTTTTTTTGCCAGCTTAATTTATACCTGGGTTGATAAAAAAAATCATTCCGAATTACGAAAAAGTCATGTCCACCGATTGATTGTTCCTATTGAGCAATTTTTACTTTTCTTTGTTGCCGCCATTGCAATTTACAAATTACAGTTTCCGGCATTTTGGAATGTGCAAATATTTAAATTTACATTAGAGCAGGTTTTAGAATCCTTTGTCAAATTGATTTTTATCATTCTACTCATTCGTGTTTTTATTCGTACGCTCGAATTTGTGGCTATTATTTTAGAGGAAAAATCTAAATTAACTACATCTCAATCAGATGATCAATTGGTTTTGTTTTTTCGAGACTTTTTTAAAGTTATACTATACATCATTGGGGCACTTTTAATTTTACGCTATGTATTTAATGAAAACATTGGCAACCTAGTTACGAGCTTAAGTCTTGTGGGTGCCGCTGTTGCTTTATCCATGCGGGAAAGTTTAGAAAATATCATTGCTTCCTTTATCATATTTTTTGACAAACCCTTTACTGTAGGGGATTTGGTTAAAGTAAATAACTTTACGGGTACCATTGAAAAAATTGGATTAAGAAGTACACGAATTCGCACGCATGAAAAAACCTACATTTCAGTACCTAATAAACAAATGGTAGATACAATTGTAGATAATGTCAGTTGTCGAACAGAGCGTAAAATTGAAATGGATTTACAGTTAAGTGTTCATACCTCTGCTATTGCATTAACACAATTTGCTGCATTTATGCGCTCCGAAATTGAAAAGCATACTGCTGTTTTAAATAATACTGTTTTAGTAGCTGAGGCGGGTAAGCAATTTCACCTCATTCATATCGAATGCTTTATTTCAATGAATATGGATTTCACCGATTTTCAAACCTTGCGTGAAACCTTAAACATTAAAGCCATCGAGTACGCCAATGCGCATGAAATTAAGTTTGCCGAAAAAGGGTAATTTAATTTATAAGTTTTCCTTGATGGAAACTAAGAAACCTCTTAAGTTTTTTAAACTATTTAACAAGGCAATATTCTTTTCAGCTTTTTCCTTATTGTTTTTCAAATAAGTTTTAGCACCATCTATTGAATATTTTTTTTCACGAAGTAAGTAATGAATTTGTTTTAAAAATTCAATATCCTGTACTCTAAATAATCTATCTCCCTTTCGCGTTTTACGAGGTTGGATTTGTTTAAATTCTTTTTCCCAATATCTTATTAAGGAAGTATTTACATTAAACCAATGTGCTACTTCGCCAATAGGGTAGTATAATTTTTTTTCTAAAATTTCTGCGCTAGGTATATTTACTTTACCCATGTCGGCATCCATGGATGCAAATGACTTGCGTCCTCTTTTTTGAATACTATTATGGCTATTTAAATGTTGTGCTGACCTTGAAACGATAGGTAGTGCCTCTTCTTCCAATACTTGAACTTTGGCTTCGATAATAGGTGCTGATTTTATTTTTTTTGGAGCAGCAATAGGTACATCATGATTGATTTCGTTTCCAAATAAGTCCAATTGATGTAAATCTCTAGCCATGAAACAAAGTTAGGGGACTATTTAATCGAACTAGGCCCTACAAATGATTGGTGGATAAATTGTTAAGTAATCTGTATTTTTGTATATGCGCCTATTTATCCTTGCCGATTCTTGCTTTGACATCCCTTCACTGATCATACATCGTAAGATATTAGATATTGTCTTAGCTGGTCAATCTTCCGCGCAGTTGCATTTTTACATTGTAGGAGACCATGTCCCTGCTGAGTTGGAGGAAACTTTGCTCAGCAATGAGCAGGTATCGGTCTTAAAAACTCGACCCGCTGAAAGGTTGGTTAGTGAAGTTACTAATGCCATGGTACTGCATTTTGGTATGCGTTTAAAAGGAAGTGCCTCTCTTCCACAATACTTCATCCCTTTGACTTATCCTAATATTGATCATACGCATTCTATATGGCATCGTTGGAAGATGCAGTATCTATTCAATCAATTTATAAAGAAGGCAGCCGGCGTATTTATGAAGAACGAATGGGCGGGACAATTTTTTGATCAGCATTATAAAAAAGGGGCAGTTGATTTTCAAAATGCAATACTGCCTTTGGCGGTGCCACCTTCTTTTGAATGGATTAATTTATCTGAAACCAAATCAGTATTAACACAGGGGTCTAATTATTTTTTATTTTTTTCCCATCCCGATGATTTTGTTGCCACGTTAAAGGAATTTTCTCAATTCAAAAAATGGCAACAAACCACTATGGCGATGGTTTTTATTTTTGATTCAACAAAGCAATGTGATATTGCTTCAGAATTATTAAAAGGCTATAAATACAAAGAATCAATTTATATCCAATGTATTGATGAAGTTAAATTAGAATGGATTGCAGCCACTTACGCTATTTTGTGCAGTCGTATGAATTTTAATAAAACAAGCTGGATTCAATGGGCTATACATTATGACATACCCCTTATGTTTGATCAAAACTGTCAACTTCCTGAATCTTGGATAAATGCTGGAGAGATTTTTTCATTCAGTGATGCCATGGCTTTATCTAATCATTTTAAATTGTATTATAAGGATGAAGTATATCGCCAAGCCCGCGCGAATATGGGAAAGGAATGGCTCCATAATTTGGAATTGATTGCCCCTCCATCAGACTATGTTCATATCCCTAATGACTTAAAGCCATAACAGCAATGTTATTCAATAAATTAGTATTTTTGCTTCACAAATAAGATATATGCATCAATCCACTATTCATGTTCAAATTGATTTAGACGAACAAAAAATTCCTCAAAACATTAAATGGTCCGCCTCAGATAGCACCGCCAATGAAGCACAGGACGCACGTGCTATGATGCTTACATTATGGGATCCTACCGATAAGACCGCTTTGCGTATTGATTTATGGACAAAAGATATGATGGTAGATGAGATGGCCGATTTTTTTTACCAGAACTTAATGGGAATGGGCGAAACTTATTTACGCGCAACACAGGATACTGACATGGCAAATGATTTCAAAGAATTTGCCTATTCCTTTTATAAAAAATTTAATGCAAATCAAATCGCACAAAATAATAAATAGACAATTATGAGTTTAGAAACTGAAGTGATGTCCTTAATGAAGGATGCGATGAAAACCAAAGACGAGTCAATGCTTAGAGGACTTAGGGCCATCAAAGCAGAAATTATAAAAGCAAAAACTGAACCGGGCGTCAATGGTGAAATTTCGCCCGATACTGAAATGAAGTTATTGCAAAAATTAGTAAAACAACGCAAGGATTCATTGCTCATTTTTGAACAACAAAATAGACCCGATTTAGCAGTAAAGGAATCCGAAGAAATTAGTATCATCGAAAGGTTTTTGCCGGCTCAAATGAGCGAAGAAGCGGTGAAAGCAGCTGTACAAGCTATAGTCCTCGAGGTAGGGGCTACTGGTCCACAAGACTTAGGTAAAGTAATGGGGGTCGCTACTAAAAAATTAGCTGGTCAAGCAGATGGTAAAGTAATTTCAGCGATGGCTAAATCTATTTTAACTCCATAACATATGTGGTTAGATATTTTAATGGGCACTTTATTTATTATTGCCCTTTTACAAGGCTATCGACATGGGTTAATTAGAGCCATTGTATCTTTTTTTTCCTTGTTCATAGGACTTATTTTAGCATATCAATTAGCCGGCTGGGTAGCAAATCAATTAAAACAACATACCAAAATTGAAAGTCATTGGTTGCCTTTTATTTCATTTATTGTAGTTTTAATATTGGTCTTAATACTATTGAAATGGGCTTCTGGTTTATTGCAACAAACTGCTGAATGGCTTTTGTTAGGGTGGCTCAATAAATTATTAGGCATTCTTTTATATGGTTTTATTTATTTTACAATTTGTAGTGCGTTGGTGTATTTTTTACAAATTTTAGGGGTATTAGAGCCCGCTAAAATGAAGGAGGCCTATAGTTATTCCTATTTACAAAAATGGTGGCCGTATTGTATCGAAAAAATGAGCACTTGGCTGCCTTTTATTAAAAATACTATTGCAACTTTTCAAACTCATTTAAGTAATCCACTTAAATAACCCCTTGATTGATAGCTTATTTGTAGCCCTCTTCTAAATGAGGGACCTACATTATGAATTCGTTAAATTTTTGAATCATTTCTCCTTGTTATTATTAAGTAGTTTTAGTTGTTTTTACCATGATTTAAGTATCTTTAACCATATGGCAAATGTCTTATTTGTTCATGCATATTCATTTAAGTAAAGTATAGGTTCAATTTTAATTTACATGGAGTACGAAATAAAAAAAGATGGGAAATTTGAATACCTCGAAGTAGGCGAAGGTGAAACCTTGATGCTGTTACACGGACTATTTGGAGCATTAAGTAACTTTACCGATTTAATTGAGAAGTTTAGGCATACCCACAAAGTGGTGGTGCCTATGTTGCCCTTATTTGATATGGATATTTTACAGACTAGTGTCACAGGCTTAGCTAAATTTGTAAATGAATTCATTGATGAAAGAGGGTATGACCATATTCATTTGTTGGGAAATTCATTAGGAGGTCATGTTGGTTTAATTTATATATTAAAACATCCTGAAAAAATAAAATCGCTCATCTTAACAGGCAGTAGCGGGTTATACGAAAATGCAATGGGAGATAGTTATCCAAAGCGAGGGGATTATGAGTATATCAAAAATAAAACAGCCGAAACTTTTTATGATCCTAAAGTAGCAACAAAGGAATTAGTGGATGAGGTTTTTGAAATTACCCGCAATCGACTTAAAGTAATTAAAGTACTAGCATTAGCTAAAAGTGCTATTCGTAATAATTTAGAATCAGAGTTAAATGATATCAAGCAACCTACTTTGCTTATTTGGGGAAAAAACGATAGAGTGACTCCTCCATTAGTTGGCGAAGCCTTTAAAAAATTAATACCCAATAGTGAGTTGCACTTTATTGATCAATGTGGGCACGCACCTATGATGGAAGTACCAAATGAATTTAACAGCATTTTGGAAAAGTTTTTAAATGAACTTCCTAAATCATAACTCATGTTAGCATCTACTATCGCCATATCTAATTTTCCAATGCTTCATTTTGAAGATAAAGTTTCATTTGCTTTACAGTGTATGGAGGATTATGATATTCAACATCTCCCCCTAATAAAAGACGATTATTTTGTAGGATTGGTTAATAAGGATGACCTTTTACACTTAGATGCGAATCAAACCTTAACTCATTTAGCGAATCAATTATTAAGAATTGGCATATTAGGTACTGCTCATTTTACGACTGCATTAAATTTATTTGCAAAAAATGAATTATCACTTTTACCTGTTTTAAATGAACAACAAGAGTGTATTGGTGTGATTGCCCAAAAAAATCTGAATGAGTTATTGGCTAAATTTTTAGGGGTGGCTGATCCAGGTGCTATGATTGTTGTATCTGTTTCACCCTATCAATATTCCTTAGCCGAATTAAGTAGATTGGTTGAAACTAATAATGCTCAAATTACACAATTGAATACCAATTTTGATGAGGCTACTGGGGCCCTCATTATTTCAATTAAATTAAATAAAGAGGAGGTGGATGTAATTATTTCAACCCTTCAACGATATAATTATCAAATACTACACTATTTTGGTAATACCATTTTGCATAACGATATTGAAGATCACTACCATCATTTAATGAATTATTTAGATGTTTAGAAATTTACGTGCTTCTATTCTGTCTTTTATTCTACTTATATTTTTTTCTGTTATTGCAAAAGCACAGGTGAGAATCAATTCCATTAATATTGAAGGCAATGATAAAACAAAAAAATACATCATTTTAAGAGAACTACCTTATCATGTTGGTGATCATATCAATAAGGATTCTATATCTATTTTAAATATTTTATCTCGGCAACAACTTTATAATACTTCCTTATTTTTAACGGCGAATGTTGAAGCAGAATACCCAATACCAAAAGACAGTAGTATTGTAAATATTCATATTCAAGTTAAAGAAAGATGGTATTTCGTCCCTAAGCCCGTTTTTAAATGGGCGGATCGCAATTTTAGCCAATGGTGGAATGAAGAACATCACAATTTAAATAGGGTGAACTATGGCATTATTTTAAGCCAAAAAAATGCAACTGGTAATAATGATAATTTTTTACTCGGTATTGTTAGTGGCTATACTCAACAAAATATTATTCGGTATCAGCTACCTTATATTGATAAAAAATTAAAATTTGGGATGGGCTTTGGTTGGCAAAACTATAAGCAAAAAGAAATTAATTATACAACCGCATTAGATAAGCAAATTTTTATAAAAACAATTGGCGTTGTAAGAGAAGGGTATCGTGCAAATGTCAACTTTCTTTACCGCCCTAATTTATTTGAGCATCACTCACTCCAATTAGGTTTTGGAAAAGATGCTTTATCGGATTCTGGATTTTCAATACAGCCTTTATTTTTACCAAATCATTCAAAATCATTTTCCTATGCTGACATTACTTTAGCATTTACCAAAATTAACTTTGATTACAATGCCTATCCGACTAAAGGAAGCGCAGTCGAATTTATAGCCTTTCAACGTTTTTCTCCTTCCGCACCATTGAGTTCTTTTCAGTTTAGAAAAATAGTAGCCCATTCTTTTTCAAAGCAAAATTTTATGCTTGTTGAATCAAATTCGATTGCTAAGTTTATACCCAATTATAATTATTTAGATCATCGATTATTAGGCTATGGGAACTTTCAAATGAATGGATTGGAATATTATGTTGTTGATGGGAATGCTGCAAGTATTTTAAAAACTTCTTTTCATCATTCCTTAGGAGGTTTTACTGTTAAAGCTCCCATAAAAAATAAGTATTTACCTGATGTTAAATATGATTTTTGGTTTCGCATTTTCACCCACCTTGGGTATGTTTATAGCGACCACCCTTTAAATACAAATAGGTTATCAAATACCTTAATTAGAACCGCCGGTATTGGCTTAGATATAATTAGTATTTATGATTTTGTGTTAAAAATTGATTACAGCGTGAATCAGCTTGGTGACAAAGGAGTATATTTGCACAGCGGTATTAATTTTTAAATTTTCATGAAAGTAGCAATATATAGTAGAGGTTTTGATTTAGATCAACGACAATCCTTAAATGCATTGTTGTTAGAACTGCACAAGCATGATATTGCCATTTGTATTTTTCATGACCTTTTGAAAAAATTTAATCTAGTTGCGCCAACAGGAAAAGAGGCCTATATCCCTTTTTCGTCTTCCCATGATTTGCCAGAAAATATTGATTGTTTAATAAGTTTAGGAGGCGATGGTACTGTATTGGACTCTGTTACTTTAGTGGGGGATTCTAACATCCCTATTTTAGGCATCAATTACGGAAGATTAGGATTTTTAGCTTCCATTTCCAAGGACGAATTATCACTTATGGTAGATGCTTTAGTAAATCGCACTTATGTTATTGATAAGCGTGCTTTAATTCATTTAGATGCCAATATTCCTATTTTTGGAACAACACCTTATGGCTTAAATGAATTTGTTATTCATAAAAGAGACACTTCTCCTATGATTAAAATTCACACTTATTTAAATGGTGAATTTTTAAATTCTTATTGGGCCGATGGTTTAATTGTATCCACTCCAACTGGATCGACAGGTTATAATATGAGTTGCAATGGTCCTATCTTATTTCCCGATTCTGCAAGTTTTGTGATTACTCCAGTAGCGCCACACAATTTAAATGTAAGATCTATCGTAGTACCCAATACTTCGGTCATATCTTTTGAAATAGAGGGTAGAACAGATGAATTGATTTGCGCTTTAGATGCACGTAAGGAAATTGTTCCCAAATCTATTGAGCTAGCATTAAAACAAGAATTATTTTCAGTTAGTTTTATAAGACTCAATGAGAATAGCTATTTAACCACATTACGTACTAAATTAACCTGGGGGTTAGATAAAAGAAATTAAATAAGGTATGGGTAAAAGAATTTTATTTTTATTTTGTTTTTTATATGTTATGCAAAATGCATTGGCACAACACCATGAGCTGTCCGAGAATTTTGCAGAAGCGGGTGTCATGTATGGTATGGCTTCCTATCAAGGTGATATTGCACCAGATGTTCAAGTATATTATCGCAACTATGGTGCTTTTGTGAAAAAGCAACTTAACAATTATGTAGGAATCAGATTGAATGTGGAGATGCAAAAATTAGCAGCTCATGACATGCTATCTTCTGACCCTTATTCAATAGCTAGAAATGCGAATTTCTTGATAAATACTTTGGACTTTAGCGCGATGGGCGAATTTTATTTTTTAAATTATATATCAGGATCTAGAAATAAAAAGTTCACTCCCTATGTTGGAATGGGGGTTGGTTATTTGTTAACCTTGGAAACGATACGTAATAGTAATACCAGTGTGGTACTTGCTGATGATGCCAATGTAAAGAAAGATCTACCACTTACTTTCCCTATTAATTTTGGATTAAAATATAATATTTATCATCAATTTAATCTTTTCGGAGAAGCAATGTATCGTTTTACGAATACCGATAATTTAGATTTTTTAAATTCCAATTCCACTCCCCCCACCTTTGATGCACCCCTTGGGTATCAAGGAAGTCGTTCTGGTAATGACCGCTTTTTTTCTGCCAAAATTGGCATATCTTATACTTTCAACACTATTTATGGTATTGAGCAAAATAAGGGTCAACAAAACAGAAGCTTATTGAACAGGATTCGCCGTAAATAAGCTAGGGTTTTATTAATTTTACAGCATGGAAAATTTGGATTCGACGAGGTTGCCTAAACATATTGCCATCATTATGGATGGGAATGGAAGATGGGCACAGGAAAAAGGGCAGGATAGATTATATGGTCATTTTCATGGGGTAGAAAGTGTCCGAAATATTGTAGAAGCAGCTTCGGAAATTGGCATAAAATACCTCACTTTATATGCTTTTAGTACCGAAAATTGGGATAGGCCAGCAGCTGAAGTAGCAGGGTTAATGAGCTTATTTGTTGATACGATTTCAAAGGAAGTCCCAGATTTGCATAAAAATAACATCAAATTGCACTTTATAGGTAATCTTTCCCTCTTACCAGATGATGCTAAATTAGCCCTAGAGCAAGCTACTTTGACCACTTCGAAAAATACCGGTTTAGAGTTAATTATAGCCCTTAGTTACAGCAGTAGGTGGGAGCTGATACAAGCCATCAAAAATATCGCAGAAAAGGTACAATTAGGCGCATTGTTACCTGCTGATATTAAGGAGGCTACTTTGGAGGCAGCCCTTTCTACCAGTGCATTTCCGGACCCTGAACTCATGATTAGGACCAGTGGGGAATACCGAATTAGCAATTTTTTGCTATACCAATTAGCTTACGCTGAACTGTACTTCACAGAAACCCGTTGGCCCGATTTTCGCAAAAAGGATTTAATTGAAGCATTACTTGATTTTCAATCTAGAGAGCGCAGATTTGGCAAAACCAGTGTTCAAATTCAAACAAATGAGTAAAAAAAATAATATATTTATTTTAAGGTTTTAACAAAGACTTTGAAATATTACGAGTAATTTGCGACACTTTTAAAATTATAAATGTTTAGCCCCTTTGCAGATGCAGAAATTTCTTCCATTTTATATAGGATCTTTATTGGTTCTTTTTTTGTCCTCGACTTCTTTTGCCCAGGTACTACCTGTGAAGGATTCGGTTTCGCAAATTAATGTCAAATTGATTAATCTTTTTAATCAAAAAATACCTGTCAAATACAAAATTCGTTCCATCAAAGTGGTGGGTAATAAGGAATTTGACGAGAATTTATGTTTGTCACTTTCTACTTTAAATATTGGCGATGAAGTCATGCTTCCCGGCAGTGATAATTTTGCAAAAGCCATTCATAAATTAATGGATCAAAATTATTTTAGTGATGTAAGTGTTTACATTACTGATTTAGTGGATAACGAAATTGATGTTGAAATTAATGTAGTAGAACGCCCTCGTTTATCTAAGTTTAATTTTATAGGTGTTAAAAAATCGGAGACGGATGAATTATCTGGTAAAACCGGTTTGACGCCCAATAGGATCATTACTGAAAATATGAAAATCACCGCAGTAGAAGGGATTAAGAAATTTTATGCTGATAAAGGTTTTCAAGATGTAAAAGTGTTGATTCGTGAAAAAAAGGATGCCACTAAAAAAAATAGCTTACTCTTAGATTTTGATGTGCGTCGAGGCCCTAAAGTACGTATCAATAATATTAATTTTGGAGGAAATAAAGTAGAAGAAGGGAAATTGAAAAAAAGTTTAAAGGAAATTCATGAGAAATCTAGAATGACGCTTTTCCCAGTGTATGATAAGCCCATGATTGTTAAAACCACTCCTTACACTTTTGAACAATATATAAAGGAAAATGGATATTTAACTTTTACCAAAACAAGAAAGATTTTAAATCCATATATGCGATTTAAATTATCCTCTTCAAAATACAGTATAAAAAAGTATGACGAGAGTAAAGATAATTTAATGAACTACTATAACTCTTTAGGCTTTCGTGATGCAGTGGTGGAAAAAGATACTATATATCATAACGCAGCAGGAAATTTAAATATTGACATTCAATTAAAGGAAGGACGAAAATATTATTTTGGTAATATTAGTTGGAGAGGTAATACAAAATACCCCGATTCTTTATTGAGCAGTATATTAAATATCAAAAAAGGGGATATTTATAATCGTGAAATTCTTTTTAATAAATTAGGAAAAACACAAACGGCCGAAGGAGGAGATATTAGTGGTTTATACCAAGATGATGGTTATTTATTTTTTAATGTCGATCCTATCGAAACAGCTGTCTATAACGATACCATCGATTTTGAAATAAGAATGAGAGAAGGTCCTCAGGCGACGATCAAAACTATTCGCATTGCAGGTAATGAAAAAACTAAAGACTTTGTGATTCGTCGAGAAATACGAACCATACCTGGCGATAAGTTTAGTCGTACTTTACTTGTTCGTTCTCAAAGAGAAATTTCTCAATTAAATTATTTTGATCAAGAGAAAATTAAAATCGATCCCGTTCCTAATCCTGATGATGGAACCGTGGACATTAATTATGGGGTGACTGAAAAATCAAGTGATCAACTTGAGTTAAGCGCAGGTTGGGGTGGCTATATTGGTCTTACAGGAACTTTAGGCGTTACTTTTAATAACTTTTCATCAAAAAATTTATTTAAAAAATCTGCATGGGATCCATTGCCTATGGGAGATGGTCAGAAATTAAGTTTGAGGGTGCAAAGTAATGGTAAAGCTTTTCGATCTACCAATTTCACTTTTACAGAACCTTGGTTTGGTGGTATCAAGCGTAATACTTTAACTGTAAGTTTGTTTAATACAAAATATGGTCAAACATACAATTTGACAACAGGTGCTTATGATCCAAATGCAGCAGATGCTCGTTATATTTCTACCACGGGTGCTACTTTTTCCTTTGGTCGTCAGTTATTATGGCCAGACGATTATTTTTCATTGAGCATGGGCGTGAACTACACGCGCTATTATTTAAAGAATTATGCCATTGATCCTTATAACCTACCTGATTTTTCAAATGGTACGGTCAATAACATCAATTTTAGAATTGCCTTACAAAGAACTTCAATTGACCAACCTTTATTTCCTAGAACAGGATCTACCTTTTTATTGAGTGCTCAATTAACGCCTCCTTATTCTTTGTTTAATCCTAATATAGGTTCAGCCTCAAATCCATATGAATTATTAGAATACCATAAGTGGCGATTTAATGGTGAATGGTTTGTTCCATTAGGAAAGCCCACAGGCGAGGATCATAACAAACAATTTGTTTTACGCTTTGCTGCAAAATATGGATTTTTAGGTCGATATAATACTAATATGACCATTTCTCCATTTGAACGTTTCCAATTAGGAGATGCAGGTTTAAGTAATCAGATGGCTTTGTTAGGTTATGATATTATTGCACAAAGAGGTTACCCAGTATATGAAACCTCTGATCCAAAAGTGAATCCTGATCAACAAACGGCGAAACAACATTTTACTATTTTTAATAAGTACGCTTTAGAGATAAGGTATCCATTAAGTTTGGCCGCAAGTAGTACTATCTATGCACTAGGATTTTTTGAAGCAGCCAATGGATGGTATAGCATGAAGGAATACAATCCATTTAATTTACGCCGTTCGGTGGGTTTGGGTATGCGTTTTTACCTTCCCATGTTTGGCTTGTTAGGATTTGACTATGGTATTGGATTGGATCGTATTAATGGAACAAATGCATTAAAAGATGCTGGAAGATTTACCTTTATGTTAGGGTATGAACCAGAATAGTAATTCAGAAAATCAAATCGTATTTTAATTTTAAAATGGTAGAGCATGAAAATAAATAAAGTTTTTTTAGTTTTAGTTATAACGCTCATGTCTGTATTATCCACTCATGCGCAGACGCATTACGCAATCATTAACACAAAGTATATATTGGATAAAATTCCTGAATATAAGGAAGCAGATAAAAAATTAAAAGCCCTTGGTGATCAATGGCAACAAGAAATTGACCAAAAGCAAATGACGCTTGACAAAATGTATAAAAACTATGAGGCTGAGCAGTTTATGCTTTCGGATGACCTTAAAAAAAAGAGAGAAGATGAACTTTTTATAAAAGAAAAGGAATTGAGAGATCTTCAGAAAAAAAGATTCGGATATGAGGGTGATTTGTTTAAGGAACGCCAAAAAATGGTTAAACCCATTCAGGATAAAGTATATAATGCGGTTCAAAAATTGGCTACCGCTAGGTCTTATGACTTCATTTTAGATAAAAGTGAAGGAATTACCATTATATTTGCAGACCCGAAACTGGACAAAAGCGATGATGTTTTAAAGGAATTGGGCATTAATAATTAATAAAAAAAACACAAAAAGTAATTTTTATGTTAGGCGCCTAGGATGGGTAAATGACATAAAACAAACAAAAAAACAATAAGTTATGAAAAAAGGTTTCCTATTTGCTGCCATTTTATTTGTAGCAGCTTCATTCAACAACACCATTTCTGCTCAAAGCAAAATAGGTTATTTTGAAGATCAAAGTGTCATTGCTTTATTTCCTGGTATTCAAAAATTAGATACTGTTTTGAGATCATACCAACAGGATTCATTGCAAGACGAGTATAACTATACTTTAAAGGATTATCAAGTGAAGGATAGTATTTACAGAAAAGATTCAGTGGATTTGTCTAAGCGTCCAAAAGCTTTACAAATGGCAACTGATGATTTAAATCGTTTGAAATACAAATTGATTAATTGGCAACAATATTCTCAACAAGCGATGGAGCAAAAACAAGAAAATTTGTTAATGCCTTACAGACAAAAAATTGCTGCAGCATTAGCTGAAGTAGTTAAAGAGCAAAAATATGATTTTGTATTAAAGCAAGAATCTTTATCACCTTATACCAACCCTTCAATTGCAGACAATTTAACCATTCGTGTTGCAATGAAGTTGAAATTACCTTTGCCAAAGGAAGTGGAAGAAGCATTTAGAGTGGCTACAGGTGGAGCACCTGCTGCTACAAAAGCGCCTGCTGCGGCTCCTGCTGCTAAAGCGCCTGCAAAAAAAGGATAATATTTTAAAATATATTTTACCTAGAACCTCGTTGTTTACAACGAGGTTCTTTAGTTTTACTAAATAAATTAAATATATGCTGACTGCGCCAATTGGTGTTTTTGATAGCGGATACGGAGGTCTCACTATTTTAAAGGAACTAAAACATAGTTTGCCTCAATATGATTATATTTATTTAGGAGACAATGCTAGGGCACCTTATGGTCCACGCTCTTATGATACCGTGTATCAATATACATTAGAAGCAGTCAATTGGTTTTTTAATCAAGGTTGTTCATTGGTTATTTTAGCTTGCAATACAGCCTCAGCCAAAGCACTTCGAACCATCCAGCAAAAAGATCTACCCATCCTAGCACCTGATAAAAGGGTATTGGGTGTAATTAGACCTACCACTGAAATTTTAGGTCAATTTTCTACCACCCAACAAGTGGGTATTATGGGAACCTTTGGCACCATTCAAAGTGATAGTTATCCTATTGAACTTGCTAAATTTTTTCCTACGCTTAAAGTATTTCAACAAGCTTGTCCTTTATGGGTGCCTTTAATTGAAAATGGTGAATATGATAAGCCTGGTGCGGACTATTTTGTCCATTCCTATTTGGATCAGCTATTTGCCCAATCTGCTCATATTGATACCATTCTATTAGCCTGTACCCATTATCCACTTATAGCGGACAAAATAAAGGCTTTTATGCCCAAAGGGGTAAACTTGGTTACCCAAGGGGCTATTGTGGCCAATAGCCTTGCTAAATACCTTGAAAGCCATCCTGATTTGGCTCAAAAATGTAGTCAATCAGGTAAGTTAAGTTTTTACACGACCGACAACCCCCAAGCCTTCGAATTACAAGCAAGTACCTTTTTTGGACAAAAAATTGAGGCAAAACATACAGTTTTAGCTTAAAAAATAAAAAAATACCCTATTTTTGCCGTCCTTTCACAGGTAGTGGTATGGTGACTGCTATTAGGAACAGGACGAAAACGAAATTTAAAGTACAGAAAAGAAAAAAATTTAAGACATACTATGAAACGTACATTCCAACCACATAAGCGTCGTCGTAAATCTGTTCACGGATTCCGTCAACGCATGGAAACTGCTAATGGTCGTAAAGTATTAGCAAGCCGCCGAAAGAAAGGACGCAAAAAACTTACAGTATCAAGTGAAAAAGGATTAAAATAATTAATCCCTAGGATTTCCCTCATTCACTCGAAATTCAATAATTTTAAAGTCCTTCCCAAAAAACGGGAAGGACTTTTTTAATGCCGTTATTTTAATACTTGTCAAAATTATTTACATACCAAAAAAAGGATAAGCTCAAAAGCCGAAAACAAACTCAATTTTTGTTTTCTAAAGGAGCGTCTATCACTATTCAACCTATCCGATTATTATACACAATCGAAAAGGACGAAACGGGTTTATTTCCTAATGGATTATTACAAGCAGGGGTAGGGGCCCCCAGCAGACAATTTAGAAAAGCAGTGCAACGAAATAGAGTGAAAAGATTATTACGCGAAGGCTATCGATTAGAAAAGCCCAATTTTATAGCAATGTGCCCTCTATCCAATATAAAGTTAAATTTATTTTTTTTATATGTTGACCTTAAAGTACTAACCCAAAAAGAAATTCAATCTACTATAAAATTAGTGTTGCAAAAATTGACCGATAAGTTAATTGCGGCGTAGTATATTCATTCAACTTTCAATTAGCATAAGATTATGGGATTAATAAAAAAAATAAGCGCCTTCCCTTTTATTATATTAATTCGGTTTTATCAATATGCTTTATCGCCCTACTTAGGAGGCAGTAAATGTAGATTTACGCCTACTTGTTCTCAATACACTGCCCAAGCTATTGAAAAATATGGCCCTATCAAAGGAATCTATTTAGGAATGAAAAGATTAAGTAAATGTCGGCCTGGTGGTGGACATGGCTATGATCCAATACCATAAAAAAATCCCGACTACATAATGTAATCGGGATTTTTTTTAAAGTGTATATTTTTATTTTGCAGCCGATAATCTTTCTGCGACTACTGTCCAATTCACTAGATTCCAAAATGCACCTAAATAATCAGCACGGCGATTTTGATATTTTAAATAGTAGGCATGCTCCCAAACATCTGCTCCTAATAATGGCGTTCCTTTTACTTCGGCAACATCCATTAATGGATTGTCTTGATTTGGAGTAGAGCTTACTTCTAATTTTCCATCTTTTAATATGAGCCAAGCCCAACCACTTCCAAAACGTGTCATACCTGCTGCACTAAATTTTTCCTTGAATGCATCAAAGCTTCCAAAAGCACTATCGATGGCTTCAGCTAAAGCGCCAGTTGGATGGCCTTCAGCATTAGGTGCTAAGCTTGCCCAAAAAAAACTGTGGTTCCAATGTCCACCTCCGTTATTACGAACAGCTGGACTAATGCTACCTGCTACCGCAACTAATGCTTCTAAAGTTTTGCCTTCGTTAGGTGTACCTGCCACTGCTTTGTTTAAATTATCAACATAAGCTTGGTGGTGTTTCCCATGATGTATTTGCATTGTTAGAGTGTCAAAATGTGGTTCTAAGGCTTCGTGTGCGTAGGGTAAGGCTGGTAAAGTAAATGACATATTTTTTTATTTAATTGTTTTTGTAATTGAACTTCAAATTTACACTGCTTTCCTTTGATTTAAGCGAAGACCTTACTTTTTTTCCCTAAATAGAAAGTGAATGAATTATCTTTTTGCTTTAAAAAAGGACTGCATCAGCGCAGCACATTCTTCCTGTAAAATGCCCCCTAATAAAGTAGTAGCGGGGTGGAATGGATTTTTTTCTGTCACCCGACGGTAACTATTTTTTTCATCGTAAGCGCCAAAAACAATATGACCTATCTTATTCCAATACAGTGCACCTGCGCACATCAAACAAGGTTCTAAAGTGACATATAAGGTGGCTTCGGGTAAATACTTGGATTGTAAATTTTCACAGGCGCTACTAATGGCTAAAATTTCAGCATGTGCTGTTACATCTTTTAATAGCTGAACTTGATTATATCCCTTTGCTATGACTTGGTTATTCATAACAATCACTGCTCCAACCGGGACCTCATCCTCGTCAAAGGCCCTCTTTGCTTGTAAGAGGGCCTGACGCATAAATTGTTCATGAATATCGTTCACTAATCCTAATTATTTTTTTAATAATAGAACATACTTCACCATAGCTTCCGCATCTTCTTCTTTAATTTGAGGATGTGGAGTCATTGGTATTGCGCCCCAAACACCAGTTCCGCCTTTTAAAACTTTAGAAGCCAACATTTTTATATTACTTTCTGTCGCTTCATATTTTGCTGCAACATCTTTGTAAGCTGGTCCAATTAATTTTTCACTTGTTTTATGACAGGTTAAACAATCGCTACCTGCTACCAATGCCAATCCTTTTTGATAATCAGGATTTTCAGATAAAGGCTTAGGTGCTGCTGCTACTGCCTTAGTTTCTGTTGCTTCTGATGCTTCCTTCTTTCCTTCTCCACTTCCACATGCCATTAAAACGACTACTGCTGAAATTGTTCCTAAAACCTTTTTCATACTGTTTGTTAATTTAAATATTAATTGAATTGATTAAATGCCTAGAATTTTTTTATTAAATGCTTCATCTGATCCTGTATTAGCGAAATCATCAAATGCTTTTTCGGTGACTTTGATAATATTTTTTTGAATAAAAATGGCACCTTCTGCTGCGCCCACTTCAGGATGCTTAATAGCACATTCCCATTCCATAACAGCCCATCCTTTAAAATCATAGGCTGCTAATTTGCTAAATATATTTTTGAAATCAACCTGTCCATCACCTAAGGATCTAAATCGACCTGCACGGTCAATCCAATTTTGATAGCCTCCATATACACCTTGCTTTGCAGTGGGATTAAATTCTGCATCCTTTACATGGAACATTTTAATGCGCTCATGAAATGCGTCAATATATCCTAAGTAATCCATACACTGTAAAACAAAATGGGAAGGATCATATAATAAACATGCACGAGGGTGTTGATTTACTTTTTCTAAAAACATTTCATAAGTGACACCATCATGTAAATCCTCGCCTGGATGAATTTCATAACAAACATCAACGCCTACTTTATCAAATTCATTTAAAATAGGCAACCATCTTTTAGCAAGTTCGGTAAATCCGGTTTCAACCAATCCTGCAGGTCTTTGTGGCCAAGGATATACCGTATGCCATAATAATGTACCACTAAAAGTAGCGTGTGCATTTAATCCTAAATTTTGTGAAGCCTTAGCTGCGTATTTTAATTGTTGAATTGCCCAGTCTGTTCTTGCTTTTGAATTTCCGTGCACTTCCTTAGGGGCGAATCCATCAAATTGTGCATCATATGCAGGATGCACCGCAATTAATTGACCTTGTAAGTGTGTCGATAATTCGGTGATTTCCATTCCTGCACTTGCCACTATTCCTTTAATTTCATCAGCATATGTTTTACTCTCAGCTGCTTTTTGTAAATCAATACATCTTGCATCCCAACTTGGAATTTGAACTCCTTTGAATCCTAATGAGGCCGCCCATTTACATATACTTTCTAAATTATTAAAGGGTGCAACATCTCCCATAAACTGAGCTAAAAATATGCCGGGTCCTTTTATTGTAGTCATAATGCTTGTTTAATTAAATAATCAAATCGTTTTTTATTCACCTATTTTTTATAAAACATAGGGGGTCCATTTTTTATCAGACTGTGATGATGCAACAACATTATCTATAAATGCCATTCCTCTTAAACCATCTTCGATCGATGGGAAATCCAACATTTCAGCAGTAGGTGTTGTGCCATCTATTTTACAACCTAGCGTTAATGCAAAGTTTCGATAGATATTTGCAAAAGCTTCAAGATAACCTTCTGGATGTCCTCCTGGTGTGCGACAACTATGAATAGCAGCAGCGGATAGATGAGCGCCATAATTACCACCTGCTCTTAATATTTGTGTTGGCTGATCTAGCCATTTTACAAGTAAGGTATTGGGTTCGTGTTGTGCCCATTCTATGCCTCCATGTTCACCGTACACTCTTATTTTTAAAGCATTTTCTTCACCCGCTGCAACTTGTGATGCCATTAAAACACCTTTTGCACCATTGTCAAATTTTAACATCACTGCGCCATCGTCATCTAATAATCTTCCTTCCACCATGGTATTTAATTCAGCACACACATCTGTAATTTTAGCGCCAGTAATATATTCTGCTAAGTGCGCTGCATGTGTTCCTATATCTCCCATTACAGAACTCTTACCTGATTTTTTGGGATCTGTTCTCCAAGCGGCTTGTGTATTTCCTTCGCGTTCTGATAATCTGCTGAGCCAACCCTGTGGATATTCGACCCATACTTTTCGGATCTTTCCTAGTTTTCCTTCTTTCACCATCGCTTTGGCTTGTTTCACCATTGGATATCCTGAATAAGTATGCGTTAGGCAAAGTGTTAAACCAGTTTCGTCTAATTTTTGTTTTAATTGTTTGGCTTCGTCTAATGAAAAGGTGATTGGTTTTTCTATCACCACATGAAATCCATAATCAAGGGCCATCATCGCAGGTGCGAAGTGGGCAAAATTAGGAGTGACAATAGTTACAAAATCGATGCGTTCAGAAGCGGGTAAACTTGCTTCTTTTTTTATCATTTCATCAAAGGTTAAGTAAATTCTTTCCTTAGGCAGAAACAAAGCTTCACCAGAAGCAACTGCTATTTCTGGACGAATACTTAAAGCGCCGCAACTAACTTCGATAAGGCCATCCATATTGGCTGCCAATCGGTGAATAGCACCAATAAAGGCATCTTTCCCGCCCCCTACCATACCCATGCGTAATTTTCGGTTCATTTTGACATTTTTTAATCGAATAATTCAATTTCAAATACAATCAACATTGCTGGATTGTAACTCAAGCAATTTCCTTATTATTTCGCAAATAACCCCCATTTTTAACTTAAAACTTTACAAAAAACAACAAAAAAAAATTATATTTATCCAATCATTATTCTTTATTACTTAATAATTATATGTAATGTCATCAAATATGAATAGACGCAATGTTATAAAACAAGTTTTAACTGGCTCGGCCGCCTTAGCAACAGGAGTGGCGGTCCCCTCAAATTTATTAGCAGCTGTGAAAAAAGAATTAGACAATCAAAGCAAAAAAAAGTTTTCACTAAAAGGAAAAATCAATCATTCGGCTTGCAGATGGTGTTATAGTGATATACCCATTGAGCAATTGGCTAAAAACTTTGCAGGAATGGGAATGATCGGAATGGATTTGGTAGGTCCTTCTGAATGGCATGTATTAAAAGAAAACAATTTAATTTCTACCATGTGTAATGGCGCCGAAATAAGTTTAACCAAAGGGTTTAATGAACCTAATTTTCATGATACTTTGGTAAAAAATTATACGGATCATATTAATTATGTTGCAGATGCAGGCTACACTAATTTAATTTGTTTTTCAGGAAGTAGAAATGGAATGGATGATGAAACAGGATTAAATAATTGTGTAAAAGGGCTTAAAAAAATTATGGCACTTGCCGAAAAAAGAGGCGTGATCATTCAAATGGAATTATTAAACTCAAAAGTGGATCATAAGGATTACATGTGTGACAGATCAGTATGGGGTGTTGAATTATGTAAACGACTGGGGTCTCCTAATTTTAAATTACTATTTGATATTTATCATATGCAAATTGATGAAGGAGACATCATCAGAACCATCAATAAGAACCACGAATATTACGGGCATTATCATACAGGAGGGGTTCCAGGGCGTAATGAAATTGATGAACGCCAAGAATTATATTATCCTGCCATCATGCGCGCTATCGTTGCGACTGGATTTAAAGGATATGTTGCTCAGGAGTTTATTCCTGCCGACAAGGATCCGATGGCTTCTTTAAAAAAGGCCATTGAAATTTGTGATATTTAAAAAATAATTTAACGCTATCAAATTTATACTTTATGATGAACCGACGAGATGCCTTAGCTAGAGTAGCCCTAATCATGGGAGGAACTGTTTTAGGGGCAGAAGCTTTTTTATCAGGATGTACAACGGCTAAAACGGGATTAAAATTTTCGACTGACGACATTGCTTTTTTAAATGAAGTTGCAGAAACCATTATACCTACTACTAATACACCTGGTGCTAAAGAAGCGAAAGTGGGAGAATTTATGTCAGTAATGGTGACCGACTGTTACGATGAAAAAAATCAAACCATTTTTATGGAAGGGATTCGAACACTTCAATTTAAAGATGCAAAATCGAAAATCGGCAAATCATTTATGGAAGCCAATACGCAGGAGCGCCATCAATTATTAGTAGACATTGATAAGGAAGCTGCAGCCTATCAAAAAAATAAAAAATCACAAGATCCTAAACATTATTTTACCATGATGAAGGAGTTGTCACTTACAGGATATTTCACTTCGGAAATTGGCGCTACCAAAGCTTTGCGATATGTAGCCATTCCTGGAAAATACGAAGGGAGCATCCCTTATCATAAGGGTGATAAAGCTTGGGCTACTTAGTCAATAAAATTAATCCTATTTTTTCATCATCTTTTTAATTCAAATCATTTATCCCTTTAATTTATTTTATGTCAAACTCAAGAAGAAATTTTATACGTAATACAGCCTTAGCAGGTTTAGCCGTTAGTACGCCATTTAAGAACGAATTATTTTCCATGGCGAATCCAAAAAATACTTTTGGTATTCAATTGTGGACTGTGAAAGAAGCATTGGCTAAAAATCCAATGGCTGTTTTAAAACACTTGTCTAATTCAGGGTATAAACAAATTGAAAGTTTTGAAGGTGCGAATGGTATGTTTTGGGGTATGAAAAACACAGCCTTTAAAAAAGAATTAGATAATATGGGTATGATGATCGTTTCATCTCATTGCGATATCAGTAAGGACTTTGAACGTAAGGCAGCAGAAGCTGGCGAAATTGGCATGAAGTATTTAATCTGTCCAAGCAAGGGCCCACAAAAATCAATTGATGATTTTAAACGTTTTGCAGATGAATTTAATAAATGCGGTGAAATAGCAAATAAGCATGGCATTCGTTTTGCTTATCACAATCACGATTATTCATTTAAAGCAATGAATGGCGGCATACCACAAGATGTGATGATGGATTCGACAGATCCAAAATTAGTTGATTTCGAAATGGATATTTACTGGGTGGTGGCAGCGGGCGCTAATCCAGTTGATTATTTGAATAAATATCCTAATCGATTTAAGTTATGTCACGTGAAGGACTTAGTGAAAATACCTACTGGGCATGAGTCTTGTGTGATTGGTAAAGGTACCATCGACTTTAAAAATATCTTAAAACTAGGTGCTCAAAAAGGATTACAATATTTTATCGTTGAACAAGAAGCATATACAGGCACCAATGAATTAGATTGTGCTAAAGACAATGCAACTGCAATGTCTCAATTACATTGGAAATAATAAGGCTCTCTTAAAAGGACGCTAGTTTATTTTTTTGAATCAAATCACTTAAGGCATCGTAAAGTGCATTTAGGTCATCGATGCTGTTAAAGGCATTGATGGAGTACCTTATGTATACATCCTTTTCCTGACGCATAATAGGTACTTCAATTTTATAGTCCGTAAATAAAGTTCGTTGTAGTATTTCTGGCTCGGTGGTTTTAATAGGAATACTTAACATTTGTCCAATCCATTCATTGGTTAATGGACTAATGGGTTTAGCACCCAATAAGTCATAAAATCTTTGTGCATTTGCTAGTACAATTTCATGACATTGTTTGCTGACACTCACCCAATCATGTTGCTTCATAAATTCAATACAGGTGGGCACTGTTAAAAATGCCGAAAAGTCACGGGTGCCAATCATTTGGTTGTAATCTAAAAAAGTAGAATGCGATGGTTTTAATGCCTTATATCCCCAACTTACGATTAATGGATCACACCATGTTTGTACCGACTTTTGAGCGTAAATAAAACTACATCCCTTAGGCGCCATCATCCATTTGTGGCAGGCGCCTGTATAAAAGTTGGCTTCAATTTCATTTATATTAAGTGGAATATGTGCTGGTGCATGTGCGCCATCCACGATCGTGATGAGGCCCTTTGATTTTGCAATGGCACAAATTTCTTTAACGGGGAAAATTAATGCTGTAGAACTTGTAATATGACTTATGAATATAGCTTTGGTGGTAGGACGAAGGCCTTCAAAAAAATCAGCAATAAATTGTTCTTTACTCGTGATGGGTAAATTTATTTTTTGTCTTCGATAGGTTGCGCCTGCTTTTTCGCAATAAAAATTCCATGTTCGATCACATGCACCATATTCAATATCGGTGGTTAATATTTCATCTCCTTTTTGTAAAGGAAAATTTTTTGCAATTAAATTAATAGCAAAGGAAGGGTTGGTCACATATACCAAATCATCCTTATCAGCGACCCCTACAAAATTGGCTAAGGCTGCACGGCTGTCGGCTAAATATTGATATCCATCAAATGCTATAAATTGAACAGGCTCGGCTTCCAAAACCCTTTGCCAATGTTGGTAATTTTCAAATATAGGTTTTGGGGTTGCTCCAAAAGAACCAAAGTTTAAAAAATGTATTTCGGGGTTTAATAAAAACTGGTCGCTTAAATTTTTCATGACTCAAATTTATAATTTTAAAGATAGCCTTCCTAAGGAAGATTAAAGTTACCATTTAATTGAGCGATATAAAAAACCCTTCTACCAAATTAAGGTAGAAGGGTTTTAGTAAAATATCGGATTTGATATTAAATACCCAAACTCCAGCCGTCGCGATAATTGCGTTTCACAAATTGATTGGCTTCGTCGAAGTTGGTGATTTTCATATTAGGGCCATCCCATTGTAGTTGAATGTTTCTTCCTGGATAAGTGGTTCTTCCTGCTTTATCTGTTGATTTGATATCATAGCTGCGAATGGCTAAATTTCCCATTAAAACAGATTCAGTTAAAGGACCAGCAATATCAAAATTAGAACTCAAGTTTTTAGCAAGTTCACTTCCAGCGCCAGCGATACAGGCTTCCACCCATGCAGCATAGTGACCATTATCTCCACCTTTAACAAGTGCAACTGTTTTAGGTACTGTCGTTGTTTTTGTTAAACTTGTTGGTAATAATTGTGGATTCACACCATAAGTACCTGCCATCATTTTTCCTTTTGTACCTTCAAAAATGATACCGTTGCCACCATCACCCATTTGTTCATTCGGGCCTAATTCAGCTGGTCTTTCTGGTTGAATACCGCCATCCATCCAATGTAATTTAATTTCTGTTTCTTTATTTTTCCCCTTATGCTTATTAAAAGGCCCTTTAAAGGTTAATATGATATGTGATCCCATTGGGGGACTATCTGGCGCATCTAATTTTTGCCAAGGTGCTGTATATCTTGTAGCAATACTACATTCAGCTGCTACTGGATAACCTAAGCCCAATACTGCAAAACCAGGTGCCATAATATGACAAGCCATATCACCTAATGCACCGGTCCCGTAATCCCACCATCCTCTCCAGTTAAATGGTAGCAAACCTTCGAAATAATCTTTCTTAGGAGCAGTACCTAACCATAAATTAAAATCTAATTCAGCTGGAATCACAGAAGGTGTTGCTGGACGAATAGCACCTTGTGGCCATACTGGACGATCGGTGTAACAATAAATAGTATGTACATCTCCAATTAATCCTTCGTTATACCAATCTTGTAACATACGAACGCCATCTCCTGATGCACCTTGGTTTCCCATTTGTGTAACTACATTATTTTTTCTTGCCGCTTCGGTCATCATCCTTGCTTCAAAAATATCGTGCGCGATTGGTTTTTGTACATAGACATGCTTGCCTAATTGCATTGCTGCCATGGCTTGTACTGCATGCATATGATCGGGAGTAGAAACAGAACAAGCATCAAAATGCTTATGTTCTTTATCTAACATTTCTCTATAGTCCTTATAGTATTTTGCATTTGGATAGCGTTGACGACTTTTAACCGCTTGTCTGTCATCTACATCACATAAAAAAGCGATATCTGCTTTTCCAGAATTGTAAAAGTTGAATAAATCACTTTCTCCTTTTCCGCCAGAACCTATTCCAGCAACTTGTAATTTATCACTTGGTGCAATAAAGCCTTTTCCTCCAAGCACGTGCCTAGGTAAAATATAAAATCCACCCATGGCAAGGGCTGAATTTTTAATAAAATTTCTTCGACTGTTATTTGATTTGTTCTTGGACATAGCAAATGGTTAATGGTTGATGAATCTATTTAAATTTAAGTATGTTAAATTATAGAAAAAATGGGATAATTTGAAATAATTTTTATGAAGGAGAAATGCCTAGCCCATTTGCCCAATTAAGCTTAAATTGCTGCATAATTTCATACCATCATGTCAAATTTAAATATGCTAAGGGACTATTTTAGTACAGGCGCAACCCAGCCTTATGCCTTTAGATTACTTCAGTTAGAAAGATTAAAAAAAGCAGTTTTAGAATCAGAAAAGCTATTATACGATGCTTTGTATACCGATCTAAAAAAAACCGACGAGGATGCCTGGGCTACCGAAATAGGATTCTTCTTAAGTGAATTAAACTATACTATTAAGCATTTAAAGGAATGGATGCAACCTAAATCTGTTGCCACCAACTTGGTCAATATGCCCTCCATAAGTTATACCATACAAGAACCTTTGGGCGTGGTTTGTATTATTGCTCCTTGGAATTATCCCTTTCAATTATTGTTTACACCATTAATTGGGGCTATTGCCGGAGGTAATTGTGCAGTATTAAAACCAAGTGAATTTGCGCCAGCCACAGCAAAAGTGATGGGTAAAATAGTAGACTCCCTTTTCCCAGATAATTATATACTTTATTTAGAAGGCGAGGGCGCTACTATTTTGCCACCCTTATTAACAGAAAATAGGTTTGATCATATTTTTTATACTGGCAGTACCGCAGTAGGAAAAATAATTTATAAATATGCCGCTGAAAAATTAGTTCCAGTGACTTTAGAGTTAGGTGGTAAAAGTCCTGCGGTTATTACTTCTTCTGCGAATTTGAGAGTGGCAGCGCGTCGTTTAGCGAGTCCTAAGTTTTCCAATTGTGGTCAAATGTGTATTGCACCTGACTATATTTTAGTACCTAATGAGTTAAAGGATAAATTAATTAAAGAGTTGATCATTTCCATTAAGTCATTTTATGGTGCAGATGCAGAAGCGTCGGAACATTATGGTAAAATCATTAATGACAAACAATGGTTGCGTCTCACTAGTTATTTGTCTGAAGGTGAAATTGTTTACGGTGGAAAATCAAATAGAGAAAAATTATTTATCGAGCCCACCATTATGACGGGCGTTCATGCAGATGCAAAAATTATGCAGGATGAAATTTTCGGACCTATTCTTCCTATTTTGACTTATCAAACCAAAGAAGAAGCTTTGGCAATCATACAAAAAAATCCAAACCCATTGGCATTTTATGTTTTTACTGAAAATAAAGTAGATGAAGATTATTGGTTAACCAATGTACCTTCAGGAGGGGCTTGCGTTAATAATGCGACCATGCATATAACCAATCATGATTTACCCTTTGGGGGCAGGGGTTTTAGCGGCACAGGCGGCTATCATGGAAAATTAAGTTTTGATACCTTTACGCATACTAAGTCGGTATTAAAAACACCTACCTGGATAGATCCTAGTTTTAAATATCCTCCTTATAAAGGCAAGGCTTGGTTGCTTAAAAGATTAATTGGGTAATGAAAAATAAAAAAATGATCATGATAAAAATTGCTATTGCTTTTGGCATTTTAGTGTCGGCCACCTTGATGATGAAAAAAAAGGATATGTCGTATCGCCAATCTGTTTTAAAAACCTTGTATCCTATGATCATGTGGTCGAGCCACTCTAGTGGGGCCAAACAAGTTTTAAGCAATCAGCAATCTGTTACACCTCCTGTTTCTTTTTATACTTTACATACTAAAATGATTGACGGAACCGATTTTGATTTGTCTGCTTATAAAGGGAAAAAAGTTATGATTGTGAACACGGCAAGTGATTGTGGATTTACTGGTCAGTATGAAGCACTTGAAAAATTACATCAGCAATATAAGGATGAATTAGTGGTCATTGGTTTTCCAGCGAATGATTTTAAAGAACAAGAAACCAAAGACAATCAAAATATTGCAGCATTTTGTAAAAAAAATTACGGAGTCACATTTCCTTTAATGGAAAAGTCTATTGTAATTAAAAAGAATCATCAAAATGAAATTTACAAATGGTTGTCGGATATGAGTTTGAATGGCTGGTGTAATCAAGAACCTGCTTGGAATTTTTGTAAATATTTAATTAATGAACAAGGGGTTTTAGTCAACTATTTCCCAATGACCATTGACCCTTTGGATCCAATCGTTATCGCAGCGATAGAAAAAAAGAATGGATGATTTACTAATTGATAGGGCAGTGCTCGTGGTAGTTTTCTAATACAATATGGCCAGATTCTATCACCATGTCCTTGTATTTTTCTTTTATTTCATCCAAGATGGATTCTACTTCCTGTTGTTCGGTAATACGAACTAATTTATTTCTGTATTCTTTGATATTAGGTAAGCCTCTTAAATAATTGGCATAGTGTCTGCGCATTTCGTTGATACCTGCAATGGGTCCTTTCCACTGCATGGATTTTATTAAATGCTTTCGCGCTACTTCAACGCGTTCTTCGATCGTTGGATCGGCACGCTTAGTACCCGTTTCAACAAAATGTTTTATCTCTCTAAATATCCAAGGATATCCTATGGCGGCACGACCAATCATAATACCGTCTACGCCATATCTGTTTTTATATTCCAACGCTTTTTCGGGAGAATTGATATCTCCATTTCCAAAAATGGGTATATGAATTCGAGGATCATTTTTAATTTCTCCAATCAATGTCCAATCTGCTTCTCCTTTATACATTTGCGTGCGAGTGCGTCCGTGAATCGCCAATGCTTTGATGCCCACATCTTGTAATCTTAAGGCTACCTCATGTATATTTTTTGTACTATCATCCCAGCCTAATCGAGTTTTTACAGTGACAGGTAAGTTGGTACTTTTCACCACCGCTTCTGTTAATCTAACCATTAAATCTAGATCCCTTAATACACCTGCGCCAGCACCTTTGGTCACCACTTTTTTTACTGGACATCCAAAATTAATATCAATTAAATCAGGATTTACGGTGTCTACAATTTTAGTACACATGGCCATTGCTTCTTCATCTCCCCCAAATATTTGAATTCCAATAGGGCGCTCATAGTCAAATATGTCTAATTTTTGTCGGCTCTTTATAGCATCTCTAATGAGGCCTTCACTACTGATAAATTCGGTATACATTAAGTCGGCACCATTATCCTTGCATACCGCTCTAAATGGCGGATCACTGACATCCTCCATCGGCGCTAATAATAGCGGGAAAGAGGGAAGTTGTATTGGACCTATAGAAACCATATGAATTCATTATCTTGCACCTAACCTGGTGCGGTTGCAAAGGTACCAATAAATTGCATTTACATGTCTAGTTCAGATACATCCATTTTTAGTATGAGTTCCGGCCTTAAATTGGCCGTTTTTATAGGGTTAACCGGAATATGCCTGATTCTAGGAGGTTTTGTTAGTTTTTCTATAGTTGCCACCATCCTCCATGTTCATTTTAGTGAAATTCAATCAATTATTCTACAACCTCAATATGTCAATATCACTCAATTTGCGAATGCATTGGCTTCTATTATTGCATTTGGTTTGCCTAGTATCGGAGTTGCTTTATTAAATAAAGATAAATTAGGTAGGGTTTTGGGTTTTTCACCTATTCAATCCATGCGTCAAGTGGGCTTGGTTATTTTAATTGCAGTGATCGGTTTATTTTTAAGTGGCTCCTTAGGTGATTTAACCACCAAAATTCCAGTTCCTGTTTCATTTAAAAATTGGGCTACTCAATTAGAAGATCAGTATAAAAAAGCATTGTATGCCATGACGCAAATGAAATCATTGTTTGATTTATTGTTTGCCTTGATTGCTGTTGCAGTGATACCTGCCATTTTTGAAGAACTTTATTTTAGAGCTACTTTGCAAAAAATTATATCTCAGTGGATGGGTAAACCTTATTTAGCGATTGTGCTTACTGCTGTTTTATTTAGTGCGTTTCATTTTTCCTATTTTGGATTTTTATCAAGAATGTCATTGGGCATTATCATTGGCCTCGTATATCATATCACTAAAACAATTTGGCTACCCATATTGATGCATTTTATAAATAATGCAATTGGCGTTTCCACTTTATATTTTTTAAGAAATCAACCTGCGAAAATGGAATCGATTATCGAAGGTAACCTTTCTTATTATTGGGCCATTATAGCTATATTGACCATCATTATTTTATGTAGAGAATTAAAAAATAATACACATGTCGTTGGATTGGAAAAAAGTATATAGTAGCTCACAATTATCTGTAGCTTCCATTGTGGCAGGCTTGCTAATGGAGCAGGACATACAAGCTAATGTATTAAATAAGATAGATTCATCTTATGTGTTTTTAGGGGAAGTGGAAGTTTATGTTCCCGCTAATGATTATGAAAAAGCTTTAATAATTGTAGATGCTTTTTAAATTTATTTTTTTTCATAATTTTACTTTTAAATTCCTTCATCCTTAAAATAAAAAATTTATGGCAATTAATTTTTCAGTTTTAAAAACAAGGACGCTTTCGGCAATTGTTTTTGCAGCCCTTATGTTGGGAGGTATCTTATGGAATCAATGGTCCTTTTTTATTTTGTTTACAGTAGTACAAATAGGTTGTTTATTTGAATTTCAAAAATTATTGCGCATCATTATACCAGAATATGCTACTATAAATAAAGTGCATCAATGGGGGACTTTGTGTTTAGGTATATTTATTATGATTGCTTTCGCGTTTCAAAATATTGCTTATAGAGGGGTAAGTATTGATCAATATTGCAATTATGCAGTTATTGCAATCACTGTCATTATTTTACTTGCTGATTTGATTACAAAAAAATTTAACTATAAAACCATATTGGTTTCAGCGGCCGGTTTAGTTTATATCTCATTGGGACTTGCTTTATTATTTCCATTAAGAGATATCATGAGCCATTCATTTGTAGGTGATATAGGGTATACTATTCCCCTAGTGTTAGTGGTTTCAATATGGGTCAATGATAGCGCTGCTTATTTAGTGGGCTCACTCATTGGTCGTAGACCATTATCACAAATTTCTCCTAATAAAACATGGGAGGGGACCATTGCTGGTATCATTATTTCAATTTTATTGGTGACCAAATTGTTGGGTCAATATATCCCATTAAATGAAAAAGCCATTTTTTTAATTAGCGTTGTTGCTTGTATTGCGGGCACTTTGGGTGACTTAGTAGAAAGTAAATTAAAAAGGCTGGCTAATATAAAGGACAGTGGGTCCATGATGCCAGGCCATGGCGGGTTTTTAGATAGATTTGATTCAATTTTATTAGCCACTCCTTTTGTTTGGTTGCTTATTAAACTTCTGTATTAATGTTTTACATTTGCACTTTAAAATTATTATTATGACGATTCACAAGGAAGGAACAGCAACCATTTCATTGACAGCCCTTTTTGTAAGTTTATTGAACCTTGCTAATTTCTCCTATTTATTTCCAATAAGTGTAGTAGGTGCATGGACCGTATTTGTGATTACTTTGGCTTTTTTCTTATTTATTGTTTCTTTTTTTAGAATGCCTAATCGACAACTTACGATTAATGATGCCTCCATTATTGCACCAGCGGATGGCAAAGTGGTCGTGATTGAAGAAGTACAACCAGATGAATTTTATACCGAAAAACGCATTCAAATAAGTGTTTTTATGAGTCCTGCAAATGTGCATGTGAATCGTTTGCCTATTGCGGGAAATATTATTTATAATCAATACCACCCAGGAAAATTCTTAGTAGCCTGGCACCCTAAATCATCTACTGATAATGAAAGATGGTCCGTGGTGATTGAAAATAGCAAGGGCAGTATATTGTGTAAACAAATTGCAGGTGCCTTAGCTAGACGCATATGTAATTATAGTTCGGTGGGTCAATCCTTTAACCAATGTGATGAATATGGCTTTATTAAATTTGGTAGCCGTGTAGATTTATTATTACCTGTTGGTGCAAAAATTCACAGCAAAATTGGGGACACTGTAAAAGGGGGCATCACTGTATTAGCAAGCTGGTAGTGGCCGCTTTTGAATTACAAAATATTTTCTAGTTCTTGTAAGTGCTTGATGGTATAGGTTGCCTGTATAGTTGGTTCCACTTGTAAATGGTTTACAAATATGGTATCCATTCCTATATTAATACCGCCTTGTATATCTGCAGTTTCGTTGTCTCCAATCATAATGCTTTCCTTTAATTGAGCATTGGAGTTTTTTAGTGCATACTCAAATATTTCTTTATTCGGTTTTAAACTATTACTCGCTTCAGAAGTAATGACTTCGGTAAAAAAATGAGCAATTTCAGCATTTTCTATTTTTTTAAATTGAACCGACTCAAATCCATTTGTAATTAAGTGCATTTTGTAATTCTTATTATTCAGATAATTTAGAATTTCAATGGTGTGCGGGAATAGCTTTTTTTTGGTGGGTAAAATGCTTAAAAACGAAACCGACATTTCTTTTGATAATTTTTCATTTGCAACTTTAAAATCTAAAAGACTTAAATATATTCGTTTCCATCTTAATTCATCTTGCTTAATAAATCCTTTGGCATATCTATCCCATAATCGATGGTTGTGCGCCGTATAAATAGCAAAGAATGCATCAAAATCGGTGATCCCTAAATCAGCAATGCTGAAAGTGGTATATAGTTCCTGCATGGTTTCCTTTGAATTTAATTCAAAGTCCCATAAGGTATGGTCCAAATCAAAAAATAAGTCCTTATAGGGCATGGCAGAGTATTAAGAAATGCTAAAATACAATTTTGCTTCCTATCTTTAATCAATAATTTTGAATATGATTGTAGTAATCACTGGGGCTTCACAAGGAATCGGATATGCGATAGCAAATCAATTCGCTCAGGCAGGAAATACCTTATTAATGTGTAGTAAAACACAGGCTAATATTGAGCTTGCAGCAAAAAATTTAGCGTTGCAATACCCTGATGCCACCGTCCATTTTACTAAGGCGGATTTATCCATAAAGGAAGATTGCCTTCAATTTGCGCAATGGTGTTTAAATAAAGGGACTCCCGATATTTTGATTAATAACGCTGGCTTTTTTTTACCAGGACATATTCAGGATGAATCAGATAATATTTTAGAGCAACAGATGGCTGTTAATTTATATTCTGCTTATCATACTACTCGTGCATTACTGCCTTCGATGTTAAAAATAGGTAAGGGTCATATTTTTAATATTTGCTCCATTGCCTCCTTGGATGCATATGCGCAAGGCGGATCTTATAGCATTAGTAAATTTGCTTTACTTGGGTTTTCTAAAAATTTAAGATTAGAATTAAAAGACAAAGGCATAAAAGTAACTGCTGTTTGTCCTGGCGCAACATATACCCATAGTTGGGATGGGAGTGGAGTGGAACCTAGTCGTATTATGGAAGCCAACGATATTGCAAAAATGATTTTTGCAGCTGCTCATTTAAGTCCACAGGCAGTAGTCGAAGATATTATTATGCGACCACTTAAGGGAGATTTATAAAAAATTAAAGTCGTTCAGCTCCTTCGTCATCCAAATTAACAGGGCCCTCTATTTCTGGTGTTATAGTAGTCTTATTTTGATTCGAAAAACTTTCTCTTGCTTTTTTTGCCATAGCTAATCTTTCAATGATTAAGTCAGCAATTAAGGATGCGGCATCTTCATTCGGATTTTCTTGAAGTACCTTTTTAAGCTTTGCTTCGGAAACATCAATTCGATATAATAACTGAACCACTTTTGAAAAATCATTTTTAATGTACTCATTCAAGTAGTCAATTAATTTTTCTTTCGACAGATTTTCTAAACTGAGTAATGATAATTCCATTAGTTGAATTTTTCAATAACACCTAAACTAAATAAAGCGAAATCATATTTGACTGGGTCTTTGCTGTCCAAAGTTCGGCAATAATTAGTCAATTCCAATGCAGTTAACCAATCAGTTTGCTTGCGCTTAATCATTCCTAATGACCTTGCCACTCTTGCCACATGCACATCAACCGGACAGATTAGTTCAGCGGGCTTTATGGATTTCCAGATACCAAAATCAACTCCTTGTTGATCATTTCGGATCATCCACCTTAAATACATATTTAGTCTTTTGCAGGTGGATCCTGAAACGGGATTGGCAATATGTTTTTTGGTACGATGTGGTGCATCTTCTATTGAAAAAAAATATTCATGAAAATGGGTAAGTGCCATTTCAACATTTTTTATTTTTTCTCCCGTCACTTGATGCTTAAAAAAAGCAGTTTCTAAACTTGTTTGATTTGTATAATGCTGCTTAAAAAATTCAATGACATATAATAAGTCAGTATCGTTAAATGTACGATGAACAAATCCTAATAATTTTTTTAAATCCTTGGGTTGATGTTGAGTGCAAAAAGCATAAGGCGCATTGTCCATTCTATCTAGCAACTCCCTACTTTTATTAATAATGGTCGTTCTATTTCCCCAGGCAAAAATAGCTGCAAAGAAGCCCGCTATCTCAATATCTTGCTGCTTTTTAAATAAATGGGGTATGCAAATAGGATCTTTCGCTATAAAGGAGGTTTGGTTATACTCTTTTACTTTCTGATTTAAAAGGGTTTGAATATCATTTGACATTATCCAATGGCTTGCGCTAAATCCGATATTAAATCTTCTGCATCTTCAATGCCTACACTTAATCGTATCAATCCATCTGATAATCCATTTGCAATTCTTTGTTCACGTGGTATGGAGGCATGGGTCATACTTGCAGGGTGATTGATTAAGGATTCCACACCACCCAAGCTTTCGGCCAATGAAAATACTTTGGTGCTAGATAAAACTTTAGTAGCTGCTTCTACAGTATCTTCTTTCAAGGTAAAACTCATCATACCTCCAAATCCACGCATTTGTTTTTTTGCAATGTCATGATTAGGATGGTCTTCAAAACCACACCAATATACCTTACCCACTTTTGGATGCTGGCGCAAATAATGTGCCACTTTTTCGCCATTCTCGCAATGTCTTTGCATTCGAACATGTAAAGTTTTAATTCCTCTTAACACTAAAAAACAATCCTGTGGTCCTGGAACCGCACCCGTACTTTTTTGAATAAAATATAGTTGATCGCGCAAGGCTTCATCATTCATTACTAAGCAACCTTGTATTACATCGCTATGGCCTCCTAAATATTTAGTGGCAGAATGCATTACAATGGTGGCACCAAAGTCCAATGGATTTTGTAAATAAGGAGATGCAAAAGTATTATCTACACAAACGATGCAATTATTCTTTTTGCCAATAGTCGCTACCGCTTCAATGTCGGTAATATTCATCAATGGATTGGTGGGGGTTTCTACCCATATTAATTTTGTTGCAGGAGTGATCGCATTTGCAACATTTTCTGCATTTGAAGTGTCTACATAAACAAATTTGATGCCCATTTTTTCGTGCACTTTTGAAAACAAACGAAATGAGCCACCATACATATCATGAGCAGCAATCACTTCATCGCCTGGTACTAATAATCGCATCACTGCATCCGTAGCAGCAACACCACTTGCAAAAGCCAATCCAAATTTTCCATTTTCAATGACGGCAAAAGCTTCTTCTAAAGCAAATCGAGTTGGATTTTGACTTCGGGCATATTCATAACCTTTATGTACCCCCGGCGCGGATTGAACATAAGTAGATGTTTGATATATAGGGGTCATAATTGCTCCCGTACTTGGATCGGGATGTGCCCCTGCATGTATGTATTTTGTACCTAGTTTCATAACCGTCTGATTTAGGTACAAAGATGCCGAATTTTAAGCAACTATATGGGTTGATTTCCGTTTTTAAACATACGATAGGAAAAAATAGTAGGAACTAAAACCATTAATAACATGAGGGCCATGAAAACAATAAAGGAGGGCGTTGCTGGTAGCAAGATTCCTGCAATCAACTGAAGAACACCTCCGTAAACCCATGCCTTACCCGCTACTTTATGTGTTGCATTCCAGTTATTTTCGTTTTCTAATGTCCATGGTAATTTGAATCCTGCGAAATAGTTTTGTTTCAATTTAGGTAAGTAGACGCCCATCAATGCAAAACCCAATCCTAATAAAGGGAATATTATTTTTCCCATATTAAAATTAGGATGTGTGGTCATATATAAAATCACCATCGATAATACGGACAAAAACAACACTGTAAAAAATCCCATTTTTTTAAATAAGCCGTCATCAATTTTTTCACTTCGTTTGGGATCAATTTTTTTAATATTCGCCAATAAAAAATAAGTAAATAAACCTGCTACTGCCATGATAGCCGGCCCCAAATAAATAGTATCTCTGCCTCCAAAGCCATCTGCTTCTCCCTTCAAATTAAAATGGGTAGGTATGATGGCAGGTAAACTTGGGTATAAATAATAGGCATACATAAAGGGGATACCTAAACAAGCAAAGACCGCAATAAGGGTATAATTTGTATTTTTCATAATGGCTTATTTGTGAACACAAGGTAGTTTTTTTCCTATTTAAATCAAACGGCCTTCAAGTCGGTAAAAAAATTTACTTTTGCTTCAAATTTATTAAAATGAGCAAAGGACCCGTTTCCCAGTTTATTGAACACCATTACAGACATTTTAATGCAGCTGCCCTAGTGGATGCTGCAAAAGGCTATGAGACCCACTTATTGGAGGGGGGTAAAATGTTGGTGAGTTTAGCAGGCGCGATGAGTACCGCTGAGTTAGGCATTAGTTTAGCCGAAATGATTCGACAAGATAAAATTGCCATCATTAGTTGTACAGGAGCTAATTTAGAAGAAGATGTAATGAACTTAGTAGCACATAGTCACTATAAGCGCGTTCCTAATTATCGCGATTTGACACCACAGGACGAGTGGGATTTATTAGAAAATCATTACAATCGCGTGACAGACACTTGTATTCCTGAGGAGGAAGCGTTTAGAAGATTGCAAAAACATATTGTGAAGTTTTGGAAAGCAGCTGAAGAAAAAGGCGAACGCTATTTCCCTCATGAATTTTTATACCAAGTCATTTTAAGTGGAGAGCTAGAGCAATATTATGAGATTGATCCTAAGGATAGCTGGATTGTTGCTGCTGCTAAAAAGAATATTCCTATTGTGGTTCCAGGTTGGGAAGATAGTACCACTGGAAATATTTTTGCTAGCTATGTGATCAAAAATGAATTAAAAGCATCCACTGTTAAAAATGGTATAGAGTATATGGTTACTTTAACAGAGTGGTACCGTGCTAATAGTGGCGGTAAGGGTGTAGGTTTTTTCCAAGTGGGTGGAGGTATTGCAGGCGATTTTCCAATTTGCGTCGTTCCAATGATGTACCAAGATTTAGAATGGCATGATGTTCCTTTTTGGAGCTATTTTTGTCAAGTAAGTGATAGTACCACTTCCTACGGTTCTTATTCAGGCGCAGTTCCTAATGAAAAAATTACCTGGGGTAAATTAGATATTCATACACCTAAGTTTATTGTAGAAAGTGATGCTACCATTGTGGTACCATTAATATTTGCATACATATTAGGACAGTAGGATTTCAATATAAAAAAAGAAGCCTCCCGTTGGGGAGGCTTCTTTTTTTTAACGACCTGGCATATTCAACTTCAAGTCTCTTTTCAACATATCATCTCGTTGTGTAATGTCACAAGCGGTATAGTAAATCATCAACACTCTTTTTTGCATTAAATCAAAATTGATTTTTTCAATGGTGTCAGTAGGTTTATGATAATCAGCTAACAACATACCATCATAAAAAAACAAAATAGGTACTCCTTTTTTTGCAAAGTTATAATGATCGCTTCTGTAATAAATTCTGTTTTTATCATTAGGGTCGTCAAACATGTAATCTAATGTGATATTACTTGAAGCTTTATTTGCTGCTTCATTTATAATAGGTAAGTCGGTGCTTAGTTTATCATGTCCAATAACATAAACATAGTTCAACGAATCGCCTGTTTTTCTTTCTGTATCCACTCGACCAACCATATCAATATTTAAATCAACTGTTGTTTGCTCTAATGGGAAAATTGGATGCTCTGAATAATACTCTGAACCCCACAAACCTTTTTCTTCACCGCTTACTGTCATAAATACAATAGTGCGTCTAGGTTGTTTTCCTTTTTTTGCAGCTGCCGAAAAAGCTTCTGCTATTTGCATCACACTCACTGTACCTGATCCATCATCATCAGCACCATAGTATATCACATCACCTCTTTTCCCTAAATGATCGTAGTGGCCAGTAATCATAACATATTCCTCTTTCTTATCTGTACCAGGTAATACCGCAATCACATTGCTACTTTCTACATTTTCTGTTTCTTTTTTTGCTGCGATATTAATTTCAACAGGGTAGTTTGTTTTTTTAATATCCTTAAAATCAGCAACTGTTAATTTGTTTGTACTTACGATTGGAGTAATATTTGCAGCTACTTCTGGCGAAATAGTAGCAGATAAAAAACCAGCAGAAGTATTTGCTTTTAAATACATTCCTCCTTTGGTTTCAGTGGGCGATTTTTTTGGAAAATCAGGTGAAATAATTAATAAACCTGCCGCACCTTTTGATGCAGCGGTCCTTGTTTTAGCAAAGGAAGATGCGGGATTGTTAAACATGCCTCTTCCGCCAGCTGCTGCTGGAGCTGAACCACCCCCATCCAGTACCACCACTAATTTTCCTTTTACATCTAAATTTTCATAGTCATTTACATTTTTGCTTGGATCTACAATACCATAGCCAGCAAACACAACTTCAGTAAAGTTCGAGTTGCCATTTGAAATTCCTTGCAATGAAAAATTAAAGTCCTTATCCCATTCAAATGATTTACCATTGATCACTAATTTTTTCTCAACAAGTGCATCTTGATACACTGGATATACTTGTTGATAGCTTTGACCATTGCCTGGCTTTAATCCCATTCTTTTGAATTCAGACTCAATATATGCAGCTGCTTTTTTTTGTCCTGGAGAACCCGTTTCTCTTCCCTCCATCTCCCCACTTGCGATGATGGATAACTTTTGTTTTAAACCTTCTGCGGTAATGACTTTACCATATTTTGTAAGTGCATTACTTGTTTGAGCAAAACTCATATTGCTAGTTAAAAGCAATAAAATCCAAAGCATTTTTTTCATAAACGTTTTTTTATAATTTTTAAGCACAGCTAATTTTAGTAACTCTATTTTGATGTCTTCCTCCTTCGAAGGCAGTGGTCATAAATATTTCTAGCATTTCTTTTGCAATTTCAATGCTCACATATCGAGCGGGAATACAAATGATGTTTGCATCATTATGTGATCTAGTAAACTCGGTTACTTCAGGACGCCAGCATAAACCAGCTCTAATACCTGCATGCTTATTGGCTGTCATAGCAACACCGTTCGCTGTACCACAAAATAAAATTCCAAAAGCGGCTTCACCTGTTTCGACACTAGTAGCCGTTGGGTGGGCAAAATCAGGATAATCTACTGAGTCGGTATTATAAGTACCAAAGTCCTTTGTAGTGTAACCTTTTTCTTGCAACCAACTAATAATTTCATTTTTAAATTGTACGCCCGCATGATCTGCGCCTAATGCAATAGGCTTAGATGTATCAAAAACATATGCCATAAAATTATTTTTTAATTTAAATTTTTTAATCCCACTCTTCGTCTTCTGATTTTTTTATAGACTTATGAGCCCATCTTGAAACAAAAATACTAAACTCAAATAAAGTATATAAAGGAATGAAAACAATGGTTTGACTATACCAATCTGGACTCGGTGTAATAAAGGCAGCTACAATTAATATAATGACAACTGCATATTTGCGAGTGGTTGTTAATAATTTAGGTGTAACAAATCCAATCTTAGTTAATAAAAACACAATCACAGGCAATTCAAATGCGATACCACAACCCAATATTAAATTGGTTAAATTATCAAGATAATCTGCAAAAGTAGGGATGGTGGAAATAACCCCTCTTGTACCTAATTGAAAACTCGCTAAAAAATTAAAAGTAAAAGGCCCTAATACAAAAAATCCAAAAGCAGCGCCTAGAAAAAAGAAAAAGGAAACCCAGAAAATCATGAAGCGCGTATTTTTTAATTCTTTTTCTTTTAATGCAGGTTTAATAAATGCCCATATTTGATAAAATACATAAGGGAATGCAACAATAATTCCGCCGACAAAAGCCATACTTATACTACTCAAAAATTGTCCACCAAAAGTGGTGCTTTGCATGGACACTTTTACAGGAGGCATACACAAGGAGTCTCCTAAATGTAAAAGATGACTTAATTTACAAAAAGCACGGTAGGTAATAAAGTCGGGATTGATGGGTCCTGTTATAACATAGTCCATGATCCAATCCCTATATATAAATAAAACGAGAGAGGTTATTAAAATGGCACTTAATGATTTCACTATGGTGCTTCTTAAAACTTCTAGATGATCGATGAAAGTCATCTCTGAATTATCGCTATTACTAAAACGGTCAAATATTGCCATATATCAATTTCAATGAGGTCTAAAGTTAAGGTTTAATGGGGAAAATGGTGGGCCAAAACTGAAAAATAATACTAGTGAATTTTAATTTTCACTTTTTCGATTCGGGTATCACTTACCGCTAATATTTCAGCATCAAAATGGGTCAAATGTATAACCTGCCTTAACCTAGGAATGGCCTCGTTTTTATGAATTAAATACCCACTTAAGGTCTCTGCATTATCAGCTGAAAAATCTATACCATATTTTTCATATAAGTAGTCTAGCTCCAAGCGGCCACTAAATACATATTCTGTATCAGATAATTTTTTCTCTAAAAATTCTTGCTCATCATATTCGTCATCTATTTCTCCAAAAATTTCCTCTAACACATCTTCCATAGTGACAATACCAGCAGTGCCACCAAACTCATCCACTACCCATGCAATACTCTTTCGTTTTTTAGTAAATAGATTAATCAAATCTGCCGCATTCATACTTTCGGTGACCAATGGTATACTGTGCAAGATGGTAGCAATTTTTTCAGGCTTTTTAAATAAATCTAATTGATGTACATATCCAACAATATTGTCTAATGAATCTTCAAATACAATAAGCTTACTTAACTTAGTTTCCATAAAAACGCTAGTTAAGGCTTGGATGGTAGTTTGTAATTCTACGCCCACAATTTCGGTACGAGGCACTAAACATTCTCTTATTTTAATGTCAGGTAGGCTTAATGCGTTTTCAAATAATTCGGTATTTAGTTCTTGTTGTTCTTTTTGATCCTTTGTTTGTTGTACAAAGTGAGCTAAATCTACTTTGGTAAAAGCTTCTTTTTTATACACCATTTTAACCTGGAATATATTACTCAATACCCATTGCGCGGAATTTACTAATACGCTGGTAAGCGGCCTAAATAAAATATGAAAAAAATTAGCTACAGGAGCAAAGGTATTAATCATGGAAGCCGCCCTGGCTTTGAATATCGCCTTGGGCCCCAATTCCCCAATCAACAAAATAACTAGGGTAGATAAAATGGTATTTCCAAGTAAAATGGTGTAATTACCCACTTTAAAATGATCCCAAATAAGTAGGTCAAGTAATTCTTCAAATAGAATACCAAACACTACTAATGAAATATTTAAGCCAATCAAACAAGTGCCAATAAATTGAGTGGGCTCTTCTAAGAATTTGGCTATTATTTTACCAGATCGATTGCCTTGTTTTTTTTTAAGCTCTAAACTTAATCGATTGGCACTAACGAATCCAATTTCATATCCTGAAAAGAATCCAATTAAAGCAAGGGAGGCAATGATGGCAAAAAGCATATTTAAAAAATTAAGTTACTAATACTCAGGTAACTTTGGTTTTGTTTCAACAATTCCTTCGATTTGTTCCATAATTTCTGGCGTCAATAAAGTGGCTGTTTCTAACGCAGTTAAATTATCCATTAATTGTGCTTTAGAAGTAGCCCCTAAAATGGCAGTAGTCACATTTGGATTTTTGATACACCAAGCAATACTCAATGATGCGGTGCTTACTTTAAGCGCTTTAGCTATGGAGCCTAGTTGTTGTACTTTATTAATCTTATCCTGCATTAACCATCTGTCTCTTAGCCATTCAAAACCTTCGATTTGAAATCTGGAACCTTCAGGAATACCATCGTTGTATTTTCCGGTTAATAAGCCCGCTGCTAATGGACTCCAGATGGTAGTACCTAATCCGACATTCTTATAAATTTCAAGGTATTCGGCGTCTACTTTATTGCGTTCAAATAAATTGTATTGTGGTTGTTCCATTGCTGGGCCAATGAGTCGATAGGATTCTGCAATTCGATGTGCTTCCATAATTTCAACACCACTCCATTCACTGGTACCCCAATATAAAATTTTACCTTGTTGGATTAAGGTATTCATTGTTTGCACTACCTCCGAAATAGGTGTATTTTTATCTGGTCGGTGACAAAAATATAAATCTAAATAATCTGTTTGTAATCTTTGTAATGCTTCATGACAGGCTTCAGTTAAATGTTTGCGGCTTAGTCCAGTTTGATTGGGTTTATTTTGTTTACCCCTCCACCCAAAATAGGCTTTTGATGAAAGCACGATAGAAGTGCGGTCCCATTTTTTTTTATTTAAAACTCGGCCCATCATTTTTTCACTTTCTCCTGCAGCATATACTTCGGCGTTATCAAAAAAATTAATACCCTCGTCGTATGCAATACCCATTAACTCATCTGCTACACGATCGTCAATTTGTTTGTGAAAAGTGACCCAGCTTCCAAAACTTAAAGTACTTAACTGTAAACCAGTTTTACCCATTTTTCTATATTCCATCTTATTATTATTTAGGGGTTAATCCACTACTATCACTTATAATGGCAAAGCTATTTGATTGCGGCTTTAGTATGTGAATATCGGTTAAATTTTGATTTGCTTCAAATCCCTTTCCATAAATTTTAGCAATGGGGCTGTGCTGTTTTACAATCACATCTTTATCGGTATGGAACATACTTGTATTTTGATCCCAATACATTTCCTTACACCATATTGTATCCCCTAAAATATTATATACTACTACATCATCCCGCAAAAAAACTTTGTTGTCCGCTTCGATATAGTTGGCATATTTAGCAAACAACTTACTTTCGACGAGCAAACTATCCTTATAAAAATCTACTTTCAAAGTGGCAGGAAATTCAATCATCTTTCCACTATCCAATAAATATTTATTCATGAGTGGCGCCATTAATTTAGCTGTAATTTTTCCATCGGTACTAATATAAATGGAGACTTCTTTTCCCACATCTATACCGCCGACCCTTGAGCCAAGCGCCTTTACATCGTTGACATTGTTTTCGCAAGATGCAAAAAAAATGCAGCTACTCATAAAAGCAACTGCTATTTTTAAAAAGATATGGAATTTTATATTAGTCATATTTGCGTTTGTTAAACCAAATATCACTTAAGCTATAACCTAAAGTAAATTGAATATAACTTTCGCTAAAATTATTCACGCTTGTTCCTCTTTGTCCAAATTGCATTGCTAAATTAAGCACTGTGTATTGATAATCATAGGAACGATATTTACGTATGGGTAAACCCATTCCTAAAGTCACACCCGATACCTTTAATCCATTATTATCAATATTTGCATAATCCTTTCCATTAAAAAATCCTAAGCGATAAACAACGGTTGACCAATAGCTTTCATAATTATTTGGATTGGGGCAGAATTGACCTCCCAATCGGAGCATCCATGAATTGGAAAGTAAATCTTTTTGCCCGTAAAATTGGTAGTTATCTTTCCAGGCCGAACTAGAATATTCAAGTCCAACCACCCATTGATCGTAAATAGCTCTTGTTGTTATTTCTCTTTTATGAAAAGCAATGCCCGCATTGTAAGTGGCAGGTAATTTTATTGTTCCACCCAAATCTGCTTGAGAGGAGGCGGTATCAATAGGTGCAGAATTGACGTCGGTATATATTCCTGTTGTTCGAAGTATGTCCTGTTTACCATTTAAATTTTGAGCAAAGTTGGCAGTGGCGCCTAAACTAATACTGTATTCAGTTCTTTCGGTTGGATTTTTATGTTTAACCGTCTTGATTGGAAATTCACTTTGCAAACCTACTTTAAAAAATACCCCACCAAACATAGTATTTGTACTAGATAAGGTTTGATAAAAATAGTTGGAATCGGTAGAATTATTAAATGACTTTACGGCTTCAATTTTTTTACGACCAAAATTATAACCAGTATTAAAACCAAGACTCACATATTTCCAAGATTTTCCTGCGCCAAAAAACAACTGATTTAAGCCGCCATCACCTTTATATTGAGTAAGTAAAGTGTCTCTTGTAGTGCTTAAATAACTTTGTTCGATAACAGAGTAATTGATTTGTGTGAGTGGTCTGAGTCCAAATGCCATCCCAATTTTTTTCATCTTATTAATTGGCACTCCAATCGCAATATAATCTGGCAACAAATAGTTTGATTTTTCTCTGCCAACTGGATTGTTTCTTTTTAAAGTAAAACTATTAAAATTGATTCCTAAATCAAAAGTGGTTAAATACAAACTACCATAAGTGGCAGGGTTATTAAAATTGACACTTTGACCATAACTGCCATTCATACTAGGAGTGAATGCAGTGGTAAATCCACCCATTCCCTGACTAGCCGCATTTTGGTTATTAAATATTTCATTCCCTAGTCCATATCTGGAAAAGGGAGAATTGATTTGAGCCTGAGTGGGGGTTAAAAAACACACTAAAAACAAGATAGCTGATAACCTAATTATTTTTTTCGCAAATAGCATACAGTCCTTTATATATTAAATTTTGGTCGGCAAATATCCTCTTTTTTATGTGAGGTACAAAATAACTAATATCGCCGCCGGTTAATAGCACGTTAAAGTTCCCATATTTAAGCTGATATGACTCAATTATTCCATCTATTTCGGCCGAAATGCCCAAAATAACCCCACTTAATAGGTTGGTTTTAGTATCATAGCCTACAAGTGTAAACTCATTGGACGCCTCAATTAATGGCAAAAGGGCCGTTTGTTCATGCATGGCCCTAAAGCGCATTTGCATGCCTGGAGAGATGCTACCGCCAAGGAATTCATGGTCAATATTGACAAAATTATAGGTTATACAGGTGCCAAGTGAGATGACTAAATTGTGTTGCTTGGGGTAAAGATCAACTGCCGCTGCCACCAAAGCGAGTCGATCTGCCCCGATGGTCTCTGGTTTTCCTACAGGTGTTGTAAAATTGATTAAGGTAGCAGGGCCTAATAGGTGAAAGGAAGTCTCCTTTGCCAATAGGCTTTCAATGGCTTTATCATGATGTATGACAGAGGACAAGATGGTTTTATTGGGCTTTATTTCATCAAGCAGGGCTTGCAAACTGTCAAGGTTCACATTAGCTAATACACGAACTTCCACCAGCTCCTTATTAATAAAAATAGCAGCTTTTAAACGGGTATTACCAAAATCAAAACAAATGGTTCGAGGCATGGCATTTCTTGAGTTTCAAATTTAATCCCTTTACTTGAAATGAGCTTCAAAATTTAGCAAGACCTGCTAAATTTTCAAATATTGGGATGGATTCCAAAAATGAATGAAATTGGGTATAATTTCGCATAGGCAATAAAGTTAAAAAACTAATGAAGATAGCAGGATTTACAATTATAAAAAATGCAGTGGAAAATGATTTCCCTATTGTAGAAGCCATTAAATCAGTATTACCTGTGGTAGATGAAATGATTGTTTTAATTGGAGATTCGACTGATGATACCATCGCATTGATTGAATCTATTGGAGATCCTAAAATTAAAATTCATCATTCGGTATGGGATAAAAATTTAAGAAAGGGAGGCGTGGTATTAGCAGTAGAAACAGACAAGGCTTTTCAACTGATTGATGATTCCTTTACTTGGGCTTTTTATATTCAAGGAGATGAAGTGGTACATGAAAAATATCATGAAGCAATAAAGCAAGGATGTTTAAACAATGCGCATGATTTAAAAGTGCAGGGTTTGTTATTTAAATACAAACATTTTTTTGGAACTTATGATTATGTGGGGGATAGTCGAAAGTGGTATGCACATGAGGTTCGCATTATTAGAAATAATAAAAACATAAGCGCTTATAGGGATGCACAAGGCTTTAGAATAGGCAAGACCAAATTACCTGTTGCCGAAATTAATGCCTCAATTTATCATTATGGCTGGGTAAAAAGTCCAGAACAAATGAGGAAAAAACAAAAAGAGAGTAGTGTTTTTTGGAATGATGATACACAGATGGAAAAAATAAAATCAAGTCCAGACTATTATGATTTTTCAGGATTTGATTCGCTTGAAAAATTTAAAGGAACACACCCATTAGTCATGCAGGGTCGAATTAAGAAAAAAAATTGGGTGATTGACTTAGATATATCTCAAAAAAAGTTTTCTTTAAAAAATAAGTTTTTATATTATTTTGAAAAATGGACAGGTATTCGACCTTTTGATTTTAGAAATTATAAAGTCATCAAATCATTATAATGCATAAAGTTGTAGATATCAAAGCAGGTGTTGATAAAGGTGATTTTTTAGCCCTTGCAAAAGCGATTTCCTTTATTGAAAATAAGGAAGAAGGGGCCAATGTATTTTTAGAAACATTGCAGCCTAACCAAGTCCCTATCATTGGTGTAACAGGTCCCCCTGGTGCTGGTAAGAGTACCCTTGTATCTTGTATTATTGAACAAGGAGTCAATGCTGGTAAAAAAGTGGCAGTTTTAACAGTAGATCCTTCTTCTCCTTTTCATAAGGGGGCCATTTTAGGAGATCGAATTAGAATGAAAGATTGGTATACCCATCCTAGTGTATATATTAGATCTTTCGCCTCTAGAGGTCACCTAGGAGGCCTTGTGAGTGGGATGATCGAATTGACTACCTTATTACAAACTGCTGGCTTTGATATGATCCTACTTGAAACTGTTGGGGTTGGCCAATCAGAAATTGAAATTGCTGGTTTAGCAGATACGACAATAGTGGTATTGGTCCCTGAAGCGGGGGATGAAGTACAAATGATGAAATCGGGCCTGATGGAAATTGCCACCATTTTTGTAGTCAACAAAAGTGACCGACCCGATGCGGAGGCTTATGCGAATCATTTAACTCAAATGATTCGTGAAGGCTTAGCAGAAAACGAGATGGTGCCCGTGATCAAAACCATTGCAACACAACAAGTGGGTATTAAGGATTTAGTGCAGGCTATAGCAGATCAACAAACGAACATGCTATCAGCGAAACGCAAAAAGCAATTGTTGATCACCAAGCTATATCAAATTATTGCAGCACACCAGATGAGAAACTTAGATCATTTATCCATCGAATTACAATTAGATTCCGCGATGCAACAAAAACATTTTAATATTTTTGAATTCGCAAAACAATTTTTGTAATTATTTATTCGAAAATAAAATTATTGCAGTATCCTTTTTTGTTATTCAAATTCTGATACTTTTCAAAAGTAAATTGCGAAAGAGGGATATAATTATATCCGTCAATAATTTTTCCTTGGTAACCTAATGATTGTAAAAATTTAATCGTTTCTATTACTTTTTCTTGACCTATATGACGAGCTTCAATCTCAACAATAATTTTAGGTTTGAATTTGGCAAGGGTAGTGGCTGCCCCTTTAAATACATTTAATTCATTGCCTTCTACATCAATTTTTAAAAATTGTGGGATTAAATTATTTTGTGTACAATAGGCATCTAATGTTGCAATGGACACTTGTTCGATAGTAGTAAATGCAGCGTCATTTTCGTGATGTAGGATGGTAGCACTAGGCGAGGATGATTTCCCAACCGCATCTGTGGGGAAGTATAAGTTGGAGTGCCCTGTAGTATTGGATAAGGCTAAATTTTCGATGGTCACATTTTTCCAGTCAAACAATTGTTTTATTTTAATTAAATAGTTAAATAAGTTGGTCTGAGGCTCAAAGCCCACCACCTTTCCTTGTTTCCCTACTTGTTTTAAAATAAAATATAAATAACCTGCTTTATGAGCACCAATATCAAAAACAGTATCTCCTTTTTTAATCGTAGATTTTAAATAAGCAATTTCGCCCTTATCATTTTTTTTGTATTTGTAAGCCCTATGTAAAAGTCGAAGCGCTTCAATTAATTTCATTTTTACAATTTATAAGGTGCTAGGGCGTTTAACTTTAGCTTTGTTGGTTTCGCCACCATTTATAAGCGATGTAGCCAGCAATTCCAAAAGGCATTGCAGCTAGGTATATAATACCCGCATTAAAACCTTTACCTGCTTCCTCTCCAATTTGTGCAGCGGTTTTAGTGCATATAGAACACTGTGCAAATGAATGCAATGTGCTTAAAGTCAATAAAATTAAAATGAATACTGATTTCATGTTTAATGGGTCTTATTTTAGTAATCTAGCGTAACAATAAAAAATCCCTCAAAGAGTCCATCCCTATTTGGTTTATTGGAATCGTTGAGGGAGTATTTATTAAATAAGATTAAGCACTTGCTTTAGTCGCTGCTGCAGTTGCTGCTTTTTTCCCTTTTGTAGCCACTTTGTGTGGTCTGCTTTTGCCAAAAGAACCTTGGAATCTTTTTCCTTTTGCTGTTTTTTTATCTCCTCTTCCCATGGTGTTAATGTGTTTTAATTAAGTGATTGGCTACAAAAGTAAAAAAACCCCTTGAATATATGGATATCCAAGGGGTTTAATTTCAAAAAATAGATAGTTTACTGCCTTTTGGGCTGTAGAACTACAACTTTCCGCTTAATTCTTTACCAGCTTTGAATTTTGCAACTTTCTTAGCTTTGATTTTGATAGCAGCTCCAGTTTGTGGATTGCGGCCCATACGAGCTGCACGCTTAGAAACTGAGAATGTACCAAATCCTACTAAAGTTACTTTATCTCCTTTTTTCAAGGCTTTTGTAACTGCTTCGATAAATGCGTCTAAAGCTGCATTAGCTTGTGTTTTTGCGATCTCTGCATTGTCAGCAATGTGAGCGATCAATTCTGCTTTGTTCATAGATGTGTTTTTTATAGTTTTAAAACGATGAAACAAATTTATTAGGTTTTATCAATTTCAACAATATTTTTTTTAAATAATTATTTTTATCTTTCCCTTGAAACCCTTAAATAGTAAGGTTTTCATGCAAAATTGACTTTTAAGGGGTATGTTTTTTATTAATTTAAAACTCTTGAAAGCCTTATCTACATTGATTTGCAGCTATTTGGTTGCTGAAATATAGGCCTGTGGCGGTTTTCGGCCATTTAATATATCCACATTCAATTCACAATTTGCATATTGGTGCTAAAATACAAGCATTGTTCACCCCATTTGCTGGAAAGTGCTTGTAAGAGAGGAGTGGCATGTTGGCTATGGAACAGGTCTAGCGGGTCCTTATTGACAGCATAAAGTTGTAAAGTGTAAGTTGGATTTTGATCTTCTGTTATTTCTAACTGATACCATTTGATGTCCGTAAAACAATGGGTAGCGTGTAATTGAGGAAGAAAATTTGTTTTCATCCAATCTATCCAAGCTGCTTGAATAGGAAGGGTTACTTGAAAGCTAATATTACAAACATGCATTTTAAACTATTTTATTTCTATGACAATGGGACAATGGTCACTATGTTTTATTAAAGGTAAGATAGAAGCATCATTAATGCGATTGGATAAAGATTCGGTGGTACATAAATAATCGATACGCCAACCTTTGTTTTGTAAACGCACTGATGGAAATCTTTGACTCCACCAGGAATAAGCGCCGGCAGTGGTTGGATTTATTTTTCTAAAACTATCTACCCAGCCTGCTAATAAAAAAGATTCCATCCATGCTTTTTCTTCTGGTAAAAAACCAGATGATTTTTTGTTACCCTTAGGGTCATGAATATCAATATCACGATAGGCAATATTATAATCACCTGCTAAAATAATATTAGGCCTTTCTTTTTTTAATTCTTGTATCCAAACAAACAGTTCATTTAGCCATTGGTATTTATAGGATTGTCGCTCTGGGCCACTTGTACCTGAAGGGAAATAGGCATTGATGATAGTTAGTTCTCCTAAATCCACTCTTACTACTCGTCCTTCTGCATCACTCATCTCATATCCATTGCCATAAGCAACTTTGGATGGTTTTATTTTACTAAAAATTGCCACACCACTGTATCCCTTTTTTTGAGCGGGATACCAAGCAACATGGTAACCTAAGGATGTAAATAAGGTTAAATCAATATCAGTGGAACTTGCCTTGGTTTCTTGTACACAAAATACATCAACTGGATATTCGGTTAACCATTCTATTAATCCTTTTTTGATGGCTGCTCTAATTCCATTTACATTATAACTTACGATTCTCATATATCTTTATTAAAAGCTAAGTGGGCAATTGAAAAATTTCACTAAATGCCATTTGCAATAAAAAATTTCTTAGTTCCATGTCATGATTACTCTTAGAAGTCACCATTTGATAAGGTTTGCCTTTGCCATCCGCAATCATGGTCATTTTCTCATCAATATAAATTGTTTTTAAATTGGATTCGTAGTTGATTAAAATTCTGAATGAATGCGATTTAAATTGTCCTTCGATTACTTTTTCTGAAATAATTTTCCTTTTTTCATATAGGGTTCCAATATTGATTTTTTTAGTAGAATCAAATCCATTAAAAATTTCATTAGGATTAAAAAACTTATCCTTCTCCACTACATTTTCTTGTAAATTGAAATAACCAATACTATCTTGATTTAAAAAAATGGTATTAAAGTTGCCAGGCAAGAAGCTGATGGGCGAAATGGAAGTATTGCGTTCATTACTATTAAGGCTAAACTCGATATAGGCATCAAGACTGTAATCCTGATCATTATTTACGTCTCTTAGTGGCTGCAATACATGGTAGTATTCGTTTTCGTTGTTGCCTGGTCTTTTTTTAATAAAAGGAAGAATTTCAATATAAGGGTTGGTAATTGATTTATCCTTTTGATTAATTTTAATCATTTTTGCAGCAGGTGTCCTAAGTAAGTAATTGCCTTCCTCATTACTATAAGAGACATAAGCTTTGCTGGTATCAAACATAATACGAGGTTGATTATGTATAAAAGGCATCCATAAATTATCTGTTGCATAAGCAGAAGGCACTTTTACTTCCATGTAATCCATGTCCTCCATTTTGGGTGAAATATAACCAAGGGCTTTTTGAAGGGCTTTAAAAATATAGTTGGGGGTGGTTGCTGGTAAATTAATATTAAAACCCATGCCAATACTTTTAGTAGACAACATGCTTACCAAAATGGTTTTTTTAAAAATCGATTCTCTTTTTTGATTGTAGATATTACATGAAATATACCAGATGGAATACAGACTGTCTTTTTTTGATTCTGGAATTTGAATAAGTTTGTTTTGATATGCAAAATCGGGGTTCATTTCATACAATTCAATATATGCATGAAATTTACTATCCATACTTCGAGACCAATCCATGGTAATTTTTCCCATTTGGTTGGACTTGTTTAAATGAATGGCCGAAGTGGTATAATTGATATCTCTAATTAAATGAAGTTGCTTAAATACACCAGAGTCTAAAGCTTCAAGTAGTGGATGAATATCCTCTGTGGGATACCAATAATTAGCTGTAGGGGACTGCAGTGAATAAGTTTGAATTTGTTCCACTACAATTTTGGACTGTGCTTGTAAACTCAAGGCGCCTAATTGAATTAATAAGTAAAAGGTATATTTTAAAAATTGATTCATGTAATTGGTTAACTAATAGCTTCAAATTTAGTTATTTTTAAATAACCCAAGTTCTTTATTTCATTTAACTTTACTATCCAATCATCAATTCCTTTTAGCTATGGCGAACTTGTCAAAGCGGCGTATTATTCCAGCCACAAAATCATATGAACTTGAAGGCCCTAAGCCTAGGATTAATGAGTTTTTATTTGCATTTCAAATATTTATTGAATTTATAAAAGGTTTCAGGGCATTACATTTTATCGGGCCTTGCGTTACCGTTTTTGGTTCAGCTCGATTTAAAGAAGATCATCCTTATTATAAACAAGCTAGAGAGATAGGTAAAAGAATTGCAGAGTTAGGTTTTGTGACTATGACAGGTGGGGGACCTGGTATTATGGAAGCGGCAAACAGAGGTGCTTTTGAAAACGGAGGTAAATCGATTGGCTGCAATATTAAATTGCCATTTGAACAACAGCCAAATCCATATGTACAAAAGTCAATAACTTTTAGTTTCTTTTTTATCAGAAAAGTGTTGTTGGTTAAATATTCTTACGCTTTTATTATTATGCCGGGAGGTTTTGGTACGCAAGATGAATTTTTTGAAACCTTAACTTTAGCACAAACAAAAGTGATAAACGATTTTCCTATTGTGGTCATGGGGCGTCAATACTACCAACCTTTTCAACATTGGATGGAACATATGATTCAAGAAGGAACCATTTCACCGGACGATAAAAAATTCGTACTATTTACAGATAGTTGTGTAGAAGCCATACAACATATTAGCACTTATGTTAATCAACATTATGTAGTGAAACCTCGCAAACGGTTGTGGTGGTTATTTGAAAAAGTATAATATCAAAAACAACTATTCAATTACAGGTTGTAACCACCTTGTGATGTATTCCAAACTTTCATTTTTTCGCTTTGCATAGTCCACTACTTGATCTTGTTGAATTTTTCCTAATCCGAAATATTGACTTTGAGGATGCGCAAAATACCATCCACAAACACTTGAAGCTGGATACATTGCTAAGCTTTCAGTTAATGTAATTCCTGTGTGTTTTTCAACTTCTAATAAATTAAATAAGGTATATTTTTCAGTATGGTCTGGACAAGCAGGGTAGCCTGGTGCAGGGCGAATCCCAATATATTGTTCACTGATTAAGGATTCATTGGTTAAGGTTTCATCCGCTGCATAACCCCAAAATTCTTTACGAGTTTTAGCATGTAAATACTCTGCAAAGGCTTCGGCTAATCGATCGGCGAGTGCTTGTAAAATGATTTTATTATAATCATCTAAATTTTCCTCAAAGTGTTTGATGTGTTTTTCGATACCATGAATGGTCACTGCGAAAGCACCTAGATAATCTTTTTTATTTTCACTGGCAGGACAAATAAAATCAGCTAATGAAAAATTGGGTTGTCCTGCAGCTTTGATGGCTTGTTGTCTTAAAAAGTGTAATGCTACTTTTTCAGATCCATTTTCAACTATTACATCATCCTCAATAGCATTGGCAGGCCAAAATCCAACAGCGCCTTTAGCTGTTAACCATTTTTCTTTCACAATGGTATTCAGTAAATTGGTTGCATCCTGATATAATTTGGTAGCCACTTCTCCTACTTTTTCATCCGTTAAGATGGCTGGGAAATTACCATGCAATTCCCAAGCAATAAAAAATGGTTTCCAATCAATATAGTCAACCAAAACAGAAAGGTCCGTTATTTCAATTTCTTTATTTCCTAAAAATTGAGGTGGTGGAGCAACAAAATGGCTCCAATCGATAGGTGCTTTATTTTTTAAAGCATTCACATAAGGCAATGATTGCTTAGTGGTCTTTTTATTATCAAAATCTGATTTAAGCGAAGTATAAGCAGTACTTAATTCTTTTAGAAAAGGCGCTTTTTGATCTTTGTTTAATAATGAGCTTGCAACAGTGACACTTCTTGAAGCATCTAAAACATGTATGACACCTTCTCCATATTCAGGTGCAATTTTAACTGCCGTATGCATACGTGAAGTAGTCGCACCACCAATCATTAATGGGATGTTCATGCCTCGTCGTTTCATCTCTTTTGCGATATGTACCATTTCATCTAAGGAAGGGGTAATTAATCCACTTAATCCAATAATGTCTACTTCTTGTTTTTGTGCTTCCGCTAATATTTTATCCGCTGCTACCATCACGCCTAAATCAATGATTTCATATCCATTACAACCCAATACCACACCCACAATATTTTTTCCAATATCATGTACATCACCTTTTACAGTGGCTAATAATATTTTAGCGGGTCCTGCAGACGCGCCAAGAGGATTAATAGAGGCTAATTTTTTTCTTTCTTTTTCGGCTTCAATAAAAGGGGTTAATACTGCCACACTCTTTTTCATTACCCTTGCACTTTTTACCACCTGTGGTAAAAACATTTTACCTGATCCAAATAAATCTCCTACTTGATTCATCCCAGCCATTAAGGGGCCCTCAATCACTTCTAAGGGTTCATTGTATTTTAATCTTGCTTCTTCGGTATCTGCATCAATAAAGTCGGTAATTCCATTGATTAATGAATGGGCTAATCTTTCTTCAACAGTGCCTTCGCGCCAAGCAGCGCTTTTTACTTCTACTTTTCCTTTTGCTTTTACTGTATCGGCATATTGTATTAAAGCTTCGGTCGCTTCATTGTTGTCATTATTTCTATTCAAAATAACGTCCTCACATAAATTACGTAGTGTAGGTTCAATTTCATCATACACTTCTAATTGACCTGCATTCACAATACCCATATCCATACCCGCTTTAATGGCATGAAATAAAAACACAGCGTGTATGGCTTCTCTCACCGCATCATTCCCTCTAAAAGAGAAGGATACATTGGATACCCCACCACTTACTTTAGCTAAGGGCATTTTTTGTTTGATCACTCTTGTTGCTTCAATAAAATCGACGGCGTAATTATTATGTTCTTCGATACCTGTCGCCACCGCAAAAATATTGGGATCAAAAATAATATCTTGTGGATCAAAACCAACTTGTTCAACTAATATAGTATAAGCGCGTTCGCAAATTTCAATTTTACGATCTTTCGTATCTGCTTGTCCTTTTTCATCAAAAGCCATTACAATAACTGCAGCGCCATAGGCTTTACATATATGTGCTTGCTCAATAAATTTAGCTTCTCCTTCCTTCATCGAAATGGAATTCACAATACATTTTCCTTGTACACATTTTAAACCCGCTTCGATAATTTCAAATTTAGAACTATCAATCATGATAGGAATTTTAGCGATATCTGGTTCGCTTTGTACTAAATTTAAAAAAGTGGTCATGGCAAGTACGCCTTCTAATAAGGCATCATCCATATTGACATCAATGATTTGTGCACCACTTTCAACTTGACTGCGTGCTACTGATAAAGCTTCCTCGTATTTATTTTCCTTAATAAGTCGCGCGAATTTTTTAGAACCTGTTACATTAGTTCGCTCACCTACATTGACAAAATTAGTTTCAGGACGAATAACCAAAGGTTCTAATCCGGCTAATCTTAAAAAAGGTTTGATATGTATTATTTCGTCGCTCATAATTTAAATAGTAGGGTCTAAAATGGGTAATGGCCTTGGTGTCATATTTTTTACATTGTCTGCCATATGCTTAATATGTTCGGGGGTAGTGCCGCAGCAACCACCTACAATATTTACAAATTTATTTTTAGCCCACTCTTCAATAAACTGTGCAGTTTGGTGCGGAGCTTCATCGTATTCTCCCATGGCATTAGGTAAGCCAGCATTGGGGTAGGCCGATGTATAACAACTTGCGATTTGTGAAAGTTCTTCAATATGACTTCTCATTTCCTGAGCGCCTAAAGCACAGTTCAGCCCCACACTTAAAGGTTTAGCGTGTTCAATAGATGTATAAAAAGCTTCCAAGGTTTGTCCACTTAAAGTACGACCCGATGCATCCGTTATAGTACCACTAATCATGATGGGCAATTCTGGAATTTGTTTTTTTCTAAAAAATTCTTTTACAGCAAATATCGCCGCCTTCGCATTTAATGTATCAAATATGGTTTCAATTAAAATCACATCTACACCTCCGTCCACTAAGCCTCTAATTTGTTCTGTATAAGCGTTAACCACTTCGTCAAATGTGACTGCTCGGAATCCTGGATTATTAACATCAGGTGATAAGCTTAAAGTTTTATTTAAGGGTCCAATAGAGCCTGCAATATATTTTTCTGTTGTGTTAGGATGCTTTGATTTGTATTGGCGAATGGCTTCCTGAACACATTTTGCAGCGGCTACATTTAATTCATAGGCCAATTCCTGCATATCGTAATCGGCCATAGCAATGGAAGTACTACTGAAAGTATTGGTTTCAATAATATCGGCACCTGCTTCCAAATATTGTAAATGAATTCCAGTAATAATGGAGGGTTGGGTAATACTCAATAAATCATTGTTCCCTTTAAGATCAGATGGCCAATTTGCAAATCGTGTTCCCCGATAATCCTGTTCGGTTAATTTATGGCGCTGAATCATTGTGCCCATGGCACCATCAATGACTAAAATCCTTTTTTTGAGTGTCTCTTGAATTGACATAAATAAATTTTTATGCATTGATCCAAAAGAAAACAAGACGCTAAAAAATACTCATTATCAAATGGGGGAGATAATAGTATCGTTTATTAGTTCTTTTTTTCTCTAGAATGGCAGGTTGAACAATAAACAAATCCACCTGCAATGCGTGGCAAAGTTAATACACTATTGCATTGTAGCCAAATAAAGCGGATGTTCAAGGATTGCTGTAACTTATTGGTAGGTAGCAGTAATATCAATATTGATTTTATCGGCTACTAACTTTATTAATATACCTCCAATATTAAAGTCCTTTAAAGTGACTGTAAATTTTGCAGTCGCCTTGGGGATACCCCCTTTTATTTCAATAAGGCCAACAGTTTGCATAGTTTTATTAACCCCATGTACTTGCATGTTCCCAGTCACCTCGATAGGATATTTGCCATCCTTTTTAAAATTGACTGTATTGAAATTGGTGATTTTGCCATTGAATAGGGCCCTAGGAAATTGAGCAGTTTCAATGTATTCTTCATTAAAATGCTTTTGCATGTCGGCTAATTCAAATTTGAAATTATTGATCAACATGATAAAACTCAATTCACCATTGCTTTGTAGCCTACTGACCACTTCCTTATTGACAGCATCTATATCATTATCATCGACAGCTGTAAAATGTACTTCAGCTTTTGAAGTACTGTAATTTTTTTGCGCTACTGCTATTTGACTACATCCCAGTATCCCACAAAAAAGTAAAAATCGTAGCATCTTATTTCGGTGTTTAAACATCAAAATTATATCATTCTAGTGAATCTTCCTATTTTATATACTGCTGAATAGGTTGTCGGTTGGAAATACTCTTGCCAAGAGTCATTTCATCGGCGTATTCTAATTCGCCCCCAAATGCAATCCCCCTAGCGATGGTGGTGATGATACATTGGGATTTTGCGAGCTTTTTTTGAATATAATAAATTGTTGTGTCCCCTTGAATATTTGGGTTTAAGGCAAATACCAACTCATTCACTTCTTCGTTTTTTACTCTTTCAATGAGGGGGTCAATGGTTAGTTGTTCCGGTCCAATGCCATCTAAGGGAGATATAATACCACCTAATACATGGTAAGTACCATTGAATTGTTGTGTATTTTCAATTGCAATGACATCTCTGATATTTTCTACAACACAGATCGTATTTTTTTGACGACCCGAATTAGCACAAATAGAACAAATAGTCCCATCACTGATATTGTAACAGCGTTGACAAAATTTAATTTCCTTTCTCATTTTTTGTAAAATTTCACTAAAATGAGTGGTGACTTCGGTGTCTTGTTTTAATAAATGCAAAACCAAACGGAGTGCTGTTTTTTTACCAATTCCCGGTAATTTCGAAAATTCAGCAACTGCGTTTTCTAATAATGTGGAGGGTAATTGCATATGGTAATAATCAAAGTAAAATTACTTATTAATAATTATATTTAATTCATTCTCCAAATTTGCTCTGATGGATAAAATTTCGGGAAGTTGTTTTACTATTTCGGGTTGTAATCGACTTCGACCAAATTTGCCTGTATCCCAATAACCATTATCGTTATTGTCAGCTAACAACCTTAAATTATATTCCCCTGGTGGTAACTTTCTAACTTGAACAATGGGTTGCTTTATAGGGTAGCTGTATTTTATTTTATTGTCTAATATTAAAAGTAAGACAGGATGATTCACACTTTGATAACCTGAAACACGTACTAATGCGCTTCCATAAGCAGATTCACTTTTCGTAATCATTTTAATCGTATCAGCTTTTAAAAGCACATTTTGATTACTGTCTTGAATACTGTTTTTGGGGACAATTAAATGCATTGGAGTAGATTCGACCCAATCATAATGAACCGTCACTATTTTTTTGGTAACCGTATCAATTGAAATGGTATAATTTGATAAGGGCTTATTGAGCGTGTCGCATAAAAGGATGGGGAAGCTGTCATTTAATTTCACAGGTGTTTCAAAACTTAAATGAAGATCAGTTAATAAGTCTTGCTCATTGCCCTCTAGGCTTCTTGAATATTTTAAACCTGTGGTTGTTTTTTTTACATTTTTATTTGCGACAATACTTGATTTTTTCTTTTCCACTTTTTTATAGGCTTCAAAAACATAAAGTTGTTGTGAATCAGTTTTGGCGCTAATGGCAATAGGGGTGTTTAAAAAACCAAATAATTTTGTACTGTCATCGTACTTTTTATTATAGTCATTAGGAAGAACATAAACTGCAAAAGGGCGCGTTGGTAAAAATTTAAATTCAAACTTTCCCTTTCCATTTACTTTAGCATAATATAAAGGTTTGTCCTTGTAAATAGCTGAGTCCTTACCTACAGGGTGCAGTACAACTATCAAAGTACTATCAATTGCACCCGTTTCGGCAATGCGCACATTGCCATGAAAGGAGCCGGTATCCAAATACTTTCCAGTACTAAATACATATGTAAAGCCTTTGGCGACATTACCCTCATTCACATCTTTAATGGCATTTCCAAATTGAAGACTATATGTGGTATTTTTTTCTAAGGTATCATTGATTCTGATACGCAACATATTTAAACGCGCATCTATTAATGGAGTAGTTTTTATACCAGGTGAGAATATTAAATTTTCTTGAATAGATTCTGCTGCTATATATTCATTAAAAGTAATTACGATTTCCTTAGGTTGAATATCTATACTTGAGTCATGTGGTTTAGCAACGACTAGGTAAGGAGGTAAACTGTCTCTAGGTCCTCCACTAGGGGGAACAATATTAGCACATCCTTCCATCTGCAAGGAGAAGATGACCACCCCCACACTCAATACCATCCATTTTATAAATGATCCCTTCTTCATATACTGCAAACTTAATTGATAATCGAATAGCTTAACAAAATTCAGCCAATTTTGGCTTTAATTTATTTTATTCCTCCTGCGTTTCGGTTTCAGCCTTTATTTCATGTAAAGCCACTGCCAATTCATTTGTTTTAACAAAGTGACACCAATGACAATCCGCCTTACCACAGCCTGTATAAAAATCTTTTTGCTGAATTTTTGTCCAAACGGCTTGTATTTGTTGATTGACTGTAGTGATATCGGCATCTGTAATAGGGACTACTATTTTTTCAAACTCCTTTTTTTTATTGGGTTCTACAAAATCAAATTCAGCAGTAGTCACTTCCCAATTTTTAGGATGATGCTTTAATAATATTTTATAAAATACGGCTTGTCTCCAATAATCTCCTCCGATTGGATTTTTATCATGTGGGCCTTTTAATTTTTCACGTGCATTGTCAATATTACCTGTCTTGTAATCTACAACGACAACTTGTTTTCCATTAAATTCAATTTTATCAATAGCACCTTTTAAAGGAATGTCATTCACCACTACATTCCTAATACTGTATTCGGTGGTGACGACTTTATTCCATTCATTGACATAGTAATCATAATACTTTATTAATACAGTTTCGCCTAATTCCATTTTATCCTTAAACTCCTGCAATGTAAAAGCCTCACGATGTCGATGCATATAATAATTAAAGTCCTGAATCAAAGTTTGCTTATCTGGAAAATCATGCGAAGCCGAATCCTGCATTTTTTTGAATAATTTATTCAAAGCCTCATGAATAGCCGATCCAAAAGTAGTGGCTTCGGATTTTCCTGACGGCACCCTAATTAAACTGTTGTAATAAAAATGTAAAGGACATTTTAAATAATTATTTAAGGCCGTTACATTCATCGAAAATTTTTCTAATTTCGATTGTATAAAATCCTCCTCTAATTGTTGTATTTCCGGCATGGGCGCCGTTTGCAAACGAAGTAATTTATAAGTAGTTTTAATATTGGTGGCTAATTCCATTTTTTGTATGGCTGCTTCCTTCCCTTCGAGTAATTCAATAATAAATTGACTTGGTTCCGCTTCCTTCCCATCTGCTTTGTATTGACTATAGGAAATATTTAAAAATTGTTTGGCACGAGTAATCGCAACATAAAACAATCGTCTTAATTCTTCCTTATCGTCGGCGTGCTCTAAACTATTAATCACCGTATCGGGCAGTGTATAGCCTGCTGTGGCGGTACTTCTCTTTTTTTCCCAATAATGGGCATTCGTACCTGCTAAAAAGACATGCTTAAATTCCAATCCCTTACTGCCATGGGTGGTCAACAAATTCACCCCCGCTTCATTACCTGTTGTGATAGGTAATGGTAGGCGAATATCTTCACGACGCATTAATTTTAACATATCTACTAATGCATTCAAATCTAAGCTAGGGTGGCGATGTGTTTCGTCTTTAATGAAATCAAAAAAATGACTTACTAACTCTAATTCGTAACCCTTATCTATTCCCGTTAATACACCTTGAATAATTCCTGTTTTTTGTAAAACTTGCTCCACCAAATTGAGTAATGTTACATTCGCAACTTGACTTATCAAGTCCTCTAAAACTTTCATCGCTTTTGCTACATCGACTAACCCACCTTCAGTAAATAAATTAGTTTGTGCAACATTGGTTTTGTCTAAAAGCACTTTCCTAAAAGTATTATTTGTGCTGTTGTATTTTAATTGATTGGCTTCTACTGTTAAAGTGGCAATGGTAATAGGAGAAATATTCCACCATTTAAAATGAAGTATTTCAAATAATATATTGGCTCCTTCATTGGGTTGATCCCACTCGCATGCTAGGTAATCTAATATTTTTATAATTTGCTGTATCAATACCTGATCAAATAAATTGGCAGTTCTTTTACTGTAAAGTGGAATATTTTTTTGCTTTAAAAAATGCGCAATTTCTTCACCATATTTGTTTTCCTTATATAATACCGCGATATCCTTAGGTTCGGTACCTGTTGTAACTAATACATTGATTTGTTCTGCAATAGAAATCATTTCTTCCTGCGGGTCATTATAACAATAAATATTCGGTGGCGTTTTAATGGCTTCATTTTCTGGAAGTGCTGCTTGTAAATTTTTAGATAAGCCCTCCATTTTATTAATTAATCTTTCTTGATTATTATTAATAAGTAATGTAGAAGCATCTAAGATAGGTTGCGTACTCCGATAATTATTTTCTAATACAATGGTTACAATGTCTTGCTGGTATTGCTTTTGATAATGCAACATGTTTTCGACATTCGCGCCTTGGAATCTAAAAATGCTTTGATCGTCATCTCCTACTACAAATAAATTAGGCTGCTCCCAAAAATTCACTAACAATTCAACCAACTGATTTTGTGTACCACTGGTATCTTGATATTCATCTACTAAAATGTATAAATATTTTTCCTGGTATTGAACAAGTAAATTTTTATTTTCTTTAAATGCGGTGATTACCCAATTGATCATATCATCAAAATCATACCTGCTGTGGTCCTTCATCAGCTGTTGGTAAATATCAAAAGCACTTACTGCAGCTTTTAATTTTTCCATTTTTTCGATCGCCGCATCTACAAGACCTTGTTTTAATGAACCTGCTTCAAACTGTTTGTATTTTCTTCTGTATATAAATTCATCTCTTGTAGGGATGTCGATTACATAACGGTCAATTTGTTGAATCAAATAAGTACTTGTCCAACCTTCTTTTTTCATAGTACTAAATAAGCGACTCAGGTTGCCCATTTCATAATACACATCTCCTCGGTATCTTTTTAATGGATTTTTTTTATCAAATTGATCGATGAGTTTTTTTAGGAGTTCGATTTTTTCTAATTCAGAGATGGGGTCTAAACTTGGTTTGTCAAATAAGGATAGATTATCCTGAATAATGTCATTACAAAAAGAATGAAAAGTAGCAATATTAACTTTGTAGGCACTCGCACCTATAAAACCTACAAGCCTTTTGCGCATGGCAATGGCCCCTGCGTCGGTATAGGTTAAGCATAATATATTTTCAGGAGCGGTATCGGTTTCCAATAAAATTTTTCCTATACGGGCTCCTAAAATTTGGGTCTTACCAGTTCCTGGTCCAGCAATCACCATCACCGGTCCGTCGATGGTATCTACCGCTTTTTTTTGTTGCGCATTCAAAGCAGCATAAACTGCTTCAAAGGCTTTTTGTTGGGCGGCTTTGGTTATCATAGCTTAAAATTAATGGCTTTAAAGGTAATCATTACAACAAAAATCAATGTGTTTTGTTATAGAGGTATGTCAAAAGTATATACCATCCATACCAAGCAATTTATCCCCATTTCCTTACAAGAGGCTTGGGATTTTTTTAGCAACCCAGCCAACTTGGCCAAAATCACCCCCACTCAGATGGGTTTTCATATTTTAAGTAAAAACCATGGCGCCAAAATATACCCTGGTCAAATTATTGAATATACTGTAAAACCACTTTTAGGGATTCCTTTGTATTGGATGACCGAAATAACACATGTACAAGCGGGTGCCTATTTTGTGGATGAGCAACGCTTTGGACCCTATACCATGTGGCATCATCAACATCATTTTACCGAAGTGTCTGGGGGTGTTCAAATGGAAGATATCGTCCATTATAAAATTCCTTTAGGCTTTTTGGGAGATATTGCCCAAGTGCTATTGGTCAAAAAGCAATTGCAAGGTATTTTTGATTTTCGGTTTAAAGCAGTGGAAGCAAAATGGGGTACTAACAAGCCTTAGCTAAACTAAATGAAGGTATTTGTAAAATACTTACCCTGTTTGGAGGTTTCTAAGCTTTATTTTTATAAACTTTGTCCACTAATTACTCATCTCCATGGCGCAAACATCAGGCGGGCAACATGCACATAAACTTTCTGTTGCAGGTTTAATTGTTACACTCGGTATAATATATGGTGATATTGGAACTTCTCCTTTGTATGTATTTAAATCTATAATCAATCATAAGATCATTACAGAGCAATTGGTTTATGGTGCCATTTCCTGTGTTTTTTGGACTTTAACTTTACAAACAACTTTTAAATATGTTTTTTTAACGCTTCGTGCCGATAACCGAGGTGAGGGAGGTATTTTTTCTTTGTTTGCATTAATTCGTAGATATGTGAAATGGGTATATATCCCTGCTATCATTGGCGCTGCGATGTTATTAGCAGATGGTATGATAACACCTCCTATATCTGTTGCTTCTGCAGTGGAAGGATTAGGGGGAGTGCAAGGGTTAGAAAAAATTATTGTACCTGGCAATAACTTAACAGTAGGAATTGTAATGGCTATTATTTCATTACTCTTCTTTTTTCAACGTTTTGGAACAAAGATTGTAGGTTTTGCTTTTGGTCCAATTATGCTTATTTGGTTTTCTATGATTTTTTTATTGGGCCTTTTTCAGGTGATGGGTAATTTCGCCATCTTAAAAGCGCTCAATCCTTATTACGGGCTTGATTTATTAATTAATTATCCTAAAGGCTTTTGGATTTTAGGGGCGGTATTTTTATGTACCACAGGTGCAGAGGCTTTGTATAGTGATCTAGGGCATTGTGGACGAAAAAATATTCAAGTAAGTTGGATGTTTGTTAAAACAGCATTGGTATTCAATTATATGGGTCAAGGTGCTTGGTTGTTACAGCATGTTGGCACTTCTATAGATGGGTTAAATCCATTTTATGAACTAATGCCACATTGGTTTTTATTAATAGGTATTGGAATTGCAACACTGGCTGCAATTATCGCGAGCCAGGCATTAATCAGCGGATCCTTTACTTTAATTAATGAAGCCATTAGTTTAAATTTTTGGCCTAGGGTTACAGTGAAATTTCCAACCATTCAAAAAGGACAAATTTATATTCCAAGTTTGAATTTTATTTTATGGGTGGGTTGCGTTACCATGCTATTATTTTTCAGAAAGAGTGAGCATATGGAAGCAGCTTATGGATTTTCTATAATTATTACCATGTTGATGACCACTATTTTGATGAATTTTTATATGTTGAATGTAAAAAGGTGGAGCCAGTCCTTAGTAGCTATTATTATTTTAATTTTTAGCATTGTTGAGCTTTCTTTTTTTGTAGCTAATATTGTAAAATTCAAAGAAGCATATATCACATTTGTATTTTCATTAAGCATGATTTTTGTGATGATGATATGGCACCGTGCTCGTAAAATCACTAATCGTTATTTGGATTTTGTCAAATTAAAAGATTACTTAGAGCCTCTTGTTGAATTAAGTGCGGATAAGGATATTCCAAAGTATGCTACTCATTTAGTATACTTAACAAAGGCGAATAATCATAGAGAAATTGAGCATCGTATTATTGATTCTATTTTAAATCGGAAACCAAAACGCGCTGATATTTATTGGTTTTTACATATTGACCGAACCGATTCTCCTTATGGTATGGAGTATTCCATTCGTGAATTAGTGGACGACAAAGTGATGCGAGTTGATTTTAAATTAGGATTTAGAATTCAGCCCCGTGTTAATTTGTGTTTTAAGAAAGTGATGCAGGAATTAAATGAAAGTCAGGAATTGGGTATTTATAGTAAATATGAATCATTAAAAAGCAAGGATTTTCATACCGATATTACTTATGTGATTATTGAAAGCTTTTTTAGTATCGAAAATGAATTATCCTTTAAGGAAGATTTTATTATGGATGTCTATTTTAATATTAAGCACTTATCACAAAGCGATCAAAAAGCCTTTGGATTGGATAATGATATGACTGTTGTCGAGCATGTACCATTGCTAATCAAAGCCAATGAGCAGTCATTATTAAAAAGAGTTTACGATTAATAATATTTTTATTTCGACTAAGGAAGTAATACTAATTTACTTACTTGATTTTGTTTGCCTATTGCTACTAGCCAATAGTAGGCTTCTTGGTTTTTTTGAATCCCTAAGTTTTTGAATTGGATAGTATTGATAGACCCATTCATAATCGCTTCTACACTATAAATTTCGTTTTCTTTTTTTAAGATGGCGTATTGCTTGATGCCATTTTTTTGAGTATTGTTAACAGCATATTCAGTTGCAGATTTTTTAACTACAATAGGCGTTTCCATTGTGTATTGAACCAACCATGGCATTGTCGGTAATAGTGCTGGTTTTTGATAATAATGTTGTTGCAAACTATCATTCCATCCATTGGCGTTCGTGCTAAAACTTTTACTACTAAAATAAATGGATCCATTGGTATTGGGTAATGAACGCACGCGATTTATTTGGTAAGGAATTTCATTTTTATCTTTCCAGCCTACATTACTTCCGGCTCGATAAATACCATGACCGATATATAAATTTTTACCATAGCTATTGTCATTCCACCAATTAATAAGTTCATCATAATCTGCCAATGGGTGCCCATGTTCCCAATATATTTGAGGAGTAACATAATCTATCCATCCTTTTTCTAACCATAATAAAATGTCGGCGTATAAATCATCGTAATTGGTTTGACCTGCTTTGGTATTACTTCCTTTAGGGTCTACCGATTTATTTCGCCAAACCCCAAAAGGACTAATGCCAAACTGAACGCCAGGCTTGGCTTTTCTTATAGTTGCATTTAATTGCTTGATAATGGTATCGCAATTACTTCTTCGCCAATCCTCTTTGTCTAGACCTCTTTTATTTTTAATATAAGTTGCTTGATCAGGAAATTCTTTTCCTGCAATACGGTAAGGATAAAAATAATCATCCATATGAATTGCATCAATGTCATATCGAGTGACTAAATCTCGCACGACTCGATTGGTGTGCTGCCATACTTGTGGTAAGCCTGGATTAAAATATTTTTTATCTCCGTAGGTTAAAAACCAATCTGGATGCACTTTTGTTAAGTGACTAGGGGAGATGCTTGATTTATGAATATTGAAAACGGCACGATAAGGATTGATCCATGCATGAAACTCCATTCCACGTTTATGCGTTTCTTGAATCATAAATGCCAATGGATCGTAAAATGGAATAGGCGCTAGCCCTTGTGTGCCCATTAAATATTCACTCCATGGTTCCAATGTCGAAGGATACATTGCATCACCTGAAGGGCGTACTTGCATAACAATCGCATTCATGCCGTTTTGTTGATGCTTATCTAATAAGGCAATGAATTCGTTTTTTTGTTCTTCATTACTTAAACCTCTTTTGCTTGGCCAGTCAATATTTTCTACCGTAGCCACCCAAACGCCTCTAAATTCAAAAACATTTTTATCATTCGTTTTGGGTTGCCCGTTGGTAACAATAAAAAATCCTATGAATAGGATGCTTAAAATGAATCGCATGAATTGTTTTTTATTAGTTGTTTGCAGATCTGATCTTATCCAAAATCTGGTTCATCATGACTGCATCTTTTTCATCGATACCTTTTAACAGGGCATCTATTTGATCATTAAATTGATCTAGTTTTTCAACCAATTGAATTCCTTTTTTAGATAGTGTAATATCCACCAAGCGTTTGTCTTTTACACAAGCATTTTTTTCAACCAATCCTTTTGCAATTAATCGATCAACAATACGACTGGTATCGCTCATCTTATCCAACATTCTTTCCCTAATTTTTAGGGTACTCAATGGAGCATCACTACCACGTAAAATTCTTAAAATATTATATTGCTGTTGGGTGATTTCCTCATTACCTAAAATTTGTGCTACTTTTTCATTTAACCAATTGGCTGTATAAATGATGTTGATACCCATCTTTTGGTATTCATTTCTGAAATTAGGTTGTTGTATGTCTTTTTCAATCCCCATTATTTAAATGTACTTATTTTATAAATGATTGTGAATACATTTTTTTGAAAAACTCAAATACGGGTAAGGCACATAAAGCACCTAAGGCATCAGCTAGCATATCTAACACTTCAAATCCCCTACTTGAAACATAATATTTTTGGTAGTATTCCATTCCGATTCCATATAATATACACACAATGAGTGCTAATGCCTTTGTTCGAGTAGTTTTTAGTGAAGGTTTTGAACTCAATTCGAAATGGAAAAATAGGGACAAGGCCAAACTTCCAAATAAGGCCATATGCACTATTTTATCTGCAAAGGGCAAAGCAATTATAGTAGCAATCCAATTATTAGGATTATGAAAATTGCTGCCGGGCAAACTCAATAAAATAAAAATGAGTATAAATTCAGCAACGACCCAACATAAAGTTTTTAATGATGTTGCCATAATGGATTAATGTACCAATTGGCTGTATGCTTCACTTGTCATAAGTTGCTCAACATCTGCAGCGTTATTCAGTGTTACTTTTACCATCCAACCTGCACCATAAGGGTCTGTATTCACAAGTTCGGGTTGATTTGCTAATGCAGGATTTATTTCTGCGACGGTACCAGCAACTGGTAAAAATAAATCACTCACCGTTTTAACGGCTTCCACAGTTCCAAAAACAGCTTCGGCTGCTAAGCTTTTGCCAACAGTGTTGATATCGATATATACAATGTCACCCAATTCGCCTTGCGCAAAATCGGTAATGCCAATAGTGGCAGTGTTTCCTTCTACTTTTATCCATTCATGGTCCTTGGTGTATCTTAAATCAGCTGGGAATTGCATATACTTATTTTTAATTGTTGCAAAGATTCATAAAAAACACAAAAAAACAATGCTCTAAAAATTATTGTTAGCAAAATAGAGCAAAATATGATCCTTTAAAAAGGCTTCTTGTTCTATTAAATTCATAATAGGGGTATTCTTAATTTGTTTAAAATGGGGCCAACCCTCCTCATCCTTACCCTCATATATATAATAACCACTAGGTGAAAGGATGGTACAAATGGCCACATGCATCAAATCCTGTTTTTGTTCCTTGCTTATTTTTTCACGGATATAGCCAGTTTCCTGCAAACCCACTAAAAACAAAACTGCTTCCACATCGGGCTTTTTGCCAAATTTGTCCATTAATTTTTGCTCTAAAGCCCACCATCTGCTCTGAAAATCGTCTGCGATTGATGCCATGTATTCCTTTTTTCAAATTATTAAGCAAAGGTAGGGGATATCTAGGCGTAGTTGTATGCTTTGATTATCTTTGAAAAAATATTGTTGACATGTTACAGGTTAATTTTTTACGTCAAAACCGCGAAATAGCAAAGCAGAAATTGGCTATTAAGCATTTTGGGAACCCCGATTTAGTGGATACCGCCATTGAAATTGATGACGAACGCAAGCAATTACAAGCTGCTTTTGATGAAACTCAAGCGAAGGTGAATGCGGCTTCCAAAGAAATTGGGGGCTTGATGGCAAAGGGAGAGCAGGATAAAGCAACAGCCTTAAAAAATGAGGTAGCGGATTGGAAAAAGCAATTAGACCCTTTAAAAATAAAGATGGGGGAGGTAGAAACAAAATTGCAAAATACGCTGGTCCAATTTCCTAATTTACCCCATGACTTGGTGCCCTTAGGTAAAACCCCCGAAGAAAATGTATTAGTTAAGGAAGCGGGTATCAAACCAAATTTGCATTCTGGGGCATTGCCTCATTGGGACTTGATCAAAAAATATAATTTAGTAGATTTTGAAACGGGCGCTAAAATTACAGGCAGCGGATTTCCTTTATATATTGGCAAGGGGGCTAAATTTCAACGCGCATTAGTACAATACTTTTTAGATTTTAATATTGCCGCAGGGTATACTGAATACCTTCCACCTTTTATGGTGAACGAAGCATCTGCATTTGCAACAGGACAATTGCCTGACAAGGAAGGTCAGATGTATCATGCCACTGCTGATAATTTTTATTTAATTCCAACAGCCGAAGTGCCCGTAACCAATATTTTCAGAGATGTTATTTTAAAAGATAGCGATCTGCCGATACAAATGACAGCTTACTCTCCTTGTTTTAGAAGAGAAGCAGGAAGTTTTGGTAAAGAAGTGCGAGGATTGAATCGAGTACATCAATTTGAAAAAGTAGAAGTCATACAAATTGTTCATCCTGATAAAAGTGATGAAGTTTTAGATGAGATGGTAACCCATGTTGAAAAATTATTAATTAGTTTAGGACTGCCTTACCGTATTTTAAGATTGTGTGGGGGTGATATGGGATTTGCTTCAGCCATCACTTACGATTTTGAAGTGTATAGTGCAGCGCAAGCAATGTGGTTAGAAGTAAGTAGTGTTTCAAACTTCCAGACTTATCAAACATATCGAATGAAATGCCGTTTTAAAGATGCAGAAGGCAAGACCCAATTTGCGCACTCCTTGAATGGAAGTTCATTAGCCTTGCCTCGTATTTTTGCAGCTATAGTGGAGAACTATCAAACCGAAAATGGAATTGCATTACCAGAAGCGTTGCAATCTTATTTTGGAGCGACTCATTTAGTATAGTGGCCATATGATTTTAGAACTTACTAAATCTTAGCCCTAAACTAAATGGATACATTTCAAAGTTGGTATCTTGTTTGTCAAATAAATTGGTTAAGCCGTAGGATCCATATAGACGAATCCCTCCAATGCCTAATTCCCCAATGGTAGCAACTCTCCAATTATTTAAATTAAAATTGCCATCATATTTTTGTTTTCCTCTTTCGGCACTAATTTGCTTGTTGCGAGAGCTAATTAGATAACCTGCACTCATACCGGCACTTACATAAAAGCTTCTTTTATTTTGAGGGTTAGCTTGATAACTAAATTGAAAAGGGACGGTTAAATATTTAGCGAATAATTTATTTTTTGAAAAAGAAATATTTTCTAAAATCATTTTCGAAGGCAAGTCATTTCTAAAACTTACGGGTTGTTCCAATCTAAAATTAAACATCTCAAATCCTACACCATATTTTAAGTTCAATTTATGTTGGTATAAATTTACTTTTTGTTGTACCACCCAAAGATTAAAGTTGCTGGATTTGCTATTTTTTAATTTTAAGTTAGATGGTGTTACATAATAAGGCATCATACCTGGGTATGGTTGCATGGTATAAAATAAGTTAGGAGACGCATCGCGATAGTTGGCATAACCCAAATCAAACGCAAACCAATTGGTACTTATATTACTTAACTTTTTTGGCGTTTTATAAATTTTGACTCCTTCGATTTCACCATTGACCCAGCCATTATTAAATCGGGTCGTACTATTTTCATCTTTAACAATTTTATATCGTCCTAATTGAAGCGTATCAGAATTATACATGACAGTGGTATCTTTAGGGCTTTTAATTAATACTCGTAAGTCTTTGTTTCCTTGTCCTTTAATAATTGTAATACCCCCCACTTTAATCGTATCCGCATTGATGGATATAATTTTTTTGGCGCTACTATCTTCTTGTGCCAAAAGGCCTCCTGCAATGAATAAAATAGCGGCTACTAATAATGTCTTTTTCATATTTGATTATTTTTCTAATTTATTTTTTTTAAAAAGTGCCGTTAATTTGCGGCTTACTTCTCTAAATTTGGATTTATCTATTTCCATGTTTCCAATATATAAAATTCGGTCCTCCTCTTCTTGTTCCATATCTATTTCCTTATAGGATATAGGGATGGCTATTGGTTCTGCAAGTTGTTTATTTTCGACTTCATTTGTACTTTCACCTGAATTTGCATTTGTTGTATTTGCTTCAGGCAATGCTATTTTGGGCGTTTCAAAATCATGTTCAATAGCATTTTCAACTGACTCTTTGTTGGGTATATTTTTTGATTCTAAAGTGAGATGGGTAGTAGGGATCCATTTATTTTGGTTCGCTGCAACGCTAGTTTGTAACAAATTTGCCTCTTCCTCATCCCTCATGGATTTTTTGATAGGCATTTTAGGAATTACAGTTTTTGTTATTACGATATTGGTCGCATCTTTTCTTGGTGTATTCGCCATTTTATAACCCAAAAACAACATTATAATAGCTGCAACCGAGCCTATGCTGTATTTGGCATACCACCCCCATAAAGGTTTTATGGCAGTTTCTTTTTTATAAAGTGAATCTTTAAAAGTGGGGTCTAAAGTTAATTCATCGTCAATCGGGAATTTACTATTTCTCCATTGTGTAAGTGATATTAAAAGGCTAGGGTTGTTCTTAATTGATTGTTCAAATTTTTTAATTTCACTTAGGGACATTTCGTTGTCTATATATGCTAAGCATTGCGTGTCGAGTTCACTGATTTGGTATAAACTTATTTTGTCTTCATAAATCATGTTTTCATCTCCAGACAGATCACTATTTGAAACTAATTTTGCATTCTGTAAAAGAGTCAATTCGTTTTGATAGAATGGATTTTGTTGAACAAATAATTCGACTGCTGCTATCTCATTCGCAGTAAGTTCGTTGTCAACATACAACAAAAAATAAGTTTCGTAATTATGAATATTGACTATCATGATTGATTTACTTTTTCATTTTCCATCAATCTTGTTTTCAAAAATAATCGCGCGCGATGCAAATACACTTTAACTTGACTTTCTGACAAGTTCATAATTTCACCAATTTCCAAATATGAATAACCTTCATAGTCTTTTAATAATACCAAGCTTTTTTGCGTTGGATTTAATTCATTGATGGCTTTGAGTAATATTTGTTTGAGTTCATTGTTGGTGGATGGCTGAGACACCAAATCTGATTCATGAAATTGATCTAGCGTGTGATTTCTTTTTTCTTTTCGAATGTGATCAATCATTTGATGATAGGCGACTGTAAATAAATATGATTTTGCTTTTTCAGAGGCCACATTATGTTTATTCATCCATAATTTCTCAAATGCAATTTGGACAATATCCTTGGCATCTTCTTCATCTCGTAAGTTCTTAACTATAAATCGGAATACTCCATCGGAGTATTCGTCAACACATATATTATATTCCTGTTCTGTCATGTATAAAATTGGGGATGCCCCCTTGTAAATCGTTAAACGATATAGGGCTTTAAATGTTACAACACTAGCAACCTTTTTTTCCTCCCGAACCTATTGATTCTTAATAATTAATAATTTGCTCCTGTATATTAGCTGGGAGTTCGCGCCATTCATATTGTTGATTGCGGAGTTGTGGTTCAAAACCTGCCTCGGCAATGGCTTCTTGGATGGATTTGTAAGTGAATCGATGAGGAGCACCCGCGGCACTCACTACATTTTCTTCTAGCATAATACTTCCAAAATCGTTGGCGCCTGCTTCTAAGCATACTTGAGCTGTCGCCTTCCCAACAGTTAACCAACTTGCTTGAATATTTTTAATATTAGGCAACATAATTCTACTAATGGCAATCATTCGGATGTACTCTTCGGTAGTGGTTAAATTATGAACACCTCTAATTTTAGTAAGTAATGTATCTACATCTTGGAAGGTCCAAGGAATGAATGCTAAAAATCCTTTGGCATCTTTTGGTTTTTTATCCTGTACTTCACGAATACGCACCAAGTGAATAAATCTTTCTTCTAAGGTTTCTACATGACCAAACATCATGGTAGCACTAGTTGTAATATTTAATTGATGTGCAGCTGCCATAACATCCAACCATTCATCTGCACCACATTTACCATTGGATACTAATTTACGAACACGATCCACTAAAATCTCAGCACCTGCGCCTGGTAAGGAGTTCATGCCTGCTTCCACTAATGCTTTTAATACATCTGTGTGACTCATTTTTTCCAACTTAGCAATATGTGCAATTTCAGGGGGTCCTAAAGTGTGTAATTTGATATCAGGAAATTCAGCTTTAATTTGTTTAAAAATTCCAGTATAAAAATCCAAGCCTAATTCAGGATGGTGACCTCCTTGTAATAGTAATTGATCGCCACCCCATGCAATGGTTTCCTTAATTTTTTCTCTATAGGTTGCCATATCCGTGATATAGGATTCTGGATGTCCTGGTATACGATAAAAATTACAAAACTTACAATTGGCTATACAAACATTGGTGGTATTTAAATTACGATCTATCTGCCATGTTACTTTTCCATGGGGCACTTGCTTTTTTCTTAATTCGTTGGCAACGTAACTCAGTTCAGCCAACGGGGCATTTTCGAATAAAAACATCCCTTCTTCCTTGGTTAAATGTTCAAAATTTAGGGCGCGTTGGTAAAGTGATTCTAGTTGCATATCTATACTATTAAATGTCAGCAAAGTTACATGATTAACGCCTTGTTGAAAAGTACTATTTTGGTTGATTTTATCGGTTTTCGATAAAATTAAATGACCATAGCAAGCAATAGAAAAGGAACTATTGTACTTATTAAGTAATTTTGACCTCTTTATGATACAATTTGAAAAATTTGAACTTGCCAATGGCCTAAAAGTCATTGTACATCAGGATAGCAGCACACCTATGGCCGTGGTGAATGTTTTGTATAATGTAGGTGCGAAAGATGAGGACCCTAAAAAAACAGGCTTCGCCCACTTATTTGAGCATTTAATGTTTGGGGGTAGTGTCAATATACCTGTGTATGATGAGCCCTTGCAAAGAGCAGGTGGTGAAAACAATGCTTATACCACCAATGATTTAACCAATTATTATTGTCAAATTCCTGCCGAAAATATTGAAACTGCATTTTGGTTAGAAAGCGATAGAATGTTATCACTTGCTTTTAGTGAAAAAAGTTTAGAAGTACAACGCAAAGTGGTTTGTGAAGAATTTAAAGAGCATTATATCAATAAGCCCTATGGAGATGCTTGGCATAAAATGAGAGAGTTGGCATACACAAAACATCCTTATCGTTGGATGACCATTGGTGCTTCACTGGCACATGTGGAAGATGCAAAAATGCAAGATGTAAAAGATTTCTTTTTTCAATTTTACCGACCTAACAATGCCATTTTAGTTGTTACAGGAAATGTAACTACGGCGCAAGTAAAACAATTGGCTGAAAAATGGTTTGGCCCTATCGAAGCGGGCAAGCTGTATCAAAGAAATTTACCTGTAGAACCGGTACAACAAAAAAGTAGATCCATGGATGTGCGTGCAGATGTGCCCTTAGATATGTTAATGATGACATGGCATATGGCTGGTCGCATGGATGCGCGTTATCATGCAGCCGATTTATTAACAGATGTCATTGGTGGAGGTGCTACTTCAAGATTATATGAGCAGTTGATCAAAGTGAAACAAATTTTTTCATCGATTGATTGTTATCATTTTGGAGCAATAGAACCAGGACTTGTTGTGATTGAGGGTAAGCTGGTAAAGGGGGTGACCATGTCGGTGGCCGAAAAAGCAGTCATGGACGAAATAGAAATAATTAAAAACACTTTGATGCCCATGAACGAAGTGCAAAAAGTAATTAATAAAACGGAAAGCTTAATTTGTTTTGAGGATATGAGCATCATGAATAGGGCGCATAGTTTGGCATATTATGAATTGCTCGGGGACGCGAATTTAATGAATCAGGAACTAGAAAAATACCAACTAGTCACACCTGAAATTTTACAGCAAACCGCACAAGAAATTTTTCAGGACAACCATCGTAACACATTATATTATTATAGTAAATCCTAACATCATGGCATTAGATCGACTTCTTGCTCCTGTTATCAAAGATGCTATTGATTTTGATATTCAATTAAAGCCTTATCAGCACTTTGTTTTAGACAATCAAGTAGAAGTATATACCTATGAAGGAGGTGCTGAAGAAGTGATGCTGATGGATATGGTTTTTTTTGCAGGCAATACCTATGAACAAAAAAATTGGGTCGCTGCGGCCACAAATTTTTTATTAAAAAATGGGACCACACAAAAAAACGCTTTTGAAATTAATGAAGCCTTTGAGTTTTACGGAGCACACTTAAGTCGAAATTGCTATAATGAAACTGCTACCATTGCTTTACATTGCTTGACCAAATATTTTAAGGAAGTAATTCCTGTAGTGAGTGAATTAATTGCAGAAGCTAATTTTCCTGAAAAGGAATTAATGATTTACCAACAAAATTTAATTCAACGATTGTCCCTTAATTTAAAAAAAGGCGATTTTATCGCCAATCGTTTAATTGATGAATATTTATTTGGAATTGATCATCCCTATGGAAAGTATGCCCTTGAGCAAGATTATAAAAATGTAAACAAGGAGGATTTGCATCGTTTTTATGATACTTATTATAAACAGGGCAAGTGTATTATTTTTATGGCAGGTAAGTTCCCTGGCAATATGCAGGAGCTTTTAAATAATCATATTGGTCAGTTGCCTTTAAATAAAAAGGAAATTCCTGCTGTGATGCATCCTATTGTATCTGCAACACAAAAAAAATATAGTGTGATTAATGATGCCGAATCGGTACAAGGATCTATTCGTATTGCACGACATTTCCCAAATAGACATCATCCCGATTTTGCACCTACGCAAGTATTGAATAATATTTTTGGTGGATTTTTTGGTTCACGTTTAATGCGTAATATCAGAGAAGATAAGGGTTACACCTATGGTATACATAGCTATTTGCAAAACCATGTTCAATCCTGTGCTTGGATGATTAGTACAGATGCAGGAAAGGATGTATGCAAGCCAACCATGGAAGAAGTATATAAAGAAATGAAGAAATTAAGAGAGGAGTTAGTGGATATAGAAGAGTTAAAATTGGTTAAAAATTATATGTTAGGTGGATTGTTGGGTGATTTAGATGGGCCCTTTCAAATTATTGGTCGTTGGAAAACTTATATCTTAAATGATTTAAACGAGGAATATTTTTATAAGACCATTGATATTGTGAGAGCAATTCAGCCAGAAGAATTAAAAGCCTTGGCTGAAAAATATCTTAAGACCGAAGATTTTTATGAATTAGTAGTGTATTAGATGATTTCAATTTATCTTACTTTTATCTGACCCTGTAAAATGAATAATATGGGAAAATTTTTTACTAAAACAATTGCAACTGCATTGGCTGTTTTATTGGTTGCCTATTTAATGAAAGGAGTGGCTGTGGATAATACCATTACTGCTTTATTAGTAGCATTGGTTTTGGGCTTACTCAACAATTTTGTAAAACCCATCTTAGTTGTTTTAACCATTCCATTTACCGTTTTCACTTTAGGGCTATTTTTAATTCTAATTAATATTTTTATCATCTTTACTGTTTCTGAAATTGTACCAGGATTTCATGTGAGTGGTTGGTTTACCGCCTTTTTATTTGGGATATTGGTCAGCTTTTTTACTTCGATCATTGAGTCTATTTTAGGCACACCTGCCCCTAAAAGCTAGTTATTTTTCCTACCATTTATCCTTTTCTAAGCTCATTCAAAGAATAATACTTTATATAATTTATTGATAATCAATATATTATTTTATTTATAAAAATAATTATAGTACTATGTATCGCATAGTACTATAATTTTACTTAGCTTTGTGTTTCAATCTTATAATTATGGATATTCAAAACACACAAAGTCAAATGCGCAAGGGCGTTTTGGAGTTTTGCATATTGTCCATCATTCAACAAGGGGAAGTATATCCAAGTGATATTGTTGAGAAAATGAAACTGGCCAATTTGCACATTCTAGAAGGAACCTTGTATCCTTTATTGACTCGTTTAAAAAATGCAGGCTTATTAAATTATCGTTGGGTAGAAAGTATTAGTGGACCTCCTCGAAAATATTTTGTGATGACAGATGAAGGCAATGCCGCCTATGCTGTTTTATTAAAAACATGGAATGAAATGGCCGATGCAGTGCAGCTTATTACAAATAATACAAACAATATTAACACACTAAAAGCAGATCAAGCTTTATAAATAAAAGACAATGAAAAAAGTAATCAATATTAATTTTCAAGGACGCATTCTTCCTATTGAGGAGTTTGCATATGAAATTTTAAAAAAATATATCGATAGTTTACGCGACTATTTTAAAAACGAAGAAGGTTGTGATGAAATTATAAATGATATTGAATGTCGTATTGCAGAATTATGTGATGATCGTTTGAAAAAAGGGGCGCCATGCATTACCGAAGTGGATATGAATTTAATTATTACAAGTATTGGTCGTCCAGCTGATTTTGAAGCCCAGGATGGGTTTGAGGCAAGTTCATCTTCCAATACTTATTCTACTGAGGATACAATGGGGGGCAATTATTACGATAATGAGTATAGCGACAAACAACAAAGTAAAAAATTATATCGAGACGAACATAATAAAGTATTAGGTGGCGTTTGTAGTGGTATTGCCAATTATTTTAATTTAGATCCACTTTTAGTAAGAATATTATGGATATTTTTAATCGGCGTGAATATTTTGGGGTATTTAATTTTATGGATTGCAGTACCTAGTACTTCTGTCAAGGAAGTTGGTGGTGTACGCAAGCGTTTATTTAGAGACATAGAAAACAAATTGATTGGTGGCGTGAGTTCGGGCTTGGCAAAATATTTTAGTATTCAAGTTTGGATTGTGAGAATTTTATTTTTAATACCTTTTATACGCTTTGTTGTAAATTTTAGACACTTGCATTTATGGCAATTTTGGGATTCACCACATTTCCCTAATTTATTAGATATTACTTTTAGTCCAGGGGCTGTTTTTGTATATATTGTTTTGTGGTTGGTATTGCCCGAAGCTAAAACGAGCGCTGATAAATTAGAGATGGTAGGTGAAAAAGTGGATTTAAATAGTATCAAGAATACCATTCAAGGTGATCTTGAAGGATTTGGTACGCGTGCTAAATCATGGGGTAGCGCTCAAAGATCAGCGCGTCGGGAAGCAAGGTCGGCCCGTCGTGATGAAAGATCAAATCGACGAAATGAAAACATGGATGAAAACACAACTAATAATAGGAGTGACAACAAAGGTTGTTTTCATTTTGTTGGCAATATCATCACAATTTTAATCAAAGCCTTTGTTTACTTCATATTGGGCATCATTATAATTTCAGTACTTGCAGCTTTGTTTGGCTTAGGTGTGGCAGGAACCAGTTTATTACCACTTAGAAAATTTATTTTAGAAGATGGAGTACAAAATTGGTATGTCATTGGAGCTATTATTTTATTTATTTGGGTTCCAGTTATAGGTATTGTGACAGCCGTTGTGCGTAAACTAGCTGGCTTTAAAAAAGCGAATTTATTAATCCGATCTAGCTTTTGGGCTTTATGGATTTTGGGTTGGGTTTGTATATTTTTGTTTTTTTCAAGTTTAACTAAATCTTTTTCTAAACATAATACCCCAGTTGAAAAAACAATTGCATTAACGAATGCAAAATTGAATTTTTTAACGGTGACTTCGGAGCCTAAAATGAAGTACTATGAGGATCATTGGTTTGATCTTACTCCATTTGAAAAATATACAGATGAAGATACTTTTTATGTAAGAAACTTACGCATTCGAATTACACAATCTAAAACAGATAGTTTTGAAGTTAAAATAATAAAGCTAAGTAACGGAAGTACTAAGGAAGAAGCCAATCGACTTGCTAATAACATCAATTTTGACATCACTCAAAAGGATAGCGTCTTATTTTTAGATCGAGGTATTGGAATTAATAAAGGAGATAAATTTAGAAATCAACATGTTATTATGACCATTGCTGTTCCTATTGGAAAGCGGATAAAAATTTCTAAAAAGGGATGGCAGCAAATTAATATGAATGTCAATGGCCATGGCATTCGCACAGAAAGAATAGGTGACATTGGTTTTGGGAATGATTCATGGGATGGGGAGTGGAATAATTCCTTTGATGATGAGTCTTTCAGTTACAATAGAGGTGTTGAATATTTGATGACGGCATCAGGATTAGAAAAGATTGGTCGAATGGATTTGGACAATGAAGTGGGAAAAGATGAAGATACAAGCGATATCGAGCAGCAGTTAAAGGATTTAAAAGAAGAACGTCAAAAGCTAGAAGGTGATTTGAAAAAATCTAGGTCAGAGAAAATGAAAGAATTGGAAAAAATTGATCGTGCATTAGAACAAAAATCGAATGATCAAAAAGATAAAAAAGCGGTCACTAATAATACTTCAGTGATGCCTAATTTGAATAATGTGAGCAAAGTGGCAAACAAGTTTGGCGATTTGCAATGGGTGATGGAAAGGTTTGCTTATTAAAGCAGATAGTTGCTTTTTGTAGTTTTTAAAATATTAACACCCTTCTCAAAAGAGGGGTGTTTTATTTTTGCTATATTTGACCAAATATATTCTGATGAGCGAAGTTTTATCTACTCCCTTTACCCACAAACATATTGCCTTAGGTGCTAAGATGGCGCCCTTTGCAGGTTATAATATGCCAATTAGTTATACCGGAATAAACGACGAACACGCTGCAGTGCGTAATGGGGTTGGCGTCTTTGATGTAAGTCATATGGGAGAGTTTGTTTTAAAAGGGGCCGATGCTTTGGACTTGATTCAAAGGGTTACTTCAAATGATGCGTCCGTTTTAGAAGATGGTAAAGCACAGTATAGTTGTTTGCCAAATGCAACAGGCGGCATTGTGGATGATTTGTTAGTGTACTGCGTTGAAAAAAATAAAGTGTACATGTTGGTGGTGAATGCTTCTAATATCGAAAAAGATTGGAACTGGATAGTACAACATAATACGAAAGGAGTAGAAATGCATAATATCAGTCCTAAAACTGCATTGTTGGCAGTGCAAGGACCAAAGGCAGCTCAAATTGTACAAACACTTACATCAATGGATGTAATGAATATTCCTTATTATAGTTTTATAAAAGGAAAATTATTAGATATTGATAATGTTTTAATTAGTGCTACAGGATATACTGGAGCAGGAGGAGTAGAAATTTATTTTGAAGATATCAATGACAATGCCAATAAAATTTGGGATGCTTTGTTTGAAGCAGGAGCCCCTTTTGGTATTAAACCCATTGGATTAGGCGCACGTGATACTTTAAGATTAGAAATGGGATTTTGTTTATATGGTAATGACATTGATGATACCACCAGTCCATTAGAAGCGGGACTAGGTTGGATCACAAAATTTAATAAAGAATTTACTAATTCAACAGCATTGTCTGCACAAAAAGCAAATGGCGTAAGCAAAAAATTAATAGGTTTTGAAATGATTGATCGTGGTATACCTAGACATTACTATTTAATTAAAGATGCTGCTGGCAATGAAATTGGTTCTGTGACTTCAGGAACACAAGCTCCTAGTTTAAACAAAGGCATTGGTCTTGGATATGTACAATCAGCTTATGCCAAATTAGATACTGATATTTATATTGACATTCGTAATACATTAGTTAAAGCCAAGGTGGTCAAATTCCCTTTTAAATAAAGCGGGCTTTAAATTGACCCCTTTATTTGTACCCGTATTTAAGCGAATAAATACTGTCAATTGGTATTCATAGTAATTGCATTTTTGTTTCTCAACAAAACATGATGAAATGAAAGCAATTAAAAATCGAGTACAGTTAATGGGTTACTTAGGAGCAGATCCCGAAATTAAAATTTTTGATGAAACAAAAAAACTAGCTAATATCAGGTTAGCAGTGAATGATCGCTACAAAAATGCCAAAGGTGAATGGGTAGATGAAACTCAATGGTTTAATTTAGTGGCTTGGTCCAAATTAGCAGTGTACGCCGAAAAATTTTTAAAAAAAGGCATTGAGGTAGCTGTAGAAGGTAGATTGATGAACAAATCCTATACCGACAAAAATGCAGTGAAACGAGTAAGTACGGACATCTACATTTCAGAAATTTTAATTTTAACCAAGAAAAAAGAGCTTGTGTAAACTTCCCGCATTTTGTATATTTGTGCTCCTATGGCGCAAAAAAAATCCAAACCAAGTATACATACTGTTTTAACTCCTCAGTTGCTAGACTTGTATGAAATAAAAGATAGTATCGTAGTTATTATTGATGTGTTCAGAGCAACCTCTACGATGGCCACCGCTTTATATAATGGCGCAAGAAAAATCATACCAGTTGACTCACCTGAATTATGTATTGAAATGGGTAAGCAAACTGGAGGAGTTACTGCAGGGGAAAGAGATGGCAAAATCATACCTGGATTAACATATGGTAATTCGCCGTCGGAATATCCTAGGTCTTTTATTGAAAATAAAATTTTAGTGATCACCACGACCAATGGCACTAAATTATTACATATGGCTTTAAAGCAAGGGGCTAAGGATATCATCACTGGGTCTTTCCCTAATTTTTCAGCTGTTGCCAACTATCTTAAAGAACAAGGAGTTCCAGTTATATTAGCTTGTTCTGGTTGGAAGAATAGATTCAATATTGAGGATACTTTATTTGCTGGAGCAATCATTGAAGCACTCAAAGATGATTTTACCATTCATTGTGACAGTAGCTTGATGGCAAATCAATTGTATTGTCAGCATAAGGATGATTTAGCCCAATACATTCAAACAACCACCCATTGGCATCGTTTAGCCGCCTATGGCTTGGAACAAGATATGTTGTATTGTATTTCGATGGATACGGCCCCATCTATACCTATTTATAAAGAGGGCGCCTTGATAAACGCGCTATAATTCATTCATTTTCAACTATTTTATGAAATTGGGCTATGAATATAGCCCGCAAAGCCCTACATTTGCAGATTGCCCTTTTTGAAGGGTTATTTGTATAATTATGGCATTACCCTATTTAGTTAAACACATTTATAGTTACGGCACCGAAGAGGTGATTCGTAGAGGCAAGAAAATTTTTGCCTTGAAAAATATTGAGTTGGTCAAATTTGATCCATTAATAGGAAGCATCCATTGCAGGGTCAAAGATGATGGCTACACTACTTATTATAAAGTCACTATTGAAAATTTTAAAAATCCAGCTACCTTATCATTAAGGTGTGGATGTCCTTATAATTTATCGGAGGTTTGTAGACATAAAGCAGCTGCCTTATTTTATATACAGGATTTACTTGATAAGAATTTGTTGGATTATAAACCAGCTTCTTATAACACTTCACATACGCAGCTAAGAGCTAAAGTTTTAGATCTTAAAACCATTCGGATGCTTTGCTCAAAAGCAACTTTCGAAAAGGCTGAAACTACCTTAAAGTCCATACGACCTCATATTGTTTCAAGTGAAAATGAGCGAGTGGTAGCAGAAATGGATATGGCAGGCAAAACCCATCATATCATCATTCAAAAAAATGAAGAAAGATTTTTTGATACTTCTTGCGACTGCTTAACTGAAACAGAATATCCGTTATGTATACATAAGACCGTTTTGTTGCTACAATTGTTTCAATTAAAAGGGGCTGATTATTTTGAGACCATTCGAAATTGGGATCGAGAAAAAAATAAACTATTGGCCCTATATGGTTATAGTTTGGAAGATAATACCAAGGATAAATTTGAGTTTATTTATCATGATGGGAAACCATTTTTAAAAGTATTGGATGCGGGCATCAAAAAAATAAATGAAGAACGAAAATCCTCTTTCAAACGCCCCATGGGTAATGATTGGGATATTGAAGAAATAGATGAAACCAAAGCCCAGCCTCAAAAAAGCATTGAACGACTAGGGCTTGTTATGCAACACCATCCTACCGAATACCCTTATATCAATTTTAATGTGATCAAGGGTGAAGTGAATGAAGATGGGACTTCTTATGTAGGTAAGGTTGAAAAATTAGACATTGCAAAGTTTGTAATTCCAGATGAAATCAAAGAGGAAGATAAATTATTACTTCAATTGGTCCGCAAATTACAGCCAGCAGAACTGACGAAGTATTTAAATAAAAATTCTCCTTTTGGTCAATTATGGGATAACATCATTCATACAGAAGAATCTAATTTACCAGAGGATACAAAGGGCCATATTCAGGAATATTTACATCCTAAAATTGAAAAATTATGGAAGGATTTATCTGAACATCCTTTTAGCTTTTTTATTCCGCATAATAAACCATTCACCACAGCTAATTTGCAAAAAGCAGAATTGGTTTTTTCAAATATCCAACCTTGTTTCAAAGTAGAAAGAGAATCCGACCGATATATTGTATATGCGCAAGTGAATTTACCAGATGGTAAAGTTCCTATTGAAGACAATCACGCTAAATCACATTATATTTTTCAGCACCAGCATCAATTTTTTTGTTGGAAAACAAAAGAGGATCTGGTTTGGGCGGAGCAATTTTTACCTACCGGTTACCATGAAGTTAAATTTGACCAATGGCCTAGTTATTTACAATCTACATTGTTGCCTTTGTCTAAATTATTTAAAGTAGAACTAGATAATGTGGCACAAGAGAAAGTAAAAGGAGTGAAGCCCACACTTCAAATTTTATTAAAAGAGGAGCAGCAATATTTACATTTTGAACCCTTGTTTGTATACAATGACATCATTGTTCAAAAGGACGATGGGCCTTCAGTCATTCAACAAGTGGGAGATAAGATTATCATTTTAGAAAGAGAACTTGCCGCAGAAAGGACATTAGTGAATGAGATAGAGCAATTACACTCAGGATTTGTTCGATTTAATGAAGGGAATGTATTGTCATTAAAAGGAGCGGAAGTGTTAAAAAATAATTGGCTGTTTCTTTTCATTGATACATTACGTGAAAAACAAATTCCATTATTTGGTACCGAATATTTAAAGCAATTTAAATTCAATACAGCAAAGCCATCCACGCGTTTATACATTAGTAGTAATACGGATTGGTTTGACGCCAAAGTTGAAATTTCCTTCGGTGATCAAAAAGTGTCTATACAGGATATTAAAAATATGTTGTCGAACAAACAACAATTTATTCCTTTAAAAGATGGCAGTTTAGGCGTCCTTCCCGAAAAATGGCTCAACAAGTATTCCTTATTATTTAAAGTAGGAGAAGGTAAAACTGACAATCTTAAATTAAGTAAATATCATTTCTCCATCCTTGATGAATTATATCAACAAAGAGACGAGGAAGAATTAATATTTCAATTAGAAGGCAAGTACGAAAAAATTAGAGAGCGATACGCGATAACGGATATTGCACCACCAGCCCATTTAATGCCCATACTTAGGCCTTATCAGGTGAGCGGATTTCAGTGGTTAAATTATTTACATGATGTACAATGGGGTGGTATATTAGCCGATGATATGGGATTGGGTAAAACCATTCAAACCTTATCTTTCCTGCAACATTTAAAGGAGAAAAATGGCAAGTTGGTTGCTTTAGTAGTATGCCCAACAACCCTTTTGTTTAACTGGCAGAATGAATTAAAAAAATTCACACCTAGCTTAACTTATCAAATTCACCATGGTGGAACCAGAAGCCGTAAGCAAATTTTAAAAGATGATATCGAGGTCATCATAACTACTTATGGTACTTTACGAAGCGATATTAAAATGTTTATCGAAGTTGATTTTGATTATGTGATATTAGATGAAAGCCAGGCTATTAAAAATCCTTCAAGTAAAGTAACCAAGGCTGCTTGTTTATTAAAAGCAAAAAATAAATTGTGTTTAAGTGGTACGCCATTGCAAAACAATACATTTGATATTTATGCTCAAATGAATTTTTTAAACCCAGGCATGTTAGGTACCATCGAATATTTTAAGCATAATTTTTCGATGCCGATTGATAAATTTGATGAGAAGGAGCAAAAAGAGCATTTAAGAAAATCGGTTTTCCCTTTTATATTGAGACGTACTAAAGAGCAAGTGGCAAAGGATTTACCTGAAAAGCAAGAAATGGTATTGTATTGCGAAATGGGTGACGAGCAAAGAAAAATTTATGAAGCTTATCGAAATGATTATAGAGATAAATTGATTGGAATGGTGGAAGAAAAAGGAATTCAAAAATCACAATTATCTATTTTACAAGGTTTAATGAAATTGCGTCAAATTTGTGATAGCCCTGCGATTTTAAAAGAAGAAAATTATCCAAATGCTTCAGTGAAGTTGGATGAATTAACCCGCGAAATTGCCGAAAATATTGGTGGTCACAAAGCATTGGTCTTTTCTCAATTTTTAGGTATGCTGGGATTAATCAAGGAGCAATTGACAAAAATGGGAATTGATTATGAATATTTTGACGGAAGCAGCACCATTCAGGAAAGAGAAAGAGCTATTGAGCGTTTTCAAAACGATGATAACTGTAGGGTATTTTTAATTTCTTTAAAAGCAGGTGGAGTGGGGTTGAACTTAACAGCTGCCGACTATGTTTATATTGTGGATCCTTGGTGGAATCCTGCAGTGGAACAACAAGCCATAGATCGTACCCATCGTATTGGTCAAACAAAAAATATTTTTGCGTATCGTATGATATGTAATGATACTGTCGAAGATAAAATTTTGAAATTGCAAGATCGTAAAAGATCCTTAGCGAAGGATTTAATTTCGGATGAGGAAGGATTTGTAAAATCCTTATCCAAAGATGATATTGCCTACTTATTTAGTTAGGGACTTCAACTACTTTTTTTATTATATTTAGAGTGTTAAACTTTAGATGATGAAAAAACTTTGGATTTTATTACCTATTCTTTTTATATCTTATTTTATAGAGGCACAATCGCCTATTCGTTTTCAATCCATGCAAGGCTTGACTATTTTAGGAAGGCCATTCCCAAAACAAACCACTTATCGACGTTTCCCAGATAGCTTAGCAAAATTACTTCGATTGCCTGTTTGGCAACTTAGCACTAACTCAACCGGCCTCGCTATTTATTTTGAATCTAATACAACTCAAATTAATGCAAAGTGGAAGACCGGCGCTAGTACTAGCTTCCCACATGTAGCTGCTACACTTGTGAAAGGTTTGGATTTGTATGCATTAGATCATGATAATTGGTATTATGTTGGTATTGGCAGACCCAATCATGCCAGTGATCAAGACGCAACCATCATAAAAGGGTTGGATGGCAAGAGGCGATCTTATTTATTGTATTTACCAGATTATGAAACAACCGATTCTTTATTCATAGGAATTGATTCCAATGCGATGGTTCAAAATGTAACGCATTCTGTTTTTGAAAATAGAAAACCTATTGTTTTTTATGGCACGAGCATTGTACAAGGCGCGTCTGCAATGCGCAGTGGAATGGCTTATCCAGCGATCATTGAAAGAAGATTGCAAAGGGAAACCATCAATTTAGGATTTAGTGGAAATGGGCAACTTGATTCGATGCTAGCAGTGGTCATGGCAAATATCAATGCTTCTTGTTATGTCATTGATTGTGGCCCCAATTTAAGTCCGCAACTAGCTGCGGAACGTACACTTCCTTTTTTAAAACAACTTAGAAAATTAAGTCCGCATACGCCTATCTTATTAGTGGAGCAAATTGAATATCCCACAGCAAGATTTATTTCAACTGTAGATGAAAAAATTAAATCAATCAACCAAAGTTTTTCGAAAGCCTATGAATTATTAAAAAAAGAAGGCGATCATCAAATTTATTACCTGCCTTCAAAGGGATTAATAGGATTGGATGGCGAAGCCACTGTGGACGGGGTTCATTTAACCGATCTTGGTTTTTTCAGGATGGCAGAAGGGCTCATTAAAAAGTTAAACACCATTATAAAATAATTGCATTCTCTTTTTTTCAAATTACAGTAACGCTTATTTTAATTCAGCTGCTGCTATATTTGCTTTCGGATTTTTTAAAAATTCATTTTTACATTCTGTGGAGCAAAATCCATAAACTTTATGATCATAATGAGCAGTATCACTTACTCCTGCAGTGACTGGCATTCCGCAGGTAGGGTCTTTTTTATTATCTAATAATGCAATGTCATATGTTTTTTCAGTAGTGGTGTCCATTTTTGTCTTTGCTATTGTATCTGATTTAACCATATCCTTGGAAGGAGTTGTTGCATTTCCACAAGCAGTCATGATTAAAATAGTAGATAGCAGGGTTGCTGAAATGATCTTTTTCATAGCGTTTGATTTAGGTTTCTATTGAAGCAAAATTACATCTCTCCATGCTCAAATACATACTAACGCCTATTCTTTTAGTGAAGATTAGTCGCATTATAGGTCTAAAAGCCAAATTTTAAGGCAAAAGGGGGCTCGTTTATGTATTTATTTAATACTTTTACACCTCATTCCTTCAATAAGGATATTATTAAATGAAACAGGCAACACAACATATTATTTTAACTAGTGCACAAAATGCACCGGTCCCTGTTTTGAACAGCCCTAGGGCGACTCGTTTTCCGCGTTTGGATAAATTCTTTTATCGACGTGGATTCTGATAGGACGAGCAATTGGCAGTTGCCCCTATCAGTGGAAAAAGCCCCGACATAGTCTCTTTAACCGCCAAACTGTTCAATCATTTAAATCATTTACATCATTGGAACCAAACATTATAGTTCGATTAGCCGATAGTGGCGATATTTCATATGCTGCTACCATCACCGACGAAATGGCTTCTTCCGCAAAAGCGCGTGGTACGGGTATTGCCAAAAGAAGCCCTGAATATGTATCTCAAAAAATTCAGGAAGGTAAATCTGTTATTGCATTGACAGCTACTGGAGAATGGGTGGGGTTTTGTTATATTGAAGCATGGCAACATGGACAATTTGTGGCAAATAGTGGTTTGATTGTAGCACCTGCTTATAGAAAGACAGGAATCGCTAAAAAAATCAAACAAACTATTTTTCAATTATCTAGAGAAAGATATCCTGATGCAAAATTGTTTGGTTTAACCACTGGATTGGCTGTTATGAAAATTAATAGTGAATTAGGATATGAGCCAGTTACTTATAGTGAGTTAACCGCTGATGAAGAATTTTGGGCAGGTTGTAAAAGTTGCGTGAACTACGATATTTTAATGAGCAAGGATCGTAAAAATTGTATGTGCACGGCCATGTTATATGAACCAAAGCAATCACAAGATTCGAAAGAAGCGGTTGTTGCATTTTCGAATAATTCAAAATTATACGAAAGATTTATGAAGATAAAACAAAGCAAACTTTTGAGTTGGCTTATAAAAAAATAATTAATTATGGAAAAAGTAGTAGTTGGATTTAGTGGCGGATTGGATACCACTTTTTGTGTTAAATATTTAACCTTGGAAAAGGGGCTGGAAGTGCATAGTGTTATTGTGAATACGGGCGGATTTACTGAAGAAGAATTAAAAAAAGTAGAAGCGCATGCCTATGCATTAGGGGTAAAAACACATACCACAGTGAATGCGGTGCAAGGTTATTATGACAGTATTATTAAGTATTTAATTTATGGAAATATTTTAAAAAATAATACCTATCCATTAAGTGTAAGTGCAGAGCGATTAAGTCAAGCCTTACATATTGCAGCGCACGTAAAAAAAGTGGGTGCCAACATTGTGGCGCACGGAAGTACGGGTGCCGGGAATGATCAAGTGCGTTTTGATATGATTTTTAATATCATGATTCCTGGTGTTGAAATTTTAACACCCATTCGTGATTTACAATTAAGTAGGGAAGCAGAAATTACTTACTTAAAAGAAAAAGGGGTAGAGATGAATTTTGAGAAAGCTGCTTATTCTATTAATAAAGGATTGTGGGGAACCAGTGTGGGAGGTAAAGAAACATTGCAATCAAAAGGAATGTTACCTGAATCTGCATGGCCTACACAAATGACCAAACAAGGTGCTGAAGAAGAATTGGTGATTGGTTTTGAACAAGGAGAAATTAAAACAGTCAACCAAAAAACTTTCTCACACCCTACCGAAGCCATTCAATTTATTCAATCTATAGTAGGTCCTTATGGTATTGGTAGAGATATTCATGTCGGGGATACCATCATTGGCATTAAGGGAAGAGTAGGTTTTGAAGCAGCTGCGCCAATGGTTATTTTAAAAGCGCATCATGCACTAGAAAAACATGTATTAACAAAATGGCAATTATCTTGGAAGGATCAATTGGCACAATTTTATGGTAACTGGCTACATGAGGGACAAATATTAGATCCAGTGATGCGAGATATTGAAGCTTACTTAACCAATTCGCAAGTTCAGGTTTCAGGCGAAGTGTTTATTCAATTACATCCTTATCGTTTTCAAATTATTGGAATTGAATCACCCAATGATTTAATGAGTGCGAAATTTGGTAAGTATGGTGAAATGAATACGGGATGGACAGGTAATGATGTAAGAGGTTTCACTAAAATATTTGGCAATCAAACAGCGATTGCACATTATATCAAAGAGTCAAATAAAAAAGATTAAGATGCAAAATATAAAAATTGGAATCGTAGGTGGAGCAGGTTATACAGGCGGTGAATTAATGCGTGTATTATTGCGTCATCCTCAAGCCACTATTTCGTTTGTGCATAGCAATAGCAGTGCAGGTGCTTTGGTCAGCAGTGTGCATACAGATTTATACGGAGAGACTGATTTGGTATTTAGCGCTAATCCTATACCTCCAATTGATGTTTTATTTTTATGTGTTGGGCACGGTGAAGCAACTCAATTTTTATCAAAATACACTATACATGCTTCCGTAAAAATAATTGACCTGTCACAGGACTTTAGATTATCAGCCCATCATCAAATAGGAGAAAGAAGTTTTGTATATGGTTTACCTGAATTGCAAAAAGAGGCCATACAAAAAGCACATAATATCGCTAATCCTGGATGTTTTGCTACTGCGATTCAATTGGGTTTATTGCCCTTAGCTGCAATAGGATTATTAGGGGATGTATATACAACAGGAATTACAGGATCCACTGGCGCAGGCCAAAGTTTAACTGCCACTGGGCATTTTAGCTGGAGAGCGAATAACATACAAGCCTACAAAACTTTACAACATCAACATCTTCATGAAATAAACCAAACCTTACAATTACTTCAAGGTAATCATCAGTCTGCTGTTCATTTTGTTCCTTGGAGAGGTGATTTTACTAGAGGTATTTTTGTGACTTCTGTTGTGACAACAGATATGCCATTAAATGCTATATATGAATTGTACAATTCATTTTATGCAGCACATCCTTTCACTCATGTCAGTAAAACCAATATCGATTTAAAACAAGTAGTGAATACCAATAAATGTTTGATTCATATAGAACAACAGGGTAATAAAGTGGCTATTCATTCTGTCATTGATAATTTATTAAAAGGAGCCGTGGGTCAAGCGGTACAAAATATGAATTTAATGTTGGGCCTTTCCGAATCGGCAGGGTTACAATTAAAAGCAAGTCAATTTTAAAATATATTACACATGTCATTATTCAAAGTATATCCTTTAAATCCTATCGCTATCACCAAGGCATTGGGTAGTCATGTATGGGACGATAAAGGGCAAGCCTATTTGGACATGTACGGTGGTCATGCTGTTATAAGTATTGGACATACACATCCTCATTGGGTAAAAAGTATTGAGGAGCAACTTCATGCAATGGCTTTTTATTCTAATTCGGTGATCATGCCCATTCAAGAAAAACTAGCAACTGCCCTAAATGAAATCAGCGGTAAAAAAGATTATCAATTATTTTTATGCAATAGTGGCGCCGAAGCCAATGAGAATGCATTAAAATTAGCCTCCTTCCATACCGGACGAAAAAAAATCATTTCATTTCAAAAAGCATTTCATGGTCGTACCTCATTAGCCGTTGCTGCGACAGACAATCCTAGTATTATTGCCCCTGTCAATGAAACTGATAATATTATTTTTTTACCTTTCAATGATGTGGCCGCATTAGAAACTTGTTTCGCACAAAACCCAGATGCTATTGCAGCCGTTATTATTGAAGGCATTCAGGGAGTGGCCGGTATTTATGAAGCAAGCGATCTTTTTTTACAAGCCATTCGAAAAAATTGTGATCAGTACGGTGCTGTATATATAGCAGATAGTGTACAATGTGGATATGGTCGTACGGGTCAATTTTTTGCACACGACCATGCAGGCGTTGATGCAGATATTTATTCGATGGCGAAAGGGATGGGTAATGGATTTCCTATTGGAGGCATCTTAATTGCGCCACATATCCAAGCTAAATTTGGTATGTTAGGCACTACATTTGGCGGTAATCCATTGGCCTGTGCAGCAGCTCTTGCGGTGATTGAAGTAATGCAAAAAGATAATTTAATAAAAGCAGCTGCAGAAAAAGGCAGTTTTTTAATACATGCTTTACAACAAATCAAAGGAGTGAAAGTAGTAAGAGGAAGAGGGCTTATGATTGGTTTTGAAATGGAAGAAGGATTTGCTGATCTTAAAAAAGTATTGTTGAATGATTTCAAAATTTTTACAGGCGAAGCGAAACCTAATGTGATTCGTTTATTGCCAGCTTTGACTATCACAACACAAGAAATAGATTTATTTTTAATAGGTTTAAATAAAGCGGTTCAAAAGCTTTCCAATACCAAAGCTTAAATTTAGTATATGAAACAATTTATTTCAGTTAAGGATGTAACCAATATTGATGCCTTGGTATCAAAAGCCTTGGCATACAAAAAGCAACCTTTATTGGATAAGCAGTTAGGTGCGCATAAGCGCATTGGATTACTTTTTTTAAATCCAAGTTTAAGAACAAGACTAAGTACACAAGTAGCTGCACAAAATTTAGGAATGGAGCCCATTGTTTTTAATGTAGATAAAGAAGGATGGGCTTTGGAATTTGCAGAGGGCGCTATTATGAATGGCACTACTGTTGAGCATGTCAAAGATGCAGCTCCTATATTGGGAAACTATTTTGATATATTATGTATTCGTTCCTTCCCCAATTTGCAAGATAGATCTGTGGATTATTCCGAACACATCATCCATCAATTTATTAAATACGCGGGTGTTCCCATTGTGAGTTTAGAATCGGCAACATTACATCCATTACAATCTTTAACCGATATCATTACCATTCAAGAGTCAATGGCCTTGAATCCTATATTTAAAAGTAGAAAGCCTAAAATAGTTTTAACCTGGGCGCCTCATATTAAACCAATTCCGCAATGTGTTGCCAATAGTTTTAGTGAATGGGTAAACGCCTGGGGGCAGTCTGATTTTATTATTACACATCCTAAGGGATATGAATTATCAACAGAATATACTAAGGGCGCTCAAATTATGCATGACCAAGAAGCCGCTTTAAAAGATGCCGATTTTGTTTATGTGAAAAATTGGAGCAGCTATCATGAATATGGCAAAATGCTCAACACGGACACGCAATGGATGTTAACAACTGAAAAATTAGCATTGACACAAGATGCAAAAGTGATGCATTGTTTACCTGTTCGTCGTAATGTAGAATTAAGTGATGCTATATTGGACGGCCCTAATAGTATTGTTACACAACAAGCATCTAATAGAGTTTGGGCGGCACAATCGGTATTATCATTTATGACTTTTAAGGATCAAAAATAAATTATGGAATCTTTATACATCATTAAAATAGGAGGCAATATTGTTGACAATCCAAATTTGTTAACCACTTGTCTGCAAGCTTTTTCAAAATTGAAAGGGTCGGCTATTTTAGTGCATGGAGGCGGAAAGATGGCTACGGAAATGGCAACGAATTTAGGTATTGAACAAAAGTTAGTAGAGGGAAGAAGGATTACTGACGAAGCCACTTTAAAAATTGTAACGATGGTATATGCAGGTCATATTAATAAAACGATCGTGGCTCAATTACAAGGAATGGGAGTGAATGCATTAGGTTTATCCGGTGTAGATGCTAATTTAATGACAGCGCATAAAAGAATAACAAGTACAGTGGACTTTGGTTTTGTAGGAGATATTGATTTTGTGAATAGTGCATTTGTTCAAGAACAATTGATACAAAATAGACGATTGGTGATTGCGCCTATCACTCATGATGGGAAGGGTCAATTATTAAATACCAATGCAGACACGATTGCCCAAAGTATAGCAACTGCAATGGCTAGCCTGTATGATGTACATCTTATTTATGGATTTGAAAAAGAAGGCGTTTTAGAGAATATCCAAGATGAAGGTTCTGTTATTTCATTTATAAACCCACCTATCTACGCGCAATTAAAGGAGGATAAAATTATCTTTGAAGGGATGCTTCCTAAATTGGAAAATGCATTTCAAGCTATAAGTAGCGGCGTAAAATCGGTTCTGATAGGGAAGGCTGAAAAAATGAATGAATTAATAAATGGTACCGCTGGTACGACAATCAAGAACTAATGTCAACTAATAATATACAAAATACAGATAAAATGAGGGGGCATCAAAAGGATGCCATTGAGTTGTTAAAAGCTTTAATCGCTATTCCTTCATTTAGTAAGGAGGAAGATAAAACAGCGACATTGATTACCACTTTTTTTTTGGACCGAAATATTAAAACAGAAAGATTAAAAAATAATATTTGGGCATTTAACTTACACTTTGACGCACAAAAACCTACCTTATTATTAAACTCACATCACGATACTGTAAAACCAAATAAAGGCTACACGGTGGATCCTTTTGATCCAATTGAAACGGAGGGGAAATTATATGGATTAGGAAGTAATGATGCAGGGGGTTGTTTGGTAAGTTTGATTGCTACCTTTTTATATTATTACGATCAGCAAAATCTACCTTATAATATTATTTTTGTTGCATCTGCTGAAGAGGAGATTTCGGGTCATGATGGCATTGAATTAGTATTACCCCAACTTCCTAAAATTGAGTTTGGTATCGTTGGTGAGCCCACTCAAATGGAGATGGCTATTGCTGAAAGAGGTTTGTTGGTATTGGATGTATTGGCTACAGGTAAAGCAGGACACGCAGCCAGATCCGAAGGAGAAAATGCATTGTATAAAATTTTATCCGATCTGGATTGGTTTAAAAATTATCAATTTGAGAAAGAGTCTGAAATTTTAGGGCAGGTTAAAATGACAGTGACTGTTATTGAAACAGATAATAAACAACATAATGTGGTTCCTTCCACTTGTAAAATGGTAGTAGATGTGCGCGTGAATGAATTATATAGTTTCGAAGAAATATTGGCTACTATTGCACAACATGTGAAGTCGGAAGTGACGCCAAGAAGTTTAAGATTAAGATCAACTGGAATTGCTTTAGATCATGTTATCATAAAAGCAGGATTATCGATTGGGAAAGGTTATTATGGATCAGTGACTACATCAGATAAAGCATTAATGCCATTCCCTACTTTAAAAATGGGTCCTGGTGATTCAGCGCGAAGTCATTCCGCAGATGAATTTATATGGATCAATGAAATCGAAGAGGGTATTAGGACTTATATTCAATTAATTTCAACTATTTTTAATAATGAGTAAGCTTTGGCAAAAAAATAATATCGTAGAAAGTGCTGTTGAAAAATTCACCATTGGGAATGATCAAGCCATGGATCAGTACCTTGCAGCATATGACGTATTAGGATCTATTGCACATACCACTATGTTATCAGAAGTAGGCTTATTATCAGCTGCTGAATTAGGCCAATTAAAAAAAGCCCTCATTGAAATTTATCGTTCTATTGAAGCAGGTCAATTTAAGTTAGAACCTGGGGTAGAAGACATTCATTCTCAAGTTGAAATTTTATTAACAGCTCAATTAGGGGATATTGGTAAAAAAATTCATAGTGCCCGTAGTAGAAATGACCAAGTTTTAGTGGACATCAAATTATTTCTTCGTGCCGAATTGATTCAGTTGAGTGTATCCGTACAAAATTTATTTACACTTTTACAAGCAAAAAGTGAATTGCATAAAAATGATTTATTACCGGGCTATACGCATTTACAATTAGCTATGCCTTCGTCCTTTGGACTTTGGTTGGGTGCTTATGCCGAAAGTTTAGTAGATGATATGACGCTTTTGCAATCTGCTTATACGATTGTAAATAAAAATCCATTAGGCTCTGCAGCTGGGTATGGTTCTTCTTTTCCCATTAATAGAACAAGGACAACTGAATTATTGGGATTTGAGACTTTAAATTATAATGTGGTGTATGCACAAATGGGTCGTGGAAAAGCAGAGCGAATTACAGCGATGGCCTTGGCGAATGTAGCGGATACCTTATCTAAATTAAGTATGGACGCTTGTTTGTTCATGAATCAAAATTTTGGCTTCATTCATTTTCCAGATACTTTAACGACTGGATCAAGCATTATGCCGCATAAAAAAAATCCAGACGTATTTGAATTAATCAGATCTTATTGTAATCGTATCAAAGCTTTGCCTAATGAGATCATGATGATGACTACCAATTTACCTTCTGGCTATCACCGTGATTTGCAATTATTAAAGGAACATTTATTTCCTGCTTTTGGGCAACTTAGAAATTGTATTGAAATGGCGTCTTTGATGATTGAAAATATGGAAGTGAAAAAGGATTTGTTAGCGGATCCTAAATACCAATATTTATTTAGTGTGGAGGAAGTAAATAAATTAGTGAATGCAGGCATGCCTTTTAGAGACGCTTATCAAAAAATAGGTAAGGATATTGAAGCAGGTCAATTTAGCTATACTACGGATATCAAACACACCCACGAAGGTAGTATTGGTAATTTGTGTACTAGCCAAATTGCAGCTCAAATGAAATCGGTTCAAGCTAAAATGGCCACTGAAAAGGTGCAAGATTGCTTAGATCAATTATTAAAATAGCATTTTATAATGTATTTTTGCGTCCACCTTTATTCAATTATTAATCAACCAATATAAAAGAATGAAAAAAATTATATTCATCCTTGTTTCTTTTTGTATGATGGGAGTTAGCTTCGGGCAAACTTCAAAACCAGTTGTAGCTAAAAAACCTATTCCTGTTACTACAGCCATTGTATTTAAGAATTCAAAAGACAGCGCATCTTATGCATTAGGTTTTCGCGTTGCGCAAAGCATGAAAGGGCAGGGTTTACAAGACATCATCATGTCTTTATTTGAAAAAGGATTTAGTGCTGGAGTGATTGCTAAATCAGCCATTCCAGATAGTTTATTAGATGTTTGTATCAAAAAATACCAAGATAATATGAGTGCAGAAAAAATCGCAATGAATCACGCCATTGGCGCTGAATTTTTAGCAAAAAATGCTAAAAAGCCCGGAGTAGTAAGTATGTCTAACGGCATGCAATATGAAGTCCTTGTGGCTGGAACAGGAAGTGTAAAGCCTACTTTATCCAACACGGTTAAATGTCATTATCATGGCACTTTAATTGACGGATCCATTTTTGACAGTTCAGTTCAAAGAGGCGAACCCATTAGTTTTCCTTTAAATGGAGTAATTAAAGGTTGGCAAGATGCTGTTCAATTAATGACAGTAGGAAGTAAGTGGAAATTGTTTATCCCTGCTAATTTAGCATATGGTGATCGTTCTGCGGGGCCTACTATTGGACCTGGTTCTACCTTAATTTTTGAGGTTGAATTATTAGGCATACAGTAGTCGACACTGAACCATTTAAACTATTTAAACACCTCCGTTCCGAGTACTTGGAACAGGGGTGTTTTTGTAAGTATTAAGTGGTAAATTTGCACATCGAAATAAAAATAGAGGACTATGATTCAAAAATATATTAAAATAGCCATTTGTATCGTATTGGTGCATGCCTGTACGCCCAATAATGTTAAAACAGACCCTAAAATTGCGCAACTAATAGATAGTGCTGGGATGAAAGGCAGTTTTGCATTATTAGAAAATGGAACAGAGCAATTTACGATACATAATTTATCAAACTATAAGGATACAGCTTCAGCACCTGGCGCAACATTTTTCATTATTCCCTCTTTAATTGGATTAGATAAAGGTTTTATAGATCATAAGGATACCATTCTTAAGGTCAATGATAGCTCACAATGGTGTATTAATTTAATGACCAAAATAGGCCGCCAAGAAATATTAAAAGTGTTGGACTCCTTGCATTATGGAAAAGGTATTGCGAGTGCGGGTAACGCCCCTTTCTGGTCTGATCAATCTTTAAAAATTACGCCAGATGAACAACTTGGCTTGATAAAAAAATTGTATTTTAAAGAATTATTTTTTCAAAAAAAATCGCAAGAAAAATTTAAAAAAATGATTTTAATTGAGGATAATGCTAATTACCGTTTAAGCTATTTATCTAGTACTGATACCACTGCCCATCAAAATGCAAGCTGGTTGTTAGGTTATGTGGAAGAAAATCAGCATCCTTATTTTTTTGTGTTAAACACATATGCACAAAATTCAGCAGATTTACTTGACCAAAACATTAAATTACTTAAGCAAATTTTACTGCAACAAGGGTTTTTAAAAGGAACTAGGTAAACTTAAGTTGTTTGTAAAATATTTATCTTTACCATCATTTATATGCAATACTATTGTAATTCACTTACTTCTTATCAACGCCTCATTACTCGTGAAGTAAAAGTGGGTAATATTATAATAGGCAATGGGCAACCCATTCGCGTACAAACCATGACCACGACCGATACAATGGACACAGACAAAACCGTGGACCAGGTGATTAAGTGTATCAAAGCTGGCGCCGAATTGGTTCGAATTACAGCGCCTAGTAAAAAAGAAGCCGACAACTTAGCATTAATCAAAGCAGGATTATTGGCCAAAGGATATGATATTCCATTGGTTGCGGATATTCATTTCACTCCTAATGCCGCTGAAATTGCAGCAACCATTGTAGCTAAAGTGCGTGTGAATCCAGGAAATTATGTAGACAAGAAAAAATTTGAACAAATTGAATATACTGATGCGGAATACTTAGAGGAAATTGAACGCATCCGAGAAAGATTTACGCCTTTGGTTCTTATTTGTAAGGAACACGGAACCGCTATGCGCATTGGTACCAATCATGGATCATTGAGCGATCGTATTATGAGCCGATATGGTGACACAGCGATGGGTATGGTTGAAAGTGCTATGGAATTTTTGCGTATTGCAAGAAGCTTGGATTATCATCAAATTATTCTAAGTATGAAATCAAGCAATCCGCAAGTGATGGTACAAGCCTATCGATTGTTGGTGCAACAAATGCAAAATGAGTTTAATGAATGCTATCCTTTACATTTAGGCGTTACCGAAGCTGGTGATGGAGAAGATGGTCGTATTAAAAGTGCTATTGGAATTGGTACTTTATTAGAAGATGGCATTGGTGATACCATTCGTGTTAGTTTAACAGAGGATCCTGAATTAGAAATTCCTGTTTGTATGGATTTGGTTAAGCGTTATCCTGCAAATCGTTTAAAAGGGATTCAACATATTCCAACCATCGAACATCTTCCTTATAGTCCCTTTGAATATAAAAGAAGACCAACCATAACAGTTTCAAATATTGGAGGTAAGCAGGTTCCTATTGTGATGGCCGACTTTGGGCATAAAACAAATATTACTCCCGATGATTTAATAAGTATTGGATACCAATATAATGTTGTTACTGATAAATGGACTATTTCAGATTCTGCTGCTGATTTTATATACATACCCAATGAGGTTTTAAGTTTTGAATTACCAGGCACTTTGCGTGTTATTACCACACCCGAAAATTGGGAAACAGTCACTGACCGAACCAAATACTTACCCTTGTTTGATTTTAGAAACTATATTCAAGCGCCAAGAAAAAGTGCTTTTATTAATTTTGTTTCTGTAGATTGTTATTGTACAAAAAATGGAATTAGAGATGAGCAATTAGTTGAAATTGCAAAAGACAAATCGGTTGTATTTTGTTTAAGTAGTCAAGTAGCACATGCCATGCCAGCCGTTCGTCGCATGATGATTCGTTTAATGGATTTAAAAATACAAACCCCTGTGGTATTGATGACCAACAGCGCTTGGTTAAGCACGGACCAGCATTTAATTCATTTTGCAACAGAAACCGGAGCATTGTTTTTAGAGGGGATGGGAGATGGAATTTCATTAGGCGTTACGTCGAAAGTAGCAGAATTAGCCAATGAGTCACTTGAGGTTGGAAAAGTTTCAGGTCGTAACTATTTCAATAATCATTCATTAGAACAATTTTTGAATACCACGGCTTTTGGAATTTTACAAGCAACTAGAACACGCATTTCTAAAACAGAATATATTTCATGTCCTAGTTGTGGTCGTACCTTATTTGAATTGCAGGAAACAACTGCTAAAATACGAGCGGTTACCAATCATTTAAAAGGCCTCAAAATTGCAATCATGGGTTGTATTGTAAATGGGCCAGGGGAGATGGCAGATGCTGACTTTGGCTATGTGGGCAGTGGAGTAGGTAAAATTACATTGTATAAAGGGAAGGAGATCATGAAGCGTAATATTGACAGTGCCATCGCAGTAGACGAATTAATCCAATTATTAAAGGAGCACAATGCCTGGGTAGATCCACCTAGCATACTGGCATAAATTCAATGGATATGTATAATATTATTTATGGCTTCTTTTATTTCCTATCATTACTTCCTTGGCGTATTTGTTATGTCATCAGTGATGCAGTTGCTTATATTTTACAAAATATAGTAAAATATCGGAAGGAGGTCATATATAAAAATTTAGCAATCGCTTTTCCTAATAAATCAATTTTAGAACGAAAAAAAATCGCCACTCAATTTTATAAAAACTTTACAGATTCGTTTATTGAAACAATTAAACTCATATCCATTTCTGATGCAGAGTTTCAAAAACGATTTACATCTAATGTTGAAGTGTTGAATAATTTACATAGCTCAGGACAAAGTGTACAAGTGATGGCAGGACATTTTTTTAATTGGGAGTTTGCCAATTGGGGAGTCGCTAAATATGGTAAATATCCTTTTATTGGAGTGTATATGCCATTGACCAATCCTCACTTTAATAAGTTAGTTTTAAAAATGAGGGAGCGATATGGCAGTATCATGATTCCTGCTACTCAGTTTAAAACTCAATTTCACAAGTATGCCACTCAAGGTAATTATGCCATGGCTTTAGCAGCGGATCAAAATCCTGGTAATCCATTGTCGGCTTATTGGGTTTCTTTTTTTGGTAAGCTCACTCCATTTGTAAAAGGTCCTGAAAAAGGAGCTAAGCTCAATAATACAGCACAAGTATTTGCTTATTTTCATTGCACGCATCGAGGACATTATCATCTAGAATATGAAGTCATGACCACTTCACCTAATTATTTTAAGGACGGGCAATTAACTACTTTATATGTAAGAATGTTAGAAGAAAAAATTAAGCAAAATCCAGCTAATTATTTATGGAGTCATAAAAGATGGAAATACGAATATGATCCAAAGCAACATGCTCAATTAGTGGTGGATTAAATAGAATCTGTAGGGTCGGTCTTTTTATTTTTCTTAGTTAATTCAATAGTAAATCGATCCTTGAGTAAAAGTATCGAATCCCAACCTTCCTTTACCACACGAATATTATGAATACCTTGCCTTTTAAGTATACTCGCGGCGAGTGTGTTGGTTTGGCCATCTTGACTAATCAAGTAAATATTAAAATGCTCATCTAATTCAGACATACTTCCAGGATCAGCAAAATCTAAAAGTGGGATATGGATGGCGTCTTTTAAATGTCCTGCGTCATATTGCTCCTCAGTTCTAATATCTAATACCATTAAAAATTCATCAAATGGTATATCCATAGCTAATTCATCTGCTTCTACATCAATTATTAAATCATAACGCTTGTCCGCATTGCGCCAAGCTGTAAAGCCTCCATCTAACCAACCTTTAATTTGAGAAAAACCTAATTTTTCAAAATAGGCAATTGCAATTTTTTCATTATCATTATCTCCAACAAAAACAAGTGGTTGTTCAAATGACAATAAACCTAATGCAGCAGCTTGATGAATTATCTCAGGTTTAAAATGTATGGAATTAGGCACATAGCCTTCTAAAAATAAAGCTTCATCACGCGTATCAATGATAAAAGCATTTTCGCTACTTACGATTTGTTGAAATTGATCGACAGTTAAAGACATATTAGCCTACTAAATTTTCAACAAATAGATTCACTTCTTGTAATCGATTATAGTCCACATTATAAAAAATAAATTTTCCTTCACGAATAGTTCCTACAATACCTGCTCTTCTTAAGATAGCTAAATGTTGTGAGGCAACTGACTGCTCTAATCTTAGTTTTACATAAATTTCAGTTACTGTCACTTTTTGATGTTCATCAATTAATTTTACAATTTGCTGACGCAGTTTATGGTTTAGTGCGCGCAAAATCATTGCAGCTTTTTTTGCATGTAATAAATCAATTTTTAAGCCAGTAGATCCGTTGTTAAGTTGTAAGGAAGGCAATGATTGGTTCATCAGAAAACAGTTTTTTTGGGGGATTAATAAATGAAAGCTTTATACAAAGGAAATGAATTTATTTTATTCTACTAATTATTTTTATAATATATATTGTGTTTAAAATACGCTAGTTGGGAATGATTTTTTATTTTATTTGGACAATCTGCTTTGTCAAAGGTTTAACATTAAACTCAAAAAAAATAAATTATTTTATAAGCGGTTTCAAATAGTACTCTTTTAAATAGGAAGGGCTAGAGTAGGCCAAATTTTCAAATTTTTTATTCTCCCATTTCACTAATGCTAAAGCAAGCATATCGGCTAATGAATAGTTATTATTTAAAAAAAGAGTGCTAGTAGATTGAAAACTAGGCACTTGTGTTAATTCCTTGGTTTTAGCTACCCCAGAACCAATACAAATGAGGGGTCCCTGTTGTAGAAGTCTTGTTATTAGAGATTCCTCTATTATATAAGCTTTTTCAGGTTCTATGATTTGAAGGGCTTGATCAAAAATGCCACCAAAAACTTCCATACGCTTTGCATCAATCATAGAAAAAATTTGATAACTCGTCATCATTTTTTCTTTACCGTCTTTTGTTATTTCACGAATAGCAGCCTTCGCTAATAACGCAAGGGTTGATAATCCAATCAAGGGCTTATTTAGAGCATAAGCCAAACCCTTTGCGCTGGCTAATCCTACCCTTAATCCTGTATAACTGCCGGGCCCAAGTGTAACCACCACCGCGTCGATGGCTGTTAAAGGGATATTGACTTCTTTGCACATATCTTGTATTCCGGCCTGTACAAATTCGGCATGGGAGTGGCTAACACTATTTTGTTTAAAAGCTAGTATTTGTTGTCCTTGGCTAATGCCGATTAGGGCATCTGGGCCGGAAGTGTCTATATATAGGAGTGTGCTCAATCTGTTTTAATTGTTTTGCAAAAATAGGTGGTGATTTGATAGAAAAATAAGAAATTGCAGTTCTTAATTCAATTTATGTCAAAACAAATCATTCAAACCAACAAAGTGCCTGCACCCATTGGCCCTTATAGTCAAGCTGTCATTGCAAATGGCTTTTTATTTGCAAGCGGACAAGTAGCATTTAATCCAGCTACAGGAGAATTGGTGTTAACCGATATCCAAGCCGAAACCAAACAAGTCATGGAAAATATCAAAGCGATTTTAGAGGAAGCTGGTTTGAGCTTTGCCCATATCGTAAAAACGAGTATTTTTTTAAGTGATATGCAATTGTTTGCACAAGTGAATGAAGTATACGCAAGTTATTTTACATCTGATTTTCCAGCAAGAGAAACAGTAGCCGTTAAAACTTTACCACGCAATGTAAATGTAGAAATCAGTATTACAGCAGTGATTGCATTGTAAATTATTTTACAACAACTTGATAACTTGTTTCAAAAACAACATTTTCATAGGGCTTCAATAATTGGAGCCCTATTTTATTATTAAATGCATCGGGAGCGCCACTTAAATTTTCTATGGCAATACTTTGCCGATCAGGGGGAGTGTATAATTGTAAATAAGGATATTGTGCCGACGGGTGGACTGTTAAAATAAATTCATCATTTTCCAATCTACATTTAGGGGCACTAGATTCAAGCACATATCCATCATCTAAATGATCTGTACCTAATCGTTTTCCTTGGTCAAAGCTTTTGTCTGGAATGGTTTTCCCCGTAGGAAGTAAATCGGCATCATATTCCATTTTCCCCTCACTTAAAAATTGAAGAGTGCAGTTGTCAATGGTTCCTCCTAAAGTAAAGTAGGGGTGCCAACCATCTACCATTGGAATGATGGTTTCACTATGATTGGTTACAGTGGTGGCCACTGATATGATATTGTTTTTTTCTAATGTCCATTTTACTTGTAAGCTATATTTAAAAGGAAATCCTTTATCGTTGGCAGTATAATGATATTCTAAAACAACCGAGACTTGGTGTTCTTGAATTTCAGAGGATGTAATCGAAAACAGAGCGTCATAGATGATACCATGAATAGCATGTTCCCCTAAATAAAAATGCTCTATGGTATAATTTTTATTTAAATGTGCATATTGACCCTGATGTAAACGACAAACAAATGGGCTCATTTTTGCACTTCTAAATCCTGCTTTTTCAAATTCATTCCACCCCTTTTCAAATGAATTACCAACAATAAAGGAATGTGTATTCCCAGCTTGCTTCAATTCCCATCGATTCAATAAAGCGCCTTTGGTTGAAATTTCAATGGTAACATCTAGATCGGTATCTCTAATTTGAATCATTTGAAATGAGTCAATAGGGTAAATTTCTATTTGAAAAGGCATTGTATTTTGTTTAAATGGTAAATTAAAACTATTCTATTAACTTTGAGTCGTAAAGGAATTAAATATGAAAAATTATTTTATAATTGGCATGCTCTTTTTGGCAACTAATTTAATAGGACAAACATATCCTAAATATGATAGCACTTTAAAAATTGGCAAAGTTGGCTATCGCATTAGTTGTTTTAATAAAAGCGCTGAACACAATAACTTAACAATTAGGCCTATTGGATTTAAGGCAGAGGTAAGGGAAATTTCTTCTGAAATTAGAGCTAGGGTCCTTTCCGCTGAAATTGATGATTTAAACAATGACGGCTTTCCTGAAGTCATTATTTTTATAGAGGAGTCTAGAGGGAATAAGAGCTTGTTCTGTATTAGTTCAAAGGAAAATGAGCGTATGGAAGGTATTTTTTTTCCAGATATTACTGATGATATGCAGTTAAGCAAAGGTTATCGTGGCAAGGATGAATTTAAATTAGTTGAAGGCGTGTTGTTTAGGAAATTTCCCATTTTTGATACGGATACGGCCAATAAGATACCCACTCCTAAAATGAGGCAAATTCTATATCGTGTTGTTCCAGGAGAACAAGGTAGTTGGAAATTCAAAGCCTTTAGAAATTTTGATACGAATGCGACTGTTCAATAAATTTTATTGAGATAACTATTTATTGGCCATTGGTGATAATTATTTTTCCTACTGCTTTTTCATTGCCTGCGTCATCTCTTGCGAAAACAAGGTAAATTCCGGTTGCTACTTTATTGCCTTCATATGTTTTTCCTTCCCAAATGGCTTGCCCTCCCAAAGTTCTTGTTTGAAAAATGAGTTTTCCGCTTAGTGTTGTAATTTTTACTAATGCATTTTCTGATAAACCTCGCATAGCGATGGGGCCATTGAAATTAGGTGGGACAGGATTAGGGAAAATCTGAATATTTTTCATAGTCGAAGCTGCTGCTGTTGCAGTGCTTCTATAACTTACCATTTGGTTTTGTGTATTAAAAAATACTTCTCCAGTATTAGGCTCGATGATAATTTGATTGATCGTATCATTGGGTAGGGGGCTATTGTTTTTTATAAATCGTTGGATGATTTCTGTCCCATCGCTACTTAACAACCAGGTGCCATTGTTGGTGCCTACCCATTTTCGATTGGCGCCGTCTATTGAAATACAATTCACTGTTTCTTTTTGAAACAGGAGTCCTGCAAAACCATTGTTATTTTTTATTTGAGGTAGGAAAGCTTTACAATTATTTATTTCGTTACAATCGAAAAGTCCTATTCCATTATTTGTGCCCACCCACATAGTACCATTTTTATCTTCTACGATACTTGTCACTGTGCTGCTGGGTAAATTATTATTATAGGTATTCAGAATACTCCATTTTTCACCTACAGCTAAAGGATTATAAACAATGATACCTTGTACTTGTGGTGCTATCATCCAAGCCTGCCCTAGTTGATTGACTACCATTTTTTTTACACCAACTAAAGATATCGTGTTGGGTGGCGTAATTAATTTCCAAGTATTATTTTGTAGCTGAAGAATACCTTGCTGATCTAACAAAGTCCATAATGTACCGTCTTTCCCAAATTGTACATCACGATAGATCCCTTTATAGTTAGTAGGGCTTGCAGTTTCAATACTTGCTTTATCAAAATGATAACGAAGCAAACCTTGGGCTGAAGTGAACCAAGCGCTACCCTCTATTGGATCAATCGCAGTGGAATAGCAAAAAGGTAAATTTTTTCCGTTTAATGTAGTAATCGTTTTCCATCCATTTTGATTATAAATACTAAATCCTATACAACTTTCTCCAAAAGGGGCAATTAAGTATTCGGGGTTTACAAATAACTGCCCATTAATATTTCCACCAGGGCCACCTAACGGAATCCATTGGGTTGTTGCATTTTTTAGCATTAGTCCATTATTACTATCTGCGACCCAAATATTAGTTTGGTCAAATAAAAAATCGACAGGGTTGGATAAGCTTGTTGAGTCTATGATTGTAGTAGCGCTTTTGTCGGTATTTATTTTTATTAATTTTCCTGACAATCCATTACTAACTGATGCATACAAACCTTCCTTAAGGAGTTTTATATTTTTAATTTGCCCGTTATCCATTTGATAATAAGGTGAAGGACTAGATAATTGATAAATTTTATTCGAGCTTGCCCCAAAAACGATGTTATTTAATTGCGTTAATTTAGATATGTAGGCGTTATTAAAGCTGATGTTATTTTGCCATTGACTAATCGTAACCCAATTGTTTTTTAAAGGAGATACCCAAATTCCATTTTCAGTACATGCGAATAAATTATCTTGGGTGCAAACTACTTGGTAAGTTTTAGAAACTTGTCTATTGTTGTTGGGAAACCAAGTATCTTTTATTTCATGTTTGATAAGATCTACCACGACGATTCCAAAATCAGTAGAAAGTAGCGCCCATTGATGAAGTATATAAATATGATTTATTTTTTTACTTGGATATAAATTGGATAATAATAAATCTGTGATCGAATACACTTGATCCCCTTTGATAATATCAATATTGCTATTATTATAAGCTACAATTAATTGCCCTGCTTCTTCATCCCAAGCGCTGCAAGAGATAGAGACGTCATGCAATCCGGTAGATTTTCCTGCTAATATTATTTTATTTTTTGCCGTTAAAAAAAATACTTGCTGATTACTAGCGCCTTGTATTTTTAATTCGCTGTTGCTACCATTCGCAGTTCCTAATTTAATAATCGCATGATTATTAAAATGCTCCCTCCACTGCCCAATACCACCTAATTCATTTTGACCAAAGCTGAACATTGGGCAAATAAAAAAAATAAATATAAGTAGCTTCCGCGTCATTTAAATTTGATTTAGGCCGTTTTTATTTTAAAGCGCGGTATATGGCTTCTTGTATTTTAGGTCGAAGATTTAGCTCGCTATAGGCTTTATTATTTCGAGTGGGGTAAACTCGATTGGCTAAAAATATAAAAAGTAAATCATGTTCAGGGTCGGCCCATACACAAGTGCCAGTAAATCCAGTATGTCCAAATGTAGAAGGAGAAACACTTAAGCTTGGATAAGGATCCTTAAGGCTTGCATTGTTTTTTTCAGGCTTATCAAAGCCCAAACCCCTTCTGCTATTTTCTGTATTATAAGCAGTGAAACGCGCAACTGTAGCAGGTTCGAAATATTTTTTCCCTTCCCATTCTCCTTTATTTAAGAGCATTTCATATAATTTAGCCAAATCGGTTGCATTACTGAATAAGCCTGCATGGCCAGCAATACCACCCATCACAGAAGCGCCCTCATCATGAACAGCACCTTGTAGCAATTCATGACGGTAATAATCATCCACTTCGGTAGCGGCTATTTTATCCAAACTTGTTTTTTGTAATGGCAAAAATCCAGTGGAAGTCATGCCTAATGGGCTGTAAAAATTTTGAGTGGTATACTCGTTTAAATTCATTCCCGATACTTGTTCAACAATTTGACCTAGAAAAATAAAATCATTATCACTATATACATATTTTCCGGCTGTTGTAATAGGGCTTTTTAATATTTTGTATTGTATGGTATCCATCCAGCTGTCTAATAAATATTTTGTAGGAGTAATCATTTTATGATGATCCTTGTCACTAACACTTACTACTAAGTTGTCGATAAAACTTCCATCAGGTTTCATTAATGATTCATAAAACTTGATAAAAGGAAACAATCCTGCTTGATGTAATAATAAATCCTTTAACGTAATTTTTGCTTTTTCATTACCCACTACCCAAGGCAAGTAATCGCCAATGGTTTTGTTAATATCTACTTTTCCTTCTTCTACTAATTTCATGATGGACACTGTGGTAGCACTCACTTTTGTTACTGAAGCCAAGTCATAGCTAGTTTCAAGTGTTACGGGAGCAGATTGCTCACCTGCGATTTTGCCATATGCTTTATTAAAAACGATTTTATTGTTTTTAGCAACTAAAACCTGACATCCTGGGATTGCTTTTTTAAAAATAGCATCTTCTACTAAAGAATCGATAATTGATAATTTATTGATATCAATACCAAGCGAAGTCTCTTGCGCCTGGACAATTGTAGCAATAGGGATAGCTTCATTTTTATAAGAGGCACCTAATGGTAAATTGTCACTCACTGTTACCGGCAATTTTCCAGCAGCTTGTATTTTTCCTTGAAGCCATTGTAAAACCGCATTTTGTGTAAACACATTATCCTCGTATGCGAATAATATATTTTTAATTTTATTAAAATCGGCCACTGCGTATGGGTTTCCAAAAATCAGATGCAACCATGAAGCAGGATGTTCCTCTTGTAAAAAAGTTAGAATAGGAGACGGTATTTCAAAATGTTTTGCAGGGCGTTTATTGTAATTATGAAGTCCAATGATGACTTGGTCGTATTCGGTTAAACTTGTTTTTAAATTTTGCAATTGACTTACTTCTCCTGCACCCACATAAATAATTTTTACTTGAAATAGTTCAGAGAGTTGTTTTGTTAAATTGTTTTCTTGAGATTGATTTAACGCTACATAAACGATTTTTTTATTTTTATTTAATGTAGGCTGTGGGGTATTATCATTTATGAAAGTGAGTGATTGCGATGCCATTTTTTCCTTGATGGCCGCTACGGATTTATTTAAATCTGCAGTGATATTTGTGGTATCAATAAATTGTTTGTTGTATAATCCATGCTTGTATTTTGCTGTCAAAACTTTAAGCACCCTTTTTTTTATATCATCTCTTGAAATTCTTTTTTCTTTAATCGCAGTTCGTATTTTTTGAATCGTTTGCTCAATATCACCAGGTAAGCAAAGCATATCGTTGCCTGCTATAATGGCTTGAACATTGGCTTCACCTTGAGGAAAATAATTACTAATGGCTTTCATGTCCAAAGCATCTGTAATGCTAAGCCCTTTGAACCCTAATTCATTTTTTAATATCCCATTCACTGCTTTAGCGGATAAGGACATGGCTAAATTAGGGGTGTTGTCAATAGAAGGAACGGACAAGTGAGCTACCATAACAGATTCAATACCTGCATCAATTAATGCTTTGAATGGAACCATTTCCATGGCATCGAGTTGCTCTCTTGTTTTTGTAATAAGTGGAATATCTAAATGAGAATCTACAGTTACATCACCATGGCCTGGAAAGTGTTTTGCTGTCGCCATGATACCATTGTCTTGCATTCCTTTCATATAGGCAATGCTGTATTCCGATACGGTTTGTTTATTTTGTCCAAAACTACGATCATTGATTACGGGGTTAGCGGGATTATTATTAATGTCTGCAACAGGAGCATAGTTCACTTGTATGCCTAGTCTTTTACATTGCGCAGCGACAGCAGCCCCCATCTCATATATTAAATTACTCGAAGACATCGCACCAAGTGAAAGTTGTCTTGGAAACATTTCGACACTGTCCAAGCGCATGCCTACACCCCATTCAGCATCCATAGTAATGAGTAATGGTGTTTTAGCAATAGATTGGTATAAATTTGTTTGCGTCGCTTCTCTAACAGGCCCCCCTTGAAAAAAACAAAGGCCTCCCACATTGTATTTTTTAATGAGTGAAGCAAGTGAATCTACTTTTTTTGCATCCCAATTGCTATGTGCTCTAATGATCATTAGTTGCGCAATCTTTTCATTAAATGATAATGCATTGTATTGTTTTCTTACCCATTGTTTTTCATTTTTATTTTGAGCATCTGCACCTTGAGCAAAAATGAAGCAAGCAAATACAAAGAGGATTATTTTTTTGAACATAAGAAAGTATTTATTTTATTTCTACTTTATGTAAAACCTACAAAACGATATATTCATTTTGTATTGCAATTTAAGGATAAAAAAAAGCCTACCCTTGGTTAGGTAAGCTTTTTTATAATGTTATCTGTATTCTTTAGAATCTAGGAATTGTCAGCTGCTTCTTCTTCCTCTTCGGCTGGCAAAACAGGTTCAACGCCTGCTTTTTGTAATTGAGCAAACCATTTCACCATTTTCTTCATATCACTTGGGTATACGCGTTCGAAATCCATTTTGGGGTATACCTTTTTAAAATAGGCTTGAGTGGCTTTTGGGTCCTTTTCAGAAGGTAATTTTTCACTTGATTTACCCATGGCGATGAATACTTCTGCCAAGAACACATTATCGTGGGTAGTGAACACCTCAATACTCTCTAAATGTGAAAATTGGTGTGCTCTTGAGCTAATGAATTGAGTGGTATTGTTTTCGAGTGATTTTGCTATTGCACCATCGCTTTTGCTAGTCAATAATTCGAATAATCCTGACATGCCTGAAACTGAGATCAATTTGTTGTATTCCATATAAACGGTACTTTTTTTTACGGGCGCAAATTACTGAAAAACACCCAATTTTCATTTTTTAAACTACCTTTGTTTATCATAAAAAATCAAGCATATGCCTGGGTTTGAATTATTTGGAGAAGAAGAAAAAAAGCAAGTTAACGAAGTCCTTGAAACGGGTATTTTGATGCGTTATGGCTTTGATGGGCCTAGAAAAGGCATCTGGAAATCAAAAGAGTTAGAGCAAGCTATTTGCCAAACCTTTGGTACACAGCACGCTCAACTTACTTCAAGTGGTACAGCTGCATTAACTACTGCCATGGCGGCATTGGGAATTGGAGCCAATGACGAGGTGATTATGCCTGCTTTTACATTTGTAGCAAGTTTTGAAGCTGTATTAAGTATGGGGGCCATTCCCGTTTTAGTTGATATTGATGAAAGTTTAACCTTGTCGCCTGCCGCAGTTAAAGCTGCGATTACACCTAAAACAAAGTGTATTATGCCAGTGCATATGTGTGGCAGCATGGCCGATTTAGATGCCTTAAAACAAATTTGTGATGAGCATCATTTAATATTATTAGAAGATGCCTGTCAAAGTATTGGGGGAACTTATAAAGGTAAACACCTTGGTACAATAGGACACGCGGGTACATTTTCATTTGATTTTGTAAAAACAATCACTTGCGGTGAAGGGGGTGTTGTAATGACCAATGACAAAAATATTTACACAAAAGTGGATGCGTTTACCGATCATGGGCATGATCATGCTGGTGTTGATCGTGGCGCAGATTTGCATCCCTATTTAGGATATAATTTTAGAATTAGTGAATTGCATGCGGCAGTAGGTTTAGCTCAAATAAAAAAATTAGATTTATTTATTTCAATTCAACGAAAAAATAATCAAATCTTAAGGTCTTATATTGAACAAGTGCCAGGTATTCAATTTAGAGTCGTACCAGATCCTGCTGGAGATAGTGCAAGTTTTTTAACTTGGTTTTTACCCAGTGCCGAAGCAACTGAGAAAGCCATTGCTGCTTTTAAGGAAGCAGGTATCATGGCAGGTAATTTTTATTGGTTTGCCAATAACTGGCATTATATAAAAAAATGGGATCATTTAAAAAATGCAAATAGTTTATATCCTTTAAGTGAGTCACAACAAACTGCTTTAACCAATTTAAACAACACTGATTTTTCAAAAAGTGATCTCATTATGAGTAGGTGTATATCCACCGCCATTAGTTTGGTTTGGACTGAAGAACAAGTACATGAAAAAGGGGCTAAATTTTTGCAAGTTTTACAACAAGTACTTTCCTAAAAGCTATATCCCATGTCATTAGGACAGTCATTGCAACAAAGGCAGTTACAGCGATTATCGCCACAGCAAATACAATTAATGAAATTGTTGCAAATTCCATCTGCTCAAATAGAACAAAGGGTAAAGGAAGAAATGGAGGAAAATCCCGCACTAGAAATGAACGCAGATTTATTGGATTCCGATGCTTCTTCAGATGATTTAAATGATGATTTTTTACAAGCAACGCAAGAAGAGGAAGAAGCGATTCCAGTGGATGAATTCGAAATGAGTAATGAGGATTTGAATGAATATAATTATGATGAGGATGTAGCAGATTACAAAACCAAAGATGATTATTATCCTGAATTAGATAATGATATTGTGGTCCCTATCAAAGCTGAAGTAAGCTTGAATGAACAATTAATGAATCAGTTAAGCATGTTGGCATTGGATGAGACCTCTTATAAAATTGCGGAGCAAATTATAGGAAGCTTGGAGGATGATGGTTATTTGCGCCGCGCTTTACGATCGATCGCCGATGATTTGGCATTTAAGCAAAGTATGTGGGTAGAAGAAAAAGAAATCGAAGTCGTTTTACAACAAGTTCAACAGTTTGATCCAGCTGGAATTGCTGCGCGCGATTTGCAAGAATGTTTATTGCTTCAATTAAAACGAAAACAATCTGATGCAAGGTTATTAGAAGGTTCAGGGCAAGACAATGCAACTACAAATATAAAGTTGGCTATAGCTGTCATTGAAAAACATTTTGAAGAATTTACGCGCAAACATTATGATAAAATTCAAAAAAGTTTACATCTAAGTGATAGCGAAATAAAGGAAGTATTGCAACAAATATTAAACTTAAATCCTAGACCAGGCGCTGATACCACTGAACAACCTAAGTCGGAAATGTACATCATTCCTGATTTTACGGTGGTCATGAATAATGGAATAGGAGAATTATCATTAAATAGTCGAAATGCCCCACCTCTTATTATTAGTGACGACTATAAAATGATGTTAAAAGAATATGAGCGTGGTAAAAAACAAGATAAATCACAAAAAGAAGCTGTTTTTTTTATTAAGCAAAAAATAGATGCAGCAAAATGGTTTATTGAAATGATTCAACAAAGACAACATACTTTACTCATGACCATGAAAGCCATAATAGCTCATCAGCAAGGTTTTTTTGCAACGGGTGATACTACTCAGCTGCGTCCTATGATTTTAAAGGACATTGCTTCTGTGACTGGCTTGGATGTGTCTACAGTAAGTAGGGTGGCTAATAGTAAATATGTACAAACTGAATTTGGCACTTATTTATTAAAATATTTTTTTAGTGAATCTTTAACCACCGATTCAGGAGAAGAAGTGAGTACAAAGGAGGTAAAAGCAATTTTACTTGAAATGATTCAACAGGAAGATAAACATAAACCATTGAGTGATGACGAATTAACACTGCAATTGCAACAAAAGGGATACAATATAGCTAGAAGGACAGTAGCTAAATACAGAGAATTATTAAACATTCCAGTAGCAAGACTCCGAAAGGAATTATAAATTAATTTGAATACCCTTATGCAAGAAAATACCCCCGCACCTGCAATGAAATTTTTTGGAAACCTCCTTTCCTATGTTTTTCATCCTTTATTTATTCCCACTTATTTTCTACTTTATTTAATTCAAGTAGTCCCTTATGAATTTGTAGGCATTACTGATTGGCAATTGAAATTGAGGGTGTTTAGTGTTTTTTGGTTGACTGCTTTTTTCCCTGCATTTGCCGTTTTTTTATTGTGGAGATTAAAATTAAGCAACAATATTTTTTTGAAAACGCAAAAAGAGCGCATCATACCTTATGTGATTGTGATGTTTTTTTATTGGTGGATGTATTATTTAAGTCGCAATTTTGTTGATCAGCCCCTAGCTTTAAAATACTTTTATTTTGGCGTTTTTATTGCTAGTTCATTAGGATTAATAGTTAATAATTTTATCAAAGTAAGCTTACATGGGATAGCCATGGGTGGCGTATTGACCGCTGTCTTTTTAGTTGGGATTCAATACCCCATTAACAATATGATATGGGATATAGCGTTGATCTTTATAACAGGCTTAGTGATAAGTGCTCGAATGGTTGTGAGTGACCATACTCGTCAAGAATTAATCGTTGGTTTAATAATTGGTATATTGACTCAAACTGTGGCATATTTATGGGTTGGATAATTTAAAAATATAATTATGTGGCATCAATTAGGCAAGGCAATTTTAAAGTATAAAGTATATTTTTTATCTTTTTTATTTATAGCCACCATATTCATGGGTTACTTTGCCGCTCAAGTTAAGTTGAGTTATGAATTCACAAAAGCAATACCTGAGGATAATCCTAAATTTGTTATTTATAAAAAATTTGTCAAAAAATTTGGAGTGGATGGAACTACTATTGTCATAGGTTTTCAAACAGACAAATTGTATACAACGCCAGTATTCAACAAATTATTTGAATTACATCATCAAATAAAAAATATTCCGGGTGTTACTGATGTTTTGAGTATTCCATTTGCATATAACCTAACTAAGGATACGATTTCAACTCGCTTTCTTGCTCAAAAAGTATTTCATGCTCCATATACTTCCGATAGTACTTTAATTGCGGATCAAATGCTTTTCGAACAATTACCTTTTTACAAAAATTTATTATACAATCCCAGCACACATGCCTATATGATGGCCATTAGTTTTATGCCTGATTCCATCAATAGTGCATCGAGATCTCATTTAATAAAACAATTAGAAGTTCAATTAAATGAATTTACTAAGTATACTAATTTACCCTTGCATATAAGTGGCTTACCTTATATTAGGACTATTTTAGCCGATCGCATAAAAAAAGAAATGGTATGGTTTTTGATTGGGTCCTTATTTTTATCGGCTGTTACATTACTTCTGTTTTTTAGATCCTTCTCTGCCACTTTAATGAGCTTAGCGGTGGTAGCAATGGGGGTGATTTGGAGTTTTGGAACCATGGTGCTTTTAGGTCAAAAAATAACTTTATTAACTGCATTAATTCCGCCACTGGTGGTAGTGATAGGTATTCCTAATTGTATTTATTTTTTAAATAAATACCACACAGCATATAATGAAACGAATGATCGTGATAAAGCCATTGTACAAATGGTAAATAAGATGGGAATTGTCACTTTATTTTGCAATCTAACTGCAGCGATTGGGTTTTTTGTTTTTGCTTTTACTAAAAGCCCATTGTTAAAAGAGTTTGGATGGGTATCGGGGGTGAATATTATGGCTTTATTTTTTATTAGTTTATTTTTTATTCCTCCAGTCTTAAGTTATTTAGCACCACCAAAAGCAAAGCATGTTAAGTATTTAGATAATAAATATTTAACTTCTATTTTAGTTAAAATTGAACGGTATACTTTTAAGCATACTAAATGGGTATTTACTATTACCCTACTTTTAGTCATTGTTTCTATATTAGGTGTGCTGAAAATTAAAAAAGAAGCTTTTATAGTAGACGACCTTCCAAAAAAAGACAAATTGTATACCGACCTAAAATGGTTTGAGCAAAATGGGGGAGGTGTCATGCCATTGGAGATTATCATTGACACCAAAAAAAGAAATGGTTTAGTGCGAAGTATTAAGCCCTTAGAAAACATAGACGCATTACAGCAATATCTATTACAACAACCAGAATTAGGAAAACCCTTGGGATTATTGGAAGGAATTAAATTTGCTAAGCAATCCTTTTATGATGGGGATACCATCGCTTATAGTGTTCCCACAGCTACCGAAATGGCTTTTATAGCACCTTATTTAGCCATTGCAAAAAACAATGTAAATGATAGTAGCAAAAATCAAGGGCCAGGTCAACTATTAAATAAATTCATTGATTCTTCAAAACAACAAACAAGGGTAAGTGTGAACATGAAAGATATTGGAAGTGCAAGTTTGCCTCATTTTTTAACTAGATTAGACAGTGCAACCATTTCTATTTTTGATACTTCAAAATACAATATTCAAATTACAGGTAGCAGTGTTACTTTTTTAGAGGGAAGTAATTTTATTATCAAAGGATTAGGGGAGTCCATTTTTTGGGCATTTTTGTTAATTGCTATTTGTATGTTATTTTTATTTAGATCCTTTCCCATACTGATCTGTTCTTTGATTCCCAATGTAGTTCCCTTGTTAATAACTGCAGGCGTTATGGGATGGGTAGGCATTTCCTTAAAACCTTCTACAGTCTTGGTATTTAGTGTTGCATTAGGTATTGCAATTGATGTAACCATTCGTTTTTTAATCAACTATAAACAGGAATTACAAAGGTTTGATTATAAAGTGCATCCAACATTAATACAAACCATCCAACATACTGGCATAAGTATAATCTATACTAGTCTGGTTTTAGTAGCGGGCTTTGTTATATTTTGTTTTAGTGATTTTGGCGGCACCCAAGCATTAGGATGGTTAACTTCACTTACTTTGGTGGTAAGTACATTAACCAATTTGATTTTATTACCTGCTTTAATCAAAACTTTCATCAAGGGTAAATAACCTTTATCAGTTTAAATTAAAGGGGCCTTTGATTATTGGAATAATTTTGCTAAGGTTTCTTGTAGTGCTTGTCCTCTTAATTCAGTAGCAATTATTTTTCCAGTAGGGTCCAATAAAACATTAAATGGTATGCCTTCAAATTGATAGGTATTCACGACGATACTTTCCCATTTTTTTAAATCGCTTATGTGTAACCAGTTAAGTTTATCTGCTTTAATTGCTTCCAACCAATTGGCTTTATTATCATCTAATGAAACACCTAGTACAGTAAAATTTTTATTTTTAAATTTTTCAAAGGCCATTACTACATTTGGATTTTCAGCTCTGCAAGGTCCGCACCAACTAGCCCAAAAATCGACCAATACATATTTCCCTCTTAAACTACTCAATGTTTGAATTTTACCATTAACATCCTGCAAAGCAATTTCTGGTGCCATCTGACCAATTGAAAGTGGGCTGGCTTTGGTGTTAGCTTGTACTTGACTATTTAATAAATTTGCAAATTCAACTAAGGGTTCTGCTTTGGTACGTTCTGCTGCAACCTTAGCTAATGCCAATACTTTAGCAGACTCCATTGATCTTAAACTTAAACCTAAAGTATAATACAATAAAGCAGGACTTGTTGCTTTTGTTAAGTTCATCTCTACAAAATCATTTAAATCCTTTATTTTATCTGTTTTTTGTTTTTGCAACCAAAAGATGGTGCTGTCCTTGCCATTTTGCTTTTGTAACAAATCTAAACTGTATAAAGTAGAAAATAAGGAAGAGTCTTTTTGTCGATATTTTTGTAAAAATTCAAATAAGTTAATACTACTCTCAGATCCTTTTACTTTATAGCTATGGTAATTATTGGCATCTGCATTGATTTGAATATTATCTCCATCATTAATGAAAATAATTTCTAATTCCTTACTAGTTGATAACCGATAAAGCCCTTCCTGTTTTGCAATAAATTGAAATTGATATCGACCTTCTTTACTAATAGTAATGGAATCCAAGGTGATAATAGGCTTGCCTCCATAAGGTACTTCCTGTAAAAGTAGTTTTTGATTTTCTGCATGTTCAATGGTGCCAGACACAATAAAATTGCCGCCATTTTTATTTGATTTACAGCCTGTACAAAGTAGTGTTATTCCTACTATTATTTTCAACATTGATTTTGAAAGCATACCCTAATTTTTATTTTGTATAAATATATCGCTTATGATTGATTCAATTTTTGTTCAAGTATTTGAATGGCTACTTTAGGATCCGCCTTCCCTTGACTTAATTTTTTAACTTCTCCAGCAAAAAGTCCAATGAGTCCTTTTTTCCCCTTTTTATATTCGTTCACTTTTTCAGGATGCTTCATTAATACTTGGTTGACCCATTCTTCGATTTCGTCATTGGACAAGGTTTGTAATAAATTATTTTTTATTGCAAACTCAGTTGGAGATTGAGGTTGTTGCATAATTGCTTTAAAAACCTTTCCGCTTGCAACGGAAAAATTTAATTGATGGCTATCCACTAATTCTAATAATTCTACTAAATAGGGGATAGACGGAGCAAGTTGTTCGTAATTGGTTCCACTTTCATTTAAGTATTCTCGGATAGGTCCCATGATCCAGTTGGCCGCCGCTTTATAATGATTAGTTTGTTTTGTCCAAATGGTATAAAAGTCGGCCTCTTCTTTGTGCTCACATAATTGATCAATATCATAATCAGATAATGCATAAATTTCCTTCCATGATTTTTTTAATACATATGGCAATAGATGCATTGCAGATTGAATATCATTTATGTATTTGTCTGTTAATTGGAATGGTGCTAAATCAGGATCAGGAAAATAACGATAATCATTGGCATCCTCTTTATCCCTGATCGAAAAAGTGGTATCATTGTTGGCATCAAAACTTCTTGTTTGTTGTAAAATTGTTTCACCTGATTCCGTAATTTGAATTAATCTTTCAATTTCAAATTCAATCGCCTTTTTTATATTCCGAATAGAATTTAAATTTTTAACTTCTACTCTAGTACCTAATTTAGTTTCTCCTTTTAATCGAATAGAAATATTGGCATCACATCTTAAACTACCTTCTTCCATATTCCCATCACATACATCAATCCAACGCACCAAACGGCGCACTTCTGTTACAAATAAAAAAGCATCTTCGGCCGAATGAATACAAGGCTCAGTCACCATTTCAACCAGGGGAGTGCCCGCTCTGTTTAAATCAATATAAGTGTCTGTATCAGATAAGTCATGAATACTTTTGCCAGCATCTTCTTCTAAATGTATTCGGTTAAGTTGAATTATTTTGTCACCTTCCTTGCTTTTAATAGTGATGGCGCCTCCCACACATATAGGAGTGGTGTGTTGTGTAATTTGATACCCTTTTGGTAAGTCGGGATAAAAATAATTTTTTCGAGCAAAAAAGTTATTGTTTTCAATTCGTGATCCACAAGCCAATCCTAATTTTATCGCATATTCAATAGCTTTTGAATTGGTTTTAGGTAGGGTGCCCGGGTGGCCCATGGTGATGGCACTGATATGGGTATTAGGAGCTGCACCAAATGAAGCAGCATCCCCACAAAACAATTTGCTTTGCGTAGCCAATTGTGCATGAATCTCTAGACCAATGACAGCTTCATATTTTTCCGCAATACCCATGCAGCAAAAGTACAATTATTTAAGGCTTATTTTATTTTAAATACCCTAAAAAAGCCCCGTCTTTATCTGAATAATCAGGAATAGACGAGGCGGTTTTAATTAACTTGATTTATTAGCCTTACAAATCGGCGGTTTTAAGTTTCTTTGGAATTTTTACTTCTATAATGCTACTCTTGCCATTTCTTGTAATATTAAATTTAAATACAGCGCCTTCAGTGGCGGATTTAATAATAGGTTTGATGCCATCCACATCTTTCACTTTTTTATCATTCACTTGAGTAATGATATCGTTTTCCTTTAGACCCGCTTTTGCCGCTGGGGAATTTTCGTTAACAGATGAAATTTTAACACCTTCGCTTTCTTCAATGTCTTCAATACTGATGCCTAATTTTGGTTTTTCATTCATTCCAAAAAGATTATTGAATTCAGGTATTTGCGGTAATTCAAAACCAAATCTCTGTGTTCCTCTTCCTCTATCCGATGGTGCATTAGGTCTTGGATCTTCTAGTGTAAATGGCCCATTATTGGGTGTACTGAAGTTAAAAACCTTAGGGGTAATCGTATTTTTATTTTTTGCCAATTCAACTGTCAGGTTGGAACGAACACCATTTTTTAGAATGGTCACTTTAACTTTATCAGAAGGTTTAAATTTTCCAATGGTTTCATACAAATCAGCAGGGCCTGTTATTTTTTGATCATTCACATTGGTGATAATATCACCTTTATGCAAACCTGCTTTTTCTGCCGGGCTGCCTTCACTTACTTCATTTATTTGAGCACCTCCCTCCGTCATTTCAGTGATGACGCCTAAAAACGCATTATTTGTTTTAGGCATATCGATTGCGGCATCATCATCATCGTCATCTTCATCAGCTTCGTCGCTTTCTGTTTTATAAGGTTTTCCCATTCTTTTTAAAATAATTCCTTTTTCACCTTTCCCATTTATTCTTGGATCATTTTCATCTACTACTTCTCCATTGATCGTAATTTTATCACCGTCAATTACAACATTTACATTTTCCTCTTCTCCTTTTTTATTTTTTTCATCACGCACTGTAACAGAAAATTCTTTCTTGTTTTGATTTTCCTTTTTGTCTTTACTTGCTGCGTTCTTTTTTGTCGTAACAACCACAACGCCATTTTCTCCTTTTTTGCCATATATTTTTGTTGCAGATTCTCCTTTTAGTACATCTATACTTTCAATATCATTGGGAGAAATACCATCTACATCTTTAGCCTCTTTTCCATCGATGATATATAAAGGATTTATTTTATACCCCTGTACAATTTTTAATGAAGGTGGTCTCACTTCCACTATTTTTTTTTGTGCTAAACAAAATGTAGTGAGCATACATAAAATAAATAGGCCAGTTAATTGCTTTATCATAAAGGTGTTTTTAAATTGTTCAATGATAGCCCAAATGTAGGCAAATTATTTAACTACGAAACAATTCGGAATTGTTAAATTTTAGATAATACCAACTGTGGGGTATTTAATTAAAAAGCCTTATCGATACATTGATAAGGCTTTGTTAATGAATCAGTTAGATTAATTTAATAATGCTTTGACCACCTCAATCACTTTGTCTAATTGAGAAATATCCTGTCCTCCGGCACTTGCAATGTTTTTTTGTCCGCCGCCGCCGCCTTTAATTAAGGGTGCTATTTTTTCTTTAATAATAAGCGGTGCTTGCCAATTTTTTTCTTTTACTAAATCATCACTAATGGCTAATACAACATTTGCTTTACCTTCATTTGCTGCAGTTAATACGACTAGGGATGATGGATGTATTGCAATTAATTGTTGCGCTAATTTTTTCAAATGTTCAGGGCTACTTAAAGATAATGGTACTCCTAAAAATTGAATATCTTTAATTACATTAAATTGAGTACTGTATTTTTCAAATAGTTCATTGACCAACAAAGCTTCCTGACTTTCTAATTTTTTTGCAAGTTCTTTTTGACTTAACAGTAATGAAGCAATCGTATCATTTAAAATATCTGTCGAAGAATTTTCATTCCACTCTGGTGCAACAAAACCTATATTTAATTTAACAGCAGTTCCTGCACATGTTTCTGTTAGTTGCACAATTTGTTTATGTAATTTTTCTTTTACTTCAGTGAGGTAAATAGATGCAGCATCACCTACAACAGCTTCTATTCTTCTAACACCAGCTGCTACCGACGCTTCTGCTTTTAATTTAAAATTGCCAATCTCTCCAGTATGTCCTACATGGGTTCCGCCACAAAGCTCAATGGAATAATTAGGGTCCATGATCACAACGCGCACTTTATCGCCATATTTTTCTCCAAACAGTGCCATAGCGCCCAATGCGATAGCATCGTCCTTGCTCATTTCATTAATAACTACAGGAATATTTTCTTTTACTTTTTCATTTACGATACTTTCAACTTTTGCTATTTCTTCGTCGGTCATTTTTGCAAAATGTGAAAAATCAAAACGCAATTGTTCACTATTCACCAAACTTCCTTTCTGTGCCACATGCTTTCCTAATACTTGGCGTAAGGCAGCATGCAACAAATGGGTAGCTGAATGATGAAGGGTAGTGTCATGTCTATGCTTAATATTTATACGCGCTTTTATTTTTTTACCAATTTGTGCAGGTAATGTATCGGTAAAATGAATAAATAAATTATTTTCTTTTTTTGTATCCGTCACTTCAATGACAGATCCGTCTTCAAAAGTGAATTGGCCCGTATCGCCCACCTGCCCTCCACTTTCGGCATAAAATGGCGTATCGGAAAGCACCCATTGGTATGCCTCTTTGCCTTTTGCTTTTACATGACGGTATTTTATTACTTGGGTATCAACTTCATTTTGGGTGTATCCTAAAAATGAAGTCTCTTTATCAGGACTCACTTGAATCCAATCACCTGTATCAACAGCTGTAGCGGCACGACTTCTATTTTTTTGCTGTTTCATCTCATTGTCAAACCCAACTTCGTCAACGGACAATTCATTTTCACTTGCAATCAATCTAGTTAAATCAACAGGGAATCCAAAAGTATCAAATAATTCAAATACTAATTTTCCGTCAATCACTTGATTTTTTTGATGCGTGTGAATGATGTCATCCATCCGCTTTAATCCTTTTTCAAGTGTCCTTAAAAATCCTTCTTCTTCTTCCTTTACTACCTTGGTTACAAAATCCAATTGTGCAGTTAATTCAGGAAAAACATGTTCGAATTGTTTTGCCAATAAAGGCATCAATTGATGTAATAAAGGATGCTTATAATCCAAGTAGGAATAATAATATCGTACAGCTCTTCTTAAAATGCGTCGAATCACGTAACCTGCGCCTGTATTGGCTGGCAACTGACCATCCGCAATGGTAAAAGCTATTGCTCTAATGTGATCGGCAAGTACTCTAAAGGCGATGGCTTGTTTACTTCCACTAAAATCATATTCCTTTCCAGTGATTTGAGCTACTGCTTCAATAGTGCCAGTAAACACATCCGTATCGTAATTGCTTTTTTTATTTTGTATCACGCGTACTAGACGTTCAAAACCCATACCAGTATCAACATGTTTATTAGGAAGGGCTTCAAGGCTTCCATCTTTTTTTCGATTGTACTGAATAAATACATTGTTCCAGATTTCAATCACTTGAGGATGATCCTTATTCACTAAGTCACGACCTGGAATTTTTGCAATTTCTTCATCAGAACGCATGTCGACATGTATTTCACTACATGGGCCACATGGACCTGTGTCACCCATTTCCCAGAAATTATCTTTTTTATTACCGTAAATTATTTTGTCCTCTGATACCCATTTTTTCCAATGTGCTAATGCTTCGCTTGATGGAGGAAGGTTTTCAGATGCGTCTCCTTCAAAAACAGTTACATATAATTTAGCAGGATCAATTCCATACACTTTGGTTAATAATTCCCAACTCCACTCAATAGCTTCCATTTTAAAATAATCTCCGAAACTCCAATTACCTAACATTTCAAACATCGTATGATGGTAGGTATCTACACCCACTTCCTCTAAATCATTGTGTTTACCACTTACGCGTAAACATTTTTGTGTATCGGCTATACGACTATGGCTAGGGGTTTGGTTACCTAAAAAATAATCTTTGAACTGGTTCATTCCCGCATTAGTGAATAATAAAGTAGGGTCATTTTTTACTACAATAGGGGCTGAGGGAACAATCGCGTGCCCTTTAGATGCAAAAAAATCTAAAAATTGTTGTCTTATTTCGGGACTCTTCATCATGTATCTGAATTTTAAGCAGTGTTCATCTTAAAAAGCTATATTTGTGTTGCTTTTTTTAATGACCTCAAAGGTAAGGAATTGGGGCTTTTTTATGGCCTTCCTTGCCAAATAATCGGTTAATTCAAATGAAGAAAATTAAATATCACTTTAATACCCATACACTTAGGTTTGATAAAGTGGAAGTGCCCTTAAAAGTAAGGCTACTTCAGCTTTTTGGATTTGTGGCTGCCTCTATTGTAACAGGGGTGGTGATAGTGGCTGTTTTATTTCAATACATCGATTCTCCAAAGGAAAAATTACTACGTCAGCAAAACGAAAGCTATAAGGCGAATTACAGTGTGATACAAGATCGGGTCAAGCAATTGGAGTTGCAAATGACCGAGCTGGAAAATAGGGACAATGAAGTATATCGTTCCATATTTGAATCCAGTCCGATACCAGATAGCGCCCGTTTAAAAGATATGGAAGCATTGAATGAAGTACGCATGATTCAAAACTTATCAAGTTCCGCTTTGTTGTCAAACATGATTGCACAATTAAATAATTTGAGTGTTCGATCCTCTTTTCAGGATAAGTCCTTTGTGGAAGTGGGTGCAATGGTGAAAAATAAAGAAAAACTGTTAAGAGCGATTCCTGCGATACAACCAGTGAGTAATAAAAATTTAAATCGAATTGCATCAGGTTATGGGTATCGAATTGATCCGCTATATAAAGATTATCGTTTACATGCTGGTTTAGATTTTACTGCAGCTTCCGGTACACCTATTTATGCAACGGCCGATGGGGTGGTACAAATTGCTGGTTTTAATACGGATGGATATGGGAATAAAGTAGTGATTAATCATGGCTATGGTTATCAAACATTATATGGGCATATGTTTCGTGTCAAGGCTAAAGTAGGCCAATCTGTAAAAAGAGGAGAAGTGATTGGATACATAGGAAATACAGGAAAGAGCACTGGGCCACATTGTCATTACGAGGTAATTAAAAGAGGTACTAAAGTGGATCCTGTTTATTATTTTTATAATGATTTAACACCAGCTCAGTTTGATAGAATCTTAAAAGCTGCAGCAGCTAATAAACAAAGTTTGGATTAACCTTCAAAATGAGCAAAGAATGGATCCGCAAGTACTTGCTTTTTTAAATAGAATAACCTACAGCATAGGAATCGCTTTATTATGGATGGTATCCAACACAACCATTGGTATTATGTGGGGTTATGCTTTTATGCAAGATCATTGGCGTTGGAGCAATACCTTTTTTTATATTTATCTCCTTTCTAGCTTGGGCGGATTATTATATGGCTTATATCAACTTTGGAAAACACCTATCCAATTTGACAACTAACTACTATGGTCGGAAATAATTTTCCACTTCCCATTTATTTTTTTAAACACAAGTGTAAAGTGGCCACTTGCATCTCCTACGGTTCTTTTTAAGAAAAATTTTCCAATCACAAAATAATGGTCTGAATTCAAAGGTTTCATACTGATCTCAGAAAAACTAAGTTGCCCCATATGCGCTTTGTCAGGGTAATTTTTTTTATAATTTTTCAATGTTGCATTATAACCATAAGTGGGGCCATTTTGACCCATAAATAACAGACTGTCATTTTCCCAATAACCAACCATGAAATCATCAATATTGCCTTTATTCCATGCGCTTTGTTGGTGGTCCAAAATGGCTTGTATGAATGAGGTTTCTTTGTTTTGGCTAAAGCCCATTTGACAATAAAGAAAAGCGAGAAGGGTGAGGTATTTTTTCATAAGTCAATTTTAAAATGTATTATGGAAGTTAGGTAAAATAATTAAAAATTAATCATAATTTGTAGCTATGACATATAAAAAACATTTAAAAAAGGACCCCAAATTACAGGACTTATTAAAGTCGGATACTTATACCTTGTCTAAACGAAAGAATACAGCTATTCGATTAATAGCGAGTATTGTAAGTCAACAATTAAGCACCAAGGTTGCTAAAATTATTTTTGATCGCTTTTTAAATATTTATCAAGGGAAGGAGCCAAGTTGTCAAAAGGTATTAGATACACCTGATGAAGTATTACGAGCCATTGGATTAAGTCATTCCAAAGTAGGATATGTGAAAAATGTAGCAGAATTTTTTATCAACCATAAGATTACTGATAAGCAATTGTATCAAATGGATCCTGAATCAGTGATTGAACTATTAACTCAGATAAAAGGGGTAGGAAAGTGGACCGTCGAAATGTTATTGATGTTTAGCTTAGGGCATGAAGATGTTTTTGCGGTAGACGACCTAGGCATTCAGCAAGCGATGATCAAATTATATAAATTAAAGTATACCACTAAGAAGGAATTGCAAATTAAAATGTTGGCAAAGGCAAAAACTTGGTCACCATTTAAAACATATGCCTGCTTGCATTTATGGCAATGGAAGGACAGCGTTGCTGTATAAGATTAAACTGAATTTCGTGCAGCGTTAATGACACCAAACATAGTACGAGTGACTAATTTTTCATAAGCAGCTTTTAATTCATTTTCAATCATCGGATCCTGTAATTTACACAATGCATATTGTTGTATGGTAAGAAGAGGCAATACAATACGATCTCTTAGCAAGATAGAATGTTTAGATAAAGTATCTTTTTCCATCAAGCTATTGCTTTTATTTAATTCCAAATACAATTGAGTAGTTAGTATGAATTCATCTTTGATAATTTGTCTAAGCGGGCTGAAAGTGGGGTCTGATTCAATATACTTAGTAATGGCGAAATTAGATTTAACCATACTCATCATACTATTGTCAATCAAAGTTCTAAAAAAGGAAATGTTATTAAATAAGGACACCACTTCGCTCCAAAGTCCTTTTTCTTTTAGCACCTGAAGTGCAGTACCCACGCCATAAAAGCCGGGTACATTTTGTTTTAATTGACTCCAACTTCCTACAAATGGAATGGCTCTTAAATCAGATAAATTAAGTTCCCCTTTTGCACCTCTTTTGGTAGGGCGACTTGCGATATTACTTTTCCCATAATAATTGAGTGGGCTAAATTTTTGTAAATAGGGCAGGAATTGTGGGTGTTGTTTTAACTGCTGGTAAGTGACATAGCTAATATGTCCAAGTTCGGCTAATGTTTCCCTATTTTTTTCAGTGAGTTGCAATTGAGAGGAAGTGGCTATTTCGTTACTTATCCCAGCACTTAATAACTGTTCTATATTAAATTGCGCTGATTGGATGGTTCCAAAATTCGAAGTAATGGTTTGGCCTTGTACGGTTAGCTGAATTTCTTCATTTTCAATTTGGTTTCCCATTGATGCATAAAATTGATGTGTTTTTCCACCACCTCTCGAAGGAGGGCCACCTCGACCATCAAAAAATTTTACTACAATTTTATTTTTTCTTGAGATATCCGTTAGTGTTTCTTTCGCTTGGTAAATACTCCAATTGGCTTGTAAATAGCCACCATCTTTGGTACCATCACTAAATCCAAGCATGATGGTTTGTTGGGCTAATCTTTTTTGTAAGTGTATTTGATATAATGGGTCATGATATAAAATAGTCATGATGGCTTCCGCACTTTTTAAATCATCGATGGTTTCAAATAAAGGAATAATATCTAATTCAGCCAAATGGATATCCCAGCCGCATAGTCGACACAAAGCGTATAATTCCATCACATTCACAGCTGATTGACAATTGCTAATGATATAGCGGTGGCAACCATTGACGCCATTCATGTTTTGAACTAATTTGATTGCATAGATACTTTCAAGCGTGTCCTTTGTAATGGGTTCATTGAAATCGGAAGGTGTTAATTTCCCTTCTAAGGTAGCCAACACTTTCATTTGATCTTCCTCTGAAAGTGTATGGTACTGCTCAGGTAAAATACCTTTTCCATTTTGTTTTAACAGAGTTTCATGAATATCCAATAAAACAGAATGATGTATACGACTATCTTGTCTTATATCTAATGAAGCAAAATGGGTGCCAAATAATTGTACTTTATGAATTAAACTTTCTAATCTGGACAAATACAAGGAATAGTCTGATTCAATTATTATTTTTTTAATCTTATGAAGGCATTCAATGATTTCATTTTTATTGATAGGATTAGCTTCGTCTGGTCTGAAAACATTTTCATATAAAGTAGCTTCTAATTCATTGATTAAAACATCCACGCCCGAAAAAGTTAATTTTCGTTTTAATTTTCGAACATCTCTATAGTAACATACTATAATACTACTTCGTAATGCTTTCGCTACTGTTAAAGTGGTGCTTGCATTTACAAAAGGATTGCCATCTCTATCTCCTCCAGGCCAAAAGCCTAATTCAATGAAGGGGTTATCGCCTTCATATTGATCATCAAACACATCTCGTACAATATTGCTGTAAATATTACCTACCGAAAAATAAAAAACGTTTTCTAGATACCACATTAAATTCAAGGCCTCATCTGTGGGACTTGGTTGTTTTTTATTAAAGAAAGGCGTAAGTCCTAACTGTTGTATGTATTGATTTATTGTATTAAAATCATTTTTTCCAATGGCTTCCCCCATGTCGTGGATGATACCCAATACATTGGCAGGATAAAATTGGGTTGGATGTGCAGTGAGTACGATTCGAACTTTAAATTTATTTAATTTAGTTTTTAGTACTTCGGTGTTATTGGTAAATTGAGCATCTCTAATCAATGCTTTTAAACTTCCAATTCCATCCACTTCATTCACACTTGAGAATGCAGCATCCTCAATAGCATCAAATAGAACCACCTGCCTCTCAATATATTGAACATATTTAAAAAGGTGATCTAATTTTTCTGTCTCACTATCAACGTAGGTATGTTGTCTAAAAAAGTAATCTACAATTTCTATTGGAGATTTATCCTTACTAAAGCCATCTTCACAGGTTTGTAATAATAAGGGGAGTAATGCACCCACATTCGCGACACCCGAATATGGCAAGGCTGCAAATAAACTATTGTAGATAATATATTTGTCAGAGACATTTCTTCGAAATTGTCCGGAGTAATTATGGGAGCTTGTTGACATGATTTGTTGCAATAAAGGTACAAAAAAAATCATGAGATTCGCCGAAAGCCTTATCACTATTGATTCCTAATGAATGTTCGTTTTAAAAACTACCTATGGTATATGTGTAGGAAATTTAATATCATGGTAAAAGGCAAAGGTCCATTTTTCGTTTTGCCCCTTTTCCCACCATTGTTGACGCCATTCCATGGACTTTTTACCATCCAAATCATATTTGGCAACAAACCTAGCTTTCATTTGTTGCAATTGCGGTGCTACATCGGCTCCAAAAAATATAGTTTCATTCTCCTTCCTCAGCCAACAAACTTGATGAAACAGACTATGCCCCCCGGTTACCTGATAATGAACGATATCATCAATCACCCCCTCGTCCTCTGTTAACCAATGCACTTTGCTGAATTGTTCAAGTATTTGAATCTGATCAACAAGATAGGAGGCGCTGTTGGCTTGAATGGCCAAATCATATTCTCTTTTTTGAATGTAATAAGTTGCATAGGGGAAGCTTATAAATCGCTCTTGATGTTGTGGATGCATATAGCTGATACCTCCTGCGTGGTCCTTGTGTAAGTGGCTCAAAAATACTTTTGTAACACTGGAAGGGTCAATACCCAAACTCATTAAATTAGCGTGTATTTGTAAAACACCTTCATTATTAAAATAGCCTAATCCTGTGTCTAATAAGATGATGTCTTCATCCGTAATCACAACAAAGGGTTGCACCTGAACCAAAATACTGCCTTTGGGAGGACTTTGCATTAGATGAGTATCAAATGGTTTGAACACCTTAGTTTCATCAATCGAAAAACTACCTTCCAATAATGGATAAATACGCATATAAATTATAATTAACGAAGCACCATTTGTCTGTCGGCGTCTAATCTTAATAAAACAAATACTAAAACGGTAAATGTAAGTAAAGATGATCCGCCGTAACTAATTAAGGGTAATGGAATACCCACCACCGGAAATAAACCAATGGTCATACTTATATTGACAGCAATATGGAAAAAGAAAATACCCACAACGCTATATGCATATACCCGTGAAAAGGTGCTCCTTTGCCTTTCAGCTATTCTAATAAGTCGAAAAAGAAAAAATAAATACAAGATTAAAAAAGTAAAAGTGCCTACAAAACCAAATGCCTCTCCTAATGAAGTGAAAATAAAGTCGGTGTGCTGTTCAGGTACATATTTTCCCCTTGTTTGAGTTCCTTTTAAAAATCCTCTTCCCCAAAAACCACCAGATCCTATGGCTATCTTGCTTTGTTTTACATTGTAATCATCTGGTTTTTTTGCTGCTTTTTTATTAACCGATAAATTATTTGATTTTACGTTTTTACTACAATCGTATTCCTTACCCATCATGCTATATATACGTGTGCTTTGATAGCATTCGAAAACATTATTAAATATATAGGGAACAGTGTATCTAATGGTGCCAAAACAAATACCCCAAATTGCGATAATTACTAATATGGCTTTTTTATTTCGTTTGAATTTTTTGATTAGATTTAAAATAAAAAATCCAGCAATCACTGTGATGATGATAGAAAGTAGGGAAGGATCTAATAAAAGTGTAGCAATCACCAAAATAGCGAATGAAAGTAAAAATATTAAAATGAGTGGTGGAAGCCCCTCCCGATACATTGCAAAAATGAAAGCGCTATACACTAATGCCAAGCCAAGTTCGTGCTGCATGACAGAAAGTATGGCTGGCAGTATTATCATTGCACCTGCAATCAAATGTGATTTTAATTTAGAAAAATCGGTTTCGGGTTTTGAAATAAATTTAGCCAAGATCAATGCTGTAAATATTTTACATAATTCAGCAGGTTGTAAATTAAAACCTCCTGCAATAGGAATCCAACTTTTTGAACCATTGATATTTTTACCTAATACAAATGTAGCCAGCATTAATAGGATGCCCAGCACATATAAAATATTAGCAAAGGCGGTAAATACCTTGCTATCCATGAGTAAAATAAAAATGGCAATAAGCGCACAAAACAGTGCAAAGTAAATTTGTTTACTATAATTGGTTTTTGCAGTTAAAAAGGAATTACTCCAATTTAAATTGGGGTTGTATTCGACCATGAAAATGCATAAAATGCCTATAGCCACCATGATCACATATAACAGGATGACTGCGAAATCAGTTCCTTTTGAAAAATTATTGTTATTATAGTTTGACATGTTTTTTGGCTGTCGATTTTTTCTTTTTATGAAGTGGATTTAACGCACTCTCTTTATTAATTTTTGCAGTAGGAATGGGTTTGGTAGGCAGTGTCGCTTTGGGTAGGCTGTCCACTTTTTTAGTGGTATCCTTGACTAATTTGGCAGGAGCAATTTCGGATAACATTTCCATGTCCCAAGCATCTGCTATTGCGTCATTGCTGTATTCCATTGCAGTAAGCATTTCTGTTTTATTGTTTCGAACATACCAGCTTTTGATGGCAGCAGGCATTAAATCAACATTCGATAAATTTTCAGCTTTTACTTTACTTTCATTTGTTAAAGTATCATTTAAGTATTTCTCCATCATAAGCCCTGCAATAGGTCCCGCCCATGTGGCGCCAAAGCCAGCATTTTCCACTACTACTGCCACTGCAATTGTTGGATTTTCCTTAGGTGCAAAGCATACAAATAAAGAATGGTTTTTTCCATGAGGATTTTGCGCGGTTCCTGTTTTTGCACAAAATTCATGTCCAGGTACTTTAATCATAGCAGCAGTTCCCATTACAGTGACATCATGCATACCATCTTTAATAATTTCAAAGTATTGCTTTGCTATTTTTGTGACTTCATTTTTTATTTTATATTTTTCTAGCATGACCTTATCTTCCTCATCTTGGTTTTCAATACTATCTACAAAATGGGGGGTGTAATAAAATCCATCATTCGCTAAGAAAGCCATTGCATTCGCCAACTGAAGGGGGGTTGCTGTCATACGGTCTTGTCCTATTCCTAATGTTAACATATAACAACTGTTCCAATATTTAGCACCACCAAAGTCGCGATTGTATTGGGCAGTATCCGGAATGCTTGCTCTGTTTTCACTTGGTAAATCTATTCCTAGTTTTCTTCCAAGTCCAAATCCATTCACATATTCTTTCCATTTCAAGTAACCCACTTTTGCATTATGGTATTCTGGATTATCAATAGCCATCCTAAAAATTTGCATAAAATAGGAGTTGCAGGAATTGGCCAATGCTAATTGTAATGTAGATGCGTGACCAGGATTATGATGTTCGCATTTTCTAGGGTCACCACAAGCGCCATATGATCCTCTACAATTATATCCATAAGAGGGTGTAATTAAACCTTCATCTAATGCAATCAAGGCACCCAATGGTTTAAAGGTAGATCCTGGAGGATATTGACCTTTAATGGCACGATTATAAATAGGTCTTGCAGTGTCTAATAATAATCTTCCAATGGTTTTTCGACGCTGATTGCCCGTAAGTAAATTGGGATTATATCCAGGGCTTGAAGCCATGGCAATGATGCCACCTGTTTTTGGATTAATGGCTACTGCACTTCCAATTTTATGCTGTAGTAATTTTTCGGCTAATTGCTGCACTTCTACATCCATGCTTGTAAATATATTTCGACCCGCAATAGCTAGTGTATCATATATCCCTTTTTCAAAAACGCCTTGAATTTTTCCTTTGTTGTCTCTTAAGAATCGATTGACCCCTCTTTGTCCCATTAATATAGGTTCGTAAAATCGTTCAAGTCCTGTCATACCTGCATAATCACCCATTTCGTATCCGTCTTGTTCATGTTTTTTTAAAAAATTCACATCCACTTCGGCGACATAGCCTAATACATGCGCAGCAGTATTGTAAGGATAGGATCTAATACTTCGTTCAGATAAAGTAAAACCAGGAAAGCGATATAAGTTCTCATTTAATTGAGCATATACTTCGGCCGATAAAAATGCTTCAAATGTACTTGCTTTGACTCTTGTATTTTTTATGATGGCCTCAATCATTCTTTTCCCAAACTCTTCTTTGTCAATTTTTAATATTTCACAAAGCATGGCAGTATCTACTTCTTTAGCTTCATTTGGAATGACCGCTAAATCATAGCTAATGGTATTTTCAAGTAATGCTTTTTTCTTTCGATCATATATAATACCACGATCAGGGTAAATAATTTTTCGGTATACCGCGTTGTTGTCAGCTGCTAATCGATACTTATTTGAAAATATTTGTAAACTAATTAACTGACCAATGATCAATGTGAAAATAATACCAATGATAATTTGAATGATACCACCTCGGTTTTGATTATATACAGACATGGATTATCTTTTTAGCTTTCGACGATTCATGATAAGTTCCACTAAAAAGATTAAAAGGACGCTCATGATACTAGTAGCGATGACTTTACCTAAAAAGTAGGTGAAGCTTCCAAATTCTAACCACTCTAATAATACCAAGTAAAAATGATGTATAAAGGTTAATGCGAAAACATAGAACAAATAAGGTCCCCATCCCATGGTTCCAACACTAGGTTCCTTATGAACTTCTTCAGAGGCTTCCTGAGCTAATAGTAAATTTAAAATACTTGGTCTTATATATGCCATAAGTCCACAGGCGGCTGCGTGTAAGCCAGGTGTATTTGAAAACAAGTCTAAAATAAATCCAATTATAAATCCTAATAAAGTAATAGACAATCGGTTTATTCCAAAAGGCAACCATAAAATAAATAAGAAATATAAATAGGGGGTAATGAATTGGTGTAATGGAGGCACTTCCTTTAAGATAACTACTTGTATGAGCAGAAATAAAATAAAGCGAATACTATTTTTAATAAAACTATTCATTTGGTGTTTTATTTTTTTCAATATTTATTTGCTCATTCATTCTTTTATTCTCCACTAAATAGATAAATTCTAAATTATAAAAATTAGTAGCCGATTTTAATTCTAAAGTTAAAAAATTACTAGATGGATCAACAATCACTTTGGTCACACGTCCAATCATCAATTGTGCAGGAAAACTGGCCGAATAGGGACTGGTTAAAACGGAATCGCCTAATTTAGGTGCTGCGCTTTTTGAAATATTTTTTAAGATAAGTATTTCAGGATCACTTCCATCCCATTCTACAGTTCCTGCAACCTTATCCCTTTTTAACATTGCACTTACTTTGCTGTTACGGTGCAATAGGCTCATTATTTTACTATAACGATCACCCACTTCGATAACGATACCTACAATGCTTCCGTCTGGGCTTATGGCCGCCATATCTTTTTTAACACCTTGTAATGCACCGCGCTCAATGGTAATGTAATTTTTTTGAAGAGTAAATGTATTACCCACTACTTTAGCAGGGTAGTAATAAAACTTTCTAATTTTTTCAAGGCTGTCTTTTCGTAAAACCAGGGTACCTAATTTTTTGCTGGTATCAAATGGAATAAAATTTTGAGCTAATTGATTTCTCAACATCGCATTTTCGGCACTTAACTTTGCATTGGTAGTTTTTAAGCTAAAAAAGTAGGATGCTTTATTGTATCGTGTATTGATATCTCCAATAAACTGATTGGCCATACCTCCAAAAAAAGTTTGATGTGATTTGCTATAAGACGACAGCATCACTAATGACACAATTTGTAGTATCAAAAAACTAAAGAAAGTAAAATTTTGTCTTATGAACCCAATGATATTCTTCAATGGTGATCGCCTTTAAACATATTGATTAAATAAATCTCTTATCTCATGATGAATGGGAAACGTTGATAATTTTTCAACGCAATACCCGTTCCGCGAACAACACTTTTAAGTGGATCCTCTGCAATGTGAACAGGTAATTTGATTTTAGAACTCAAACGCTTATCTAATCCACGTAACAATGCACCTCCACCTGTCAAGTATAATCCACGACGATAAATATCTGCAGCTAATTCAGGTGGCGTTGTTTCTAATGCCTTTAAAATAGCTTCTTCAATTTTAAATATGCTTTTATCCAAAGCTTCTGCTACTTCTTGATAAGTCACCATGATTTGTTTTGGAATACCTGTTACCAAGTCGCGACCGTTGACTGGCATATCATCTGGAGGATTGTCTAAATCCTTTAAAGCAGCACCCACATGTATTTTAATTTGCTCTGCAGTTCGCTCACCAATTAATAAACTATGATAACGTCTTAATGATTCCATAATATCTGCAGTAAATTCATCCCCTGCAATACGTATACTTTGATCACAAACAATTCCTGCTAATGCAATCACTGTAATACCCGTTGTACCACCTCCAATATCAATAATCATATTTCCTACCGGCTCTTCTACATCAATCCCAATTCCTAATGCAGCCGCCATGGGTTCATGAATCATATACACTTCCTTTGCACCTGCTTGTTCCGCACTATCGCGTACCGCACGCTTTTCAACTTCAGTGATAGAAGAAGGAATACAAATGACCATTCTCCAACTTGGAGGAAATAATGGCTTCTTAGGATAGATCATTTTCATCAACTCACGAATCATTAATTCGGCAGCATTAAAATCGGCAATAACCCCATCTTTTAATGGACGAACTGTTTTGATACTTTCATGCGTTTTTTCATGCATTAACAATGCTTTTTTACCAACGCCTAAAACTTCCTTCATATTATTTCTATTCAAAGCAATAATTGAAGGTTCATTTACGACAACTTCGTCATTGTGAATGATGAGGGTGTTTGCGGTACCTAAGTCCATCGCAATTTCCTGTGTAAAAAAGTTAAATAATCCCATTGTAAATCGTTAATTGTAATATTCAAGTTGAATGTAGCAAAATTCAACTAAAATTATCGAAATACAAAGCTTTTTATAAATGATTCAAAAAAGATTTTAATAAATCATCTTAGGGGAATTCAAACCCAATATCGTTTCTGAAATACATGCCATTAAATTGGATCAAGGATAAACCATTTTTTGCTTTCAAAACGGCTTCTTGTAAATGGTTCCCTTGTGCAGTGACTGCTAAAACGCGACCACCACTAGTGACGATCTGGTTATCCTGAAAGCGAGTGCCAGCTTGAAATACATGAATGTCGGGTAAAGCTTGAGCTTGATCTATACCCGAGATCACGAAATTATTTTTATACGATCCAGGGTAACCACCACTCACTGCCATGACGGTTGCAAAATGGGAGGTATGGTATTCAATATTAACATCTTCTAAAGTGCCATTATCTGCTGCTGCTAATAAACTCACTAAATCGGTTTGTAATCTAGGGAGAATTACTTCGGTTTCAGGGTCTCCTAATCTGCAATTGTATTCAATGACAAATGGTTCGCCCCCTTGATTCATGAGTCCAAAAAATACAAATCCTTTATACACCATTCCTTCCTTGTGAATTCCATCAATAGTGGGTTTTATAATTCGTTCCTCCACTTTTTTCATAAATACTTCATCCATAAACGGGACCGGGCTCACGCATCCCATTCCGCCGGTATTAAGCCCTGTATCGCCTTCTCCTATTCGTTTGTAGTCCTTTGCGTGTCCTATAATTTGGTAATGCTTCCCATCGGTAAGGGCAAAAACACTCACTTCAATCCCAGTTAAAAAAGCTTCAATCACCACTTTCGTGCTTGCTTCACCAAATTGCTTATTTAGGATCATCTCTGCAAAACTTTCTAAAGCCTCACTGTGCGTTAATGCAATGATGACGCCCTTTCCAGCCGCTAATCCATCGGCTTTTAATACAATGGGTAATGGATGTTGGGTAATGTATTGTTTTCCTTGTTCATAATTTTCAATGGTAAATTCGGCATAGCTAGCTGTAGGGATTTGATGCCTTTGCATAAAGTGTTTGCTAAATGCTTTGCTTCCTTCTAATTGGGCGGCGTGGGCACTTGGTCCAATCACATTAATGTGCGCCGTTAAGGGATCCATACTAAAAAAGTCATAAATACCCTTTACTAATGGATCTTCGGGCCCCACGACAATCATATCAATAGTATGTTCAATGGCTGCTTTTTTTAATGCCTCAAAATCAGTGATGGCAATTTGCAAATTGATGCCAAACATAGCAGTGCCGGGGTTTCCAGGAGCAATATATAATTGATCACATTGATGACTTTTAGCTATTTTCCAAGCCAAAGCATGCTCCCTTCCGCCCGCACCTATTAATAAAATATTCATATTTAGATTGATTGCCCCACGAAAGTAAAATTTATTGAAGGGATTTTATTAATTTGAGGCAATTAAATAACAAATTGATTATGTCTTCAGCTACCTCAAAACACCCAAAAGGTCTCTATGTCTTGTTTGCCACTGAAATGTGGGAGCGGTTCAATTACTATGGAATGCGTGCCATTTTGGTTTTATTTTTAACCAAGGCACTTCTTTTTGATAAAGTATTTGCATCTCAAGTGTATGGCAGTTATACAGGATTGATCTATTTAACCCCTTTGCTAGGTGGGTATATTGCAGATCGCTTTTGGGGGAATAATCGTTCCATTATTGCTGGGGGTTTGGTGATGGCGATTGGTGAATTTGTATTGTTTTTTTGCGGCCATTTTTATGAAAATGCTGCCATCGCCACTCCATTATTTTATACTGGTTTGGGTTGTATGATTGCGGGTAATGGCTTTTTCAAACCCAATATTTCTAGTATGGTGGGGCAATTGTATGCAAAAGGAGATAAGCGAATTGATTCGGCCTATACGATTTTTTATATGGGGATTAATACAGGGGGTGCTTTAGGTCCTTTTGTTTGCGGCTTAGTAGGAGATACAGGAAAATCAGGTGATTTTAAATGGGCTTTTTTTGCAGGAGGTGTTGCCATGTTAATTAGTGTAGTTACGCAAATGATGTTTCAAAAAAAATATTTGAAAGATCCAGAAGGCAATGCATTGGGAGAAGCGCCAGCGAATGCTCCTAAATGGTTTCAAAAAATTCCAGTGATGGTTGGATTTTTATTTTTATTATCCATGGTCACTATTGCATTGGTTTATATTGATGTTAAAGTAGTGAGCTATTTGTTTTATTTATTACTTGGATGTATTAGTTTAATTGCATTTATTGTTTTTTCAGATACCACTTTAAATTCCATAGAGAAACAAAAAATCTTAGTCATTTTTGTGGTCTCCTTTTTTGTTATCTTTTTTTGGAGTGCTTTTGAACAAGCGGGTGCCAGCTTAACTTTTTTTGCTGAAGAACAAACCAATCGAAATGTGGGTTGGTTTACGGTGCCTTCCAGTTTTTTCCAATCTTTGAACTCCATTTTTGTAGTGAGTTTTGCACCCGTATTTGCTTGGTTGTGGGTGAAATTAGGAAAGCATGAACCTTCTTCTCCTTATAAAATGGCCGCAGGTTTAATGTTATTAGCGCTAGGTTATTTCTGGATTGCAACAGGTGTAAATGGAGTAGGAACTGGCGTTAAAGTAAGTATGATTTGGTTAATAGGAATGTACATGATGCACACTTTTGGTGAATTGTGTTTATCGCCTATTGGCTTATCCTTAGTCAATAAATTAGCCCCATTAAAATTCGGATCTTTATTAATGGCAGTATGGTTTACAGCCAATGCTTTTGCGAATAAACTAGCGGGCGTGTTTAGCGCTTTGTATCCGGAGAATGGCAAAGTCACTTCCTTTGTTGGTTATCAAATTACCAACTTGCATGACTTTTTTATGTTCTTCGTTGCTATGGCCGGAATCGCATCTGTGATTTTATTTATACTCTCAAGTAAGCTGAAGAATTTAATGGAGCAGTAAATGCTAAGTAATTACAAAACGCCCTTTACAATTTCATCCACAACTGCGGGATCAAGAAGTGTTGAAGTGTCACCCAAATTTTTCAATTCACCTTCGGCTACCTTTCTTAGGATGCGTCGCATAATTTTTCCAGAACGAGTTTTAGGAAGGCCTGATACAAATTGAATTTTATCTGGTTTCGCAATAGGGCCAATGATGCGAGTGACAGTTTGTAAAATATCTTTTCTAACCATATCAGCAGTGCCGTGTGTGTCTTGCCCATGTGATCCAGTATATATCACATAAGCGTAAATGCCTTGTCCTTTAATATCGTGAGGATATCCTACCACTGCACTTTCAACAACCCCTGCATGCATATTGATTGCGTTCTCTACTTCGGCGGTTCCAATTCTGTGCCCACTTACATTTAATACATCATCTACACGACCTGTAATTCTTATCTGTCCTAATTCATTTTTCAATGCGCCATCGCCAGTAAAATATAATTGATCATAAGTAGCAAAATAATTGGTTCTACATCTTTCGTGATCACCATAAGTAGTGCGTAGTATCGCAGGCCAAGGTTGTGTAATACATAAATTTCCTCGATACAATCCCTCTTCCATATTGGTGACTTCTTCTCCTTTATCATCCACCAATATTGTGGACACGCCAGGCATTGGATAAGTTGCCCAACCAGGTTTTCCTGGGGTTATACCTGCCATATTAGAAATCATAATACCTCCGGTTTCTGTTTGCCACCAAGTATCTACAATAGGACATTTTTTCTTTCCAATATGTTCATCGTACCAATGCCATGCCTCTTCATTAATGGGTTCTCCAACGGTACCTAATACTTTTAAACTACTTAAGTCATGGTCCTTCACTGGACCTAAGCCAAATCCCATTAAGGAACGAATGGCGGTAGGCGCAGTGTATAAAGTATTCACTTTGAATTTGTCAATGATATCCCAAAATCTTCCTGCATCAGGAAAAGTAGGAATACCTTCAAACATTAAGGAAGTACCTCCGGCACTTAATGGTGCGTATACAATATAACTATGCCCTGTTATCCAACCCACATCGGCAGTGCAAAAAAAGATGTCGTTGGGTTGATATTGAAAAACATTTACAAAAGTATAATTGGTATATACCATATAGCCTGCTACACTATGCACAACACCTTTTGGTTTACCAGTAGAACCAGAAGTGTATAAAATAAATAACGGATCTTCGGCATCCATTTCTTCGGCAGCGACTTCCACTACTCCCTGTGATTCTACTTTTTTAATTTCATCTTCCCACCAAACATCTCGTCCCTTGATCATAGATACCGCGGTTCTTGTTCTTGTACAAACAATGACACGCTTTATTGTTTTGTTTCCAATTAACGCATCATCGATGACCGATTTTAATGGAATATCTTTTGCGCCACGGTTGGCGCCATCACATGTAATGATAAAAGTGGCACTCGCGTCTTCTAATCTGTCTGCAATACTTTGTGCCGAAAATCCACCAAATATAACGCTGTGGATAGCGCCAATACGAGCACATGCTAACACGGCGATAGCAAGTTCTGGAATCATGCCCATATAGATACATACACGGTCGCCTTTTTTTACCCCATTATTATAAAGTACTTGCGCAAATTGACAAACCTTAAAATGTAATTGTTTGTAGGTGATGATACGATGGTGCTCCTCAGGATCATTGGGCTCCCATATAATAGCGGGCGTGTCTCCATTTTTTTCTAAATGACGATCCATGCAATTTTCAGTGATATTTAATTTTGCACCTTTAAACCATTCAATTTTCGGTTCTTTAAAATTCCATTCTAATACCTTGTCCCATTTTTTTCGCCAAGTAAAATTTTCTGCAATTTCTTCCCAAAATTTTTCAGGATGATCGATACTTTTTTTATAAGCCTCGTGATAGGCATCAAGGGTTTTAATTTGATAAGGGTAGCTCATGGCGAATCGTTGTAAATAATGTTTCTCAAATTTACATTTTTCAGTTTAAATTATTAACTTGAATATTCACTTGCAAACCAATAAATCAATGAGTCAAGAAAAAAAACAAAGTAGCATTGCTTTTGTCATAGGCGCTTCGTCGGTGGGAACCTTAATTGAGTGGTATGATTTTTACATATTTGGCATGTTGGCCACCATCATTTCAAAGCAATTTTTTCCTGCAGATGCAGGCACTGCAGCACTTTTAAGTACTTTAGCCATCTTTGCAGCAGGTTTTATTGTTCGCCCTTTTGGAGCGCTAGTCTTTGGCCGTTTGGGGGATTTGATTGGCCGTAAGCATACCTTTTTACTCACTTTGGTTATTATGGGAGGGTCTACTTTCGCGATTGGGTTGGTACCTGGATATGCCACTATTGGCTGGGCTGCGCCTATATTGGTTTTAATACTTAGATTATTACAAGGATTGGCATTGGGTGGGGAATATGGCGGTGCTGCAACCTATGTGGCGGAACATGCACCTGCAGGTCAAAGAGGATTTTGGACAAGTTGGATTCAAACAACAGCCACCCTAGGTTTATTTTTAGCACTCGGGGTAATTATATTTATTCGTTCTAGTCAAGGGGTTGAAAAATTTAGTGCAGAGTGGGGCGGATGGAGATATCCTTTTTGGATTTCATTATTACTAGTTGGTGTATCTATTTTAATTAGAATGCGCATGAGCGAGTCGCCCATGTTTTCTAAATTAAAAACCGAAGGGAAAACTTCGGTCAATCCATTGAAAGAAAGTTTTGGACACAAAGCAAATTTCAAAATGGTTTTATTGGCTTTGTTTGGAGCAGTGATGGGTCAGGGTGTGGTATGGTATACGGGTCAGTTTTATGCGCAAAGTTTTATTGAAACGGTATGTAAGGTTGAATTTATTCAATCTCGAGATTTAATGTTGTGGGCGATATTAATGGCCACTCCTTGTTTTGTTTTATTTGGATGGCTTAGCGATAAGATTGGCAGAAAATGGATAATGTTATTTGGAATGTTAGCTGCTGTATTAACTTACCGACCTATCTATAAACAATTTCTAGCTTTAACGAATGCTAAAAATAGAATTGAAAAAATTGATTTAAGTAAAACGGTTGTATCCCCTAAGAAAGTCATTATTGATAAAAAAGACAATACTAAAATTTATGTAGTGCAACATTTTGATACCGCCTACACGGATGGCGCTGTATTTAAATATACCAAAACAGATACTTTACAATTATCTGCAAGCTATGATCCTAGTAGTCCAATAGATTCTTTATCAACTACTAAATTGATTTTAAGTCAATCTGCAAAACCCAATGTAGTGATTGAAAAAACAATGGATCATAGTACTTATTGGTCACTCATATGGTTGGTCTTTATACAAATTGTGTATGTCACAATGGTGTATGGCCCTATAGCTGCCTTTTTGGTAGAAATGTTCCCTACTAAAATCAGATATACTTCCATGTCACTTCCCTATCATATTGGTAATGGGGTGTTTGGAGGCTTGGTTCCATTTTTAGGAACGCTTATAGTTGAGTTTACAAAATCCTCAGCCACGCCTAATGGTGATGTACTCGCAGGATTATGGTATCCAATAGGAGTAGCATCAGTTTGCTTTATCATTGGACTTGTTTATTTAACCAACAAAATTGATAAAAATGTAATGGATTAATCTCATTTAAAAAGAGATGCCAACAACACATTAAATAATACTTACTATGAATTCAGTTAAAAGATTATTAGGATATGTATGGATGCTTTTAGCACCTGCATTAATTTGTTTTTTATTATACGAGGCATTTGAAAAAATTTCAGCAGCTGCTGAAATTCATAAAGCAAATGTAACTTTGCAATGGGTGATTATTTTACTAGTTTTTACGCCCATATGTATAGGGTTTTTTATTTTTGGGAAGTATGCCAGTGCCAACGAGTATGATCATTTACCCGAATCATCCAATGAGATTGAATAAGTATTTCACATTCATTTAAGGATTGTTACTTATTTTTGATCATGTTATTATCTGTCGATCAATTAACTAAAAACTACGGGGCTACTCTTGCAGTAGACCAGGTCTCTTTTGCTATTTCTAAGGGAGAAGTGGTAGGATTTTTAGGCCCTAATGGTGCAGGAAAATCTACTACCATGAAAATGATTGTGGGTTTTTTGCAAGCAGATAAAGGCAGGGTCACTCTAAATGGTGTATCTCATCAAGAAGATGCTGTAGCGTATAAAAAAATGATTGGGTATTTACCTGAATCAAATGCTTTGTATGAGGATATGTATTTGAAGGAATATTTAAGTTTTATAGCGGATGGGCATCAAATTGAAAATTCAAACAATAGAATAAAGGAAGTGATCGAACAAACTGGGTTGGGTTTGATGCAATCCAAAAAAATTAGTCAACTTTCTAAAGGGTATAAACAAAGGGTGGGCATTGCGGGTGCCATCATGCACCAACCCATTTTATTATTATTAGACGAACCAACGGCGGGATTAGACCCCAATCAATTAATTGAAATACGAACACTTATTAAATCCTTAAGTGCACAATCCATGGTATTATTATCAACGCATATTTTACAAGAAGTCACTGCTATTTGTGATCGAGTGTTAGTATTACATCAAGGGAAATTGGTTGCGGATGCGCCTATGGCCACTTTATTAGAAAAATACCAAGCTAGTTTAGAAGAAATTTTCAAAATGCTTACCCATTAAAAAAAAGGGTGTAAATTGCGGTCTCCATTCGAATATCAACATTATATAGAAATTAATAAGTATTATTTATGAGTTACATTATTGAAGTTCATGCAAGACAAATTTTAGACAGCCGTGGAAATCCAACAGTAGAAGTGGATGTATTAACCGATGAAGGCGCGATGGGTCGTGCTGCGGTGCCAAGTGGTGCAAGTACAGGTATTCACGAAGCAGTAGAGTTAAGGGACAATGATAAAAAAAAGTATGTAGGCAAGGGTGTATTAAAAGCAGTTAAAAATGTAAATGATCAAATTTCAAAAGCCATCGAAGGTTTTGACGTAACAGCTCAGGCTGCAATTGATCAAGTCATGATTGATTTAGATGGCACTCCTAATAAAGGCAAATTTGGTGCGAACGCAATATTAGCAGTAAGTATGGCCGTTGCCAAAGCAGCAGCAGAGGAAGCCAATCTACCTTTATATCGATATATTGGAGGCACCAATGCAAAAACTTTACCTATTCCAATGATGAATATTGTGAATGGTGGAGCACATGCAGACAACAAAATTGATTTTCAAGAATTTATGGTCATGCCAATAGGGGCGCCCAATTTTAGCGAAGGTTTGCGTTGGGGTGTTGAAATTTTCCATCACTTAAAATCGGTGTTAAAGAAAAAAGGATTTAGTACGAATGTAGGTGATGAGGGCGGTTTTGCTCCAAATATTCAAAGCAATGAAGAAGCCATAGAAACTGTATTAGAAGCTATCCATGCAGCTGGATATAAAACAGGATCTCAAATTGCGATTGCAATGGATGCCGCGAATAGTGAATTGTGGGATGCTAAAAAGAAAAAATATGTTTTCCATAAAAGTTCAGGAAAAGAAATGAGTAGCGATCAGTTAGTGAAATATTGGGAAAAATGGGTGAAGCAATATCCAATTATTTCAATTGAAGATGGTATGGCCGAGGACGATTGGAATGGCTGGAAAGCTTTGACACAAACCATTGGTGACAAATGTCAATTAGTAGGTGACGATTTATTTGTGACTAATGTAGATCGTTTACAAATGGGAATTGATAAAAAAATTGGAAATGGATTGTTGGTTAAGGTGAACCAAATAGGTACTTTAACAGAAACCATCAATGCTGTAACATTGGCACAACACAATGGTTATAATACCATTATGTCGCACCGCAGTGGCGAAACGGAAGATACTACCATTGCAGATTTAGCGGTGGCTTTAAATTGTGGTCAAATTAAAACGGGTTCTGCATCTAGAACCGATCGTATGGCCAAATACAATCAGTTAATTCGTATTGAAGAAGCATTAGGCGAAACGGCTATCTACCCTAAAGGGAAGGTGAAGTTTGGCAATAAATAGGAAGGCTTTTAATTTTTTTAAAGTCTTTGTAAAAAAGGTTGGGTTATTATTAGAACTACGCTAATTTTACCCCAACCTTTTTTATGTCATTTTTGAAAAAAATTATACCCTTTGTTGCCAATAGATACTTTGTTGTGTCCGTTGGATTCTTTGTTTGGATGCTTTTTTTTGATCAAAGAGATTTTTTTCAACAAAAGGAGAGATCAGCCGAACTAAAAAAAGTAGAAGCCGCTAAAAAATATTATCAATTAGAAATTGACAAAACAAAAAAGCAACTTAATAATTTACAGAACAATCCTGCCTCTGTTGAAAAATTTGCAAGAGAAAGATATTTATTAAAGCGTGAAGGGGAGGAAGTGTATTTATTTGAAGACACGATGCTTGCGCAAAATAAAAAATGACAAAGAAGGAGCGGTATTTAAATGTGCTTTCCTATTTTCAGCACCATCAACCCATTGCGGAAACAGAATTAACCTATGCGTCTGCGTTTCAATTATTAGTTGCTGTTATTTTATCAGCGCAGTGTACTGATAAAAGGGTGAATGCCACCACACCTGCAATTTTTAATAGTTTTCCGACGCCACAAAAAATGGCAGTTGCCACTTTTGATTCCTTATTTACATTGATTAAAAGCATTTCTTATCCAAATAATAAAGCCAAGCATTTAATTAAAATGAGTCAAATGTTAATTGACCATTATAATGGCGAAGTGCCCATGACCATCGAAGCTTTGGTGACACTGCCTGGTGTTGGACGCAAAACGGCAAATGTTATTACGAGTGTGATTGATCAGCAACCTAATATGGCCGTGGATACTCATGTATATAGAGTAAGTAGAAGAATTGGGTTAGTGCCCTTGACGGCGACTACGCCCTTAGCAGTTGAAAAAGAATTAATCAAACATATCCCTTCAGCACAAGTTCATATTGCTCATCATTGGTTGATTTTACATGGCAGGTATACATGCTTAGCACGAAGTCCTAAATGCGATGACTGTGCTATTCGACTTTTTTGTAAGCAAGGGTCTAAAATTTAAAAGCTTCCCACGAAAAATCGGGGGAAGCTTTTAAAAAAACGTATAGTAATTATTTTTATAATTTTTCGATTGCGTCTACTAATTCGTGTTTAGCAATTGGGCTTCCCATAATTCTATTAAATCCTTTTGCATCTACAAAATATTTATCTCTAATAATTTTAATCAGCTGCCCATTATTGATTTCAGGGATTAATACTGTTTCAAAATTTTTCAAAATATCACCTAAGTTTTTAGGGAAAGGACGCATGTACTTAATATGTGCATGACTTACATCTTTACCTTTGGCTTGTAATTCTTGTACCGCACTTTTAATAGTACCATAAGTGGAACCCCATCCTAATACCAATATCTTTCCTTTTTCATTACCGCTATCAATAGTTTGTAATGGAATGTAATCTGCAATTTTTTCAACCTTAGCTTCTCTTGTTTTTACCATGAACTCATGATTTTCTGAATCATAGCTCACATTACCTGTTTCGGCTTGTTTTTCCAATCCACCAATACGGTGCTCTAAGCCTGGCGTGCCTGGAATTGCCCAAGGTCTTGCTAATTTTTCGTCTCTCTTATAAGGAAGGTATTTTTCTTCTCCTTCATCTAAGCTTGTTTTAAATTTCACTTCGATAGTTGGAAGATCACTTGCATTTGGGAATTTCCAAGGTTCAGCACCATTGGCAATATAACCATCACTTAATAAAATGACTGGAGTCATATGTTGCAATGCAATACGCACGGCTTCAAATGCCATATGGAAACAATCACTTGGTGTTGAAGCTGCAATGATTGGAATAGGTGCTTCACCATTACGTCCATAATATGCTTGCATCAAATCACTTTGTTCTGTTTTAGTTGGCAAACCTGTTGAAGGTCCTCCTCTTTGTATGTTGACAATCACCAATGGAATTTCCAACATCATGGCTAATCCCATAGCTTCGGTTTTTAATGCCATTCCTGGTCCTGATGTGGTTGTCAATCCAATGGAACCTCCGTAGCTTGCACCAATTGCAGCAGCAATACCTGCAATTTCATCTTCAGCTTGAAAAGTACGGATTCCAAAATTTTTATATTTACTAAGTTCATGTAAAATATCAGTAGCCGGTGTAATAGGGTAAGAACCTAGAAATAAAGGAAGACCACTTTTTTGTGACCCTGCAATTAAACCCATCGACAAAGCTTGGTTTCCCATAATGCTACGGTAATGGCCTGGCTCCATTTTAGATTTTTCAACCTTATAACGAGTAGTGAATAATTCTGCGGTATCACCATAGTTATATCCCGCCTTTAAGACATCTACATTACTATTAAATATATTAGGCTTTTTGCCAAATTTCTCTTTTAAAAATTCGATGGTATTATCTAAACTACGATTGTATATCCAATAGATTAATCCCAATACAAACATATTCTTTGCACGGTCTCTTTCTTTGTTTCCTAATTCGGTATATTCTTTTAATGCTTCGCGTGTTAATTTGGTAACATCCACTTTCGTTAATTCATAACCATCTAAGCTTCCATCTTCTAATGGATTTACACCATCACTATAGGCTGCTAAGCGTAAATTTTTAGTATCAAAACCTTCAAGATTCGCTATGATTTTTCCACCCTTTTTTAAACTTTTTAAATTCACTTTTAAAGCCGCAGCGTTCATAGCAACCAATACATCACAAACATCTCCAGGAGTGTATACTCGATTTGAACTAAAATGAATTTGAAACCCACTCACTCCAGGTAGGGTTCCTAATGGAGCTCTGATTTCGGCAGGGAAGTCGGGGAAGGTAGCTAAATCAATTCCTAATAGCGCTGTGTTATTGGTAAACTGTTGACCAGTTAATTGCATACCATCACCACTATCTCCGGCAAACTTGATCACCACATCCTGTAAAATCACTTCATTTTGCATAAATCTTAAATTTGAGCACGAAGGTACAAATCATAGGCTTAAAATGGCTATTTTTTAGCACTTTATTATAGATTTCTATAGTAACTTTGCGCCCACAATTGAATCATTTTATGCAGTTAGGCCTGATTTTTTATTACTTGATCGCTTTTTTTGTAAATATTATTACTTTTTCAAATACTTCTAGCATAGGAAAGAGCCCACTCATTACCCATTTTGTTCAACAAGTTAGACCCCTTATAGATAGCAATATCAAAACCATTTACCTGAGTTTTGATGACGGTCCTTTAACAGGTACTACCAATTGTATTGATATTTGTACAAGAGAAAAAGTACCTGCCACTTTTTTTGAAGTGGGTTTACATCAATCTAGATCGGCTTTTGGTAAAAATGTATATCAGCAAATTTTAAAAGACAGTGCTCTTTTTGCATTTGCTAACCATAGTTTTTCCCATGCAAATAGTAAGTACATTTCCTTTTATCATCATCCTGATTCTGCATTATTAGATTTTTTAAAAGCAAAATTTTATTTAAAACCTACTAATAATATAACGAGACTTCCTGGAAATAATGCTTGGAATTTAATGACTACTAAAAGAGCGAGTGAATTGGTTTCGCCGTTGGTGAATAAAATGGATAGCCTAGGCTTTAATATTATTGGCTGGGATTTACAATGGCGTTTTAATAAAAAGGGCAGACCCATTGATAGTCCGAAATGGTTGGCGATGCAAGTAGACAGTCTCTTTTTTTATAATCAGACTGTCACCAAAAATCATCTTGTGATTTTAATGCATGACCAAATGTATAGAGCGCCTCAAGATTCAATCAAATTAGAAAAATTCATTCGATTACTGAAGCTAAATGGGCACTATACTTTTCAAAAATTGACCCATTATCCTGGATTAAAGCCTAATATCTAAACCTGCCGGGATTAACTTTTTTTTAGATTTTTAATACCAACTATTTAGTATTTTTGACTAACCAATTAAATGAATTCATTATGGCAATGTTTAAATCAGGTAATCCAACACTTACCGCAAAAATTTTTGACAAAAGTTTACATGAAAATGCAAGTGCTTTTGGTGTAATGAGTATCAGAGGCACCATGAATAAATTTGGATTTTTATTATTTATGGTCATGGCTTCTGCAATGTATATATGGAATATTTATGCCGAAGGCAATGTAGCTACTGCATCCACTTTAATGATAGCAGGCGCTATTGGAGGATTTATCTTAGCAATCGTGATGATGTTCAAACCTAATTGGGCTGGATATATTGCTCCTGCTTATGGTATTTTAGAAGGTTTATTTATTGGAGGCATCAGTGCTTTTTTTAATGCAATGTTCCAAAAGTCCTATCCCAATATTGTATTGCATGCAGTAGGCTTAACATTAGGAGTGGCACTCGCTATGTTTTTATTATATAATTTCCGAGTGATCAGCGTCACTAATCGTTTGCGTTCAATCATTATGTCCGCAACCTTAGGCATTGGTTTATTCTACTTAATAGTATGGATATTAGGCATGTTCGGTGTGGATATGGGATTTGCTTTTGATAGTTCTCCATTGAGTATTGGAATTAGCTTGTTTATTGTTGGTATTGCTGCACTCAATTTGTTATTAGACTTTGATGCGATCGAAAAAGCAGCCGAAATGGGGGCGCCAAAGTATATGGAATGGTATAGTGCTTTTGGACTATTGGTGACATTAGTATGGTTATACCTTGAAATTTTAAGATTATTAAGCAAGTTAAACTCTAGAAACTAGAGGCAACTTTGCACTTTCAGTTATAAGAACTTATAGGAACAGTCTCGGGTGAATTACTCGGGACTGTTTTATTTTAAGCACTTTTTCTTATCTGCCTATAAAAATGGTAAATTTGAAGTATAACCCTTTTGAATGGATTTTAAGCGCGACAAGTTAGAGGAGGACCAATTAATTTATTTTTATCGTTCCTTGCTTTTGCCAAGAATGATAGAAGATAAAATGCTTGTGTTGTTGCGCCAAGGTAAAATTAGTAAGTGGTTTAGTGGTATTGGGCAGGAAGCCATTTCGGTAGGGGCTACATTGGCCATGGATATGAATGAATGGATTACGCCTTTGCATCGCAACTTAGGTGTGTTTACAGCAAGAAATATGCCCTTGGTTGATTTGTTTAGACAATGGCAAGGTGATCCATCTGGTTATTCAAAAGCACGGGAACGAAGTTTTCATTTTGGGAGTAAAGCACATCATATCTGTGGTATGATTTCACATTTGGGTCCTCAATTGGCAATTGCAGATGGGATTGCATTAGCCTATCAATTAAGAGGCCAATTAAAAGCCACACTTACATTTACTGGAGAAGGTGGTACGAGTGAGGGGGATTTTCATGAAGCATTAAATGTGGCGTCTGTATGGGGACTCCCTGTTATTTTTTTAATAGAAAATAATGGATATGGATTAAGCACACCTACAACTGAACAATATCATTGTGATTATTTAGTTGACAAGGCAAAGGGTTATGGCATGGAAGGTGTGCGCATTGATGGTAATAATATTTTAGAAGTATACCAAACTATTAAAGGAGCTAGAGAGTATTGTATTAATGCCCAACGACCTTATCTTATTGAATGCACTACTTTCAGAATGCGAGGTCATGAGGAAGCAAGTGGTGTAAAATATGTTCCTAAAATAGTAATGGAACAATGGTCTCGAAAAGATCCGATTAAAAATTATGAACAATTTTTAGTACGAGAAAAAGTATTGACCGAAATGCAAGTGGCGTCGATTCGTCATGAAATAAAAGAACACATTGAATCTGAATTAAAAATAGCCCTGCAGCCCGATCCATTGACCTTGTCTATAGATCATGAGTTAATAGATGTTTACGCGCCTATTGTTGATAATACCATTACTCCTTTTGAAAAATTAAATAATCCCATTTTAACGACTAAGCGATTTATTGAAGCCATAAGTGATGCATTAAAACAATCCATGGTACTATATCCTGATTTGATTTTAATGGGTCAAGACATTGCTGAATATGGCGGTGCATTTAAAGTAACCGAAGGCTTTGTTGAACAATTTGGAAAACAACGCATACGAAATACACCTATTTGTGAAAGCGCCATTTTGGGTGCTGCATTGGGTTTAAGTTTAGAAGCAGTGAAGTCGGTGGTGGAAATGCAATTTGCAGATTTTGTAACGATGGGGTTTAATCAAATTGTAAATAACCTTGCTAAAATTCATTATCGATGGGGCCAAAATGCGGATGTGGTGATAAGGATGCCAACAGGCGCTGGGGTTGGGGCTGGTCCATTTCATTCTCAATCCAATGAAGCTTGGTTTACCCATGTGCCTGGATTAAAAGTGGTATATCCTTCCAATCCGGCAGATGCGAAGGGGTTGATGATAGCAGCATTAGCTGATCCTAATCCTGTTTTATATTTTGAACATAAAGCATTGTATCGAAGTAGGAGTGGTGAAGTGCCTGATGAATATTATACAACGCCAATAGGCAAGGCAAAAATCATTAGTAGTGGAGAGGATGTTTGCATTATTACTTATGGCATGGGCGTTTCATGGGCCCAACAATATCAGGAAGCAAATCCAAATATTTCTGTTTGTATTTTAGATTTACGCAGCTTAGCACCTTTGGATTATGAATCTATAAAACAAGTGGTTCAAATGACGGGCAAGGTTTGCTTATTACATGAAGATAATTTAACCGGCGGCATAGGAGGTGAAATTAGCGCCTGGATTGCAGAACACTGCTTTGAATTTTTAGATGCACCTATTTTTCGATGTGCATCATTAGACACACCGATCCCTTTTAATTTGGAATTAGAAAAACAATACTTAGCCAATAGTAGATTAGAAGAAACGATGCAGCGATTATTGACTTATTAATCAAAAAATCCGCTTAAATTTTATTCTTTGGATAAAGTAAACAAGCCTACCCGTTTATGGGGTAGGCTTGAAAAATCATTATAGGGAGTATGAATAACCCTTAATTTTCAATTAGGGTTATTCATACGATACACGCGCAAAAAATTTCCACCCAACACTTTGCTGATATCTTTATTGGAATAGCCGCGTGCGATTAATGCTTGCGTAAATAAAGGATAATCAACCACTGTTTTTAATTGTTTTGGGGCAGAATTGATACCATCAAAATCTGAACCCAGACCTACATGGTCAATCCCAATTAACTTAACAATATGATCAAAGTGCTTCATGAGTTGTTCTAAATCGGGTTTGATATTTTCACTTTCTGCAGGGTATTTATCTGATATCATTGTGAAAGCATATTCGCTTTGTAAGCCAGTGGCTAACAAGGAATCAATTTCGATGGTATGATTTTTTCTGAATGCTGCATCTTTTTTTGAAAAATTACTATCTACAAATCCTGAGAAAAAATTTAAGTGAATCACGCCACCATTTTTTCCAATTGCTTTAATTTGATCATCTTTCAAATTTCGAGAAACCGGGCAAACACTATACGCATTACTATGTGATGCAATCACTGGCTTGGTAGTTGTTTTTATGGCATCCCAAAAAGTAGCTTCCCCTACATGTGAAATATCTACAATGATGCCTAGTTTATTCATCCGTTGAATAATTTCTTTACCAAATGCATTGAGTCCCTTATGTCCTTTGTATTGTGGATTTTTCTCATCAGTATGTGAGCTAGCCCAACTTGGTGAATTATTCCAAGTTAAGGTCATATAGCGAACACCTCTTGCATAAAAAGTATCTAATCGGTTGATATCATCTTCAATCATATGACCGCCTTCAACACCATATTGTGCCACTATGATATTTTGCTTAATGGCTTTTTGTATCTCTTTCCAAGTTTTTGCTACTACTATTTTATCTGGGTTCCTCGCCGCTACTGCATCTAGGGTATCCATCTCTCTCATTGCCCAAGCATAGGGATTTACTTTGTCGCCATCGCACCAAATGGAAAATAATTGATAATCTACCCCTCCTTGCTTAAAACGTGCTAAATCTGAATGATTTATTCCTTTTAAATCATGGTCCAAACTCACTTTTTTCTCAATACATGCTGTAATACAGTCATTATGTGTATCCACTAGGACGGATTTAAAATGAATGGATTGCGCATGGGCGCCTACTGTAATGAGTAGTAAAAGGGTGCTTAAGTATTTCATACAATAGGATTGTTTTAATTGACAACTAAAATAACTATTTTTGCTCACCTAAAAACGACTATGTTAGATAAATTAGAAGCCATACAAGCCAGGTTTGAACAAGTGGGGGTGGCTTTGACCAATCCTGAGATCATCAACAATCAATCCGAATTCGGGAAGATGAGTAAGGAGTATCGTGCCTTAGAAAAAATCATGAAGCCTTTTGAACGCTATAAAAGGGTTTTAGCCGATCATCAATTTGCAAAAGAAAGTTTAAATGGGGATGATCCCGAAATGCGTGAATTGGGTAAATTGGAATTACCTGCTTTAGAAGAAGAAAAAGTACAATTAGAAAAGGACTTAACTAAATTATTAATACCCAAGGATCCGCAAGATGATAAAAATGCGATCATTGAATTAAGAGCTGGCACCGGTGGTGATGAAGCCAGTTTATTTGTAGGTGATTTATTAACCATGTACACAAGGTATTGTCAAAAGAAAGGTTGGAAAGTGGCCATCGCAAGTGAAAACGAAGGTACGGTTGGAGGATATAAGGAAGTGATATTAGAAGTAACAGGGGAAGATGTGTATGGTACCATGAAATTTGAAAGTGGTGTACATCGAGTACAACGCGTACCAAGTACCGAAACACAAGGCAGGGTGCATACTTCAGCAGCTACTGTTGCTGTGATGCCCGAAGCTGAAGAGGTTGATTTTGTTTTAAATCCTGCAGATGTAAAAATGGAAACTTCACGAAGTGGCGGTGCGGGTGGTCAAAATGTAAATAAAGTAGAAACCAAAGTAATGTTAACGCATATTCCAACTGGTACTGTTATCATTTGCCAAACGGAGCGTTCGCAATTAGGTAATAGAGAAAAAGCCATGGGGATGATGCGTACCAAATTATTTGAAGAGCAGGTGCGTAAGCAAGAAGATGAAATTTCTCGTCATCGTAAAACTTTGGTAAGTACTGGCGATCGAAGTGCAAAAATTAGAACCTATAACTGGCCACAGGGAAGAGTGACAGACCATCGAGTGGGAGTGACTTCTTATAATTTAGATGCAGTAATCAATGGTGAAATTGAAGAATTTATTGAAGCTTTACAAGTTGCAGAAAATGCAGAAAAAATGTTAGTACAGCACTAATTACTTTTTTTCTTATTTAGAAACAGCGATACTTTTTTCCCATTCCCAAGCGGTGCGCATCATATCGTCTAAGGAATAATTAATTTTCCATCCTAATTTTTGGACCGCATAATCATTGTTGGCATAAATAGCAATAATATCACCTGCTCTTCTTGGTCCAATTTGGTAATTCAATTTTAAGCCAGATACTTTTTCAAAAGCCTTGATGGCTTCTAAAACTGTAATGCCATTGCCTGTGCCTAAATTAAAAATATCGCAAAGGTGAGGTTCATTTTTTTTGATGGAATACTGAAGTGCTAAAGTATGCGCTCGTGCAATATCACAAACATGAATATAGTCTCGAATACAACTACCATCTCTAGTATCATAATCATCACCATACACTTGCATCGTATCTAATTTACCAATGGCCGTTTGTGTGATGGCGGGTACTAAATTTTGTGGACGCCCAATAGGAAGCTCGCCAATTGCAGTGGAAGGATGTGCTCCTACTGGATTAAAATAGCGTAATAAAATAGTAGACAAAGGTTTTACAAAAGCCGTATCCTTAATAATGGTTTCACCCATTTGCTTGGTAGCACCATAAGGAGAAGCGGCAGGTTGTAATTCTGTTTGTTCGGTTACGGGAATGGAATGAGGGTTGCCATATACGGTACAAGAAGAAGAAAATATAAAATGCATGGCCTTGTACTTGACCGCTAATTTTAATAAATGAACTAAGGAAAAAAGATTATTCTCGTAGTATTCCAAGGGCATTTCTACCGACTCGCCTACTGCTTTAAAAGCAGCAAAATGTATAATACCAATGATACTTGGATTTTCTATAAAAATAGATTCGGTAGCTTGCGCATCTGTTAAATCAATGGCATAATTTTTTATTTTTTGCCCTGTAATTTTTTCGATGCCTGTTAATGTATGGGGGGATGACCTAGATAAATTATCAACGGAAATAACATTAAAGCCATTTTCGATTAAATCAACAATCGTATGGGCGCCAATGTATCCACAACCTCCAGTCACTAATATGGTTTGCATGTTGAAAATTTAGTATACAAAGTAACGAAAAAATATCCTTAAGACATCGCATTAGGCAATGTAAAACCAACCGTCGTGCCCACATTCACTGCACTTCGAATGTGCATGGTCTCTTGGTGTGCTTCAAGTATATGCTTACAAATGGCCAGTCCTAGTCCTGTTCCTCCAATGTCCCTGCTTCGGGCATCATCTGTTCGATAAAAGCGTTCTGACAACCTTGGAATGTGTTCTTCTGCAATACCAATACCATCATCACTTATTTCAATGAGTACTTTGCCGTCCTCTAATTTATAGACACTAGCAATAATTTGACCATCTATTTTACCATATTTAGCTGCATTAGAAAATATATTTACTAAAACCTGGTAAATTTTATTTTTATCTGCAAAAACAGTCATGGGTAGTTCGCTTCCTTTTTTAAAATGGAATTGGATATTTTTTTTAATGCCTTTGATGCTTAAATTTTGAGCCACTTCATTAATTAAATCCTGAATGATAAAGGAGTGTTTTAAAATGGGGTCTTTACTAATTTCCAAATTAGTAATGGTGTCCACGTCATTTACAAGTTGCACTAATCTTAATACATTAGCATGCGCTTGATGAATGAATTTTTTGTATTGCGCGGCATCCTCTATTTCCCCATCGCTTAATAGTTCAAGGTAACCTTGAATTGCAAAAATGGGTGTTTTAATTTCATGCGATAAATTTTGTAAAAATTCTTTTCTAAATTCCTCATTGGATTGAAGGGTTTCAATTTCATTAGCTTTTTGAACGGCCCAGGCTTCAACATCTTCTCTCACTTCATCCATTCCCTTTTTAGGCAATAAGTATTTCTGATAAGCTTCTTCTCGCTTGCTTGCTTTGGTTTGAGCAATTAATTTGTAGATCAATTTTATTTTTCGGTAAATAAAAAAATCTAAAATCTGATGAATCAATAAATAAGAAATAATAAAACTGGCAACAAAATAAAAAACAAAATAACGCCAATCATACATTAATAAGTAAATGCTAATGGCAATGCAAATTGAAAGCAATAATGCAGTCAGTGCAGCGATTTGTTTGGGAGATAAATTTTTTTGCTTAAACATAGTCTCAATGCCTATTGATAATCGACTACGAAGGTATCCATTTTGAATCTAATAATCGAATTTGTAACCCACACCCTTCACCGTGGTAATACAATCAATACCTAGTTTAGCCCTAATTTTACGAATATGTACATCGATGGTTCGGTCGCCCACAATGACATCATTACCCCATACTTGTGATAATATTTCGTTTCTTAAAAAGACACGTCCTTTTTGTGCTGCTAACAAATACAAAAGTTCAAATTCTTTTTTTGCTAAAACATATTGAACACCATTCAGTGTTGTTTTATATTGAGTAGGATCAATACTTAATCCATTGGTGGTAACAATTTTACTATCACCCGCAGTAGGTTGAATTCTTCTGAAAAGGGCGGTGATCCTGCTGATCAATACTTTAGGGCTGATGGGTTTGCTTACAAAATCATCTCCTCCTAATTCCAAACCTTTTATATGAGAAACTTCGTCATTTAATGCGGTCAATAAAACAATTAAAGTTTTATCAAATTGGGAATTACTTCTTAAGTATTCACATACCTCAAAGCCAGTGCGTTTAGGCATCATGACATCCAAAATAATACAATCAGGTTCAAATTGTTTTGCTTTTTCAATTGCGTCACTTCCATCTACTGCAGTAATGACTTCAAAGCCTGCCTTTATTAGATGAAAGCTAATTATTTCGATGATGTCGGGTTCGTCATCGGCAATCAATATTTTTAAAGGAGTATCTGTCATAATGAGTACAAAAGTAATTCTTAAATAGGAGAACCTTCTTTAAGTATTCCGTTATCAAATTGTTAACTAAATCCTAGGAAATCAATCAAATTAAGCTTTTAGAATGTGCTTAATATAGGGATTGTGCATTTTTTCCCTTCCCAATTGGGTCGCCGGTCCGTGTCCCGAATAAATGGTTAAACTATCTGGCAAAGGGAGTATTTGTTCTTTAATACTTTTAATTAAATCAAGGGGGTTAGATCCTGGCAGGTCTGTTCGGCCAACACCATCCTTAAAAATTAAATCGCCCCCAAGCATAAAATCTTGTTTTTCATGATAAAAGCACACACTTCCTGGTGAATGCCCAGGAGTGACTAATACTTTAAATTGGTCCATACCAAATTGGATGATATCATCTTGTTCAATAAATTCTATTTCACCCCTATACGCTTCCGTAGGGACGCCCCATTTTTCAGCAGCTTCGGGCAAGCGGTCAAGGACTACTTTTTCATTAGGATGTATATGAACAGGGAGGTGATAGGTCTCACTAATAAAATTATTGCCAAACACATGATCCAAATGGCAATGTGTATTTAAAAATAAGGTGGGCGTTAAATTGTGTTGAGATAAAAATTGTTGTAATTGTGCTTTCTCAATTTTAGTATAACAGCCTGGATCCACAATAATGGCTTCCTTTTTTTCATTGTATAAAATATAAGTGTTTTCCTGAAAGGCATTAAAGCAAAATTCTTTTATTGTTAACATGTCAATTTTTGAATGGGGAAGTCGAAATTATTTTTGCGTACTTAAATAAGTGCAAATATTTTTTACAATGGATGGGCCTTCATAAATAAAGCCTGTCCAAATTTGAATGAGTGAAGCGCCTGATTTTATTTTTTCATTTGCTTCCTCGCCATTGAATATACCCCCACTTGCAATAATAGGTATGCGCCCTTGTACCCCTTTATGTAAATAGGATAATACTTCGTTTGACTTTGTGTATAAGGGCTTTCCGCTTAATCCGCCTGGGCCAATTTTTTTTGCTCTTTCTATATTAAGTCCAATTAATAAACTGCGATCTATAGTAGTATTAGTGGCCACCAATCCGTCAATTTTTATTTCAGAACTTAATTCAATGATATCGTCTAATGCAGACCATTCTAAGTCGGGCGCCATCTTTAATAGAATAGGTTTATTATTTTTATTTAAATTTTGCAGTTCAGAAAATATCTTTCTTAATGATTCTTTTTCTTGCAAAGCCCTCAGTCCAGGTGTATTGGGTGAACTCACATTCACTACAAAATAATCAACTACGCTTTCTAGGCCTTTAAAGTTGGTGCAATAATCTATCCATGCATCATTATTATCTGTCACTTTATTTTTTCCAATATTTCCTCCAATAATTAAATTCGAATTGGATTTTGATTTTCTATCTTTTAATCTATTGGCAATTATTTCTAAACCTTCATTGTTAAAACCCATCCGATTGATCAATGCTTTTTGATCTGGTATTCTAAATAATCTAGGTTTTAAATTTCCAGCTTGTGGCTTAGGTGTCACAGTTCCAATTTCAACAAATCCAAATCCCAACATTTCTAGTTCATCTAAATATTCGGCATTTTTATCAAATCCTGCTCCCAATCCTACAGGATTGGGGAAAGTTAAACCCCAAAGGGAAGTACTTAAATCGCCCTTAGAATATTGAAATTGATTTGCTAATTTTTTTTTCAAAATGGGAACACCCGCTGCCAAATGTAAACCCTGCATGGACACTTTGTGCGCCGTTTCTGGAGGCAGCAAAAAAAGGCTTTGTCTTATGAAGGGATATAGCATATTGCAAATTTACAATGAAATATTTAGTTGCATAAACAACTGTTTATAAAAATCACTACATTTAGGGTGGAATTAGTCAAGTTTTTAAATTTTTTTTATGCAAGAGGCGTATATCGTAGCAGGTTTTAGAACTGCTGTTACAAAAAGTAAAAAAGGCGGTTTCAGATTTATGCGTTCCGATGAATTAGCCATCGAAGTGATTAAGGGTTTAATGAAAACTTTACCTGCTTTAGATCCCAAATTAGTAGATGATGTAATTGTAGGTAATGCAGTTCCTGAAGCGGAACAAGGTTTACAATTTGGTCGCATCATTGCTGCAAAAGCATTGGGAATAGAAGTGCCTGGTATTACCATAAATAGATATTGCGCAAGTGGTTTAGAAAGTATTGCCATGGCGACTGCAAAAATTAGAACTGGAATGGCAGATTGCATTATTGCAGGTGGAACAGAATCTATGTCAATGGTCCCAACTGCAGGCTGGAAAACAGTTCCAGCGTATTCCATCACAGTGGATGAACCAGATTATTATTTGTCAATGGGTTTAACTGCAGAAGCAGTCGCGAATGAATATGCTATTTCTAGAGAAGACCAAGATGCTTTTGCATTAGCCTCACATCAAAAAGCAAAACAGGCCATTGAGCAAGGGTTTTTTAAAAAAGGTATTTTGCCTATTGAAGTGAATGAAACTTATATTAATGAAAAAAATAAAAGAGCAACACGCAGTTATATAGTTGATACAGATGAAGGTGTTCGCGCTGATACGACCATTGAAGCATTGGCAAAATTAAAAGCTGCTTTTGCTTTAAAAGGAACTGTGACTGCAGGTAATTCATCTCAAACAAGTGACGGTGCAAGCTTTGTGATGGTGATGAGTGAAAAAATGATGCTTTCATTGGGTTTAAAACCCATCGGAAGATTGGTCAATTGTGCTTCCGCAGGGGTACATCCTAGAATTATGGGCATTGGGCCTATTGAAGCAGTACCCAAAGTATTGAAGCAAGCAGGGATGACATTGGATCAAATTGATTTATTTGAATTAAATGAGGCTTTTGCATCACAGTCCTTAGCGGTCATCCGAAAACTAGGTTTAGATACGAATAAAGTAAATATTAATGGTGGCGCTATTGCCCTTGGTCATCCATTGGGTTGCACAGGAAGTAAGCTTACAGTACAGATAATCAATGACTTAGAGCGTAGAAATCAAAAATATGGCATTGTAACCGCTTGCGTTGGTGGTGGGCAGGGGATTGCAGGAATCTTGGAAAGATTGTAATTACTAAACTCCATTTACCGCACATCAAACCCTTTTGCTTTTTCTACTACTTTTTTAACTTTTTTGCCTAAAAATTAATAGTTTAGGTACTTCTTTCATTTGTCAAAATAGCAAATTTAAAACCATGCGTATATCTATTTTAGGAACCCTTGTGTTGGCCTTCTTTGTGTCTATCACAAATGTCACTGCACAAAAGTCAAAAAAAGCGACTGCTATTGTAGCGCCGCCTCCACCACCACAAGTGGACATCAACAAAGTATTTAAAAACTGGAAGCCTCGTAATGTGGGTCCTGCTTCAATGAGTGGGCGTGTGACTACCATTGATGTGGAGATTGCGAATCCTAATAATATTTGGATTGGCGCTGCATCCGGTGGTGTATGGAAAACAAATAATAGTGGTGTAAGTTGGACTCCGGTATTTGATGAACAACCAATTTTAAATATTGGTGCAGTTGCAATACAACAATCCAATCCAAGTGTAGTATGGGTAGGAACCGGCGAAGGTAATCCAAGAAATTCTGTAAGTATTGGAGAAGGAATTTATAAAACTTTAGATGCAGGAAAGACATGGAAGAGAATGGGATTGGAACAAACTAGAAATATTCATCGTGTGATTATAGATCCTACTAATCCTAATACAGTTTATGCTGGTGCGATTGGTAACCCTTACGGTCAAAGTAAAAACAGGGGTGTTTATAAAACAACAGATGGTGGTGATACTTGGAATCAAATATTATATACCAATGACACTTCGGGTGTAGGTGATATGATCATGGATCCAAAAAATCCTAACAAATTATTAGTGGCGATGTGGCATCATTATCGCAATCCTTACCATTTAGAAAGTGGTGGAAAAGGAAGTGGAATATATATGACCATTGATGGAGGTAAAAATTTTATAAAACTTGGAAAAGAAAACGGATTACCAGAGGGTAATTTAGGTCGCACGGGTATTGCAATAAGCAAATCCAATCCTAATAGAATGTATGCTTTAGTAGAATCTACTAAAAGCGGTTTATATAAAAGTGATGATGGAGGATACAATTGGACTTTAGTGAATGCGCAAAAAGCGATTGTGGACAATCGTCCATTTTATTTCCAAGATATTATTTGTGACCCTTTGAATGAAAATACATTATGGTATATCAGTCAAACAGTGGTGAAAAGTATTGATGCAGGTAAAAACTTTGAAACCATTATACCTTATAGTGGAATACATCCAGATCATCATGCTTTTTGGATTCATCCTACCGATAATAAATTCATGGTAGATGGTAATGATGGAGGTATTGGAATTACAAGAGATGGTGGAAAAACTTGGATGTTTGATGAAAAAATTCCAGTAGGACAATTTTATCATGTGAATGTAGACAATGAAATTCCTTATCATATTATGGGTGGAATGCAAGACAATGGTTCTTGGAGAGGTCCTGCTTATAGTTATACCAGAGGAGGTATCAAAAATTTTAACTGGGATAATTTATGGGGTGGAGATGGTTTTGATGTGATGCCTGATCAAGAAGATGCCAACTGGGTTTATGCGATGAGTCAAGGTGGTGCAGTAGGCAGATACAATACAGCCACAGGAGAATCTTCCTCTATCGAACCTCCGTCAAAAGATGCAAAAACTTTAATGAGATTTAACTGGAATGCAGCGATTGCGCAAGATCCATTTGATAAAAAAACAATTTATTTTGGCTCTCAATTTTTACACAAGAGTACCGATAAAGGAAGTTCTTGGAAAGTGATATCAGGTGATTTAACAACCAATGATAGCGTGATGATGGATCAAACAAATAACGGTGGATTAAGTATTGATATCACTGGTGCCGAAAACCATTGTACTATTTTATGTATTGCACCTTCCTCACTTCAAAAGGATTTAATTTGGGTGGGCACCGATGATGGTAATGTACAAATGACAAACAATGGTGGCAGCACTTGGACAAATATCACTCCCAATATATCAGGATTACCTAAGGGTGCATGGGTGCAACAAATTAGAGCATCTACTTATAATGTGAATGAAGTATTTGTAGTGGCTAATAATTATAGACAAGGTGATTTTGCACCTTATATATTTAGATCATCTGATATGGGAAAAACTTGGACCAATATGGTGAGTGCTTCAAAAGTTACTGGTTATGCATTATCAGTTATTCAAGATCCGGTTGAACCTAATTTAATATTTGTGGGAGCTGAGCAAGGCCTGTTTGTGAGTTTAGATAATGGAGAGCGTTTTCAACAATGGAAAAACGGTTACCCTTCCGTTTCAACTTTTGATTTTGCTATTCAAGAAAGAGAATCAGATTTAGCCATTGCTACTTTTGGAAGAGCGATGTGGGTATTGGATGATATACGACCTTTAAGAAAATTAGCACATGATAAAGGTGCTCCGGCTTCCTTCTTTGTTACCGCGCCTAGTTACAGCATTAATGCTTCTTATAAAAATTCACCTTACGAGTGGAGTACATGGGGAATGTATGATGGTGAAAATCGTCCTGCAGGATATCCCTTTACTATATATTTAATTGATAGTTTGAAAAAAGTAAAAGTGCAAATTAAAGATGCCAATGATTTAGTGTTACGTAATTTAACATTCACTGTAGATAGCGGATTTAATAGACAATACTGGGGATATGAACAAAAGGGAATGAGAGGTGTAGGCATGCCTAAATTAGGTGGTGCTGGCGGCGGTAGAGGTGGTCGCAGAGGAGGTGGTGGATCAGGTGATGAAGAAAAAGAGTATCGAGGTCGTGATGTGCTTCCTGGTAAATACAAAGTAGTCGTGACGGCCAATAGTAAAAAAGATTCTACTTGGATTGAAGTTAAAGAAGATCCGAGATTGGCAAGCAGGGTTGCGTTGATTAAAAAACAAGATGAGTTAATACATCAATTTCAACCAAGTGTTGACAAATTAAACACTGCATTAGATCAATTAGATGAAGTAGATGCTTTGCTATTAGAATTGACAGCTGAGTGGAAAGATAAAAAAGACAAAGGCCTAGACACTTTAAATAACACGCATAAAAAAGTAACAGAAAGTGCTAAAAAATTAAGAGAATACATCAATGGTAAAAAGCAAGATAAACAAGGCTATGGTACTGTCGATGTCATTACGCCGATGTCAATCATTCGCGGGGCTACGATGCTGATTAGTAGTAAAAACACGATGCCAGGTGAGCAAGAAGAATTAAAGTTAAAAGATGCCGAAGCAGCTATTCAAGATGTGATCACCAGAGCCAATGATTTTTTTACTAAGGATTGGGCTGCATTCCGAAAATTAGTAGAGTCAACTCCTATTAAAAAGTTTAAAGATTACGAGGTCATCAAATAAAAAAAATTTCGAAACCCCTTTACATAGTGTGTAGAGGGGTTTTCTCTTTTAGAATCAAAAAAAACAAAATGAAAAAAGTAGTATTAAGTGTAGGGATTTTATGTTGTTTATTGACTTGCTTAACAACAAATGCACAAAAAAAGAAACAGGCTACGCTTCTGACAGCAGCAACAAATCCATTAGCACAGGACCCTATCTTAAAAGAACAATCCTTCCGATTAGTAGGTCCTTTTAGAGGCGGCAGAGCTGCTGCTGGTATTGGTTCTTATAGCGATGTTAATACTTTTTACATGGGTGCCACTGGTGGTGGTGTATGGAAAACGATAGATGCTGGAAGTAATTGGAAAAATATTTCAGACGGGTTTTTTGGCGGCACGATTGGCGCGATTGCATTAGTACCTTCTAATGAGTCGATCATTTATGTGGGTGAAGGTGAAAATTCAATGAGAGGTAATGTAAGTGAAGGTTTGCAAGGCATGTGGAAATCGACAGATGAGGGAAAGACTTGGAAAAATTTGGGATTAAAAGAAGCAAGGCATATTGTTCGAATTATAGTACATCCTAAAAATCCTGATATCATTTGGGCTGCTGTGATGGGGCATTTATTTGGTCCTAATGAAACAAGAGGCGTCTTTAAAAGTATGGATGGTGGCGTTACTTGGAAAAAAGTATTGTATGTGAATCCGCAAACAGGTGCGAGTGATTTAGTGATGGATCCAAGTAATCCTGAAATTTTGTATGCAGGAACATGGCAATTAATTCGTACACCTTATAGTTTAGAAAGTGGTGGAGACGGATCGGGTTTGTATAAAAGTACGGATGGTGGAGAAACATGGTCATCAATTAAAACAAACAAAGGATTTCCAAAAGGAGTGTGGGGCATTACTGCCATTGCAGTTGCTAAATCCAATTCTGATAAATTATATGCCTTAATTGAAAATGCCAATGGAGGATTGTTTATGTCAGACAATGGTGGCAAAACTTGGGAGTTAACATGTAATGATAATAATATTCGTCAAAGAGCATGGTACTATACTAAAGTGTTTATTGATCCGGTGGATGAAAATAAAGTGTACTGCCCTAATGTCAATTTTATGATATCAAGCGATGGCGGAAAAACATTTGTTTCAGGAAGAACCCCTCATGGCGATCACCATGATTTATGGATTGATCCTAAAAATCCAAAAAGAATGATTGTCTCTGATGATGGGGGTGCCCAGGTGAGTTTAGATGGTGCAAAAAATTGGAGTACTGTGATGAATCAACCTACTGTGCAAGTATATCGTTTAAGTACGGATAATCATTTTCCTTATCGCATATTAGGTGCACAACAAGATAATTCTGCTTTCCGTATTTTATCAAGTACTTATGGCGCCTATATTGGTGAAAATGATTTTGATGTAACAGCAGGTGGCGAGAGTGGTTATATCGTAGCAGACCCAACCAATAGTGATATTGTATTTGGAGGATCTTATGGTGGTTTAATAACAAGATATGACCATAAAACTGGCGAAAATAGAATTGTAAATGTTTGGCCTGATAATCCAATGGGTGCTGGCGCAGAATCAATGAAATATCGTTTTCAATGGAATCATCCCATTTTCTTTTCACCACATAATCCTAAAAAATTATACACAGCAGGGAATCATTTATTTGCAACAGAAAATGATGGAGCAAGTTGGAATATGTTGTCACCAGATTTAACTACGAATGATAAGAGTCGTCAAAAAAGTTCAGGAGGTCCCATCACACAGGACAATACCAGTGTCGAATATTATTGCACCATTTTTACTGCTGCTGAATCACCATTGGAAAAAGATTTGTTATGGACGGGAAGTGATGATGGCTTGATTAACGTAAGTAAGGATGGAGGACTTCATTGGAAAAATGTAACACCGAAGGATATACCACAATGGATGATGTGGAACCGTGTCGAAATAGATCCTATCCGAAAAGGAACAGCATACTTTGCAGGAACCCGTTATAAGTTAGATGACTTTGCGCCTTATTTATATGTGACGCATGATTATGGAGAAAGTTGGGAAAAAATAACCAATGGCATTGATCCTTTACATTTTACAAGAACTATTGTAGCTAGTCCTCGTAAAGCAGGGGTATTATTTGCAGGTACTGAATATGGATTATATATATCTATTAATGATGGTAAAAATTGGGAGCCATTTCAATTAAATTTACCAATCACGCCAGTCACTGATTTATTAATTCGAGATCAAAATTTAATCGTAGGTACACAAGGAAGAAGTATCTATATTTTAGATGATTTATCTTTTATTGAAAATTATCAAGCAACTAATAAGGATGTTTCAAAAGTATTTCCAGTGGCTAGTGCGTATCGTGTGCCGCCTCAAGTGGGTGGGCGTCGTGGACGTGGCGCAAGATCGAGTATGCCAGCTAATGTTGGAACAAATCCTCCAAAAGGTGTCGTAATTAATTATTGGAAAGCGAATACCTCTGATTCTACAAGGGTGATGATAAGCATATTAGATGATCAAAAAAAGGTCATCAAAACTTTTAATCAAAATGATGTAGGTGGACCAAGCTCCGAAGCTGGGTTCCAAAATTTTGTTTGGAACATGTATCATAAAGAAATTGAAAAGCCAGAAGAAGGCTTGATTCTTTGGAATGGTTCAACAAGTCCAGTTTTGGCAGCGCCAGGCAAATACACTGCAAAAGTGACCATTGATAATACCGTTACTGAACAACCTTTTACGATTTTGGCAGATCCGAATTATAAAGTGTCTGATGCCGATCTAAAAGCACAAGAACAATTTTTATTATCGGTTGCGGATAATTTTAGTTCCATCATGAAAACTTTAAAAGGGATTAAAGAAATTAGAGCTCAAATTCAAACAGTACAAAAGAAAACCAAGGATACGGTATTCCAAAAGCAATGTGCTGGTATTTTAGATAATTTAAAAACAATCGAGGAAGCTTTGCATCAGACTAAAGCGAAGAGTGGTCAGGATGTTTTAAATTTCCCTATTCGATTGGATGATAAAATAGCAGGTGTATTTGAAGCAGCTGCAGCTGGTTATACTGCACCTACAAAACAAGTAAATGAAACCTTTGCAGACTTAAAAGCCCAAGTGGATATACAATTAAAGCTGTATGATAATTTGAAAAAAGATGGAATTAAAGCTTTAAATGAAGCAGTACATAAATTAGGTATTCCTATTATTGGGAATTAATGGATGCCAATTTGTTAACATAGATGAAAAAAAAGACCCCTGTTCAGAGAAATCGAAACAGGGGTCTTTTTTATACACGCTTTATTTATTTAAAATCAGCGTATAGTAAATATTTTTTTCGCTTTGTTTTATACTCAGTTAATTTGGGTTCCCAACTTTTTCTGATGTCTGTTTCGGAAACGCCTGCTTTTAATTGTTCCATTAATACAGCATTGCCTGCTAACTTATTAAAAAAGTAAGCGGTCGGCTCGCCCGATTTGGGGCGTATGAAAAAAGAATCTTTCTGAGGAAAGCTTTTGTACATTTCAATGATTAATCTTAGGTCAATTTGATGTGGCGGAGGCATTATATTTGTTAAGTCCCATCCATAACATATTTGTCCATATAATTTTGAATTCATAGCTCCCACACGCGGTCCTGGCGTAAATGAAAAATGGTTATTTGAGATACTAGGATGTCCAATATAGGCAAATGCATGAGGGGTTCCTCTTCCTTCGCTCATAACAGTTCCTTCAATCAAACAGGTAGTAGCATACCAATAAATAGAATTCATAGTAGCTAAGTTGGGAGAGGGCGGAACATCTACTATGTACATCGAGCTATGTGAATAGTTTTTATTGGGAATGATGGTAAGATTTAAATTTGATTTTCCGTCAACCGCTTTTAACCAATTTTCACCTTTTAATAATTGCGCATATTCACCCATCGTTAAACCATATACCGAAGGGATGGCGTTTTTTCCCACTCCACTTGAAAAGGGGGCTTCTAAGACTGGACCATCCACATAATGTCCATTGGGATTAGGTCGGTCTAAAATGATCACTGGCTTGTTATTAGCCATAGCCGATTCCATATAATATTGTAATGAATTGATGTAGGTATAAAAACGAGTGCCCACATCCTGCACATCAAAAAGCATGATATCTACATCCGCCAAGTCACTTGCATCTGGCGCATTTTTTTTACCATAAAGGGAAACTATTTTTATTCCTGTTTTTGTATCTATCTCGTCCGATACTTTTTCACCTGCATCTGCAGTGCCTCTTAAACCATGTTCGGGTGTAAATATTTTTTGAATCTGTATGCCAGCGGACATTAAAGTATCAATTAAGTGTTTCCCATTGACAGTGGCTGTTTGATTTGTAAATAAGCTTACGCGCTTTCCTTTAAGTAAAGGGAAGTATTTTTCAGTTTGATAAGCGCCTGGTAAAATGGGTTTTTTATTTTGAGACAGAGCAGAATAAGTAATACTTAAAAAGACGACTACCCCTACTGTGTACATTATTTTTTTCATAAGAAAAAGTATCGTTGAAAACACAATTTAGTATAAAAACAAAAGCGAAGTTGGCTTATTTGATTAACTCAAGTACTTGCCTACAATGGGCATGCGACGACCTACCCCAAAGGCTTTGGGTGAAATTCTAATAATGGGACAGAATTGATTACGCTTGTACTCGTTGCTATTGACCATTTTTAAGGTCTTATCAACTAATGCATTTTCAAATCCTAAAGCTTTTATATCACTTGGATTAGAACGTCTTTCAATGTATTGATATAATATTTGATCTAATACTTCATACGCAGGTAAACTATCGCTGTCCTTTTGATCGGGTCTCAATTCAGCACTAGGTGCTTTGGTGATAATAGAAGAAGGTATGATTTCCCTGTGACGATTTATATATTTAGCCAATTCGTAAACTTGTAATTTATAACAATCTCCCAAAACGCCTAAGCCACCTGCCATGTCACCATATAAAGTACCATAGCCTGTTGCTAATTCACTTTTATTAGATGTATTTAATAAAATGTATCCAAATTTATTGGCGATGCCCATTAAAATATTACCTCTTGATCTACTTTGTAAATTTTCTTCGGCCAAGGAAAAAGGAAGATCCTTAAACAAAGGCTTTAATGTGTTTAAAAAACTTTCATATACTTCCTTAATAGGGATGGTATCGTATTTGTTATCTAAGTTTTTACTTAACTGAACTGCGTCATCCACAGAATGATGGGTTGAATAAGGGGAGGGCATCAAAATAGCATGTACATTTTCCTTACCCAATGCCTCGCAAGCAATTGCTAAAGTAACAGCTGAATCAATGCCGCCAGAAGATCCTAAAATGGCTTTAGTGAATCCCATTTTTTGAAAATAATCTTTCACGCCTAATATTAATGCGTTGTATACTTGTTCAATATTTAAACTAGGAATTAAAACAGCGGGATTCAGTTCCTTATTCGGCACTCGATTGGCAGGTTCTAATATGGGCGCATTAATACTGCCATCTTCATTACATTCAAAAGTGGCCATTGCTGAAGCAAACATAGGTAAAGCGCCACATAAATTTGCATCCTTGTCAAAAACTAAGGAACTGCCATCAAAAACAATTTCAGTTTGACTACCCACTGCGTTACAATAAAACAATGGAATTTTATATTTTAATACATTGGACTTGATCGTTGCTTTACGATCCTCGTCATGTGTATAGTCAAAAGGGGAAGCACTTAAATTTAATAAAATGTCTGGGTGTTGATGCATCATTTGATCCATGGGACAAATTCGATACAAAGGATTATCGCCTAAGTTCCAAATGTCTTCACAAATAGTAATGGCTAATTTTTTTCCTTTAAATGGAATTACTTTCCACTCGTCAGCGGGTTCAAAATATCTATTTTCATCAAACACATCATAGGTAGGTAAAAGTGTTTTGTGAATTTCTGCTACCACTTTTTGATCATATAAGAAAAACGCAGCATTGTATAAATCTTTGCCTTTTTTATTGGGATTGCGTGCAGGACTTCCAATTAACACGCCAATGGTGTCGGCTGCTTCTTTAATACGATCAATGGATTGATAGCACTGATTAATAAAATCATCAAATTCAACAAAGTCTCTTGCTGGGTAACCGCACACACTCATTTCACTAAATAAAATCAAATCGGCACCTTGATTTTTAGCCTCTTGGATCGCACATAAAATCTTATGTGTGTTTTGTTCAAAATTTCCAATATGATAGTTCTGTTGTGCAATGCAAATCTTCATGGGGCAAAGGTCGGTTTTTAACAGAAATAACCTCGCTTTTTTTGTACTTTCGAGTATGCGATTACTGTTTTTATATCTTTTCCTAGCTATTTTAGGCCTTAGTGCATGTCAAAATAGTGCTGTCGACCCTGCTCAAAATACATCTGATATTGCGCTTACAATAGAAAGATTAGATCAGGCGATGTTTCAAATGGACAGTTTGCATTTAAAGGATAGTTTATCAGTGATGGAAAAGCAATATCCTTTTTTAAAAGAGGTATTAAGCAAGCAAATGTTGGCATTGGATACGAATCAATGGTTGCTAGGCTTGCAAAATTTCATAAGAGTTTATCGTCCCATTTATCTTGAATGCTCTGTACTACAAGCGCCAGCGCTAGCACAGCCTCAGATACAAATGCTTTTTAAAAGGGTACAGTATTATTTTCCTCAATATAAATTACCTAAAAAAATTATTTATTTTATTGGGCCATTAGAAGGATATGGAAATAGCATAGGTATAGATTATATGGCGATAGGTTTGCAGATGTACCTTGGAGCGAAGTCCCATTGGTATCAATCTGAAGAATTTCAAAAATATTTTCCTGCTTACTTAAGTCAGTTTTTCACTCCCGATTATATTCCTATTGCCGCTGCGAAAAATTTAATTCAAGATATAGCGCCCAATGAAATGGCCACACATAGTTTAATAGTGGAAATGATTGAGTTGGGAAAAAGACAATTTATTTTAAAAAAATTATTGCCACAAACAAACGAACCTTCTTTGTTAGGGTATACATCAAAGCAGTATGATGCCATCCTTAATGCAGAACAAGATATTTGGAATTATTTATTGAAAATGAATTTGATATATTCAAAGGATCCGACTGTGCTCAACAATATGTTGGGCGAAGCCCCATTCAGTGCTTATTTTGGCAATGAAGTACCTGGGAAAGCGGGATTGTTTATAGGCTATAAAATTGTAGAATCATGGATGGCGCAGCAATCAAATAGTAAGCAAGCTGAATTAGATGCATTGATTCAAATATCACCAGAGCAATTATTCGCGGAAAGTAAATACCACCCTTAATCAATAAAAAATTAATTAAGCTTTACAGGAGCTACCATCTTGAAGGCTGGAATATTAACATTGATCAGTTCCTTATTATCTATATTTTCCATGGTATAGTAGCCTTGCATTTTTCCAAGCTCACTTTTTAAATGACAACCGCTTACATATTGATAATTTTTACCTGGCATAATTAATGGCTGAACGCCTACCACACCTTCCCCCTCAACAACGCGATATTCGCTATTGCTGTCAAATACTTCCCAATAGCGTTTTAATAATTTAACTGGAAATGAATTGTGATTTTCGATCGTGATTCGGTATGCAAACATGTATTCATTTTGCAATGGATTGCTGTAATCTTTTTGGTAAAAAGTTTCGATGCTAACTTCGACCCCTTCTGAAATTTTAGAGACCATAATCGTTCATTTCCTACAAGGACATCAGCAGAATATACTGCTTCGTAAAAATAACTAAAATTGGGCCTGATTTTGCAAAATAGGATGCCAATTTTTTTTTAACAAGCTCTAAGTCTTGTACCTTTGCGCCATCGAATCAATTAGGAGGTATTTAGCCTTCAATTTTGTATATAAAACTTCAAAAAATGAAAATAGCAGTTGCTAAGGGAGATGGAATTGGACCTGAGATTATGGAAGCCGTTATTTCTATTTTTAATGCTGCAAAAGTGCCCATGGAGTATGAAATGGTGGACATGGGAAAATGGGTTTTTGATAAAGGGTTTAGCAATGGGATGACACCCGAAGCCAAGCAAACGATTGAGGATTTGGGCATCTTATTTAAAGGCCCCATGGAGACACCTAAAGGTAAAGGAGTAAAAAGTGTCAATGTTACTGCTCGTAAAACTTGGAACACCTATGCAAACGATCGTAAATTTCAAACATTAAGTGGGGTTGAAACTGTTTTTAGCAAAGCAGGTATTGCAATTGATTTAACCATTGTTCGTGAAAATATTGAAGATACTTATGGTGGCATTGAACATATGTTGACACAAGATGTTGCGTTGGGCCGAAGATTTATTACGCGTCCAGGAAGTGAACAAGTAATTCGTTATGCATTTGAAATGGCGAAGAAAAAAGGAGCACGCCGTATTACTTGTGGCCACAAAGCCAATATCATGAAATTAACGGATGGCTTATTTCTTGAAGTTTTTAAAGAAGTAGCTAAGGAATATCCTGAATTAAAATCAGATGATGTTATTGTAGATGATTTGTGTATGAAATTAGTGAGTCGTCCCGATTTATTTGATGTGATTGTACTTACCAATTTACAAGGTGATATTGTAAGTGATTTATGTGCCGGATTAGTAGGTGGGCTTGGTTTTGCGCCTTCTGCCAATATAGGCGATCACATCTCCATTTTTGAAGCGGTGCATGGAACTGCACCAGATATCGCTGGAAAAAATATCGCCAACCCTACTTCTCTTTTATTAAGTGGTTTAAGTATGTTGCGTCATTTAGGCTTAATGGAACAAGCTGTTGTTATAGAAAATGCTTTATTATATACATTGGAATCGGGGGTGCATACTGGTGATTTTGGTGATAAAAAAATTCCTGCCTTAAATACAACCGTTTTCGCAGATGCTATCATTGCAAATTTTGGCAAACAACCTTTGCATAATCCAAAACCATTCTTACCTAATTTTTATGTCACACCGACCAATTTTAAATTGGAACATAATCCTATGCTGCAAAGTGACTTAAGGGACCATCATAAAATTGTAGGGGTTGATTTTTTTATTGAAAGTGCTGATCAACCTAATGTTATTGCAGACAAGTGTTTAAAGCATGCTAGTGAAAGTCTGACTTTAGTTACCATTACCAATCGTGGTACTCAGGTATGGCCATCAGGTTCTGTCTTTACTAATTTGGTTAATCAATTTTATTGCCGTTTTGAAACAGTGAACGAAACCCCACTTTCTCAGGATCAGGTCATTGATTTGTACCGATCGTTGGCAAAGGACTTTAAAATTTGTTCCTTAGAAGTGTTAAATATGTGGGCCGACAAAAAAGCGTATAGTTTGGCACAAGGGCAGTAGGGGTCCAAGTTTTACAGCTTTGTCCTTTAATTTGCCCGATTTTAGTATAAAATTCCCCTTTCCGGCATGAAAAAAAACATTTTTAGTGTAATTTCACCACTCATTTACAAAATAGTCTTTTAGCTATGGCCGAAGTTATCTTAATGCCCCGTTTGAGTGATACAATGACCGAAGGTGTCATTGCTGCATGGCATAAAAAAGTGGGGGATACAGTTAATAAAGGTGATCTATTGGCCGAGATCGAAACGGATAAAGCAACGATGGAATTAGAAAGCTATCAACAAGGTGTGTTATTACATATAGGAACCCTTCGTGGTGGTAAATTACAAGTAAATGATTTATTAGCAATCATTGGAAAAGAAGGAGAAGATATTACTGCTTTAATTTCACAAAATACAAATAAAGCGGCCGAGGTAGTTTCAACAGATAAGGTTGCTGAAAAAATAATTCCAGTAGCTAATCATACTAATACATCTGCAATTGATATTAGTAAAATGGATGAAGTAGTACTGATGCCAAGATTAAGTGATACCATGACAGAGGGTGTTATTGCTGGATGGCAAAAAAAGGTAGGAGACCAAGTTAAAAAAGGAGAAATTTTAGCAGATATAGAAACCGATAAAGCAACCATGGAATTAGAATCCTATAAAGATGGGATTTTATTATACCAAGGAGCTAAAGCGGGTGAAAAAATATTAGTGAACCAATTGTTATGTATCATTGGTCAACCTGGATTAGATATCGATTCAATAGTGAATGCAGTTGCAACTCCTAGTAGTGTTGTTGCTGCTAGTGCACCTGTTGTCAATGAAGTGCCTGCTGCTTCAACTCAGTCAACAACTGTTACAATGGCACCTGCAACCAATGTTGCGCCAACAACAGTAGTGAATGAGGGCCGTATTTTTGCTTCTCCTTTAGCTAAAAAAATAGCAAAGGAAAAAGGAGTGGATTTAAAATTTGTGAAAGGTTCTGGTGAGCATGGAAGAATTACTAAAACTGATTTAGAGAATTTTACACCTTCCAATACGAGTGCAACATTCTTGCCTACTGCTCCAATAGGACAAGTAAGCTTTGTTGATACACCTGTTTCGCAAATGCGAAAAGTGATTGCTAAGCGTTTAAGTGAAAGCTTATTTACAGCACCTCATTTTTATTTAACAATGAAAATAAATATGGATGCGACAGTAGAAGCGCGCGCTTTAATGAATGAAACTTCGCCAGTTAAGATTAGCTTTAATGATTTTATAGTAAAGGCAGTAGCACTTTCTTTAAAACAACATCCAAAAGTAAACAGTAGTTGGTTAGGTGAAGTAATTCGCACTAATCATCATGTAAATATTGGAATTGCAGTAGCAGTTGAAGAGGGTTTATTGGTGCCTGTATTGCGTTTTGCAGATGGCTTGTCTTTAGCGCAGATTAGTGCCTCGGTAAAAGAGTTTGCAAAAAAAGCAAAAGATAAAAAATTACAACCTGCAGATTGGGAAGGAAGTACTTTCACTATTTCTAATTTAGGCATGTTTGGTATTGATCAATTTACAGCGATCATCAATCCTCCAGATGCTTGTATTTTAGCAGTAGGGGGCATTGCGCAAGAACCTGTTGTAAAAAATGGCCAAGTGGTTCCAGGAAATGTGATGAATGTAACACTAAGTTGTGATCATCGCGTTGTTGATGGAGCGACAGGCGCTGCTTTTTTACAAACTTTAAAAAGTTATTTAGAAACGCCCATTAAAATGTTTTTTTAATCTTTGGCCACTCTATAAATATAACAACATAGCTTCCTCTGTTTCTTCATGATCACTAATTAAGTTTCCATTTTTTTTAGCAAATAAAAAATCCCCTCATCACGATAAATCGGAATGAGGGGATTTTAGTTATGAATTTTACCGCTAAGTTTATGCAGTAGGTGTATCAGTGCTAGGAACAGTGAAAAGCGTTGGCGCTACAACAGCCACTTCAACAACTGGAGCTGCTTTTTTAGGAGCCGCTTTTTTTACTGTTTTCTTTGCTGCTTTTTTAGGAGCCGCTTTTTTTACTGTTTTTTTAGGAGCTGTTTTTTTCGCTGCCTTCTTAGGAGCTGCCTTTTTAACTGCTTTCTTTGTTGCTTTTTTAGGAGCTACTTTTTTCTTAGGAGCCGCTTTTTTAGCTGCTTTCTTAACTGCTTTTTTAGGAGCTGTTTTTTTAACTGCCTTCTTAGCTGCTACTTTTTTCTTAGGAGCTGCTTTTTTCTTGCTTGACTTTGCCATGATGAATATTTAATTTTAGTTTGTAAAGTAGATTTGCATAAAATTACAATGTTTTATTGTAACAAAATAAAATCTATTCATCTATTTATTAATAGATTTGTAAAATGAAAACACCAGTCACCTTGGTTTTAGGCGCATCACCCAATCCTGATAGATATAGTTTTTTAGCAACTAATTTATTACATGAAAAGGGGTTATCTGTATATCCTTATGGTATCAAAAAGGGAATGATTGATGAAATTGCAATTTTAAACGAATGGCCTAGTCAAATTCCTATTGATACTGTGACATTATACCTAGGCGCAGCTGCTCAAACTGAATATTTTGATGCCATTATTGCCTTACGTCCTCGTCGAATTATTTTTAATCCTGGTACCGAAAATCCAATACTAGCCTCGATCGCAGCCAAAGAAGGTATACAAACCATGGAAGCTTGTACCCTTGTATTACTGAGAACAGGTCAATATTAGTTTTTAAATTGGCCCCAATTTGCTTTATCCAATGTTCTGTATTGAAGCGCCTCGCTGATATGACTTATTTGTATATTATTTTCCTCCTCTAAGTCAGCAATACTTCGGCTCACTTTAATAATTCGGTCAAAAGCCCTTGCACTTAACTGAAATTTTTCCATTGCTGATTTGAGTAGCGCTTCGGCTTCGTTGCTAAGTGTACAATACTTTTTTAACTGTATTTTATTCATTTGAGCGTTGGTATAGGTTCCTTTATCGTCCTTAAATCGATTGCTTTGAATATTTCTTGCTTTTACAACTCTTTCTGCAATGCTTTCCGAGGTTTCTTCATCCTTTGACGCCCTTAATTCATGATATAAAACAGGAGTCACTTCAATATGAAGGTCAATTCGATCCAATAATGGCCCAGATATTTTATGCATATACTTTTGAATCAAAGGAGGGCTACAATGACATTCTTTATGTGGATGATTATAATACCCACAAGGGCAGGGGTTCATGGCTGCGATCAGCATGAATCTTGCTGGGAAGCTGACACTCATTTTGGCACGCGCGATACTAACAACCCCTTCTTCCATGGGCTGTCTTAAAACTTCTATAACCGAACGATTAAATTCGGGGAGCTCATCTAAAAATAATACCCCGTTATGTGCTAATGAAATTTCACCTGGTTGGGGATAGCTTCCGCCACCAATTAGTGCGATGGCAGATAAACTATGGTGTGGATGTCTAAATGGGCGGTGGGTTAATAATTTATTCACTGCATCTAATTTGCCAGTGATGCTATAAATCTTACTGGTTTCAAGTGCCTCCATTTGATTTAATGGAGGTAAGATAGATACTAAGCTTTTAGCTAACATTGTTTTTCCTGCACCCGGTGGGCCTATCATTATAAGGTTATGGCTTCCTACGCTCGCAATTTCTAAGGCCCTCTTTACATGTTGCTGTCCTTTTACATCTGAAAAATTTGAAGGGCTGCTTTGTTTATTTTGAACCGGGTAATTATTTCTTTTTACAGGAGATTTTGAATTAGGATCTCTAAAAAAATGGACAACTTCGGTTAAATGCGTAAAACAAAATATATCTAAATGTTCCACTAAGCATGCTTCTGACTCATTGCCAACGGGGAGTAACATGCCTAAATAACCTTCTGCTTTTGCTTGCATGGCCATGGCGAGCACTCCTTTAATAGGATATAATTTTCCATCAAGTCCCAATTCGCCCATCATGATATATTGATCTAATAAATGAATAGGGGTCACTTGTTCTGAGGCGGCTAAAATACCTATCGCAATGGGCAAGTCAAATGCGGCTCCTGTTTTTTTAAATTCAGCGGGTAATAAATTAATGACCAACTTGGTGCGCGGCATATGAAAACCATTTGCTTTAATGGCACTTTCGGTTCGATCTAAACTTTCTTTGACAGAAGAATCGGGCAAGCCTACTATACAATAGCCTTGTCCCATACTTACATTCACTTCGATGGTAATCGTAATGGCATCAATGCCAATTAGGGCACTCCCTTTTGTTTGGACAAGCATCTTTTTTGCTTGAACCTACTTTACATTCATGTTCTAGGTAAAGTATTAATACTTGTTTTTTGTGATCTCTTTTAACAGGTCAACCACACCTTCTCGTTCTAAAATTAAATAGCCCAATCGGTCTTGGCTCACCCCATTTTTTAATTGGTAATGAAAGACAAGTTCTTTTTGGCGCACGTCCGTTTCAAAATAATTAAATTGAATATTGGAGTATTCTTTAAGACCATCGCTAATTTCATATAAATGAGTTGAAATTATATATAAACTGTTTCTCCAATTTTGTAAACCTTTGATTACTTCGCTGCTGCACTTCATCGCATCTTGAACATTGGTTCCTTTAAATAATTCGTCAATCAAAACAAAATACTTTTTTCCATCCATTATTTTTTCAATGGTGTTTTTTATTCTTTGTACTTCATTAAAAAAGTAGCTTTCCCCTTTTACTACATTATCTGCAATATTTAAGTTGCTGATGAGCCCATCAAATAAGGTTAAATTTAATTTTTTAGCAGGCGCCCCGATGCCCACATGTGCTAAATAAATAACAATACCAATGGTTTTGATAAAAGTGCTCTTGCCTGCCATATTAGCCCCTGTTAAAAAAAGCAAATTGCTGTTTTGATTAAGTGTCAAGCTATTGTCAACAGCTTTGGCTACTAAGGGGTGGATCGCAGATGTTACTTCAAGCGTAGGTGTTTCATTGTTTAACCAAGTGGGAAAAACAAAATGAAATTTTTGAGCAGCTACGGCCATACTATAGTAAGCATCTAGCTCATAAAAATTATTTAATAATTCTAAAGTATTGTTTTTGTATTGATATAAAAAAAAGTAGGATAAGGAAAGTAACTTTTGTGGATGTTTCAAACTGTTTTGATCATTTAATTGAACCAAGGCAGGGTGACTAGTATGTTTTTTTATTTTTTCAACAAGGGATGTGACAATTGGATTTCCGTTTTGGATATCAAATATTGCTAGCCATTGTTGGAGACTTTTATAAAATACAATAAGGTGTTCTGTCGAATAACGAATAAGCGAATAATCGGTAGCGTTGGAAAATTGATACCAATAAGCGCCAACAAGACTAATTTGAGTTGGGATTGTTTTAAATCCAGTTTCAAAAAATTTCTCCATCACCAATGTAGTACCATTGGTAATTTTCAATTCCTGAATAAAACTAATTTCCTTTATAAATTGCTTTATCGCATCCTGCCTTTGTTCAATGGAAGTAATGGAGGACAAAGGCTTTGAGAGGAATTGATCCATGCGCAATTTACCCCCGTTGGTTTTGCAAAAATTGAGGTAGGAAATTAGGCCGAGACTTTCGTCGGTATCAAATAAGCCAATATCTTTCAATGTAATTTTATCTACCAGCATAAAAATTACTTTTAGCTTCTGGTAAATTGTAATCTTTGTCCTCTTACGCTTTCATCAAATACACCTTTATGGTAAACCAATTGACCGTTCACAAAAGTGGAATGAATCTGAAAAGGAAAATGGGTGCCCAATAATGGACTCCAACCACACTTGTATAAAATATTTTCGTTGGTGACCGTATAAGTAGCTTCTTCTACTAATACTAAATCGGCATAATAGCCTTCTCTAATAAATCCTCTTTCTTTTATTTGGAAACATGTGGCAACAGCATGACTCATTTTTTCAACCATTTTTTCCATGGTTAATTTCCCTTCCTTCACATATTTCAACATTAATAAAACAGGATGCTGAACCAAGGGTAAACCTGCATGTGCATGCGAGTAATCACCTTGCTTTTCATCCCAAGCGTGTGGAGCATGGTCGGTTGCTATGACATCTAATTGATCATTAAGTAAGCCTTCCCACAAAGCGGCGCGGTTTTCGGGTGCTTTGATAGCAGGATTACACTTTATTAAATTTCCTTTTGTTGCATAATCATTTGCAGTAAAATGTAAATGATGTACGCATACCTCGGAAGTGATACGTTTTTCTGCTAGTGGAAGCATATTTGAAAACAGTTGTAATTCCTTCGCAGTACTAATGTGTAAAATGTGTAATCGCGCATTAAATTTTTTTGCCAATTGGATCGCTTTGAATGAGGATTCAAAGCAGGCCTCTTCATTTCGAATGATAGGATGATCGGATGGTTCTAATATTGCTTTTGTGGATTCTAAAGCTGCTTTATTTTTTTTAATAATACTTTCTTCCTCACAATGTGTTGCTATTAATAATTCTGAACCTTCAAATATCTTTTCTAAAACAAGGGGGTTATCCACTAATAAATTACCAGTACTTGCACCCATGAATATTTTAACACCACATACCTCATTCTTTTTATCATTTGTTTTTAAAACTTCTTCCCAATTTTCTTGTGAAGTACCCATAAAAAAGGAGTAATTCGCTAAGGAATATTGCGCACCCAATTTGTATTTATCTTCCAATAAGGCTTGTGTAAATACGGGCGGAACTGTATTGGGCATTTCCATGAAACTAGTTACACCGCCCGCTATGGCCGCTTTTGCCTCAGTATAAATGGTTGCTTTGTGTGTTAATCCTGGTTCTCTAAAATGAACTTGATCATCAATAGCACCTGGTATCAGGTATTTTCCTTCCCCATTAATCTCGATGACACCTGCAGGTGTTTCAATTTGAGTAGCTATTTTTTCAATACGACCATTTTTAATGAGCACTTCTCCATTAAAACTTTTCCCTTCATTGACTATGGTGGTATTTTTTATAATATAATCACGCATCAATATTAATTTTCAAGATGTATAGTGAAATAAATAAAATTAGCATTTACTTTATTGACATTATTTAGCAATGGTTCAATTGTATTGTTATTTTTTAAATTAGTTAACCCGTAGGAAAATTTAAGCTCTGGAGAAATGGTAACATATCTTAAATAAAAACTTAGTCCCAATCCAAATTCATATCCTAAGTCGGTCCCGTTTAATAAAGCCTTATAAGGAACACCTCTATAGCTATTCTCAATTTTGGAGCTAGATAAATCAAAGTCGGCCTTTCCTCCTCCAAAAACATAGTGACGCATCAATGAATTATATCCAAATCCATTGTATCGATTAGATTGCATTTTGAGCGCAATTGGCAGCGTTATAATCGTAGAAGGGATCTCAATTTGATCTGCAACAGAATTGACCGAAAATGTGAGACTTTTTGAGCCGCCAATTAATAACATGGGGTTAGCTCTCAATAAAAAATGATCCGATAATTTTAAAGTACCCGTTAATCCCAAGTTTAAATTTTGACTATTTACTGATGTCAACTGACTTGCAGCATTCATAGAGGTAATATTAAAATTTACATTTCTATCAAAGTTGAGTTGACTCAGTCCAGTTCCAATACTGATGCCTAAATAATAGGGCATTTCGTCGTGATCGGCCTGAAACACTTCGTTTTTTTGCGCGTTCAATGATAAGCAACTTACCATTAAAATACCGACTAGTTTTATTTGCTTCCGCAGTAAATGCTGCATATTCCTAAACTTAATTTTTGTTGTTGTGTATTTTTAAATCCTGCTTTTTCTAAGATACTTAAAAAAGCTTTGCCTTCTGGAAAAGCGACGACACTTTCGTTTAAATAAGTATAAGCCGCTTTATTACCCGAAAATATTTTACCTATGGTGGGAGTAATCCACTTCATATAAAATGTATAAATGGGTTTAAACCAAAATAGAGTAGGCTGTGAAAATTCCAGTATGACTATTTTACTCCCAGCTGTCAACACCCTGTTCATTTCAGAAAGTCCTTTTTCTAAATCTGCAAAATTGCGCACACCAAAAGCCACCATGGCGCCATCAAAGCTTTCGTCGTCAAAAGGAATATTCTTACTATCTCCTAATATTAATTTTATTGTATTACTTAACCCTTTATTTTCAATTTTTATACGGCCATATTGCATCATCCCTTCCGAAATATCCATGCCAGTTATTTGATTTGGCTTTATTTGTTGATAGGCCATCAAAGCCATATCTGCAGTTCCAGTGGCCACATCTAATAAATGATTTAAGGGCTTGCCTTTAAAATGGGCAATGGCTTTTTTTCGCCAGATTTGATCAATCCCTAAGCTCAAAAATCGATTCAAAAAATCGTATCTTTTAGCAATAGAATCAAACATGGTGGCTACCTGCTCCTTTTTACCAGCATTACTTTCTCTGTAGGGAACAATAGGGTCGTGGGCGAATTGGCTCATAGGGCAAAGATACCAAATTTGTAGATGCTTTTTTGATGATGGGCTAGTTCTTAACAATTACTTTTATCTTCGTAGTTCATGAAGGCAAGGATATATAAATCGACAGGTAGCTGGTACTCCGTTAAATCGGAGGAGGGTTTGTTTTATCAAGCCCGAATTAAAGGGGTAATTAAACTCGATGCCATTTCCTCTACCAACCCTATTGCAGTTGGAGATTGGGTGCAATATGACATGGAAGATGCCGATAAAAAATCCGTGATGATTACCGATATCTTAGATAGGGATAATTATGTAGCAAGGCAATCACCCCATAATAAAAGGCAGCAACATATTATTGCTTCCAATTTAGATCAGTCCATTTTATTAGCGACTTTAAAATCGCCTAAAACATCCCAAGGTTTTATAGATCGATTTTTAGTTTCTTGCGAAGCCTTTCATATTCCAGCCATGATTGTTTTTAATAAATCTGATATTTATGGTCCTTCAGAAATGGCGATTTATGATATGCTTAAATCCATGTATGAAGCCGTAGGGTATCAAGTATTTTTAATCAGCATTAATCAAAAGGAAGGACTAGAGGCGATCGAAAAACTGTTATTAGGAAAAACAACTTTAATTAGTGGTCATAGCGGGGTAGGAAAATCTTCTTTTATTAATTATTTATTTCCCCATTTAGATTTGTCCACGCAGGAAGTAAGTGGATGGAGTGGGAAAGGAATGCATACCACCACTTTTGCACAAATGTATGACCTGCCAAATGGCGGTGCAGTGATTGATACTCCTGGTATGCGTGAATTAGGTTTGGTTAATTTAGAGAAAGAAGAATTGGCTCAATATTTTCCTGAGATGCGTGAAAAAATGCAAGGCTGTCAATTTCATAATTGCCAACACATTAATGAGCCTGGTTGTGCTGTGAAAGCCGCTGTGGAAAAAGGCATCATAACGGAAGCCCGATTTTTTAGCTACGTTGATTTATGGCATGGCATTGAACCAAAAAAATATTAGTGTACTTATTTCTTTGGGGCCTCATTGTACTGATCAAACCAACTCGCATACTTTACATAATTATCAGAGATGCGATTTATTTCACCTTGAATTAAATCCTCGTTCACCATTTTTACTTTTTTGGCAGGGACGCCGGCATAAATACTTCCAGCTTCAACAATCGTTCCTTCCAATACCACCGCGCCGGCTGCTATAATGGCATTAGAGTGTACCACACAACCATCCATAACGATACTACCCATTCCAATTAGTACATTATCGTGAATCGTGCAACCATGCACTAATGCATTATGACCAATAGATACATTATTTCCAATATTGGTTGGATGTTTTAAATAAGTACAATGAATCACTGCGCCATCCTGGACATTCACTTTATTTCCCATCTTAATATAATGTACATCGCCCCTAATCACAGCGTTAAACCAAACGGAACAATCATTGCCCATTTCAACTTCACCGACGATGGTGGCGTTGGGGGCTATAAAACAATTTTCACCAAATTGAGGATCTTTTCCTTGAAGGGATAGTATGATTGCCATAAATATGCGACTTTTGTAATGCAATTTACAAGTAATGTACAGCACCACCAACAGACAACTTTTTTTTCAGCATTTAGCTCAAACCTCGGACAAACCCATTGGTATTGAAGTGGCTTCGGCTAAAGGTGTGATGATTCAGGATGTACAAGGAAAATCTTTTATGGATTTGATTGCAGGATTTAGTGTTTGTAATATAGGACATAGTCATCCAGATGTGATCAAAGCCATTCAGGATCAGGTAGCGCAATACATGCATGTCATTGTATATGGTGAATTTATTCAGTCACCACAAGTGCAATATGCGAAAGCATTAACTCATCTTTTGCCTTCAAGTTTACAATCGGTTTATTTTACAAATAGTGGTGCCGAAGCAACCGAAGGTGCAATGAAATTAGCTAAGCGCGTTACCAAACGATCTAAAATAATAGCTTTTGAGGGGGCTTATCATGGAAGTACGCAAGGGGCATTGAGTGTAATGGGAGATGAATATTTTAGAAATGCTTTTAGACCTTTATTGCCCAATGTATTGCATTTAAGGTATAATCATTTTGATGATATTGATTTGATTGATGATACAGTAGCTTGTGTATTGGTTGAATTAGTGCAAGCTGAAACAGGAATAAAACCAGCGCAATTGGAATGGGTTATTGCATTGCAAAAAAAATGTGCTTCCTTATGCGTTTTACTGATTGTAGATGAAATTCAATCTGGATTTGGAAGAACAGGAAGCTTATTTGCATTTGAACAATATGGTATCGTTCCAGATATATTATTATTGGGAAAAGCATTAGGAGGTGGACTTCCACTGGGCGCTTTTATTTCGGATACAAAAATGATGGGCACTTTAACCTATAGTCCTGTATTGGGTCATATTACTACTTTCGGTGGAAATCCAGTTTGTTGTGCTGCAGGTAATGCTGCATTAAAAGTATTACAAGCATCTAATTGGATTCAAGAAGTTGCTGAAAAAGAAGCTTACTTATTATCACATATGGTGCATCCATCTATCCAACACCGATCTCATAAAGGATTGTGGATGTCATTACAATTTGCATCTCCGGACTTGGCTAAAAAAATTGCTGCACAATGTGTGCTCAATGGAATTATCACCGATTGGTTTTTATTTGCAGAAGATCGTATTCGAATTGCCCCACCTTTATGCATTACTATGGAAGAATTGGCAATCGCTGTCAATAAAATAAAATTAAGTATCGATCAGGTATTGGTGTAAAATTTAATTAATAAAATTTTTTTGGCTAACAATCTCCTGTTCGACAATACTTTCTGTAGAGGGTTTCGTATTGAGGTATGATATGATGAATGTCAAATGCTTTTGCCTGTTTTAAAGCATTGTGTTTTAAAGTTTTTAGCTTGGTTTCATCTTGCAATAATGCAATTGATTTTTGACTCATGGTAGCAACATCACCTACGGGAGCAGTATAACCTGTAACGCCATCTATATTTATTTCAGATAACCCGCCGGCGTCAGAACTAATTACTACTACACTTGCCGCCATTGCTTCTAATGCAGCTAAACCAAAACTTTCATATTCGGAAGGGAGTAAAAATAAATCACTTACTGCTAAGATATCTTCCATTTGCTCTTGCTTTCCTAAAAAACGAATATCGGATTCAATTCCAAATTGTCTGGCCATATCTTCGGCAATAGGGCGTTCAGGGCCGTCGCCTACCATTAATAATTTTGAAGGCACTGCACTATGAATATTTTTAAAAATTTCCATCACATGATCGATCCGCTTTAGTTTCCTGAAATTAGAAGCGTGCACAATAATTTTTTCATTGTGTGGAGCAATCACTTGCCTAAAAGCGGCTAGTGGTTTTTTATTATATCTATGAACATCTACAAAATTATGTATGACCTGAATTTCTTTTCTAATTTCAAAATGCTTTAAAGTTTCTTGTTTTAAATTTTCAGAAACAGCAGTAATCGCATCACTTTCGTTAATTGAAAAAGTAACCACAGGCTCGTAAGTTTTATCCCTTCCCACTAATGTGATATCAGTGCCGTGTAAAGTTGTGATGACCGGAACAGACCTACCTGTTTTTTGTAATACAATTTGTTTAGCGGTATAAGCTGCTGAGGCATGCGGTATTGCATAATGCGCATGGATCAAATCTAAATCATGATTTAAAATCACATCTACCATTGTACTTGCTAATGCAAGTTCATAAGGAGGATAATCAAATAAAGGGTAACTAGGAACCCTTACTTCGTGGTAAAAAATATTAGTATGAAAACCATTTAATCGGACGGGTTGTTGGTAAGTGATAAAATGAATCTCATGGCCTTTTTCTGCTAAAGCTTTTCCAAGCTCTGTTGCCAAAACGCCACTACCTCCAAAAGTAGGGTAACAAACAATTCCAATCTTCATTTTATTACTATTGTATATGCAAATAACAACTAATAATGCAATAAAGTTTATTTATATTTAACTATTATTTAAATGGAAAAAAATGGTTATGCGTAAATTATTCTTTTTGTTGTTTTGTATCCCATTTACCTTGCAAGCGCAAGTAAATCAAGACAGTATTTTTATCAAAAAAATGGCCGATGAAATTTTGACCAATGGGAAAGCCTATGATTTATTAAGGCAATTGACAAAGCAAATTGGAGGTCGATTGGCGGGTTCGCCTCAACAACAAAATGCAGCCATTTGGGGAAAACGAAATATGGAAGCTTTTGGACCTGATAAAGTATATATGCAAGCATGTAAAACACCTAATTGGCAAAGAGGGGGAAAAGACTTTGCAAGTATAGTGGGAATGAATGGTAAAGCAGTGAATCAACCTTTAGCTGTTTTGGCTTTAGGAAATTCATTAGGGAGTAAAGGTTTAATTGAAGGCGAACTTTTAGCTGTTGCCAATTTTGATGAATTAGAAAAAAGAAAGAACGATGTAAAAGGTAAGATCGTGTATTTTAATAGTGAATTTGATCCAACTATTATTCCAACCTTTGTTGCTTATGGACAGGCAGCAGTGTATCGTGGTTCGGGTGCAAGTAGGGCTGCGAAGTATGGTGCAATTGGGATGATGATGCATTCACTAAGTACCGCTCCAGATAATGCACCTCATACAGGGGGCATGTTTTATGATGAGCAGTATCCTAAAATTCCTGCTGTTGCATTAGGTCCTAATGATGCAAAGGAATTATATGCCAATTCAAAAAAAGGCACGATCCGTGTTCAAATGCAAACCTATGGATACTTTTTACCAGATGCCGATGAAAATAATGTGGTGGCTGAAATAAAGGGATCTAGTTTTCCTGATCAAATTATTACGATTGGCGGACACTTAGATAGTTGGGATGTGAATGAAGGAGCGCATGATGATGGTGCTGGTATTGTACAAACCATGGAGCTTTTAAGAATGATGAGGGCCATTCATTATACGCCTAAGCATACCATTCGTTTTGTATTGTTTGCGAATGAAGAAAATGGAAGTCGCGGTGGTGAAAAGTATGCAGAGCTCGCTAAATTAAATAATGAAAAGCATTTATTTGCATTAGAGAGTGATGAAGGTGGTTTTACACCAAGGTCCATTGGCATTACTTGCACTCCAGCACAATTAAAGATATTTCAAACTTGGACCCCCTTATTAAAACCATACGGTACGGAAATTATTGCTGGCGGTGGTGGCGCTGATATTGGCCCCATCAACACCGTTGACACTAATGTTATTTTATCAGGATTGATTCCAGATAGTCAAAGGTATTTTGATTATCATCACGCTAAAACGGATGTTTTTGAAAATGTAAATAAAAGAGAATTATTATTAGGGGCTGTGAATATGGCAGCCATTATTTATTTAGTAGACCAATATGGTGTTCCTAAAAAATAGAAGAAATTAAATCTTTCACTTAATAAAAAAGCCCCTTCATAATTTGTAAGGGGCTTTTTTTAGTTCTTTTAGCGACTTAGGTTCATCGAACGCTCTTTGTATAAATTTCGGAAGTAAGGGTCGCGTAAATCTTTGATAAAGCGAATGGCTTCACCGGTGCTTTTCATCTCTGGTCCTAATTCCTTATTCACGCCAGGAAATTTATCAAAACTAAATACAGGTTCCTTTATAGCGTAACCATCTAGTTTTTTCTCCATCACGAAATCGGTTAATTTAGCGGCACCCAACATTATTTTTGTAGCAATGTTTAAGTAAGGAATTTGATATGCTTTTGCAATAAAAGGAGTTGTTCTGGAAGCCCTTGGATTGGCTTCAATCACAAATACTTTACCATCTTTTATAGCAAACTGAATATTAATAAGGCCTCTTATATTTAATGCTCTAGCAATCTTCTCACTTATAAATTCCATGGTCTCTACCACCAATGGGGTCAGGTTAAATGCTGGTAGTACTGCATTACTATCTCCGCTATGAATACCTGCTGGCTCAATGTGTTCCATCACTCCCATGATATGAAAAGTTTCACCATCAAAAATGGCATCTACTTCTGCCTCCTGACAGCGATCTAAAAAATGATCAATTAATATTTTATTATCAGGGATATGTTTTAAAATACTCACTACTGCAGTTTCCACTTCGGCGTCATTAATAACAATTCGCATTCTTTGTCCACCAATCACATAACTAGGACGCACTAAAACAGGGTAGCCTACTTTGTTCGCTACTTCAATGGCTTCTTCTGCGGTATAAGCGGTTCCGTAATCGGGGTAAGGAATTTTTAATTCTTTTAATAAATCACTAAATCGACCTCTGTCCTCGGCGATATCTAAACTATCAAATGAAGTGCCTATAATTTTAATACCTCTTTCTGTTAATCGTTTTGCTAATTTTAAAGCAGTTTGTCCACCTAATTGTACAATCACACCTTCTGGTTTTTCTAGTTCAATAATTTCCCATAAGTGTTCCCAAAATACAGGCTCAAAATATAATTTATCGGCCATGTCAAAATCGGTAGAAACAGTTTCAGGGTTACAATTAACCATGATGGCTTCGTAGCCTGATTCCTTTACCGCCAATAAACCATGAACACAACAGTAATCAAATTCAATGCCTTGTCCAATACGATTGGGGCCACTGCCTAAAACAATAATTTTTTTTCGAGAGGAGCTTATAGACTCGTTGGATTGCAGGGTGTTGCTCATATGTATGAAATTGGGCAAAAATACAGAAGCAGAACCATTTTTACGAATTTTTAGCCAATGGTTTTCCACTATTCTTATTTATCTTACTAAACAGAGTTCATCCCAACGGGTGGTATAGCGTTTGCTTCGGCGTTCACTACGCATTTTCCAGTTTTTTTGGGTGCCACTGGTTCCAAATTTGAGGATATCATCTCTAAAGGCGGCGTTCATATTATCTATCATATTCATTAGCTTTTTTCGTTTTTGGTCGGCGGGGGCAACGAATAAATTGGTCTGCAATGCATTGTCAGGTACAAAATCGCTTAAAATAACACCTGCTTTTTTATATATTTCACCCTGTTCAAACAAGCTTTTTCCTAGGGCGACCACGGCTTTAATAATATCAGGGGTGAGGTTACTAGGGTTGTCTAGTTTTACATATCCGCTTACTTGTCGTCCGTGATGATAATAAGAGGGCTCCCCCTGAGCGGCCATTTTTTTTAATAAAAAAACGGATACCCCATAAGCGGCACTATGCTGTCGTCTTAATTTTTCAGCGGTACGAGTAGCGTAGGTGGCTAAGGCTTCTTCTATTTCCTGCCATTTTGAAACAGGCCTTCCAAACATACGCGTGGTAGCAATCATTTTTTTATGGGTGCGGGGCGCTTGCATATCATGACTATGCATTCCTTTTAATTCTCGAATTAATTTCATTCCAACGACGCCTCCTAAAAATCGTTTTCCCCAACTTAAATCTTTAATGCTAAGAGCATAAGCAGTACCAATGCCGTATGTTTTTAATTTTTCACTGTAGCTATATCCAATGCCCCAAATATCTTCCACGGGTGTTTTTTGTAAAGCGGCTTGTATGGTTTTAGTATCATTTAATATCACCACGCCACTCGTGAGTAATTTATTTTTTTTGGCCAATCGGTTGGCGACTTTGCTTAATACTTTATTAGGGGCTACACCAATAGATACGGATATGCCTGTCCAAGTTTCTATTTTCTTTTTTAGTGAAATACAATAGTCCTGTAAGCGGTCGGAAGGGACATGATCTAAATTTAAAAAAGCTTCGTCTACCGAATATACTTCGACACAACCCGGTGGTACTAGTTGTCGCATGGTTTCCATGACACGCCAACTTAGGTCGCCGTATAAATGGTAGTTAGATGAAAAGACGTGTACTTTATATTTTTCAAATAATTCTTTTGCTTGAAAATAGGGGATCGCCATAGAGATGCCTAATTGTTTTGCTTCGTCGGATCGCGACACAATACAACCATCATTATTACTTAATACGACCACAGGTGCCTGTTGTAGTTGAGGTTGAAATAACCTTTCGCAAGAACAATAAAAACTATTACAATCAACAATCGCTTGCACGGGAGAACATTTTTTTAATCACCCTGAGGTGATTTATTTTATAAACTATGTATCACAAAACTTACTACACCCCAAGTATGGTACTGCTCAAGTTGTGCTACTTGAATGGTACCGTATCTTTTATTTTCGGGAACTAAGCTGATACTGTGTTCTTGTATTTGTAAACGGCGCACTAAAAATTCACCATTTAAAACGGCCACCACTACTTTGCCTGAACTAGGAGGAAGGCTTCGGTCTACAATTAAAATATCGCCAATATGAATACCGGCACCTAACATAGCATCGCTGTTGACCCGAAAGAAAAAAGTAGCCGGTTTATTGCGCACCAACTGTTCATTTAGGTCAATGCCTCTTTCCATAAAGTCGTCCGACGCGGCTCCAAATCCAGTGGCATTCGCTTGAATAATTTGACCAGATTTGTAATTTTTATTAATCTGCTGGGTAGCCATTCCCTCATCGGGATCTGTATCTATAAATGACATAAAACTAAAATTATTAGCAATATTAACTAAATAATTTAGTATTTAGTACATTAATTTGTACCCTTTTTTTAAAGTATTTATACGCTGTTTGGGGCCGCTTTTATAGGCCATTTGAAATCAGGGCTTTATATATGGGGAAGCTTACTTAAGTATTTATAGCCTTATGTATTATTTAGTCCAAGCTATGGCGAGGGTCCAACTGCTACCCGCGAATACATGGTATTTCTCTGAAAAACTTCCTTGATTCAACGCAAAAGATAAATTCATTAAGCTGTTTAAATAAGCAAGCGGCTTTCCAACATCGACGCCTCCAAAAGTATTTTCAAAAGGCATGTTGCCAGTATAGATTAATTTTTGGTTGTGAAAAATTTGTACCTGAATTTCATTTTTTGCATGTGATAGGGTAGTAAATTTTTTCCAAACTTCTTGATCGATATTGGTCCAAATATTTCCATATTGTATGTCCAAGATATCAATGGTACCTTTTAATTGACTACCCAATAATTGTGCTTTTTGAAAAGCGATAGCGACCACGGGCCTATTCACGATGGGACCTACTTGATCATAACTAATTTTATGTGCCGCTAATCTTGCTGCAGTATAAGCATAAACATCTCGGCCGTGAAAAGTATAAGAGGCACCTGAATTTTTTCGTCTATTATTTACTTCATCAATTTCTCGAATCGAATCAATACCCAATGATTGTGCAATTAAAGTAAGTGTACCATTATCTGGCGTCACAATATAATGTCCTGTTTTTGTTTTGACCACCACCGATTTTCGTTGCGTGCCTACACCAGGATCCACCACCGACACAAATACGGTGCCCGCTGGCCAATAAGGAACGGTTTGATCTAATCTGTACGCGGCTTCCCAAATATTGTAGGCTGGAATATCATGTGTCAGATCGTATAATTTTAAAAGCGGATCTATTGAACTGGCAACGCCCTTCATCGCAGATACCGCGCCATCTTTCGTTCCAAAGTCCGTTTGAAATACAACAATGCCATTTTGCGCTACAGCGCTTAGGGTAATGCATACTAGGATTGCACAAAGGGTAATTATTTTTTTCATGTTATTAGTTTTATCGAATACAAAATATCTTTTTCTGTGCTCTCAGATCGCTTCGCTCACAATGTTCGTCCCGAAAAAATATTTTTGTATTCTAATCATAAAATTTAAACCTATTTATTTCGGCGTTCATTAAAAAGCCTTCCCGATTGAACGAGAAGGCTTTAAAGTTATTTATTTTATTTAGTATTAAAATTTAAAAACCAGTTTGCTGAATATTCTTAAGCCGTTGTAGCCCATTTGAACACCATCCCATGGTCCGCCAGTTTCATTATCTCCTGCCCACCATTTTGATTGTGGGTTCACTGCAAAGTCGGGGTGTGCATTGAAAATATTGTCAGCGCCTACAATCCAAGATATTTTTTTATTTACTTGCAGATTTGCGTAAATATCTGTGGTGAATTTGCCTTTATAGTTAAATACTTCTGGACTAAACTTAGTATCATCAACATCCAATGGTACTTGAGGATCAATACCATCACCGTTGTATCCAAATCCAGTTAAGGCTAGGTTGCCAAAGTAAGTAACTCTAGCACCAATGCTTACTTTGTTTTTAGTATAGTCAAAATTGATGGAGGCCTTAGATTTAGGAGCAGATGCTTTTAAGAAATATTTTTCACGATCATTGAAAAAGGTATTCGCATTATATACGGTTGTACTTAATGCTTTAGGCACATGCACTTCGTCAATGTTGATGTCTTGTAGATTTGCTACAAATAAAATTTTAAATCTCTCGGTACTTGAAATTTTCTTTTGATAATCAATCACCACATCAACACCAGTATTGGTGGTATTTACTGCATTCGCAAAAAATTGTGCAGTAGCAACTCCTAATGTGTTCAGTTTAGCTGTTAATGCTGTTGGCAATGATTCATCGCTTGCGCTAAACAGACCAGATAATACTACGCGATCTTTCATTTTAATAGAATACCCATCTACGGTAACGGTTAATCCTTTAGCAGGTTTCCATGAAAAACCTATGCTACTATTTATAGAAGTTTCTTGTTTCAAAGAAGGGATCCCTGCTAATTTAGTAACGGGATCATCATTATTAGCTACTCTTGATTGTACCAATTGTCCTTGAGAAAAAGAAGTAAGTGTATTACTGAAATATTTTTGTTGTAAAGAAGGTGCGCGATAGCCGGTGCTGAATGATCCTCTTAAATTAAAGTTATCTGTTACTTTTAATCTAGCCGATGTTTTAAAAGTGGCAACGGATCCAAAGTCGGAATAATTTTCGGCACGTACAGCCCCAGTTAACAACAATGCTTCAGTAGGAGTGTATTCCAAGTCGGTATATAATCCTGTTACGATTCTGTTTGCTGTGACTTTATCATCTGGACTAAAGCCAGGAAAGCCTTGTGATCCTGGAGCCTGTTCCAATCCAAAATTATTGGTGTAAGCTTTATAAGAAGCAATCTCTCCTTTAAAAATACTGTATTGTTCAAATCTCATTTCAGCACCATAGGATACTTTCACGCCACCATGATTCACTTTCCCAAATTGTTTAGATAAATCAAGGTTGGTGGTGTTTTGTAAAAAATTAAATCCACCATCATCAAAATGAGTTTGACTTACATTACCAATATTGGAAGCGTTAAAAGTGCCATCTCCAAAATAATGGAAGTTGTTATTTCCAAAAGCATTGCTAAAATCCCAGTCCCATCCATTTTTACTTGTTTTGGAAAATCCTGTCACTATTGAAATATCTTGTATTTGGGTTTGTATATGTGGGTTATAGCTCGTATCTCCCGAGCCTGATGCAAACATGATACTTGGTACGTATATTAGTTGGCCATTACTATTTACTGGGAAGCGAGTAGGTTTCGCAGACCAATTGCGCGTGTAGGCGTAGGCGTCTGAGTTTTTATTATTCATACTTCCAAAAGCATAAAATTTAATATCATCGCCCAAAGGCAATTCCATATTAAACATTGCTCCCACCGATTTCATAGAACCATCTCCAAAACCTTGTCTCCAAGTATTGGTTGGCAAACCATCTGCATTTGCAATATCAGATGAAGCAGCTTGACGGAAAGTTTTTCCTTGATCAAGTAGATCCAATGATACATTAATAAATCCCCCTTTCTTACCTAAATCAAAACCTCTGTTGGCAGATAATGATTTGGTCATTCCATCTATTGGGGCATCTGTTAAATAATCATGGTTGTTTTTAAATTGATAAGTATTGTATTTTTTATCATAATAGCCGGCTAATCCTGTGGAGATATTCCATTCTCCTGTATTTTTTCTTAAAACAATATTCATTACTCCTGCAATGGCATCAGAACCATATTGTGCAGAAGCACCGTCTCTTAAAATTTCAATTCTATCTACTGCAGACATTGGAAATCCATTTAAATCTACACCAGAACCTCCACGACCTCTTGTTCCAAATAATCCTACCAAAGCTGTGCTGTGTCTGCGTTTTCCATTTATTAATACTAAGGTTTGATCAGGTCCAAGTCCTCGTAATGTTCCAATATCAACATGGTCTGCGCCATCTGCTCCTGATTGTTTATTGTAGTTAAAAGAAGGGGCTACATAATTTAAGGTGGAAGTCAAATCCATCCTTGCAGTGTTGACACCCACTTCGGTTAATTTTATGACATCTACCGGAACGGGAGATTCGGTTTTCACTCGACCCACACCTCTACTACCCACTAAGATAACATCTTGCAAATCCGTTGTAGTGGGCGTTAAAGTAATATTTAAATTGCCACTTGTATATTTTACAGACTTTGATTCAAATCCAACAAAGCTAAATGATATTAAATCATTCGTGCTTGCTGTGATGGTGTAGCTTCCGTTTTTACTTGTGGTAGTGGTTGCATTGGTAGTCATCACTTTTACTGAAACACCATCTAATGCATTGCCTTTATTATCAGTTACAATTCCTTTAATGCTTTGTTTTTGTGCAATAGCAGGTAAGCAAAATAAGGTGAAAATAAATGAGAATAAAATGAGTGTTTTTTTTGACATAGGGGTAGTATTTTAAATAAATTTAGTACTTTTTTATAGTTGATGAATTATATAGCCTAATTAATTGTATTTAATTCATGCATTAGCGCTAATTTTAAACTTATGGAATTGGTCATAAAACATATTAAAAATCTTTATCATATTATTCATAGTGCTGATTGGGATGATATTCAAAAAATACCGCAAAGTGGTGGGGATCGTGTTTATTTTAGAATTATTCAAGGGGTCCATAGCTGGATCGCCACTTATAGTTTGAATATTAGAGAAAGTGAAACCTTTATCTATTTTGCGGATCATTTTTATAAAAAGGGAATGCCTGTTCCAAAAGTATTGGCTATCAGTGAGGATAAGACCATTTATATTCAACAGGATTTAGGAAGGGTTTCCTTATTAGACGTTTTAGAAAAAGAAGGTAAAACAGATTATGTTTTTTCTTTATTTCAAAAAAGTTTATCCGCTTTAGCAAAACTACAAGTCATTGGAGGCGAAGGTTTAAATTATGACAAATGCCTCACTTCAAAAGAATTTGGTAAGCATTCTATTTTAACCGATTTGCTTTATTATAAGTATTACTTTTTAGATACCCTCCAATATCCTTATGATAAACAAGCTTTGATTGATGAGTTTGAATTAATAAGTGATCAGTTGTCAGAAGGACATTATAAAAATTTCATGTTTCGAGATTTTCAAAGTCGTAATATCATCGTTCAAAACGATGAAGTATTTTTTATAGATTTTCAGGGAGGTATGCAAGGCGGACTGCCCTACGATGTGGCGTCTTTATTATGGCAAGCAAAAGCAGAACTACCCCAAGAGTGGAAGGATAAGTTATTGGATTATTATATCAATGAAATACAGCAGCTATTGGTTGACAAGTTGGACACTGCGGCGTTTAAAAAACAATATAATGGTTTTGTATTATTAAGGTTATTGCAGGTGATGGGGGCTTATGGGTTCAGGGGTTTATTTGAAAGAAAAGCACACTTTTTAACAAGCATTCCGTTGGGTTTATTAAATATCAAAAGCTTTTTAACTTACAATACTATTGCCAATGACACACCTGTATTTGCGGGTATTTTAAACTGGATGGTAGGGGATGAAGTGATACAACGCTTTACGCCACCTAAGGCTAATGAACAAACACCATTGGTAATTACCATTAATAGTTTTAGTTATAAAAAAGGAATACCTACAGATGATTCAGAAAATGGCGGGGGATTTATTTTTGATATGAGGGGAATTTTAAATCCAGGTAGATTTGAAGATTATAAAAAATTATCAGGCTTAGATAAACCTGTGCAGGACTTTTTAGAACAAAGAACAAAAATGAATGTTTTTTTAAATAGTGTTTGGGATTTAATAGACATTACAACCGAAAATTATTTAGAGCGAGGCTTTGCTTCCTTGCACATCAATTTTGGATGTACAGGAGGACAGCATCGTAGTGTTTTTGCTGCAGAGCAAACAGCAAGGCATTTAAAAAATAAGTATAAAGTAAAAACTATTTTACAACATACCAACCAACAAAACTGGGTTAAATAATTTCATTATGCGCGCCATGATTTTAGCAGCAGGCTTAGGTACTAGGTTAAAACCTTTTACCAATCATCATCCAAAGGCCTTGGCAGTGGTGAATGGCAAAACTTTATTACAACGCAATATTGAATACTTGCAACAGTTTGGTATAAACGAAGTGGTTGTGAATGTGCATCATTTTGCAGAACAAATTATACAAGCAGTCAATGAAAATAAGGGATGGGGATCTTCCGTAATTATTTCAGATGAGACAAAGGAAGTTTTAGAAACCGGAGGAGGCGTTTTACATGCTGCTCGCTATTTTGAAAATGACAAAGTTTGGTTAGTAATGAATGCTGATATATTAACCAATCTATCATTGGATAAATTAATAGCTGCAGATCAATTATTATCTAAGGATAATGAAAATTATATTGCTACTTTGGCTGTTACCAATCGAACCACAAGTCGTCATTTATTATTCAATCCATCTGGAAGTTTAACTGGTTGGAAAAATAATACTACCCATGAAGAAAAATGGGCCAACCCAATACCCGCCAACGAAATAGTTGTAAAGGCCTTTAGCGGTATTCAAATGATACACGCTTCCTTTTTTAAAGCCCTTCGTTTACAAGGCAAGTTTTCATTAATTGATGCTTATTTGCAAATCGCAGTGAATGATGCAATTGGTTATTATGACCACAGCGATTCTATTTTGTTAGATGTGGGTAAACCTGAAAATATTGAAAAAGCAGCTACTTTATTTAAGTAGTTTATACTTTTATATAAATTTTCTTTCTATCTAAGAAGTAAGCAAGCAATCCCATAAAAGCAATCATACATAAGGCATATAATAAAGATCCAATGCGTAAGTCGGTTGCGACATCTTTACAAACATGTTGGTAAAACCAAGGAAGTGCATTGGTATATACAGGTGCTCCTTTTTCGTCCACATGATCTACCCATCTTAATAAAGCTAATACCCTAGGCAAGAATCCGCTGAGAACAAAAATGAATAATGGGTTTTTCCCAAACACATCAAAAAACTGACTCCATCTTCCTTTTGCATTATTAAATTCTAATAAATATATAAGCATGCCTAATGTAATAATGGCTAAACCTGAAGTATAAAATACATAACTACTTGTCCATATTTTTTTATTGATAGGAAAACTAAAATCCCAAATATAACCTACCAAAACCAATACAACACCCGTCAATAGTAGCTTTGCCAACATTTCAAAATTCTTTCCCTTTAGTTGAATGTATTCACCTACTAGGTAACCAAAAATAACTTGTACTACTGCAGGAAGGGTACTACCTAATCCTTCTGGATCAAATGGGACACCTTCTCCTTTATAAATATGTGTTAGTCCTAGTATTTGAAAATCGATGGCATTCCCAAAGTAACCTGATAAACTATATGGATGACCTGGTACTCCTAATGAAAAGCTGACAACCCAGTAAATTACTAAAATCATCATGCCAATAAAAAGCGCAATGCGTGACTTTCCATAATAAATGATAATGGAGGCGAAAAAATAACATAATGCAATTCGTTGCAGTACACCCAAAATGCGCACATTTTCCCACACTTTAAAAATTAAATCATTGTCATTCCACTTTACAAAGGGACTCCAATTTAAAAATAAACCTATCAAAAAAATCAACACTGTTCGTTTCACTACTTTACTCCAAAATTGCCTACTTGTTCCTTGTTGTAATTTAGGCATGACAAAGGACATGGCATTTCCCACTGCAAACAAGAAAAAAGGAAATACTAAATCGGTAGGGGTGCATCCATGCCAACTGGCGTGGGCTAGTGGACTAAAGGTATTTGACCATGATCCTGGGTTATTTACTAATATCATGAGGGCGACAGTAGCCCCTCTAAATACATCTAATGAATAATATCTCTGCTGGCTCATGCGGTAAAGTTTATTAAATTACTTAGTAATATATATCCTTGTTTTAATATCTTTGTAAGATACAAAATTAAGATGCAAAAAAACATATTAATCACAGGGGGAGCAGGATTTATTGGGTCGCATGTGGTGCGATTAATGGTGAACAAATACCCTGATTATCAAATCTTTAATTTAGATGCGCTTACCTATGCAGGGAATTTAGAAAATTTAAAAGACATTGAAAAAGCGCCCAATTATCATTTCATAAAAGCGAATATTTTAGAGCCCCAAAGCTTGACTGATATTTTTACAAAACATAACATCACCGATGTAATACATCTAGCTGCTGAATCACATGTAGATAGATCCATTATTTCCCCATTGGATTTTGTATACACGAATGTGATAGGCACCGTTAATTTATTAAATACCGCAAAGGAATTTTGGAAAGGGGATTTGAGTTATGAAAAAGCACATGACGGAACCTGGGATAAAAAAAGAGATCATTTATTTTATCATGTTTCAACCGATGAAGTGTATGGTAGTTTAGGTAAGGAAGGATTATTTACCGAGACCACTGCTTATGACCCCAACTCGCCTTATTCTGCAAGTAAAGCGGCGTCGGATCATTTTGTAAGGGCTTATGGCGAAACCTATCATTTACCCATGGTCATTTCAAACTGTTCCAATAATTATGGGCCGAATCATTTTCCAGAAAAATTAATTCCTTTATTTATACATAATATCATCAACAAAAAACCTTTGCCAGTGTATGGAGATGGTTTATATACCCGTGATTGGTTATACGTAAAAGACCATGCACGCGCCATTGATATTATTTTTCATGAAGGTAAAAAAGGAGATACTTATAATATTGGTGGTTTTAATGAATGGACCAATATTGATTTAGTAAAATTAATGTGCACCCAAATGGATGCAAAATTGGGACGCGCACAAGGAGAAAGTGAAGCTTTAATTACTTATGTGAAAGATAGGCCGGGTCACGATAGGCGCTATGCGATTGACGCCACCAAATTAAATAAGGCACTCCAATGGAGCCCATCTGTTACTTTTGAACAAGGATTAGCTGAAACAATTGATTGGTATTTAAGCAATGGCCCTTGGTTGGAGAATGTGACCAGTGGTGCTTATCAAGATTATTATACAGATATGTATACGAATCGTTAATACCAATGTATATTACATCAAAAGTTAATAACAACTCATTTTAAAGATAGATCTAGCTAATGAAAATTGAACAAACACCATTAAAAGATTGCTTTGTAATACACGATACCGTGCATGGTGATTCGAGAGGTTATTTTATAGAAACTTTTAATCAAAAAGATTTTCAAGAAGCCACTGGATTAAATATCACATTTGTTCAGGACAATCAATCCAAATCACAAAAAGGGGTATTAAGGGGTTTGCATATGCAAAAAGGTATGGCCGCGCAAGCTAAATTGGTAAGGGTATTAGAAGGTGCTGTGCTAGATATTGCAGTAGATTTAAGAAAAGATTCTCCCACTTTTGGGCAGCATTATGCAATTGAATTAACTGCGGATAATTTTAAACAATTTTTTGTGCCTTCTGGATTTGCGCACGGATTTGTAGTATTAAGTGAGACGGCGACCTTTTTTTATAAAGTGGATCAGTTTTATCAGCCAGGTAATGAAGTGGGTATCATGTATAATGATAAGGATTTGAACATTGATTGGAAGTTACCTACTAACGAATTAATATTTTCAGAGAAGGACACGAAACTTGGTAGCTTTGCTGATTATGTAGCTAGCTTATAAAATCTTATTAAAAATCAAAAGCGGAATCACATGAAGGGAATTATATTAGCAGGAGGTTCAGGGACAAGATTGTATCCGATAACAAAGGGTATTAGTAAGCAACTTATGCCAATCTATGATAAGCCAATGATTTATTATCCTTTGTCTGTATTATTATTGGCGGGCATCAACGAAATATTAATTATTACAACACCCGAAGACAATGATCAATTTAAACGTTTGTTAGGTGATGGTTCTGAAATTGGGTGTGTGTTTAAATATGCAGTACAAGCAGTTCCTAATGGATTAGCGCAGGCTTTTGTGATTGGTGCAGATTTTATTGGAAAAGACAAAGTCGCCTTAATTTTAGGAGACAATATTTTTTATGGTGCAGGTTTTAGTAAGTTGGTTCAATCATTTAATGATGTCGATGGGGCAGCCGTATTTGCATATGAAGTAAATGATCCAGAGCGATATGGCGTCGTTGAATTTGATGCGCATAACCAAGCCATTTCATTAGATGAAAAACCAAAGCAGCCTAAGTCAAATTTCGCGGTGCCAGGTTTGTATTTTTATGATAATCAAGTAGTTCAAATTGCAGCTACCATACCTGCCTCACCAAGAGGAGAGTATGAAATTACGGATGTCAATAAAGTTTACTTGGAAAAGAAACAATTGCAAGTGGGTATCATGAATAGAGGCACTGCTTGGTTGGATACTGGCACTTTTGATTCCTATGCGGATGCTTGTGAATTTGTAAGAGTGATTGAAAAAAGACAAAGTCAAAAGATAGGATGTATTGAGGAAGTGGCTTTTAGAATGGGATTCATAGATAAAAACCAACTAATGGTATTGGCTGATAAGTATGCGAAAAGTGGTTATGGCGAATACCTAAGGAACCTAAAAAAGTAGATCCCCCCCCTTTGTCGTATCAATTATTACATTTTTTATTTAAAGGGTGAACAATTTCGCGAATCTATTGTTTTATGGATATGTCAACTTATTCCATAAAGGATTTAGAAAAATTATCAGGTATAAAAGCCCATACAATTCGTATTTGGGAGCAGCGTTATCAATTTTTACAACCGACAAGGACAGTTACTAATATTCGTACTTATTCTTCTGATGAATTAAGGACAATTTTGAACGTTTCCTTATTAAATAAGCATGGGTTTAAAATTTCCCATATAGATAAAATGTCGACGGGGGAAATGGAGGAAAAAATTCTTTCATTAACACAATTAGATGCACAAAAGGAGAGGGTGATTAATACACTAATCAAAGAGATGATTTCCTTGAACATGCATGCTTTCGAGAAGCAATTAGATATTTATATTGAACAAAGAGGGGTAGAGAAAACCATTACTGAAATAATCTTTTCATTTTTAGAAAGAGTAGGAATTTTATGGATGACCAATCATATCAATCCTTCACATGAACATTTAGTCATAAATATAATCAGACAAAAAATCATTCTAGGTATTGAGCGTTTACCTAGAATAGCCACAACTAGTAAGAGGGTGGTCCTGTTTATGCCAGAAGGAGAATTTCATGAAATTGGTTTATTATTTGTCCATTTCTTATTAAAGCAATTGGGTGTTCAGGTTGATTATCTTGGAACTAATATGCCCATCACCAACTTAAATTACTATACAAGTCTTAAAAATCCAGACTATATTTTTTCTCATATTACGGCGCCTTCTAAGGTATTTAAGCTTGAAAAATTCTTGGAACAATTAGGTCAAATCAAAGGAAAAATCCCAATTGTCTTATCTGGACAATTGCTCCATTCATATAAGGGTCCACTAGCGTCCAATATTCAAATCAAAAAAAGTTTGGCGGATACCCTGCATTTTTTGGAATCTATCTAGATTTCGGTTTTACCCCTTCCATTTAAAGTAATAACTGTAAAATTTAAATCATAAGCTGATTATCAATTAGTTATGTTTAAAAGTGATCTATTATTTTAATTTTTGCAAGTTCGTAAACAGTTCCAAAGGCAGTATAATTTCAAAATGTTTAATATTTTATTAAAAAAATTAAACAAAAAAGATGACAAAAGTCATGTTTTTGTTTAGCTTTACGCCATAAAATGTTAAACACAAATTTATGTCAACCGCTGAATTTACCCTTTTGCTAACCGAAAATGCCGATTTTTTAAAGCCCTTTGCAATTAATTTAACCAAGGACCATGAGTCTGCCAAGGATTTATTTCAAGATACCTTGTTTAGGGCCTTGACCAATAAGGACAAATATAATGTGGGCACCAATATTAAAGCATGGTTGTACACTATTATGCGTAATATTTTCATTAACGATTATCGTCGTAAAGCAAAACAAGCGACCGTTTTAGACAATAGTCCTAATGACTTTTTAATTGATCAAACTAGAACCAAAGTATTGAATGATGGGATTACAAATTTAAATTTGAAAGAGGTGAATAAGATGATTTATGATTTACCAGAATTATTTAGAACGCCTTTTTCGTTGTATTTTGAAGGCTATAAATACAATGAAATTTCAGAGGCTTTACAAGAGCCTTTGGGCACCATAAAAAGTAGAATTCATTTTGCGCGTAAAATTTTAAAACAAAAAATTCAACGATATTAATTAATGAATAACCATCCCCCAAAGGCTTTGGTGATAGGCGCTGGTTTTGCTGGCTTATCTACTGCTTCTTTTTTAGCTAAAAAAGGTTGGAAGGTTACTATTGTTGAAAAAAATGATTTACCAGGAGGACGTGCGCGCAAATTTGAGGCAGAAGGTTTTACTTTTGACATGGGCCCTAGTTGGTATTGGATGCCGGATGTATTTGAGAAATATTTTGGATCCTTTGGGAAACAAGTTTCTGATTTTTATCAATTACAAAGATTAGACCCATCATATCGAGTTTATTTTAAAAAAGCAATCTGGGATTTGCCTGCACATTATGAGTCCCTCCAAAATTTATTTGAATCCGTGGAACCAGGTGCTGCTAAAGCTTTGGATTTATTTTTAGCAGAAGCTAAATATAAATATGAAGTAGGAGTAGGCAAATTGGTGTATCAACCAAGCGTATCTATAACAGAATTTATTGATTATGATTTAATTAAAGGGGTATTTAAATTGGATGTATTTCAGTCCATGAAAAAACATATTGCCCGTTATTTTAAACATCCTTATATCCAGTTTTTAATGGAATTCCCAGTTTTATTTTTAGGGGCCCTTCCTGAAAACACACCTGCGTTATATAGTTTAATGAATTATGCTGATATAAAAGGAGGAACATGGTACCCCTCATTTGGAATGTACAGCATTGTAGAAGCCATGGTGAAAGTAGCTACATCATTAGGTGTTGAATTTAAAATGGGAGAGGAAGTAACCAAAGTAATCGTGGAAAAAGGCACTGCAAAAAAGATATTAACCAAAGTAGTTTCAACAGCAGAGCAAGGAAAATATGAATTTGATGTATTAATAGGCGCAGGCGATTATCATCATATTGAAACCGAATTACTAGATAAGGAACATCAATCCTATTCGAAAAAATATTGGGATTCGCGTGTAATGGCCCCAAGTTCATTGATATATTATGTGGGACTTAACAAAAAATTAAAAGGGGTCACGCATCATTCTTTATTTTTTGATACCGATTTTGCAGTTCATGGTAATGAAATTTACACCGATCCAAGTTGGCCTTCAGATCCTCTATTTTATGCTAGCGTTCCTTCGGTAACAGATACGACAGTAGCGCCAGTAGGTTGTGAAAACTTATTTTTATTAATTCCTATTGCAGCTGGCTTAGAAGGGGATACGGAGGAGGTAAGAGAAAAATATTTTAAAACTGTAATAGGTAGATTGGAAGAAAAATGGGGTCAAACCATTTCAGATTCTATTATTTATAAAAGGTCCTATGCGGTATCCGATTTTAAAAATGATTACCATTCCTTTAAAGGGAATGCCTACGGATTGGCGAATACTTTACTTCAAACAGCAATTTTAAAGCCAAGTTGTAAAAGTAAAAAGATAAAAAATTTATATTACACTGGCCAATTGACCATTCCAGGGCCAGGAGTGCCTCCTAGCTTAATAAGTGGGGAAGTAGTGGCGAATTTAATTTGTAAACAATTTAATAAATAATAATATTTATGTCAACGATAAAATTGTATGACGAAGCAACTGCATATAGCAGTAAGTATACAACACTAATGTATAGTTCAAGCTTTTCGTCTGCTATCAAATTATTACATAAGGATTTGCGACAACCCATTTTTGATATTTATGGTTTTGTGCGATTTGCAGATGAAATTGTAGACACTTTTCATGATTATGACAAAGCAGCCTTGTTACAGCAATTTAAAATTGACACTTATCAAGCCTTAGCGCAAGGAATAAGTATGAATCCAATTTTGCATCGTTTTCAATTAACTTATAACAAATACAAAATTGATCCAGCACTTTTAGATGCCTTCTTAGTTAGTATGGAAATGGATTTATCAAAACAGCAATATGACGACCAAACTTATCAAACTTATATTTATGGTAGCGCTGAAGTAGTAGGATTAATGTGCTTGTATATATTTTGCGAGGGCGATGTAGCTCAATTTGAATTATTGAAACTATCGGCACGTAGTTTGGGTGCTGCATTTCAAAAAGTTAATTTTTTAAGAGATATTAAAGCTGATTTTGAAGGATTGGACAGAATGTATTTCCCCAATTGCGACTTTTCCAAGTTTACACATGCTGATAAACTTCAAATTGAACAAGACATACAAAATGATTTTTCAATTGCATTGTCAGGAATAAAGCAACTCCCCTTAAAAGCGCGATTTGGTGTATATGTTGCCTTTAAATATTATTACTCCTTATTTAAAAAAATAAAAAAAGTACATCCACAATCTATCTTAAAAACTAGAATTAGAATTCCGGATTATGGAAAACTTTTTATTTTAGCCAAAGCGAGTATTCGAAGTCAATTAAATTTATTTTAAATCAAATCAATAGTGGAACAAGTTATATTAGTGGACATAGAAGATTGTGAAGTAGGGGTTATGGAAAAAATGGAAGCCCATAAACATGCTCAACTTCATCGGGCATTTAGTGTGTTTTTATTTAATAAACAAGGCAAAATGCTATTACAGCAAAGGGCCTTTTCCAAATACCATAGCGGAGGCTTGTGGACCAATGCCTGTTGTAGCCATCCAAGACCGGGCGAATCATTAGAAAGTGCAGTATCTCGAAGATTATTTGAAGAAATGGGTATTGCAACACCTGTTACAAAAGCATTTGATTTTATTTATCAAGCCGAATTGCCCAATGAATTGGTAGAGCATGAGTTTGACCATGTATTTATTGGAAATTATGATGGGGAAGTAGCCCCTAATCATTTAGAAGTGGCTAATTTTGTATACCAAAGTATTGAAGAAGTGAATATCAATTTATTTTCATCTCCGGACAGATACACAGTTTGGTTTAAAATTGCATTTCCTAAAGTGGTTGAATGGTATAAGGCAAATTTTTTAGTAAGTTAAAAATTGAATAGTTATGATTTTTTTATTAGTAATGTTAGTTACATTTTTAATTATGGAAGGGATTACCTGGTTAACCCATAAGTTTATTATGCATGGTTTTTTGTGGGTATTGCATGAGGATCATCATCAACCCACAGGGCATATCTTTGAAAAAAATGATGCCTTCTTTTTAATATTTGCTATTCCTAGTATGCTTTGTATATTTTTTGGAACATTTAATCATATGTCTTGGCTAGCAGGTTTAGGAACTGGAGTAGCCTTATACGGGTTTGCTTATTTTTTAGTACATGAGGTTATTATACATCAACGCATCAAATGGTTTACTCGTTCAAACATTCGTTATATAAAAGTAATTCGTTGGGCACATAAAATGCATCATAAGCATTTAGAAAAGCAGGAAGGTGAAAGTTTTGGAATGCTATATGTGTCAAAAAAATATTGGGATAAAGTGAAACGCGATGAAGCGTTACAAAATGGAGAATAATTATAATGGACAATTCAAATAGTATAAGTGCACCTATTGATACCTATGATTATATCATTGCGGGAGCTGGTTGTGCTGGTTTGTCTTTATTACATTATTTAGTCGGCAATCCCTTATTGTCAGATAAAAAAATTTTAGTGATTGATAGATCATTAAAAAAAACGAATGATCGGACCTGGTGCTTTTGGGAACAGAGTAGTGGAAGTTTTGAACATTTGGTAAAACATCAGTGGGAGACTATTTCCATTCATGCCTCTTTATTTAATAAGGAGTTGACGACAGCGCCCTTTTCCTATAAAATGATTCAAGGGATTGATTTTTACAATGATATCATGCTGGTAGCTTCAGCCAATTCTAATATTTATTGGAAGGAAGCTACTATTACCAATATGGAAGTACATACCGATTCCAATCAGAAATATGCAAGTGTTTATTGGGAGGGGGGTGTTGCAAAAGCTAAAATTGTTTTTACAAGTATGTTGCCTTTTCAAATGAATAGTTTAAACAGTGCGTATACTTTTGATACAAAAAAGGGACATAAGAAATCGACTCCTTTTTTATGGCAACATTTTAAAGGCAGAGTAGTCCATTTTGAGCAATCTGTTTTCAATGAAAAGGTAGCTCGATTAATGGATTTTAATGTTCCCCAGCAAGGGGCTACCGCATTTATGTATTTACTTCCTTTAAATGAAAAAGAAGCCTTGGTTGAATACACTGTTTTTTCTGATCTAATACTAGAGACTGCGGTATATGATCATATATTAGATGCTTATTTAAATAAAGTATTTCCAAAGCAGATTTATACCATTCAACATGAGGAAATAGGTGCCATTCCAATGACGCTTCAAATTTTTACAGAATTTGAAGCTCCTATTTATAAAATAGGTGCAGTTGGAGATGCCATTAAAGCGAGTTCAGGTTATGCCTTTCAATTTATTCAACTGCAATGTAAAAATATTATTGATCAGTTAGTAAAGGGGAATACAATTGATACTAAAGTACACACCACTCGACATCGATTTTATGATGCTGTGTTATTACATATTTTATTTTATCATAAAATGAATGGGTCAGAAATATTTAAACGAATTTTTGCAAAAAACAAAGCAGCTACCATTTTTAAATTTTTATCTAATACTTCTACTTTTTGGGAAGACATTCAAATAATGCGTTCCTTGCCTACTCGTATATTTTTACCAGCTGCTTTACTTGTTTTGTGTCGGCGAGGGTAATCTACTATTTTATACATTTAATTTTACTAATTTTGCTACATGGCCTTGTAGTATAATGGATAGTACATGAGTTTCCGAAACTCCTAATCCAAGTTCGATTCTTGGCGAGGCCACCAAGCCTCAACACATAGTGTTGAGGCTTTGCGCTTTTTAATGCACGTATTTTTTGAACACTTAATTAAAATGAAATAGATTTGTTTAGCTAAAACTTAGGTATGAAAAAACAACACCAATTTTTAATTTTATTATTGCTGATTTTTAGTACTAGCCAAGCGCAAATGCCAATCCAAAAAATACAAACGCAGGTTTTGGTTATTGGTGGTTCAGCTAGTGGAATAACTGCGGGTCTTCAATCAGCTAGAATGGGTGTTCCCACTTTAGTGGTAGAATCCACCCCTTGGCTTGGTGGAATGATCACTGCTGCAGGCGTGTCGGCATTTGATGGTAATCATGCCATGCCTGCTGGTTTATTTGGAGAATTTCGTAAACGATTATATGATTATTATGGAGGAGCGAATGCAGTTTCTACGGGCTGGGTGAGTAATACTTTATTTGAACCCCATATTGGAGATAGTATTTTTAAAAATATGGCTAAGCAAGAAAAAAAATTATCAATAAAATATCTATATCAATTTAAAGAAGTGATTAAATCAGGCGACACCATTATTGGCGCCATATTTTATCATGTTCAAAATGGGTCGCTATTGAAAGTTACAGCTCAACGCGTCATAGATGCGACCGAACTAGGAGACGCATTGGCATCCACTAAAATACCATATGATCTTGGCATGGAATCCAATGATATGACAAAGGAGCAAGTTAATTTAGCAGGCGCCAATGATATTATTCAAGACATCACATATGTTGCTATCTTAAAAGATTTTGGTTCATCTCAAGCCTTCATTCCAAGACCAGCTAATTATGATTCTACTGAATTTGATGCGAGTAATACCTCATTTTATAAAGACACTAATCGAAAGCGTCCTTCAGTGGATGCAAAAAAAATGCTAGAATATGGGAGATTGCCTAATAATAAATACATGTTAAATTGGCCCATTTATGGCAATGATATTTATTTAAATGTGGTGGAGAAAACACCCAAAGAAAGAGAAGTATTGCTTGAGCAAGCAAAGCAACAAACACTTCGGTTTGTTTATTTCATACAAAAGGATTTAGGATTAAATCATTTGTCATTAGCCAATGACGAATTCCCTACTAAGGATAAGCTAGCATTATATCCTTATTATCGAGAATCTCGACGCATGCATGGTATGGTGCGCATGTTAGTGCAACACATTTCTAAACCATTTGATACACCCCAGCCATTGTATACAACTGGAATTGCTGTAGGAGATTATCCCGTTGATCATCACCATAAAAAAAACACCGCAGCACCACAGCATTTAGAATTTTTCCCGGTGCCTTCCTTTAATATACCATTGGGGGCTTTAATACCAAAGGAGGTCAGTAATTTTATTGTTGCTGAAAAGTCGATTAGTGTTTCAAATATAGTGAATGGTACTACAAGGCTTCAGCCTTGTGTAATGCAAATAGGACAAGCAGCAGGTTTGTTAGCAGCACAAAGCATTATTGACAAAGTTGAACCTAAAAATATTTCTATACGAAAAGTTCAAACAATTTTGTTAGACGCAGATGGCTACATAATGCCATATAAGGATGTCCCATTAAAGGATAAATATTTTAAAGCGATCCAAAATATAGGGGCAACAGGGTTGTTGCGAGGTGTTGGTGTTCCTACAGGTTGGGCAAATGCGACTTATTTTCATCCCAATGATATGGTAGCTTCAAAGGAATTTTTATCAACATGGGAACAAAAATTTGGAGCCCCTGAAATTAAAGTATCGCAAAATTTAAGCATACAAGATGCCTTGTATTTTGCATCAAAGCTTACAAAGCTGAGCCCTGAAAAATTAAAAAGTACATTCGAGTTAAAATGGAAAGAAAGTGGACTTGATCACTATGATTTACAAAGACCAATTTTGCGTTATGAATTAGCGGCTATTTTAGATCAATATAATGTATTCAACATTTTTGATGTTGATATATATGGATTCCTTAAAAAATAGAAAACTATTTTAAAGAGGCTAGGTCAATGACAAAACGGTATTTAACATCTCCTTTGACCATGCGATCATAGGCATTATTTATTTCTTGCATAGGAATCACTTCTACTTCAGATACAATATGATGTAAAGCACAGTAGTCCAACATTTCTTGTGTTTCTTTCATCCCACCAATGCAGGAACCTACAACACTTCGTCTATTCGTGACCAATGAAAAGGGTTGTACTTTGGGTGAATCAATAGGTAATCCTACGACCATTAATTTTCCATCAATACCTAATAAATTTAAGTAAGTGGTGTAATCGTGATTGGCTGAAATAGCATCCAATATGACATCAAAGTAACTATTGTATTTAGCCATCGATTCTTTGTCTGTGCTTACTAAAAAATGAGTAGCGCCTAATTTTTTAGCATCTGCTTCTTTTGATGGAGAAGTACTTATCACAGTCACTTCTGCTCCAAATGAAACTGCAAATTTAACACCCATATGACCTAAACCACCAAGTCCAACAACGGCCACCTTCATTCCTTTTTTTACCCCTGCATATACTAATGGCGAATAGGTGGTGATTCCAGCACATAAAAGTGGTGCCACTGCTGCTAAAGGTAAAGAAGGAGAAATTTTAAAAGTATAAAATTCATCTACTACTATTTTGGTAGCATAGCCTCCCATGGTAATTTGATCACTGTTTCTTTCCTTTGCATTGTATGTGCCAGTAAATCCATTTTCACAATATTGCTCTAAATCGGCAGCGCATGTTTTACAAGTCCTGCAACTATCTACCATGACACCTACTCCTGCAATATCACCCACTTTAAATTTTGTAACCTCACTTCCAACAGATACCACAGTTCCAACAATTTCGTGACCAGGTACCATAGGATATTTAGAGCCACCCCATTCGTTTCTTACTTGATGTAAGTCGCTATGACAAACTCCGCAAAATAAAATATCAATTTGGACATCTTTGTTTCCAACTTCACGGCGTTCGAATGAGTAAGGAACTAATGGTGTATTAGAGGAACTGGCTGCGTATGCGTTGACAGGTATCATTATTTTTTTATTAACGGGAATTAAAATTTGTGTGAAAGACTTATACCAAAAGTAGCTGGGTCGCCTAAATGAACTGCACCAAAATCATAAGCATAAGAAATATACTTTTGATTTAACATATTTTTAGACCAAGCAACAATATTTACTTTTTTCAATTGTAATCCCACACTGCAATTTTGAATTGCGTAAGGACTTTGATGAATTGAATTATTCGAATCAAAATAAGTATTGCCAATTAATTTTGTTTCGGTTCTAATAAAAGCACTTGAGTTATTGTTGATGGCCTTTGTAAATTGTAATGCTACTGCTTGAGTATGGTCAGGGGTGAATAATGGGTGTTTTCCTGTTGCTTCCATAATTGCATTGGTGAAACCTGTATTGTATTGTATTAGCAATCCTTTGAATGGAGTGTACAAAATTTCAGCTTCTATACCTTTGCTTGTTAATTGACCTGTATTTTTTATAATGGTGATAGCGTCTGGTAATACTAGGGTGGGGACTTGCGCGTCATTCACATGGATGTAGAATAAAGCAATATTTACTTTTAGTGTATTATTAAGTAATTTATTTTTTATACCTGCTTCAAAATTATTACTGTGCTCTGGTAGATAGCCCATATTAGGTGGTTGTGAAGGATCAGATGACAAAGGACTAAGTCCTCCTGTTCTGTAACCCTGACTAAACATAGTATAAACTAATGAACTACTATTTAAAGTATAGTCCAATGCAATTTTTGGAGACCATGCATTGAATTTTATACTTTCTGAAGTGTTAGGTACGATTTGAAAAAAATCAGGCATGGGATCGTGTTGGTAAAAACCAGCTACTGTTTGTTGTTGCTGTTCATAATCCTTGCGAAGTCCGAAAGTGGCATTTAACTTACTATTTAATGCGTAAGTGATTTGACCAAAAAAAGCAATCCCTTTTTTAGTAGAGCTGGTGGTATTTGCCAATGTAAATAAAGAATCTCCCATCATTAATAAATTAGCATCATTTCCAAAGCGTGTACCTTGTTTTACAGGAGCATCTTGATAAAAAATATAGGATCCAGCGGTCCATGTTAATCGATTCAGTGAAGATGGAGCTGAGCTCCATTTGAACTCCTGTGTATAGGCTTTGATATTGTTCCAATTTTTTCCATAATTATTTATAACAGAAATAGCATCAATAGGAGAGAAGTCGCCATCGATGGGCTTGTCATAATATCTATAATTGCTTTGATATGCGGTAATGCTGCTAAAATTAATATGACTGCCTGTATGTTGTATAGATAAGGACCCATTCAATGTATTATCCAGCATATGGGTAATACCATTTTGATTTAATTTGTAAGGGTTCGAGAATGCCTCATCACTTCCATAAACTAAAGGGAAGGCGCCATTATTTTCAGCTGCATAATGCTTAATATTTAAATTGAATTGCCAATGTGCATTGGGAATAAATTTTATATAATAGTTACCTGCAAAAGCATGTTGTTGATCGTAGGAGCTATTATTATATTCATTTATATAAAATCCATTTCGTTTGTTATATAAAAAAGATGCTCCAAAAAAAAGTTTGTCTTTGATAATAGGTGACTTGATACTTACACTATAGCGTTGAATACCGTAATTGCCAATATTAATTTCGGCGTTGCCAATTGTAGTATTCGTGGGTTGCTTGGTGATGATATTGATCACACCCCCCATTGCATTTCGTCCATATAAACTTCCTTGAGGGCCTCTAAGCACTTCAATTCTTTCTATATCATTTAAAGATGGAATGTAGGTATCTAAATTAAACTGGTTTACGCCATCAATATAGGTTGCAACAGCTGGATCATAGGAGGTGGTGGTAATACCTCTTATAGAAACCACATCTCGATTATCACCTGGATCAGCACTGTTTAAGTTAGGGACAAAGCCACTGATGTCTTTGTTGTTCCAAAATTTAAACTTATCAATTTGATTACTATTAAATGCGGTGATACTTAATGGGACTTGTTGTAACAATTCCTCTTTTTTTTGTGCAGTAATCATGACATCTTCTAATTGTACTAATTCATCAGCCAATTTAAAATTTACTATTGGAGATGTTGTATTGCTGTTGATTGTTATGGGAGAGATGATAGAAGCAAATCCCAAAGAGGTAATTACAATATCATATTTTCCAGAGGGCACATTTTTGAAACTAAAATGACCTGCGTTATCACTTATAACTTTGTAAGGAGTATTTAATAAATTAATCACTGCGCCACTCAATGGTTGTCCAGTTTGATTGGTTATTTTTCCGTTAAACCCGGATTGACTATTTGCTGTAAAGCATATAATAAAAAGTAGAAAAGTAGAAAAACTTGTTTTAATTTTTTTTGTCAGGGGCATTTATTTCAATTTTGTAAGTAAAGGTAATGGCTTATTATAAGTATTGTGCATCATTTATAAAAATCAATAGTAAGGGTTATATTTTCTTAAACAAATTGGAAAAAATCGTATTTGTAGGCTTAGATATATAAGAAATCTTTTATACAATCACCATTAAAGCAAGTGGTTCAATGCTAATTTCAAGTTTCGAATTATTAGTCAATAAAGCTTCTCCATCTATATGCATAGGCTGGTTTTCTTGAAATTGAAGCGTTATGGATTTTATTGATTCTATATTAACTTTATTTGATTTGTGTATATTCTTATTGAATAACCGAAATAACAATACTCCTGCATTGATTATGTTAATCGGTTTTACAATCACCATTTCTAAATAGGCGTCTTGTAAATCGGAAAACGGAGAAATAAATGCATTACTTCCAAATTGACTTGCATTTGCAAAAGTTATTGAATTTACTTTTATGAATGGCCCATTATTAATACTGATCTTGATGGGGCTGTATTGTATTAAAGCAGATAGGGTGGCTTTAATATAGTTGACGAATCCTCTTTTTTTACCAGTTGCAAAATGATGCGCCACTTTCGCATCAAATCCAAGACCAGCAGTGCAAAAGAACATTTTCTCATTGACGAGGCCCACATCAATTCCAATTTCATGTCCATGAATTGCTTTTTGTAAAGCTGCATCAAACTGAAGTGGAATTTTTAAATGCCTTGCTAATCCATTTCCTGAACCAATTGGAATAATACCTAAGGGGATGGTTGTCTCAGCTAATACGCTGGCCACTTCATTTACAGTTCCATCGCCACCCACTGCAACAATTCTAATTGCTTTTTCTTCAATTGCTTTTTTTGTAAAAAAGGAGGCCTCGGATGGTTTTGTCGTTTCCCACAATTTTGAATCGGGAACTGACCGTAATCGATTTAATATATGCGATTTACGCCCCTTTGAATTATTACCCGCATTGGGGTTGTATATAAAATGAATCATCTCAGACAAAATTATTTAATATAATGGATAAATACATCAAATAAATATGTAAATACTTGACTTTTTGAATGAATATGATTCAAGTCATTTGATTGCCTATCTATATTTTTCATTCATTCTAAATGTGCAGCCATTAAATACATCAAAATGGCGTTTTTGTCAGTTTATTTGTTAAATTTAATAATATAAAGATTCAACAATAATAATTTTAGAACATGAGATCTCTTTTTTTATACACGATATGTATCTTTTTTAGTGTTATTACACTCAATAGCTTTGCACAAAATACGAGGCGGCCTAATATTTTAGTCATTTTCTCGGACGACCACACCAATCAATCTATTAGTGCTTATGGAAGCAAGCTGATGCAAACGCCTAATATAGATAGAATTGCAAATCAAGGGGCCCTATTTACCCGAACCTTTGTGACCAATTCCTTATGTGCGCCTAGTAGAGCTGTTTTGCTCACTGGTAAATACAGCCATATTAACGGATTAATGGACAATGGCCCTAGGAGAAATTTTGATGGAAGTCAGGTTCAAGTTCAAAAATTATTAAGCAATGCCAATTACCAAACAGCATGGATTGGGAAATGGCATTTAGTATCATTGCCAGTTGGTTTTGATTATTGGAAAATATTGCCTGATCAAGGAAATTATTTTCAACCAGATTTTATTGAAATGTCAAAGGATACTATAAAATATAAAGGCTATGTGACCAATTTGATAAGTGACTTTTCATTGGATTGGATCAATAAACGAGATACTTCAAAACCTTTTTTCTTGGTCGTAGGCGAAAAAGCAACACACCGTAATTGGATGCCTGCTGTAGAAGATTTAGGTGCTTATGATGCACAACAATTTCCTATGCCCGAAAACTTTTTTGATACTTACGAAGGTCGAACAGCGGCTCGAGAACAAGACATGACAGTCAACAAAACAATGTTAATTGGAGATGACTTAAAAATAAATGTGAATTTTGATAAGCCAGGTATGTTTGGAAGATTAAGTGAAGATGAAAAAATTGCTTACAAAAATTATTATGCAAAAATTGGACTTGAATATGAAAAAGTAAAATCCGATTCTATTGCTTTAATTAAATGGAAATACCAACGCTATTTGAAAGATTATTTAGCCACCGCCAAATCCTTAGATCGAAATATTGGTCGAATTTTAGATTACATAGAGCAAGCGGGCTTGGCAGACAATACGGTAGTGATGTATGCATCGGATCAGGGTTTTTATATGGGAGAACATGGATGGTTTGACAAAAGATTTATGTATGAGGAGAGTCTAAGAACACCTTTTGTAATCAAATATCCTCATCATATTAAGCCAGGAACAGTCGTGAAAGACATGGTAGTAAATATTGACTTTGCGCCCACTTTTTTAGATATCGCTGGCGTACCAGCACCTGTTGAAATGCAAGGTAAAAGTTTTTTACCCTTAATGACACAGCCTAATAAAGTGATACCATGGCGAAGTGGAGTGTATTATCATTATTATGAGTATCCTCAGCCACATAAAGTGCCGCCTCATTTTGGTATTAGAACCCTTCGTTATAAATTAATTCGATTTTACGGGCCAAGAAATGAATGGGAACTATTTGATTTAAAAAAAGACCCATCGGAAATGCATAACCTAATTCATGATCAAGCCCAAGTCAATACCATTGCTGTTTTGAAAAAACAATTGGTCACCTTAGTCAAGGAATATAAGGATACAGAAGCCTTAGAAATATTAAAAAACGATTAATTTATTTATCGTTTTAAAGCGCTTATATTACTGGAGAATATTTTAACGGCAATGGCTAATAAAATGACTCCGAAAAATTTACGTACTGCTAATAATCCACCTGGCCCTAATAATTTTTCAATGTAATTAAGTGATTTTAATACGATATAGACGATGACTAAATTAATCAGGATGCCTGCTGCAATATAAATTTCTTCAAAATTGGCTTTTAAGGACATGATAGTGGTTAAAGTACCACTTCCAGCAATGATTGGGAAAGCTATGGGTACGACTGCGCCAGCATGTGCATTTTTATCTCCTTTAAAAATTTCATGCCCAAGTACCATTTCCAATCCAAGTAAAAAAATTACAATAGATCCGCCTACTGCAAATGATTTTACATCAAGGCCCAACATTTGTAAAAAAGGCTTACCTAAAAATAAAAATAGAATCATTAATGCGCCAGAAATGATCGTCACTCTGAATGATTTAATGACACCCACTTTTTCTTTCATTGAAATGAGGAGTGGGATGGATCCAACGATATCAATAACGGCAAACAATGTAAAAACAATAGTTAATAACTGGTCTAAATGAAATTCCATAAAAAAGCTTTGTATGAAGATACAAAGCTTTTTTTACTAATGTGTAATGATAGAATGCTTATTATTTTACCCTCAGACCCAACATCAACATTCGTCCGATGGCATTATAGCCATTGATTTCTTGAAATGCCACATTGCCTATATTCTGTACATCGGCATACAAAACTATATGATTGTTATATGTATATTGAATATGTGCATTGATTAAGGTGTAACTATTTAAAGTAACATCATCTGCTGCATAACCACCCACATCGTATCTTTTACTGATAAATCTAGCTGCAATGCTAAAATTTAATTTGGACGAAACCTCATAGGCCCATTGAATACCCGCACTATTTTTAGGGCGTTTTAATAAATAGTTATAAGTAATGGTGTCGGTAGTAGTAGCTCTGTTTTGGTTTGTTTCTTCTCCATTCATTAAAGTGTAATTTGCAGAGAATGTATTTTTTGTGTTTGCTTTCCAATTCATCTCCAATTCTAATCCACTTACTTTTTGTTGTATGTAATTAAAAAAATTGTAATCAATATAGTTATAGTCTATTCCATTATCAATCATTCTATTGTAATAAACTGCTCGTGCAAATAATTTATTATTTTTAAATTCCAAACCCATCTCTGTATTAAAGGACTGTTCTGGTTTTAATTTTTCATTGTAACTTAATTCATAAAGTGACGGTGCTTTATAACCGCTAGATGCGCTGGCCATGAATCTTATTACTGAATTTAATTTATAAGAAGGACTAATGGTGAAAGTTTGATTGGATCCATAACGATCCTGCTTATTCCATCTCCCGCCTATCTCTAATAACCATTTATTGCTTGCGTCGTTCATTAACAATGAGCTATACAAAGCAGTTTGGTATTGAAAAGTATCTTTAAAATTATCATTGAAAGGCCCCCATTCGCTTATTGATTTGTAGGTTTGATGGTAAGATCCATATCTAAAATCGGCACCTAATATCCATTGGATATTTTTTGTAATTGGGGTGGATAAAAAAACATCTGCAAAATGGGATTTCCCTGTGTATTGGTTGTTTTCGTAAATTATATAAGTTTTATCAGAACTATCATTTTTATATTGTCTGTCCTGGGTACTTATTTGGTATTGTAATTGAAAAATGGTTTTTTCTTTTTTATATTTTAAAATCAATCCTGTCATTTTGGTGGCATTGTGAAATTGATTGTCTTTGTCATCTTTAAAAGCGCCATAATCTATATCTGCATTGTAACTTGTTTGGTGTGTGGAAATTTTTACATTCCAATTTGGTTTAAATGCATAATTCACATTGGCGAACCAATTTTGATTATGATACCCATCGTTTTCGTATTTATTATTTTCTTTCGGATCCGTGGCAGAAGAAAACCCGGTTGCTGTTTCATTACCAATTCCAACATTGTAATTGAATTTACCTAGGCTATTGCTGTGTTGAAGATTTATTTTTTGCGTTCCATAAGATCCAGCACTAAAATCACCTGACCAGTTGGGGATCGATTTATTTTTGGTAATAATATTAATGACGCCACCCATCGCATCTGAACCATACAAAGTACTTTGAGCACCCTTTAAAATTTCAATGCGTTCCACTTGCGCTAAAGGAATCAAGTTTAAATCAAATTCATTACTTATCATGGAAGGATCTCCCACTGGCATGCCATCTATTAAAATTAAAGTTCGACCACTAGATGCTCCACGCATGAATATACTTGGCACTGTTCCTGCATTGCTTAAACTACCAGGTAAATACAAGCCTGCATGCTCATTTAAAATTTGGGCTATACTTCTTCCTGCATTGGCTTGAATTTCAGCAGCATTAATTACAGTCACCACTTTGCCTGTCGTGTTTTGTTTCTGCTCTACTTTGTTGGCTGTTACAATCACTTCTTCTAAAGTGCTCGTAGTTAAGGAATCTTTTTGTGGTTTTTCTTTTTGCCCAAAGAGGAGGCTGGCGCTGAATAGACAGACCGAGAGCATGATTAATTTTTGGCTCATTGTTTTGTTTTTTGAGTGAACAATGAGCTTCCTGGAGAAAGAGAACTATAAGTAATAAGCAAGTCAACCTGCCTAAATTTTACAATCCCTGCTTTTTACCCGAAAGCTGTTGATTTTTTAAACTAGGCAGGTCTTCTGGCTTGTTCTTTTCCATGCATCCTTCCCAAATTGCTTCAGTGGATATTTTGCAGAAATTGCTTTTCAGCGTTGAACTCACAGCTACGGGAATAGCCCCCGAATTGAACGGGATTCCCTTTTAATCATTTTCATGAACCTAATTCCAATACAAACATATCATTAAAATATTTTGACTTGATCATTAATTATTAACGGGTTGTTGAAAACTTAAAGGCTTTTTATTATATTTAGACTTAGTAAGGAATTTTGTTTACGATAAAAGAATAAAGCGTCTTCACTATTAAAATAATGGCTTCATTGATCAACCATTCAATATGAAACAAAAACAAGGAATTAATTTTTTTAGCTTAACTATGATTGTGGTTAGTTTAGTGATTGGTATGGGTATTTTTAAAACACCCGCAACCATTGCAGCTAAATCTGGGACGCCCTTGATTTTTTTTAGTGCTTGGCTTATAGGAGGAGTCATCGCATTGTTTGGTGCATTAACTTATGCCGAAATCGGACAAAGACTTCCTGTGATGGGTGGCTACTATAAAGTGTTTGCACATTGCTATCATCCAGGTGTTGGTTTTACAATTAATGTATTAATATTAATCAGCAATGCAGCATCCTTAGCGGTGGTGGCTTTAATAGGAGCCGATTATGTAAGCGATTTATTATTTGGACAACCTTCAGGCACACTTTTTAATATTGGAGTCGCTTCCTTATCGGTGGCCTTATTTTATATTGTGAATTTGTTCGGATTAAAAACCAGTAGTCGCACCCAAAATATTTTAACAGTTGTTAAAATCAGTTTAATTCTATTATTGATTTCTTCTTTATTTAAAGGAGTAACTATTCCACCACATGGCATCAATGAAGGCAAAGTGTATGTGTATGACGGAACCAATGGGGCATTATTACTATTAGTGAGTTTGGTATCGGTATTTTTTACTTACGGCGGATATCAACAAACCATCAATTTCGGCTCCGAAATAAAATCGGCTAAAACAATGCAAAAAGGTATTGTTTTGGGTATTTTAGTTGTCCTTTTTTTATACTTAACTATTAATTATACTTATATCAAAGTGATTGGTTTTGATCAAATGAAAAATGCAAATGCAATTGGATCACTTTTATTTGAAGCCTGGTTTGGTAAGCTAGGTTCCAAAGTGTTTGATTTTGCAATGGTGTTAAGTGTGCTAGCTTATGTAAATGTTATTTTAATGAGCAACCCACGTGTGATGTATGCCATGAGTGAGGATAAAGTTTTACCTGCACTTTTTCAAAAAAAACATCCCAAAACGGATGCCTTGGTTCCAGGATTAACCTTATTTGCATTGACCACTATTTTAGTTACTTTTTTTGGAAAAGGGGTGGATGATGTGCTGAGTTTTAGTATTTTTTTAGATTGTTTAGGTATGAGTACTTCAGCAGCCACATTGTTAATTTTAAGAAGCAAAAAACAAGGAGATTTATCAGTGACAGGCGCTTTAAAAAGATGGACACCTCTATTTTGCGTACTATTTGTATTAGCCTATGCATTAGTGGCCATTGCAGTGGTCATTGATAAGCCCTATTCAGCGGCTACCGCCTTGATATTAGTAGGTATTGTACTCGTTATTTATAGAATTTTCTATTATAAAAAAGCAAGTTGATCATCAATTTTGCTGATTCACTATGTTTTTACTAAAAAAGGGGCTTGGCTAGGTAGCCTTTCATCTATACTAATTGCTGTTCAGCAGATTGCTTTTCCGTCTGTCTAAAAATAGGGTCATTACTCTATATTAGTTTACTTTTGTATAGTTAAAAGACTTTCAAAAACTAATTCATTCGATGAAATACTTATTCTCACTTTTGTTACTCGCTTTAAGTTTTAATGTACAATCGCAAACAACGGCGCCATGGGACCTTAAAACCTGTGTTGCTTATGCAATTCAACACAATATATCCATCCAGCAGGCGGATGTGCAAGCAAGATTGGCCAAACTACAAGCCGATTTAGCCAATTCAAATCGATTGCCTACCATTAACGGATCTACAGGTATGGGCCTCAATTTTGGACGATCTATTGATCCTACCACCAATGGGTTTTCTACTACTCAATTTTTGTTTAACAATTTTGGGCTAAATGGAGGTGTGCAATTATTTAATGCAGGCAGACTTAAAAATAATGCAGAGGCTACTAACTTCAGTTGGAATGCAACTGAAACAGACAAGCAAACCATTTCAAATGATATTTCCTTAAATGTGGCTACTTTTTATTTGCAAGTATTATCAGCGATTGAACAATCAGAAATTACAAAAATTCAAATTCAACAAACCCTTGAGCAATTAAATGCAACAAAAAAGAGAGTGGAAGTAGGGTTGCTACCTGAAATTAATTTATTGGAATTGGAAACACAATTAGCCAATGATAGTAGTACATATATAACAGCGATATCGAATGTGATGCAAAGCAAATTAAGTTTAAAAGCTTTATTGAATTTAGATGCAGCTGCTGATTTTGATGTTTTAGTTCAACCCGTTGAACAAATTAAAGTACAATCTTTTGCTGATCTGCAACCTGACTATGTTTATAATGTTGCTGAACAAAATTTGCCAAATATAAAAGCGGCTGGTTTGCGTGTAAAAGCAGCAGAAAAATCAGTGTTGGTTGCAAAAGCGAATTTTTATCCAACTTTACGATTGGGGTATGGCCTTTCTTCAAATTTTTCGAATCAGTTCAAATATATTTCAGGATATGATATGACTGGTGTTAGTGCTGTGACACCTGCTAGTCCATTTGTCACCATGAATAATAATAAATATTTTGTTCAAAGTCCAACTTTTACTGCGACAAGTGCCGAACGCAATTGGGGTAATATTTGGAATGGTTGGAATAATCAGTTGAGTAATAATTTTGGTCAAAGTTTAAACTTACAATTATCTATTCCTATTTTTAATGGAGGGCAGTCCAAAATTTCTTATCAACAAGCTAAATTAAATTACAAATCAACAGAGCTTCAGCAAGAAAACATCCAACGAAAATTAAAGCAAGATATTTATGCTGCTTATACGAATGCTATTGTAGCGTTAAATAAATTGAATGCGAATCAAAAAGCGGTCAACTCGGCCGAAAAAGCATACTTATTTGCAACTAAGCGCTATGAATTAGGATTATTGGGAACAATTGAATTATTGAATAATCAAAATAATTTTTTAAAGGCAAAGGTGAATTTTAAAACTGCACAATATGAATATGTGTTTAGAATTAAATTATTAGAATTTTACAAAGGCGTTGCTTTAGAATTATAATTAAGAAAAATAAAAAAAATCACAGAAGTAAAAATAAAAACAATGAACAAGAAATTGATTTGGATAGGAAGTAGCTTACTATTGTTAATTATCCTATTAGTGGGACTTAAAAAAGCAGGTGTGATTGGAAAGGAAGAAGGCGTTTTGGTCACTGCCGAAACCGTTCAACTTAGAACCATCACTGAGTCGGTAAATGCAAGTGGAAAAGTATATCCTGAAATTGAAGTAAAAGTGAGTCCAGATATTTCCGGAGAGATTGTAAATCTTTTCGTTGAGGAAGGGGACAAAGTGACCAAGGGACAAGTGCTGGCTAAGATATACGCTGATATTTATTCTTCACAACGCGATCAAGTTACAGCAAGTGTAAATCAAGTAAAAGCGCAATATGAAAATGTAAAGGCGGCCTTAAGCGGTTTAAAAACCACTTATGAAAACACAAAGGCGACCAATGATCGTTATAAAAAATTATTTGCAGATAAAATTGTTTCAAGATCCGAATATGAACAAACAGAACAAGCCTACCGTTCTGCGGAGTCTGGTTATAATTCTGCAAAGGAATCCATAAAAAGTGGCGAAGCTCAAATACAAGGTGTAAAAGCACAATTGGCAAGGGCAGAGAAAGATTTAGCTCGAACCATTATTACCTGCCCAATGGATGGCATTATCAGTTTAATGAATGTAAAAAAAGGTGAAAGGGTAGTTGGAACTGCGCAAATGACGGGAACCGAAATGATGCGTGTTGCTGATATGAAAAGTATTGAAGTGCGAGTTGATGTTGGTGAGAATGATATCACTAAAGTGAAATTAGGAGATACTGCTCTAGTAGAAGTAGATGCTTATAATAATAGAAAATTTAAAGGAGTAGTTTATAAAATTGCCAATCCAGTTACTGCAGCCACAGGTCTTACTTCTGCTGCAGATGTTGCGAATTATAAAGTACACATTCGATTATTACCTTCGGGCTACGAGGATTTAACAAAGGACAATAATATTTTTCCTTTCCGACCTGGTATGACTGCAAGTGCTGATATTCAAACAAAGTCTAAAATAAATGTAGTTACCATTCCGTTAAATGCAGTCACAACTAGAGATAGCAACGGGGAAGGTAAAAATACAGAAGTGACAAAAGCAACTGCAAGCACAGATAAGCCAGCTGCAGCAAAAAGTGACGATATAAGTGAAGTGGTATTTGTGTTACAAAAGGACAATAAGGTTAAAATGGTCAAAGTTAAAACAGACATTCAGGACTTAAATTATATTGAAGTGTCTGGTGTTAAAGTAGGCGATAAAATTATCACGGCCCCTTATAGTATTGTAAGTAAAACTTTAAAAGACGGAACATTGGTGAATGTGGTCGCAAAAGAAAAATTATTTGAAGAAAAAAAATAGCCTATCTAGCTGAATATGAACCTAAAAAGGGGTGCTTTTAAAAAAGGCGCCCCTTTTTTTTGTGAGTTTCGTATGTTTGTAAAAATGAGCAATATGCAAATTGGTATTATTGGAAGTGGAAGTTGGGCAACTGCCATTGCAAAAATAGTCACTGACAATGGGCATGCCATTAATTGGTGGGTTAGACAATCAGATAATATTGAATATTTTAAAAAGCGCCACCATAATCCACATTATCTTAGGAATGCTTTTTTTGATACTTCTAAGATTAATTTTTCGGATGATGTAATCGAAATTATTAACCAATCTACTGTAATCATCATCGCTGTACCCTCTATCCATCTTGAGTCTGCATTACAAGGGGTTGATGCAATGATGCTAAAGGATAAAAAAATAGTTTCAGCTGTCAAGGGGGTATTGCCTAAGCATAATATTTTACTAAATGAATTTTTAGCCCAACAATTTAATTTTCCAATTGCTCAATATTTTACTTTGTTAGGGCCAAGTCATGCAGAAGAAGTAGCAGCGGAACAATTATCTTATTTGACATTTTCAGGAATAGATACTTCTATTACACAAGAAATCGCAACCTATTTTAAGAACGATTATATTAATACTATTGTCAATAATGATGTCATGGGTGTTCAATATGCAGGGGTGGTTAAAAATATATATGCATTAGGTGCAGGGATTGCCCATGGATTAGAATATGGCGATAATTTTTTAAGTGTTTATATTGCCAATTGCGCTAATGAAATGAAGGTTTTATTGACTGCCATTTTGAAAAATGAAAATCGAGAGGATCATTCTGCAAATTATGCATCATCTGTTTATTTGGGCGACTTATTAGTTACCTGTTATTCCTTGCACAGTCGAAATAGGACTTTTGGGAATATGATAGGTAAAGGCTATTCCGTAAAATCAGCTCAGCTTGAATTAAATATGGTTGCCGAAGGTTATAATGCCAGCAAGTGTATCATGGTGATTAATAAAACTCTTAAAATTGAACTTCCTATCATCAGCGCTATTTATAAAATTTTATGGGAAGGCAATGATCCAGCGGAATCATTTAAAGAGATAGAGAAAATATTGGTGTAAGTTTATTGCTAAGGCACTATCCAAAAAAAATCACTGGCAATTCCATCTGCAAAAAACTTGGCTGATTTACTCAGCGTATAACCACTTTCAGTTTTAACTAATAATTTTTTAGTAATAAATTTTTCCGCTATTTCCTTACTGTGCTGATGAAATGAGGATCCAAATTGTTCATCAATATATTGTAATGAAAATCCTTCTTGACATCGCAAGGATACCATCATGTATTCATTAAACTTTGTGTGAAGCGACAATGTTTCTAATTCAAAAGGCAATTCATTTTTTTCTAAAGAAGTAAAATAAAGCTGATTATTGGCCACATTCCATTGTCTTGATTGTAGATTATAAGAATGGGCAGATGGACCTAATCCTAAATAAGGCACCCCTTTCCAATAGTTGCTATTGTGCTTGCTTCTGAATCCAGGCTTACTAAAATTCGATATCTCATAATGTTCCATTCCAATCCCATCTAAATAGTCAACTATGATTTCAAAGTGCCTTGCTTGATGTTGCGCATTAACAGGCGCTATTTTTTTTGTTTCGATCATTTTATACAAGGCTGTTTTTTCTTCTACTGTTAATGCATAACAGGAAAGATGTGGCACTTGGTATCGATTTAAAATTTCCAAATCGGCAAGTAAGTCCTCGTCAGTTAAATGAGGCGTGCCATAAATTAAGTCGGCACTGATATTATCAATCCCCTCTGCTTGGACTATTTGAATGGCTTGGTGGGCTTGCAAAGCGGTATGGGCTCGATTCATCCATTCTAGTGCATGTGGCTGAAAGCTTTGAATACCCATGCTTAGCCTATTCACTCCTGCTTTTTTCCATGTTTTTACAAGCATTGCTGTTATATCATCTGGATTTGCTTCAACCGTGAACTCTACATTGGGATGTAAAGGGTAAATTGCTTTTATTTTGTCAACTATTTTATTAAAACCGACTTCGGATAGTAAGGACGGCGTACCTCCACCAAAATAGAGTGTATCGATAGGCTGGTTGATATAGTTTTTCTGAAGCTCTATCTCCTTGACCACTGAATTTGTAAAAGCGTCAATATATTTGGTTTGTGTCGAAAAATGAAAATTGCAATAATGACAAGCTTTTTTACAAAATGGGATATGTATATAAATGCCTGCCATGAAATAGTTTGAATGGTGTTAATACAAAGCTAGTTATAAGTTACTAATTCTGCATCAGGATACTTATTTTTGCAACAAATGTGGGCATTTATAAAAAATACATTATTTCAAATAGGGGCGATTGTCCTTCTATCTTCCTTTCAAAATCAAGGAAATTTTTTATTATTGAATAAGGATACTCTTTTGTCAACCAAAGACTCGCTTCATGTAAAGGATACTTTATTAATTAAATATGTACAAGTTTTACCTACTTCCTTTCAATTAACAGATGCATGGTTCATTCAATCGCAATTGGAAAATAAAAAAGACAGCAACTTTAATATTTTAAAATCCTATAAAAATTATTATACTCAAAAACAAAACGCGTTTAAATTATATTTCCCAAAAAATGTAATGTCACATGACGACGAAGTTATTTTTAAAATTGAGCAACGATTTGCTTTAGCGGATAAAGACCTTTTATTTTATGGAATTTTATTTCTGCTTTTTCTATATGGCTTTGTCAACAATACATTCCCTCAATATTTCCCAAAATTATTTAACCAGTTCAGTCAATCATCTTTAAGGATGATGCAATATCGTGAACAGCTTTTGCAAAACAGTTTTGGGTCCTTGATTATTAATATTAGTTTTATCGTAAGCTTTTCCTTAATAGCAACTTTGATTATTTTTAATCGTCATTTATTAACATTGTCATTTTGGGAAGGCTATTTTTATATTGTATTATTTTTCACCTTTTTGTATTTAGGAAAATATATATGCTTACAATTGGCAGGATATATATTCAATTCAAAGGAGTTAGTAAATACCTATATTTTCGTAGTATTCATGATAAATAAAATATTGGGTGTTTTACTCATCCCTTTCATACTCATTTTAGCCTTTGCTAAACCCATTTTTCATCCCTATGCAATGATGGGTGCTGCTGCGATTACAGTCTTATTGCTCTTATATAGATATTTGTTTTCCCTTACATCGGTTAGAAATAAATTACATATATCCTCATTTCATTTTTTTCTATACCTTTGTGCTTTCGAAATATTGCCACTTGCCATCTTGTATAAATTCATAGTACAATATTTTGGTGGCATCTATTAACATAGGATACGAATATAAAAAATGGAAATGAAATGAGTGGAGCAAAGAAATCGACTACAACAAAGACCATTAAAAAAATTCTAATTTCCCAAGCTAGACCGGAAAGTGAAAAATCGCCTTATTTCGATTTAGAGCGAAAACATTCAGTTACATTATTTTTTCAACCGCTCATTCAATTAGTTCCTATAACCGGGAAGGATTTTAGAAAAACTAAAATAGATATTGTTGATTACTCGGCTGTTATTTTTACTAGTAAAAATGCCATTGATCATTTTTTTAGAACCTGCGATGAATTAAAAGTGAATATCGGCCAGGATACAAAATATTTTTGTATCACTGAATCGGTTGCTTTGTATTTGCAAAAGTTTATAATGTACCGTAAGCGAAAAGTATTTTTTGGAACAGACGGCTCCAATAAAAAATTATTTGACGTATTGAACAAGCATAAATTAAATGAAAAATTTCTTTATGTATGTAGCGAAAATCAGCAAGATAATGAAATTGTAAACTGGTTAAAAGAACATAGTTGTAAATTTGAATTAGGTTACATGTATCGATCTGTTAGTAGTGATATTTCAGCACTTTTAAACACTACTACTTTTGATATTATCTGTTTATTTACACCAAGTGGTTTGAAAAGTTTGTTTGATAATAAACCCGATTTTAAACAAAATGGCACTGCCATCGGAGCTTTTGGATCCAATACCTGTAAGGCAGTGGAGGAAGCGGGCTTAGTTTTACACATTAAAGTGCCAAGTCCACAAACCACTAGTATGATGTCAGGCTTGGATCAATTTCTTTCCCTAAGTAGTAAAAAGAAATAAGAGAGAATCACTTTAAAGCTTTTGACTTTAAATAAATTGCATTTGAATGAATGCAAATCCAAAATTTACGAATCAATTAATTAAGGAAACTAGTCCTTATTTATTACAACACGCTCATAATCCCGTTGATTGGGTAGCATGGTCGTCTTCTATTTTTAACGAAGCGTTATTGCAAAACAAACCCATTTTATTAAGTATCGGATACGCTGCTTGTCATTGGTGTCATGTCATGGAACGTGAAAGTTTTGAACAGGAGTTGGTAGCGGAATTTATGAATGCTCATTTTATAAATGTAAAAGTGGATCGTGAAGAACGACCGGATATTGATCATATTTATATGGACGCGCTTCAAGCGATGACAGGATCTGGAGGTTGGCCATTAAACATATTTTTATTGCCCGATGGGAAACCTTTTTTTGGGGGCACTTATTTTCCACCTAGTACACTACCGCAGCGTGCATCTTGGATGGATGTATTAATAGGAGTGCAACAAGCGTATAGCAATCAAATTGATAAATTAAAAGACCAAGCCAATCAACTCACCCAACATTTGTTGACAAAGAATATTACTGCTTCCTTATTAACCAATCCCGAAATAGAAGATTCCATCGCAACACCACAAGAAGTTGAATTAATTGGGAATAGAATTTTACAAACGGCAGATACTTTATGGGGTGGTTTTGGGAATGCTCCAAAATTTCCACAAACATTTTGTCTGCAAATGTTATTAAGAAATTATAAGTTAAACACCAACGAGTCCTCCATGGTGCATGCTATAAGATCCATTGACAAGATGATTCAAGGTGGCATTTATGATCATTTAGGTGGCGGATTTTCAAGGTACAGTACAGATATGCAATGGCAGGCGCCTCATTTTGAGAAAATGCTATATGATAATGCCTTATTAATTGGGCTTATCTCTGAAGCATATCAAATTACTAAAAAGGAATCATATGCCTATGTAATTAAGCAAAGCATACAATTTATTGAAAGAGAATTATCTAATGAACAAGGCGCTTATTATGCTGCATTGGATGCTGATAGCGAAGGTGTAGAAGGCAAGTTTTATACATGGTCCTATGAGGAAATTAAAAATTTAATGGATCCTGTTGTATTTGATTCCTTTTGTGAATATTTTCAAATTACTGAAAATGGAAATTGGGAACATACCAATATTTTGTGGACGACAGCGTCGCTAGATAAAAGTATGTCCACTGAATTTATCAAAGTAAAAGATATTTTATTCAATCAAAGGTCCAAGCGAATTAGACCAGCTTTGGATTATAAAATAATTTTATCTTGGAATAATTTAATGATTATTGCATTATGTAAAGCCTATGCCGCACTAGGTGATGAACAATATAAATTAAAAGCAATTCAATCTATACAATGGGTAGAAACTCATTTCTCAGATGAAGCGCATGATTATTTATTTCATACGAATACGAAGGGCGTCAAAAAATCATTTGCTTTTTTAGATGATTATGGTAGTTTAATTCAGGCCTATATTCATCTTCAAGAAATCACGGGAGACACTACTTATTTATACAAAGCCAAAAAGTGGCTGGAATACATACAAATTCATTTTATTGACGAGGAGGGATTGTTTTTTTATTATACAGCAAAATATCAAACCGATGTCATTGTTCGTCAAAAAGAAACTTATGATGGGGCTCAGCCTAGTGGGAATGCTTTGGTTTGTATGAGTTTATTTTACTTAGGACAGGTGTTTGACCATTTGCCATGGATGCATCAAGCAGAGCAAATGGTGATGCAAATGCGCAAAATAATGTTACAATACCCTTCCTCTTTTAGTTATTGGGCTCAGTGTTTTACCAGGATGTCTTCTGATTTGATAGAGATAGTGGCAGTGGGACCTAATGTCCAAAAGGACCTAAAAATGGCAATATCGGTGTTTCAGCCAAACAAAATTATCCTATTTACAGCGGAGGAGGACCCCCTTTTACCCCTTACAATTGGCAAGAAAAGCGTTGATAATCAGTATTTTATATGTGTTAATAAGTCATGTCAACCACCTACACCTCAATTGGCTAATATTTTAGCATTAATCTAACACATTATTGCCTTAATTTGCAAAGCTTATAAACTACCTGACTATCAGATAATTCGGTATAATTAATAGCCTTTTTTTGTCTTATTTTTGTTATGATGAGTGGTTTATTAAGCGTGTATTTTACAATAGGTTGGGATCTTAAAAATTGATTATGATAAAAAATTTTACAATAGGGAAGCTCAAATTCCCAATTTTGGTTTTAACGCTCCTTTTTGCGCTTGTATTTATTCAAGCAAGAAAACCAAAAAAAGCGATTTGGAAACCTGATCCCAATACAATTGAAATTAAGGGAGGTGCTTTTTATTTAGGGGCTAGTGATGAGGAAGTAGACATGGCAATGATTAATCGAAAAAAATTAGTGTCTATTCCAAGTTTTTGGATGGATCGTACCGAAATCACCAATTTGCAATATCGTCAATTTGTAAACTATGTAAGGGACTCCTTATGCTATTTAGCATTATATGGTGGTGGAATTAATCAAAGCGAGGATACAGTCCTTAAGGTAGATTGGGCCAAGGTTAAGAGAATTAACTATTCAAGCAAAGCGGTTATCGAGAAGTTAAATGAACTACTTCTTTCACCCGATAATCGAATTCAAGGGCGCATTGAGATTGATCCTAACAAACTTATCTATAAAACAATTTATATTGATTTAAAATCAGCTGCAAGAGCATCTAAAGGATTAGAGCAATCCATTGGTAAATTTATTGTAACTGAAAATCAACCTATTTATCCAGATAGTTTGGTATGGATGCGTGATTATTCTTATTCATATAATGAACCGTTAACTAGATTATATTTTTCACATCGTTCTTATAATGAATATCCAGTAGTGGGCATTACTTGGAAACAAGCCAATGCTTTTTGTAATTGGAGAACCAATAACAGTGATTATTATGCAGGACATCCAGGTCGTTCTGATTTAAAAATAGATGCTATTTATCGATTGCCAACTGAAGCAGAATGGGAGTATGCTGCTAGAGGTGGTTTACAAACCAATACCATGTATCCATGGGGAAGCCCTAATTCTAGAACAAAACAAGGATGGCTATTAGCTAATTTTAAACCTGGCCGCGGTGATTACTTTGGCGGGAGCGCTAATAAGGATAATATTTACACAATGAAAGTGGAAAGTTTTCCATTGAATGGATATGGCTTGGCAGATATGGCGGGCAATGTTGCTGAATGGACCAGCTCTGTTTATTATGAAGGGGGTTATAATTTTATTGGAGATATGAGTCCTGATTTACAATATAATGCAAAGAATGATGATCCTGTTTCAATGAAACGTAAAGTGGTTCGTGGCGGCTCATGGAAGGACATTGCTTATAATTGCCAAGTGAGTACACGTAACTATGAATATCAAGATACTGCAAAATCCTATATTGGATTTAGATGTGCTGTATCTATGACACCTAAGACAAAATAATTTTTAAACATACAAAATAGAATAATGGCAAATACCATTTCACCTCAAACCAACAAAATTGTTAACGTAGTCATTTCTTTAGGAGCGGCTGTTGTTATTATTGGGGCTTTAGCAAAAATCATTCACCTTTCTTGGGCAGATTATGCCTTGATAGTTGGATTAGGTACAGAAGCACTCATCTTTGTTATTTATGCTTTTTTACCTCCTCCAGAAATTGGAGGTGTATCTTCAGATTCAGCAACAGGAAATACTGATGTGGTCTTAGCTAAATTAGAAGCTGCTAAAGTGGACCAAGCTGCTTTTGATAAATTAAGTAACAGTTTTCAAAGGTTAAATGATACTGCAATGTATTTGGGTGATATTGCTGATATGGCAAAATCAAGTAAGGAATTTGCACAAAATACAAGTTCAGCTGCTGCTTCAATGGGTGGTGTTAATGATGCTATTGTAGGAGTTGCTTCCAACTTAGCTGGTTTTACAAATGCCACCAGTGGTGTTAAGGATTTGAGTGCGCAAGTAGAAATGATGGGTAAATCAATGGAAGCAATGAATCAGTATTATAGTAAATTGACCGAAGCTTCTGCTGCAATGTCAAGTTCGGCACAAGATGCAGTAAGAGCAAAAGAGCAAATTGGTATTTTGGCTGATAATCTGACTAAATTAAATCAGATTTATGGTAATATGATTGTTGCAATGCAAGGTCGCGCATAATATTAAAAAATTACAACCACTAAAAAAAATTAGTATACATGTCGTTACCTAAAGAGCCTAGGCAGAAAATGATCAACATCATGTACTTGGTGTTGACTGCGCTTTTGGCATTAAATGTATCCAATGAAATATTAAATGCATTTAAAACTATTGATCAAAGTTTGACCAATGCGAATAGCATTATTCAAAGAAAGAATGAGGATATTTTAAAGTCATTACAAAAAAAATTAGCTGACCCTAAGACGGCCGAAAAAGCGGCTATATGGGCACCTAAAGCAGATAAAGCACATGCATTAGCGGATGTTTTGTACAATTATATACAATCATTAAAGCACGATTTAAAGGTAGAATCAAGATTAAAAAATGTAGATGGTAAAGAAACTTTTAACGAAGATGATTTAGAAGCATCTACACGATTATTTATTAAATCAAATGTGTCTGGCATATCTAAAGGAGAAGATTTATTGCAAAAATTAACACAATTTAAAAAGGAATTGGCAGGTATAGATCCTTCTGTTGAAAAAGAAGTGATTCCGAATTTACCTTTAGATTTAAATATTCCAAGATCCAACAGTAACAACATAAATCAAAATTGGTCTTATTCTTATTTTCATATGACGCCTACGATTGCGTCCTTGACAATTTTAACCAAATTTCAAAATGACATTCGAAATAGCGAATCACAAGTAGTTGAATATTGCCACAGGCAAATTGGAGAAGTGGAATTAATTTATGATCAGTTTAATGCCTTCGCTGCTTCTAATTCACAATATTTAATGTCAGGTGAAGAATTAATCATCACGGCTGGGGTAGGTGCTTTTAGTAGTGCTGCCAAGCCTACTATTTCAGTAGATGGTACTGTTATTCCAATCACAGCTGATGGTTCAGCTACATATAAATCAACAGCAGGTGCGCCTGGTGAAAATTCAAAGAGAGTACGTATTTCTTTTTTGAAACCAGATGGCGAAACAGCAGTGGTTGAAAAAATAGTAAAATTCACAGTGGGTACTCCAACAGGACTAGTGGTTTCCACTGATAAAACTAGGGTCTTTTATAAAGGTTTAGACAATCCTTTAAGTATCACTGGCGGTGGCGGTGCCGAAAAAATAAATGCTACCGTCGAAGGCAACACTTCTACCATTAAAAAAACAGGGCCTGGACAATATATTGTGAATTGCACGCAGTTGGGGTCAGTCGTTTTAAATATTAATGATGGTAAGCAAAATCAAAAAATAAGTATCCCAATAAGAAGGGTGCCAAGCCCTTTAGCTGTAATAGGCGAAAGCGCTGGTGGAAATATGTTAGCTAGTACATTCAGAAGCCAACAAGGCGTCTTAGCAGAATTAAAAGAATTTGTATTTGAAGGCATTAAATTTCCTGTTGTTTCATTTATTGTAATAGCTACAGGAAAAGGATTTGATGAGCCAGAATTTGTGGAAGTGGATGGTAATAAATTTGCTCCTAAAGCACAATCTTTAATTAAGAGATGTCAACCTGGAACAACAGTAACAATTGGAGAAATCAAAGTAACTGAACCAGGTGGAGGCACTAGAAAATTAGATCAAACAATCACTTTTATACTCCAATAAAAAAAGGAAGTAGTTGAAGTGATTTAAAATTATATCAAATGAAAAAGATTCTAATTATTACAGGTTTTATTTTAGTAAATCTGTTTTTAGTGAAGGCAGTAGATGCGCAATTTAATTATGGCGGTAAAAAAAAGCCAGCCACGGCCAATGCAATGGATACGGTAACACCTGCTGCAAATGTACCTAATATAGATACTGCAAAAAAAGCAGCAAAAGTAGTGGACCCCAATGTAAAATCAACAAAAACTTATGATACGACATTAGTAGGTGGTTTTAATGCAAAAACTAAAAAGAGTTTAAGAAACAATTACGCTTTTTTCTCTGAGACTAATAAACGCAATGGCGTTCAACAAAGAATCCCATTGCCTTATGAAAATTTAAGAGAAGAGGATGCATTGTTTAGTGAGTTTGTTTGGGAAGAAATTGATGGAAGAGAAAAATTGAATCGTCCTTTTATTTATCAAGCTTATGATGATAATGGAGATCAACGATTTTTTGCAATATTATTGAGGTCAATTGAAAAGGAGGAAGTGGTCGCTTTTTCGGCCGAAGAAGGGGATGATCGATTTACACAACCTATTACAAGTGACCAGGTGGCTGCTATGTTAAAAGGAAGTTTAGATACAACACTTGTACAAAATGTAGACAATCCTAATATCTATGATACAAGTATCATTTATAATACAAAACTAGCACCCAACCCTGATTCTATTTATACTTTCAGATTAAAGGAGCAATGGATTTTTGATAAAAAAACAAGTAGAATGTATTGTCGCATTATCGGGATTGCTCCTGTAGCGACAATTGTTATTAATCAAAAGCCAGTAAAACGCACATTGTTTTGGTTGTATTATCCTGAGTTAAGAGCCAGTTTAGCTAAGAATGAAGTGTATAATCCTAAAAATATTTCAACAAGAATTACATGGGAAGAGCTGTTTGAGAGCAGGTATTTTAATAGTTATATCGTGAAGTCGAGTATGGATAATTTTAATGATAAATTATTAAATGCGATTTATAAAGATCCCCTTAGAAGATTACAAGAGGGTGAAAAAATTAGACAAAAGATATTTGATTACGAACAGGATCGATGGGTATATTAATCAGCTTTATTAAAAGCGGCTACTAAAATAGCTGCTTTTTTATTGCCGATAATTTCGGATAATAATTCGGGGCTAGCAGCTTTTATTTTTTGCATAGATTTAAAGTACAACAACAACATCTCCTTTGTTTTGGGTCCTATGCCAGGAATTTGATCTAAGCTGTTTTCTAGAGCACCTTTAGATCTCTTAAGTCGATGAAATTGAATACCAAAACGATGTACTTCATCTCTGATATTTCGAATTAATTTATGCGCTTCGCTATGCCAATCTAATTGTATGGATAAAGTGTCATGTACAAAAAATAGTTCTTCTAAATTTTTAGCCAATCCAACTAAAGTCACTTGATCTTGAATACCTAGGGTGGTAATGGCTTCGAGTGCTGCATTTAATTGCCCTTTGCCGCCATCTATTATAATCAATTGAGGTAAGGGTAATTTTTTTTCTAATACACTTTTGTATCGTCTTGATACCGCTTCTTTCATACTCGCAAAATCATTGATGCCCACTACTGTTTTAATGTTAAAATGTCGATATTCACTTTTGCTGGGTAGTCCATTTTTAAAACACACCATGGCAGAGACAGGATAGGCGCCTTGTATATTTGAATTATCAAAACATTCAATATGTAAAGGTATTTCAGGTAGTTGCAATACCGATTTCAATTCCTGTAATATAATATTGTCGGTAGGGGTACCTTGGGTATTTAATAAAAGCTGTTTATGTTTCCAATCCTTTAAGGCGTAGTCGGCATTTTTTTGAGATAAAGCAAGTAGTTGTTCTTTTTCACCTGCTAAAGGTACAGTATACTTAACGTCAAGTTCCTTTTCGGATAAGACAAAAGCAACAACGATTTCATTTGCTGTTGAATGTAAAGTGGTTCTAAAATGATGAATCGCAAAAGATAGAATGGTTTCTTTTGTTTCTTCCAATGGTACACTGAGAGGTAAAATATGGGTTTGAACAATGCGGCCTTCTTTGATCATTAAATAACTTACATAAGCTTGTTGTTGATCATAAGCAATACTAAATATATCCATAGGATATTGGTGTTTAGTATATACCACTGATTTAGTTTGATAGTTTTCGAGTTGATCAATTTTTCGTTTAGTGAATTCTGCTTTTTCAAACGCAAGCTCAGTGGCTTCCTTTTGCATTTTTTGTTTTAAATGCTGTATTACCGGTTTAATATTCCCCTTTAATAAATAATGTACCTGTTGAATTGATTCCTCATAAGAAGGCGCTTCTTGAAATCCTTGACAAGGACCAAGGCAATTTCCTAAATGGTATTCTAAACATACTTTAAATTTTCCTTGGGCTATATTTTTTTGTGTTAGGGGTAGGGTACAAGTTCTAAGCGGAATGGTTTGTTTAATATGACTCATCAATTCATTCACCGCCAAGCCATGCGTAAAGGGTCCAATATAGGTAGACCCGTCTTTTATTTTTCTTCGTGTTAAAAAAACCCTTGGGAATGGTTCATTTTTAATAACAATATAGGGGTATGTTTTATCATCCTTTAAATTGATATTGTATTTGGGTTGATAATTTTTTATTAATTCATTTTCTAAAATAAAAGCGTCATGTTCTGAATTCACAATAGTAAAGCGAATGTCTTCAATTTTTTGAACCAACTCTTTGGTTTTTGCAGTTTGTTGGCCTGATAAGAAATAGGAGCTCACCCGATTTTTTAAATTTTTAGCCTTGCCTACATACAATAACTTGCCTTTTTCATCAAAGTATTGATAAATGCCTGGTTCTTTTGGTAAGCTGGCTTGTATTTGCTTAAAAATGGCTTTTTCCATATGAAGTGCTGAGATGACAAAAATACTTTATATTTTTGTGGTATGGAATTATCTGTAAATATACCTGCCCTTCTTTTCCCAGCCATTAGCTTAATTATGTTGGCCTATACCAATCGATTTTTAGCTTTATCGAATCGTGTAAGGATATTGCATGAAAAATACCAGCTCATTGAACAAAGGCATATTATTTTTGGGCAGATAAAGAATTTAAAATATCGAATTAAGCTGATTCAAAATATGCAAACCTATGGGGTGGCCACTTTATTATTATCGATACTTTCTATGTTCTTTATATTTATTGAATATCAGGCATTAGCGAAGTTTATTTTTGCGATAAGTTTAATTACTTTTTCCATATCAATATTTCTTTCCTTTATTGAAATTAGATTAAGCACCAAAGCCCTTGATATGGAACTAAGTGACATGGAAGGTCTTGAGGACCCTTCGGTGATGGAATACTTACGTAAAAAATTCGAAAGAGAATAATCCTACATCCTCATTCATTTATACTGCTGCGCGTCTTTCTCCAATTTGTTGTCTCCACATAGCATAGTATAAACCTTTTTCCAATAACAAAGATTCATGTGTTCCGTTTTCAATTACCTGCCCTTTTTCTAGAACATATATTTTAGTGGCATGAATAATGGTGCTTAAACGATGTGCAATCATAATTGTAATTTGAGCGCGCTCTGCAGATAACTGGCGAATGGTATCTGTGATTGATTCCTCGGTGAGGCTATCTAAACTTGAAGTGGCTTCGTCAAATATTAATAAATGAGGGTGTCTCAATAAAGCCCTCGCGATAGAGAGGCGTTGTTTTTCACCACCACTTAACTTTATACCTCCTTCACCAATTAAGGTAGCAAGTCCATCACCACCCTTAGCTAAAATATTACTACAACTTGCTTTTTGAAGTGCAATTAACATTTCTTCATCTGTTGCATTTGGTGCAACAAAGGCAAGGTTTTCTTTGATGGTGCCCGCAAAAAGTTGCGTGTCTTGAGTTACAAAGCTGATTTGATTGCGTAATGCACTCATATCAATATTGTTCGTATTTACATTATTAACTAATATCTCTCCTTCCTGTGGTTGATACAATCCTACTAATAGTTTAACTAATGTGCTTTTACCAGCGCCCGATGGCCCAACAAATGCAATGGTTTCGCCAATTTTGGCATCAAAATTAATATTGTCAATGGCTTTAAAATTGGCAGTTTGATGTTGAAAGCCAACGCCTTTAAAGGATAAATTATTGATATCTCCAATTGCCACGGGATGCGCAGGCGCTTGTTCGATAGGCTTTTGCATTAAGTTATTGAAGTTATTTAAGGAAGCTTCTGTTTCGCGGTAGCTCATAATGATACTTCCAATCTCTTGTAATGGGCCAAAAATAAAGAAGCTATAAAATTGCAATGAAATCAGTTGGCCTACGGTTAGTATTTGTTTGAAAATAAGCCACATTAAAGTAAAAGTGATCACTTGCCTTAAAAAATTGACCATTGTGCCTTGAATGAAACTTAAGGAACGAATATTTTTAACTTTTTTTAGTTCTAATGCTAATATTTTATAAGTATTATTATTTAGTCGTTGAATTTCCTGATTGGTTAAGCCTAAACTTTTCACTAATTCAATATTTCTTAAGCTTTCGGTCGTCGTGCCTGCCAAAGTGGTGGTTTCTTTGACAATATTTTTTTGTATCGACTTTATTTTTTTACTTAATAAATTAGTCACATAAGCAATCATACTTGCCCCTCCCATATAGATAGGAATAATGGACCAATGTAAACGAGTTGCATAGATGGATACAAATATGACACTCACAATAATACCAAAAAGCACATTGACCACATAGCCAATAAATTTTTCGCAATCCGTTCTTGCTTTGGTTAAGATGGATAAAGTTTCTCCACTTCTTAAGTCCTCGAAAGATTGATAAGGCAATTGCATCGAATGCTTAAGACCGTCCGTAAATAATGCAGCCCCAAATTTTTGAATGATAACATTAACTACATAATCCTGAAAAGCCTTCGCAATACGACTTACCATAGCGGTGCCTACTAATAACAAAAGCATATTGCCCACGCCGCCTAAAAATTGATATTGACTTCGTGTGACACCTGATTTATCTATCAATGGGTTCTTTGCAAATTCATCTATTAATTTACCAAATATCATGGGATCAAACAAAGAGAAAGTCTGGTTGATACCAGCTAGGACAAATGCTAATAAAACAAGGCTTCTGTAAGGCTTTAAATACTGTATTAATATCTTCATATAGGTCAAAATGTTAGGGGGACAAAGGTAATCAAACTAAATTGTTTTTGGCCAAAAACAAGGCTTATCCACTACCTGTTGAAAACTGCAGGTTCAATACATTTCAAAAATGGGCCGAATGTGGTAAATTACTATTACACAATTGATCAGCACCTTAATTATTTTTTATGCTTTGGAGAAAATTCAACGGTGAAAAAATTAACCTCCCCATTAAAGAGGCAGTTCGGCAAGCAATTATTTCTGAGACGGAAAAGAAAACAAAATTAAAAGTTTGTATTGGAACGGATAGTCAAGTAAAAGCAAATATAACCGAATTTGCTACTGTGATTGTTTTTTTAAGAGAACACAATGGAGGTTTTATGTATATCCATAACGACAAGACAACACAATCATTTCATTTAAAGGAACGCATGTTAGCCGAAGTGGCAAAAAGTATTGAGATTGCCTATGAGCTTTGCGATTTATTTATTCAATATAATGTTGAAATGGAAGTGCACGCCGATATTAATACCAATCCGCAATTTAAAAGCAATGATGCATTAAAGGAAGCTATGGGCTATATATTAGGAATGGGTTTTGCATTTAAGGCAAAGCCAGAAGCATTTGCAAGCAGTTGTTGCGCAGATAAGGCTGTGAATTAGCCTTATTACAAACCCTCTGCATTTAATTTATTGTATTGGTCAATACAAGCTAATACTTCATCTACGCCTGTTCTTTTTTCTGCACTGGTTACAAAACCTTGTGGTAAAAATTGCAATTTCTCGTTTAGGATTTCGAAAAATGATTTTACATTTCGAGCAACTACTCCGGGTTTTTCTTTATCTGATTTAGTAAAAATTACAGTGTAGGGAATTTCCCATAACACCAGTTGTTGAATAAATTCAATATCTATTTTTTGTGGGCTATGTCTACTATCAATAAGAACAAATACACGATTTAGGTTTTCTCTTTTTCTTAAATAGTTTTCAATCATTTGCTCCCATCTTCGACGACTACTTTGAGATACTTTAGCAAAGCCATATCCCGGCAAATCCACTATATACCATTTGTCTTGCTTACCCTTTGCAACGGTATTGCTGGTAATTTCAAAATGGTTGATTAGTTGTGTTTTACCAGGAGTCCCGGATGTTTTAGCTAAGTTTTTTTGTTGACACAAAGCATTGATGATGGAAGATTTTCCAACATTGCTCCGCCCAATGAATGCGTATTCTGGTACATTCAACTTTGGGCATTGATCAAAACTTGGACTGGATATTAAATAAGTAGCCTTTACAATTTTCATATTTTTAAACAGCCCTATTTAGCAGGTGCTTTTTGTTTTTTTATCACTAAGCTATCTGCTGGATAGTGCGCCTTCAGAGAATCCCTAATGCTTTGACACCATTGGGTTAAAGTTTCTTTTTCAGCATCTGTTAACCTTGCTTCTTTGTGTATTAAAGTATATGAATATAATGGCATTTCACCTTCTTTAATTTGTTCCATTACTTCCTCTAACTTATGGTTTTGTTTTGCAATTCTATAACCTGCAAATTCATTAAAATTAAAATGGCGCTTGCCATCTTTTATATGATCGGATAGCCAATAAGCAATAGGCTGAAATTCGGCATAAAAAGGGTAATTAGTATTGTTCGTATGGCAATCCGCACATGCTTTACTTACAATTAATTTTACACTGTCTGGCATAGGGTACAATGTAGAAATATCTTTTTGTGTATCGCCTGAATTGTTTTTTGTGGGGCGAATAAATTGCGCTATTATTAATAAAACAACAAGCGCAAGGAGTATTTTTTTTATCATAAAAGTAGTTTTACGCTGTTAAGTTAACACATTTCCTGTCATTTCTAGAGGGATACTGATATCCATCATAGATAAGATTGTTGGAGCGATGTCTCCTAGTTTACCGGAATTCAAAGTGCCACTGCCATCTTGGTTGATTAAGAATAAGGGAACAAGGTTTAAAGTATGAGCAGTATTTGGACTACCATCTGCATTAATCATAAAATCGGCATTGCCATGATCTGCAGTTACGAGTAAAGTATATCCATTTTCTAAACCCGCCTTCACTATTTTTTCAACACAGGCGTCCACCGTTTCAACCGCTTTGACTACTGCAGTAAAAATGCCTGTATGTCCCACCATATCGGCATTTGCATAATTGATGCATATGAAATCGGCTTGTCCCAAATGAATTTCTGGTAATAATTTATCAGTTAATTCCTGGGCGCTCATTTCGGGTTGCAGGTCATAAGTAGCCACTTTAGGGGAGGCGGCCATGATACGAGTTTCCCCTTCAAAAGGTTGTTCGCGTCCACCATTAAAAAAGAAAGTAACATGCGGATACTTTTCGGTTTCGGCAATACGAATTTGTTTTTTATGATGTTGTGCTAATACATCTCCAAGGGTATTTACTAAATTGTCATTTTCAAAAATGACATGTACTTTTTGAAAAGATTCATCATACCTAGTCATTGTGGTATAATCAAGTGATAACTTATTCATGTCAAATGCAGGGAAATCTTGTTGAGTTAACACTTCTGTTATTTCTCTACAACGATCCGTTCTAAAATTAAAACACAATACGGCATCTCCTTCTTTAATTGTAGCTATCGGTTCCCCATTCGCAGTAATGATGGTAGGCTTGATAAATTCATCTGTAATGTTATTATCATAATTTTGTTGAATGCTCTCTAGTGCGGATGATGCAGTAGCTCCTTTTCCATGGACTAAAACATCATACGCTAATTTTACTCTTTCCCATCTTTTATCTCGATCCATGGCATAGTATCTTCCACTTATGGATGCAATGGTTCCTACTGAATCTTTTAAATGATCCTCTACATTTTTTACAAAGGAATAACCGCTTTTTGGATCGGTATCTCTGCCATCTGTAAAGGCATGAATAAAAACCTGAGATAAACCTTCGCTTTTACAAACATCACAAATAGCTTTTAAATGACTGGTATGTGCATGCACTCCTCCATCACTCACTAAGCCCAATAAATGAAGTGGCTTGTTGTTTTGCTTTGCATATTGAATGCTTTTTAATAAAGTGGCATTTTTTGCAAATGAACCATCTCTTATGGCGACATTAATACGTTGTAATTCTTGGTAAACAATCCTTCCTGCGCCAATATTTAAATGCCCCACTTCGCTGTTGCCCATTTGGCCATCAGGCAAACCCACCATTTCACCACAAGTTGTCAATGTACTATGAGGGTATTGATTGTATAAACTACTTACAAATGGCGTATTGGCTTGTTGAATTGCATCTGCACCTGGAACAAGCCCTAATCCCCAGCCATCCATGATCACTAATATTACTTTTTTGGACATATTTTAAACTTTTTGGAAGCAGTAAGTTTGATTTTAATTAAATTGTACCTCAAAGTTTCAAAATACTACGCACATTACAAACTTTAAAGAGTTTTAATCCCAAAAAAGATGCAATTAATCCAAAAAATAGTCCTTGTTCTGAGTTTTACATTTTCATTTAGTGTAGTTCATGCTCAAAATGAAACAGAAACCTTAGTGCAAACATTACAAACCGCAAATTTTAGCAATTTGTTATCTTTTTGGAGTCCCGTTTCCGAAGTCAATATATTAGAACAAATTTCTCAAAAACAAGTTTCTCCTGCACAAGCTAATCAACAATTGCAAGTTTTTTTTAATAATAAAAATATCATCGGATTTGAAAAAAATGCAGAGCGCAAAGTAGGAAATACAATTTATATTACGGGCAAGCTGTTATCTGCGCAAGGAAAATTTAATGTAAGTTTGCTTTTGCAAGACAATAAAAAAGGGATTTCTATAGTAAGTATTCGGGTAAGTTAATTTTATCTTCTACAAGCATTCGCCATTAATGTATCATGAGTAAAAAAAACAAAACTAGTTCTCCATTCGTTTATAGTACTAATCCTTCTGCACTAACACCCATAGAGCAGGAAGAAGTAAGCTCATTACCTATTTCGGAACAACCCTTGCGCGTTATTCTAGAAACCAAACACAGAGCAGGTAAAACGGTTACTATCGTTTACGGTTTTGAAGGAGCCGTAACTGATATGGAAAATTTAGGAAAGGCCTTAAAAAACCATTGTGGTACTGGTGGGTCGGTAAAAGACGGAGAAATTATTATTCAAGGAGATCATCGTCAAAAAGTGTTTCAATACTTGAAACAAAAAGGATATGCGAAAGCGAAGTTGTAATTTAATCGCATCAATGACTGCGGCCTATTCTAATAAAATATTTCTAAATTTAATTTAGTTTTTAATTCTTGTACCAAAGGATATTGCTCCGCAATTCGTTCAAATTTTTGCTTGCTGTTTAGCCTTAAATGAAGTGGAACGTCCTCTCTTTCGCCTGCTTCTACAAGTATGCTAAATTGAATGGCTCTATTCTGAAAAGTATCCCAAATTTTTTCAAGCAAATTCATTCTCTCTTGTTCCACAAATTTTTGAGCAGTTAAAGCAGATACGCTTACAGTGAAATGTAATTCATCTAAAATTTCTAATTGTGCTAATTTAAAAGTACCCGCAGCCGAATGCTTTAAAGCGGTTTGTAGATATAGGGTATAGTCCTCCCAACATTTTTTAAGGGCCTCTATTTCCAATGGGATGGCCTCTTTTACTTCTTCAATATTATATTGGCTACCATATTTATGCTGTAAGGCGGCAAGTAAATTTTTTTTATTACTACTTTCTTGAGGAGTAGTGCTAGCTATTGGTGGGGGAGGTGTTGGCGCAGCAATCACTTTGGCGACAGGATCTGCAGTTTCAATAACTAATTTAGCCTGTTCATTCACCACCATTTTACCGAATGGAACTATACGTTTAGTTTTTATAGGATAATGTACATCAACTAGTTTTTTTTTTACAAGTTGACCCTCTTCCATACTCAATTCAATAGCTTGTTGTAAAAAGTTGAGCTTTATAATAGCAAGCTCCACATGTAATCTTTTATTACGAGCCATCTTAAATTGAATTTCAGACTCGTTTAAAATATTTAAGGCACTTACCATATAAGGGGTGCTCATTTTTTGAGCAGTCGAAATATATTGATCACGCCATCCTTCGATAGACTCTAATAAATGCGCACTAGCGGTATCCTTGCAAACTAATAGGTTTCTAATAAAGGCAGCAAATCCATATAAGACCATGTCTCCTTCAAATCCCTTTTGGTTAATTTCGTCATACAGGAGCATCGCACTTGTTAAATCCTGTTCCATCAAAAAGTTCAACAGTTTAAAGTAGTAAGCTTCGTCTAAAATATTTAAATGCTCAAGTGTATTTTCATAAGTTAATGCGCCATTTGAAAAACTTACAATCTTATCTAAAATACTTAAAGCATCACGCATACAACCTTCGCTTTTTTGAGCAATCAGTTGCAGTGCATTTTTTTCTGCTTTAATTTTTTCTTTGCTGACAATTTCCTCTAAGTGTAAAACAGTATCATTGGAATTAATGCGTCTGAAATCAAAAATTTGACACCTACTTAATATAGTCGGAAGAATTTTATGTTTCTCGGTGGTGGCTAAAATGAAGATGGCAAATGGAGGAGGCTCTTCTAATGTTTTCAAGAATGCATTAAAAGCACTTGAGCTTAACATATGTACCTCATCTACAATATATATCTTGTATTTTCCAGCTTGTGGTGCAAATCGAACCTGCTCCACTAAGGTTCTAATATCATCTACAGAATTATTACTTGCGGCATCTAATTCATGAATATTTAAACTGGATCCTTTTTCAAAGGAGACACAACTCTCACAGGTATTACAAGCTTCGCCTTCCTTAGTAATTTTTGTACAATTGATGGTTTTGGCTAAAATACGTGCGCAAGTCGTTTTACCCACGCCCCTTGGTCCGCAAAATAAAAAAGCATGCGCCAAATGATTGTTTAAAATGGAATTTTTTAAAGTCGTAGTTATATGCGACTGCCCCACGACGGTATTAAAGTTTTGGGGTCTGTATTTGCGGGCTGAAACAATAAAATTTTCCATACTTGACGCGCAATATACACATTCAAAATCAAAAGTATTGCGCTACTAATTAAATCTTATCCCCTTATTTTTAAACAGGTAAAAAATCAAGACCTATTTTTGTATTCCATCAAAGGGTGCCGCTCAAAAGGGTGCTTATTGGGGTCAAAAATGTACCTAAAAGTAACCATTCTTCTGCTGGGGCTAGCATCCAAGCTTTTATAAATATTGACCATTTTGGGGTTCCAATCTGCAGCCCAGCCCATTTCATATTGGTCGTATATTTTTATGTCATTTAAAAGTAGATGGCAGGCGTAAATTAAAAAACTATCTATACCTAGTGCTTGGTATTTTGGAACTACTCCAAATGCCAATCCGGTTAATTTATTATTTTGACCATTCCATTTCATCCATAAAAGATGCAATTTTTGTCGCCATCCCAATGCGCCATTAAAATGTTTAAAATATTGATTCACATCTGGAATATTAATAAACATGGCGATGGGTTCTTCCTTGTAGTAAGCAAACCAAATAACCCTTTCATCCATGACGGCTTTTAATGAATTAAATAGTTTTAAAATTTGATCTAGGGTGATTGCTTTTTCTTCACCGTGTTGCGCCCATGCTGCATTATAAATGGTAACAAAATCCTGAGCGAATTTTGGAATTCTTTTTTTATCAAGATGCACAGCAGTGTATTCAGGCTTCGAAGTGAATTTGGTATATCTTTCTTCAAAACGAGAAGGCAGGGGGCTTAGCAAGTTTTTGCTATAGTAATATTGGTTATAATAATTTTGAAACCCATATTGTGTTAATAGTTCCTCGTAATAGGGCGGATGGTAAGACATACCATACATGGGTTCTGCATCAAAACCTTCCACCATTAAGCCCCACCATTTATCTCTATCACCAAAATTAATGGGGCCATCCATGGCTTCCATACCATTTTGTGTTAACCAAGTTTTTGCAGTATTTAAAAGTAAGTTGGCAGCTTTTTGATCATGGATGCAATCAAAAAAACCAATACAGCCAGTAGGGAATTCGGTTCCTTTATTTTTATATTCTTTATAATAAAATGCAGCAATTCTCCCAATGGTGGTCCCATTTTCATTTTGTAAAATCCACCTGCTCGCCGAGCCATTTTGAAATAATTTATTTTGATCAGCATCAAATACTTGTGCTACCTCCTTATCTAATGGACGAATATAGTGGGGATTGCCTTTTTGGAGGGTTGCGTTTATATCCAAAAAAGCTTTATGGGTAGCAGGGGAGTTGACTTCAAGAATATTCATTGCTACAAATTAAAATATTTTTAACACACTCAATGCAAAAATGCCTGCTGTTTCAGTTCTTAATCTTGTAGGGCCTAAGTGTATAGGAAGATATTGTTGTTGAGTGGCTGTTTCAATTTCGGTAGGTGTAAAATCGCCTTCTGGACCAATCAATAAAATCACATCATCTGTCGCCACTATTTCTTTAATATTTTTTTTATCCCCCGCATCGCAATGGGCAAGTAATTTTACAGAAGCCTGATGCTGTGTCAAAAATTCGTTGAAGGTGATCGGCGCTGAAAGAGAGGGCAGCCATGCTTGTTGACTTTGGATCATGGCAGATTGCAAAATATGTTGCATGCGATCCATTTTACAACGTTCATGTATTGTTCTTTCACAAATTAAAGGGACTATCTGATGAACGCCCATCTCAGTTGCTTTTTCAAAAAGCCATTCTAGTCGAACCACATTTTTTAATAAAGAAATACCGATGGTAATTTTTTGTCTCGGTGCTTGAATAACTTGATGCGATTGAATGGAAACAAGGGTATTGCTTTTGTGTGCTGATTGTATCGTCGCTTGAAATATAGTACCAGTGCCATTGGTGAGATCGATGGCTGCGCCTTCCTTCATCCTAAGAACTTGAATACAATGCTTGCTTGTTTCGGGACTTAGTTGGAAGCGTTGGTTTCCTATAATTAATAAAGGTTCATAAAAATAGGGTACAGACATATTAAAATGGTTGGTCGTCATTAATGCCTTCGTCAAATTCCCCTCCGTTCATTTTGCTGCCTTGTATAAAAAAGCGACCTCCATCGGCACTTGTGTTGCCAGGAAGGGAAGAAACAGGCTTGTAATTATTTCCTAATCCAGGGATACCGCCTTCGCCATCCCATTCTTCAAATCTTTGAATATCTAATCTTGCTCGTAATTTAATTAAATCTAAAGATCCATTACGATGCTTTGCAATTCTGATATGCGTTTCACCTTGTGTACTTTCGCCCATTTCGTTACTCATCACTTCGTAATATTCAGGTCGATAAATAAACATAACCATATCGGCATCCTGCTCAATGGCACCTGATTCTCTTAAATCACTCAATTGCGGCATTTTACTTTCCTTTCTTGTTTCCACCGCACGACTTAATTGAGATAAAGCAATGATCGGAATATTTAATTCTTTCGCCAATGCTTTTAAACTTCGTGAAATATTACTAATCTCTTGCTCTCTATTTGAATTGCGATCACCAAGCCCACTCATTAATTGCAAGTAATCAATGATGATTAATTTAACCTGATGTTTATTTACCAATCTTCTTGCTTTGGCTCTAAATTCAAAAATATTTAATGCAGCAGTGTCATCAATATAAATTGGGGCCGACTCCAATCGTTTAATCCCCTTTGCATGTAATTGTTGGTATTCGTAATCTTCTAATTTACCTCTAGAAATTTTTTCCATTTTAATCTCACTCTCCGCACTTAAAATTCTTTGCACCAATTGCGATGCACTCATTTCTAAACTAAAAAATCCAACTGGTTGTGGTTTGGTAGGGTGTAATGCTGCATTGCGAGCTAGGTTTAATGCAAAGGCAGTTTTACCTACCGAAGGCCTTGCAGCTAATATGATTAAATCGGTAGGTTGCCAGCCATAAGTAATGCGGTCTAAGCTAGCAAAACCACTAGGCACACCAGAAATTTCATCTTTCTTAGTTCTCAATTCATCAATTCTTGTAATAGCAGTAGCTAATGCAAAACCAATATCAACGAAATTTTTCTTCAAATAATTATTGGTGATGTTAAACATTTTTGTTTCACTGTCATCCAATAAATCAAATACATCAGTGCTGTCCTCGTATGCATTGGCAATCACTTCGCCACTGATTCTTATCAATTCGCGTTGAATAAATTTTTGTAAAACGATACGCGCATGCGCATCAATATTAGCAGTAGAAACAACGACATTGGTGAGTTTTGAAATATAATAAGCACCACCAACGATGTCTAAATTTTCCTGCATCCTTAATTCCTCTACCACAGTCAACATATCGATAGGCATATTTTTTTGTTGCAAGCTTTGCATCGAACGATAAATCATTTGATGAGATTCAACATAAAAACATTCCGGCTTCAAAATTTCAGTAACGGTATCAAAAGCACTTTTTTCTAATAAGATAGCACCTAAAACGGCCTCCTCTAATTCTCGAACTTGAGGTGGAATTTTTCCATACATCATACTACTAATGTCAACATTGGTATTTTTCTTTTTAGTACGATTGGTATTTATATTAGGGATGGCCATAGCGAGTTGAATAAGTGTGGATGAATTTCTACTGCGAAAATCAACCCAAATTAGCAATTCAAGAAATTTAGTTTTGCAATGGGGTTTTACACAGGGTCCGTCATCTATAATGCACAATAAATTAGGGTTATACACTGTTTTTGCACCTAGTTTTTACGGTTATCCACTAAAGGCCGAACCTTGTTCCATTAAATACCATTTTCTTGATACACTGGCAGGCAGTTCTGCTTGGGAAAGCGCTATTTTTTAACCCAAAGCACTAAAAAAATTTGTATTTTTGAAGCTATACAATAAAGATCCTATATGACGATTAGTTATCGCTGGCTTAGTGAGTATTTGCCCCAAACGGTGAGCCCGGAAAAATTAGCTACTATTTTGACATCCATAGGGTTGGAGGTTGAGTCATTAGAATCTTTTGAAAATTACAAAGGAGGCCTTGCTGGATTAGTGGTAGGGGAAGTAATTGAAGTGCAACCGCATCCCAATGCTGATAAATTAAAATTGACAAAAGTAAATACAGGGGCAGCGCAAGCTTTGCATATTGTTTGTGGTGCATCTAATGTTGCGGTGGGACAAAAAGTAATTGTAGCGACTGTGGGAACCACCATTTATCCTAAGGGGAAGGAACCTATTACAATGAAATTAGCAAAGATAAGAGGAGAGGAAAGTGAGGGTATGATTTGTGCCGAGGATGAAATTGGATTAAGTGATGATCATGCTGGCATCATGGTATTAGATCAAAATATTAAAATTGGCACTGCTGTTTCTACTTTGTATGAATATGTGCAAGATTGGATTTATGAAATAGGCCTTACGCCCAATAGGATGGATGCCATGAGTCATTATGGTGTTGCAAAAGATGTGTGTGCTTATTTATCCTACCATGAAACACCCGTGACTGCTGTGAGTCCGCTTAGCCAACAAGTGACAAAAGATAAATCGATCCAACCTTTTGAAGTGATAATTGAGGATGAAAAAGCTTGTGCAAGGTATAGTGGTATGATCATAGAAGGTGTTGAAGTAAAAGAATCTCCAAGTTGGTTAAAAAACAGATTACAAAGCATTGGTGTAAGATCCATTAATAATATTGTAGACATCACCAATTATATTTTACACGAAACGGGACAACCATTGCATGCTTTTGATGCGGATGAAATTAAGTCAAACAAAGTAGTAGTAAAAAAATATGCATCTGGAACAAAGTTCACCACTTTAGATGGAACAGAGCGCAGTTTAACCGCGGCCGATTTAATGATCAGCGATGGTACCCATCCACTTTGTATTGCTGGGGTTTTTGGTGGATTAAAAAGTGGCGTAAAATTAAACACCACTCGTTTATTTTTAGAAAGTGCTTGGTTTGAAAATGTACATATACGAAAAACATCGGTGCATCATGGGCTCAGAACCGATGCTGCTACTCGTTTTGAAAAGGGAGTGGATATTGATGGAACAGTAAAAGTATTGGAACGAGCTGCTAAAATGATTCAAGAAATAGCGGGTGGAAAATGTAGTGAATTAGTGGATGTATATCCCCATCCCGCTCAAAAGGCAAAAGTGAATTTAAGTTTTGCGTATTTAAAAAAATTAAGCGGAAAATTATATCCTGTTGCAAAAGTAAAAACAATTTTAAGCAGTTTAGGATTTGAAATCATCAACGAAACCATTGAAGGAATAGAAGTAGCGGTCCCATTTCATAAACCGGACATTCATATTCCAGCTGATATTGTAGAGGAGGTATTGCGTATTGATGGTTTGGATAATATTGAAATTCCTAGCGTGATTACCATGAGTCCTTCGATTGATCCATTGGAGAAAAAGGAAAAATTTAAAGATAAAATTGCTCAATTTTTAGTGGGTCAAGGTTACACTGAAATTTTAACCAACTCGATTACCAATAGCGCCTATTTTACAGAAGAGACATTAGCGACTGCTGTTAAAATGTTGAATAATTTAAGTGCCGAATTAGATGTGATGCGACCTTCCATGTTGGAAACAGGTTTAGAAACCATTGCTTATAATCTAAACCGTCAAATGAGTTCGATTGCACTATTTGAAATAGGAAAAGTGTATGGACAATCTGCTAAAGGCAGCTATTATGAAGCGGAGCAGTTGTGCCTTTATATTTCAGGAAAACAACAATTGGATGGTTGGAGAAATAAAGGAGTGGTTGCAGACTTTTTTGTAGCCAAAGGCATGGCCACTGCTGTTTTTCAATTATTAGGCATTCAGGGTGGACAATGGAAGCAAACCACCGAAGGGCAGGTTGAATTTGTAGTAGATAAAAAAACGGCATGTAAATTATTGGTGGTGGGTTCTAAAAAATTACAATCTTTTGGGATTAAACAATCGGTCTTATTTATACAATTTGATTTAGCTACTTTATTTTCTATTTATCAAAGTAAGCAAGTGGTGTATCAAGAGATTTCAAAATATCCTTCTGTTGAAAGAGATTTAGCATTGGTGATTCCACAAGCTACACCTTACGAAACAATTGCATCTTGTATTCAAGAGGCTAAAATAGTTGCATTGCAGGAAACCCGTGTTTTTGATATTTTTGAAAGTGATAAATTAGGACTTCAAAAAAAATCAGTAGCCATTAATTTTGTATTTAATACGCCAGATAAAACATTAACAGACACCGAAATTGATTTGATGATGAAGAAGCTCATACAACAATTTGAAAAAAATATTCAGGCAGAAGTTAGAAAATAACTAAATTCAATAAGACAATTTATTACCCATGGTTGATTTAAAATTATCCCTTGCTCATTTACAAGAAAAATTACAGCTTTTAATTAAGCAATATGGTGTCATGGATAAGGAAAATCAGCAACTCAAATTAGCCCTATCGAAACAGGAAAATCAATCCAAAAACTTAGCAGAACAATTAAAGGAAGCGCAATTGCAATTGACTGCATCGATGATGCGCCCCTCTGAAATGAATTCAATAGACAAGGAAAAATGGGTGAAGCAAATAGACCAATACATTAAAGAAATAGATACTGCTATTAAAAATCTGAATCCCTAATTTATGTCCGACAATACAGCCTCCTCCGAATTGATTCCTGTTAATATCACCATTGCCGATAGATCTTATCGTGTCAAAATTTCCTCAAAGGACGAAGAAGCTGTTCGCAAAACAGCTGCTTTAATCAATCAAAAGATGGTAGAGTTTAAAAATGCCTATGCTGGAAAGGACATGCAGGACTATATTTCGATGGTTTTACTGTGGTTTACAACCGAACAACAACAAAATGGGCAAAACTTATATGAAATTGAAAATGCCCATAGCCAGATAGAAACCCTCACTGCCTGGGTAGACAAAGCGCTATCTACTCCATAAATTACCTCCTCCTCGGCTTTATTCTTTCCATTATTTGATTATCTTCGTAGCGGAACCTTTGACGCATTATAAAAAATCGAAATACGTCATCTTGTAATTTTTCTATAAACGAAGCTTGCTATAGGTGATTATCAATGATTTATGTATAATATAGGATTAATGTTTTAAACTCATTAACAAAGAAAAAGGGGAGTATGTATTATTTTAAAACAACAAGATTTAAACAATGGACCAAACAATATTATTTGTCATCATTGGAGGCGCTTCCCTATTGGGAGGTTTGCTCGTCGGCAAACTAGTTTTTGCCCGCAATACCAAAAAACAAGTCGAAGAAGCTGAAGCACAGGCTGCCAATATTTTAAAAGAAACTGCATTAAGAGCAGAGACAATTAAAAAGGAAAAGCAACTTGAAGCAAAGGAGCATTTTGTTCAATTAAAGTCCGATTACGATCGTGATTTATTGGAGAAAAATAAAAAAATCGGCGAAGCTGAAAACAGAATTAAACAAAAAGAAATTACAATCAATCAAAAGGAAGCTTCGATTGATAAACAAGTAAAGGAAAACGAAACCATTAAAGACAACTTAAATCGTCAAACCGATTTAGTAAATTTAAAGCGTTCCGAATTAGAAAAACACCAAGAAGAGCATATTCGTAGATTGGAAAAAATTGCCAATTTAAGTGCAGATGATGCAAGACAACAATTAATTGAAAGCTTAAAGCATGAGGCGCAAACGCAGGCCCTTGTTTTACAGCAGGAGATTATTGAAGACGCAAAACAAAAAGCAAATAAAGAAGCTCGTAAAATCATTATTCAATCTATTCAAAGAACAGCTGCCGAAGTGGCAATTGAAAATACAGTAACGGTTTTCAATTTGGAGTCAGATGAAATGAAGGGACAAATTATTGGACGTGAAGGACGAAACATTCGTGCTATTGAAGCAGCTACTGGGGTAGATTTAATTGTTGATGATACACCTGAAGCTATTTTACTTTCTTCATTTGATCCACTTCGTCGTGAAATTGCACGATTAAGTTTACAAAGATTAGTAACAGATGGTCGTATACATCCAGCGCGTATTGAAGAAGTAGTTGAAAAAACACGTCGTCAGTTAGAGGATCAAATTGCTGAAATAGGGGAACGTACTGTCATTGAATTAGGCATCCATGGTTTACATAAAGAATTAATAAGAATCATTGGGAAAATGAGGTTCCGTTCCTCTTATGGTCAAAACTTATTGATGCACTCTCGTGAGACGGCTAATTTATGTGGTATCATGGCAGCTGAATTAGGATTAAATCCTAAATTGGCTAAAAGGGCTGGTTTATTGCATGATATAGGTAAAGTACCTGATGAAGAAACTGAATTGAGCCATGCCTTATTAGGTGCAAAATTGGCTGAGAAATATGGTGAAAATCCTGCTGTGGTGAATGCCATTGGAGCGCACCACGACGAAATGGAAATGCAATATGTGATTTCTCCTATTATTCAGGCTTGTGACGCCATTAGTGGTGCAAGACCAGGGGCTAGAAGAGAAATTATGCAGCAGTACATTCAGAGAATCAAGGACTTAGAAAACCTTGCCATGAATTACCAAGGGGTTGAGAAAGCCTATGCGATCCAAGCGGGTCGTGAATTAAGGGTGATTGTAGAGGCTGAAAAGGTAACAGACCAAACCTCGGATCAATTAAGCTTTGATATAGCCCAAAAGATACAAACTGAAATGACCTACCCAGGCCAAATTAAGGTAACGGTGATACGCGAAAAAAGGGCAGTGAATATTGCCAGGTAGGTGATAATTAATTTAGGATCAAATAATTTGGATAATAAGGTGGGTTCGCCTACCTTTGCCGTCCGCAAAAACTATGTATTATGAGCGAAGCAGCTAAATTTGTCCACGAGCAATTGACCGCAAAAAAAGAACATCCAGCCTTTAAGGCAGGTGATAATATTACCGTAAACTACAAAATCGTAGAGGGTGGTAAAGAGCGTATTCAAAGCTTCCGTGGAGATGTTATTAAATTACAAGGATCGGGTGCAACCGCTTCCTTTACAGTACGTAAAATTTCAGATGGCGTAGGCGTAGAGCGTTTATTCCCTATCTTATCTCCTAATATTGATTCAATCTTATTGAACAAGTCTGGTAAAGTACGTCGTGCTAAATTGTACTACTTACGCGACAGAAGCGGTAAGAGTGCCCGTATCAAAGAAAAAAGATTCTAGTTTTGATTACAAGCTTACTTGTAATCAAATATTAATATGTTTAAGCCCCTTTCCGAGTTTCGGGAAGGGGCTTTTTTTTAACTTTTTATTTTTACATATAATTAGCTTTTTCATTAAAAATAGTGGACTTTCTATTTTAGAATTACCTTACCTTTAATATTCTAAATTTAATATTATGGGCAACTTAGGATTTCAAGAATTATTAATCATCGGTGTCGTTATTTTAGTAATGTTTGGCGGAAGAAAAATACCTGAATTTATGCGTGGTTTAGGAAAAGGTATCCGTGAATTCAACGATGCTAAGAACAATGTTAAAAAAGAAATCGAAGAAGGGATTAAAGAAAAAGACGAAAAAGCTGCTTAGTTTTTTGTTACTTTGATTTCAGTGGATTATCATTCTATTTTTTATCATTTAACTCTATAGCCTTTGTTTCGTTTTACTACAATCAAAGACTATCATACTGCTTTGCAAGCAGGAGAAGTGTCATGTATCCAAGCAGTAGATTATTACTTGGATCAAATTGCACGTCAATCACATTTAAATTCTTTTTTAGAAGTTTTTGCTGAGGAAGCAAAGATGCAAGCGCGCGCTTTGGATAATGAGCGCGCTAAATCGATGCCAATTGGGAAACTGCATGGGGTAGTAGTTGGCATCAAAGATGTACTTTGTTATCAGGGGCATAAAGTAACTGCGGCATCTAAGATATTAGAAAATTATACAGCCATTTATTCTGCGACAGCGATTGATAAATTAATCAAAGCAGGAGCCATCATTATTGGTCGTCAAAACTGTGATGAATTTGCAATGGGAAGCAGCAATGAAAATTCGGCATACGGAGCCGTTAAAAATGGATTGGATACCAGTAGGGTGCCAGGAGGATCATCGGGCGGATCGGCGGTAGCGGTGCAATCTGATATGTGTATGATTAGTTTAGGTTCCGATACAGGAGGATCTGTTCGACAACCTGCTGATTTTTGCGGAGTCATTGGTTTAAAGCCAAGTTATGGTCGTATTTCAAGATATGGTTTAATTGCCTATGCATCCTCCTTTGACCAAATTGGAATTTTTTCAAAATCTATTTCGGATGCTTCATTAACATTAGAAGTAATTGCTGGGTCTGATGATTTTGATAGTACCGTTTCGGCAAAACCCGTGCCTGCTTATACAACTGAATTAAAAAAAGCTAAGCCTAAAAAAGTGGCTTATTTTAAAGAAACACTTTCTCATCCCGGATTGGATATTGAAATAAAAAAACAAACAACACAATACCTTGAACAACTAAAAGAACAAGGATATACAGTGGAAGGTATTGATTTCCCCTTGCTTCAATTTTTAGTCCCCACTTATTATGTTTTAACAACTGCAGAAGCGTCAAGTAATTTATCCCGATTTGATGGAATTAAATTTGGTCATAGAACCAGTCAACCCATTTCAGATTTAACTGAATTATATAAATTAAGTAGAACGGAAGGTTTTGGAGCCGAAGTGCAAAGGCGCATCTTATTAGGCACTTTTGTATTAAGTGCTGGTTATTTTGATGCCTATTTTACCAAAGCGCAGCAGGTGCGCCAAAAATTAGTTGACTTAACCAAGGACCTATTTAGCAACTATGATATTTTAGTATCTCCTACGGTTCCTACGACAGCATTTAAATTAGGAGAGAATAACCATACACCCACTGAAATGTTTTTAGCAGATATATTTACAGTGTATGCAAACTTAGTGGGCATACCAGCGGTATCCTTGCCATTATTTAAACATAGAAATGGTATGCCATTTGGATTACAGGTCATGAGTGATCATTTCAACGAAACGGCATTATTGCAATTTTCAGAATCATTGATGAATTAATAAGGAACCATCATCATGAAAAACAAACGACCCCTTATTTTTTTATTATTATTTATTATGTTACAATCAAACATAAGAGGGGCGAATTACACCCACTATGATTCCATTCCACCAGTGGATTCAAGCTTTCAAATAAGGATTGGTTTTTCTAGCTTATTCACTGTAATACCTGCGGATACTAAAAAAGGGCCATTAGAATATACATTAAATGAAAAGGCCATTAGTTTTATCCAAACCTATATGGACAAACAGGGCGCTGAATTAAAACAAATGAAAACATGGGCTAAACCTTATTTTAATTTATATGACGGCATCTTAGAAAGCAAGGGCTTGCCTTCGCAATTAAAATATTTAAGTGTCATTGAGAGTCATTTAAGTTCAAACTTAACTTCCTGGGCAGGTGCGGTGGGTCCTTGGCAAATTATGCCAGAGGAAGCCACTCGTCTTGGTTTAAAATTAACGCCCAATGATGAACGCATGGATTATGAAAAAAGTACTCAAGCCGCAGCGACGATCTTAAAGGAATTATATACTGAATTTGGAGATTGGTTATTAGTAGTAGCTGCTTATAATGGTGGAGCGGGTAGGATAAGACAGGCGATTAAAAAAATGAAAACAAATGATTTTTGGGCTTTACAATATGAACTGCCGCTTGAAACCAGAAATCATGTAAAAAAATTCATTGCAACCAATTATGTATTTGAGTCAGATCAGATGGCGGCATTTCCAATGACCAATAGAGTTGTTCCTGTACAAAAATTAGAAAATTCTACAATAGAATTAGCAAAGTTGATGATTAAGGGCAGATTTAGCACAGAACAAATTGCAAAATTCATTTCATTTCCAATGGAAAAAATTGAATTATTAAACCCTCAAATGGAAAAAATATTAGCGACAGGGAAATCCTTTGAAATCACTTTGCCAAAGGATAAATTAAATCTATTTGAAGCAAGAAAAAATGAAATTTTACAGGCTTCTATACAATCTTTATATAAAATTAAAGGAAACTAATAGCTTTACTAATAATCGTCGTCAAGTTCGTCTTTTTCGTCAAATAAATCATCGTCATCTATACTTTTCAAATCATCATCTAAAGAAAAATCATCATCGTCTTCCATTTTTTTAGATTTCCCTTTTTGCTTAGCTGATTTTTTTGGCATATCAAATTCTTCGAAATCTGGATCCCAATTATCTTCTTCTGTTTTCTCCCAATCATCATTTACTTCTTCCTCATCTAAATCATCTTCTTCATCTTCCACCTTTTTTTTCGAAGTAGATTTACCAATTGAATCTGCTTTGTTTTTACTCAGCTTTATTCCATCAGTCTTTTTTTCTTTTGCTATTTTCATTGCCATAAGTCATTCAAAATTACAATGTAAATTTTCAAACTAAATTTTTATTTACCAAAAAAAATAGGCCTTTTTTTAATAAATTTTTAAATAGAATTATCCCCTAATAATAGCATAGTATAAAAACTATAAATGTACAATTTGGTCTCTTCCTGGACCATTGGAAACATATTTAACGGGAACTCCAAGGTAGCTATTGATGAATTGGATATAAGATTTCATTGTCTCAGGTAATTCTGATTCGTTTTTCATCTTAGTAGAGTCGATGTTCCAACCTGGCATTTTTTTCCAAATAGGGGTAATCGGTGTGCCTACAATCTGAAAAGGGACATAATCTATTTGTTTCCCTTCCATTTCATATGCCACCCCCAACTCTAATTCCGCAAAGGAATCCAATATGTCAGCCTTGGTCATAATAATTTGTGTTACACCATTGATCATGCAGGCAAATTTAAGCGCCACTAAATCAATCCAACCACATCTTCTTGGACGGCCGGTGGTTGCACCAAACTCGCTTCCAATTTTTCTAAGCTCTTCGCCTTTGGCGTCATGTAATTCGGTAGGGAAGGGTCCGCCGCCTACTCGAGTACAATAAGCCTTAGAAATACCAAACACCTCTCCAATCAATTTAGGGGAAATACCTAGTCCTGTACAAACCCCAGCAGAAATGGTATTTGATGAAGTGACAAAAGGAAATGTACCAAAATCAATATCCAACATGGAGCCTTGCGCGCCTTCGGCCAATACTTTTTTCCCTTTTGATATTTGCTCGTTAATAAAATATTCGCAATTAATGATATTTAAAGTTTTCAAAAACTCAAGACACTCAAAAAATTCGGTTTCCATTTCACTGATGTCTTCATTGAAATTAAAACTGTCTAATATTTTTTGGTGCTTCATACGTAAAGCAATGTATTTACTAATAAAATTTTTATTTAGTAAATCGCCCACTCTAATTGCATTGCGCCCTGTCTTGTCCATATACGCAGGCCCTATGCCTTTTAAAGTAGATCCAATTTTACTTTCCCCTTTTGATAATTCAGAAGCCTTATCTAAAGCACGATGAGAAGGAATGATAATATTGGTACGCTCCGAAATAAACAGATTCTTTTTCACATCGACACCCATGGCAGCCACTGCGTCACATTCTCTTTTTAAAGTAACTGGATCTAATACAACACCATTGCCAATGATGTTTATTTTATCTTGATGAAAAATGCCAGAAGGAATTTGGTGTAACACCATTTTGGTGCCATTCACATATAAAGTATGGCCCGCATTAGGGCCGCCTTGGAACCTAGCGATGACATCATAATGAGGCGCAAAATAATCAACAATTTTTCCTTTTCCTTCATCACCCCATTGAAGTCCTAATATTACATCTACCATGAATTTGTGTTTGAGAGGACAAAAATAAGTATTGGAAACTTTATTACCTATTTAAACCAATATTAATTAAAGCAACTTTTACACAGTTTCGGTGTCAAACCTGTTAACTTGTTGTATTCCATTCACCGACTTAATTTTTTCAACCAAAAGTTCTAGCTCATCCTTGTCGTGGACATACACTTTGATGGTTCCTTGGAACAGTCCTTCCTTGGATTCGATGGTAATGGCTGCTATATTAATCTTAAGTTCCCCACTGATGATGGTCGTGATTTTGTTTACGACCCCTACATCATCCATTCCAATAATGCTAAGGCCTGTTAGGAATGATATTTCTTTATTTTTAGCCCATTTGGTTTTCACTACGCGATGTCCATAATTGGCGAGTAGTTGTGTCGCATTGGGGCAATTGGTTCGATGGATAATGAGTCCCTTACCAGTACTCACAAATCCAAATACATCATCCCCTGGAATGGGGTTGCAGCATTTTCCTAAACTGTATTTAATTTGGTCACTGGATTCTCCAAATATGATTAATTCAGATTCTTTCTTTGGAACTATTTTAGAATTGTTAGGATCGGTATTGATGGAAGCAGGGGTTGCGATGGGTTTCGGCGCTTCAATTTTATCACCTAAAACTTGGAATAATTTAAGCTCCTTTAAATCGATTTGTTTTTTTGCAATTTTAAAATGTAAATCAAGATGACTTGGCAATTTGTAGAAATTAACCAATTGATCAATATTAAAAGCATTATAACTAGCGCCAATACTCTCTAATTTTCGTTGAAGCGTATACTTTCCTTCCTCTGCAATAGATTTTTTTTCCTCTCTTAATGCATCTTTGATACTATTTTTTGCTTTGGCCGTAACTACATTACTTAACCAATCTTCATTTGGCTTTTGTTTATTACTTGTGATGATTTCTATTTGATCACCACTTCGTAATTTATGACTGATGGGTACTAATTTATGATTCACTTTGGCCCCAATACATTTTGAACCAATTGCAGTATGAATGTAAAATGCAAAATCTAAGGCCGAACTATTGATGGGTAACATCTTCACTTCACCCTTGGGGGTATAAACATATATTTCTTCAGCTAAAAAGGAGGTTTTAAAGTCTTGTAAAAAGTCAATACCTTCTTCTTGTTGATTACTTAAAGCTTCTCTAATTTGTACAAACCATTTATCAAAACGATCTTCATTTTGTGTGCCTTCCTTATATTTAAAATGTGCAGCCAACCCTTTTTCGGCAATCTCATTCATTCTTTTTGTTCTTATTTGCACTTCGACCCACTTTCCTTGCGGCCCCATCACTGTGGTATGTAAAGCTTCATACCCATTACTCTTTGGGTTGCTTAACCAATCCCTAAGCCTTTCGGGCGAGGGTAGGTATTCATCGGTTATTAATGAGTATACTTTCCAGCATGCTTCTTTTTCCTTTTCAAAAGGCACATCTATAATAATACGAATGGCAAATAAATCATATACTTCTTCAAAACTGACGCCCTTCTTTTTGATTTTATTCCATATAGAGTGAATGCTTTTTGGTCGGCCATGCATTTCAAAACTAAAATCCTCTTGCGTTAATTTTTCATTTAAGGGTCTAATGAATTCATTAATGTATTTGGTTCTTTCTCTTTTTGTTTCAGCTAATTTTTTTGCAATCTCTTTATAAGTATCGGGCTCCATGTATTTCATGGCCAAATCTTCCAACTCTGTTTTGATATTGTACAAGCCCATGCGGTGCGCAAGTGGGGCATAGACCCAAATGGTCTCAGAAGCAATTTTTAATTGTTTCTCCTGCTTCATCGCATCTAGGGTTCGCATATTGTGTAAGCGGTCCGCTAGTTTTATTAAGATCACCCTAGGATCATCCGTTAGCGTAAGTAATATTTTTTTAAAATTTTCGGCTTGCTGACTACTATTGGCATCCATCACCCCCGAAATTTTTGTTAACCCATCAACGATTTTTGCAATTTCGTTTCCAAATTCATTTTTGACATCTTCTAAAGTTAAATCGGTATCCTCGATGGTGTCATGTAGTAGTGCGCAAATAGTACTTCGTACACCAAGTCCAATTTCTTCCACGCAAATCATAGCCACTGCAATGGGATGTAAAATATAGGGTTCTCCGCTTTTGCGACGCATGGTTTTATGCGCATGGGTAGCCATCTCAAATGCGGTACGTAATAATTCCTTATCCCCTTTTTTTAGCTTTTCCCTAATGGCTCTAAGCAAGGCACGATACTGCCGAACAATTTCTTTATTTTCTTGTTCTTCATTTAAATCGTATTGGGATGCGATTTTGGCAGTATTATTTAATTCAGGTAACTCCATCTTGTTACGAAATTACATAAAAGGTGTAGGATTTTTACATACAAGATGGAGATAGTGTAACTTTGTTGCTTATGACGATGAATCCGCCTAAATCATTTTTTAATATTGCCCTTTTGAAAAGGGTTTTTTCATTTGTCAAGCCTTACCAATTCATTTTCATCAGTAATCTTGTTTTAGCGATTTTGCTCGCTTTTTTTACCCCCATCAGGCCTTATCTTATTCAAGCGACGGTGAATACCGCAATTGGGAAGCACACCATTTTACCTAACTGGGTTCACTTTTTTTTACCAACTGCTGCTTTTGGTTCGGCTATTCAATTAATCATTGGAATCACTTTGTTTCAGGTCGTTTTTATCATTATTGAAACTGTGTTTCGTTTTTTATTCACTTTTGGAATGGCATGGCTAGGGCAGCAAGTGATTCGAGATCTCAGAAATAAAGTATATGAGAGAGTAATGCTTTGGGAAATGCGACAATTTGATAAAACAGCGATTGGTACTTTAACGACGCGCACCATTAACGACATTGAAAGTATCAATGATATTTTTTCTGATGGACTCATTCCAATCATGGCCGATTTTTTAACCATTGTTGTGACTTTAACCACCATGTTTTTTATTAATTGGAAGTTGACTTTAATTTGCTTAATTCCATTTCCTATTATGTTAGTGGCCACTTATTTTTTTAAGGAAAGTGTCAATAAAAGTTTTATTCAAGTACGTAATTCGGTGGCGGCCCTCAATGCATTTGTGCAAGAACATATTTCAGGAATGGCGGTTGTGCAAGCTTTTGCGGCAGAAGAAAAAGAGATGAGTAAATTTACAAAGATCAATGAAGGACATAAAGTAGCTAATATAAAAGCCATCTTCGCTTACTCTGTTTTTTTTCCAGTAGTGGAAGTGGTATTAGCTTTAAGCGTTGGTTTAATTGTATGGTGGGTTGCAGGTCAAAGTTTAGATGCCGGTATGTTGGTCGCTTTTATTTTATTTCTGAATCAAATTTTTAGACCACTAAGAATGATTGCAGATAAATTTAATGTCCTACAAATGGGCATGGTCGCGGCGGAGCGAGTTTTTAAAGTACTAGACAATACCGATGTCACTTTGAATGAAGGAATTTTAGCACCTAAAAAAGTAGTAGGTAAAATTGAATTCAAGCAGGTACAATTTGCATATCAACCACCACAATGGGTATTGAATAATTTAAGTTTCACGGTCAAAGCGGGTACTACTGTTGCGCTAGTGGGACATACAGGTAGTGGAAAAACATCCATCATAAGTATCTTGAACAGACTGTATCCATATCAATCGGGTCAAATTTATTTAGATGACCAACCCATTGAAAAATATTCATTAGATTTTTTAAGGGCCTCAGTGGGTGTGGTTTTACAGGATGTGTTTTTATTTTCAGGATCGGTCTATGATAATATCACACTTCGTAATGCAGATATTACATTAGATCAAGTGCATGCCGCAGCGAAGATGATTGACATGCATGATTTTATTATGCAATTACCAGGTGGATATGATTATGAAGTAATGGAGAGAGGCGCCACTTTGAGTATGGGACAACGCCAATTGATTAGTTTTATCAGAGCTTTATTATACAATCCTGCCATCCTTATTTTGGATGAAGCCACTTCATCTATAGATACAGAGAGTGAACGATTAATTGAAAAAGCGATTGATACTTTAATTCAAGGGCGTACTTCTATTGTAATTGCACATCGTTTGTCTACCATCCGAAAAGCGGATAACATTATCGTTTTAGATAAGGGACAAATTAAGGAAATGGGGAGTCATTTTGAGTTGCTACAATTGGGAGGCTTTTATGCTACACTCAATGAAATGCAATTCAAGGAGAATAAAACGATATTATAATTTTTAATTAATTGATTTACAGCTAGTTGTCTTATTTATTTTTTTAAATATTTCGGCACAATTTCTATCTCTTTTTATTCAAAATCAGGGGCTTTATTCCTATCTTCGCACCAAATTTTGAGATCTTTATGGCTTGTAGACCTATTAAATCAATACTGGCACTGTGTTTGAGCCTTTTTCTGTTGTTGAATTCAACAAAAATTTTGGCGAATGACACCACTGCTGTTGCTGTTCAACATGTAGCAAAGGAAGAAGGAAGCTTTAATGTAACTGAAACCATTTTAGAACATATTAAGGATGACCACAGCTGGCATTTATGGGGACATCTATCTATTTCTTTACCTGTGATTTTATATAGCCCACTAGGCTTGGAAATTTTTTCTTCCTCTCATTTTTTAAATGAACATCATGAAAATGTGGTGTACAAAGAAGCAAAGCAGCACTATAAATTATTTGATGGCAAAACCAAAGTCGTGAATGAGGCAGGTGAGATTGATATTGCAGCAAGCAAAAAATTATGGGACTTTTCGATTACAAAAAATGTAGCTAGTTTATTTATTTCAGTTTTTATTTTATTACTTGTTTTTTTAACTGCTTCTGCAGCTTATAAAAAAACTGGAATTAAAACGGCGCCAAAAGGAGTTCAATCTTTTATGGAGCCTATTATCTTATTTGTAAGAGATGAAATAGCCATTCCAAATATTGGAGCAAAGCGTTTTGCTAAATACATGCCCTTTTTATTAACCATCTTCTTTTTAATATTAACGAATAACTTTTTAGGATTAATTCCTGTGTTTCCTGGAGGTGCCAACGTGAGTGGCAACATTGCTTTCACGATGACATTAGCGGTTTGTGTTTTCGTTGTGGTTAATTTAAGTTCAAATAAAAATTACTGGGAACATATTTTTTGGATGCCAGGAATGCATTGGTCTATGAAATTATTCTTAGCACCGATTGAATTAATCGGAGTGTTCAATAAGCCTATTTCATTAATGATTCGATTGTTTGCCAATATTACTGCAGGGCATATTTTGGTGTTAAGTTTAGTATGTTTAATTTTTATTTTTAAAACTATTTATGCTTCTGCCATTGCTGTACCCTTTGTAGTTTTCATTGGTTTAATTGAATTATTAGTTGCCTTTTTGCAAGCCTATATTTTTACAATGTTAACCGCAATGTACATTGGCATGGCAACAGAAGAAGCACATCATGCAGCGCATGACGAAGCAGGAGCAGCAAACAATAACGCACATCATTAATTAAAATATTTATAATTTTTTTCAATCACAATTAAAAACGTAACAAAATGGTAGTAGGAAGTGTAGCCGCAATCGGCGCTGGATTAGCTGCAATTGGTGCCGGAATTGGCATCGGTCTTATTGGTAAAGGTGCTGTTGAAAGTATCGCTCGCCAACCAGAAGCAGTGAATGATATCCGTTCAAACATGATCGTAATGGCGGCTTTCGTTGAGGCCGTGGCTTTATTTGCGGTGGTGGTTGCCTTAATGGGTAACGGATAATCTATCAAAAAATTTCCAAATGATGATAGGCCCTAGCACAGGGCGAAGGGCCTATCATTTAATGAAAAATTGAAGTCATTATTTATTATAAGATAAAATTAGAACTATGTTGTTAGAAATTAACCCGTTAGTGTTGCCTGATATTGGATTGGTGTTTTGGAACACTATCGCTTTTCTATTACTTTTAGTTGTACTAGGAAAATTTGCATGGAAACCTATCTTAAAAGCCATTTCCGATAGGGAGCAAGGCATTGAAGAAGCGTTGGCCAAGGCAGATAAAATGAAAGCAGATATTACTGCAATGCAAAATGAAAATGAAGCTTTGTTGGCTAAAGCGCGTGAAGAAAGAGCAACTTTAATTAAGGATGCCAAAGAGGCTTCTGAAAAAATGGTAGCGGATGCGAAAGATAAAGCGAAGTCGGAATATGAAAGAATCGTGGCGGATGCACAAGTAGCCATCACGCAACAAAAAAATGCAGCACTTACTGAAGTAAAAAATCAAGTAGGTACTTTAGTCGTTGAAGTGGCAGAAAAAGTATTAAGACGCGAACTTTCTAATAAAGCAGAACAAGAAACTTATATTAAACAAATCGCTGACGGCGTTAAGTTAAATTAAATTGTAAGCAATGCCCAACGCAAGATTAGCAGGTAGATACGCAAAGAGCATCCTAGATTTGGCCATTGAACAAGGTCAATTGGAAGCGGCCTATGTTGACATGAAATATGTACAAGCTGTTTGTAATGCAAGCGGTGATTTTGTAAATATGTTGCGTAGTCCCATTATTAAAGCAGATCAAAAAAACAGCATCATCAGCGCTGTTTTAAAAGATAAAGTAAGTGTATTAACGAATTCTTTTATTGTATTGTTGGTTAAAAAAGGAAGGGAAAGTGAATTGCTCGAAATTGCAAATACTTTTATTGAACAATACAATGCAATGAAGGGTATCCATCAAGTTACTTTAACCACTGCGGTTACAGTGAGCGATGATACAAAAAAGTTAATCGAACAAAAAGTAAAGTCCGAAAATGGCTTTGCAACAATTGAATTAAATACCAAAACAGACGAGAGTTTGATTGGAGGATTTGTACTTGAATTCAATAATAATTTATTAGATGCAAGTATCTCAAGAGATTTAAAAGACATTAAAAAACAATTTGTTAACAACGAATTTACTAGTAAAATAAAATAATATAATTAAAATAAACTGTTATGGTGGACATTAAACCCGATGAAATTTCAGCAATTCTAAGACAGCAACTAAGCAACTTCAATGCTTCTGCCGATTTAGAGGAAGTGGGAACTGTATTACAAGTAGGTGATGGTATCGCCCGCGTATATGGTTTGAATGGCGTAAGAAGTGGAGAGTTAGTAGAGTTTGAAAATGGCATCAAAGCCATTGCACTCAACCTTGAAGAAGATAATGTGGGTGTCGTATTAATGGGAGAGAGTAAAGGTATCAAGGAAGGAAATAAAGTAAAAAGAACCGGGCAAATCGCTTCTATTAAAGTAGGAGAAGGTTTAGTTGGTCGTGTGATAAATACATTAGGTGAACCTATTGATGGAAAAGGTCCTGTAAAAGGTGAATTATTTGAAATGCCTTTGGAGCGTAAAGCACCTGGGGTTATTTTTCGCGAACCTGTAAAAGAACCTTTACAAACAGGTATCAAAGCAATTGATGCAATGATTCCAATTGGTCGTGGTCAACGTGAGTTAGTTATTGGTGATCGTCAAACTGGTAAAACAGCCATTTGTGTTGATACTATTATCAATCAAAAAGAATTTTTTGATGCGGGTAAACCAGTTTACTGTATCTATGTTGCAATTGGACAAAAAGCATCAACCATTGCTGGTGTGATGAAAACTTTAGAAGACAATGGCGCAATGGCGTATACAATTATTGTTGCAGCTCCTGCTGCAGACCCAGCTCCATTACAATTCTATGCTCCATTTGCGGGTGCAGCGATTGGTGAGTTTTTCCGTGACACAGGTCGTCCAGCATTGATTGTTTATGATGATTTATCAAAACAAGCAGTAGCTTATCGTGAGGTATCTTTATTATTACGTCGCCCGCCAGGACGTGAAGCATATCCTGGTGATGTATTCTATTTGCATAGTCGTTTATTAGAGCGTGCTGCAAAAGTAATTGCCAATGACGAAGTAGCTAAAAATATGAATGACTTACCAGATTCAATCAAGCATTTGGTAAAAGGGGGTGGATCCTTAACGGCTTTGCCAATTATTGAAACACAAGCAGGTGATGTATCTGCTTATATTCCTACCAATGTAATTTCAATTACAGATGGTCAAATATTCTTAGAAGGTAATTTGTTTAATGCAGGTATTCGTCCAGCGATTAATGTGGGTATCTCTGTAAGTCGTGTGGGTGGTAATGCGCAAATTAAGTCTATGAAAAAAGTATCAGGTACTTTAAAATTAGACCAAGCCTTATACCGTGAGTTAGAAGCCTTCTCTAAATTTGGAGGTGACTTAGATCCAGCTACTAAATCGGTTATTGATAAAGGAGCTAGAAACGTTGAAATTTTAAAACAAGCGCAATACACGCCATTCTCTGTTGAAAAACAAGTAGCCATCATTTACCTAGGTACAAATGGTCTATTAAGAGAAGTAGCAGTGCGTAAGGTTAAAGAATTTGAAGCTCATTTCTTATTGGAAATGACCACTAAATTACCTCAAGTATTAGCTGAATTCAAAAAAGGGAATTTACCTGAAGATGGATTAAAGCAAATGCTAGATTTAGCCAACAGCATTATTCCTCAATACAAGTAATATTAGTTAATATTAAATTGATATAAAAACCCCGAACTATGTTTGGGGTTTTTTGTTATTAGGGTATGGCAGTCATTAAAGTGGAAAATATCAGTAAGCATTTTGGCCAACTAAAAGCGGTGGATCAGCTAAGCTTTGAAGTGGAGGCTGGGCAGGTCTTTGGTTTTTTGGGACAAAATGGATCGGGTAAAAGTACCACGATTCGTATGCTTTTATCATTAATCCATCCTAGTAGTGGAAGCATTGAATTATTTGGAAAGTCAATACAAAAAAACAGAGCTGCTATTTTAGAACAAGTGGGTGCGATTATAGAGAGACCCGATTTATACCCTTATTTAAGTGCAACCGAGCATTTACAATTATTTGCCAAAGTAAGAAAACAAAAGGTAGAGGCCAATCGTATTACTAAAACCTTAGAACAAGTAGGGTTAGCCCAGCGTGCGCAGGATAAAGTGCAAACCTTTTCATTAGGGATGAAGCAGCGTTTAGGGATTGCGATTGCTTTAGTGCATAACCCAAGCTTAATTATTTTAGATGAGCCTACCAATGGATTAGACCCACAAGGGATTGCAGATATTAGAGCATTGATAATGCATTTAGCTAATGAAGAAGGGAAGACCGTCTTTGTTTCATCACATTTGCTTTCAGAGATTGAACAAGTAGCTAACCAAATATTAATCATACATCAGGGTAAAAAAATGGTAGAGGGGGTGACTAAAGAATTATTAGATCCAGAAAAAAGAGTGATTCAGATAAAAACAATGGATGACAAACAAGCATTAGCTATCATAGTTTCAAGTAGTTTTAGTGAGTATATTTTGCCAAGAAAAGAAGGTATTTTTTTAAAATTACCTGCTCATACTATTCCATTACTTAATGAAAGCCTTATCAAATCAGGCGTTGCGGTCATGGGCATTGAAACCAAGAATTCTTTAGAAGATTATTTTTTACAAATTACTTCAAACGCTTAATTATGTGGTCGCTTATACAAATAGAATTATATAAAATTTTTAGACGCCCTAGAACTTATATTGCTTTTGGAGCTATTGCTGCATTGATTGTGGTCATTCAATTGGGTTTAAAAATTGATGGAGACAGCTATGCTAATTTTTTAATGAAGGATATTAAAGACACGTTAACGGTGGATGGCAAAGTGTTAAACGGCTATTTGATTTGTTATATTTTATTACAATTATTATTGGTACACGTTCCTTTGCTAGTAGCATTGATAGCAGCAGATATGATTTCAGGCGAAGCTAATTTAGGCACGCTACGATTATTATTTAGCACACCCTTTAGTAGAACTCATTGGGTCTTGGCTAAGTTTATTGCCGCAAGTATTTACACCATTTTGCTTTTAATATGGTTGGCCTTTTTAGCACTATTTGTAAGCATGTGGATTTTCGGTACCGACGATTTATTTTTAATGAAGTCCAATTATGTCGTATTAATAGAACAATCGGATGTGCTTTGGAGATATGTGGGTGCCTTTGTATTTGCCAGTTTTTCGTTATTAACAGTTACAAGTCTTGGTTTTTTAATGTCAAGTATGTCTAATAATTCAATTGGCCCTATCGTAGGTACCATGAGCGCCATTGTTTTTTTTACTATTCTCAGCACACTAAATATTCCTTTATTTAACCTTGTGAAGCCTTATTTATTCACAACACATATGAATAATTGGAAAGAATTTTTTGATATCAAAGTGAACATAAATAATGAAGCCATTAGAGGAAGTATCTTAAATATATCTAAAATCAAAACCTCTTTATGGGTGCTGACCATGCACATTATTTTATTTGTTTCGGCCTCAGTTATTATAATTAAGAAAAAAGATATACTAAGTTAAAATGAACTCTAAAAAATTTAAAAATATTTTATTATACTGTTCAGTAATAACGAGCAGTTTATTTATTTCTTTGAATGTGATGGCGCAAAGCGATCCTTTGATTGAAAGGGTGAGTCATAAATTGGATCAGGTGAACGACTATATGGCAGAAGGGTTAATGAAAACAGATGTTTCTTTTATTAAAGCTTCTCTAGGAAAAGTAAAAGTGTATTTCAAAAAGCCCAATTTATTAAAAATTAAAAAAGAGGGAGGTATTTCATTGTTACCTAGGGGTGGGGTCTCGCTTACGATCAATACCTTATTAAATACAAAACAGTACACCACAATAGCTGCGGGCACTCAGCAGCTAAATGGCAAAAATTTGACTGTAATTAAGCTAATCCCTAACGATGATAATTTGGATTGGGTGATATCTACTTTGTGGATTGACCCACAAGAGGCCCTTGTATATAAGACGGCTACAACTACTAAGGAAAACGGTAGTTATGAAATTATAATGCAATATGGCGAATATGCAAATCAGGGACTTGCAAGTAAAATAATTTTTAGTTTTAATACCAAGGATTATAAATTACCCAATGGAATTACATTAGAATTCGGAGATGATGATCCAGCCTCTAAACAAAAGGCACTCAAAAATAAAAAGGGAACAATCGAAATAACTTATTCAAAGTATACTATTAACAAAGGGATACCTGCCACTATTTTTAACTAATATTTTTTATATTGCAACATGTCTCCAAAAATAATTCTCTTTTTTTCGTTATTCATTGTTCAAATTAGTCACACGCAAGTGGTTTCTTTTCAAAAAAATTTAGAAGAAGCTGTTTTCTTTTTAGATCAATCAAAAACACAGGATCAATATACCGTCGCCTTTAGTAAAATGGAATCATTGTATAAAATGGATCCTAGTCAGTGGCTGCCTGCTTATTATGCCACATTAATTAAGGCAAGAATGAGTATTAAAAAAATGGGTAATCCTGATATACTTGCTGATGAGGCCTTAGCCTGGTTGATGAAAACAAAAGCCCTTCATAGTAGCGATGAGGTAGGATGTGTTGAAAGTTTTGCATACACTGCAAAAATGGCGGTGAGTCCCACTTTTAGATGGAATAGTTATGATAAAAAAATTAAGAATCCATTGGCTTTTGCATTGGGATTAAATAAAAATAATCCTCGAATTTATACGCTTCAAGCGAGCCTTCAATATCGGATGCCAGGTTGGTTTGGTGGAGGTTGTAAATCAGCATTACCCTTAGCTCAAAAAGCGAAATTAATATTTGATGCACAAAAAAATGATTTTACAGTAATGCCACACTGGGGAAGGCAAATCATTAATGAAATTATTAATGGCTGCCCAGTGTTAGAATAATCTAACCTTCATTTTCATATAATCTTTCGTCAACTGCATTTGCAAACATGCGCGCGCTTATTTTCTTAAGTGGATTTAAGCGCATATCGGTGTAACCTTTTCGAGCATAAATTATCCTTACACACTCAAATAAGGCGGCCGTAAAGGAACTGGCATCTGCTTTATTTTTACCTGCAATATCAAAAGCAGTTCCATGATCCGGGCTAGTACGGACAATAGGAAGCCCTGCTGTATAATTAACTCCTTCGCCAAATGCCAATGATTTAAAGGGTATTAATCCTTGATCATGATACATTGCCAATACGCCATCAAATTTTTCATGTTGACCTCTTGCAAAAAAAGCATCTGCAGAATAAGGTCCAAAAACAAGCATTTGATTTTTACTTTCTTTAATAGCGGGTTTAATAATTTCAATTTCTTCTTTTCCAATTAATCCATCGTCTCCAGCATGTGGGTTTAATGCTAATACAGCAATACGAGGTTTAATGATGCCAAAATCTTTTTGTAAACTTTCGTTTAAGATGTTAAGCTTTTGTTTGATTTTATCTTTCGTAATATATTGCGTCACATCTTGTATTGTAATATGTTCGGTCACCAATGCCATTCTTAAATTTTCAGCAACCAATAACATTAAGTTTTCAATATTTCCAAATGCACTTTGTAAATAAGGGGTATGACCACTAAATTGAAAATTAGGAGACTGGATATTTTTTTTATGAATAGGTGCCGTCACCAATCCGTCAATTTGTTTATTTTTTAAAGCTTCCACTGCTTTTTCTAATGAGAGTAGTGCATACTTTCCGCCTATATCGGTTAGCTCACCAGGGGTGATATTTACTTCTTCCTCCCAACAATTTACTAAATTGACTTGTTTTGGATTTAATTTATTAAGGTCTGTAACGCTCGCTAAATTGATTGGGAATTCAGGTAATCCCTTTCGATAAAATTGGAGGCTTTTATTGTTGGCAAATACCACTGGCACCATAAAGTCCAATACCCTGCTATCTGATAATGATTTAATGATTACTTCAATACCAATACCATTTAAATCACCACAAGTGATGCCAATAATAGGTTTTCTGATGTCAGGGTTCATGTCCATTTGATTAGGCTGTAAAAGTACGCACAAAAACCTAACTTTGCTACATGCAGTACACGCTAAAAAAGTCATTGGGCCAACACTTTCTAAAGGATTCCTCAGTTTGTGTCAAAATTAAGGAGGCTTTACTTGAACAAGAAATAGCCCAATTATTAGAAGTGGGTCCAGGGGGTGGGGCCTTGACTCAGTATATTCATTCCATTGCTTCCAAGGAATTTAAGGCGATTGAATTGGACACTGAAAAAGTGAACTTTTTATTACACACTTATCCCGAATTACAAGGAAAAATTATCAATGATGATTTTTTAAACATAGCCGCGCCTTTTACTGGTGAATTTGTGGTGGTGGGTAATTTTCCATATAATATTTCAACTCAAATTGTATTTAAAGTATTGGATTGGAAAATGCAAGTACCCCAATTAGTGGGTATGTTTCAAAAGGAAGTTGCGGAGCGCATTGCTGCTTCACCTAATTCAAAAGCCTATGGTATATTGAGTGTTTTAACTCAGGCTTTTTATGATGTTACTTATTTATTTGATGTTCCTCCTGAATCTTTTACACCCCCTCCTAAAGTAATGAGTGGTGTTATTCAAATGAAACGAAAAAATATTTTTCCAAATATGGCATCTGAAAAAAGTTTTTATCATATTGTAAAAATGGCATTTGGTCAAAGGCGAAAAATGCTGAGAAATCCATTGAAGCCTTATTTTACAACAGCTCAATTGGAGGATCCTATTTTTACCAAACGCGCCGAAAATTTAACTTTTGAGGACTTCGCCGAATTGACATTTAAAATGCACAACGATAAATAGTATGGCTATTAATATTATCATTACAGCTCCTGCGCATCCATTTTTATTGGAAACCTTAAAGCAAAAAGGGTTTGAAGTGATGTATGAACCTAATATCAGTTATGAGGGCTTATCAGAAATAATAAATACGGCAACAGGCTTAATTGTCACAACCCGATTAAAAATAGATGCTTCTATTTTAGACAAAGCGGTTCAATTAAAATGGATTGGGCGAATTGGAAGTGGTATGGAATTAATTGATACTGATTATGCAGCATCAAAAAAAATTCAATGCGAAAGTAGTCCTGAAGGAAATTGCACTACTGTGGGTGAACATTGTTTAGGGTTATTATTAAGTTTAATGAATCGGATTAATCATTCCTATGATGAAATTAAAATGGGGAAATGGTTAAGGGATAGCAATCGAGCTGATGAATTAACAGGAAAAAAAGTAGGAATTATTGGTTTTGGAAATACAGGAGCTGCCTTTGCAAAATTATTATCAGGATTTGATGTTCAAATTTTAGCCCATGATATTTATAAAACTAATTTAGACACAGCTCAAATAAAGCAAGTTAGTTTACAACAAGTACAACAAGAGGCCGATGTGATTAGTCTTCATTTGCCCTTAACCTCCCTGACGCGTTATTATGCCAATGATTCTTTTTTTGAATCTTGTCAACAATCACCCTATTTTTTGAGCACTTGTAGAGGTGGGGTCACTGACACGGCAGCCTTATTAAAAGCCATTCAAAATCAATTAGTTAGAGGCGCTGGTCTAGATGTACTTGAAAATGAGCAATTAGCCACTTATTCAACCCAAGAGCAGGCTTTATTGCAGCAATTAATAGCTTGTCCAAATTTCATTCTAACGCCACATATTGCTGGCTATAGCCATGAAGCGTATCTAAAAATGGCTAAAATCCTATTAGGCAAATTAGGCATAATTTGATCTTAATTTAATATATTTGTGTTGTGCAACGCTACAATTATGTGGCGTTGTATTTTTTTTATAACTAAACTGAAGGATATGAGTGAAATGAATATGTATGTCACGCAACAGACATTTGATAAAATGCGAGAAGAGTTGCAAAAGATGAAATCGATTGATCGTCCAGCAGCATCAAGGGCCATTGCAGAAGCAAGAGAAAAAGGTGATTTAAAGGAAAATGCAGAATATGATGCAGCTAAGGAAGCGCAAGGTATGTTGGAGGCGAAAATAAAACAACATGAAGCAGCGATTTCAAATGCCAAGATTGTTGATACAAGTACGATTGACACAAGTAAGGTGACTATTCTAACAAAAGTGACCATCACCAATCATGCTACAAAAAAAACAATTACTTATCAATTAGTAGGAGAGAAGGAAGCTGATTTAAAAGCAGGTAAAATTTCTGCATCTTCACCTATTGGAAGAGGACTATTAGGAAAAAAAATAGGAGAAGTGGCCGAAGTGATTGCGCCTAATGGTAGTATGAAATTTACGATCGAAAATATTACAATATAAAAAGGACATCATCGCTTTTTAAAATTGACAAAGCGCTCACTTTAATTGGTGAGCGCTTTGTTTTTTTAGTTAAATTAGTGTTTCAAACTATTTAGCATGACCCTATTTTCAAAAATCATCCATGGTGAAATCCCTTGCTATAAAATTGCGGAGTCCGAATTATTTTTCGCTTTTTTAGATATTTTCCCATTGCAAAAAGGACATACTTTAATTATACCTAAAATAGAAGTAGATAAAATTTTTGATGTTCCCGATGCTTTTTTAAGCGAGTTACTTTTGTTTGCAAAACCTATCGCAAAAGCCATAGAAGCTTGCTTTGATTGCAATCGAGTAGGTATGGTGACAGTGGGATTGGAAGTGCCTCATGCGCATTTGCATTTAATACCAATTAATGTAGCCGCTGATATGGAATTTTCAGCGCCCAAGTTACAATTGACAAAGGAGGAATTTTTAGAAATTCAACAAAAAATGATAAGTCATTTATAGAATTCTATTATTTCAGTTTTAGCCTTCCTGGATTTTTGGAAATAAATTGATCCCAACTATTTGATTTTTTAGAACTCTTTTTCCCTTTAATTAATTTAATGGAGGGTAATAGGGGCCCACTCATTTGGTAATGATGACAAAGGGCAACACCCAACGCATCTGTCGCATCAAAATAAGCTGGCTTTTGTTTTAAATCTAAAATACGCTCAAGCATCTTCCATACCATATCCTTATCTGCGTTACCATTTCCTGTAATGGACTGCTTTACTTTTTTAGGAGCATATTCGGTGACAGGTAAATTATAATGCATGGCAGCTGCAATAGCCACTCCTTGAGCACGTCCTAATTTAAGCATACTTTGCACATTCTTACCAAAAAAAGGGGCTTCGATGGCAAACTGTTCCGGATGATACTTTTCAATGAGTTCAATGATCTTTGCATGAATAAGCTGTAAACGAGCATAGATATCTTTTTCCTTGGTGAGCTTAAGTATATCCATATGAATCAGTGTAGGACGAACACCGCCTTTTAAAATAGCGAATCCTAGGATTTGTGTACCTGGATCAATTCCTAAAATAATGGGTGTTTTTGACATTTGCAATAAAGTTACATATATGATGGCAAATTCCGAACTTTGCTCCCTATGAATGAGGTACTAATCAATCGCTTGCGTTCCTTTGGCAATAAGTCCATTGGTTTTATCTTATTTGTAATTTGTTTGCTAGCCATTTATAATAAAGTGCTGCATAACGAAAATTTGAATCAATATAGTGCCGACTTAAAAATCCAACTAACAAAAATCAGCCTTTTGGAGTGGGGCGTTTTATTAATACTTTTTTTGTGTAACTATTTAGTGGAGGCCATCAAATGGAAGTATTTATTAGCCTCATGGCATCCTATTTCAATGATTCAATCCTTTAAATCGGTTTTAGTAGGGCAGTCTTTTGCCTTTTTTACGCCTGCTCGTTCGGGAGATTATGTGGGGCGCATATTATGGTTGCCAAGTGGCAGTAAAATGAAAGGAGTTGCACAAATGGCTTGGTCCTCCTATTCGCAATTATTAATTACAGTAGGTATAGGTAGCGTAGCACTTTTTTTTAATTTACCTTTTTTACCATGGCTAAAATGGGTAGCTCCTATTATTACAGTGGGTGCTTTATGGGTGTATTTTCATCCAGGTTACTTTAAAGGGTGGTTAAAAAAATTAAATACATTTCAAATTGACAATACCTTAAAAATAAAATTATTGATTTTATCCTTGTTCAAGTATATGATTTTTGTAGTGCAGTATACTTGGGTTGTAAACATGTTTCATATACCGATCTCTTTTTTTGATTTATGGGTTGCATTAGGGGTACTTTTTTTAGCATTAAGTATTATTCCTGTCATCAGCATCACCGAATTGGTCATTCGTGGACAGCTTATTGTATTATTACTTGAACCATGGTATAATAATAGCTTGATGTTGATTTGCGTAAGTACCATTATATGGCTAGTTAATTTATTATTACCAGCCATAATTGGAGCAATATTATTATTAAAGTTCCGTCTAAAACAATAATTTTGCAACCAATCTATTCGCATGCTTTTTTTTAATTTTTTATTTTTTGCTGTTTCCTTTTTTTTGCCTACCCAACCAAATAATGGTATATGCGGTCAAATTAATAATGCGTATTGGGCAGGAGAAAAAATTAGGTACACCATTTATTACAATGTCATTGGATTATATGTGAATGCTGGCAAGGCCGAATTTACTATTAAGGAATCCACCTGGGATAATACCCCTACCTATACTTTTACTGCAACAGGAAAATCTAATTCTAAATACGATTGGATTTTTAAAGTTAGAGATAAGTATGAATCGGTGGTAGATAAAAAAACATTATTGCCTTATCAATTTATAAGGCAAATTAATGAGGGAAGTTTTCATCAAAAACAGGATGTGCAATTCAATCAAAAAGCCAATACTGCTTTACAGGAAGGGACTATGTATAAAACGACTGATTGTACTTTTGATGTTATTAGTGCCATTTATGCTGCTCGAAATATCAATTATGCCAATGCCCAACTAAATGATAAAATAACACTCAACTTTTTTTTAGATAAGCAATTATATCCCTCCTATTTTAAATTTTTAGGGAGGTCTGAAATCACTACGCAATACGGAAAATTTAAAGTGATCAAATTGGCGCCTTTGTTGTTAAAGGGGACTATGTTTGATGGGGGAGAAAAAATGGTTATTTGGGTAACAGATGATGAGAACCATATTCCTGTTCGTATTGAAACACCCATCATAATTGGCAGTATTAAAGTTGATTTGGATGCTTATGAAAACTTAAGACATCCATTAAGCTCCCTAATTGAAGTAATGGAATAAAGAAATTATACTAAAGTGGCAAGATTAAAAGTTGCTTTTAACCTAATCCCTTTTTCGGTTTCTTGTAAAGTGCAACACTCATGTTGCGCATCGTGTTCAAAAAATAAGGTATAATGATTTTGTACAGCTTGCTTTAAAAACAACTCTTTTTCGGCTAAGGTAATTAAGGGTTGCATATCATAGCCCATAATATAAGGTAGCGGAATATGTCCTATACTTGGCAATAAATCGGCCATAAATACGAGTTGTTCTTCACCCAAAGTGATTTTAGGAATCAACATTCCTTTGGTATGTCCATTTACTACAAAACAACTAATGGAAGGGCTGAAATGTATTTCATGTAATTGGTTGCTACTGTCAAATTGCGGTAGACTAATTATTTTAAGCTGTCCACTTTGCTGTAAGGGTAAAATATTTTCAGCTAAAAAGGAGGCTTTTTCTCTTCGATTAGGTTGCATAGCCTCATTCCATTGAGGTTCACTTACCCAATAAGTGGCATTAGGAAATTGAAGGGATAAATTTTCCTTTTCTTTGATTACAGCACCGCCCACATGATCAAAATGTAAATGGGTTAATAATACATCTGTGATGTCGGCTGTTGCAATATTTAATTTTTGTAAAGCGGTTGTTAAGGAGACTGTTTCGTGAGGGTGATAGTGACTAAAAAATTTTTCATCTTGTTTTGATCCCATTCCAGTATCAATTAAAATTTTTCGTTCACCTTCGATTACAAGCAAGCAACGTAAGGCCCAAGTACATAAATTGTTTTCATCGGCAGGATTTGATTTATTCCAAATTGATTTAGGGACAACTCCAAACATGGCACCGCCGTCTAATTTAAATTTTCCAGTATCTATACTATATGCCTTCATGTCCTTTTAGTTTTGAAGCTCGATATAATAATACGAATCCAATTATAAAAAATATACATAAGGCCAATACTGAATTGCGTTGCGACCCTGTGATTTCATTTATAATACCAAAGCTAAACATACCAATGACAATCGCAATTTTTTCGGTAACATCAAAAAAGCTAAAATAGCTAGTGGTATCATGCGTTTCTGGCATTAATTTAGAATAGGTACTTCTGCTTACGGATTGTATACCACCCATAACAAAGCCAACTACAATTGCTAAAGTATAAAAGGGTAGCACGCTGTTTCGAGGCAGGTAATAGCCCATGATACAGCCCCCAATCCAAATTAGGATGGCCGCCATGATGGTATTAAAATTTCCCCATTTACCGGCTAATTTGGCCATTAAATTAGCCCCCGGTATCGCAACGATTTGAATGATGAGTATCGCGATAATTAAATTGGTTGTTGGAATGTTTAATTCGCTCTTGCCATATAAAGTGGCAGCTAACATAACTGTTTGCACTCCCATGTTATAAAAGAAAAATGAAACTAAAAATCTTTTTAAAATAGGCAATGACTTAAGCTCTATCCAAACCTTATGTATTTCTTTATAACCTTGTGTAAATAAATTTTTGTGTTGAACATCTTTAACACCTGTTCCGCTGGGAAGTCTTGAAATAGCCAGCCAACCAAAACCCACCCACCATATACCTACTAATAAAAATGAAATTTGAGATGCTTTGCCCACGGTAATTCCAAATAGCTCAGGTTTTAATACAAATACAAAACATATAATTTGTAAAAGTACGGAGCCAATATAGCCCATCATAAAACCTTTCGCACTAATCCGATCCCTGTCAGCTGGAGCTGCAATTTCGGGTAGATACGAATTATAAAAAACCAAACTTCCCCAAAAACCTACGCATGCAATGATGACCGAAATAAGCCCTCCTATAATATGGTTGCTATCAAAAAAGTAAAGTGAGGCACAAGCCAAACTACCCATGGTGCAAAAAAAGCGAAGAAACTGTTTTTTATTACCCCTTGAATCAGCAATCGAGGATAAAATGGGGGAAAGGATAGCCACAATAATAAAGGCTATGGCTAAAACATAATTATAAAGCGCAGTGTTTGAAAATTCATAGGGCCCAATTTTAATTTTATCAATTAAAGTATTCTCATTACCATCGCCAGTGACTGCTTCATAATAAGCAGGGAAGATAGTAGAAGTAATGACTAGATTGTAAACGCTATTGGCCCAGTCATACATTGCCCAACCATTGACTACTTTTTTAGAGGCAGTTTGCATAAGTAATTGTTTTGTATTTTAAAAATACTACTTATTGTGCAACTGTCCTATAGCAGCTTAATGGATATATTGGGTAAATAATAACACTAAAATAGTGATTCCTAAGGCAATTCGGTACCAGCCAAATAAGGCAAAACCCTTCTTTTGAACAATTTTAATAAAAAACCGAACAGTAATTAAGGCGACAACAAAAGCAACGAAAGCGCCAATGAACAAAAGGGTTAAATTATCTTTGCCGAAAACTTCAGGATTCGTTTTGAATACATCTAAGCTGCTTTTTGCTGAAGCGGCTAACATGGTTGGCACTGCTAAGAAAAAAGAAAATTCAAGTGCGGTTTGCTTATTTAATTTTTGACTCATTCCACCTACTATGGTAGCAGCACTTCTGCTTAAGCCTGGAAATAAAATGGACAAAACTTGAAAGCAACCAATTATAAATGATTTTTTATAACTTATTTCATTGATCTCTGATTCATCGTTCACCTTTGATGTATTGGCTTTAAAAAGTTGATCTACAAATAATAGGAGTATACCGCCAGCAATCATGACGATGGCGATGACCCATAAATTATTTAAAACAGCATCGATGTATTTTTTTAATGCGGCTCCAAAAATTAATGCGGGAATGACAGCTCCTATTAATTTTAAATAAAAGCTATAGTGCTTGAAATCAAAAAATCTTTTATAATAAATAACCACCACCGATGCAATGGCAGCTAATTGAATGACAATCTCAAACAAGTCAACAAAAGGATCTTTAGCAATACCTAAAAACGGATTTGCGAATTTCATATGTGCCGTACTGGAAATGGGCAAAAATTCAGTAATCCCTTCGATAATAGCAATAATAATAGATTGAATTGTATTCATATTAGGATATTAAAAAAGCGATCCCGATATATTCGGGATCGCTTTAAGTTAAATAGGGTTATGCTTTTTTAAATAAGGCGTAAATTTCTATCAAGAAGCCAATGATCATAACGATAGGCGCTAAAGTGATTCGACGAAAGCTATACACTTCATTTACATTAAATACATTAGGATCTGCACTTTTGCCGCCTGCCATTAATAGCATGCCAGCAGCAATGAATACGACACCCACTAACATCCATAGGTAATTTGACTTACCAAAGAGGACTAATGATTTTTTTGTTTCTTTTTGAGTCATAATATTTTGTTTTTTTATTTTACTGCTTGGTCAACAATAGTCATAATTATAAAGTAATACTTAATAAAGTTCATCTAATTTCATCTTGAGATATTTTACCACACTGCGGTAAGTGCTGAAAACCGAAATACCTACTCCTAAAAACATAATTCCCGCAAAAAGTAATAAATCATTTCCTACACCTTGCATGGTTTTGATTTGTGGGAATTGTATACCTGCCCATTGGATCAAGCCAAATAATAAAAATAAAGCAATGAAGGAACTGATTAACCCATTTAATAAAGCACGCACTACTAATGGCTTTGAAATAAAACCTCTAGTGGCCCCTACCATTTGCATTGTTTTAATCAAGAAACGATTGCTAAACATAGCCAATCGAATGGTGTTATCTATACTAATAATAACAATAATGCAAAGAATGATGGACATCACTAAAAAGATAAGGCCAATTTTAGTAGCTCTCTCATTAAGATTGGTGACTAAGCTTTTTGGATATTGAATATCGGCCACTTCTGTTTTGAATTCACTTTCAATAACGCTACTGATGTGATTTAAACTATCTGGATTAACGTAATTAGCTTTTGCAAAAAAATCAACACTTTCGGGAAGTGGATTTACATCTAAAATTTTAGCCCAATCCTCATTATTTTCCTTATTCCAAATTGTTTTCGCCTTTTCCTTATTGACGTATTCTACATTTTTTGCGTAGGGCTGGTTGGCAATATATTGCTGAATTTTATCAATGGCATTTTTATCTGAAGTCCTTAAGTAAACGCTGATTCGGATATCCTCTTTAAAATTATCTCCAATGGAATGTAGGTTGATAAATAACCAGCCCATAATGCCCATAATAAACAAAACTATCGCGACCCCAATCACGCTATAAATATAATTGGGCTTGCTGCGTTTTAAAGAGGTAGATCCGTTGACTGCCATAGCATTAAATTTTACTTGTTCACTTTGCAAATGTAGGGTTTTGAACGCTAATGGCTTACATTTGCATAGGGTGAATTATCCTAATTTTTAGCCAAATGGAGCATTTTTTTGATTTTGGTATCATTAGGGTTCCTATTCGTCCTTTTTAAAATGAAAAGCAATTAGATGGAGTATCAATTTAGGGCCATTGAGAAAAAGTGGCAAACTATTTGGAAGGAGAAAAAAGCTTACCAGGTGCTCAATGAAACGAGCAAGCCAAAGTGTTATGTATTGGATATGTTTCCTTATCCAAGTGGTGCAGGACTGCATGTAGGTCATCCCTTAGGATATATTGCATCAGATATTTATAGCCGTTTTAAAAGGTTAAAGGGGTTTAATGTATTACATCCCATGGGATATGATGCTTTTGGTTTGCCAGCTGAACAATACGCAATCGAAAATGGAATTCATCCTGCCATCTGTACCCAAGACAATATCAATAATTTCAGAAAACAGTTAGATAATATTGGATTTTGCTACGATTGGGATAGAGAGGTTCGTACCTGTGATGCGACTTATTATAAATGGACACAATGGATTTTTCTACAATTATTTAATAGTTTTTTTGATAGAAATACGCAAAAGGCACGCCCCATAAAGGAATTAGTTTCTCAATTTGAAAAGGAGGGGAATCTTCATTTTCCATGTCCTGGGGATGGGGTAAAACAATTTACTGCAGAGGATTGGAAAGCAAATTCAGAAAAACAACAACAGGATATTTTAATGCAATATCGTTTGGCTTTTTGTGGTATTGGGGAAGTGAATTGGTGCGCGGCGTTAGGAACTGTTTTGGCCAATGATGAAGTGATTAATGGGTTAAGTGAAAGAGGAGGACATCCTGTAGAAAAGAAAAAATTAAGGCAATGGTATTTACGCATTACAGAATATGCAGATCGATTATTATCTGGTTTAGAAACGATACAGTTTAGTGAAGCCATGAAGGAAATGCAATCCAATTGGATTGGTAAAAGCGAAGGAGCGGAAATTGATTTCAAAGTGAAGGACATCAATGAAACTTTGCGTGTGTATACAACACGTCCTGATACTATTTTTGGTGTTGATTTTATGGTGGTAGCACCAGAGCATGCATTGATTGAAAAAATGGTGCCTAGTTCACATAAGGAAGAAGTAGATAAATATATAAGTTATGTAAAAAGCCGTAGTGAGAGAGAAAGAATGGCAGAGAAAAAAATTACAGGTTGCTTTACAGGTGCTTATGTTTTAAATCCTTTTAATGGGCAAGAAATTCCAATTTGGATTTCGGAATATGTATTAGCAGGATATGGTACTGGCGCCATCATGGCTGTGCCTTGTGGGGATGACCGTGATTTTAAATTTGCAAAGCATTTTAATATTCCAATTACAAATATTATTGGAGATGCATTCAATGGTTTAGAAGCCAATCCAACCAAAGAAGCTATTTTAATGAATAGTGATTTTTTAGATGGGGTTATTCAAAAGGACGCGATCCGAATTGTAAATGATAGATTAGAAAGTGTAGGATTCGGGCATCGAAAAATAAATTATCGAATGCGTGATGCTGCTTTTAGTAGACAAAGATATTGGGGAGAACCTTTCCCTATTAAATGGAAAGAAGGCGTTGCCTATCCGATGGATGAAAAAGAGTTACCCTTATTGTTACCTGAAGTAGATAACTATTCCCCTGGTCCAGATGGGGAGGGGCCTTTAGCTAATATTGAATCTTGGAGGAATGCGCAATACGAAACCAATACCATGCCTGGCTATGCAGGAAGTAGCTGGTATTTTTTAAGGTATATGGATCCGCATAATACAAATGAATTTTGTAGTAGAAAGGCCAGTGATTATTGGGGACAAGTGGATTTATATATTGGAGGTACAGAGCATGCGGTGGGGCATTTGTTATATAGCAGGATGTGGACCAAAGCATTATATGACTTAGGCCATATTGGTTTTGATGAGCCGTATAAAAAATTATTAAATCAAGGAATGATTCAAGGTAGTTCCAGATTTGTATATCGAAAGCGTGGTACGCAAACTTTTGTGTCAGCCAATTTAGCGCATCAATACGAAGTAGATCAGTTGCATGTTGATGTAAACAAAGTGGATGGTGTTGAATTGGATATGGAAGCTTTCAAAAAATGGAAGCCTGATTTTGCAAATGCAGTATTTATTTTAGAAGATGGAAAATATATATGCGGAGTCGAAGTGGAAAAAATGTCAAAATCGAAATTTAATACGGTGAATCCAGACGACTTGGTCGAAAAATATGGCGCAGATACTTTTAGAATGTATGAAATGTTTTTAGGCCCTGTGGAACAAAGCAAGCCATGGGATACAAAAGGAATAGAAGGGGTCCATCGGTTCTTGAAAAAGTTTTGGAGATTATTTTTTGATGAACTAAAAGGAAAAGTATGGGTAGATGAGCCAGCCACTATGGAAGAACTTAAAGTGTTGCATAAAACCATTAAAAAAATCGAGGAGGATACAGATAGACATAGTTTTAATACAGCAGTGAGTTCTTTTATGATTTGTATTAACGAATTGTATGATTTAGGTTGTCATAAAAAAAGCATACTGTCTCAGGTACTTATTTTATTAACGCCCTATGCGCCTCATTTTAGTGAGGAGTTGTGGCAGACCTTAGGTAATGAAGGCATTATATTAGATGCTAGTTTCCCTGTATTTGAGGCAAAGTATGTTGTTGAAACTACTAAGGATTATCCGGTGAGTATCAATGGGAAAATGCGTACCAATATAGCCATTGATTTAGCAGCTACTGAGCAGGAAGTAAATGAGATCGTCATGTCTAATGCATTGGTGCAAAAATGGATCGAAGGAAAGCCTGTAAAAAAATTGATTTTTGTGAAAGGCAAAATGATAAATGTCGTAATTTAAACAATTGGAATTAATTTAATTTAAGAATGGATTCGGTCGAATTCTTTAAAAAATGCAACTATGAAAAAAATTATCTTTTTAGCTAGTCAATTATGTATAGCGCTTTTGATGAATGCGCAAATGCCTAATTCAAATATGCCAAGGTTTAATCGTTGGCTAAATAATGATGAATTTGTTATCAATACAAAGTTGGTGGGAACTACTGCATCTGCCGATTATGTATACAATATAAACACAAAACAATATACCCCTGCACCTCCTTTAGCCAAGGAAGAAAAATTATTATCTGTAAAGGACGGAGAGATTTTTGTGAAAGTCAATGGGGTAGATAAACAAATTACATCCGATAAGAAGGAAAAGAAAAATCCAACTTTATCACCAGATGGACAATTTGTTGCTTATACTCAAAATAATAATTTATATACCATTTCCGTAGCTGATTTAAAATTGACAGCCATCACCAATGAAACAACTAAGGGTATTTTAAATGGGTATGCAAGTTGGGTTTATTTTGAAGAAATATTTGGACGTCCATCACAGTATCGTGCGTTTTGGTGGAGCCCAGATAGTAAATTTATTTCCTTTATGCGTTTTGATGAGCGAAATGTGCCCATGTTCCCCATCTATAATAGCGAAGGGCAGCATGGATTTGTGGAGGAAACGCGTTATCCAAAAGTTGGAGATCCCAATCCAACAGTTAAAATTGGATGGGTAGCGCCGACAGGTGGAAATATAACCTGGGCCGATTTTAATGACCAAGACGATCAGTATTTCGGGTGGCCTATTTGGAATCCCAATAACAATAAGATGTGGTTATCTTGGATGGATCGTGGCCAAAATAATTTGAAGATTTATGAATTAGATATGGCCACTGGATCTAAAAAAGAAGTGTATAAGGAATATCAAAAAACATGGATTGATTTAGAAGATAGAGTGGGAGGTAGGATAAATTTTTTAGCAAATAACAAAGGATACATTGCTCAATCTGATCAAACAGGTTGGAATCAATTGTATTTGTATCAAATGGATGGTCAATTATTAAACCCTATTACGAATGGCAAATTCACTGTGACTGGGATTAAACTTGTTGATGAAAAAGCAAAGACTATTTATTTTACAGCTAGAGGTGTGGAGCATTCTACTCGTATTGATTTGTATGCCATTGGATTGGACGGTAAAAATTTTAAGAGATTAACTGCAGGTGAATATAATCATACACAAACCAATCTATCTCCAGATGCAAAGCATGTGGTTTCGGTTTATAGCAATGTAACTACGCCTACTACATTAGGTTTGATAGATGTAAAGTCAAAATCAATAACAACTTTAGGTAGTTCGGTAGATTCTAATTTTAAAGTAGTAGATGTGGCTAAGACGGAATTAATTTATATTAAAAGTGAAGATGGAATATATGAATTACCAGCATTAGTTACATGGCCTAAAAATATGGACCCTACCAAAAAATATCCTTTATTAGTTAGTATTTATGGTGGTCCAAATGCAGGAACTGTAATGGATAGTTGGAATTATTCAAGCACGCGTGAAAATTGGGCAAAAGAAGGATTGATTCAAGTTGCATTTGATCATCGTGCTAGCGGTCATTTTGGAAAAGAAGGAGTGAATTATATGTATCGCAATTTAGGTTATTGGGAAATGAAGGATTATATGACCATGGCTAAGTGGTTTATTGCGAATGGCAAAGCAGATTCTACTAAAATTTGTATTACCGGATTTAGTTATGGTGGTTATATGAGTTGTTATGCATTAACTTATGGCGCATCTGTGTTTACGCATGCCATGGCGGGGGGTAGTGTGACATCATGGGAATTATATGATAGCCATTATACTGAAAGATATATGGATACGCCTAAAGAAAATCCAGAAGGTTATAAATCAAGTAGTGCAATGACTTTTGCAAAAAACTTTAAGGGCGTCTTACAATTAGTACATGGCACCATGGATGATAATGTGCACATGCAAAATTCAATACAACTTTTAAGCGCTTTGGAAGACAATGGAAAAGAAGTTGAATTTATGTTGTATCCTGGAGGTCGACATGGTTGGGGTGGTGCCAAAGGCAAGCATTTCACCGACTTGAAAAATAAGTTCATCTATAAATATTTATTAGAAAAGCCAGTGCCTTCCAATAAATAGTACCCAAAACATTCATTCATGTCGCAGCCGATATTAGATAGTTCGAATAGCAATCCTTTAGATAAAGAGTTTGAGAATAGTATTCGTCCTAGGGAAATGGATGCTTTTGCAGGTCAGCCTCAATTAATTGAAAACCTGAGTATTTTTATTAAGGCAGCTAAAATGCGTGGAGAGGCATTGGATCATATTTTATTTCATGGCCCTCCTGGATTAGGAAAAACCACTTTAAGTCGTATTGTTGCTAATGAAATGGGGGTTCAAATAAAAGAAACATCGGGCCCTGTGATTGAAAAACCTAGTGACTTGGCAGGTTTGTTGACGAGTCTTGAAGCGAATGATGTTTTGTTTATTGACGAGATACATCGATTGAGTACTGTAGTGGAAGAATACTTATATGCGGCCATGGAGGATTACAAAATTGACATCATGATAGATACTGGCCCCAATGCTCGAAGTATTCAAATCAATTTAAATCCTTTTACCCTTGTTGGAGCTACTACCCGTAGTGGGCTATTAACTGCTCCCTTATTATCAAGGTTTGGAATTAAATCCAGGTTGGAATATTATCCAGCATCGGTGATTGAAAAAATTATTTTAAGAAGCGCTCAAATATTAGATGTTAAAATTAATGCGGATGCGGCAGGTGAAATTTCAAGACGAAGCAGAGGAACACCAAGAATTGCGAATGGATTATTAAGAAGGGTTCGTGATTTTGCGCAAGTATTAAATGATGGCGCTGTTGATTTAGGTATTACACAACATGCTTTAAAGGCATTAAATGTGGATGAGCATGGTTTAGATGAAATGGATAATCGAATTTTATTGGCCATCATTGAAAAATTCAAAGGTGGACCCGTGGGAATCTCCACTATTGCAACTGCAGTGGGAGAGGAGTCGGGCACCATCGAAGAAGTGTATGAGCCTTTTTTAATACAAGAAGGATTTTTACAACGCACTCCTAGGGGGCGTGAAGTAACCCATAAAGCCTATGTGCATTTAGGGAAAACACGAGATCGCGGCCATTTAGACAATCCTGAATTGTTTAGATAAGCTTAAAATAGGAGTGACTAAATAAAAAAATCCCGATGAATAGATCATCGGGATTTTTTTATAAAAATTAAGTTGAGATTTTATTGAACCACCAATCTAAATCCATTTCCGTGAATATTTACAATTTCTATTTTTTCATCTTCCTTCAAGTACTTCCTTAGTTTAGCAATATATACATCCATACTGCGACCATTAAAATAAGTGTCACTGCCCCATATTTTTTTAAGTGCTTTTTCTCTAGTAAGTAAGTCATTTTTATTTTCAGCCAACATTTTTAATAACTCATTTTCCTTTGGAGACAACACTTGCGTTTTATCATTGTACTTTAGTTCACGTAATTTAGGATTAAAATGATATCCTGCTAAATCATATTCTACATTTTCGGTTACTTTATTATCTTCCTCATTACGTTTGATAATGGCTTTAATTTTAAGTAGTAAAACTTCACTATCAAAGGGTTTGGTGATATAGTCATCTGCCCCTAATTTATATCCAGTAATGATATCTTCTTTTAAAGTTTTAGCACTTAAAAAGAAAAGAGGTACATCAGGATCAATATCTCTGATTTCTTCGGCCAATGTAAAGCCATCCACATGTGGCATCATCACATCTAATAAACAAAGGTCAAATTTTTCACGCTGAAAAGCAGCTAATCCTAAGCGGCCGTCGCGTTCAAGTGTCACTTCGTATTCATTTAATTCTAGGTAATTTTTAAGAACTAATCCCAAATTACTGTCGTCTTCGCACAATAAAATTTTGCTTGTTTTTTTATCTTCCATATTGATTGCTTTGTGTAAAGAAACGCTTTTTAAGTTTTGCTTCTAAAAAAGGGTTTCCAATGTTTTGTTAAAATATACCTATTTCTTCGTACTTGTACAAAGGTCGCAAATTTTACATCGTATTGGGTTGTTTTCGCCGAAATATTTTGCCAAAAAGATACTGCGACAGGGTTCATTTTTACCCCAGATATAGTCTGAGAACTGCTTCACTCTTTCCAAAAAAGCCTTTTGGCGTAATTGGTAATTGTCTAAGTCAATTTTCATATGGGCTGCCGATGCGCGATTCCATAAAAATTGTACCACGGGTTGATTTTCCTTTTGTTCAAATTGAATCATCCCCTTATTTTGTAAACTAACAAGACTGTTTTGTACAAAAGTCACATCCCTTTGCAACAGTTGAGCAAGCAGCTGCTCATTGATATATTGCGGACTATCTAAAACACCTCCGTAAGTGCGTAATATATTTTGAAGTACGATGCTAAGAATGTTATTTTCTTTTTCAAAGTCTTCGAGCATCTGCCGATCAGCAATTACTTGCACCATTGAAGGTTTAAAGGAGCTGGCTGAAAATTTCACATGTCCCTCTTGTTCAATCCACTGTAATGCATTTCGCGCTGTCATCTTATCCCATTCAAATCTTAAACAAAAGCTTTCAAAATCAAATAGAAATTGTTGCTTTTCGCCCATGCCAATAGGAAGCTGCACGAAATCTGCTAAATCCTGATATACTTTTTTTATCGTTTTAATCGAAGGGTATTTTTTTTCTTGTACCATCTGCCAATATTCCCAATCGTTTTGTTGGAATAATAAGATGGCCGATGCAGGTAATCCATCCCGTCCAGCTCTTCCTGCTTCTTGATAATATTGTTCCAAACTACCTGGAATATCATAATGGATCACAGCACGAACACCTCCTTTATTGATACCCATTCCAAATGCACTGGTACTCACCATGATTTGAATTTCGTCATTCATCCATGCTTGTTGATTTCGTTGCCTGGTTTCAATCGATAATCCTGCATGATATTCAGCTACCTTAAATTGGTATGCTTTTAATAATTGGGTAAGTTGACTTACGTTATTTCGGGTATTGCAATAAATAATCACTGCGCCCTTTATTTCATTCAATATGAGTCGGCAACTATATAATTTAACAGGTACTTGGTGAATACTATATTTAATATTAGGTCTTAAAAAAGAATCTGTTATGACAACCGCTTTTTGTAATGATAATTGTTTAATGATATCCTCCTGCACCATGGGTATAGCAGAGGCCGTCATTGCTAAAATGGGTACTTTCGGAAACAATTTTTTTAAGATAGATAATTTGCGATAGGAAGGTCTAAAATCATAGCCCCATTGTGAAATACAATGCGCTTCATCAATGGCAAATAGTTGAATATTTAAATTTGATAAAAAACTTTGAAAATGAGATTGTGCTAATTTTTCGGGGCTACAATAAATAAATTTATATTTTCCTTTTAAAGCGGCTTCTAATATTAGTGATTCAGCATCCTGAGAAAGTTGACCACCTAAATTGACTGCACTAATATTTTTATCTAATAAATCCTTTACCTGATCTTGCATCAAAGCAATTAAGGGACTGATGATAACGCAAACGCCTTCCTCAGCTAAAGTGGGTATTTGAAAGCACAATGATTTACCTGCACCTGTAGGAAGTAGCGTAAGTACATCATTTCCAGCCATCACTGCTTCAATGACCTCTTTTTGTTGAGGCCTAAATTGAGTATAGCCCCAATATTGATTTAATATATCTAGTGGATTTTTCAAAAAAGCTAAACTAGTTTTTTCTTAAATAGCCTTAATGAATTGAGTGCTAATACCACATCACTTAATCCCATAATCAATGCGCCGTAGGTAGGTCCCCAAGTACCTAATAACCCAAGTGCTGCAACTGGGATGGCAATAATATTATATGAAAATGCCCAAATCAAATTTTCCTTAATGGTTTCATAAGTTCTTTTTCCTAAACCTAATGACATAGGAAGATTTTTTAAACCTTGGTTCATTAATATCACTTGTGCAGTTTGTATGGCAATATGAGAAGCATTGCTTAAAGAAATACCAATCGTTGCTTTTGCCAATGCAGGTGCATCATTGATGCCATCTCCAACCATTGCAGTGGGACATTTTTTTACAAAAGCATCTAATTGTATCAATTTATCGGTAGGACTTTGTTCAGCTATGATTTCTTGTATGCCTAATACTTTTCCAATTTTATCACATTTAGATTGTCTATCACCACTTAGTAAAATAGTGTGCACCCCTTGACGGTGTAATATTTCTATGACTTGTTTGGCTTCGGGTCGGATTTCATCTTCAACATCTATCCAACCTATGAGGGTATTGTTTTTTTGGATGTATATATTATGCCCATCTTCTATATTATGATCAGTCACTATTTTATAAGAGCCTGCCCAATATTCATTACCTTCTTTGTCCATTGCTTTAATTCCTAATCCTTTTACTTCTTCAATACTGGCCCAAGCTTGCGCACCACTTGATTTCCATTCGTTACTGATACATTTTGCAATGGGATGATTAGAATACTTTTCCAATGAATATACCAATGCCTTAAATTCATTTTCACTGGTCCCATCCATAATTTTAAATTGGTGCATTGAAAAATGTCCGGTGGTTAAGGTGCCTGTTTTATCAAAAACAACTTGGCGTATATCTTTGAAAGTTTCTAAGCTTTTAGCATTTTTAAATAAAACACCGTTGCGTGCACCGCGCCCCAATCCAACAGCAATAGCCGCAGGGGTAGCTAATCCCATGGCACAAGGACATGATATCACTAACACGGCAATGGCCCTTAACATACTACTACCAAAGCCAATTTCAGTAAAAAAATAATTTCCAATTAAAGTAAGCACAGCAATACTTAATACCAGTGGAACAAATACGGCACTAATTTTATCGGCTAATATTTGAACAGGCGGTTTTTCGCCTTGTGCGGCTTTGACCATTTTTAAAATATTGGCAAGTACCGTATCGTCGCCTACTGCTGTAACATAGGCTTTAATACTGCCATCTTGAATGGTGCTTCCTCCTAATAATAGATCATTTTTTTTTCGTTGAATGGGTTCGCTTTCACCAGTGACAATAGATTCATTCACATTAGCTTCACCCCATAAAATTTTACTATCCATGGGAACCGTTTCACCCGCATTCACTAAAATCAAATCACCTACTTTTAAAGTTTGACTTTCTACATTAAAAATAATTTCTTTATGATGTTCATCAAATACAATCATGTTGGCCATTACTTTTTGTGCACGCACTAAATCCTTTAATGCGCGTTGTGTGGATTGCACTGAAGTGTCTTCTAAATAATTACCAAAAAATACTAAGGTGATAATGGTGGCCGTGGTTTCGTAATAAGCGAAAGCAATTCCTTGTCCTGATAAGGTTCCATATAAACTATACCCAAAGGAGGATAATGCACCAATGGCAACTAATACATTCATATTTGGTATTCCAGTACGAATACTATTCCAAGCACTTTTCCCAAAATAACTCATACCCACTATAAAAACAGGAAGTGTAAATCCCAATTGTACATAAGTATTCATCATCCAGTGAATATGTATTCCTGGAATCATATGAAGCACCAATGGGAGCGTGAATAAAAAACTAAATAAAGATCGATCGGCATTATTATCCAACCACTTTTTTTTGGGACTAGCACCATCCTGTCCTCTCACTTTATATCCTAATCCTTGTATACCCTTAATCAATATTTCTTTGTTGATGCCTTCTGGCTTTTCAAACTGCACTTCCCCCTCCATGAAATTTACTTTGGGTTCATCAATGCCTTTTGATTGTAAATATTTATGAATAGATAAGGCACAATTGGTGCAACTCATCCCGTCGACTTTCCATTGAATTGATTCCATAAGGATTCATTTATAATGTAAAGATACGAAGACATTTTAGCTTATAATAAAGCATTAATACTCATTAAAACATTGTATTTGTTGACTTATCTTTGCCTTATGGATATGATTTATACTCTAAGTCAAATAGAGGCTACAGCGCAGGGTTTACTGAAGAAATTTGGTAATAAACCCATCTGGGCATTTCATGCACCCATGGGAGCTGGCAAAACCACCTTAATTTCCGAATTATGTAAACAGTTAGGGGTATTGGATCGTGTGAATAGTCCCACTTTTGCTATTATGAATGAATATCAAGTGGAGGGCAAAGTGATTTATCATATGGATTGGTATCGATTGCAAAATGAGGCAGAAGCCAGCAGGGCAGGGGTTGAAATGGCTTTAGAGGAAGCGCATTATTGTTTTATCGAATGGCCGGAGCGTGCCATACAATTATTACCCGCAGATACGCAGCATTTTGAAATTGAAATACTTGATCCTGAGCATAGACGAATTTTTATCCCTTAAGTCTTTCTTCCAATTTTTGTATCTTCATAAAAAATAAGACGATATGAGTACCTTAAAACCCCAAATTGATAGTTCCATTTTTTATGAAACGCAGGAGGAGGTTTTGGATATTCGATATAGGAGTAAACCCTTGATGATCGGAATCCCAAAGGAAATTGCATTTCAAGAAAATAGAATTGGTTTAATTCCCGAAGCGGTAAGTGTTTTGGTAGCCAATGGCCATGAAGTTTTAATGGAACATAAGGCAGGGGAAGGAAGTCGTTATTCGGATATGGATTATGCCGAAGCCGGTGCTAAAATTGTATTTGAAAAAGAAGAGGTATACAAATGCCCCATTCTTGTCAAAACAGCACCCCCAGTGGAAGCAGATTTGCCTTTTTTGCAAATGCACCAAACCATTATTTCGCCTTTACATTTGACGGCATTGGAAAAAGGGTTAATGGAAAAATTAATGGCAAAAAAAATAACTGCATTAGCGATTGAAAATATTAAAGATGAAAATCAAAACTTTCCTATCTTAAGAAGTATGGGTGAAATTACCGGTAGTGCGGTGATGTTAATCGCTGGGCAATACTTAAGTAATTTTAATCAAGGGAAAGGAATATTATTAGGCGGTATAAGTGGCGTGCCTCCTACCAAAGTGGTTATTATTGGGGCCGATATCATTGGCGAATTTGCAACTCGAAATGCATTGGCCTTGGGCGCTTCAGTAAAAGTGTTTGATAATAATGTGTCTAGATTGCAACGACTTCAAAATAACTTAGGACAAAGAGTTTGGACCAGTGTGTTGGAGCCTAAAATATTAGCAAAACAATTAAAAACTTGTGAAGTGGCAGTAGGTGCTTTACGAAATGATTTTAGTCGTGCGCCTATTGTAGTAACTGAAGAAATGGTAGCAGCCATGCGTCCAGGCAGCATCATCATTGATGTGGCCATTGATCGTGGCGGCTGTTTTGAAACCAGTGAATTAACCAATCATGAAAATCCAATCATCATTAAACATGGTGTAATTCATTATGGAGTTCCAAATATCCCAAGTGGGTTTGCTCGAACTGCAAGTCAAGCCATTAGTAATGTACTTATGCCTTTATTAATACAAATTGGAGATTTGGGAGGATTGGCTGAAATCATTTGGCAACAAATACATTTAAGAGAAGGAATCTATTTATACAAAGGGGCATTAACTGATATCTACATCAGTGAAAAATTTAATCTTAAGTATACCGATTTGAATTTATTGATAGCAAGCAAAAGCTAAACACTAATTATTTTTATAGTCCATTAAATTGACCTGTTGCTTGCAGAATTGGTATTCCAAAGGATCATTACTTCCCACGATGATCAATTTATGTAAAGCATATTGATTGATAAGATGATCGTAAAGCGCATAGCCTTCCTTATCTAAATTACTACAAGGTTCATCTAATAATAAAATAGGACTATCTGAAAAAATGGCTAAGGCTAATTTGAGTCTTTGTTTCATCCCGCTACTAAAATACCTAATCTGTTTATGGGTAGCAGATTTCAATCCAATCAAATCAATGATTTCGTCTACACTTATATTTTGTTGTAAAGGTTTAAAAGTAGCATGAAATTGAAACTGTTCAAGTGTTGTCAGCTCCTCCACCAATTCTAAATAGGGTGCTGCAAAACTAATTTCATTAAAAATGTTACCCTCTTTATGCTGAGCCCATTCAATAGTACCTTTGGTTAGTGTGCTATAGCCGGATATGATTTGGAGTAATGTGCTTTTTCCTGAACCATTATTTCCTATTAATGCATAATGTTGACCTGCTTCAAATGTATAGTCAAGATTTTTGAAAATCCATTCTTTATTGAATCTTTTGCTGGCTTGATGTAAGCTAATTTGCATATTGATTAATCTTCTTCAACGACACCTTTGCCGAATCTTTTAATGACGCCTCTTCCACTTTCTCTAATAAAAGTTACAATTTCATCGCGTTCATCGGTCGCTGGAATTTCTTCTTCAATAAATTCCAATGCTTGCGTAGTGTTCATCCCTTTACTAAAAATGTATCTGTATATATCAAGGATATGGTTAATTTTTTCCAAATCAAAACCTCTTCTTTTTAATCCCACACTATTCACTCCACCATAGCTTAATGGATTGCGTACTGCTTTAATATATGGAGGAACATCTTTACTTACCAAGCTTCCTCCAGCGATATAAGCATGCTGTCCAATATTTACAAATTGATGAACAGCACTCACGCCTGCAATCCATGCATAATCACCAAGGGTTACATGTCCCGCAATTTGAACACTATTACTTAAGATGCAATGATTGCCAATAATACAATCGTGTGCAATATGACTATAAGCCATGATTAGGCAGTTATTACCTACTTTAGTAATCCATCTATCGGAAGTACCTCTATTAATTGTGACAAATTCGCGAATGGTGGTATTGTCTCCAATTTCAACATTTGTTTTTTCTCCATTAAATTTTAAATCTTGTGGATCTGCGCCAATAACAGCGCCAGGAAAAATGCGACAATTTTTTCCAATTTTAGTACCATTCATAATGGTAACACTACTTCCAATCCATGTTCCTTCTCCAATGGATACATCACCGTGTATCACTGTAAATGGATCAATCTTCACATTGGAAGCTACTTTTGCATTAGGATCAATATAAGTAAATGGATGTGTCATAATTTGTGTCAATATTTTTTATTCTGGTCTTTTAATTACCTGTGCCACCAAGTCAGCTTCAGTGGCTACTTTTCCTCCCACATAAACAGTGCCTCTCATTTCACAAATGCCGCGTCGAACAGGAGAGGTTAATTCCATCTTCAACAACATGGTATCGCCTGGCTTTACCATTTGCTTGAATTTGCAATTGTCAATCTTTAAAAAATAAGTATCGTATTGTCCTTTTGGCATCGCATTGATACATAATATACCACCAGTTTGTGCTAATGCTTCAATTTGTAAAACACCAGGCATGACAGGGTTGCCTGGAAAATGTCCTGGGAAAAACCATTCGTTAAAAGTAACATTTTTTACGCCTACGATCATCGTATCGGTGAGTTCAATGATTTTATCAATAAATAAAAATGGATGACGATGAGGTAGTGTTTTCTCTATTTGTTCTAATGTAAAAACAGGCGTTGCAGAAGGATTATACAATGGAACATCTTTAACGTGCTTATTTTTTTTAATGTACTGCTTTATCTTTTTAGCAAACTCCACATTGCTGCTGTGTCCAGGACGATTGGCAATAATGCGTGCCTTGATAGGATAGCCTATAAGTGCTAAATCGCCCACAACATCTAAAAGCTTATGTCGTGCAGGTTCGTTTGGAAATCTTAATTCTAAATTATTTAAATAACCTTCACTTTTTACTTCAATTTTTTCTCTCTTAAAAACTTTTGCCAAGCGATTCATTTCGGCACTTGAAACGGGCTTGTCCACCACCACGATGGCGTTATTAATATCGCCCCCCTTAATTAAATCGTTTTCTAATAAAGTTTCTAATTCATGTAAAAAACAAAAGGTGCGACAAGGAGCAATTTCGGCTTTGAAATCATTGATGGTTTTTAAAGCCGCATGCTGTGTTCCTAAAACAGGGCTATTAAAATCAATCAAAGTAGTAATTTGATAATCTAAGGCTGGTAAGGCCACCATCTCAACTCGCTTATTATCATCGTAGTGAAATATATTTTCGTCGATGCTGTACCAAGCTTTTGCCGCATCTTGTTCAAGGATTCCCGCTTGTTCAATTTTTTCAATAAATGGACTAGAACTTCCGTCTATGATTGGAATTTCTGGACCGTTGACTTCGATCAATAAATTGTCTATTCCCATTCCTACTAAGGCTGCAAGTATATGTTCTACTGTGCTTATTTTAGCATCTCCCACTTGCAAGGTAGTTCCACGACTCGTGTCGGTAACTAAATCACAATCAGCTTTGATAATGGGTTTATTAGGTAAATCAATTCGTTGGAATTGGATGCCATAACCTGGGTTGGCAGGATTCAAAGTCATATCCACTAATACCCCCGTATGCAAACCAGTACCACTAATACTAATACTACTGTTTAATGTATGTTGCTTATCGGGATTAAATTGTTGATCCATGCGTATCTTATTTAAGGGGTCGCTTTGTTAAAGCGATGATTTTCAGCAAAATTAGGTTGAATTACCCTTTTTGGGACAGTTGTTTCACTAATATTTCAAGTTCCTTGACTCTTTTCTCCAATTGAGGGAGGTTTTTGACCTGGATTTGGCTTCTTAAGGCAGCATTTTGTTCGCCCGCAGGGTAGCCTGTCACAACCAAATTGGCTTGTTTGATGGATTTAGTGAGTCCGCTTCGGGCAGCAATTTTTACCCCATCAGCAACTATTAAATGACCTGACGCACCTGCTTGTCCACCCATCATCACATTTTTACCCAATTTGGTACTACCGCTGATACCGCATTGTGCAGCAATGACCGTATTTTCTCCAATGTCAACATTGTGCGCTATTTGTATGAGGTTGTCTAATTTAACCCCTTTTCGAATAAATGTGGATCCTATTGTTGCTCTATCTATTGTGGTATTGGAACCAATTTCTACATCATCTTCAATAATGACATTGCCTAGTTGAGGTACTTTTTGAAAACTACCATCGGCTTTTGGCGCAAAGCCAAAACCATCACCTCCAATCACTGAATTTGAATGAATGGTTACATTATTGCCAATCACACAATCCGAATAAATGATCACGCCTGAATTTAAAATAACATTGTTACCAATTTTTACATTTTCTCCTATGACTACATTGGGGAAAATTTTAACATCATCACCAAGTACAACATTATTGCTGATATGAGAGAACGCTGCAATAAAATGATTTTTACCAAGTTGCACATTGGGTGCAATAAAAGAAGGTTGTTGTATTCCTTGTAATTCTTTAGATTTTAATTCCTGGTATTTGGTAAGTAAGGTAGCAAATGCTGCATAAGCATCAGGTACTTTAATTAGGGTAGCTGCTAATTTATTTTTTAAAACCAAAGACTCGTTAATGATAATAATGGAGGCTTTAGTGGTATATAAAAACTCCTCGTATTTCGGGTTGGCTAAAAAGGAAATTTCGCCCGGCTTAGCCTCTTCGATTTTTCCAAAATTTTGGACCAAGACCGAAGCGTCACCTTCTACTTGACCTTGTATCATTAAAGCTATTTGTTGGGCACTAAATGAAAGCATGCGCTAAGGGTTGAATGGGGGTTTATTCATGGAGTGAGCAAATGTAAAATTTTTTAACCGGGGCAGAAAGACTTTCGTTAATTAATGCATTTTGAATTTGCGAAATAGTGCTTATTTGACCGGTTTTTAGCAAAATTTTAATAGTTTCTCCGTCATTTTTGTATAAAGTATTAGTGGCTTCGCCTTTAAAACATAAGAAAGATAGGTCCTTCTCGTTCATTGGAAATTGAGATTTAACCTTATGATGGGCGATGTTCCAATCTTCGTCGCTAATGGGTTCGGCTTGCATTTTACATTTAAATCCTTTTCGATTCAATAGTCGGTTGCATAAAATAGACAACACAGGATCCGAATGATGCTGCCATTTTTTAATGGCACTTAATATATCAATATCATCTAATTGGCAATAGGCTTTTAAATCGATGTCTGCTAATTTCCCAGAAAACTCATTTAAGAAATAATCTAATACAGTGCCGGTTTTAATGGCTTCGTCTTTTTGTTGTAATAACCATTGCGCGCGTTCAATAATTTTAACCAACATATTTTCGGCTGCGACTACTGATTTGTGCATGTATACTTGCCAGTACATTAAACGACGAGAAACTAAAAACTTTTCAACACTAGTAATTCCTTTTTCTTCTACAACCAATTCATTATTATGCACCGTGAGCATTTTTAATATTCTTTGATAACCAATGACTCCTTCACTTACTCCGGTAAAAAAACTATCACGAGATAAATAATCTAATCGATCAACATCTAATTGACCACTTATTAATTGATGTAAAAAAGTTTTTGGATATTGATTGGTGAATATTTTGATAGCAAGTGTTAATTTGCCTTTTAGTTGTTCATTTTCTTGTTCATTTAAAGCCTGCATAATTAAAAGGGAAAGGTCCTCATGGGTCACTCCTTTTAATATCACATTTTCTAAAGCATGTGAAAATGGACCATGTCCAATATCATGTAATAAAATGGCAGCTTTTGCAGCTTGGGCTTCAGCATCTGTTATTTCAATGCCCTTATCCTTTAGTTCAGTGATGGCATTGCACATTAAATGATAGGCGCCTAATGAATGGTGTAATCGGGTATGAACGGCACCAGGATATACCATTTGCGCTAAGGCCATTTGTTGAATGCGTCTTAAGCGTTGATAAAATGGGTGGTTCACCAATGCAGCAATCAGGGGATCGTTGATGGTAATAAATCCGTGAACGGGGTCGTTAATAATTTTTCGAGTATTGGTTGCCATAGTCTATTCGTGATGGCAAAGGTACGAAATGTGAATAACTCGGCACGCTAATTTAAATAAGCAGTGAAACAAAAAAACTATATTTGTATGACCACTTATTACCCTATAAATCAATGCTTAATATGAAATTGACACAAACTACATTAGACAAATTAGAAGATATTTTAGGTGAATCTGAATATGTTGTTAGATATGAGCGAGGTAATTTTCAAAGTGGTTGGTGTTTGTTAGAATCAAAAAGAATTGTGGTTTTAAATAAGTTTTTAAACTTGGAGGCGCGGATTAATACATTATTGGAATTAATCCCACAATTAGATATTCAATTTGATAAGCTAACGCATGATTCACAAAAACTGTATGAAACAGTGAAGAAAATGAGTTTAACTGTCGCTGAATAATTTATATAAAGGGCTATTTAATTTTGTTGTAAGCAAAAATTTTTATTTTGTTAGATTTTACCATTCTTGGTTCAGGAACCAGTACGGGCGTCCCCTTAATTGGCTGCGATTGTGAGGTCTGCCAGTCAAATGATCCATTAAATAAACGACTTAGAACAAGTTTAAAAATTCAAAGTGCTACAACCACTGTTGTTATTGATACCACGCCCGATTTTAGGTATCAAATGTTGCGTACCCAAACCCTCCAATTAGATGCAGTAGTATTTACACATCCTCACCGAGATCACTATGCAGGATTAGATGATATTAGGCCTTATAATTTTTTTTCCAATAAGTCTATGCCCGTTTATGCAAATGCATTAACGCAAGTGGCCATTAAGCGAGATTTTTATTATGCTTTTGAAGAAAAAAAGGAAGCTGGTTTACCAGAAATGATTTTACATACCATTGAATCCGACCCCTTTCAAGTCGGGGATATTCCTTTTATACCGATTCAAGTAATGCATCGAGATATGCCAGTACTTGGATTTCGAATAGGGGAGGTAAGTTATATCACGGATGCAAATTATATAGCGCCTGCTGAATTAGAAAAAATCAAAGGTTCCAAAATTTTAATTTTGAATGCATTGCGAAAACAACATCATCCTACCCATTTTAATTTAGACCAAGCGATTGATTTAGCCAATTCCTTAAATATACCCACCGTTTATTTTATTCATTTTAGCCATCAAATTGGGTTACACCATGAAGTGGAAGCCAATTTGCCAAAAGGAATGCACTTAGCCTATGATGGGCTTAGGTTTTCACAATAACCCTCTTAATTGGAACTAGTGGCATTTTTACTCACTTTGTTAAGTATTTATTCATGTTAGCATTGAATTATTTTCACTATTTAGCGTGAAAATTTATGTATGTCACAATCATGGAAGGCCTATTTTATTTTTTCCGAAAAAGAGAAAAAAGGAATCATTGTTTTAGGGGGCATCTTAACTATGAGTATCCTTCTTAGTTTGCTTGTTAGTCATAAAAAAGAAAGCTTCTCAAAAAAAGCAATTGTTCATCTAACGCCAGTTCGCCTATTTAAATTTGATCCCAATACCATTGATAGTATGGCCGCCATATCCTTGGGTATTCCGCCAAAGCAAGTAAAAACATTAATTCATTATCGAGAAAAGGGGGGAAGGTTTTATAAAAAAGAAGACATTTTTAAATTATATGGATTAGATAGATCGATAGCAGAAAAACTTTTTCCAATGATTGAATTGAAATCCATCACGAATACTGAAAAAATGGACGGGTTTAAAAATATTTATTTTACTAGGAAGGGAGATTCAAAGTTTACGTTATCTGTTAAAAACAAGACTGATGTATTTTGGAAAATAGACATCAATACTGCGGATGCCAATGAATGGTCAAATAAAACCAAGTTGCCTTTTCATATTATTCAACAAATTTTACAATATAAAAATCATTTAGGCGGATTTAGTTCGGTGTTACAATTGAATAAAGTATATGGATTATCAGACACTAGTTTTCAAATTTTGAGACCACATTTAGTGGTCCAAAAAAACTTTAAAGTGATATTGAATAGTAGTACAATGAATTTTGAACAGTGGAAGTCACTAGGTTTGTTTGATGATCAACAAATATTTCAAATTTTAAAAATAAGGAAACAACAAGCGGGTCAAATCACCTGGCGTCATTTAGTAATATTGTTTGATTTGCCCCAAAAGCAAGCGCTTTGGTTAAAAAATCAAATTATCATAAGTGATTGATAAACAATATAATGTAAAATCGAAACTGTAAATCTGTATAAATTCTATCTAAAAAAAGAAATCTCTCAAAAAAAAAGTATTAGTTTGAGTTAGGATTAAGTTCCTAGTTTTCGATTGCTTGCTTTAAAATCCTCCTTCGGGAGGATTTTGCTTTTATAGCCCTTTTGCTAGTGATTACTTTCCTGCTTTGAAAATTTGATTTACTGCACCGCCCAACATTGGAAATTTTTCTTTTACAAATGCTGCAATGGTTTCAATAGATTGCTTTGCTTGTTCTGGAGTAACGCCAGTTTCTTTTACTAAACGATCAATAAGTTCTTGCATAATGTTGATATTAATGGTTGTGATAGTATAAATGGGCTAAGCCACTTTTAAAGTGCTTAACTTGCTTTTATTAAACATGTTTTTTGCATAATCAAGTGTCACATTAAATTCGGTCGCGTTGGTTCCGGGCATCTCAAACATAGCTTGTGTAAATAAACTTTCGCAAATACTTCTTAATCCTCTAGCGCCTAATTTATATTCCATTGCTTTTTCAACAATGTAATCATACACATCATTGTCTATGCTTAACTTAATTTTTTCAATTGCGAATAATTGCGTGTATTGTTTTACGAGTGCGTTTTTTGGTTCGGTTAATATACTTCTTAAAGTAATGGCATCTAGCGGTTCAAGATAAGTGATGATAGGAAGTCGGCCTAAAAGTTCAGGAATTAAACCAAAGCCTTTAATGTCCTGTGCATTTACAAATCGCAATAAATTTTTTCGTTGTAATTCTTGTTCATTTTTATTGACACTAAACCCAATGGCATTGGTATTAATGCGTCTTGCAATGATTTTATCGATACCGTCAAATGCACCACCACAAATAAATAAAATATTTTTAGTATCTACTTTAATCATTTTTTGATCGGGATGCTTACGCCCACCTTGAGGTGGCACAAGCACTTCAGTTCCTTCTAACATTTTTAATAAGCCTTGTTGTACGCCCTCGCCGCTTACATCACGGGTAATGGATGGATTATCACCTTTGCGTGCAATTTTATCAATTTCATCTATATATACAATACCTCTTTGCGCTGCTTCCACATCATAGTCGCAATTTTGTAGTAATCTAGTAAGCATACTTTCAACATCTTCACCAACATAACCTGCTTCTGTAAATACAGTAGCGTCTACAATTGCAAATGGGACATTCAGCAATTTTGCAATGGTTTTAGCAAGTAAGGTTTTACCTGTACCTGTTTCTCCAATCATGATCACATTACTTTTTTCAATCTCTACTTCGTTCTTAGTCGTTACAGGTAAATTGATTCTTTTAAAGTGATTGTATACAGCGACACATAATATTTTTTTAGCATCATCCTGTCCAATGATATATTGATCCAAAAATGTTTTAATGGCCATCGGTTTTTGCACTTTCAAATTTCCTGCCTTCCCGTCCGCCTTTTTTTGGTGAAATTCTTTTTGAATAATTTCATGAGCATGCTCAATACAGTGCTCGCAAATATGTCCTTCTTGGCCAGCGATTAGTATTTTAACCTCCTCGCGCTTGCGACCACAAAATGAACATTGTATTGCTTCTATTTTAGCCATGATTTTTTAAATTGATTAAAGCGATTTTGCTATTTTATCTACAATACCATACGCCACTGCTTCTTTTGCGTTCATCCAGTAATCCCTATCAAAATCGGCCATAATTTGTTCTACTTTTTTACCACAGTTGTTGGCTAATATTTGAGCGCCTAATTCCTTTGTTTTTCGAATTTGCTCTGCTTGAATTTCAATATCGGCACTTGTCGCTTGAAAATAACCACCAATACTAGGTTGATGTATCATGACTTCGCCATGAGGGAAAATGGTTCGCTTTCCTTTTTCACCCATACTCAATAAAATCGATCCCATACTTGCTGCCAATCCCATACAAATAGTATGAACAGGGCTTTTAATTAAGTTCATGGTATCAAACATGACCATTCCGCTAGTCACCACTCCACCTGGGCTATTGATATAAAATTTTATCTCAGCACCTGGTTTGTCGGCATCCAATAATAATAATTTGGTTACAATATCTTTTGCAGATTTATCGTCCACTACGCCCCATAAATAAATAGCTCTTTTTTCAAAAAAGATTTGCTCCATTTTTTTATTCAAAAATCCAGGGCTGCTTTCTTCCTTTTTATTTTCTTTAGGGTCTTCTTCGTCCTCCATTAAAAATTGATTCGTAATTATCATACAATTATTTTTATTGCTTCTTTTATTTTTTAACTTTTCTTGGGTTGGTTAATAATACCTCATCTACCAATCCGTATGCTTTTCCTTCAGCTGCTGTCATCCAAAAATCTCGATCACAATCCTTGGCCACAATATCCACTTCCTTGTGTGTATGGTGTGCAATTACTTCATATAATTCGTGTCTTAATTTTTTTATTTCTCGTGCAGTAATTTCAATATCTGAAGCTTGCCCACCAATCGCACCACTAGGTTGGTGTAACATAATACGACTGTGTTTTAATGCGGTTCTTTTTCCTTCGACCCCTGCACACAATAAAATGGCACCCATGCTTGCTGCCATTCCAGTACAGATGGTAGCTACATCAGGGCTTATAAATTGCATGGTATCATAAATGCCTAATCCAGCATATACACTACCGCCTGGGCTGTTGATGTACATTTGAATATCTTTTGTACGATCAGTGCTTTCTAAAAATAGCAACTGTGCAGTAACGATGTTGGCAACATAGTCATTTATGCCTTCGCCTAAAAAAATGATGCGATCCATCATTAAACGACTAAACACATCCATGCTGGCTACATTCATAGGTCGCTCCTCAATAATATAAGGCGTCAAATTAGTGACACTATTTTTATATTGGTGTAAACTATTGCTGCTGATCCCTCTTCCTTTGATCGCAAATTGCTCAAATTCTTTTCCTAGGTTCATAATTTCTGATTTCAGTGGGTAAAGGTAAATCCTTGTACCCAAAGGAACTACAAAAAGGGTGCCAAAGTTTCAGGATTTGACACAAAAAAGGCCCACTATTAAAAATAGAAGGCCTTGGAGATCAATGTTTTATTTGAAACTACCGCCCTTTTCATTGGATGTGGAAGGTGTTCCCAACCATCCAACCTAGTGGAGGTGGTTGTTTAGCATATCGGCAAATTTCTCAGCTTCAATAGGTTCATCTTTGGTTTGTACCTCGGTTTCGATGGCTTTAAATAATTTATCTGTGCTGATTCGGTGGTAACTATCCTCAACAAATTTTTTGTCCTGCATCATTCTAACAGCGTAATCTTCTAACCATTTATCATTGTCGCCCATCGCGCCCATTTGATTACCCATATAGCTCATTAATTGTTGTTTTGCAAAGTCTTTTAAATCTTCGGCAACCACTTCAATTTTTTGCGCAGTCATTAATTGACCACTGATCAAAGTCCATTTTAACTGATCTTGAAAAACAGGATATTCTTTTTCTGCTTCCTCTAATGATCTTTGTTTTTCGCCACCTTGTTGTAGCCATCTCTTTAAAAATGCAGTAGGAAATTCCATTGGAGTATGCTCAATTAAGCTATGGTAAATTTGGTCGTGAATTTGAATTCTTGCTTGTTGTTCATAATACCCCTCAATATCTTTTTGAATAGCAGCTCTGAATGCTTCTTCTGTTTTAATTTCTTGATTAGGGTAGCTTGCTAAAAATAAAGCTTCATCTAGGTTGGCTTTTTCAACTAATCCTACTTTAGTGATGACTAATTTAAAGTACTTGTCGGATTCTTCTTTGGTGATACCAAGATCGCCTATAATTACTTCAAGCTCTTTGTCCTCAAAGGCTTTCTTTAACTGAATGATTTGAGAATCATCTTTTTTACTGCCTATTAATTTTTTTCGAGTAGCTGCGGCAAAATATTTAATCAATAATGAATTGTCTTTTTTGATTCCACCTTCAATTTCATTACCCTCTTTATCTGATTCGATAAATGAAACATTCAAAACGTTTTCTTCGGTTTCAGCTGTTTCAGGTTCGGTCATTTTACCTTGTCTTGTTTGAATACGCTCCACTTCATTTTGTATCATCTCAGGAGTTACCTTCACTTGATAGCGTTTCACTTTAATGTCCTTTGTTTTGATTTCAAAACTAGGCTTCAATCCAATTTCAAAACTAAAATCATAATCCGTTGGTTTATTAAAATCCATATTCGCCAATTGCGAATCTAAAGGAAGGGGTTGTGCAAAAATTTCAATTTTTTCTGCAGCTAAATATTTATTTAATTCGGCTTCCACTTTTTTAAGCACTTCGTCGGTGAAAACAGATTGCCCGTACATTTTCTTGATCAAACCAGCAGGAACCATGCCTTTTCTAAAACCCGGAATATTTGCTGTTTTAGCATGTTTTTTTAAGATGGTTTCAAATCCGCCTAAATAATCCGCAGGGGTTAAATGAACGGTTAATTTGTCATTTAAAAGACTAATGTTCTCTCTTTTTATACTTGCCATATACTTTTCTTTTTTTCTAGTAAATTCTAGGGTTTAAGGGGGGCAAAGGTATGTTTTTGCACCTAAAAAACAGCGTATTAAATAAAAAAAGCCCTTCAAAATGAATCTGAAAGGGCTTTTTTATAAGGTCTGGTGCGGATGGAGGGGGTCGAACCCACACGCCTCACGGCGCTAGATCCTAAGTCTAGTGCGTCTGCCAATTTCGCCACATCCGCTTAGGGGTTGCAAACTTAATTGATTTTTTTAAAATTTGTCTATTTTTTGAAATGACTTAGCAAATCAATGCCACTATTTTCTCAAGGTAGATTTGGTCAATGGCGTCAAATTGGGATAATTCACTACTATCTACATCTAATACGCCTATTACTTTCCCATCTTTAAAAAAGGGAACTACTATTTCCGATTTGGATAAACTACTACAAGCAATATGTCCAGGAAATTTTTCAACATCATCTACTATCACTGTTGCTTCCCTTTCCCAACAAGTTCCACAAACTCCTCTGCCTTTTTTAATGCGGGTGCATGCAACAGGTCCTTGAAAAGGTCCTAAAACTAATTCATCCTCAATGACACAATAAAAACCTACCCAAAACCAATCGAATTGTTCTTTTAGCGCCGCAGCAATATTAGCCAAGTTGGCTACCAAATTTGGTTCACCTGTAATTAAACCTTGTATTTGTGGAATTAAAGTTTCGTATTGTGTTTTTTTATCTCCTTGAATGATATGTAAATCTTCGGCCATGAATTGAGTTTCTTTTTATGACTTATTCAATATTAATTTTATTTCCTTTTTTTCAATTCTTGCTACAAATGCAATAAATGCAAATAATAAAATAGTAGCGAATAAATAATTGAAGGGAGCGTTGTTAGAAATGGTTTTTACTCCAGTATTGATTGCGTATAATAATAAGGTAATAACAAAGTAAGCAATTAATTTTTTTGTCGCATAAGGAACTGGGTATACTTTTTGTCCCCACTTATAACTCACCACCATCATAGTACCATAACAGAAAAAAGTAGCCCACGCACTTGCCATATAACCGAAATAAGGAATTGCTAAATAATTTATTACAATGGTCAGTAAGGCACCCAATAAAGTAATCCAAGCACCAGCCATTGTTTTATTACTTAGCTTATACCAAATACTTAAGTTATAATAAATTCCTAAAAATATATTCGCCATTAATAAAATTGGAACCACCTTCAAACCCACATGCATGGCGGGATTACGGATAAACTCCTTCCAGATATCTAAGTACAGCACCACCATTAAAAACATAATACATAAGGTAATTACAAAAAATTTCATCACCCTTGCGTATGTTTTTTGTGCATGATCTGCCTCTGCTTGTTTAAAGAAAAATGGTTCTGCCCCCATCCGAAAAGCTTGTACCGAAATGGTAATTAAAATAGCTAATTTATAACAAGCACTATAAATTCCAACGAGGGCTTTATTCGCTTCTGGAGATCCGCCTGGCGCCCACCATCCCAACATGATTCTATCTAATGTTTCATTGATCATGCCGCCAAATCCAACTAAGATAAGGGGCAATGCATATACCATCATTTGTTTCCATAAATTAAAATCAAATGAAAAGCGTAATGCTCCAATCTCTTTTTTAAGTAATAATAAAACAAAAACATTTTGAATGATGCCTGCCATTAATATATATCCAACAGGCCAATCGGGTTTGTAAATACTATTTAAAAAATGAGCAGGATGTGTTTGGATGTATTGTGGTAAAACGCTGATAAATAAATAGGTGGCTAATATGTTTATGACAATGCCTCCTATTTTTATGAATGCGAATTTTTTTGGCCTTTCTTGTAATCTTAATCTTGAAAAAGGTATCGTGGTAAGTGCATCTAATCCAACCACCCAAGCCATGAGTGTAATGTATTCAGGATGTGCTGTAATTTGTAAAATTTGCGCAATCGGAGCACTCCAATGAATGAGTGACATTAAAACCACTGCGGTGACCATCAACATTGAAAAGCTACTGGTGTGATAAATTTTAAGCTCGTTTTCTTTACTGCCAAATCTGAAATAAGCGGTTTCCATACCATGTGATACAATCACATTTAAAAAGGGAATAAAGGAGTATACCATCGACATTTCACCATAAGCCGATTCGGTAAACTTATAAGTAAGGTAGGGTACTAACAAATAACTGATAAACCTAGCTGCAATCGAGCTAAGCCCATACCAGGCGGTTTGACTTACTAATTTTTTAATACTACTCAAGGGCTTGAAATTACAGCTAAATTAGTGAAAATAGTTTTGTTTATCTTCATGTCGAAATTCATACGATTATGAGAGTGGTAATTCAACGAACAAAAGAGGCAAGCGTCACTGTAAATGGGGTGATAACAGGGTCTATACAAAAGGGGCTCTTAGTTTTGGTGGGTATCGAAAATTCAGATAATGAGGAAGATATTCAATGGCTTTCTAATAAAATAGCAAATATTCGAGTATTTGATGATGATCAATCTATTATGAATTTGAGTGTAAAAGAGATCAATGGCGATATATTATTAGTAAGTCAATTTACTTTACATGCCAGTACTAAAAAAGGGAATCGACCCTCCTATATAGCAGCAGCTAAACCAGCTATTTCTGTTCCTATCTACGAGGCTTTTATTAAACAGCTTGCAATGGACCTAGGAAAATCGATTCAAACGGGTGTATTTGGAGCGGATATGAAAGTGAGTATTTTAAATGATGGTCCTGTGACCATCGTCATTGATTCAAAAAATAAAGAATAAATAATATGTCAAATAATCTAACCTTACAGCAAGCACAGGAGCAAGTGGATCAATGGATCAAAACAGTGGGGGTGAAATATTTTAGTGAACTCACTAATTTGGGTATTTTAATGGAAGAAGTAGGCGAATTGTCTAGAATTATGGTACGTAAATTTGGAGATCAATCCTTTAAAAATAAGGAGGAAGAAGTATTACTGGCCGACGAAATGGCCGATGTTTTATTTGTATTAGTATGCTTAGCCAATCAAACAGGTATTGATTTAGCGACTGCCTTTGAGAAAAATATTCAAAAGAAAACCCTCAGAGACAGTTCAAGGCATCAAAACAATGAAAAATTACATCGTTAATTCATTCTCAGTATATTTGCAGTCTATGAGCAAGGTAACCACCGACAATACATTACAAGCGATTATATCGCACGCCAAAGAATATGGTTTTGTTTTCCCAAGTAGTGAAATCTATGATGGGCTAAGTGCAGTATATGATTACGGCCCCTATGGAGCACAATTAAAAAAGAATATTCGTGATTATTGGTGGAATAGTATGACCCAATTGAACGAAAATATTGTAGGCATTGACGCGGCAATATTTATGCATCCCACCACTTGGAAAGCGAGTGGGCATGTAGATAGTTTTAGTGATCCCTTAATTGACAATAAAGAAAGTAAAAAAAGATATCGAGTTGACCATTTAATTGAAGGTCATGCTGAGGCTTTAATTGCCAAAGGAAATCAGGCAGGCGCAGATCAATTATTATCAGATATGGATGCCCTTTTAGCCAAAGAAGATTTTGAAGGGTTAAAAAAATTAATTGAAGACAATAAAATTACTTGTAGTATTAGTGGTACTTGCAATTGGACCGAAATAAGACAATTCAATCTTATGTTTTCAACTGAAATTGGTGCAGTCGCTGAAGAAGCAAGTACCATTTATTTAAGGCCCGAAACAGCACAGGGTATTTTTGTGAATTTTTTAAATGTGCAAAAAACGGCTAGGATGAAAATTCCTTTTGGTATTGCGCAAACAGGAAAAGCTTTCAGAAATGAAATTGTGGCACGTCAATTTATTTTTAGAATGCGTGAATTTGAGCAAATGGAAATGCAATTTTTCATTAAGCCAGGTACCCAAAAGGAATGGTACGAGCATTGGAAAAACGAAAGAATGCAATGGCATTTAAGCTTAGGTATTGCTCCTGAAAAATATCGTTTTCATGATCATGTTAAATTAGCCCATTACGCAGATGCGGCTTTGGATATTGAATACGAATTTCCATTTGGCTTTAAGGAAGTGGAAGGGATTCATTCAAGAACTGATTTTGATTTAAGTCGTCATCAGGAATTCAGTAAAAAGAAGATGCAGTATTTTGATACTGAAATCAACCAGCATTATATTCCATACGTCATTGAAACATCGATAGGATTAGACAGGATGTTTTTATTATTGTTGGCCAACTCCTACGAGGAAGAAGCCATTCCAAAAGAGGATGGCACCACTGATTCAAGAGTCGTATTGCACTTTCCTGCTAGATTAGCACCTAATAAATTAGCCATATTACCTTTAACCAAAAAGGATGGTTTACCAGAATTGGCAAAAGAGTTAATGAATGATTGTAAAAAATCTTTCCATTGCTTTTATGAAGAAAAAGATGCCATTGGTAAAAGATACCGTCGTCAAGATGCAATAGGTACACCATTTTGCGTTACCATCGACCATCAGACCAAGGAAGATGGTACTGTGACCATACGCTACCGCGATAGCATGTTACAGGAGCGAATTGCACTTACAAAAGTGAAAGAATTAGTATTAGCTCATATTAGCTAGTTGCTTTTATCCAAAGGATTCAAAGTGTACTTGCTTTTTATCAAGCCCTAAGTCCGCCATGTTTTTTCGTGCATCATCAATCATGGCTTTCCATCCACATAACCAAACATGTGCCGTTTCTTTGTTTTCCTGTAATAATGCTTGATACACAGGGTGTACATATCCTTTGTGCGCGCCGGCAGGGACTTCGTTTTCTCTAGAATAACAAGGGTGAAAATGAAACCCAGGTTCTTTTGATTCTAATTCTTTTAATTCATCAATGTATAATCCATCCTGAAATTTGCGACAACCAAAAATCAAGTGAATATTATTATGTGGAATTTTGTGTTCATGAATGTAGCGAATCATAGATCTAAAAGGTGCGATACCTGTTCCAGTACAAATAAAGTAAACATCGTTGTCGAAATTTTTAGGCAACACAAATACACCTTGCGGGCCCCTTAGCGTAATTTTTGTACCCACTTTTCCTTCATTAAATAAATATGTAGTACCTAGACCTCCTTCCAAATGAACAATGACTAGCTCGAAAGTGTTGGTGCCATTAGGTGCTGAGGCAATAGAATAGCTTCTCCATCTTTTATTTTTTTGTTCATGAATCGGCAAGTCAAGTGTTACAAATTGACCTGGAATAAAATCAAATTTTTCTAAGGCGGGGATTTCAAAATAAAATCTTTTTGTATTGGCTGTTTCGTCAATAACTTTTGTCAGTGTGCCTTCTACCCATTCTAGTGCCATATTTTAATTTTTTAATTGTTTGTAATTAATACCCTTTGCACATATACTTTATTATTAGCATAAATTTTAACATAGTATATGCCAGTCGATAAATTTCCAATATCTATTTTTTGAGGTGTTCGTTGATTGATTAAGTTTTCCTTGTGTCCAACCCGATCCCCCATTGAATTAATAATATCTAATGAAATATCTTTGGTTTGCACGCTACTGAATTGTATGAAAAAAGTATTTCCTTTGATTAAATTTTCAATGTAATCGGTAGATGTAATTTTTAAATTGATTTCCTTAGTGGCACCTTCGCTTACATCTGTAATTACATTTCCATTTCCGTCTCTGATTAAGACCAGCATATTGTCTGAAATAGTTTGACAGCTATTATTGGTCGTCATGACTTTATAGTTTGCATTCACCGTTGGCTTGTATACTTGTTTTGTAGCACCTGCAATGAGATTGTCGTCCATAAACCATTGGTAAGCCAATGCTGGACTTGAAGTGATGCTGTCACCTTTAAAAACAATAGTAGGTTTACTGCCGATGGTTATTGGAATGGTACTTGTAGGACTCACACAATCGTTTGTTGAAATTTGTGTGTTGTAAAAAAAGTAATAATAATTTTGAAAGTCAGGTGTTGCAGAGTTACTGGTATAACTAAAAATTTTATTGACGCCAATAGGATAGGGGTTGCTCGTTATGGCATTGTTTCGATAAATACTTGCAGTGCTATCGCAAGAGGCAACAAGGAAATAACTACCCGCTACATTTAATTTAAAATTGAGTTCGTAAATTCTTCCTGTATCACCTGCTACATAACTAGAGACGCCCGCAACAGGACTAGGGGAACTAGCGACTGCATTAATGGTAACAAATTGAGATAGACTTGGGTAGTAAGTAGTATCTGAAGCCATATACATGAGTTCAAGATTAATTTTACCTGCATTGGCAGTATAAAGCTTCACTGTATTAATGGTGAGCGGCATGCCTGTTATAATTTTCATATAATATCTACCAACGAAATTATTATAGCTTCCCGCACCATAAGTGGTGTTGGTCGCTGGTCCTACGAAACCTTGGTATCCTTGTGTTAAATAAAAATTACTTTTAGTGCTATTAGAGCTCGCATTAGTGCCCACTGCAATTGGAGTAGATAGTGTGGAGCTATCGTACCATATATAATTACTTCCGCTAGTAGGATTTGATACTTGTAATTTTAATATGTTATTACAATTGGTTGCATTTCCAGCAGGTGCTGCAAGATTAGCGGCAGTTGTAATTGTTGTATTTAAAGTGTTATTGTCTTTTTGTTGATCATTGGTAGCCGAAACAGTGGCACTAAAAGTATAAGTGGCAGCTGCATCTAAGCTAATTGGTTTTTGGAAAGTATAGTTCATCGACTCTCCACCATATAAACGACCAGTAAAAATTTCATTTATATTTAAAATGCCAGTATTCCCTTTCGAAACAATTAACTTAAGTGGAAAATTTTGTTGCAATGTACTACCATTGTTGATCACCTTAACAGTAACATATTGCACCCCTTTTTTACAAGCACTACTTTGTGGATTAATGAGATCAGACATTTGTAAATCACTAGACGGATTCACCATGATGACTGTATAGTCCTGTGTTTCTCCAATTTCGTAATTGCCACAAGCCAATACATTACTACTATTACTCGTTTCCATTACCACAACTCTTAATTTCAAAAGTTGTCCTATTTGCAAAGTGTCAGGTAAATTAATACTACTAGTATAATTGCCATTGGTTATAGTTCCACTTGTATTGACTAATTCGTTGGTATCAAAAACGCCATTATTATTATAGTCAATAAAAGTTTTCACAAATCGATTGTTATTAGTGGCATCTGCGCTACCTAGCTTCATAAAAATATTAAGTAGGCCATTGGGTTCGGCTTTAATGTATAAATTGGTATTGTCAACATATTCTTTATTTGCGACCGGAGCATATTGTATATTATTTAAACTGATGCTGTCAATTTTACTTCCAACTGTGGTGGTTGGACTTGAAGTGCAATAGCTCGCACCGCCAGCCCCACTGATTACTAATGAATAAGATTGTTGTCCTCTTTCTAAGTTCCTTTTATGTTTTACTTTAACGATATAAGTAGCGCCGACCATAGTAGAATCTATTTCAACTTTTTCAACATTATCCAAAACATTATCGCCTTTTGTTGCAGGGCTTGATGGTGATAGTGGATCCAATATCCATGATCTGTTGATTTTAGTGCCTTTCGAAATTGTTAGATCTAAATCATTCACTAATTGAGGGGTGTTGTCATTCAAAGTAGATTTAACGTCACCTTTAACATCATTCCAAACCAAGGTGGCTTTGAATGGTTTTTTACCCGATGCAATTATATTATAAACAGTAGAATCTAAATTGTTAAGTACATTCTCATAAACTAAATCATTGCTACTAGAGCTATTTTTAGAAATCAAAGCATTTTTTAAAACTGTCGCAGCATCGTAAATATTTAACAAGCCCCATCCAAATTTGTAATCAGGGCCTAAGCTAGGACCTGCCTCATTTGCAGTATGAATAGCCAATGCTTTTATAGTGGCTGCACGTAAAAATTTTTTGGGACTTAATTGTTGACTTAGCTCTTGTAATAATAATAAGGATCCTGCTGCATTGGGTGTTGCCATCGATGTTCCACTTTTAGAATCATAACTTGAATCATTCGCTGCAGTCGCAGAAAACACACCCACTCCATCTGCAACAAGATCAGGTTTTATTCTTCCATCGTCGGTCGGCCCCCAGCTACTAAAATAAGACATCACGACATCTTCTTTTTTTGAATAAGGTGCAGACAATCCATTGACAGCGCCTACCACTAATATATTTTTTGCATTAATGTCGGTGGATATGGTTTCATAAGCATCATTGCTGCTTAAACTATCAGGTCTTGCGCCTGCATTATACATTTTCCCATTGGCATCTCTTCTCCAATAAGTTTCACCCACTTTGGGGCCAGTACTACCATGATTATTTCCTGCAGCTTTTACAATTAAATAATAGGGAGCATTGTACATAATAGAATCGTGAATTTGAGCATCTGCATTGTACAATCCAAATCTGTAATCTTCTTTTTCATTCCATTTACCATTGTATTCCCATCTCCAGGAAGAATCAGAATTTTGATCCCATCCACTTACAATACCATATGAATGATTTGAAATAAGTAAACCATTCGCTGCGGCGGCCGCCATTTCACTATTATCATTATTCCAATCATAGGAATAAGCGCCTTTTAAATTATAGGCCATCCCTTTTGCTAATGGATTCACTCCTTTGCTCATCATAATTCCTAACACATGAGTACCATGGTCTAGTGCCGAAGTAGCATTGTCTTTTTGAACCACTCTATTTTTTAATTCATAATGAGTTGCTCTTATTGCGGCTTCATCCCATACACCTAAGGTATTGGTCATGCTATCGCTTTCCCCAGTCAAGTTAAATCCTAAATTCGCAGCAGGCCATAATTTATTGGTGTTGACTGTTATTGCATGTATGGGGTCTGAAAAGCTAGTAAAGTAAATGGGTTGTCCAAAAGCGTCTATTCCCATCAAAGAATTGGTAGTATTATTTTTTGACTTATAAAATAAAGGCCAACCTTTTTCTTTTGCTTTGATTACTGCTTTTGAATAGGAGTCGCGTGATTCAAGGTCTAAAGATTTTGCTGTATTTAATAATACTAATTTGCTTGTTCTAAATTGTGCGTTTAAAGAGGGTGTGAAAAAGAAAAAAAACAAGGCATATTGAAGCAATTTCCTCATGGCAGCATTTTTATAAAATAACTCAGTAATTGAGATAATCGAAATTACAATTTATTCTCTATTTTATATTGATTTACCTGTAATTATCAACGCAATCCTGGGTCAATGCGAGGAGTTCATGATTAGGATGGGGGAAGGTGAATTAATAAGTTGTAACTTTAGTTAAATGAACATGAAATGAGGCGACTATTTTCAATTATTTCTACAATATTTCTAATCACATTTATGGGGTTGGGTTGTATCTCATTTAAGCAACCTATCAAATTGCCACCCACACAAGGATTGATAGGTCAGGTTTTTGAACAAAAAGGGAATGTGATGCCTCAGAAAGGAAAGTCTAATTCAAAAGGGCAGGGGTATTCAACCATTATTTATGTTTTTGAACCCACCGCAATTACCTCAGTTTCGTCTTTGTCTGGTGGGCTGTATACTAAACCAAGCACACAATTATTAGGCAGTTTCCCAACAGACAGTACTGGGCATTTTTCAATTTCATTAGCACCTGGGAAGTACAGTATATTAGTAGGTTATGAAGGGGCTTATTTTGCTCCTTTTTTAAATCAATACAATGAATTAGCAGTCGTTCAGGTATTGCCTAGCTTATTTCAATCTATGGAAGTTATTATCAACGTCAAGGCAAGTTATTGATGACAGAATTGTATCTTTGTTGGGTGATGTATGAATGAGCAATCTTTGTTTGAACGGTTTAGATTATCCCCCCTCCTTAATTCATTGGTGGACAGGATAGCTATGTCCGATGCTCAAAATAATCCCTTCCAAATTTTTCTGCAACACTTAAATGGCTCAGCCGCCGCCTTTGTTTTACAATCCATTCTCACGCATGAGAAAACCAATCAATGGAATCATATTGTTGTTTTAAACGATGCTGAAGAAGCGGCTTATTTTTTTAATTCTATTGAAAGCGTCACGGAGGCATTGGATTTATTTTATTTTCCTTCATCTTTCAAAACGCCACATAATTTTAATGTATTAAATCCATCTCATGTGATGTTGCGCACCGAAGCGTTAACTAAAATATCAATGGGTGGAAATAAAAAAATTATTGTTACTTATCCAGAAGCATTGTTTGAAAAAGTAATCCTCCCCAAAACTTTACAAAGAAATATCATTCAAATTAAAACCAATGACAGTATTGATTTAAATGCGATGATGCAGCAGTTTTTAGACTATGGATTTGAGCGTACTGATTTTGTATATGAGCCTGGGCAATTTGCTTTAAGAGGTGGCATTTTTGATATTTATTCTTTTGGAAATGAAAAGCCTTATAGAATCGAATTATTTGGAGAGGAAGTAGATAGTATAAGATTATTTGATCCTGCAACACAGTTAAGTGAGCGTAAATTTTTGCAAGTTAATATTATCCCTAATGTAACTACTCAATTTGAAGACACCGAAAAAATACCATTGATAGATTTTATGGCGTCTAATACTTTGATTTGGTTAAAGGATTGGAATGTGATTCAGCAAAGAGGAATAGATCAAAGTGAAGCATTAAACGATTTTTTAGAGCATACGCATCCATCAAAAATAATGGATGACGGGGATGCGCATACCAAGCATACACAGTTAGATGACTTTGAATCGGTGCAAAATACGGAGCAAGCTTTGCATGGTAAATCTATTATAGAATGGGGCTTTCAAGCGAACCTAGCCAAGGATTTGATGGTTTTTAACACTCAAGTACAGCCCAGTTTTAATAGACAGTTTCAATTGTTGATTGCCAATTTGCAGGAGTTAGAAAAAAAAGGGTACGCGTTATTTATTTTTGCGGAACAAACCAAGCAGTTAGAGCGTTTGCATGCTATTTTTACAGATTTAAAAACGGAGACCCCTTTTACACCCATTGTTAAAAATATTCATGAAGGTTTTATTGATCATGATCATAAAGTTGTTTGTTATACCGATCACCAAATATTTCAACGTTATCATAAATATAAGGTCAAGCAAGCTTATAGTAAAAGCAAAGCGATTACACTTAGAACCTTGCGTGATTTGCAACCCGGTGATTATGTAACACATATTGATCATGGCGTGGGCGTTTATAGTGGCTTACAAAAAATGGAAGTGAATGGATTACTGCAGGAAGCTGTCAGGATTATTTATAAGGACAGCGATATTTTGTATGTCAATATTAATTCCCTTCATAAAATTTCAAAATATACAGGAAAGGAAGGATCTCCTCCTAAGGTGAATAAATTGGGGTCTGATGCTTGGGTTAAATTGAAAGACAAGACCAAAGCAAAAGTAAAAGAGATTGCTTTTGATTTAATTAAATTGTATGCGCAACGCAAAGCGCAAGCTGGCTTCGCATTTTCACCAGACAATTATATGGTCTATGAACTTGAAGCTTCCTTTATGTATGAAGAAACACTCGACCAAGCCAAAGCGATAGCAGATGTAAAAAAGGACATGGAAACTCCTGCGCCCATGGACAGATTGGTATGTGGTGATGTAGGCTTTGGTAAGACGGAAGTAGCCGTGCGTGCAGCTTTCAAAGCAGCCATTGATGGTAAACAAGTAGCCTTGCTGGTACCCACCACCATATTGGCATTTCAACATTATAAAACATTCATTGATCGTTTGAAAGATTTTCCAATCACGGTTGATTACTTAAATCGATTTAAATCTGCTGCTCAAAAAAAGGATACTATTGAAAGGGTAAAAGAAGGAAAGGTTGACATTTTAGTTGGGACACATGGTTTGTTAGGCAAAGATGTTATTTTTAAAGATTTAGGATTAATGATTATTGATGAAGAACAAAAATTTGGAGTAGCACATAAGGAAAAATTAAAAACTTTAAGGGCGAGTGTTGATTGTTTAACATTAACAGCAACACCGATTCCAAGAACCTTGCATTTTAGTTTAATGGGTGCACGCGATTTAAGTATTATTAATACAGCGCCTGCGAATCGACAACCCATACATACCGAAGTGCAAGTATTTAATGAAGATATTATTAGGGAATCTATATATTATGAAACAGAAAGAGGAGGGCAGGTATTTTTTATTCATAATAGAGTACAAGGTCTGGCCGAAATGTGTGCATTGATTCAACGATTATGTCCAGATATTAGTATTGGATATGCACACGGACAATTAGAAGGACATCAGTTGGAAGAAAAAATATTAGATTTTATTGAACGCAGGTATGATGTATTAGTATGTACCAATATTGTTGAAAGTGGCGTAGACATACCCAATGTTAACACCATTATCATCAACAATGCACATCAGTTTGGCTTGAGTGATTTACATCAATTAAGAGGTAGGGTAGGCCGTAGTAATAAAAAAGCATTTTGTTATTTATTGGCACCTCCCATAAGTACCCTGCCAGATGATTCTAGAAAAAGATTACAAACCTTAGAACAGTTTAGTGAGCTAGGAAGCGGTTTCCAAATTGCCATGCGTGATTTAGATATTAGAGGCGCAGGTAATTTATTAGGGGGTGAGCAAAGTGGTTTTATGGCAGAGATTGGATTTGAAATGTATCAAAAAATATTAGCAGAAGCAGTAAGGGAATTAAAAAGATCAGACTTCAAGGAATTATTTCAGGAAGAAATTAGTAAACAAGATGATTATGTACAGGACTGCACCATTGATACTGATTTAGAAATAATGATTCCTGATGCATATGTTGAGAGTATTGGAGAACGATTGTCCTTATATACTAGATTGGATCAAGCAGAAGATGATGAAACACTTGATTTATTACGCACTGAATTAGTAGATCGTTTTGGACCATTACCTAGTTCGGTGGATGATTTATTTACTACCATCAAATGTAGACGCATTGCCATTGCATTAGGTTTTGAAAAGATGACTTTGAAAGAGGAAGTATTAAGATGTTTTTTTATCAATCGACCAGATGCCCCCTATTTTGAAAGCGATACATTTAAACATTTATTGGCCTTTGCTCAAAAGGCAATGAACACGGCCCACTTTAAACAGGTGGGTAAAAATTTCATTTTAATTATAAAGGATATCAAGGGCATGGAATCATGCTATCATCTTTTAAATAAAATACATACGGGGATCATGGGTATGAAATAAAAAAGCTCCAACCCAAATAAAGGGAGGAGCTTTTTTATTAAGTTAAGCTTAAAATGAACTAGTAAAAACTAGAATCCTTTTTTAGCCACACCATCAGCAATTGCCTTAAGCGCATTTGTTTCGCTTAGGATGGCTGCCATTTTATTTCCTTTACCATCATTGCCACCAGCCATGTAACCGCCTTTAGCAGTTCTAGTGATGACCGCATCTAGCATGGGTACATTTTTTTCTTTTGTTTTTAAGCAATACGCTTTAATCATTTTTGAAGTGTCCATTTTGTATAAATTTTAAAGTGAAAGTTTCTAATTGAAAGTAGGTTATTTATTGTTATTCATTTGAGTTCAGACGCAGTTTTTTGATAAAAACGCCAAAATGACTAGGAATCCTAGGCTTTAAGCGTCAATTTTAGCATATTTAGCATGTGTTTCAATGAATTCCCTTCTTGGAGCAACATCATCCCCCATTAGCATACTAAAAATACGATCGGCCTCAGCTACGCTCTCGATAGTGACTTGTTTGAGGGTTCTGCGTGAAGGATCCATTGTGGTTTCCCATAATTGATCAGCGTTCATTTCTCCCAAACCTTTATATCGTTGTATGGTAACTGAATCATCTTTTCCACCGCCTAATTTAGTGACCAATCCTTTTCTTTGTTCTTCACTATAAGCGTATTCTTGCTCTTTACCTTTTTTTACTAAATACAAAGGAGGTTGCGCAATATATACATAACCGTTTTGCACTAATTCTTTCATATATCTAAAGATGAATGTTAAAATTAATGTTGCAATGTGTGAACCATCCACATCCGCATCGGTCATGATAATTAATTTATGATATCTAAGCTTGGTAATATTTAATGCTTTTGGATCTTCGGGTGTACCCACTGTAACACCAAGTGCAGTATACATATTACGAATTTCCTCATTCTCGTATATCTTATGTTCCATTGCTTTTTCTACATTCAAAATTTTACCACGCAAAGGCAATATGGCTTGATAACCACGATCACGACCTTGTTTAGCAGTTCCTCCAGCCGAATCTCCTTCGACTAAATAAAGTTCGCATCTTTCAGGGTCTCTGTCTGAGCAATCGGCGAGTTTACCAGGAAGTCCACCACCTGTTAATACCGTTTTGCGTTGCACCATGTCACGTGCTTTTTTAGCCGCTACGCGCGCTTGAGCAGCCAAAATAATTTTAGAGATAACATACTTAGCTTCCTTAGGGTTCTCTTCTAGATAAGCTTCTAATACCCTAGAAACCGTAGTTTGCACGACACCACTCACTTCACTATTACCTAATTTTGTTTTGGTTTGTCCCTCAAATTGTGGTTCAGGAACTTTAACAGAGATAATGGCACTTAAACCTTCCCTGAAATCATCTCCTTCCACAGTAACTTTGGCTCTTTCGAATAAACCTTCCTTGTCTCCATAACTTTTGAACACGCGGGTAAGTGCAGTTCTAAATCCAGTCACATGCGTACCACCTTCAATGGTATTAATGTTATTGACATAGGAAAAAATATTTTCCTTAAAATCGTCATTGTAAGTTAATGCTACTTCAACCATTACATTAGAGGCTTCATCTAATCCTTCAACATATAAGGGTTGTGCAATGATTGGATTTCGGTTCCCGTTTTTATCTAACATTTGTACAAACTCTACAATACCGCCCTCACTATAAAAGTTTTTAGAATAGGCGGTGCCGGTTTCATCCAATTCTCTTAAGTCAGTTAATGTAATGCTGATTCTTTTATTTAAATAAGAAAGTTCACGCAAGCGACCTTCTAAAATTTCACGCTTGTAAACTGATTCTTGGAAAATCGTCAAGTCGGGCCAAAAGTGAACGCGTGTACCTGTTTTATCACTTGTGCCAATTTCTCTTACTGAATATTGTGGCGCACCAATGGCATATTCTTGTTCAAATATTTTTCCTTCTCTCTCAACGGTCACTAATAATTTTTTACTTAGTGCGTTCACGCAACTTACACCCACTCCATGCAAACCTCCCGATACCTTGTAAGTATTTTTATCAAACTTTCCTCCAGCATGAAGCACTGTCATTACCACTTCGAGGGCTGAGCGCTTTTCCTTTGTATGCATGGCGGTAGGGATACCACGACCATTATCTTGAACACAAATGGAATTATCCTGATGGATAAAAACTTCGATATGAGAGCAATATCCTGCTAAGGCTTCATCAATTGAGTTGTCAACTACCTCATATACAAGGTGGTGTAAGCCTTTTGAGCCCACATCGCCAATATACATGGCAGGTCTTTTTCGAACTGCTTCCAAGCCTTCTAAAACCTGGATACTATCGGCACCGTAATTTTTGTTTTCTGCTGATTCGCTTGACTGTAAATCGTTGGACATAAATTGGTTGAAATTATATTGTTTTTATGGGCATCTCGAATGCATACAAACTTAAGAAAATTAAGGGTTTAAAGCCTTTTTTGGAGGTAATTTAGTTATCCCCATTTTAGCCATTTTGTGCATAGTTTTTTACCCTAGAATGGCACATATTTTTCCTATCATTATGACCCCCTAAATATTGCCCAAAAATGGAGGTAAAACTGCTAATTTTTCTTCAAGAAGGTCATTTAATGTTTATACATTAATTTTGCAGTAGATGACAACAGCACATGAAATATTAAAGCAGGTAAATACCCTTCACGGATTTGATGGGATGGCCATGTTGTACAATAAAGAGCAACGGATTCCAGGATCAACGCAGTACCATATTAGAAGGTATGCAGTTCAAGATAGCTGGGCGGCCGAAGATACGGGTATGTTCATTTATCATTACAATGCTAAAAAGCCAAAGGAGAATTATTTAGAGTTAAGATTTTGTATTTCGGGTAATAGATATTGCGACAATAAATTATGCGGTACTTGCAATCAAATACCTACTAGTGATTGTGCAGGTCCATTGCGAACAGTGGATGTTTTTTCATTTCATTTTACTTCCACTTTTTTACATCAGTTTGTGCATCATGTAAAATTAAATACCAAAAAAGATGAGTTGTTGGCTTTCAAACACCCAGATGATTTTTCTAAAATTTTCCCACTTAGTATAAAAAAACGAGCCACACTTGATGCTTTATTGAATCATAGTTACAGTGGCTCTTTAGAAAATATATTTGTCAATGCAAAAGTACACGAGTTGTTAGTGTACAGCTTGGAAAGTGTGGTGGAGGAAAAGGAAGTTGTTTTTTCATGTAAGTTTTTAGCCGATGAAAGAGGTACTGAAAGTATTTATCAAGCCCGAGAATTTTTATTACAACATATTGGGGATCCTATTACTATAAAGGAGTTAAGCAGAAAAGTGGCAATGAATGAATGCTATCTTAAAAAAGGATTCAAAGAAGTATTTGGAACCACTATTTTTGATTTTTACCAACAACAAAGGATGGAGCACGCGAAGTATTTGCTGTATCAAAAATCTTTAAGCGTAACCGATGTTTCCGCATTGCTTGGTTATTCTTCTATTTCCCATTTTTCGGCTGCTTTTAAAAAGCATACAGGTTTAAAGCCTTGTGAATTATTAAACTAGATTCATTTTTGTTCTAGTGTTTGAATAGTATTGTCATTTTTTACTTAGTTTTATTTTTCTTAAATCAAATTGTATGAGATTATTATTAGGGCTCTCCATTGTTTTTTTATTTAGTGCATGTATCAACCAAAGAGTGGACTTGATTGTACATCATGCGCAAATTTTTACGGTGAACAATGATTTTAGTTCAGCAGAAGCAATGGCCATACAGGATGGTAAAATTGTAGCTATTGGAAACAACGATGATATTTTAAAAGAATTCAAATCGGATAGCATGGTGAATGCCCATGGGGCCAGTGTTTATCCAGGTTTTATTGATGCTCATGCTCATTTTTTAGGGTATGGACAATCCTTATTTTCGGTTGATTTAATGTTTGTTTCTTCATGGGATCAAGCACTGGAGAAAGTAAAAGCTTTTGCAGTGAATCATCCAGGGAAAGGATGGATTAAGGGAAGGGGTTGGGATCAAAATCGCTTTCCAGGCAAATCATTTCCTACCAATGCAGAACTCAATATTTTATTTCCAGATCGTCCAGTGATTTTAGAAAGGGTGGATGGCCATGCAAGTATTGCCAATGATTTTGCATTGCAACTTGCAGGCATTAAAGCAGGTCAAACTATACAAGGCGGACAATTTACAATGCAAAATGGGAAGCTAACAGGTTTATTAATCGACAATGCTGTAGGTGTAGTTGAAAAGCAGGTGCCTGCCTCTACTCAAGCTAATTATAAAGAATGGTTAATGGCGGCAGAACAAAATTGTTTTGCTACTGGATTAACAACTCTGACTGATTGCGGATTAAGTGCTGATGATGTTGACAAAATAGATGCATTACAAAAATCGAATGATTTAAAAATGCGTTTGTATGTGATGCTTAGCGATCAACCAAGTACGTATCTTTCAAAATATTTTACTGATGGTGGGTATGTAACAGATAAGATGATGGTGAAAGGAATTAAAGTTTATGGAGATGGCGCGCTAGGCTCAAGAGGGGCTTGTTTATTACAACCTTATGCAGACAAAGTGGGATGGTCAGGATTTTTATTAAACAACCCGGCTCATTTTGATAGTGTAGCAGCAAAATTAATAAACACCGATTTCCAAATGTGTACTCATGCCATTGGAGATAGCGCCAACAGAATGATTTTAAAAGTGTATGCGAAATATTTAAAAGGGAAAAATGATAAAAGATGGAGAATTGAACATGCGCAAATATTGAATGCAGATGACTTTCATTATTTTGGTGACAATGCCATTGTTCCATCGGTGCAACCCACACATGCAACAAGTGATATGTATTGGGCAGGAGAAAGGCTAGGAGCAGAAAGATTAAAAGGAGGATATGCCTTTCAACAATTGTTGGCTCAAAATGGATGGATTCCATTAGGTACCGATTTTCCTGTTGAAGAGATTAATCCTTTTAAAACATTTTTAGCGGCAGTGGCTCGACAAGATGCGAAAGGATTTCCTTCGGGTGGTTTTCAAATGGAGAATGCATTAACGCGTGAGCAAACCATTCGCGGAATGACCATTTGGGCAGCGAAAGCCAATCGAATGGAAAAGCAAGTGGGTAGTTTAGAAATAGGAAAGAAAGCCGACTTTATTTTATTGGATAAGGACTTAATGAAAGTACCCACGGATAGTATTTTACACATTAAAGTGTTGAAGACTTATTTGAACGGGGAAAGAGTTTATTAGATAATATATTATAAATAGAATGAATGCTATTTCGAACGAACATTGATTCTTTTACAGCCCTACCATATCTTTTGGAATTACCCATGCATCAAATTCTTCAGGGGTAACATAGCCTAATTTTACTGCCATCTCTTTTAAAGTGGTCCCTTCTTTATGTGCTTTTTGTGCTATTTCAGCTGCTTTATAATAACCAATTTTGGTATTCAATGCAGTGACTAGCATTAAGCTATTGTCCACATGCTTTTTAATACTCGATTCAATGGGCTCGATGCCAATAGCGCATTTGTCATTAAAGCTGACACAACCATCGCCTATTAATCTTGCACTATGTAAAAAGTTATAAATCATAACTGGCTTGAACACATTTAATTCAAAATGTCCCATTGCACCTCCAATATTAATTGCGACATCATTACCCATCACTTGAGCAGCAATCATCGTTAAAGCTTCACTTTGAGTTGGATTCACTTTGCCAGGCATAATTGAAGATCCTGGTTCGTTATCGGGAATAAACAATTCTCCAATGCCACTTCTTGGACCAGAGGATAACATTCTAATATCATTCGCAATTTTCATCAAGCTGGCTGCCACTGTTTTTAATGCACCATGTGACTCAACAATGGCATCATGCGCAGCCAATGCTTCAAATTTATTTTCGGCTGTAATAAAAGGAAGTCCTGTTAAAGTAGCAATATGTTTTGCTACATTTTCTGAATATCCTTTTGGTGTATTAATGCCTGTACCTACTGCAGTTCCACCTAATGCTAATTCGCTTAAATGAGATAATGTATTATGTATGGCTTTGATACCATGCTTTAATTGACTTGCATAACCACTTATTTCTTGTCCAAGGGTTAATGGTGTCGCGTCCATGAAATGAGTACGTCCAATTTTTACAACATCCATAAAGGCGATACTCTTTACTTCTAAAGTATCTTTTAATTTAGTGATGCCAGGTAAAGTAATATTGGATAATATTTGATAGGCTGCAATGTGCATGGCGGTAGGGAAGGTATCGTTAGATGACTGCGATTTATTTACATCATCATTGGGATGTAAAAACTTTTCTTTGTCCGTTAATTTTCCTCCTTGAATAACATGGCCGCGATAAGCAATTACTTCATTTACATTCATATTGCTTTGTGTACCGCTTCCAGTTTGCCAAATGACTAATGGGAATTGATCATCTAATTTACCAGCTAATATTTCATCACAAACCACTCCAATTAAATCTGATTTTTCTTTTGAAAGTACGCCTGCTTCTAAATTGGTAATCGCTGCTGCTTTTTTTAAATAAGCGAATGCCTTAATAATTTCCTTTGGCATCCTATTGATATCCTGTGCGATTTTAAAATTTTCAATACTTCTTTGTGTTTGTGCACCCCAATAAACATCTGCAGGTACATTTACTTCACCCATCGTATCTTTTTCAATTCTATATTCCATGATTGCAAATTTTGATAACACAAAGGTACTACAGCTATTATAAAATAGTGTCAGTAGGCAGTATTAAATTCGAATAAATAATATATTTAATGCCCCTTAAAACTAGGCTTTCTTTTGTCTATGAATGCTTGAATACCTTCCTTGCAGTCGCTTGTAGCAAAACATTCACCAAAGAGTTTGGCTTCAACATCATATCCATTTACTGCTTCGTTCCATGCGGCATTGACTGCCTTAATTGAATTAGAAACGGCTAAGGGGGCTTTTTCGTGACATACTCTTAATATCGAAAAAGCTTTATCTAATAGTTCAGATTGAGGTACTACATAATTCACTAATCCATAATTCATTGCCTGGGTCGCATTGATGGTTTTACCTGTAACGACTAGTTCCATTGCCCTTCCTTTTCCGACTCTTTGAGTAAGCCTTTGGGAACCACCATAACCTACCATAATGCCTAAGTTTACTTCGGGTTGACCAAAGACAGCACTTTCTGAAGCAATGATAAAGTGACATGCCATTGCTAATTCGCAACCACCACCCAACGCAAAACCATTTACACAAGCAATCACTGGTTTAGGTGCATTTTCGATTTTAAAAAATACTTCCTGTCCTTTTTTAGCAAGCGCGGTTGCTTCTGCTTTTGTTAAAGATTCAAATTCTTTTATATCTGCTCCAGCGACAAAGCTTTTTAGACCTGCTCCTGTAATCACAACACTTTTAATTTCTGGAAATTTATACACTCTATCCATGACGGCAGATAAGTCCATCATCACTTGTTGATTGAGTGCATTTAATTTGTCAGGACGATTTATAGTGATGATTAAAGTGTGGTCTTCCAATTTGGTAAACAAAGTTTGAAATGACATAATAAAAATTTTAATTTTTATTGCACCTTATTTTCTGCGCTCTTCGACCCAATCGCGGATATATTGAGCGATATCAATGGTGTTGGTACCCGGTGCAAATAAAGTACCTACCCCCATTTCTCGTAACACGATATTATCTTGTTCAGGAATGATTCCGCCTCCTGTTAGTAAAACATTTTGTAAACCTTTTTCCTGCATTAACTTATATACTTTGGGAAAAACGGTCATGTGGGCTCCTGATAATATACTAATACCAATGGCATCCACATCTTCTTGTAAGGCAGCCTGCACGACCATTTCAGGGCTTTGACGAAGTCCTGTATAAATAACTTCCATTCCAGCATCGCGTAAAGCGGTGGCAATAATTTTGGCGCCTCGATCGTGACCGTCTAATCCTACTTTGGCGACTAATACTCTTATTGGTTTTGAAATGGACATATTAAGTGTTGTAACAATTTACATTATTTATTGGAAAGTAATTTCAAACTGTGGTCTATTCTTTTTTGTGCATCTTCTAATTCAATGGCTTGAATAATATCAAAAACACCTGGCCCAAATTTACCGCCTACCAGCATCACTCTTAAAGGGAGCATGAGCTCGCCTGGTTTTATTTCATGGGTTGCCGCCAAGTTTTTAAAATGGAGTTCCAATTCAGTAGCTTGATTAAGTGCCTCGCCCTTGCTCAGCATCGTTTGATATTCCAACATCAAAGCCGTAAAAAAAGCTTGTTTTTTGTCGTCCCATTTAGGAACAAGTGCAGCCGTATCAATTTGACTCGGGGCTTTAAAAAAGAAGCTACTCTGTGTTATAAAATCGGTAAGTAAATGACAACGGTCTTTCACTAGCCCTATTACTTTTACTAAATAAGATGACTCGTGTATCTCAATTTGTGCGTCGTCAAAAAAGGGTCTCACTAATGCAGCTAGTGTGGCATCATCCGTTTTTTTAATCCATTCTTGATTGAACCACTTTGCTTTTTCGTAATCAAATTTAGCACCTCCTTTATGAACGCGTTCTAATGAGAATTGGGAGATGAGTTCTTCTATCGAAAAAATTTCTTTATCTGTTCCATCATTCCAACCTAGTAAGGCTAATAGATTAATAAGTGCTTCCGGTAAAAATCCTCTTTCTTTAAATCCAATGGTTTGCTCTTTGGTATTTGGATCCATCCAATCCATCGCAAATACAGGGAAACCCAACCTTTCTCCATCTCGTTTACTTAATTTTCCATGACCTTCTGGCTTTAAGATTAAAGGTAAATGCGCCCACTTAGGCATTTTATCTAATCCAAATAAATATTTCCATAATAAAATATGAACTGGCGCACTGGGTAGCCATTCTTCGCCACGAAAAGCATGTGTGATTTTCATTAAATGATCATCCACCACTACTGCTAAATGATAGGTAGGCATGCCATCTGCTTTAAGTAAAACTTTATCATCTACGGTACTTGTGTCAAAAGAAACTTCTCCACGAATTAAGTCATGAAAAGTTAAATTTTCTTGCTCGGGCATTTTGATGCGAATGACATAAGGTGTATTATTTTTTAATAAATCATTTACTTCGTTTTCACTTAATGCAATGGAGTTTTTCATTTCCATTCGATGTGCTCGGCTGTATTGAAAATTAGGAATTTGATTTCTCTTTGCTTCTAAATCAGCAGCAGTATCAAATGCATAATAAGCATGACCTTGTGCGATCAGTTGATCAGCATATTGTTTATATAAATGTTTGCGCTCACTTTGACGATAAGGGCCATATGCACCTTGGTGCAAAGGACTTTCGTCTGGCACCATACCACACCAATTTAAGGTGTCTAATATATATTGTTCGGCACCTGCTACAAAACGGGATTGATCGGTATCCTCGATCCTTAATATAAATTCGCCTCCATAATGTTTTGCAAATAGATAATTAAATAAAACTGTTCTCACCCCACCAATGTGCAATCCGCCTGTAGGAGAGGGTGCAAACCTAACTCTGACCTTTGAATCCATGCTTTCGTTTATTTACACAAAGATAATATTCAATTGGGCAAAAGAACTATTTATCTTTGTGTATGTATTTGATAAAAACCCCGTTTTGGCTTAGGGCAATTTATCCATCTGGCAGATGGCGAATTCCTACAAATCAAAAGGTGATTTACCTCAGTTTTGATGATGGGCCACACCCTCAAGCCACTTCATTTGTTTTGGATCAATTAAATAAATTTAATGCCAAGGGGACTTTTTTTTGTATCGGTAAAAATGTGCTTGCTTTCCCTAATCTATTTGAAACTATTTTATCACAAGGTCATTCGGTGGGCAACCATACTTATGATCATTTAAATGGTTGGAAAGAGTGTCGGCAGGAGTATATACAAAATATAAAAGCAGCTAGTAAATTAATTTCGTCTAATTTGTTTAGACCACCTTATGGTCGAATAAAACCATCTCAAATTAAAAGCTTAAGGCAAGATTCAAGTTTACCTCAGCAAATAATTTTGTGGGATGTGTTAAGTGCCGATTTTGATACGCGATTAAATGGGTTACAATGTGCTCAGCATGTTATTAAAAATGCATTGCCTGGATCTATCGTTGTTTTTCATGATAGTGCGAAAGCTTGGGAAAGATTACAAGTGGCATTGCCCATCGTGCTTGATCATTTTACATCCTTAGGTTATAGTTTTGAAGCCATCATCTAATATTGGCAAAAAAAAGGCCAAGGTAGAAACCTCAGCCGGTATAATCCGTACCCTATAAAAAACAAAGTTGAAATCGAAAGTGATAGCCGATACTATTCATCCCTTTAAACGATATAAATTCCTATTTTAGTATGTTGGAAGTAAAAAAAACATTTGTTTTGCATTTAATTATTACGAACTATGACCTTTATTGACACCCATGCCCACATTTATGATCAGGAACTTGCTCCACAATTGGATAGGATGATGGGTGATGCAATTGCGGCAGGGGTAGATAAAATTTATATGCCTGCTATTGATAGTTCTACTTTGAATGCGATGTTGGCGATAGAGCAAGCGTTTCCAAAAAATTGTTTTGCGATGATGGGTTTACATCCTTGTTATGTAAAAGAAAATGTGGGTACTGAATTAGCTTTTGCAAAAGAGTGGTTACAAAAAAGAAATTTTGCTGCCATTGGTGAAATTGGATTGGATTTTTATTGGGATAAAACTTTTACTGTACAGCAATACCATGCTTTTAATACGCAAATGCAATGGGCTTTAGATTTCAATTTACCTATTGTCATTCACACGCGCAATGCAATGGGCGAGACCATTGAAGCGGTAAAGCCATATGCTCAAAAAGGAGTGCGTGGTATTTTTCATTGCTTTAGTGGGAGTAAGGAATCGGCCGAGCAAATTATAGGAATGGGTTTTCATTTAGGTTTAGGTGGTGTGCTCACTTATAAAAATGCGGGCGTTGCAGAAGCGATAAAAGATATTCCTATGGAGTGGCTTGTTTTAGAAACGGATGCACCTTATTTATCACCGGTGCCTTATCGTGGGAAAAAAAATGAGCCCGCTTTTATTATTGAAGTGGCTAAAAAATTAGCAGAGATAAAAAATTTACCATTACATACAGTGGCGGCAATGACTTCTCAAAATGCAGAAAGGGTATTGGGGGTGAGGTAAGATTGTGATGGCCGTCTCTTTGTTCGTCGGCATCTAAGGGTGGTATGAAAATAAAGCAACTTAAACCGTCCCGAGATACGGGACGGTTTAAGTTGCTTTATTTTGCAGAGAGGAAGGGATTCGAACCCCCGATACGTTGCCGTATACACGCTTTCCAAGCGTGCTCCTTAAACCACTCGGACACCTCTCTATTAGGGAGGCGAAGTTACTAAAACCCTTTGTTATAAATGGAGTTTGTGGAACAAATTTAATGATCCATCCTTTCATTGTATTCTAATGGCGTGGTTTTCCAATCTTTATTAAAGGAAACAAACCAGCCCAACCAGATGGATCTAGATAAACGCATTAAGATAGGTTGTATAAAAATAATTAGGACAATCGCAGATCCCATCCAATAAAAAATACGGTTATCATCTAAGTCAAACGACATTCCAATTAAAACTTTCCAAGCAACAAAAGTGGCTACAAAATAAGCGACGGTTAATGCATAACTCACATAACCTGTTCCATAATAAAACCCAACTTCGATTTCGGTAGGTTGTCCGCAAACTGTACATTTTTCGTTCATCTTTGTGATATCGGAAAGCAAATATGGATTCTTTGAAACAAATAAGTCACCCTGTCTACATCTTGGACATTTGTTGGTGAGTGTGCTCCATAAATAAGTATTTTTCATGGCGCAAAGGTATTGTATTATTTTGCAAATTTTTATGAGTCATGCGCTCAATCTTCGATGAGTTGCTCCATTTGTATCCCCCTTGACCCCTTTATTAAAAAAGTATGGTTGATAAAATGTTGCGAGGACAACCATTTTTTTGCATCTTTTACATCATCAAAATACAAATAGGGGTGGCTATGATTTTTAAATTCAATACCCACTAATAGTACTTGCTTCCAATTAAATTGTTGCAAATAAGCTAATAAATCTTCGTGTTCCTGCTTTGTAGCTTCACCTAGTTCCTTCATGCCTCCTAAGCAAATAATTTTGTTTTCGATTTTTAATTGAGCAAAATTATCAATAGCCACTTTCATGCTACTTGGATTTGCGTTATAGGCATCTAAAATAACGTCATTATTTTTCCATTGAACTAATTGAGATCGACTATTAGAGGGCATGTAATTCTCGATTGCCTTTTTTATTTTTTCGATGGGTACTTTAAAATATTCACCAATAGCCACAGCTGCTATAACATTTGGTAAATTATAATCTCCTACTAATTGTGTTTGTATTTTTTGCAATAAGGTCCCCTTGGTAAAAGTGACTTGCAATAATCCATTCACGTTATTTCCATTTCCTTGAATATCGCCCTTATTCATGCCATAGTATATAATATTTTTGATACCTGCACACATTGTGTTTAAGTAATCATAATCTTGCATCACAAAGGCAGCGCCGTGATGCATTTTGATAAAATCAAACAATTCTCCCTTTGCTTTTTTTACACCTTCCTCCGATCCAAAGCCTTCTAAGTGTGCTTTTCCGCAATTGGTTATTAATCCGTAATTAGGCATGGCATATTTACAATAACTTGCAATTTCATGAAGATGGTTGGCGCCCATTTCAATTACTGCCATTTGTGCGTCCGAATGAATACTCAATAAAGTAAGTGGAACCCCGATATGATTGTTTAAATTTCCTTTAGTGGTGTATGTAACAAAGTGACTAGATAAAACCGCGGCGATTAATTCCTTAGTAGTGGTTTTCCCATTACTTCCTGTAATACCAATAAAAGGAATTGTAAATTGTTGACGATGGTGTTTGGCTAAAGCTTGCAAAGTGCTCAGCACTTCTTTTACATGTATGATTCTTTCATCTATAGCCTCACTATAAGGAATAGGCTCATCAACAATGGCAAAACTTGCGCCAGCTTCTAATGCAGACAATGCAAATTCATTACCATTGAAATTAGGACCTTTAAGTGCAAAGTATAAATCACCCAACTTTAATTTACGCGTGTCGGTTTGAACCTGTGGGTGCTTTAAGTAAATACTGTATAGCTGTTCAATGGAAGAAAGTTGCATACTTAATATATTAAAAATACAAACCTAATGTTTAGCTAATAAACAAGTAGCCATTGCCACTAGCCCTTCCTCTCTACCAGCAAAACCCATTTTTTCGGTGGTTGTTGCTTTAATTGAAATATCGTTTTCTGCAATTCCTAAAATGGAAGCAATGCATTGTTGCATGGCAGGTACATGCGGTTTTATTTTAGGCTCTTCTAAACATAAAGTTGAATCGATATTAATAATATAATATCCTTGCGCAGTAATTAAATCAAAAGTTTTCTTAAGTAAAATTTTACTATCTATATTTTTATACGCGTTATCATTATCTGGGAAATGCGTTCCAATGTCTCCTAAGCTTAATGCTCCTAATAATGCATCGCAAATGGCATGTAATAAAACATCTGCATCGCTATGACCAAGCGCGCCTTTAGTATGGGGTATTTTTATACCACCAATCCATAATTCACGACCTATAACTAGTTGATGAAAATCAATACCTGAGCCAATGCGGATATTCATGGATTATTTATTTTTTTCGACCGAAATTAAATAAACCATTTTTTGTAGGGGCTTCGTAAAATGCAGACATAGCACATCTAAAACCAATGTTATTATTGGATTTATCTTGGTCTAAATATCTTCTAGTGCCAGGATTTAACCAATAAGGACGATCCTTCCAGCTTCCCCCTTTGTAAACTCTTGACTTATTTGAAATTAAAGTAGTGATACCAGATTCGTAAATTGAAATATTATTATCGTCTCCATCTAAAGCATTAATGGAATTAGCTTGATTAAAATTGTGCAATTTGAGTGTAGAATCGGATTCGGGCACTTTAATGATTCTACCTTTAGCATCACGGCGACTCCCTTTTTCTAATTTAGTGTCGTTAGATTGAAATACATTTCCTCGATAAGGATTAAAGTCATCCATATCCATCGTGTTCATTGGTCGATACACATCAGCGACCCATTCGTTCACATTACCCGCCATATTATATAATTTCAAACTTGCATTTTGTAAATAGCTATTTACTTTGCCAGGCAATCCACTTCCGTCATTGATATAACCAGTCATTCCCATATAATCACCATTGCTGTTTTTGAAATTAGCAAGATAAAGACCTTGTGACTTTCCTTTTTTTGAATCTCTTAAATTATTATTTCCGTTGGCACTCCAAGGAAATGGAAGATCAGAAGAAGTAAGTTGAGCGCTTTTATGCTTGGCGTTAGCGCCATTTTTAAATGCTTCCGATAAGGAGCCATTATTTACTAAAGTTGTTTTTGCTGCATATTCCCATTCGGCTTCAGTTGGTAAACGATAATCTGCAGTCATCACACCATCTTCAAAACTTATTTTTAATTTAGGTCCGACTTCGCCTTTTTTTGGTTTTTTATTTGTGATTTTAGCAGTAGGTGTTGCATTGTATTCATCTGTTAAGTAAGCTTCCTTATTGAAGTTATTGGCACCAACTGGTGTATTGGCATCATTTTTTGCATCAATGTATCCCAATTTTTTCAATAATTTTTCATTGGCCCTGTCGGTTCTCCATCTGCAATATTCATTTGCTTGATTCCAAGTAATGCCCACTACAGGATAATCGTTAAAAGAAGGGTGTCTAAAATAGGCTTCTACCATCGGTTCGTTATAGGCTAATTCGCTGCGCCATACAAGGGTATCAGGTCTTGCTTGATTTACAATTGAATCTTGGTTGGTTTGCAAATACACTTTCTCTAACCAATGTAAATAAACCTTATAATCTTTATTACTTACTTCCTTTTGATCAATATAAAAAGAACTTACCGTAACTCTTCTTAGTCGGTTGTTCCAATCTCCAATAACATCTTCTTGATTGATTCCCATGGCAAAAGTGCCTCCTTGAATACGGGTCATCCCTTCGTAGGGGTCATTTTTATTCTCTAAAGAAAGGCCAGTGTTTACTGTTTTAAAATTGCTTTGCTCGGTCGACTCAAATAGGGCCGGGCTAATTAATAACATCGCGAAAAACAATAAAATACTATTTAAAAAATTCATAGTAAATGAGGTGTCAAATAAGTGATAAAATATACAGCGAATATAGCTAGTTTTTGCTCATTTTATTCATATGTATTTAGAATCTTATGTTAGTAAAAGCTTAATTTTAGCTCATGAGATGGGGTGTTATATTCATTTTTTACTGTTCGCAATTTTATTTGTCTAATTTAAATGCACAATCTGTGCCTATTTCGCAAGGAAAATGGGTAAAGATTGCTTTGTCAAAACAGGGGGTGTATCAAATCACCGGGAATCAATTAAAAGCCTGGGGCTTTACAGTTCCTTTCGCAAGTAGTCAGGTTCAATTATATAATTACAACACAGCCAATTTAGTTGAAAAAAACAGTGATAAAATGGCGGTTGGGTTGTTTGAAAATTCAATTGATGTTCAGGACGGCAATGACGGACAATTTGATAACCAGGATTATTTTTTATTTTATAGTCAGGGTAATGTACAATGGCAATGGAATATTGAACTGCAAAAATTCGAGCACAGTAAAAACATGCAAGGAGATTCAATTTATTATTTTATAACACTTGGGAAAGAAGGTAAACGCATTCAAAAATTAAATTCCAATTTAACAGCAACTGAAAACAGGGACAGTTTTGATGACCATTGGCTCATCGAAAAGGACTCCATTAATATTTTAAATTCGGGTCAATTATGGTGGGGGCCACCCATGGGAATTGGTGTTGGGAAGCAATCGAAAATTACCAACACTTTGAATATGGAAGGATGGGTTGTGAATAGTGATTTAATTTGCAAACTAAATTATGCTGCAGCAAGTAGTATTTCGCCAGCTAATTTTGAATTTTTATTGAATGACCAAAAGATAAGAACCACTGCCATTAATCCCATTTCAGGTTTTGTCTATGATGATGCTGCCAATATTGTTTTAGACACTTTTAGATATCAGTTAAATACAGCTTTGTTGAACACAAATCTGGCTTCATTAAATTTCACTGTGAATTATTTGAGTGCGAATTCAAATAGTACAGGTTGGATAAATTATATTGAATTGCAAGGCAAACGAAAATTAGGTTTTTATTCAAATAAATCAATTGGATTTACCAATCCTAATAATGTTGGACTTGGCAAAGTTGTTCAATATCAAATAAAAGATGTGGATGCTACAACAAAATTTTGGGATGTGACACAGCCTGAAAATCCAATTGAACTTAATTGTAGTATTCAAAATGGGGTAGGAAACATCATACAAAAAGCAGATACCTTGCGATCTTTTTTTGGCGTCACTAAATTGGGCTATGAGTCGCCTAGTTTTGTTGAATTAATGAATGTGGATTACCCTTCATTGTTAAATACACCTGCCGTAGATTATCTTATTATAACCGCTTCCAATTATTTAAAGGCTGCAGATAGTTTAGCTAAATTTCATACACTACGGCATGGATTAAAGACATTTAGCACGACTACCTCTAAAATTTTTAATGAATTTTCAGGGGGACAACCTAGTCCAATCGGCATTCGTAATTATATTAAATATTTATTTGACAAAGCAAAGCAAAATAATACGATAGCCCCGAAATACTTGCTGCTATTGGGTATAGGTAATTTTGATTATAAAAAAATAGATCTTCAAACACAGGTTCCAGCCTACGAGAGCGCGTCTTCAAATTCAATATTGACAAGTTATGCAACCGATGATTTTTATGCGATCATTAAAGCAGGAGATGACATCAACACTCCTAATGATATTAGAGAATTGGCATTGTCGGTGGGACGTGTTCCTGCAAAAAATAGCAATGAAGCTGATTCAGCGATTCGCAAGTTAATCAACTATCAAAATGGGAAAAATGTAGGGGCTTGGAAGAACCAATTAACTTGGATTGCTGATGATGGCGACTATAATTTACACTTACAGCAAGCCGAAGAAATAGTAACTGACTTAAAATTAAAACAACCCAATTGGAATCAAAAAAAAGTTTATTTGGATTTTTTTCCTGCAACCAATTCATCGGCTGGTAATACTTATCCCTTAGCAAATAATATGGTAAAGCAAATGGTGAACAATGGGACACTCATATTAAACTATACTGGGCATGGAAATTATAGTCGATTGGCTGAAGAGGCAGTTATAACTCAAAGTGAAATACAACAATGGGATAATGCGCAAAAACTACCGTTAATGATTACAGCCAGTTGCGATTTTGCCCCATTTGATCAACCACAACTATCGCCTATTGGTTTTGACGCCTTTTTAAAAGATGCAAAAGGTATTATAGGTTTAGTCGCAGCTAGCAGATTGGTTTTTGCCTATAACAACAAAGAAATAAATAACGAGTATATACAGCAATTATTAGTACCGGATAGCAATGGTATTTATAAAAGTGTAGGGGCTGCATTGCAAAATGCAAAAATGGCTTCATGGAAAAAAGGAGGAGACCATTCCAATGCGTTTAAATTTAATTTAATGGGTGATCCCGCTTTACAATTAGCAAAGCCCTCATTCACTGTCAATTTAGAAAAGATCAATCAAAAAGTATTTATAGGGAAGGATACCTTAAAAGCAGGAGGGAAGTATCAGGTAGCAGGCACTGTGAAATCAAATGGGAATCTGCTTTCGCAATTTGAGGGATTACTCGAATTTACTTTATATGATATTCCTAAATTACAAAAAACCTTAGCTAATATTTCAACGAGTATGCCTGTGAATATTACAATACAAGAAAATATTCTTTTCAAAGGCAAGGCCGCAGTGCATAATGGTTTATTCGCAATTGATTTTATTTTACCTAAGGAAGTGGCGCTTCGGCAAGGGGCTTTAAGGATGCAATTTTACGCTTCAAATACAAATGCCGATATGGATGCGCTTGGCGTTTATGATAGTTTATATGTAAATGAATTTTCGGAAAATATTTCAACAGATACCATTGGGCCGCAATTTGAACATGTTTATATAAATGACACACTTAATAATTATAAACCCAATTCCTGGATCAATAGCAATTCTAATTTATACATCTATCTCAAGGATAGTTCAGGTATCCAAACTTCCGGCAATTCATTGGGGCACGATATTAGTTTGGTGATTGATGGAGCAAGTCAAAGTCCTATTATTTTGAATAACTATTTTACAGCAGATATTAATACTTATCAAAGTGGCAAGGTTATATATGCTTTACCTAGCTTAAGCGAAGGGCCTCATCAATTTATTATTAAAGCTTGGGATCTTATTGGGAATTCCAATAAGGATACACTTAATATAATGGTACCCAATAGCAATAATTTGAATATTCGAAATTTATCAAATTTCCCCAATCCTTTTCATGCCAATACCCGCTTTAGTTTTGAAGTGAGTCAAACCATTAATCTCAATAAATCACTTGTTTACAATATCGACATATACAATAATTTAGGGATCAAGCAATTGAGTAAAACTTTTGAAACTGGTCTCGTGAACAATCGGGTAGTGGTTGGTAATTTTGATGAAATTGCCGCATTGCCGGCAGGCACTTATTTTTATAAATTATGGGTGAAAGATCAAAAACAGGGTGTATCGCTAACAAATAAATTTATAAAATATTAAATTTAGAAATGCAATGTTTATCTTTATTGCATTAAAATAGGTTTTGAAAAAATGCAATTAGTATAAAATATGTTAAATCAATCAAAAATAAAAGGTTCGAAAATAATTGTGGGGTTGACTTTTTTATTGACATTATTTATTTTTCCCTTGAATGCTCAAATAAAAATTCAAAGCACTGCAGTACCTTTTATGTTGATATCTCCTGATGCAAGATCGGGTGGAATGGGGAATTTATCTTTAGCTATGTCGCCCGAAGCCAACGATTTGTTTGGGAATACAGCGAAACTGCCCATGCTAAAAAATAATAGCGGCTTTTTAATTAACTATACTCCTTGGCTAAAAGATTTAGGATTAAATGATGTGTATTTAGCAAGTATGGGTTATTATAAAAAATTAAATGAATTCAGCAGCATCAATAGTTCATTGCGATTTTTCAGTTTAGGAAATATTGTTTTTTCTGATGAAAATGGAACAGAATTACCTTCTACTAAACCTTCAGAATTTAGTTATGATTTTGGTTACAGTATTTTATTAAATGACCAATTGAGCTTAGGGGTGACCTTAAGATATATTCATTCAAAATTAGTGCAAGGCTCCATGCTTAATTCAAATATCAACTACCGAGCTGGTAATACTTTTGGTGGGGATATTAGTTTATTTTATAAACAAAATGAAAACCTGGATGGATTTCATGCAGGTTTGTTGTTGTCCAATTTGGGAGGCAAGATTAGTTATTCAAATGAAACCACAAATAAATATTTTATACCTGCCAATATTGGGTTAGGGGTGGGGTATTTAAATAGATTCGATAAAGATAATTCTCTTGAATTTGGATTAGACTTGAATCGATTATTAGTGCCAGCATATCCAACGTCAAATTTAAACGGCGAAAAAGATAAATATTTTTCACAATCAGTGGTATCAAGTTGGTTTAACTCCTTTTCAACTACATATGGTCCCCCTATGTCTGAGTCCCTTCGTTACTCTATTGGAATGGAGTATAATTATACAGATCGCTTTTTTTTAAGAGCAGGTTATTTATATGAGGATCAATCAAGGGGTAATGGGCAATATTTTACCTTGGGTACAAGTTTTCATTACTTACAAAACAAGTTTAACATTTCTTATTTAGTGCCATCTGGAGGGGGTTTGTCTAGGAATCCCTTGTCCAATACCTTAAGATTTGGGTCAATCTTTTATTTTTAACAATATCCTAAATTCCGCTTCCTATTAGGAGTGCTTTATCCTTTGTTTTTTACTTACTTTTGTTGGCATGTCAACCAAAGTACAAATTGTCAATAAAAGTCATCACCCATTGCCGGAGTATGCTACTGCTGGATCATCGGGTATGGATATTAGGGCTTTTATAAATGCTCCTGTAATATTAGATCCCATGGAAAGATGCTTGGTTCCTACTGGACTTTTTTTTGCCATTCCAGAAAATTGGGAAGCACAAATTCGACCTCGAAGTGGATTGGCTATCAAGCAAGGCATTACTTGTTTAAATACACCCGGTACCATTGATGCAGATTATAGAGGAGAACTAAAAGTAATTTTAATCAATTTGTCCTCTGAAGTACAAACCATTCAAGATGGCGATCGAATTGCACAAGTAGTTTTTCAGTCAGTTGAAAAAGTGGTTTGGGAAGGGGTTGAGTTTTTAGAGGAAACGCAAAGAGGCACTGGTGGATTTGGGCATACTGGGACAAAATAATTACTTGTTATTATAATAGTAGAGTCATTCAAAATTAGAAGTTACTACATGGGGAAACAAAAATATTTAATTGCTTTTATCATCTTAATTGCTACATCATGTAGCACTTTAAAAAAAGTGCAAGTGATTGAAGAAGCACTTTCTAAAAAGGACACCACTAAAAGCCAGTTGATTGCCGAAGTAAAAAAAGTAGATTCCTTGGCGATTGTAAAAAATATTTTAACTAAAATTAAACTAGCCAAACTTGACTTTAAGACGATGAATGCGCATATTAAAGTGCAATATGAGACCGCCAAAAATGCGGATAGCTATATTGCTAATGTGAGTATGATCAAGGATAGTCAAATGTATATTACGATTAGAGGGGCCATGGGGGTTATAGGAATGAAGGCTTTGATAAAAACAGACAGCGTTTTCATTATCTATCCTTTAAGTAAATCCAAAACAGTGGTTCGTAAGCCCATAAGTTATTTGCAGGAAGTGGTTAAAATCCCATTTACTTATAGTACAATACAGGATTTAATATTAGGCAATCCTATCTTTATAGACAGCAGTAGCATTGTTGCCTTTAAAGCAAATAACAATAAGTTACAGGTTAGTTTAATTGGAACTTTGTTCAAAAATTTAATCATATTAAGCGAGGACAACTCTAAAATATTACATTTAAAATTGGATGATGTTGACATTAATCAGCATCGCACTTGTGATATATCCTATTCTGATCATGTTAATCAAGGACAATATTATTTTCCATTAAATCGAGTCATATCTATCACCGCGCAAAGTAAGTTGGATATTTATTTGGAGATAAAGGAGTATGGTTTTAACGAACCCGTAAAATATACTTTCACCATTCCTAAGCCTGGTAAAAGAAAGTAGCTCACCTGTAGAAATAAAAATATTATGGTTAAGAAAATTATTCTTTTTTTGGTTCTTTTCATTGGTTTTAATACGCTTTCAATAGCGCAAACTAATGAGTCACGTGACGATTTGCAAAAGGAAGAGCAATCCATTCGAAAGGAATTAGACGAATTGAATTTACTATTAGAACAAACCAAGAAAAATAAAAAGAGTTCATTGGGGCAGCTGGCAGTGATAAGAAGTAAAATTGAAAAAAGAGAATCTTTAATTCGAGGCATTAAAAAACAGGTTCAAATATTAGACGATGCTATTTATACGAATCAATTAGACATTCAAAAATTAAATAAGGACTTAGATACATTAAAATCGAGGTATTTAAAAAGTATCATTTTTGCATATAAAAGCCGAAGTGGTTATGAATACTTAAACTTTTTATTTTCGGCCAATAGCTTTAATGATGCCGTTAAACGCATTACTTATTTAAAAAGTTATCGTCAAAACAGAACAGCACAGGCTCAGGCAATTGATTTATCACAAAAGGATTTGGGGGTAAAAATTAATGCACTTAGTACAAATAAAAACGACCGACTAAAAACTTTAAATGTACAAAACGACCAATTAAAAGTGTTGGTGGTAGATAAAAAGGAGCAGGATAAAATCGTCAATCAATTAAAAAGTAAGGAGCAGGAAATTACAGCACAAGTGCGTCAAAAGGAAGCGCAAAGGAAAAAAATGCAACAAGCTATTTTAACTATTATTCGTCGTGAAACTTTGGAAGCTGAAAAAAAGGAGAAAGACAGATTGGCTAAATTAAAAGCAAGTAATGACAACTCTAAAGCAAAAGCAACTGCCGAAAATAAACCTGTTGAAAATACTAACGCAAAAGTGAAAGTAGTAGAAGGCGGATTAAAAAGTACGACCGATAATCGTCCCTATTCTGCATTAGAGACTACCGAAGAGGGAAGAGAAACTTCGGTTTCTTTTGAAAATAACAAAGGAAATTTACCTTGGCCAAGTGCGACAGGTTATATTTATATTCATTTTGGTGTTGAGAATATTCCAGGTACTAAATTGAATCGAAAAAGTGATGGCATTGAATTGGCCTTACCTAAAGGATCTTCTGTGAAAAGCGTTGCCAATGGAAAGATATCTTATGTTGGTGATGTGAATGGTGATTTAACGATCATTGTTCAGCATGGAAAGTATTTTACCATGTATACCTATTTTACAAATGCGAGTGTCAGTGTAGGACAGGAAGTAAAAGCAGGAACTGTATTAGGAAGGTCAGGGGTTAATTTAGATGGAGAAGGCGCATTGTCTTTCATGATTTATAATGAAAAGGGAGTTGCCTTGGATCCGGAAAGTTGGTTGAAAAATAGAAAATAATGGAATGTTATGTCTAAATACATCTTGTCTTTTGACCAGGGAACCACTAGTAGTCGTGCTATTTTATTTGACCATCAAGGTCAAATCCACGCCACTTCACAAAAAGAATTCACGCAGATTTTTCCAAAGCCAGGATGGGTAGAACATGACCCACTAGAAATTTGGAGTACACAAATGGGCGTCGCTACAGAAGCCATTAGTTTAAAAGGGTTGTCCGTAGATGATATTGCAGCCATTGGTATTACCAATCAAAGAGAAACGACAGTCGTTTGGAATAAAACAACAGGACAGCCTATTTATAATGCCATTGTTTGGCAGGATCGACGTACGGCCGAATTTTGCGACCTACTTAAATCACAAGGACATCAAGAAACCATTCAACAAAAAACAGGCTTGGTCATTGACGCTTATTTTTCGGGATCTAAAATAAAATGGATTTTAGATCATGTGGATGGAGCGCGTGATTTAGCGAACAAAGGAGAACTTATTTTTGGAACGATTGATACTTGGTTGGTTTGGAAATTGACCAATGGTAAAGTGCATGTAACTGATGCGACCAATGCATCTCGAACTATGCTTTTTAATATTCACACACTCGAATGGGATACTGAATTATTACATTTATTAGATGTGCCAGCTTCCATGTTGCCACAAGTAAAAAGCAGCAGTGAAGTTTATGGACATACCACTCAACTATTTGCGCATCATGAAATTCCTATAGCAGGTATTGCAGGCGATCAGCAGTCGGCCTTATTTGGACAAATGTGTACAGCGCCAGGCATGGTAAAAAACACTTATGGTACCGGTTGTTTTATGTTAATGCACACAGGAGAAAAAGCAGTACAATCAAAAAATAATTTATTAACTACGATTGCATTACAAATAAATGGACATACTTATTATGCACTCGAAGGGAGTGTTTTTATTGGGGGTGCAGTCGTTCAATGGTTAAGAGATGGATTACATTTAATCAGAAATTCATCGGAGGTAGAAGCCTTGGCTAATCAAGTCACTCAAACAGATGGCGTGTATGTTGTTCCTGCTTTTGCGGGATTAGGTGCACCTTATTGGAACCCCCATGCAAGAGGCACTATTGTTGGCATTACAAGAGGAACATCATCTGCGCATATTGCGCGCGCAGCTTTAGAAAGTATTGCATTTCAAAGTTATGATTTACTTAAAGCCATGGAAGCAGATGCAGGAATTCCAATTGCAGAATTAAGAGTGGATGGCGGTGCAACAAATAATAATTTATTGATGCAATTTCAATCCGATATCGTGAATACAAAAGTAATTCGCCCTACAATGGTTGAAACAACTGCGTTAGGAGCAGCTTATTTAGCCGGTTTAGCAGTTGGTTTCTGGAAAGATATTGAGGAACTTAGGTCCAAATGGCAGGTGGATAAAACTTTTTTACCAGCTGCCACAAAAGAAGATAGGGCACAATGGATTTTAGGATGGGAAAGGGCGGTTAAAGCAACGCTTACCCAAGCGCAGGGCTAGGACTCTTTTTTATGTTCTTCTTTTGGCGTAACTTAAATTATTGTTTTAAAAATAAAATCAAAAACCATGACTCCATTTATTGCTGAATTATTGGGAACGGCTTTGATTGTCACTATTGGCGATGGCATTGTTGCAAATGTTGTATTGCCTAATACCAAAGGGAATAATGGAGGATTAGTTACCATTGTATTAGGATGGATGATTGCAGTATTTATTGGTGTTTATGTAACAAGTGATATTAGTGGCGGACATTTAAATCCTGCTGTGACCATTGCACTAGCAAGTGCAGGAAAATTCCCTTGGGACTTGGTTCCTGCCTATATTTTAGCCCAAATATTGGGGGCCATGTTAGGTGCATTTTTAGTATGGATGGTATATAAGGATCATTTAAATGAATGCAAGGATCCATCGGCTCAATTAGCTGTATTTTCTACAGGGCCCTCCATTCGAAACTTACCTCAAAATTTTATCACAGAAACATTGGCCACCATGGTGTTTTTAATAGGCATCTTTTTTATTAAACCTGCTGCGACAAATTTAGGTGCTTTATCTGCCTTGCCGGTGGCATTATTAGTGGGTGGAATTGGCTTTGGGCTTGGTGGTCCAACAGGATGGGCGATTAATCCAGCCAGGGATTTAGGTCCAAGAATCATGCATTTTATACTACCTATGAAGGGGAAGGGAGCTAGTGATTGGGGTTATGCGGCTGTCCCGGTTTTTGGGCCCATCATTGGGGGTATTTTGGCTGCGATTATATATGTACAATTTTTGCAGTAAAGCGTTAAATCCTTACCTTTGCATCCGAAATAGAATATTATGGTAACAACAGGTAAAATCAAACAAATTATTGGCGCTGTAGTGGATGTGCAATTTCCAAATCAAAAAGCACTTCCAGAAATCTATAATGCGCTTTCCATTTTAAAACCAAATGGTGAAAAGTTAATCCTAGAAGTGCAACAGCATCTTGGAGAGGATAGCATTCGTGCCATTGCAATGGAAGGAACGGAAGGACTTGTAAGAGGAATGGAAGTAGTAGATTCCGGCAAGCCAATTTCAATGCCAGTGGGTGAAGGAATCAATGGTCGTTTATTTAATGTAACTGGTGATGCTATCGATGGCTTACCTCAATTAGATAAATCCAATGGTCGTCCCATTCATGCGATTGCTCCTAAATTCGAGGACTTAAGTACTGCAACTGAAGTTTTGTTTACAGGTATTAAAGTAATTGATTTGATTGAGCCATATGCAAAAGGTGGTAAGATTGGATTGTTTGGTGGTGCAGGAGTAGGTAAAACAGTATTGATTCAAGAGTTGATTAATAATATCGCAAAAGGACACGGAGGTTTATCTGTATTTGCGGGCGTTGGAGAAAGAACACGTGAAGGAAATGACTTGTTACGTGAAATGATTGAAGCAGGTATCATGAAATATGGTGATGCTTTCAAACACAGCATGGAAGAAGGTGGATGGGATTTAAGTAAAGTGAACATGGATGAATTAAAGGAGTCAAAAGCGACATTTGTTTTTGGACAAATGAATGAACCTCCAGGAGCACGTGCGCGTGTTGCCTTAAGTGGTTTAACCATTGCTGAATATTTCCGTGATGGAGATGGAACTGGAAAAGGTAAAGACATTTTATTTTTCGTAGATAATATCTTCCGTTTTACACAAGCAGGTTCTGAGGTATCGGCTTTATTAGGTCGTATGCCATCAGCGGTAGGATATCAACCAACATTGGCTACAGAAATGGGCTTGATGCAAGAGCGTATTACTTCTACTAAAAATGGTTCCATTACATCAGTACAAGCGGTGTATGTGCCTGCGGATGATTTAACCGATCCAGCACCAGCTACTACTTTTGCGCACTTGGATGCAACAACAGTATTGTCTCGTAAAATTGCCGATTTAGGAATTTATCCAGCGGTGGATCCTTTGGATTCTACATCTAGAATTTTGACACCTGCAATTGTTGGTGATGCGCATTATGATACTGCTCAAAAAGTAAAAATGATTTTACAACGCTATAAAGAGCTACAAGATATTATTGCCATCTTAGGTATGGATGAATTAAGTGACGAGGATAAATTAATTGTATCTCGTGCACGACGCGTTCAAAGATTCTTGTCACAACCTTTCCATGTTGCAGAACAATTTACAGGTTTAAAGGGTGTGTTTGTTTCTATCGAAGATACCATTCGTGGATTCAACTCTATTATGGATGGAGAAGTGGATCAATATCCAGAAGCAGCCTTTAACTTAGTAGGATCTTTAGAAGATGCAATTGAGAAAGGAAAGAAAATGATGGCACAAGCCTAATTAATAAATTCGAATACTTAAACAGCGCTCATGTTATTGGAAATATTAACACCCGACAAAAAATTATTTAGTGGAGATGTATTTGGGGTGCAATTACCTGGTATTGATGGTTTGTTTGAGATACTAAACAAGCATGCTCCCTTAGTAAGTGCTTTGGGTAAGGGTCAGGTGAAGGTATTAATGACTGCAACCAAATCGGAGGCATACGCTATTCAGGGAGGATTTGTAGAAGTAGTCAATAACAAAACAACAGTATTAGTCGAAGGCGTTTTATAGTTACAGTATAACAAAATATTATCAAATAGTGAATCCCTTAGCGCAAAGCTGAGGGATTTTTTATTTATATTCACATAGCGTAAATGAATATATTTCATCTACCCGCTTATTATATGAAAAAAACCTTTCCTGTTATATTTGTTTTGATATCCCTTTCTATTGTGGGTATTTTATTCATCCAAATCACATGGTTACAGGGTTTGTTTTTGTTGCAGAAAAATCAGCTGTCCGAAAAAATTAATCAAACTGGATTGGCGGTCGTATCGGACATTGGGAAGAAAATGAATAGCGGGCTTTCATTTCGATTGCCAAAAAGGGGGCGACTAAGTTTGGAAAACGACTATCACGTGCACAAGTTTGAAGAAACGACGATTGCGGATATGTATGATTTCAAGGAAATAAGTGCAAAAATAAAAACAGCCCTTGATAAATTTGATATTGGCGATATACATTATGAGTTTGCCATCGCAGATAAAAAGAGTGTAATTGAATTAAGAAGTAAAAAATTCGATGATACTTTTTCGGAGGATCTAAATAGTTTGCAAGTGCGCGTACCAGTGGTGCCTCAGGACATCATGGAGCCGGTGGGTCCATTTGAATCATTGATCATAGTCATACCAAATGCAAGGCTGTATTTATTACATTCATTGCAATGGATAATTTTGGGAGCCATCTTATTTATTATAGTGGTATTGGCTGCATTTTTCATTACAATAAGATCCTTATTAAATCAGCGTAAAGTAAATGAGATAAAGAATGACTTTATCAATAACATGACGCATGAATTAAAAACCCCGTTGGCTACGATTTCATTAGCAGTAGACGCATTAAAAAAAAATAAAGTTCAATTGGACCCTACCTCTGTTGCTTATTTTAGTAATATCATCAAAGAGGAAAATATTCGTATGAATAAGCATGTGGAAACCATTCTTGAAACAGGGCAGTTTGAGAAAAAGGATGTTGAATTAAATAAGCAACCAGTGAATGTGCATGATTTAATTCAAGCTGTCGTTGATAGTTTTAAATTACAATTGGAAGCGAAGCCATCTAGTATTCACTTAAATTTAGATGCAAAAAGTCCAATCATCAATGCAGATGAGGAGCATTTATTACATGTGATATCTAACTTAATGGATAATGCTATAAAATATTCCAAAGACACCATTGATATATTAGTGAGTACAGCCAATAGCAATAATAAATTATTGCTATCTATTGAAGATAATGGTATCGGTATGACTAGTGATACCAGTAAGCATATTTTTGAAAAATTCTATCGTGCCCACTCTGGTAATATACATAATGTAAAAGGCTTTGGTCTAGGAATGAGTTATGTAAAATGGATTGTTGATTTACATAAAGGACAAATTAAGGTTCAAAGTGAATTAGATCACGGAACCACCATCGAGATTACACTTCCTATGGCATAAGATGATAGCACTTATTTACCTAAGCGCCACTTGTTTAATCAGATGGTATCCTAAATAGGCAACCATCTCCATAGCTTAAAAAACGGTATTGCTTATCTAGTGCATACCGATAAATCTCCTTCCATTGATCACCTACTATCGCTGCAATAATAAGTAATAGGGTTGATTTGGGTTGGTGAAAATTAGTAACTAAACCCTTAACTATCTTAAAACTATAGCCTGGCAAAATCATTAATTGTGTTTTAGAAATTAGGGTATTCAATTTATTTTTTTCCATCCAGCTTAACAATGCAGTTAATGAAGCTGACCTGTCCATACCAGCATCTGAAATAGTATAAGATTCCCATTGAGATAAATGCAATTCGCTAGGTTGAAGTTGGGGGTTATTTATAATTTTTACACCAAGCCAAAAGATACTTTCAAGGGTGCGTAAGGTGGTCGTGCCCACTGCAATAAAATCATTTTTATTTTCAATTAAATACTGAATTGTTTTTTGATCAATTTCAAAAAACTCTGCATGCATGGGATGTTCATTAATGATTTCAGTTTTTACTGGCAAAAAAGTGCCAGCACCTACATGCAAGGTTATAAATTGTTCATCAATTTGATGAGCGCATATTTTATCTAAAAGTGCTTTACTAAAATGAAGGCCCGCGGTCGGCGCTGCTACCGAACCTTCTTCGGAGGCGTATGTAGTCTGATATCTTTCCTTATCTGATTCATTTACATTTCGTTCAATGTAAGGGGGAAGTGGAATTTGGCCAATGAGTGCTAAAATTTCAGAAAAAATAATGGTATCATCATCCCAAGAAAATTCAATTAAAAATTTTCCATCTAATGAATCTATTTTTCTTGCATAAAAATGAATTATTTTATTGTTATACATGATTTGCTTTTCAAGTAAATCTGCTTTCCATTTTTTTACACCTCCTACCAAGCATATCCATTGCACTTTGGAAATAGCTTGCATGGCCAATTGCATAGGACTAAATTCCAAGCTGGGCTCTAAGCAAAATATTTCAATGACACTTTTGTGTTGATCAATACTTTCAATTTTTTTTTCAAATAAAATTCTTGCAGCAATTACTTTGCTGTTGTTAAAAAATAGAGTGCTGTTACTTGGAATAAAATCAGTGATGTTGTCATACATGCTGTCAGCATTGATTTGCTTATCCCATACCAATAATTTACTTTCTGCTCTATTAGCAGTAGGCGTATAGGCAATACTTTCGTTGGGTAAGTGATAATCAAAGTCACTTAAATTCAGTTTTGGAACCTGCTTCATGCCGTAAAGGTACATATTGCATTGATTTTCACGCTTATTCACTCGTTATACACCCCTTTTTAGGGGTTTTCCACAGTGATCAACACCCATTTTTTAAGAATCGATGTAAAATTTGACTATTTCTCTTTACTGCATTGATTTTCAGCTTGGTTTATTACTTGTGGAAAACTAGAAGGGGTCATTTGGCCTTTAAAAGTGGTAAAATGTGTTAATTTGTGTGAACAAGTGGTAAAAAACACTCTAATTATTAACAATGACAGGCTTTCACGGAGAATATCAATCAACCATCGACACAAAAGGTCGTTTTCTGCTTCCTGGCAGCTTGAAAAAGCAGCTAGCTGAAGGAGAGACACATTTTATTGTGAGTAGGGGATTTGAGAAGTGTTTGACACTTTATCCAATAAAAAGCTGGCAAGCTATTTTAGATCGTATTAGCCAATTGAATGATTTTGATCCAAAAGTGAGACAGTTTCGTCGTCAATTTTTGGGAGGTGCCACCGAGGTTGAATTAGATGGCGCCGGTCGTATTTTATTACCACCCACATTAAGGGAGTTTGCTTTGCCAGGTAAAGAAATTGTTTTGGCGGCAGCTTTGGATCGTTTTGAAATTTGGGATGCAAGTAAGTACAAACAGCTCTTTGAAGATTTTTCTGCAGATGAATTTAGTAATCTAGCGCAGGAAGTAATGGCGGGAATTAAAAAACAAGACTAAGTTATCCATGATGCAAAATCAAAACAAGATTATAGTTGCATCGGCCGTGGAAGCTTTTTCGTCTAATTATCATATTCCTGTCTTATTTAATGAAACAATTGAACATCTTCATATCATACCTAACGGTATATATGTTGATGCCACTTTTGGTGGAGGCGGTCATAGCAGAGGTATATTATCAAAATTAGGTCCAAAAGGAAAGCTCATTGCTTTTGATCAAGATGCGGATGCTAAAAATAATTTACCCAATGACAATCGTATTGTTTTCATTCCTGAAAATTTTAGATACTTGCAACGCTTTTTGCGTTTAAATAAAATTGATCAAGTAGATGGTGTACTTGCCGACTTAGGTGTTAGTAGTCATCAATTTGATGAAGGATCCAGGGGTTTCTCAACAAGATTTGATGGCCCATTTGATATGCGCATGGATCAGCGCCAGCAAAAAACTGCCAAGCAAGTGATTGAAAGCTATGATGAATCTGCTTTACATAAAATGTTTGAGCAATATGGTGAGGTTTCTAATTCAAAAACACTTGCAAAACATATTGTTTCACATCGTTCACATTTAAAATTAAATACTGTTCAGGATTTCAAGTTGCTTATTGCATCTGTGGTAAAAGGAAATCCGAATAAATATTGGGCACAAGTTTTTCAAGCCATTAGAATTGAAGTGAATGAGGAGATGGAGGCTTTAAAAGATTTTTTAGAACAATTAAAGCCAGTTGTTAAGCCAGGTGGTCGAGCAGTGGTGATCACTTTTCATTCGATCGAAGATCGTTTGGTCAAAAATGCTTTTAGAGTCGCACAAGAGGAAGAGAATGAGAGGAATCCTTTTTTATCAGTAGAAAAGGAAAAGTTTTGGAAGATCATTACAAAAAAACCTGTAGTGGCTTCTGAAAAAGAAATGAAAGAAAACAATCGAAGCAGAAGCGCAAAATTGCGTGCTGCCGAAAGATTATAAGTAGTATGTCCGTACCCGTTAACCCAAATCCAAAAGGAGCTATTAAAAGCATCCTTAATTATCAATGGATTGTCATGAACATTAGTCTGTTTTTGTTCTTGGCATTTTTAGCAATCCTCTACATTGCGAATGGGCATTTAACCGACAAAACGATTCGACAAATTAATACAACTCAAAAGGAGCTTAAGGAGTTGCAGTTTGAATACAAGACTGTAAAGTCAGAATTAATGCGTCGCAGTAGGGCCATTGAAATTGAAAATGAAGTGGCACCCTATGGTTTAGTCGTAGCTAAAGAAATGCCGATCCGCTTAGTCTTAGAAAAAAGATTTTCTCCTATTACCCATAATCAAAAAGATACCCTCGACTAATGGATGTAAAACGCGACATATTATGGAGGGTTTACTTAAGTTATATTTTAATAACCTTAGTATGTATTGCCATTTTAGGTAAGGCTTTTTATATTCAACAAGTACAAGGAAAATACTGGAGAGGATTAAGTGACAGCTTGCATCAACGCATTATTGAACTACCAGCTGCAAGAGGTACCATTTATAGTGAGGATGGACAAATGTTAAGTACCAATATGCCCAAGTTTGATATTTATATTGATTTCAGGGTAGAGCCTTTACATGAGAAAAGTGGAAAATTATTCAGAGAGAATATTGATTCGTTAAGTATTTCCTTAGCTAATTTATTTAAAGATAAATCGGCCGATAATTATAAAAATGAATTGACGAAAGCTTATGAATCTAGCGAAGGCAATTATGAACTAAGAAAAAAAATAGATTACCGAGAATACTTAACCTTGATCAAGTTTCCAATGTTCCGTTTGGGGCGTTATAAAAGCGGTATGATTGCTCAAGAAAAAAACTTCAGATTAAATCCTTATGAAAATATTGGGTATCGTACTATTGGTTTGGCTAGGGATGAAAATAAAGTAGGTCTTGAAAAATCATATGATACTGTTTTAAATGGACGCAACGGTCGACAATTAGTGAGAGCAATTGCAGGAGGGGTAACGGTACCAGTACAAGAAGGTGAATTTGAGATTGCGCCAGAAACAGGTAAGGATATTGTAAGTACAATTGATGTTTTTATTCAGGAAGTGACAGAGAAAGCCTTGATGGGTATGATGATTAAAAATGATGCTCAAACAGGGGTGGCCATGGTGATGGAAGTTAAAACGGGTAAAATTAAAGCCATTGCTAATCTAGGAAAAATTGGCGAAGGAAAATATACCGAGGATTTGAATTACGCCACTAGGGTTACAGAACCAGGATCTACTTTTAAATTGGTTACATTATTATCTGCCTTAGAGGATGGCAAAGTTACTTTAGATTCAAAATTAGATATTGAAGGCGGGTTATGGAGTTATGCTGGAAGAATGGTTAAAGATGCTGAAACCCATGGCAAGCATGAAGTTACTGTATTAGAAGCGTTTGAAGAAAGTTCTAATATAGGAATGGCAAAAATTATAGTATCCAATTATTTAAATAATGCAGGCGCTTATTATAAGCATTTATCAAAATTAAGATTAGACAGTACTTCCGGTATTGATTTAATGGGTGAAGGTAGACCTCAAATTACAAAGCAAGGAGATGCCTTATATGGTCCAACCACACTGCCCTGGATGGGTTTTGGATATGGTATTGCTATCGCGCCTATTCAAACCTTGAATTTATACAATGCCATTGCTAATAATGGTGTGATGATGAAGCCTTATTTAGTGAATGCCATTAAAGAAGAAGGGCGAATCATAAAATCATTTTCACCCATTGTATATAATGCACAATTATGTAAGCCAACTACGATTAGAGATTTACATACTGCTTTAGAAGGAGTTTGTACCAATGGTACTGCAAAAAAATTATTTACGAATAGTTTATATAAAGTAGCCGGCAAAACAGGAACAGCATTGGTTGCGAATGGAAGCAAAGCTTACAGTGAATCTATATTTCAATCTTCATTTGTGGGTTATTTTCCAGCTGAAAATCCACAATATACCATTGCTGTGATTATCATTAATCATCCAAAAGCATTAAATCATTTTGGTGCAAGTGTTGCAGGGCCTGTATTTAAAGAAATTTCTGATCGATTGTATTCCACTTATATACAGAATAAGTTAAATATCGCGCCTGTATTTAATGTAAAAGATAGCCAGTTATATAATTATTCCATTTCAAAAATTTCCTTACAACATATTGCAAAACAATTAGCGATTCCATATAAAGATTCAACGACTGCTGCTTCTGATTGGGTTAAATTAAATGGAGTAGGAGTGAATGCGATAAGTAGACAACAGGTGATTTCAGATACGACCATGCCTGATATCAGTGGTCTTAAGTTGCAAGATGCATTGTGGTTGTGTGAAAAAAGAGGCTTGATGGTACGTTCTATAGGAAAAGGGAAAGTGATAAAACAAAGTATTGCGCAAGGTGCTTATATCACCAAAGGACAACAAATTCAAATTGAATTAAATTAATGATCCAATTACAAAACATATTATTTGGTGTTTCATTAAGACAAGTGATTGGAAGCACGGAACAATTGATTCGTGATATTCAAATCGATTCTAGACAAGTAAGTCAAGGAACTGTTTTTGTAGCTATCAAAGGTTTGCAAGTAGATGGACATAATTTTATTGAAACTGCAATCAATAAGGGAGCGAGCGTTATTATTTGCGAAATGATGCCTGCTAATGTAGTTGAAAATATTACTTATATAGCAGTAGCCAATGCGCAAGAAGCGGTGGCCATCATGGCACATCAGTTTTATGATGCACCCTCTCAAAAAATGAAATTAATAGGTGTAACTGGTACCAATGGAAAAACAACGGTAGCTACTTTGTTGTTTAAATTATTTAAAGGCCTAGGATACACTTGCGGATTAATAAGCACGGTGGAGAATCATATTGGTGATACCATTGTTCCTTCAACACATACTACTCCAGATGCGATACATTTAAACGCATTACTTGATCAAATGGTTAAAGCGGGTTGCACGCATGTATTTATGGAAGTGAGTAGTCATGCAATACATCAACATCGTACAACAGGATTGCAATTTTTAGGTGGGGTATTTACAAATATTACACATGATCATTTAGATTATCATAAAACCTTTGAAGCCTATTTAGAAGCTAAAAAAACATTTTTTGATCATCTATCTACCACTGCATTTGCTTTATCCAATTTGGATGATAAAAATGGAGCTGCAATGTTGACTAGTACAAAAGCAAAAAAAGTCACTTATGCTTTGCATGCGCCAGCAACATATAAGGGCAAGATTCTTGAAAACCAATTAAATGGCTTGGTGTTATTGGTGAATGACCTAGAAGTACATTGTCGTTTAATTGGCGTATTTAATGCATATAATTTTTTAGCTGTATATGGAGTTGCCATTCAATTAGGGGAAAAATCAGAGCAAATATTAACTATTCTGAGTGCCTTAACTGGAGCGGAAGGTCGATTTGATTATATCATTGGTCTAGATCAACGTATTGGTATCGTAGATTATGCGCATACTCCAGATGCTTTAGAAAATGTATTAACAACAATAGCAAAATTAAGAAAAGGGGGAGAGGATGTGATTACAGTGGTAGGTTGTGGAGGAGATAGGGATAAAACCAAACGACCTATCATGGCGCAAGTTGCTTGCGACCTAAGTACTAAAGTATTTTTTACAAGTGATAATCCACGTTCCGAAGATCCTAATGAAATTATCAAGGATATGGAAAATGGATTAAGTAGTTCAGCAAAAAGAAAGTATATCAATATAGTTGACCGGAGAGAGGCCATTAAGGCGGCGGTAAGTTTTTCAAAGCCAGGAGATATTATTTTAATAGCGGGTAAGGGGCATGAAAAATACCAAGATATCAAAGGGGTGAAACATGAATTTGACGATAAAAAAATATTACAACATTTATTCAACGATTTAGCAAAATAAACCTCCTATGCTGTATCAATTATTTTCATGGTTAGATCAACAATTTCATATTCCTGGATTAGGAGTATTCCAATTTTTAACTTCTAGAATTGCCATGGCAATATTATTGTCACTTTTTATTGCAACAGTTTATGGAAAGAAGATGATTTTATTTTTACAGAAAAAGCAAATTGGCGAAAGCGTTAGAGATTTAGGATTAGCAGGAGAGCAACAAAAAAAGGGAACACCTACAATGGGCGGTATCATTATATTGTTAAGTATATTAATTCCAACACTTTTGTTTGCAAACCTTGACAAAGTATACATCCGCTTGATGATATTATGTACTGTTTGGTTGGGTTTGATTGGTTTTTTAGATGACTATTTTAAAAATAAAGCTAGAAAGCATGCGCAAGCACAAGGGGCGTCCTATAAAAAACAAAATAGCGATGGATTAGCAGGTATTTCTAAAATTATTGGACAAATTGGACTAGGAATTATAATTGGGGTAACACTTTATTTTAGCAATGCAGTAACAGTAGAGCGTGAAATTATTGCGTCCAATGTTTCGGCTAGCTTAGCGAAAGGTGAAAAAATTGCTAAAGGTGCTGACATCGTAATTCGAAAAATTAATGGTGAAGAAAGGCGTTTTGTGAAAGTAAAAACACCCATTACGACAATTCCTTTCGTAAAGAATCACGAATTTAATTATAGTAAAATAATTAGTTGGATAGGACCAGGTGCCGAAAAATATACTTGGATCATTTATATTTTAATTGTCACTTTTATAATTACTGCTGTATCTAATGGCGCCAATTTAACAGATGGATTGGATGGGCTAGCTGCTGGAGTGAGTGCTATTATTGGTGCCGCTCTAGGCATATTTATTTATGTAAGCGGTAACTATGTATTTGCTGATTATTTAAATGTCATGTACATACCTAATTTAGGAGAGTTGTCCATATTTGTTGGTGCATTTGTAGGGGCGTGTATTGGATTTTTGTGGTACAACGCATATCCAGCACAAGTATTTATGGGAGATACAGGAAGTTTGGCATTGGGCGGTATCATTGCGTCTTTAGCCATTATTGTCAGAAAAGAATTATTGATTCCTATTTTTTGTGGTGTGTTTTTAATTGAAAACTTGAGTGTGATCATTCAAGTAAGTTATTTCAAATACACAAGAAAAAAATATGGTGAAGGCAGACGCGTATTTTTAATGAGCCCATTACATCATCATTATCAAAAGAAAGGTTTTCATGAGAGTAAGATTGCGGTTCGTTTTTGGATCATTACAATATTATTAGTTGTTGTTTCAATATTAACCTTAAAGACAAGATAAGCATTGGCAAAAAATTTAGTGATATTAGGTGCAGGTGAAAGCGGAATTGGAACTGCTTTGTTGGCCAAACAAAAAGGCTACGAAGTGTTTGTGTCTGATGGCGGCGCTATTAAGGCTAATTTTCAAAAGGAATTAGAAGAAAATAATATCGCCTTTGAATCAGGTATGCATAGTGTTGAAAAAATATTATCTGCTGATGAAGTAATGAAAAGTCCAGGCATTCCAGAAAAAAATGAAATGGTTAAAGCTATACGTGCAAAAGGAATACCGGTGATCAGTGAAATTGAATTTGGATATCGTTACAAAGGAGCAAGTAAAATAACTGCCATCACGGGAAGTAATGGAAAAAGTACGGCTACCGCTTTGTTGTATCATATTTGTCAATTAGTGAATGATGATGTAGCAATGGTAGGTAATATTGGTTTCTCATTTGCGCGTCAAATTGCAATGGCGCCTAAGGCTTTATATATTATTGAAGTAAGCTCCTTCCAATTGGATGATATCAAATACTTCAAACCAGATATCGCGATTTTGCTCAACATTACGGAAGATCATTTAGATAGATATAATTACCAGTTTGAAAATTACATCAAGAGCAAATTTAGAATTATCGAAAATCAGACTGAGCAGGATTATTTTATTTACTGCATCGATGATGAAGTCATCGTTAAACATTTAGAACTACTAACCACCAATACTAACCCATTACCATTTTCTATGAAACAAGAAGTAAAAAAAGGAGGCTACATCAAAAACGATCAAATGATGTTAAAAATCCAAGAAGAACGCGTATCTATGAGTATTTATGATTTCGCTTTAAAGGGGAAACATAATGCTTATAATACAATGGCAGCAAGCATTGCAGCTTCCACATTAGGTATTAGAAAGGAAAAAATCCGTGAAGCGGTAAGTAATTTTCACAGCCTTGAACACAGAATGGAATTTGTGGCTACTGTGCGTGGCGTTGATTTTGTCAATGACAGCAAAGCAACCAATGTAAACAGTACTTGGTATGCATTGGAAAGCATGCAAAAATCAACCGTCCTTATTTTAGGAGGTGTAGACAAGGGTAACGATTACGAATTAATTGCTGAGTTGGTCAAAGAGAAAGTAAAAGCAATTATTTGCATGGGAACGGATAATAAAAAAATCATGGACTTTTTTGGTGATAAAGTTCCTGTAATTGTAGAAGCTGATTCGGCAAAAAAAGCTGTGACATCTGCTTTTAAATTAGCGGAGAAAGGAGATGTAGTTTTATTGAGCCCAGCCTGCGCAAGTTTTGATTTGTTTAAAAATTATGAAGACAGAGGCAATCAATTTAAAGCGGTTGTTAAAGAATTATAATTATGTTCAACGAATCCACTGATAAATTATTTTCTCAAATGCCTTCTATTGGAGGCATGAAAGAGCATTTAGACCAAAGAACCAGAGGGGATAAATACATTTGGGGGTTAGTCATTGTATTATCTTTGATTTCTATTTTAGTAGTATATAGTGCAACAGGTTCATTGGCATATAAAATGTATCGAGGTAATACCAGTATCTATTTGTTTAAACAAGTCATTTTCACTTTAGTAGGATTACTTGTCATTTTTGGGTTACATCGAATTAATTATACAGTGTTTTCTAAAATTGCAACTATCTTATTTGCATTAGCTATTCCACTTTTAATTTATACTTTATTTTTTGGCGCTAAAATTAATGATGGCAGTAGATGGATTAAGTTACCCATTATAAATTTGACCATTCAAAGTAGTGATGTGGCAAAGTTGGCTTTGTTCATGTACATTTCGAGGGTGCTGAGTAAAAAACAAGAAGTGATTAAGGATTTTAAAAAAGGCTTTTTACCAGTTATTATTCCTGTATTCATTATTTGCGCATTAATCATGCCAGCTAATTTATCTAATGCATTATTGACTGGCGCCACTTCCTTATTATTAATGTTTATTGGACGGGTTAGTTTCAAACATATTTTACTTACTATTTTAGTTGCTATGATCCCCGTTGTTTTAATCATCAGTGTAGCAATGGCTACGCATTCTAGCAAAAAAGTAGAGGGGCAGCCTGCAGTGGCTGAAACAATGAAGAGTTTTGGTCGCTTTGGTACATGGGTTAATAGGGTTCAAGACTTTATGTATGCCAAGGAAAATGAAGTACCTTATCAAGTTCAACAAGCAAAAATTGCAATTGCCAATGGCGGTATCTTTTTTGGATTAGGTCCAGGCAATAGTCGTCAACGAAATTTTTTACCACAAGCGTATAATGATTTTATTTATGCGGTCATCATTGAGGAATACGGATTAATTGGAGGCGCCTTTATTATTTTTATTTACTTAGTTTTTTTATTTAGATGCATACGCATTTTTAGAAAATGTCCTTATGCTTTTGGTGCATTTTTAGCACTTGGATTAAGTTTTACATTAATTATACAAGCAATTGCAAATATGGCAGTGAATGTGAATATTATGCCAGTGACGGGAGTGACTTTGCCATTGGTGAGTATGGGAGGAAGTTCATTCATATTTACTTGTTGTTCAATTGGATTAATATTAAGTGTTGCTCGCAATGTGGAACAATTAGAAGGCAAGGCGCCTTTAGAAACTGATATTGAATTACCTGAAGAAAATAATGAAACAGAAAATGTCATTCAACCCACTGCATAAAAATATTCGCATCATCATTGCGGGCGGAGGCACTGGAGGACATATCTTCCCAGCGATTGCGGTAGCACAGGCTATTCAAAAATTACAACCTACTGCGGCTATTTTATTTGTGGGAGCGCTAGGAAAAATGGAAATGGAAAAAGTACCTCAAGCCGGATTTGATATTATTGGCATTACCATAGCTGGTTTTAATAGATCGCATATTTTTAAAAATATAACATTGCCATGGAAATTAATAAAAAGCTATTTCCAAGTAAAATCGATTTTTAAAAAATTCAAACCCAATGCTGTTTTTGGAGTGGGGGGTTATTCCAGTTACCCAGTTTTAAAACAAGCGCAAATGCTGTCCATTCCTAATTTTATACATGAGTCCAATGCGTTTGCTGGTAAAGCCAATCAGTGGTTAGGTGCAGATGCGACACAAATATTTACAGGTACAAATGGAATGGAGTCCTTTTTTCCATCAAGTAAAATAATGATTACTGGAAATCCAGTTCGACAAAATATTGTACATTCTAAATACAATAAAGTTGCAGCCTTATTATATTTTGGCTTGCATCCTGATAAAAAAACAATTTTGATTATTGGCGGAAGTTTAGGAGCAAAGTCCATTAACAAAGCGATTCAGAACAATTTAGCCATTTTGGCGGAACAGCAAGTTCAACTCATTTGGCAAACAGGGAAACCCGATGCAAATGTTTATTTGACTGCTGTAGCTCCTTATTCAAATGTTTTTGTAAGTCCCTTTATTGATGACATGAGTGCGGCCTATGCTGCAGCTGATGTGGTGGTGAGTCGTTCAGGAGCCATGGCGGTCGCTGAAATTGCAGTTACAGGAAAGGCCAGCATATTTGTTCCATATCCTCATGCAGCAGAAGATCATCAAACTTTTAATGCAATGGCATTGGTAAATAAGGGAGCTGCATATATGGTAAAGGATAATGAAGTAGACGAAAATTTAATCCACTTATTACAACATTTGAGTCAGGATGACAAAGCGATAAAAGAAATGCAAGAAAAGGTGAAGGACTTTGCTTTTACGAATGCAGATGAAGTTATTGCTGAACAAATTTTAAAACACATATAAAACGACTAGTAGTAAAATGAACCCGTTAACGAATATAAAAAACATTTACTTTATTGGCATTGGTGGCATTGGGATGAGTGCGTTAGCAAGGTATTTTAATACACAAGGAGTTTATGTTTCTGGATATGACAAAACGCCCACTTTATTAACGGAGGATTTAATAAAAGAAGGAATTCAAATTCATTTTGAAGATGATATTAATCAAATCGACAAATCCGCAACTGTTATTGTTTATACCCCTGCTGTTCCAACAACACATTTAGAGTTGAATTATTATAGAGATCATGGATATAATGTAGTAAAACGAAGTGATGTATTACAATGGGTGACTGAAAATGCTTTCACTATTGGAATTGCAGGGACACATGGTAAAACAACAACAACCTCAATGACAGCTTATATCTTAAGACATACTGGATATGGATGTAATGCTTTTTTAGGAGGTATTGCGTCAAATTATAATACTAATTTTTGGAGCCACGAACGCAATGTAGTAGTGGTGGAAGCGGATGAATATGATCGTAGCTTTTTAAAATTAGCTCCCAATATTGCAGTGATCACAGCAGTAGATCCTGATCATTTAGATATTTATGGCACTGCCGAAGAAGTATTAAAAGCTTTTGGACAATATGCTGATAAAATTAAAAGTGGCGGCACATTAATTCAAAAATGGGGAACGACAGTGGTAACAGATGCAAATAACAAAGCCATTCATACTTATGGGTACGATCAACCTAATGCATCCTATCATACAAAAAATTTAAAAGTGGTGGATGGTTCTTATACTTTTGATATTGTTCATCCATATGGAGTGGTGCATAATGTCTTATTAAATATGGGAGGATTGCATAATGTTGAAAATGCAACTGCAGCGATTGCTATCGCTTTAACATTGGGAATAGAAGAAGAAAAAATTAAATTGGCTATTGCAGATTTTAAAGGGGTAAAGCGTCGTTTCGAATACAAGGTTAAAACACCTACTAAAGTATTGATAGATGATTACGCACACCATCCTGAGGAATTAAATGCATTAATATCAGGTGTTAGGAGTATCTATCCAGGTGAAAAAATGGTGCTTGTATTTCAACCTCATTTATACAGTAGAACACAGGATCAATGTGATGGATTTGTTGCCACATTGGACAAAGCTGATGAAGTTATTTTGTTGCCCATTTATCCAGCAAGGGAATTGCCAATCGAAGGTGTGAGTAGTGATATGCTTATTAACAAAATGACCATTTCAAAAAAGCAAGTCATGTCAAAAGAGGCATTGTTGCAATGGGCTGCGACCACAAATGATAAATTAATTGTGATGGCAGGCGCAGGAGATATCGATGTTTGTATTAATCAAATTAAAGACCTACTTACTCCCACTAAATGAAGAATTGGCAAAACATATTAATAAAAATTTTGTGGAGCATTTTGGGTGTTGCACTCATCGTTTTATTTGTCATTGCTTGGAAAGCCAAAGTGACCAAGAAAATTAACCATATACAAGTGGAATTAGTAGGAGAAACGACCACTGCTTTGTTTATGGATGAAAAAGAAATCACTCAAATTTTAAAAGACCAAGGCATTACTTTAGGGACGGTATTAGAAGGGGTTAATTTAACACTGATCGAAAAAAACTTAGAACAAATAAGATGGATTAAGAATGCGGAATTGTTTACGGATAACCAACAAGTACTTGAAGTAAAAATAGAACAAAGAAAACCCATTGCCCGTGTTTTTACTTTATCAGGAAGTTCATTTTATATCGATAATGAAGGTTGGCGATTACCCTTGAAGCAGCTTACTGTATTGCGTTTGCCGGTATTTACTGGATTCCCAACAGATCAGGATAAGCTTTCTTCACCAGATAGCACTTTACTTAACGATATTCTTACTTTTTCAAATACGATTATAAAAGATAGTTTTTTCACAGCCCAAATTGCACAAATTAATATTGAGCCTAATGGTGATTTTCAATTCATTCCAAGTTTGGGCGACCATCTAGTATTAATTGGATCGGTTGATAATTTAGAGGATAAATTGAATCGATTGTACACTTTTTATAAAAGGGTTTGGGTGCAAAGTGGCATTAACGCATATCAAGTATTAGATTGTCGATTTGATCAGCAAATTGTGGCACTTAAAAAGGGGATGCAACCGGTACAATATTCTCCTGGCATATTACCTTTTCAAAAATCAATTTTATTGGACGAGCATAAGGATACTATCTCAACAGTAACGGCAACTAAAATTGTAAAAGACACCGTTGTATTACCTGTCAAAAAAGTTAAGGAGACGGTGAAAATAAAGTTGGATCCAAAAGGGGCAAAAATCAAAAAAATAGGACCTGTAAAAAACAATAAACAAAATAATAAATCGTTAATTATTAAGAAGAAGTCTGCAAAGGCATTAATGCCCACCAAGATTGCTTCCAAAACAACTACAACTAACAACTAAAATACATAAAAATGAGTCAAAATGAATCGCCCATCATTGTGGGACTAGATATTGGCACAACCAAAATTGCAGCCATTGCAGGTAGGAAAAATGAGTTCGGCAAATTAGAAATTTTAGGCTTTGGCCGTGCTAACAGTAATGGTGTTCAACATGGTCAAGTATTAAATATTGATCAAACTATTAAGGCCATTCAGCAAGCCCTTCAAAACTGTCAATTAAGCAACCCCGATTTAGAGATCAATGAAGTGTTCGTGGGTATTGCAGGACATCATATTAAAAGTTTACAAACCCGTGGTGATATGGTGCGCCAAGACGCTGAAAACGAAATTCAGCCTTGGGAAATTGAGCAACTCATCAACAACCAACGCAAAACTTTCATACCCGCAGGGGATCAAATTATTGATGTTATTCCACAAGAATTCCATGTAGACAATAACCCTAATGTGAAAGAACCAGTGGGTGTCAATGGTGTAAAAGTGGGGGCTAACTTTTTAATCCTTACAGGAGATAGAAATGCCATCCGTAACATTAATCGTTCGGTAGAAAGAAGTGGATTAGTAACTAAAGATTTAGTATTACAACCATTGGCATCTGCCAGTGCGGTTATGAGCGATATTGATTTAGAAGCAGGAGTAGCGATACTAGATATTGGTGGTGGAACCAGTGATCTTGCCGTATTTTATGATGGTATTTTAAAACATACCGCTGTGATACCTTTTGGTGGTGAAAATATCACAAATGATATTCGACTTGGATTAGGCGTATTAAAAAGCCAAGCCGAAGCCATGAAAGTACAGTTTGGAAGTGCTTTAGCAGATGAAGCAAAAGCCAATGCCTATGTGACTATTCCAGGTTTGAAAGGAATGCCTGCCAAGGAAATAAGTGTGAAAAGTTTAGCAGGAATTATTCAAGCTAGGATGAGTGAAATACTAGATTTTGTTACTTATCATTTAAAGCAGGTGGGTTTGGATAGCCGTCAATTAAATGGGGGTGTGATTTTAACAGGTGGCGGATCTCAATTAAAGCATCTGATTCAATTAACCGAATATATCACGGGTTTAAATGCACGCATTGGATTACCAAATGAACATTTGGCACCTAATCACATTGATGAATTAAAAAAACCAATGTATTCAACTTGTATCGGCTTAATCTTGAAGGGATACAATGATTACGAGCAAAATTATAAGGTGTTTACGGAAACCTTTAAACGCGTGGAAGTACCTAAATCATTGACTGTAAATCCAAATGCTGCTAATACTTTAAGTTCAACTAAAGTTGAAAAACAACCCGTACCAACTACTTTAACGCCAGAGCAAATTGGAAAAAGAATGAAGTTTTGGGATCGTTTTAAAAACAACTTAATTGAAATATTTAGTGAAGAAGCAGACAACCCATTACCATAAATATTTACCCACATTATGGTTATAAAAAACAAGTAGAATAATTTGTAAAAGGGCTATTTTCGACATAACTAACTAACAACTAACCATCTAACTAACCCATCTAAAAACAAAAAAATGATTCAATTTGACTTGCCTAAACAAAAATCATCTATCATTAAAGTCCTCGGCGTAGGGGGCGGTGGTAGTAATGCTGTAAACTTTATGTTTAAGCAGGATATTGAAGGCGTTGATTTTATTATTTGCAATACTGATTCAAAGGCCATCGAACAAAGTGATGTGCCAAACAAAATTCAACTAGGGCCCCATTTGACCCAAGGTCTTGGTGCGGGTGCCGATCCTTCAGTTGGTAAATTAGCAACAGAAGAATCATTGGATGAAATTAGAAAAATTTTAGAAGTTAATACACGCATGGCCTTCATTACAGTAGGAATGGGTGGTGGAACAGGAACGGGTGGTGCACCGATTATTGCACAAATTTGTAAAGACTTAGGTATCCTAACAGTTGGTATCGTTACAACTCCTTTTGGTTTTGAAGGACCTCGTCGTCAAAAACAAGCAGAAGAAGGTATCAATGCATTGAAACCTTTGGTGGATACACTTTTGGTGATTTCAAATGATAAATTACGCGTTCAATACGGCAATTTAAAAATGAAAGAAGCTTTCACTAAAGCAGATAATGTTTTAGCCACAGCAGCTAAATGTATCACCGATGTTATTAATAGTCGTGGACATATTATTGTTGATTTTGCGGATGTATGTACCGTAATGAAAAATGGTGGTGTTGCGATATTAGGTAAAGCAGAAGTTGAAGGAGAGAACAGAGCGCAAAGAGCAATTGAAGAAGCATTAAATTCTCCTTTATTAAATGACAATGATATTAAAGGTGCAAAATGGATTTTATTAAATATTAATAGTGCTGAAGGTGATCATGAGTGCACGATGGATGAATTAGAAACCATCAATGAATATTTACGTTCACGCACTGGTGAGCATTCTGATGTCATCATGGGAATGGGATATGATGCTACCCTAGATAAAAAATTAGGTATTACCCTTATTGCAACTGGATTTGAAGGTAAGGATCCATTTAAAACTGAAGTACCAAAAAAAGCGGAGGCTCCTATTGAGGAAAAAATTGTGATGACATTGGTCACAGATGCAGCAGCATCTGAGCAAATCAAAGAGGAGCCATTAAGCAATGAAACAGCTGACCAAAATCAAGATCATTTTATTTTAGACCAAACTGAACAAACACCAATTCATTTTTCTTTTGATCAAGACCCTATCCTCGAAGCTCCAGTGGTAGCGGAGGAAGAGGAAGTGACTGCAGAAGTAGAATTGGAAAAATATGATGCAATATGGGATTTAAATGCAGTGGTTTCGATTGAAGCTGCAGATAGAATCGAAGAAGAATTAGAGGCAGAATTGGAAGAAGTTGCTGAAGATGTGGAAGAAGAAGCACCAGTTCTGATGGCATTTGAACAAAATGAGTATATGCCAAGCTTAATCATTGAGGATGAAGATGAAATGGAAGAAGTTGAAATGGAGGAGCTAGTTGAAGAAGAGGAGGAGGAAGAAGTTTTTGCATTAAATATGACTCCTGAAACTTTATCAGCGCAAGATTTTATATTGAATAAGCCTACTAATATTTATGCCGATGAGGAAGAAGAAACCATCGAAGCAGAAATAGAAATGGAGCCAGTAATGGAGTTGATGGAAGAAGAGGCAGAAGTGGAAATAGTAGAAGAAGAAATGGAAGAGGAGGTATATATCGAGGAAGAGTATGTATTAGAAGAAGAAATCATGGAAGAAGAGATGATGGAAGAAGAAGTGATGGCTGAACTAGTAGCGCCTGTTGAAATGTACTCAGCGCCGGTAGAGGAACCAGCTGCCCCAGCTGAAGTTGCATTTGAAACTTCTTTCCGATATGAGGAGGAGCCTGCTATGCAACTAGTGATGAGAGAGGAATCAAATACACCTGTTGCTCAAGTATCTCAACATGCCCATTACGATATGCCTTTAGATAATGCTGAAGAGCAAAGAAAAAAAGTAGCAGAGCGTATTCAAAAATTAAGGAATTTATCATTCAATATTAATAATGGTAATGATCCTAATAATGATTTTGAATCGGTGCCTGCCTATGTGAGGCGCAATATGGATATGTTTGGTAACACGATGGCTTCTGTTGAAAACTATTATAGTAAGTACACAGTGGATAAGGATGAAAATAACCAAACACAAATTTCAACCATCAATACTTTTATGGATGGTAAAAAACCAGATTGATCTTGTTTTATGTATAGTTGATTTTAGTTGTAACCCGTCTCGATTTATCGAGGCGGGTTTTTTGTTTTTATGTACCTTTATCCAATGCACACAGTATTAATTACAGGTGGAACTGGAATGGTAGGTACTTCACTGACTCATTTTTTATTAAATAATGACTATCGAGTCATCATCTTGACTAGGCGATTAAAGCAATCGACACACCCTAATTTAACCTATGCCATTTGGGATATTGCAAAAGGGTATATTGATCCATTGGCCATTCAACAAGCCGATACCATTGTGCATTTAGCGGGCGAAGGGGTGGCAGATAAAAGATGGACGGCACAACGAAAAAAAGAAATTTTAGAAAGTAGGGTGTTGTCAGGGAAATTATTAGCAACGACTTTAACCAAAACAACACATCATGTAAAAACGGTTATTGCCGCATCGGCGATAGGTTGGTATGGTCCAGATACAAAGCAAAGTTTAATGAATGGATTCGCAGAGCAAGATAGGGTGGACCATTCCTTTTTAGGAGATACCTGTCAACAGTGGGAACAAAGTTTACACAGTATACAAAATACAGACATTAGATATGTGACATTGAGATTGGGCATTATTTTAAATATAAAGGGAGGTGCTTTTCTTGAATTTGTAAAGCCAGCTCGTTTTGGAATGGCAACTATTTTAGGAGATGGAAAGCAAATTGTTAGTTGGATTCATGAAGCAGATGTAAGTAAGATGATTCATTTTTGTATCGAGCAATCCTTCATAAAAGGAGTTTACAATGCAGTGGCACCTAGTCCAATCACTAATCAAGAACTAGTCATTGCCATCACAAAAAAAATGAGAGGATTTTATATTCCTATTCCAGTGCCAGCTTTGATGTTAAAAATCATGCTTGGTGAAATGAGTATTGAAGTATTAAAAAGTGCCAATGTATCTTGTGCTAAAATACAAGCAGCTGGATTTGAATTTGCTTATCCTAGCATTGATGAAGCTTTAAATCAGTTGCTCAAATAAAACATTAATTTCGGATAGGGCGACCCACTGTGATAACAGATTGGATGCGTTCTAAAGTTTTTTTCTCGCCACATAAACTTAAAAATGCTTCGCGTTCTAAGTCCAATAAATATTGTTCATTCACAACAGTCGGTTCGCTTAAATCGCCACCACACATAACAAAGGCTAATTTTTTTGCAACTTTTACATCGTGATCTGAGGCATAACCGCCCTTGTGCATTCCATTAATACCTGCGTATAATGCACCTAGTCCTGCTTTTCCCAGTACTTTAATATCTTTTCGTTGTTGTGGTTGTGTATAGCCAGCGTTAAATAATTGCAGTGCTTGGTCTTTGGCTTTTGTAATGCGTCGAGACTGATTCAAGATAATAAAATCCTGTGCTTTTCTTAATATTCCCATATCCATCGCTTCATGTGCACTGGTTGCTACTTTTGCAGTTGCAATTTGCATGAATCTTCTATTTAGTGTAATGGTTTCTGGTTCATCGGCATGCATTTCATCTGAAGCGCGCAATACTAATTCTTTAGTACCGCCACCTCCAGGAATAACGCCAATACCCAATTCTACTAATCCGATATAAGTTTCTGCAGCTGCACATATACTATCTGCATGTAAGTTCATTTCGCAACCACCCCCTAAGCAAAGACCATGGGGTGCTACTACAACAGGAATGGAAGAGTAGCGCACGCGCATCATACTATTTTGAAAAGTACGAATTGCCATATCTAGTTCCTCATAATCTTGTTCAATAGCCAGCATAAATATCATGCCCACATTGGCGCCAGCACTAAATAAATTACTTTCATTGGCAATCACTAATCCGTTGAATTTTTCTTCGGCTAAATGAATGGATTTATTGATTCCTTCCAACACTTCTCCGCCGATACTATTCATTTTGGTATTCCAACTAAATCCAGCAATGCCGTCATTCATGTCCACTAAAGTGCAAGCACTATTTTTCCAGATGGTTTTTTCTTTTAAATCAGATAAAATTAAAAAGGATTCACTACCCGGCATTAATTTATAAGCTTCTGTAGCCACATCATAATAATATCTCTTTCCTTCTTGCACTTTATAAAAGGACAAGCCCTTGCTTAACATGGTTTCCACCCATGGGGCCACAGTATAACCGGCCGTTTTCATATCCTTGATCACTTGTGCAGCGCCTAGTTCATTCCAAGTTTCAAAAGCACCAATCTCCCATCCAAAACCAGCTTTTAAAGCGTCATCTAAACGATATAATTCATCACTTATTTCTGGAATGCGGTGACTTATATAAGCAAATAATGCAAAATGAAATTGACGTACAAACTCACCTGCTTTATCTGAAGCAGCATATAAACTTTTTAATCTGTCGGGTAAGTTTTCCATTGCTTTGGCAACGCCGATGGATGCAAATTTTACTTTTACGCGAGGCTCGTATTCGAAAGTTTTTAAATTCAAGGTTAAAATTTCCTTGGAGCTGGCTGTCTTTATTTTCTTAAAAAATCCTTGACCCGTTTTATCGCCTAACCAATTTTCAGCAACCATTTTTTCAAGCCATGCAGGTAATGTGAAAATATTTTTTGCTTCATCATTGGGGCAGCTTGCTGCTACACCGTTTGCCACTTTAACTAAGGTATCAATTCCCACTACATCCGCAGTGCGGAAAGTTGCCGATTTAGGACGACCCATAATGGGTCCCGTAATGGATTCAATTTCGTCAATGCTGAGTTCTAATTTTTCCATGATATGTAAAACACTCATCATGCTAAAAACGCCTACTCTATTGGCGATAAAGGCAGGAGTATCTTTACAAAGCACAGTTGTTTTTCCTAAAAATACATCGCCATAATGCATGTGAAAATACACGACAGCAGGATCAGTTTTTGGTGTAGGAATTACTTCCAATAATCTTAAATATCTTGGTGGATTAAAAAAGTGGGTTCCACAAAAATGTTTTTGAAAATCATCCGACCTACCTTCGGCCATCAAATGAATAGGAATGCCCGAAGTATTAGAACTAATTAATGTCCCAGGCTTTCTATATTTTTCTACTTCGTCGTAAATCAATTTTTTTATATCTAGTCTTTCAACCACTACTTCAATAATCCAATCCACCGCATTAATTTTTTGGATATCATCTGTAAAATTTCCTGTACTTATATTTTGTGCAAATTTGTTTAGATATAAAGGAGAAGGATTTGATTTAATGGCTGCTTGTAATGAACTATCCACTAATTGGTTTCTTTCTTTTTTTAAGGTGCTTTCATTGGACCCAGGTTGTAGCATATCTAATAATAAAACTTCCACTCCAATTCCTGCAAAGTGACATGCAATTCGAGAGCCCATTACCCCACTTCCTAAAACCGCTATTTTTTTGATAGATCTTTGCATTTTATCCCATTTTTGTAAAATTAGTTAGTTATGCAACTATTTTCAAAAAAAACTTTCATTTTCTCCTCTTTTTTTTGCCACTGGTTGTTTCATTTGACCTTTTAACCATTGCGCCTTGGAGGATGAATCCTTTGGTTTACATTTGTATTATGCAAGTAGACCAAAAATTAGTAAGCCACTTGGCCCATTTATCAAGACTCAATGTAGTCCCTGATAAGATGGACAAATTGGTGGTTGACATGCAGGACTTAGTTGGTTTTGTTGAAATATTAAATGAGTTAGATACAACTGGAACTGCTCCTTTAATGCATATGGGGGATACTGTGAATGTGCTTCGTTCAGATGAAATCACTGGATCCATTGAACGCGAGGATGCGTTAAAAAATGCACCTAGTCAAGATGGTGTTTTTATAAAAGTGCCTAAAGTAATAAATAAATAAAAAAAGATGTCATCAGTTATTCAGTTAAGGGATTTACAAAAAAGTTATTTTATGGCGGGCCAAGCAATCCCCGTACTAAAAGGAATTAATCTTGATATTGTTTCAAATGAATATGTGGCATTAATGGGACCCTCAGGTAGCGGTAAAAGTACATTGATGAATATTTTAGGATGTTTGGATTCGCCAACAAAAGGGATGTACAATTTAAATGGTCATGATGTAAGTAAAATGACCGATGATGAATTAGCGGGTATTCGTAATGTAGAAATTGGATTTGTATTTCAACAATTTAATTTATTACCAAGATTATCTGCTGCTGAAAATGTGGCTTTGCCATTGGTGTATGCAGGTATTCCAAAAAAAGAAAGAATAGAACGCGCTATGGTCGCACTTGAAAAAGTAGGCTTAGCCGATAGGAGTCATCATAAGTCCAATGAATTAAGTGGAGGTCAAATTCAAAGAGTCGCTATTGCCCGCGCCTTGGTCAATAATCCTTCTATTTTATTAGCGGATGAGCCCACAGGTAATTTGGATTCAAAAACATCGGTGGAAGTCATGGAATTATTTGGTAAAATTCATTCATCTGGGAACACCGTAATTTTAGTAACGCACGAAGAGGACATTGCAAAATATGCACATAGGGTGGTTCGATTAAGAGATGGAAATATTGAAACCGACACTTTGAACACAGGTCATAAATAAGCTGCGTATTCTCATCAGGCGGTTTGAACTATTAAAATAATAACAAAGCTTCTCTTCGTGGGAGGCTTTTTTTATGTGAAAGTGAACTTTATTTTATTAGATTTGTTACATCAATGAAAGCTTTAAAAATAAAAGCTACAGCACAATAATAACAGTATGAAAATTTATACAAAAGCAGGGGACGAAGGAAAAACATCATTAATAGGTGGAACAAGAGTACCTAAAAGTCATATTCGTATTGAATCCTATGGTACGGTAGATGAATTGAATTCATTTATTGGATTGGTGAGTGATATGTGCAATAATGAGCAAATTCAAAAAGTATTAAATGAAGTCCAAGATCGATTATTTACAGTAGGATCTCACCTTGCTTGCGATCCAGACAAAGAATCTGCCATTCAGATTCCTGATTTAACCGAACTAGATATTACTAATTTGGAAAAGGAGATTGATACAATGAATGAAGTTTTGTCCCCAATGAAATCATTTATTTTGCCAGTAGGGCATACTGCTATTTCAATGACACATGTCGCAAGATGTGTTTGTCGCCGTGCCGAAAGATGGTGTGTGAACTTGCAAGAAGAAAATTTATTTGTAGAACCTATCGTGATAAAATACCTAAACCGACTAAGTGATTATTTATTTGTTTTAGCTAGGTATATTGGGCATTTAAATGGCGTAGTTGATATGCCATGGAAAGCAAGGGTGTAGCACTATATTATTTTACCATCTTTCATATGTAAAGTTCGGTTGCTCATTTGCGCCAATGATTCATTGTGCGTTACAATTAAAAAACTTTGGTTAAAAGTATCTCGACATTGAATAAATAATTCGTGAAGTGCAGTCGCATTAGCGCTGTCTAAATTTCCAGTGGGTTCGTCAGCAAAAATTAAGGAAGGGCTATTAATTAAAGCACGCGCCACAGCAATGCGTTGTTGTTCGCCACCTGATAAACTATGTGGTTTTTTATCTTTTTTATCGGCCAAGCCCATAAAGTCTAGGAGTTCCATGGCCTTGGTATCAATTTGTTTTTTGGGTTTATGACCAATCCAACCTGGGATACAAATATTTTCTAAGGCGGTGAATTCAGGTAATAAATGATGGAACTGAAAAACAAATCCAATTTGGTTATTACGGTAGTTGGAAAGCTGCTTATTGGACAGTAAACTAAGGTCTTGATTTTCAAATAATATTTGTCCACTATCGGCCTTTTCAAGACTGCTTACAATGTACAAAAGAGTCGATTTGCCGGCCCCTGAGGCGCCAACAATACAAACCATCTCGGCCCTATTTACCTCAAGGGAAACCCCTTTTAGGACCGAAATATTGCCATAAGTTTTATATATATCCTGCGCAACTAATAGTTTTGGCTGCTTTTCCATGCTACAAACCTACGATTACCGACCCAATTTTGGCAAAATTTCACGATTTGTTTACATCCTGTAGAAAAAACACATTTGGTAGTATCATTTATACGGCTACTTTTGCAAAAAAGAATCCTATGTTTTGGACTTTAGAATTAGCCAGTTATTTAGAGGAAGCCCCTTGGCCGGCTACAAAAGATGAATTGATAGATTATTCTATTCGTAGTGGTGCGCCATTAGATGTAGTAGAAAATTTACAAGAGTTAGAAGACGAAGGTGAGGTATATGAAAGTATAGATGACATATGGCCCGATTACCCAAGTAATGAGGACTTTATGTTTAATGAAGATGAGTATTAATTACTTTAATCTCATATGATCAAGAATATTAAAAAAGGGTCCCGATAATTCGGTGACCCTTTTTTATTGGTGCGTCTTTTTAAAAGTTAACGCTAAAAGATATTCTTAGAATGTTAATTTAAAATACAATAACATTAAACTCAATATTAAAACAATGGTGTTTGCAATAAGTACAGGTCGGCTTTTAATTAAATAAGCATAAGTCAACCATACAATACAGCTAAAGTTGACAATCAATACCATGAGTAAACTTAAATCCCCTACGCTATGTGACTTCCAGGATAAATAAACTTGAGGCACAAAAGTGATACAACTTAATAATGAACCAAGGTAGCCAATGGCTTCTACTAGTTTGGGATTAATTTCTTTATTACTCATTTATAATTATTTATGGGGGTGTTCTATTTTTTTTATTAACCTTCGGTAATACCTGCTTTTTGCATAATCAAATCACTAACGCCAGTGGTAGAATAACCACCATCATGAAATAAATTTTGCATGGTAACCATTTTTGTCAAATCGGAAAACAAAGTGACACAATAGTTAGCGCAATCTTCGGCAGTGGCATTTCCTAAAGGTGCAATGGCGTTTGCGTAATCAAAAAAGTCACCAAATCCTTTAATACCAGTACCTGCTGTTGTTTTGGTAGGAGATTGTGAAACAGTATTTACACGAACTTTATTTCTTAAACCATAATGATATCCAAAGCTTCTTGCGATGGACTCTAATAATGCTTTAATATCGGCCATATCAGTATAAAAAGGAAAAGTGCGTTGTGCTGCAGCATAAGTTAAAGCCACGACACTTGCATGATCATTTAGTGCATCTAATTTATAAGCAACGCTTAACATTTTATGTAATGACATCGCAGAAACATCTACGCCTTTGGCATAGTAATCGTAATTCAATTCAGGGTAAGCGATTTTTTTACGAATATTAACACTCATCCCAATAGAATGAAGTACAAAGTCAATTTTGCCACCTAAAATATCTTGAGATTGCGTAAATAAGTTGGTCAATTCCTCTACACTGGTTGCATCTGCAGGAACAATTTTAGAATTTGTTTTTTCGGCAAGTCCATTAATTTCACCCATACGCATTGCGATGGGGGCATTGGTTAAAACAAAAGTAGCGCCTTCCTCGTGTGCCTTTTCGGCCACTTTCCAAGCGATGGAATTACTGTCTAATGCCCCTGTGATAATACCTCTCTTCCCTTTCAATAAATTGTATGCCATGTTTATGGTTTATTTAATTGCTGTAAAAATAATTATAATATCCAATAAAAAGCAATAATAAAGTTAGGATGTAGTTAAATCAAGAAATAGGTCCCTACTTAAGAAGCTAAGAGCTCTTTGGCATTTTCCAAAGCGGACTTGCTTGGAGGATCACCGCCAATCATGAGTGCAATATGTTGAATACGCTCTGCAGGGGTCAACATTCTTAAAAAAGTGTTTGTAGTGGCTCCCTTTTGCTCTTTGTAAACAAAAAGGTGCGCATGGCCCTTAGCAGCAATCTGAGGCTGGTGGGTAATACATAAAACCTGCCTTGTTTGTCCCAAGCTTTGCAGTAACAAACCTACTTGTTTAGCAGGCTCACCTGAAATACCTGTATCAATTTCATCAAAAATCATGGTAGGTAAATCAATTGATTTAGCCACAAGCGATTTAATACAAAGCATCAATCGACTTAATTCACCACCGCTGGCCACTTTTTTAATGGGTTCAAATTTTTGTGTATTATTAGCGTCAAATAAAAAGTCAATTTTATCTTTTCCCCATTGGTTGCAAGCCACTTCATCGATGCTCACTTTTATTTTAGCATTTGGCATACCCACCTGATGCAATAATTGATTTACATTTTTGGTAAAAGGTGCCATCTCTTTATTTCTTTTAATTGATAAAGAAGATGCTTGTTCTAACACTTGTTTTTCATCCGCCAATACTTGATTGGAAAGATGTGTAATGGCGTCATCTAAACTTAATACTGCTGTCAAGTCCTGTTCTAATTGGTTTTGAATGCTAATAAGTTCGTTCGTGGTTTGTACCTTATGCTTTTTTTGTAAACTATAACCCTCGGATAAACGATCTTGAAGCTGGGACATTTTTTTATCATCAAAATCTATTTTATCCTGCCAGGTGCTTAGTTCACTTGCTACATCCACCAATTCAATTTGTGCTGCTTTTAATCTTTCAAGTAAAGGTGCAAATTCGGGTTGCCATTTTACAATGCTGTCTAAATTATGGGCAATTTGTTTTAATTGTTGCACCATAGGATTTTCGGTGCCATCTAATATTTGTAAGCTATGATCAATTTGTCCTTTGATGGTCACTGCGTTTTCTAAAAACTTAAGTTCTTTTTCAATTTCCTCCAATTCGTTTTCTTTAAGTTGAAGTGCTGCTAATTCCTCTAATAAATGTTTTTTATAACTTTCTGTTTTTTCAAATTCGTCACGTTGAAGAATTAAATCTGAAAGTTGTTTTTGATGCTCCTTCCATTGATGAAAAATAGATTGATACTGTGCGAGGTCCTTTTGAACTGCAGCAAGGGCGTCCATGACGGTGCGTTGAAAATCGGTGTCCCCTAATGTGAGGGTATCAAACTGTTGATGCAAATCCACTAATTGTGAAGTTAGTTGCCTAAGGTCATTTAAATTAATTGGAGTGTCGTTGATAAAAGCCCTTGATTTTCCTTGCGCATTAATTTCACGACGAATAATAAGATCATCGGTTAATTCAATATCGTGTTCGGTGAAAAAAGATTGATATACATTTTTATCATGCAATAAAAAATGACCTTCGATAAAACATTTTTTTGAAGCATCTCTGCAAACAGAACTATCTGCTCTATCTCCCAATATAAGTCCAAGGGCACCCATAATAATACTTTTACCCGCACCAGTTTCGCCTGTGATGACAGATAGCTTACTTGATAAATCAACACTGAGTTGATCAATCAAGATATAATTATGTATTTCTAATTTGGATAACATGGCTTGATGCAAGATACAATAGACAAAAATGCTGCACAAATTTTGTTCTTACGAAAAAAGGTCCCAATTGCTTAGGACCTTTTAGGAATATTTTCGAATAGGGGTTGAACCTACTTTTTGCTCTTTTCTGGGGCGTTAGCCACATCTGATTCCACTAAAATACGACCGCAGTTTTCACAAACGATGATTTTTTTGTGTAATCTAATTTCGCTTTGACGTTGAGGAGGAATTGAATTAAAACAACCGCCACAAGCATCTCTTTCAACAGTAACTACTGCTAAGCCATTATGGTAACTGTTGCGAATACGGTCATAGCTGTATAATAAACGTTCGTCAATATGTGCACGAGCATCATCACTCTTTTTTCTTAAATCTTTTTCTTCAATTTCAGTATCAGCAATGATTTTCTCTAATTCACTTTTTTTATGAGTCAAGACACCATCTTTAGAAGCGATGGTTTTTTTAGCAGCGTCTAATACTCTAATTTTTTCGCCTAAATCTTCGTTGGCGTCACGAATGTGCTTTTCAGCAAGTTTGATTTCTAAACCTTGCATTTCAAGCTCTTTGTTAATAGCTTCAAACTCACGATTATTTTTAACATTCTCACTTTGAGATTCATATTTAGCTAATAAAGCTTCGCTTTCTTTGATCGCTGCTTTTTTGCCTTCAATGAAATCTGTGATACCATTAATTTCTTCTTCAATTCTACTTTGTCTGTTGATTAATCCTTGAACTTCATCTTCCAAATCCTTTACTTCCATTGGTAATTCACCACGAAGAATTTCAATTTCATCGATACTACTATCAACGCGTTGAAGTCTGTAAAGGTTTACTAATTTTTCTTCTACTGAAAAGTCTTTGACTGATGCCATATTTTCAAATTTATTTGGATGGTCTTAATGCTGTGAACCTCAATCTTTAAGATAACGCACCGGTTGGGTGTTTACCAAGGATTGGAGGACGGCAAAGGTAGGGAATTTACCTGTTAAAAAAGCAACAATTAAGGCCGGAACAAATTGTTCGCTTTCCCCGTGGCCAATGTCCACCAATAAAAATTGCCCATCTGCCTCAAAAAATTCATGGTATTTGAGGTCACTGGTTATAAAACAGTCAATATTTTTACTTTTAACTAGGTCAATTAAGAAGCTACCCGAACCACCACATAAAGCTATGGTTTTCAATTGTTTATTTGTAAATGGGGTGTGCTTAAGAATGGATAAATTAAACTTTTCTTTCACCCATTTCAAAAAATCCTGCTCATCAGTTTCTAAGGGAAGCTCTCCAATGAGCCCAGCTCCGACCGGGTCCCCATTTTTATCAAAAATTCCGGGTTGAGGGGCTAAAATAGAACGATTTTCAAGGTGGAGCTTGTCGGCTATGGATTTATTCACCCCGTCTATTATATTGTCTAAGTTGGTATGAATTGCATAAAGGGCAATCTTATTTTGGAGGGCCTTGGTGGCCACACGAGTCACATAATGATCGGGTATAAACTGTTTAATTCCCTTAAAAACAATGGGGTGGTGACTTACAATTAGGTTGCAACCATTTGCAATCGCTTCGTCAATGACAGCCTCTGTGCAATCCAATGAGCATAAAATACCAGTACATTGTGCGAGGGGGTCCCCAATAATTAGACCTGCATTATCATAGGATTCTTGATAAGACAAAGGAGCCCAGGATTCCAATGTCGATATAATTGTACTTATTTGCATATCTAAAATTAAATATAAAAAAGCAGTATTTAATTAAAAGGGGAGACAACTATTTTTAACTTGTATTGTTAATAGAAACAGAATGGCAAAACAAATAAATATATTTTGGTTTAGGCGTGATTTAAGGTGGGAAGATAATGCCGGATTGTACCATGCACTTTATCAAGCCAAATTAAAAGGCGAGCAGGTGTTACCTATTTTTGTATTTGATAAAACCATTTTAAATCAATCAGAAGACAAGGCGGATAGAAGGGTTGATTTTATTCATCAAACCTTGACTCGCTTGCAAGGTGATTTAGTGGCAAAAGGCAAATCGCTTTGGGTTCAGTATGGAACACCAACGGAAGTTTTTGAAAAATTATTTTCTGATTTTAAAATAAAGGCGGTATACACGAATCATGATTATGGTCCTAAGGCAAATGCAAGAGATGCCGCTATTGAAAAGCTGGCTTTAAAAAACAATGCTACTTATCATCATTTTAAAGATCAAGTAATTTTTGAAAAAGAGGAAGTGATCAAAGATGATGGAACCCCTTACACCATTTATACTCCCTATGCAAATAAATGGAGAGCAGCATGGGCAGTGAAAACACCAAAGAAATTTCCGTCCGAAAAACTGCTTGATTATTTTTTAGACAGCAAGGCTTTTAAAATTCCTAAATTAAAAGAGATAGGTTTTGAAAAAACAGATTTAGTCATTCCTCCAATGCAGTATAAAACTTTGGTCGTGAAAAATTATACCGAGCAAAGAAATTTTCCAGCATTGAATGCGACTACCCACTTAAGTGTCCATTTACGATTTGGCACAATATCCGCTAGGACATTGGCATTGGAGACACAAAGCATAAATGCCACTTTTTTTAATGAACTTATATGGCGTGATTTTTATCATATGATATTATGGCATTTTCCGCAGGTGGCAGATGGGAAATCCTTTAAGCCTAAATATGATTTTATAGAGTGGCGTAATAATGAAAAAGAGTTTGAAGCATGGTGCGAAGGGCGCACGGGTTATCCGATTGTAGATGCTGGCATGCGTGAATTAAATGCAACAGGATTTATGCATAATAGAGTGCGTATGATTGTTGCAAGTTTTTTAACCAAGCATTTATTAATTGATTGGCGTTGGGGCGAAGCCTATTTTGCGCAAAAATTATTAGACTTTGATTTAGCTGCGAATAATGGAGGATGGCAGTGGGCGAGTGGAAGTGGATGTGATGCAGCACCTTATTTTAGAGTCTTTAATCCACGTTTACAAACCGAAAAATTTGATAAGGAATTAAAATATATTCGTCATTGGATTCCCGAATTGGATAGTTTTGAATATCCTAAACCAATCGTGGTACATGAGGAAGCACGTGAGCGCGTTTTAGCTGCTTATGCAAAAGCATTAAAGGAGGGATAAAAGATGAGCAATTGCATTTTTTCCAGTTTCACCCATGTCGATACTAAAATCATTCACATATAAATCAATATGTTGACGCATTACTTCGTCGGACATTTCCTGTGAATTCAATTTCACATAGTCGGGTAAAATTGTGTAACTATTTTTAAAAGCGAATTGAATACTTTCTTTAATGAGGGCATCTACCATTGCAATATCATTTTGGTCCAAATTATTTTGTGCAATAATGCCGCCTAGTGGAATGGGTGCATTAAATGTTTCTTCAAAATAGGTACCTAAATCCATCCATTTATTTAATCCTTTGCTTGCGTAGGTAAAACGATTTTCGTGAATAATAACGCCCGCGTCCACTTGGCCATTCAATACAGCATCCTCAATTTCATTAAAAACTAAAAACGATTTATTAATAACATCAGGAAATGCCAAGCTAAAAAGTAAATGAGCGGTGGTGTTAATTCCAGGAATAGCGACTTTCATCAAATCCTTATCTGGCTTGCCTTCGGGCCTATTTTTATCATCCTTATAAACAAGCAAGGGTCCTACGCCTTTGCCTAAAGCGCCACCGCTATTTAATAAAGTGTATTGTTGCTTTACTAAGGGCCATACTCCGTAACTGATTTTTGTAATGGGAAGTTTGCCTGTGATGGCCCATTCGTTTAAAGTTTGAACATCCTGCAAATGCACTTTAAAATTGAATCCTTTGGTATCTATTTTATGATTCACTAAAGCATCAAAAATAAAAGTATCATTAGGGCAGGGTGAAAAACCAATTTCAAAATCGGGCATTGTTAAGCAATTTTATGAAGTGCATCTAAATATTGCAATAAGGTTTCATTCAAATTATAAATAGCCTCTTTCATTTTCCATTTTGCTTTATTGCGCTCGCCAATATAATTAGACACCGCACGAATTTGTATAAAGGGAATATTTAAATCGCGGCCAATATAGTGAAGGGCAGCGCCTTCCATTGATTCAATAGTCGCTTTGTATCGGCCATTGAATAATGCTATTTTACTTTTGTCGGTAGTAATAGTATTAACAGATACTCCTTTTTTAGTGGGCAGTTTCAATAAATTATATTGACTTAACCAAGGGTTGGGCAATGATTTTTTTTCATAAGGGGCATCATTGGGTTTGTCTAATTTTAAATCAAACAAATCTTTCCATGTCTTATTTTCTTGAACGCCAATATCTCCTGCAAAATCATCTTTAATGGCAAATACTTTTCCCAAAGGAATTTTTTTATCAAAGCAACCCCCAATACCCACTTGTATAATTAAAGTAGGCGTTTCTTGTACAAACATCTTCATCAGGGAAACGCTGCTGGCGAGCAAACCAATGCCGGATTCATGAAAACCCACCGAAAATCGCTTATTCAAACCCGCATAAGCAGGATTAATTTTTTGGAAAGTAGGCATCCATTCCCCATTGGTGGCAGCTGTTATAATGACTCTCATAGGACAAAGGTCGGTAAAGGGCTGTGAAAAATGGTTATCTTGGCGATCAAATTTATATCTTTGCAAAAATTAATGATGAGATGGTTTATTTAACTCGAGTGGAACATTTTAATGCAGCACACAAATTATCTAACCCAAATTGGAGCAGGGAAAAGAATGAGGAAGTGTTTGGGGTATGTGCCAATGAAAACTGGCATGGGCATAATTATGAAATTTTCGTCACCATTAAAGGCACTCCAGACCCAGAAACCGGCTTTTTATTTGATGTTAAAAAGTTAAGTGTCCTTATCCGCAAGTATATTATTGATGAATTAGATCATAAGAATTTAAATATAGATGTGCCTTTTATGCAAGGCCAAATGTGTAGTACTGAAAATTTAGCCATTGCCATATGGAAACAATTGGCACCACATATCCCACCAGTGGTGCAACTGCATTGTATTAAACTATATGAGACCCCAAGAATTTTTGTTGAATACTTTGGGGAATAAGTCTAAAATGCCTTTTAGCCTTTCAAATTGTTGAACTTTTTGTCGAAATAGGATATAAAGCCCTAATCGTTTAACTATTTTAAGTATTTGCTTAAACAAAATGCTTCAAATAGCGTTATTATTATTGTAACTTTGATCTCTTAATTTGGAAGCATGGAACAAAAAGTAGCGGTATTTAGAAAGGAGCATTTCAATGCTGCACACCGATTATTTTGTGCTGATTGGAGTGATTCTGAAAACAAACGCGTTTTTGGTGCCTGTAGTAATCCAAATTATCATGGACACAACTACGAACTAGTGGTTCAAGTAAATGGTTATCCTGATGCGCAAACTGGTTTTGTCATCAATACCAAGGACTTGAGTACTTTAGTCGCCGAGGAAGTGATCGCAAGGTTCGACCACAAAAATTTAAACTTAGATACGGATGCTTTTAAAAATATAAATCCAACTGCAGAGAATATCGCTATTGTGATTTATAATTTATTAAGACCAAAAATATCTGAAACACTTGATTTAAAAATTCGTCTGTATGAAACAGAAAGAAACTTTGTTGACTACCCCGCTTAAGGAAGAAAAAATGGAGCTAAGCCATTTAATCATTGAGGAAATGGGAGATGAGCATAAAGCCAGTTCGGTGGAAACGCCATTGCGCAATGATGCCTTTGATAAAACTGATGATGAAAAAGTGGCAGCTATTGAACCACATTTTAAAGCCATCATGGAAATTTTAGGATTGGATTTAAATGATGATAGTTTAAAAGGTACACCACTAAGAGTGGCTAAAATGTATGTGAAGGAATTATTCCAAGGATTAAATCCTGCTAATATGCCAAGCATGACATTGTTTGAAAATAAGTTTCAGTACAATGAAATGTTGGTGGAAAAAAATATTAATTTTTATACCAATTGCGAACATCACTTTGTTCCTTTCTTCGGAAAAGCGCATGTTGCATATATTAGCAGCGGAAAAGTAATTGGATTAAGTAAGCTCAATAGATTGGTTGAATATTTTTCAAAACGCCCGCAAGTGCAAGAGCGATTAACTATGCAAATAGGAAAAGCTTTACAAACTATTATGCAAACGCAGGATGTAGCAGTGATGATGGATGCAAAGCATTTATGTGTATCAAGTCGTGGGGTGAAGGACGATAGTTCAAATACTATTACGACCTTTTTTGGCGGACAGTTTCAAGATGAAAAAGTAAAGATGGAATTTTTAAAATACATTGATATAAACGATTAGTTCAGTTTTTGTTTCTAATACTTACTTGCATATAACCGAATTCATTTATTTTTGTAAAAATGAATAATATGTCAAAAAGTGCATTTGTATTCCCAGGACAAGGAAGTCAGTTTGTAGGAATGGGAAAAAATTTATATGAAACTAATGCGGCTGCAAAAGAATTATTTGAACGAGCCAATGATATTCTTGGTTTTCGTATTAGTGATATTATGTTTGAAGGAACCGATGAACAATTAAAGCAAACTAATGTAACACAGCCTGCTATATTTATACATTCAGTGATTGCGTATTTAACTATGCCTACAGTCGCACCTGATATGGTTGCGGGACATAGCTTAGGTGAATTTTCTGCATTAGTAGCCAACAAAAGTTTAAGCTTTGAAGATGCATTAAGATTAGTAAGTATTCGTGCAAAAGCAATGCAAGCGGCATGTGATATTCAACCCTCAACCATGGCTGCGGTTTTAGCTTTGGCAGATGAAAAAGTGGAAGAGGTTTGCGCAATGGTACAAAATGAAACAGGAGAAATAGTGGTACCTGCAAATTATAATTGTCCTGGTCAATTAGTTATTTCGGGAAGTATAAAAGGAATTGAAGTGGCCTGCGAAAAAATGAAAGAAGCGGGTGCAAAACGTGCATTGGTTTTACCCGTGGGAGGCGCTTTTCATTCGCCTTTAATGAACCCTGCAAAAATTGAATTAGCAGCAGCCATTGAAGCCACTGAATTTCAAACACCTATTTGTCCTGTATATCAAAATGTAACGGCCACTGCTGTTACCCATCCAAGTGAAATAAAGCAAAACTTAATTGCACAATTAACAGGTGCTGTAAGATGGACTCAAACGGTACAAGCAATGGTCGCCGATGGAGCTACTCAATTTACCGAGTATGGTCCAGGTAAAGTATTGCAAGGATTGGTACAAAAGGTTTACAAAGAAGCAGTTGTAGCTGGAGTGCAATAGACTCAGTATCATAGATTATAATCTAAGTTTAATTTATATTTAACCCTGCAAGGAGCAATCTTTACAGGGTTTTTTCGTTGTTCTTATTAGATGGTGTACAAGTACATATTAAAAATAAATATAATATTTTAATCATATTGAAAAAGAGGGTACTATATATTTTGTTGGTGGTGATGCTCGCATTTCAAGCAAATGCAGATTCTTTTATTGCACCACCACCAATATCTTTTACAAATACAACACCATATACGTATAATGGATCAAATATTGGAACATCTCCAGGCTACACTCAAAATTCTTGTTTTGGAACTGGTGTAACGATAACTTATTTTGTAATAAGTTCTACACTTTCATATTCTGGTTTTGGCCCACCCATTTATGCGGGTAGCTATCGAATGGAGGTTAGAATTGATGGAGGACCTTGTAATGCTCAAATCTTTTCAACAAGCTTCATTATCAATAAAAGTTTAATATCCATTACATCGGTTACGAATACAAAGAATTATGATGGGACAATAACAGCATCGGGTCTACCGACTATAACATCGGGATCATTAGGTACAGGAGATGTTGGAACTTTTAAGGAGGAGTATGATACAAAAAATCAAGGGACTGGAAAAACGTTAACACCGTCAGTGGTATCAATAGTAGATGGAAGTGGTATTGATATGACAGGTAATTATACGGTAACACCTGTTCAGACAACAAATGGTATTATCAATAAAAGTTTAATATCCATTACATCGGTTACGAATACAAAGAATTATG